>CAWDFF010000042.1:0-496878 GCA_963801545.1 Terriglobia bacterium | reverse complement strand
CTTGGCAGTCGTAGCAAAGAATCGAAGCACGCCCATGATAAAGCTTGCTGGCGCGTTATCCATCTTGCTGTGTGCCGCCGTGTTTGTTCCGCAGACTCAGGCCCAGCAGACTCAGCCAAGCTTGCCGCCAAAGAATCCTCTTCTCACCAATGCCGAAATCGTCAAGATGGTGAAGGCTGGTCTTCAGGACAGCACCATTTTGAGTGTGATCACCGCCAGTGATTCGGACTTTGACGTTTCCGTCGACGGCCTTCTGGCGCTGAAGGAAGCGGGCGTCAGCGGCCCGGTGATGGATGCGATGCTGGCCGCGAAGAGCAGGAAACGAACTCCGGCGGCGGCAGTGACTGTCGTCCCGAATGTTCCGTCATCACCGAGCGCTATGCCGCAATCCGCGATGACGCCGGGCTACGGCAGCACGCCGATGACGCCGCAAATGGCGGCCATGATGAGCCAGATGACGATGAGCCAGATGGCGATGAACCCGATGGGCGGAGCTGGCAGGTATGGGCGGGATGTCCGGCATGAGCGGGACAATGTATGTCCCGCCTGCTTTGCCCAAGATTAATCTTTTGCTCGGGACCGACCAAAAGCCGATGACCAGCTCGATGGCACAGATGGCGCAGAGCACAACCAAGGGCGGGCCCAGCGCCGGTTCCGCCGCGGGATCAACCCTGCGTAGCTTCGTCACCGAGGGCTTGAGTTTTGCTGCGATCGCGGGCGGCGGCATGTTTGCCGGTCCGGCCATGGGTATCGCCTCCGGCATGATGGGAGGAATGATGGGCAGCCATCACGGGATGCCCACTACGACATACATCTGGGCGCTGCCGGGGCACACAGCTTCTTATGTGATGCCCACCACCCGGCCGACATTTGATCTGGAGTTCGGAAACATCGCCGGGCTTGATCCCGATCGCTACGAGCCTGTCCTGGTTCATTTACCTCAGACAAAAGACAACTACCGGCTGGTCGGCGCTACCAAGCAGAAGATGAGCTACGTTGGTCCCGGGCAGGCGCAATCCATGATTGACGAAGAGCGTACGCCGCTCCAGACAACTCGCCTGGAGCGTGGACATATGCAAATCGAGCCGGCGTCTCCGCTGGCGCCCGGAGAGTACGGGCTGGTGCTGAGACCGACCAAAGCTGACAAACCGAAAAAGGGTATGTCGCAGTCGGGCGCAGAGCAGGGCGTGTTCTATTCGGTATGGGATTTCTCGGTTGCAGGCCAGACAGCAGACGCGGTCCCCCCGAAAAAATAGGCAGTATGTGTGGGGCGGGCGCCCTCGCCCGCCGCCTTTGAAGTTGAATTACTTTGCTGGTTGAGGAACGAAAGTCCGAGTCAAAAGCGGCGGGCGAGGGCGCCCGCCCCACACGAGTAACAGTTACAAAATCTTTTTTCCAAACGCCGACAGAGCGAGCTCCACTGCCAAATCGGCGGTCCGGTTGTGCTCATCGATGACCGGATTCACTTCGACGATTTCGAAACTCAGCATGCGCCCGTGATCAGCGATGATTTCCATGGCGAGGTGGGCCTCGCGATAGGTCGCGCCACCGCGGACCGGCGTGCCCACGCCGGGCGCGTCCTCGGGATCGATCCAGTCCATATCGAGAGAAACGTGATAGCCGGCGGTGCCGCGCCCCGCCATGCGCAGCGCTTCTTCCATTACGGTACGCATGCCGCGCTCATCGATGTCACGCATGGTAAAGACTCCGATGCCGGCCCGGCGCACGTTTTCCTTCTCCACCGCGTCGATGTCGCGCACTCCTACCAGCACGCAATTCTCCGGCCTCACCTTGGGCGAAAAATCAAAAATGTTCGACAGCTCGGCCGGTCCGAGGCCCATGGTCGCGGCCAGCGGCATCCCGTGGACATTCCCGCTGGGCGAACTCTCCGGAGTATTGATGTCGGTGTGAGCGTCGATCCAGATCAACCCGATTTTCTGGTTCTGACGTCGGAAAAACTCGGCTACGCCAGCCACTGTGCCTGCGGCCACCGAGTGGTCGCCGCCCAGCACCAGCGGCACCATGCCGGCCTCGAGAGTCTTTAGAACCAGTTCGGCCGCCTTGGTGCAGGTAGCTGTAATTTCTTTCAAATACTTGGCCGAAGGGTCGCCTGCCTTTTTCTGTTCCGCAATGGCCACGGCAACATTTCCGGCATCTTCGACCACGTGCCCGAGCTCTTCGAGACGCGCCTCGAGTCCAGCGACGCGGACCGCGGAGGGCCCCATGTCCACACCACGGCGTGACTGTCCCAAGTCGAGCGGGACCCCGATCACGCGAATCTTCGCAGGGACGATGTTGGAGGAAGAAGCGATTGGAGGCGTCATAGGTTTTCGTCAGCGTCGCGGCCGACGTCGATTTTGAGGTCCCGGAGGGACCATTGATAGTAGCCCGCCACTTCAGTGGCGGGTGAACCGACGACACCCGGCGTTGAAACGCCGGGCTACTATCAGGCGTCCCTCTGGGACGCGCGCCGGCGCAAACTCGGACATCAAGACCGTTTCCGTCCTCGGCGACGAAAGCTTACGGATACAGCCGGTTCAACATCCGCGGGAACGGAATCGTCTCGCGTACATGTTCCAGCCCACAGATCCACGCCACCGCACGTTCAATACCCATGCCGAATCCGCCGTGCGGGACGCTGCCGAATTTGCGCAGGTCAAGGTACCACTTGAATGCTTCTTCGGGAAGGCCATGCTCGTGAATGCGCTGCACCAGCAGATCGTACGAAGCCATACGCTGCGAGCCCCCAATAATTTCGCCGTAACCTTCGGGGGCCAGCACATCTACGCATAACGCCAGCTCTGGACGTTGCGGGTCCGGCTCCATGTAGAATGCCTTCACCTGCGCAGGATAGCGATGCACCATAACCGGCTTGTCGAACTGAGATGAGATATAGGTTTCGTCGGGCGATCCCAGGTCGCCGCCCCACTCGAATTTATTTTCCAGCGCGCCCTTGGCGTTGGCTTCCTGCAACATCTTCACCGCTTCGTCGTAAGTAATGCGCGGAAATGGGGCCTCAATCTTCTCCAGCTTGGTGACGTCTCGTCCGATGGTCTGCAGATCGCGCACGCCGCTTCTCCAGGCACCGCTTCACGATGAAGCTGATCAGGCCTTCAGCCAGATCCATAAGATCGTCGAGTTCGGCGTATGCGACTTCCGGCTCAACCATCCAGAACTCGGTGAGGTGACGGCGGGTCTTGGATTTCTCCGCGCGAAAGGTTGGCCCGAACGAGTACACCTTGCCCAGCGCCATCGCCGTCGCTTCAATGTAAAGCTGGCCGGACTGGGTTAAATACGCCTGCTCCTCAAAATAATCGACGGGAAACAGAGTGCTGGTGCCTTCGCAGGCAGCGGGAGTGAGAATGGGAGGATCGGTCAGCGTAAATCCGCGCTCGTCGAAAAAATCGCGGGCCGCCTTGATGATCTCCGCCCGCACTCGCAAAATCGCCGCCTGCCGCGGAGTCCGCACCCAAAGATGGCGGTGCTCCATGAGGAATTCCACGCCGTGCTCTTTGAGCGAGATCGGATACGGATCGCTCTCAGAGACACGCTGCAACACCTGAACTCCGGACACATCGAGCTCGAAGCCGCCGTGCGCTCTTTTGTCGGCGCGGACTTTGCCTTCGACAATCAAGCTCGACTCCTGGGTGAGCCCCTTGATTGCCTCGAAAACTTCGGGCGGCACCGCGCTCTTGGGCACAACTCCCTGAATCACGCCGGAGCCGTCGCGAAACTGCGGAAAGAGCAACTTCCCGCTTTCGCGCAGGTTGTAGAGCCAGCCGCGAATGGTGACAGTCTGGCCCTCGTGCTTGCCAATCTCAGCGATGGTGGTTACGGGAAAAGACATAGCTAGATTGAGAAATCGGGTAATTTGGTAATTGAGTAATTGAAAACGCCGAAACCGTGGCACTGAAATTACCCGATTACTAAATTACTCAATTTCCAAATTTCTAAATACTTCCCCCATCTTCTCCACCGGATTCACTTTCTCGTCCGCTTCGATCTCCAGCAGCAGGGGCGGAGTATGCGGCGCCGAACGCAGCAATTCCATTGCTTCTTTCCAGTCGATGGAACCGGCTCCCGGCCACAGATGCGAGTCGCGGTCTTTGGCGTTATCGTGGACGTGGGTCGAGTGGATATAGCCTTTCATGATTTCGTACGCCTCCGCCACACTGCTCATGATGTGGGCGTGGCCGAGATCGAAACATACGCCTACGTCGTCGAAGTGAGTGCCCTGGATAAATTCCACCAGCTTGCCCGGGGTGGAAAGCTCGTTGGGAATATTCTCGAGCAGGATGCGCACGCCCAGCGGCTTGGCGAACGCACGCAAATGCTCGATCGAAGTCATCGCCGCTTCGAATTTGCGATCGTCAAACGACTCGCCGCTGGTGCCGAGGTGCTGCACTAGAAAACGAAATGGAATCTGCTCCGCCACTTCGATCGCGCGTTTGATCTCATCCATGGCTTCGATGCGCTGGGCCCGGTCGGTCGCGGCAACGTTCACCGGAGGCGCTCCGGTGCGGCCGCGCTCGTAATCGGCGAACATGGGGGAATGAACCGAATGGAGCGGAATGCCGCTGCCATGGAACCAGTCCGCAATCTCCCGCACATGCTGTTTGCGATTGGCATAGTCGAGGTGCTGCCGGGCGGCGAAAATCTCGATCGCCTGCGCGCCGCCCCGCACCAATCCGTCCAGCAGGCCAGGATGCAGCCGCTCTTTCACGTAAACGTATGTGGACATCGCCTTAAGCATGATAGGTCCTATCTTCCACAAACCACGTAGGGGCAGGTGTCCTCACCTGCCCAGCCGAGCAGCGCTCGGCAGTTCTGATCTAGAGGGCGTCCGTACATATTTCTTATTTCTGTCGAGCTTCGCTCGACCGGGCAGGTGAGGACATCCTTCGACGTCGCTCAGGACAGGCTCTGCCCGTACACAACCTAAAACCCCACTGCCCTTCCGTTATTACGCTTGTCGCTCGCGCCCAGCCGCTCTCCGCTCTTGGGGTCAATCATGATGCACTCCCCATCGCTCCAGTAGTCTTCGGCGTCGACCCGGTGGCCCATCCCTTCCAATCCCCTGATCGTAGCTGGAGGAAAATCTTGCTCGGCGTCCGTCACGTCGGGCAGCCACTGATGATGGAAGCGTGGTGCGTTCACCGCTTCCTGAATGTTCATCCCGTAGTCCACCACTCCCATCAGGATATTCGCTACCGTGGTAATAATCCGCGGCCCGCCGGGAGAGCCTAGCACCATAAACAGCTTCCCGTCTTTCAGCACGATAGTCGGGGCCATCGCGGAGAGCGGACGCTTGCCCGGGCCAATCGCGTTGGCCGGACCTTGTATCAGTCCAAACATGTTGGGCGTGCCCTGCTTGGAGGCGAAATCGTCCATCTCATCATTCATCAAAAAGCCCAGGCCTTCGGCGGTTACGCCGGAGCCAAAACTGGCGTTTAAGGTGGTGGTGACCGCAACCGCGTTCCCCTCCGGATCTACCACCGAATAGTGAGTGGTCTGGTTCGGCTCTACACGCGTGCCCGGCTTGGAATGAAGTGCGGCGTACTGTTCGAGCTCGCTGAAGATCGCCGGGCGACGCAAGTCTTTGCTGACGCTGGCGTGCGCCGGATCGATGGATTCTCGCCAGGCTGCGGCGTACCGTTTGTCGATGAGCTGAGCCACAGGAATCCTGGAAAAGTCCGGATCGCCCAAAAAATCCGCGCGATCGAAAAACGCCCGCCGGAAGGCTTCCACTGTCAGGTGTATCGCCTGTGGCGGCCGGCCTCGCAACTTTCCCAGGTCATAGCCTTCGAGAATGTTGAGGATCTCAATCAAAGTGATCCCGCCGGAAGACGGTGGCGGAGCACTGATAATTTCATATCCGCGATAGCTGCCCCGAATCGCCTCCCGCTCCTTCACTTCATAGTGCGCCAGATCGTCGGCGGTGATCAGGCCGCCGCCTTTTTGCATCGTGGCTGCCAGCTCGCGCGCCATCGCACCGTGGTAGAAGTCGTCGGGCTGGCTGGCGATGCGCTGCAACGTCCGTGCCAGATCAGGCTGTTTGAATAGCTCGCCGGCCTTGTAGTAATTCCCGTCACGCTGAAAGATACGCTTCGATTCCGGGAACCGGGCAAGTACCTTTGCATCTTCATCGTCTCGCAAATCTTTGGCGTCCCCCGCGGACAGGGTGAATCCGTCCCGCGCAAGTTTGATGGCCGGAGCCATGACCCGCTCCAGTGACAGCTTGCCGTATTTCTCTTCGGCGTACACCATGCCGGCAACGGATCCCGGGACCCCGATGGATTTGTAGCCGACCGTGCTGGCCTCCTCGATGACATTCCCCTTCGCGTCCAGGTACATGTTGGCCGTAGCCGCCGCCGGGGCCTTCTCGCGATAATCAATGAAGCGTATTTTGCTGTCCGCGGTGCGGATCAGCATGAAGCCGCCGCCGCCCAGATTTCCCGCCTCCGGATACACCACCGCCAAAGCGAATCCGACGGCCACCGCCGCGTCCACCGCATTGCCGCCCGCTTTCATCATCTGTGCCCCGGCGCGCGAAGCCAGCCGGTGCACGCTGACCACCATGGCACGAGGCGCCTGAACCGGAATTGCAGCCGTACCGAAAGCCTGGGCCCCTGCCCCAGACGAAACCAGGAGCAGCAGAATGAATAACTTGCAATGAGATCGCATAAGAGGAGAGGACTGTCAGAGGCTAGCCCAGCGGGTGAGCGAGAGTCAAATAGGGTCGAGAATTTCTCTGCGTGCTTGCATGTTTTCTCTGCGTCCTTTGGGGTCAAGAGCTTTTAACCGCAAAGGTCGCAGAGAAAAGCCATCGAGAACGGAGAGAAAAGCAGGCGCTACTTTCTTTTCTTCATGGTACTCGCGGATTTTTTCTTCTTAGCCGCTTTCCCAATCTTTGCCTTCGCGGTGACCATCTCATACGACGCCCGTAACAACTCGGTCAGCTCGGTCCACGACAATACCTCCAAATCCTCAACCAAAACCCATTTATACCGCCCCACATATGGCGCCGGAACGATCCCCTCCCGCTCCACCAGTTCGGCAAAGGTTCCGGAGTGCACTTGAACGACAAACCGGGCGGCACTGAATTCAAACCCAGCACGGCGAAAATCTTCCCTCCAACCTTGAAGCAAAGGTCGTCTCCCCATTGCAGGTTCTCGGTCGCCTGCGGGAACGAAAGGCAAAAGCGCTGGATGACTTCAACGTTCATTTCTTCTACCCTAGTGAATCGGACTCGAAACAGGATGAATCAAAAGCTGTCAGGAGATTCAAATGCAAACCCGGCAACTTGGCAACTCCGACTTGCATATCACTACAGTAGGCTACGGGGCCTGGGCCATCGGCGGCTCGGGCTGGCAATTCGCGTGGGGGTCGCAGGACGACAACGACTCGATCGCCGCGATTCACCGCTCCCTTGAACTAGGTGTGAACTGGATCGACACCGCCGCCGTCTACGGCCTCGGCCACTCCGAAGAAATCGTGGCCCGGGCACTGAAAACCTGGTCCGGCCCCAGGCCGTACATCTTCACCAAATGCGGCCGCCTCTGGGACGAACAGGGCAATGTGCGCGGAGGCCTGGGCGCCGATTCCATTCGCCGAGAACTCGAAGACAGCCTGCGCCGCCTGGCCGTGGATGTGATCGATCTTTACCAGATTCACTGGCCTCCCAGCCCGGATTCACCCCAACTCGAGGAGGGCTGGGCGACTCTTGCCGACCTGAAGCGGCAAGGCAAAGTGCGCTGGATCGGAGTTTCGAATTTCGACGTCAAGCAGTTGCGCCGCGCCCAGGCCATAGCGCCCGTCACCTCGCTGCAGCCTCCGTACTCCCTGATTAACCGCGAAGTCGAGGAAGATATCCTGCCCTACTGCCTGCGCGAAGGTATTGGCGTGATCGTCTATTCGCCCATGGCATCCGGATTATTGACCGGGGCCATGACCCGCGAGCGCGCCGCCAAACTGCCGAAGGATGACTGGCGAAGAGGGAATCCAAATTTCAACGAGCCCAAGCTCTCGCAGAATCTCGCCCTGGTCGAGCGACTTCAGGAGATCGGCAAACGCCATGGGCGATCACCGGGCGAGGTCGCGATCGCCTGGACTCTGCGTAATCCCGCAGTTACCGGAGCCATCGTCGGCGCCCGCAATGCCCGCCAGGCTGACGGCGTCATGCGGGCTGGAGACCTGCGGCTGACCGACAAGGAAGTGAACGAAATCGAAGACTTCCTGGACGAGTCGGCAGCGTAGGTAACGCAGCACTTGGCACTTAGCATTTGGCCGCACGGGTTGGGCTAATTGCTAATTGCCAAGTGCTTGCCCTCTCATACCTGCTCCCGGGCCTCGCCCAGCACTACGCTGACATCCATCTTTTTCTTTCCGCGGTAGATGGTCAGCCGTACCGTGTCGCCGGCGCGGTGACTGTTCATGACCTGGCTGAGATCCTGCTGGTCCTGGAGGTCCTGGCCGTCGATTGCGACAATCAAGTCACCGCCCAGCATGATCGGAATATTGCCGAGATAAGCGCGCTCGGTCCCGCCGTGTAGTCCGGCGCGGTCTGCGGCTCCGCCTGGAACCACCTGCACGATCAGCAAGCCATTGTCGGCGGCCAATCCCATCTGTTCCGCCAGTTCCGGAGTGATCGGAATGGTACGCACGCCCAGCGCCGGACGGCGTACCCGCCCCAGAGTCACCAGGTCATTCAGCACCGCCTTCGCCGTGTTCACCGGAATGGCAAAGCCGATCCCCGCGCTCTGTCCCGACGTTCGACGCGATCATGGTGTTGATCCCGATCACCTCGCCGTGCCAGTTGAGCAGCGGGCCGCCCGAGTTGCCGGGATTGATGGCCGCGTCGGTCTGAATAGCTTCGTCAATCTGCATGCCGTCCGGTTCCTGTACCGGGCGAATCGAACTGATGATGCCGCGCGTCATGGTGCCGCGAAAGTCCGAAGGGATTGCCGATGGCATAGACCTTCTGACCTACCTGCAATTTTCGCTCGAGTCCCCGAGCACCATCGGCGTGAATTCCGAGCGCTTGATCTGAATCACCGCCAGATCGTGGGAGCGGTCGGTCCCGATGACCGTGGCGCGGTACTTCTTGCGGTTGTGCAGGGTCACCTCCACCTGCCGGGCGTCGGCGATCACGTGATAGTTGGTCAGCACGTGGCCTTCTTTATCGATGATGAAACCTGAGCCCTGGCCCTCCTGCGGCACCAGCCCGTAGAAGAAATCAAAAGTCACCGCACGCGAGGTGATGTTCACAACCGAATCGATGTTCTTGCGATAGACGCTGATGTTGTTCTGCTCTTCGCTGTCGAATGGTTCGACCACTGCGGCCTCAGTGATCTCCACCTTTGCGGGACGGCCAAACCAGTTAGCGGGATGGAACTGACCAGATCGGTAAGTGGTGAAGTAATAGAATGCGCCGGCAAAAACCACCGCCAGCAGAACGGGACGCAGCACCTTCATATCAAAAGACCTTCCCATGCGATTCTAAATCCAGAGCTGCTTTGTGTGGGGCGGACCTGTCCTGAGCGAAGTCGAAGGAGTCCTCGCCCGCCAGAGCCCGTTGCTGCGGAAAGTATGTTTCCCAGACCAGAATCCGTTAGCTATTCACCGGCCTCACAGCTGCTGCAGGCGGTCAAAGCGGGCGAGGGCGCGCGCTCCACACCAGCAACTCCGTGTAGATCTCCTTCACCTGCCGGCGGGTTTCATCCAGCGACCCCGAATTGTCCACCACAAAGTCGGCCGCTTTGATCTTCTCTTCATCGGGAAGCTGTGCCGCCATGCGACGCGTGACCTCGCGGCGCGCTGTTTCCTCGTCTACATTCAGGCGCCGGGCCCAGCGCTCAATTCGCTGCTCCGGCCGGCAGGTCACCACCACCAGGCGGTCGAGGCCCGTGGCCATCCCCGCCTCCAGAATGAGCGCGGCCTCCACTATTGCGACCGCTTGGGGATCGCGCTGGCTCACCTGCTCCATCCACTCTTCTTCCCGTCGAATTACTGCCGGATGCACGATCTGATTCAGTTCCTGGACGCGCGAGGGTCTGCTGCTGAAGGCCAGCTCCGCCAACCGGGGCCGGTTCACGGTGCCATCCGGGTTCAGGATTTCACGGCCGAAGTGAGCCACGACCTCGCCGTAGACGGGCTGGCCGGGCTGCATGAGCTGGTGAGAAACCTCGTCCGCCTGGATGACGTGAGCGCCCAGGGCGGCGAACATTTCGGCCACCACCGACTTGCCGGCGGCGATGCCGCCGGTCAAACCAACCTTAAGCACTTTCTTCAGGCGCTTCCTTCGGGCACTTCTTTGTTATGCACCTTTTTAGGCACTTCGGGCGTGCTCCGCAGCCAGCTCGGGCAGGCGTGAGCCCCTCCGCATTTTCGCCGCCTTGACCGTATTGGCCATCAGCATCGCGATGGTCAGGGGACCGACACCCCCTGGCACCGGCGTGATCGCCCCCGCCACTTCTGCCACTGCGGGATGGACATCGCCTACCAGCGCCGAGCCCTTGGTCCGGAAGCTTTCCTCCCGCTTGGCGTTGCCGGCGAAAAGCCGGTCGAACTCGGCCCGATCGGTCACCTTGTTCATCCCGACGTCGATCACCGTCGCCCCCGGCTTTACGAAGTCTCGCGTAATCATTCCGGCGCGGCCGATGGCAGCCACCAGGATGTCGGCGCGGCGGCAGACGCCGGGAAGGTCCCGCGTCTTGGAGTGGCAGACCGTCACCGTGGCGTTCCCGTTGATGAGCAACATCGCCGTAGGCTTGCCGACGATGTCGCTACGCCCTACCACCACTGCCTCCTGGCCCGCCACCGGAATATTGCTGCGCTTGAGAATTTCCATGATTCCCGCCGGCGTGCAAGGTACCAGGCCCGGACGCTGGGTGGAGAGAAAACCCACGTTGACGGGGTGGAAGCCGTCTACGTCCTTGCCGGGGTCCACCGCCATCAGAATCCGTTTGGAATCAACCTGCGCCGGCAGTGGAAGCTGGACCAGTATGCCGTCGATTTCGTCGCGCCGGTTCAACTGCAGGACCAGTTCCAGAAGTTCCTGGGTCGAAATCGTGTCTGGCGGGGTCAGCTGTTCGCTGTAAATTCCCACTTCCCCGGAACTCTTGACCTTGCCGCGAACATAGATTTCAGAGGCCGGATTGTGGCCGACCAGGACGACGGCCAGTCCAGGCCGAATTCCGGCAGCGGTCAGGCTCTTTACCTCGGAAGCAACTTCCGCCCGGATTTCGGCGGCGATCTTGTTCCCGTCCAGAACGATGGCAGCCATGCGGTCGCGCCTCCAGGAAGGTATCGTAAACCAGCTGTCAGTTTTCAGCTATCAGCTCTCAGCTATCAGTAGAAACTGGCACACCGAATCCGGGAGCTAACGGTGCTTGAGTTGAAGACCGTGCTCCAACACAGCGGCTGTTCACGGCCTAAGGCCGTTCAGGATGACGCCCCTCCGAACCTCTCCACCGTCAGCTGAGACCGTTGAAGCTGGAGAGCTGAGAGCTGACAGCTGGCAGCTAGGAGCTCTAACCTTCCAGTTTGCTCGCATGAACAAAAGGGGTAAAATCGGCGCCATGATTCCCCAAGATTTGCTCGACATCCTGGTCTGCCCGGTGTGCAAAAAACCTCTCGTCCTCAAGGCCGAGGGACAAAGCCTGAAGTGTGCCGTGTGTCGGCGGGCATATCCGATTCGTGACGGCATCCCCATTTTGCTGGTGGACGAGGCTGTCACCGAACCTTCCTAAAGCCATATTCTGTCGTCCCATAACGACACAACGTGTCAATCGCGAGAATTCCCGATATGGCCCGTTCGTGCCACTCCGTTTTGGCCCGCAAAAATCACGCTGCCTGCAACTTGTCGCAACGTAAGGGGTTTAAGAAACTACATTGCGGCTCGTGACGTATATAGAAAAGAGAGCCGGTTGCGGCACCAAAATTGCATGCAACGCTGCAGGCTGTGACTGAGTCTAATAAGAAGTCAAGGTCGGAGGTGAACGACCATGAAAGAACGATTCTCCAGTACCGAACTAACGGCTCTACGAAACGATCTGTTGCAGGGAGGCCTGATCGATTCGCGCGAAGCCGCGGAACTCCTGCAAGTCTTCCTCATGGGACGTGGCTATGGAGTATCGCCTCAAGCAGCCATGGACGCCGTGGGCCGGGTCGAGATGTCCGGATGCTCCATGCCCGTGCTGCAAAAAGAGCTGGAGGGTCTGGCGCTGGTCATGTAGTCGGTGACGTGTAAGCGGTGACCGTCAGTATGTAAGAAATCTACGGGGACCTCAGAACCGAGCCGTTCTCCGCAAGGTGAGCAAAAATGAAGCGCCGGGCTAACCCGCCCGGCGTTGCTGTTTTTGGGAAAGCGCTTCTAGCCGCTAGCTTCTGGCTCTTAGCCTTCCAAAGCGGCACTGGCTGGTAGCCAGCAGCTAGAAGCCAGAGGCTGTTTCATTCGTGCCTCAAGCTCTCCACCGGATCAAGCTTCGCCGCGCGCGTGGCTGGAACCGTACCAAAGATCACTCCCACCAGAGACGACACCAAAATGGCCACGATAGCGGACAGGCCCGAAATGGGGATACGATATTCCGTCAAGAAGCGTACCGAATACGGAATCGCCAGGCCAATCACTACGCCAATCAGTCCCCCCACCAGCGAAATCGTCACCGCCTCAACCAGGAATTGGAAGCGAATTTCCCGGTTGGTAGCTCCCAGCGCCTTGCGAATCCCGATCTCGCGGATGCGGGAGCTCACCGTGGCCAGCATGATATTCATGATTCCGATGCCGCTTACCAGCAGCACCACTGCCGCCACCAGCAGCAAGACCAGGGTCAAAGCGTTGGCAGTTTTCTCCGCCAAGACCACCAGTTGGGTCAGGTTCATCACGTTATAGACCGACTCTGCCCGATGCCGGCTTTGAATTACACGCCGGATCTGGTCCGTTGCCGGCTGCACCATCGCCGGGTCGGCCGCCGAGAAATAAATCTGCTTCACCGTGGGAGTGTCGGTAAAGTAGCGGCTGACGGTATACGGGATCAACATCGTGTAATCGACGACTTCGGTTTGTCCAAAGGTGTCCACCCGCTCCCGGAACGTGCCTATGATGGTGAAGGGCAGGCCGCTCAGCTTGATCACTTTGCCGACCGCTTCTTCCTGTGATCCGAAAAGTTCCTCCGCCATTTTCTGAGTGATCACTCCGACCTTGTTGTGCTCCTGCTCGTCCTGGGAGTCGAAGAACCTTCCGGTCAGGACCACCAGGTTGCGCACGATGCGGTAGTCGGGAAAGACTCCCAATACCGAGATGTCGCGCTCCTTGCCTCCGCCCACCGGAATGCGGTCGCTCAGCGAAACCACCGGAGATGCCGCCACGATACCCGGCACCTCCCGCAAGGCGGCTCGCATGTCGTCGATGGTAAGGGGGTCGGGGGTGACGTTGGCGACGCGCTGTCCCCCGCTCTGGTATTCAGCCTCAATCTGGTTGGTGCCGATAGACTGGATCTGGTTCAGCACGTATTGCTTGCCGGTCATGCCGATGGTCACAACCAGGATCAGGGACGCGGTCCCGATTACCATTCCCAGGGCGGTCAGTGCGAAACGTACCTTATTTGTTCGGAAAGTCTCGTAAGCGAAGCTGAGAACTTCGGTATAGACCATCCTGGGCGGGCGTCGTTCCAGCGCGGTAGGAGTGGCGGTCGCCATGCGTCTTCAGTTAGATGCTATTCGCAACCGCCGGGAGGCGCAATTGGATCGTCGGGAGCCGTGCCTCCTCGTGCTAGCCCGGAGGCTCCGCCGCTCCCCGCGCGTAGTAGGTGGCATATCCAGGCTCCAGCTTTCGGCCTTTGGCGCTGAAAATCTGGAAATGCGCCACCCCGGCCTTTTGCAGGGCAAACTGCAACGTCGTCCGGAGCACGCCCAGACCGTAAATCACACTGCGCCGGAAGTTGATCGACGAGGCTTCCTCGAAGTATTTCGTCGGGCAAGACACTTCGCCAATTCGAAAGCCGAAATTCACGCACTGCGCCAGCATCTGATTATCGAAAACAAAGTCATCCGAGTTCTCACGCAGCGGAAGCTCTGTCAAAACTTTGCGGCTGAAGGCGCGATACCCGGTGTGGTATTCCGACAACTTGATCCCGAGAAACAAATTTTCGAACCCGGTCAGAAGCCGGTTCGAGACATATTTGTAGAACGGCATGCCTCCACGCAGCGCCTGACCCCCGATGATGCGCGAACCCAAGACTACGTCGTAAACTTCGTAGGCCACCATGCTCGCCATGGCGGTCACCAGAAGAGGAGTGTACTGATAATCGGGATGCAACATGATGACGACATCCGCGCCCGCTGCCAATGCTTCGCGATAGCAGGTCTGCTGGTTGCGTCCGTAGCCGTAGTTCCGGTCGTGCACAAAGTATTGCAGCCCCAGCCGCTCGGCAATTCGGACTGTGTGATCGGAGCTGTGGTCGTCCACCAGGATGCGGATATCGACCAGCTCGGGCAATTCCGCGACGGTCGTTGCCAGCG
This sequence comes from Terriglobia bacterium, assembly GCA_963801545.1. GTDB lineage: Bacteria > Acidobacteriota > Terriglobia > Terriglobales > Acidobacteriaceae > JAIQFF01. Next base: position 482,358 of record CAWDFF010000042.1, on the reverse strand, counting down.
TCTTCTCCGCGTTGTACGCAGGCAGCACCACGGCGATGCGTTTGCCGTTAATCATGAACGATCATAATAATCTTTTTTGACTGTGTGGGACTGGGTCTCTGACCCGGTCAGGCGGCCCAACGGGCCGCAGGTTTATCACTGACCACAGATCTACAGCGGTGTGCGCACCGCCCGACCGGGTCGAGACCCGGTCCCACACACAGTCAAAAGTAGGCCTATCCCTAATCAGCAACAGCCCTTTATTGATAAAATATCCCTTTACAAGTCCATGCCCGCGCGCACCCTATTCGAAAAGGTTTGGGACGAGCACATTGTGTGTTCGCCTCCGGAGCGCCTGCCTCTTCTCTATATCGACCTCCACCTGGTCCACGAAGTGACATCGCCGCAGGCCTTTGACGGCCTGCGCGCGGCCGGACGCCCGGTGCGTCAGCCTCAGCGGACCGTAGCGACGGTCGACCACAATATCCCGACCGAACCGCGCGGCACTCCCATCACTGACCCGATCGCGGCCCGTCAGATTCAGGCCCTGCAAAAGAATTGCAAAGAGTTCGGAGTGCCCCTCTTCGACATGGATTCACCCAACCAGGGCATCGTGCACGTCATCGGCCCGGAACTGGGCATCACGCAGCCGGGCATGACCATCGTCTGCGGCGACAGCCATACCAGCACTCACGGCGCCTTCGGCTCGCTGGCCTTTGGTATTGGGACGTCGGAGGTCGAGCACGTGCTGGCCACGCAATGCCTGCCGCAACGTAAACCGAAAACCATGCTGATCGACGTGCGGGGCGCGCTGGCTGAAGGGGTAACGGCAAAAGATCTGGCGCTCGGCATCATCGGACAGATCGGCACCGACGGCGCCACCGGACACGTCATCGAGTACGCCGGCGAAGCCGTTCGCGCGCTTTCGATGGAAGGCCGCATGACGCTGTGCAATATGAGCATCGAGGCCGGAGCGCGCGCCGGCATGGTTGCGCCCGACGAAACCACCTTCGCCTACGTCAAGGGCCGCCGGTTTGCGCCGAGTGCGACAAACGGCCATTGGGAAAAGACGCTGGCTCGCTGGCGCAGCCTGCCTTCTGATCCGGCGCGAAATATGACAAGGTCGTCGAAATCGACGCCTCAAAGCTCGCACCCTTCGTGACCTGGGGAACCAATCCCGGCATGGTGGTCGCAGTCAGCGGACGAGTCCCGATGCTGGACAGTATGAAGACGGAAGCTGATCGTCGCTCCGCCGAACGCATGCTGGAATACATGGGACTCGAGCCCGGAACGCGTATCGAAGATATTCCGGTCGATCGCGTTTTTATCGGCTCCTGCACCAACTCGCGCCTGGAAGATTTGCGCGCCGCAGCGCGCGTAGCCCGAGGGTCATCACGTAAATCCGAAGGTGCGGGCGATGGTGGTCCCCGGCTCACAGGCAGTAAAGCACGCCGCCGAGCAGGAAGGTCTTGACCAGATTTTTCAGGAAGCCGGCTTCGAATGGCGCGAGTCAGGATGCTCGATGTGCCTGGGCATGAATCCCGACATCCTGCAGCCCGGCGAACGTTGCGCTTCCACCAGCAACCGCAACTTCGAAGGCCGCCAGGGACGCGGAGGACGCACCCACCTGGTCAGTCCGATGATGGCGGCAGCGGCAGCGATTGCAGGACACTTCACGGATATTCGTAACTGGAAGTTTGAAAAGTAGCGCCGATTTAAAGTAGCGCCGGCGTCCCGCCCTCCGCAAAGTTGGGAGAATCGAAGCCTGGAGAACGAATGCAACCGTTTCGCAAGCATAAAGGCAAAGTCGCCCCGCTCGATCGCGCCAACATCGACACCGACCAGATCATCCCCAAGCAATTCCTCAAGCGAATCGAACGCACCGGCTTCGGAGAATTCCTCTTCTACGACTGGCGCCGGGGCAAGGATGGCTCGCTCGATCCGTCTTTTTCTCTAAACCATCCGCGGCACGCCGGGGCCAGCGTGCTGGTGACGGGAAAGAATTTCGGCTGCGGATCGTCGCGCGAACATGCGGTCTGGGCGCTCGACGATTTCGGTTTCCGGGCAGTGATCGCCCCGACGTTCGCCGACATTTTTGCCAACAACTGCGTAAAGAACGGCGTGCTGACGGTCGTCCTGACCGAAGAAGAGGTCGCTGAAATCACGCGCCGTGCCACCGAGTTCCACGACTACCATCTCTCCATTGACCTCGAACAATGCAAAGTGCACGACGATCACGGATTTTCCGCAAGCTTCCAGATCGACGACTTCACCCGCCACTGTCTGCTGAATGGCCTGGATGACATCGGCCTGACGCTGCAGCACGAATCGGAGATCGCAGCCTACGAAGCCAGGCATATGTAGGGCGGGCGTCCTCGCCCGCCGCTTTTTTTCACCTGAGCGTAGTCGAAGCAACCCAGACCAGAATTGGCAGACATCGTTCGTCCTGTTCCGCGCCCGAGGTCCGACTATGACTTTGCGAAGATGCCGGTCCGCAAGAAAAGAAGCCTGCCCAGTAGAAGCAACAAGCCGGGGAGAATGGCCCAGTTAAATGCACCGAACAAGACCAAGGGCCACTGCGGCAAAACATGCGGATTCTTCTCGACCAGAATACTTATCGCGACCACCAGACACCACAATCCGAGCATCACGATCGCGGGAAACATACTTGCGGTGAGCTCGACCAGCCGTTCGGCTCCCGCGCGACGCGACAGGTAAGCGCCCACCGCTCCAAACAGGGGCTGGGTAAGAAGCCACACCAGATAAGGCATCAGCGGGAGTCCCGAGTGCAACCATGGTATGCGCGGCTGCGGGCCAACTCGCTGCAAGAGCATCAGCCAAGTCATGGAAGCCGTCAGGCTCACGAGACCGGGCAACCACAAGGTTTTTGTTCGATGGTTCAAACCGTCCTCCTTGCTCTTCGCGCGGCGAATTCTCTCGGCGAGTCCATGCCAGTTGGCCCTGTGGCCCAGAGCCCGTTTGATGGCCTCTGGCTCGGACAAGCCAGCTTCGAGCAGTTCCTCATAGGCGTCTTCGAGATGGCTGGACAGCTCCGCTACGACTGCCGCGTCCTCGACGGAGGACGACTCCGGCATGCCCAAGTGCTCCCGAACCAATGCATTCCAATCAGGCATGGCTTACTCCGGCGAGCCGGTCGAGGGCCTGAAAAAACGAGCGCCACTCCCGTCGCAGCGGGGCGAGTTCCTTCTTGCCGGCGGGTGTGAGGGCGTAGTAGCGGCGGTCCCGGCCTGTGCGGCTGGGCTGCCAGCGCCCTTTGATCAATCCGCGCTTTTCGAGGTCATAGAGCATTGGGTATAGAGAAGCAAGTTCGAAACGGAGTGCGCCTTCCGTCCGGAGCTCGATCTGCCTGGAAATTTCGAAGCCGTAGAGTGGTTGTTCCGTCAGAAGAGCAAGGATGGCAAGTTCGGCGCTGCCGCGTGTAATGTTGGCCGGGATTCGTTTTCCCATGATGAATATAGGATACCTATACTGCAATATAGGTATCCTATACTGTCGGCCTGCTGTCAAGAAATATTCTTGCCTGATCTGCCAAAAGTCATCTAATCAGGCTGCGGCCCTCCTTGGAAGCCTGCCGATCCCTTTTCCTTAAACCGGGGGCCCTGGCGGCGCTCCTGAGGGTTTGAGCTTCGGCGTGTTCTGCTCCGGATTCTGCAAGAACAGTGTGATCTCGTGATCAAGCTGCTGCACTACTGGGTTCCCCGTCGCATGAATCTTCACCGCACTCTGCATCTCATGCACTCCCGCCAACGCCACGGCTCGCACTTCAGCCGTCGCCTCGGAATTTGTCGACAGAACCATCAGCCGCTCCGCCACTTCGGTCTGCACCACGCCGGCCAGGTCCGCCGCCGTCTTCGAGCCATCGGAAAATGCCGCCCTAACCAGGGCCGACACGACATTTCCCGGAGTGAGCGCTTGCGCATCCTGACGTGAAATCACTGCCAGCCTCTCCATACGCTTGGGATCAAGCAATCCGCCCACAACGATTTCAGCCACGGCCCGTGCCCCGTCCTGTGGACTGAACAGATATCCCGCCGACGATGTGAAGCGTTCCGGATCGGCATCGCGGTTCTCCACCGGTGCCAGCGCACGCCAGACTTCCGGAGGGACGTTGAGGCGAGAAGGATTCAGAGCTTGAACTGCCAACTGTAGAGCCTCTTTCTGACTCTCGACCGGCCAGATGACTACCGGCGGCTGGCCATCTCCAGCCAGCGAGAGCGGCACCTTCGCGCTTCCCACCACATTAATTGCGGCTCCCAGCGCGTAACGATGAAACAGGTAGACCAGTGGAAGCCGCGAGGCGAGCATCGAATTGGGTTCGCCCGGACGCAGCATTCGCGGACCATAGTGCGCCAGCAAAGCATCACGCACCGGCAGAACTTCTTTCAGCCAGGTCACTGGATCCGGTCCATCGTCGTACGAATTCCAGCGCGGATCGTCGTAGTTTCCCCAAACGATTCCTTTAGCGATTGCCGCGCGCACGATCGCGTCCCGCCTCGCCTGCTCCTGCTCCGCGGTGCTGCCGGGTTTGCCCTGACTATAGTCCCACTCAATGGCGTGACGATCGTAGCTGCCCGTCCCCTGCATATAGGCGTCGGAGAGATCGGCGCTGCCGTCGGCGCGAATCTTCACTCGCGGCGCGAAGTAATCCATGACCGATCCGCGCCCGTAGGTGCTGGCGACAAAGTTGTGCTCCAGGCCCAGCACGTGGCCCATTTCGTGACAGGTGAGCAGCGCCAACCGGTTCAGCATCACCTGCTGCTCGTTAGTTTGCGGATCGAGGTTATCGAGCGCGGCAAACATATCGAGCGCCGGTTCCGCCGAGTCGCGGCCAGACGGAATCGTGGATTGCCAATAGTTGTTCACGGTGCGCATGCGATGCGAATCGAGTTGCACCACCGCATGTATAGTCTCGCCGGTGCGCGGATCGATGTGGCTCTGCCCTACCGACCATCCCCGGCCCGAGCGGTTCGTCCACTGGATGGTGGGGTAGCGAATGTCCATCGGGTCAGCGCCCTCGGGTAAGTCCTCGATGCGAAGGGCATTCCTGAATCCTGCCTGCTCAAAGGCCACGTTCCACCACAACGCCCCCCTGCGCGCCGCCGAACGCACCGGCTCCGGAATCGCCCGGTCGAGATAAAAGACAATCGGTTTAACCGGTTCGCTCAGCGCAGCGTTCGGATCTTTTTTCTGCAAACGCCACCGGTTGACCAGATAACGCGTGAGCGGACGATCATAAGCCTGGGAAAAATCCTGGAAGCTGCTGGAAATAAATCCCACGCGAAGATCCTGCTCCAAGGGCTCATATCCAGGCGCAGGCAATGCAACAAAAGAATGGTGCTCGCGCACACTCAGGGTATGCGGATCGGGCTGGTTCAGATCGCTCTCCGAATCCGTCGCGAAGGTCAGCAGCGCTTCCACTTCGGTGTTGAGCGGGAAGCTTCCGGTGTGTTCCAGATCGATGACGCTCCGGTCCTTATCCAGCCGCCAGTCCGCCGCCTTGGAGGACTGCTCCCGCACCATCACGCCTCCGACCGCGCGAGTCGGCCGCCGCAGTTGCGACAGCAGATCGAACCCGTCGCGCACTACCAGGCTGGTAGCGTTGACCAGCACGGTGCCATCCTGCTCCGCTTCCACCGGCAGGGACGCCAGCACCGCGGTGGGAAAGCTGTATTCCACCGAATGCTGCAGCTCCGCAGCGCCGCCGGGGGCGCGGAAGCCTGTGTTCTCCTGGATCACCAGGACCCGTGGCCCGACCCGCTGGAAACGGCATACCCAGGCACCGCCAAAGGAACTGCGATCCGCGAATGCCTCGGTAGAACCGATCCCGCTGCCCAGCCCGGTGAAGTAAAGAAACTCTCCACCTAGCGCCGGCGGTGATAGTTCAAACAGGATGTCGCCCTTTTTCTCGTCCCAGTAGTAGGGGAAAAACCGTCGTGCCTTTTTAATCCGGCAGTCCGACCCGACAGCGTGGTTTTTTCCTCCGGCGGAGCGGTTGCGGTTTGCGCAGGAGACAAAATGACGGTGGAGCAAAAAATGCCCACCAAAACCGGCAAGAGCAATGTGCGTTTCATAGGTTTTTGTCTTATACATCACAGGCGTCAGATCGCTCAAACCCTGAGTTCCGATAGCGGGCAAGAAAAACTGCTTATGATCGGCCCTTGCGTGCGACCCGCTTGCCGAGCCGCACTTCCTTCAGACGGTGGCTTGCCGTCGAATCGAGATCCAGATGAGTAAAGCCGCTTCAGGTCTTTGATGCGGCGCAGGGATTCTTCCGAAAAAGGACTTTTCCCCGTCGAACGCATGCAGAACAATGCCCTCCACCAGATCACCGAGGGTAAGATCCAGATACTCCGCCAGCCCCTTCAGGACCTTGAGCAACCTCTTCTCGATGCGAATCCCGGTCTGAACACGCTCCACCACAATTCGGTCTTTGTCGGCCATACTTCTCCCTTTTGCGCAGTTGGTATGAGCGTACCTTTGTACGTATATCGTTTAACCCCGCCTGTTGTAAACTAAAACAAGGCACCCAAAGGGATGCCTGAGTGGATGAAACGAGCGGTCTCAACCGCTTCTGTAGTAAAAAGTAGTAGCCGGAGAGGTGGCCGAGTGGTTGATGGCTCCGGTCTTGAAAACCGGCATACCCGAAAGGGTATCGGGGGTTCGAATCCCTCCCTCTCCGCCACCCATACAGAGCAAACGACTTGAACGTGGTCACTGCTATCAGTTTGCGGTATCACTCATCCATTGTTTACGACGTAGATATGTTACCGGCGGTGTGCCGGGTCGGCCCCGTGTTTCGAGGGCGCGCACTCAGATCTGCGATCCTTGCTTCTACTCTCTTGAGACGCTGTCTTAATAAAACAAATTGACGGTTCGTTCACTGGAAGGCCGGTCAATGAGCTCCATAGCGATTATCAAAGGGTTTAGCTCCGTCAGCGCTCCTTCTTCTGGTCCAACCGGGGACGCTTCCGCATCGGCCCGCTTGTTCCACCCATGGAAGCGCGAGAAGTCGCCCGCATTCCATGCCTCGCGGAGTCCAGGAGTGCTCAGATCCCAGTCGGGGCGAATTTCGCGCGTCACGGCGCGCAGGTCGTGCCAAAGATCGACGACCGACGGACGCCCCCAGAACCAGTAGCCGTTATAGATGCTGTGGATCACGAGGCCCGGCTTGAGCACGAGCGTATGCGGGATCATCGGATTGTGCTCAGGGTCGGTGTACTCCTGGATGTCGAGATCCTTCTGAACCGTTCGGCTCAGGGTCGGAAAGGAAGGTCCACTGGGCTCCGACCGACGCACGGAATTCCTGAAGGGTATGGTGGTCGTCGGTGGCGATCGTGACGATCTGAGTGTACGCCACCGCGATCTTCGGGTAGAACGCGGCGAGTTCCAGATGCTGCTGGTGCTCCTTTGGGCAGTAGTGGCCGCGCGCGAGCGTGAGGATCAGCGGATCGTCGCCCTGCAGCTCGCTGAGCTTGCGCACTTTGCCCGTATGATCCGGCAGTTCATAGTCGGGGAAAATGCCTCCGGGCACGATATCAGAACGCATGATTGGATTCCTCCCGTTTCTCTCAAAGGTCTTCTCTTAAAGATCCCAAAGTGATACCCGCCTTTGGCAGGGAACAGCAAGTCTTGGACTAGCGAGTCGCCGCCTGGACTCTAGGCGTCAACGGCGGACCGGTTGTGTTTCCCAGGGATAAAAAGCAGTCCGACGCTGCCCGCAATCGCGAAGATCGCACCGTAATAAAATACGGCAGCATGACTGACGTGGTCCCACAACAAACCAGCGACCACGCTTGCGACCAATCCCAGAAGCCCAACCACTGCGCTGTACCAGCCGACGGCACTGGCGCGCAGGCGTTCGGGCACGAAATCTGAAGCAAGGGCCTTGCCGACCGACCGAAATATTCCCTGAAACAATCCGTAAAAGAGGAACAAAACGGCAACCGCTATCACGTCTCTCGTATAAGCAAAGCCAATATACGCGACGAAAAAGATCACGAACGACGCCAGCAGGATGTTTCTTCTACCCCATCGATCCGAAACAGAACCGGCTGGATATGAAATCAGTGCGGCCACCAAATTGAAACCCGCATAGATCAGGACGGTGACCACAAACGAGGCGCCGATGCTCTTTATCTGGAGAATTAAGAATGAATTGCTGGAGTTGCCGAGCTCAAAAATCGCTATCACCAACAGGTATTTCCAATATCCGGTGGGGAATTCTCGAACACTGACGTCGATTTTGGATTTTGCTGCAACCGGGACTGGCCGCTCGTGAACCAACAGGACCATTAAGAACGCAAGCAGGCCGGGAACAATTGCGACGAAAAAGATCCATCGGATCTTGAAATGGAACGAAAGGAAAAGCAGCACGGCCAATAATGGTCCCAAGAAAGCTCCGAGATTGTCGCCAATTCCCTCCAGGCCAAAGGCTCGCCCTCGGTATTCATCGGGGACGGAAGACGCGATGAGAGCATCGCGCGGAGCCGAACGAAAGCCGGCCCCGAGCCGCTCCAGAAAACGACCGCCTAATACTCCGGACCATGCCGTGGCAATACCCATCAGAGGCTTAGCGACAGCGGACACAAAGTAGCCGATTAGTGCCAGTGCCTTCCTCCTCTGGAGCTTATCGGAGAGCCAGCCGGAGACACCTTGAACCACATTCTGTGTGGCTTCTGCAATGCCTTCCACCACGCCCACGACACTTCCGCTTGCATGGAGTACCTGTGTGAGAAAGATCGGTAAGATGGGATAGAGCATCTCCGAGGAGATATCTGCGAACAAACTTGCAAACGCCAGGAGAACTGTATTCCTCGAAATGCCAGCGGGGTATCGTGTTCGCATGGAAGCCATATTGAACGAACCGCCTCTTCGGGAATCTTCAAAACTCCCTGACGCAGCAGTGCCGAACCCAGCAACTCTGACACTGTAAAACTGGCGAATGCGGGCGTCTCAATCCCGGTCCTCAAAGATCCAGAGTGACACCCGCGTTTGGCTGGGAGCAGCACACGAGCACGTTCCCGGGGGCGGGCCTCTCCAGCGGTTCAGGGTTATAAGTAATCGATCCGCCAATCAGACCAGTCATGCAGGTGTGACAGACTCCAGTCCGGCACGACCATCTGACCGGAACATCGCACGCTTCCGCCAGTTCAAGCAAACTCCCGAATTTCGGATCCCAGGCGGCGGTGATCCCGCTGCGCGCGAATGAGACTGAGGGGCCAGATCCGGGCGGCCCTTGTGGCAGGTGAGGAGTGTGAACAACCTGCGCCATACCAGGTGTAATAGCCTCGAGAGCACCGAAGATTTCCGTGTGCACATTCTCGGCGAGCACACCCCAGTTTCGCAGCCCATCGCGCATGTTCTGCAAGAATGAAGAGGGGCCACACAGATAGAAGTCACTATTCCGTGACACGCCAATTCTCTCCAGCAAAGCTGCGTCAATGTGCCCGGGAGCATCGAAGTCTGCCCCGACTTGGTCGGTTGCAGCGGGCCTGCTGTACACGATGTATCCTCGTCCGCGAGAGAGCTGTTTCAGTAAAGAACGCGATTCTTCCGCAAATGGATGGTCGACGCGATTGCGCGCTCCATAGATCCACCAGACCTCCCGTTGCGATCTTTCCGCGGCGAGTGCGTGCAGCATCGACATCACGGGCGTTGCGCCCACTCCAGCGCTCAGCAGAACCACAGGACTCTGGCTGGGACGCAGAGTAAAGCTTCCTCGCGGTGCACTCACATCCAATACATCGCCTTCTCGCGCACGGTTGCACAGAAATGAACTTCCAATCCCATTCAATTCGCTCTTGACGCTGATGCGGAAATGATCGGCTGCCGGCAGATCAGACAACGAATAGCTGCGAAGAACCGGCGGTTTGCCCGGATCGACGATGCAAGCCGCAAGACAACAAATTGACCCGCCTGGAAGAGAGGAAGAGGCTGCCCGTCGATCGGCGCCAGAATGAAGGAAGTTACGCTATCGCTTTCCTTATGGATACGTGCGACTCGCATCTGTCGAAAGCCGGGCCATGCTGGCGCTTGTTCCTCATTGGCGAGTCCCGGATTCCCCGCCGTAGTTTTGGAGCTCAAGTCTTGTTGGAGCATTGCCTGGAACGAACTCTGCCAACCCTTGCTGAGTGCAGGAATCCGCAGCGCGCGTTGCAGTTGCTCGCTGGAATGTCCTGGCAAATACAGGAGGGCGTCAATGTCGGCCACACTGATTCGCTCCGGACCGTCAGTCGCAATTTTTACGATGTCATCGCCTGCACCAACTTCTCCTTCCTGCAACACGCGAAAGTAGAATCCTGGTCTGTGATGTGCTACGAGCAGGGCTGGCATGCGAGGTTCATTCATGCGAATGCCGACGCGGTAGCACGTCACGCGCGGCTGCGTTACTTCAAATTCAGCACCACCGATGCGGTATCGATCGCCGATGCAGACCTCGTTATCAGGAAGTCCCTCGACGGTGAAGTTTTCTCCGAACTGGCCGAAAGTAAAATCACTGCGGCCCAGAAAGCGCTCCCAGTAATGGTAGGAGTCCATCTGGTAGACGAATACGGCGCGGTGCTCCCCGCCGTGACCGGCGAGATCGCCTTGCGCATCACCATCGATATTGAGCTTGCGCACCATTCGCCGTCCCGTCAACCGGAGATTTCCAGACTGCGGTTCGGACAGTCTTGCCGTTCCATGTCACGTCGCGCGGAAGACCGACATTTACTGAAAGCAATCGGGGCATGCGTACCTCGTCGAAGTCCAGCGTGTGGCTAGCATCCTTTTATTTTCGTGCATCGGGCAGCTTACGAAATCCAGCGATCAAGCTGCTTGTCGAGCGATCAAGCCGCTAACTTGCCGGCGAGCCAGTAATCGACACTGAACTTTCCCGGACCAGAGCAGATCAGCCAGATAAAGAAGAGCACGTACAGGACTTCCGGAAGGTAGAGGAAATCGTCGAGCCAGTTAAGAGGCGAAAGTCCTTTAGGCATGGCGGAAAGCTTGGTGGTCAGGATGGCGACAAGCATATCGACCAATAAAGCCACGCAGGCCAGGCTCGAAAGAAACCCCACGGTCAGCAAGGATCCGCCAACGAACTCGACACCCGACACGAAATAAGTCATCAGGTGGGGAAACGGGACTTTGGCCTCAACGAGCGTTTCGTACATAGTTTGCCTGCTGCCGGCGACAAACAATTTGTTTGCCCCGGAGATGGCGAAGAACAGCCCGATCGAAACGCGTACCAGCAGGATGGCATATTGTTCCAAATCACTGCTACCCAGCAGCGCAAACTGGACCAACCGTTTCCAATCCATCTCTCCTGCTCCCTCCGACCGGAGGATGTGCTCTAACCATACCCCGTATCGTGCAAATTCGACTTCTCCCCTAACCGCGGCCGAGCGGTGTTGTATCGTTCGCGCCAATGGGCTGGCACTTTGAGCGGAGTTCCGCAAGCGTTTAAATCCGCATCCCGTCCGGGCCGAGCCGTTAACCGTATGTGAGGTCGGTGCTCTGTCCGACTTCGATAATATAACCGTCAGGATCGCGGATGTAGCAGCGTATCTCGCCGTACTTGGGTATCGGCGGCGTGATGAACTCGGCTCCTCGACTTTTCCATAGTTCATAGCACGCTTGAATATCCGCAACGCGGAAATTCATAAAACTGTTGATGTGATTCGGGTCGGGGACGCTGAGCGTTACCGTCGGCTTATCCGGGGTCGGCCCGCCCCCAACGTTCAGAATCATCCAGATATTCGCAAGCTGAAGGTACGGAGGCGCGTTGCCGTCACCCATGGTCAGAATGCGAGCGCCGAAGACCTTTTCGTAGTAGCGAGCCGATCGCTCGACGTCGGCGACGGTGAGAAAATGCGCGATGCTGATCCCCTCTTTCGGGGGCATCTCATAGCTCTTTTGTTCGATTTGTACGCTGTTCATTGACGACTCCTATTCCGATAAACAGTGCTCAGCTGCTGATTCTGATTTTGGTATTCTACCTGCTGCCAATTAAGCCAGACGAGGAAAGGCAAAACAATTGGACCAAGGTATTGCGCGATACTTTGGTATCGCGATTTCCGACCCGTCACTTATGCCCCGGCTTCCAGTGGGGCGTCAATCGTAATCGCGGTGGCGGCAGAAATTGGACCCGATCTTCGATTGGAACTGTGAATAATGCTTCGCCTTCGATTGGATTAACCCCCGCTTGATAGCCTTCCCTGCACTTCAAAACTAAATCGGCGGGTGGCCCAGTCTAAATCTAACTCCCATCTCCATTCCCGAGGGTGGCCCGTTCAAGCTCCGCTTGAGCGGGGCTTTTCTGCGGCGAGCGCATCTTCACTGTCGGGAAAACCCCGGCCCACTCCCGCTTCCGAGCCGTCCACTGCGATTCGATCTCTACCACGCCCACCTCACCCAGCGCATAGTGTCGAAAGCTGCTCCACCGCCAGTCCTCAGGACGCGCCACCAACCCGCGCTTCACCGGATTGCGATGAATGTAGCGCAGCTTCTCCACGAACTTCTTCTCGCTCCACACATTGAAATCGTAATACCGCTCCTGCCAGAAAGAATCCTCAGCCCGCAGCGCCAGCCTCCGCGCTACGCCCTGCTTCAGAGACTTGATCGCTTGCGCCAGCGTGCTGCGCTCCGGCTCGTTTACGAGTAAGTGGACATGCTCGGGCATGACGACGTATCCGTAAACACAAAGATTGTAGTTTCGGCGAACTCGCTCCAGCGCGTCGACAAACGTGCCACATGCGCTCGCATTAGTGAACTTCGGCTGCCGGTGATGACAACTGAAAGTCAGGAAGTGAATCTGTCGAGTCTGCTGGAATCGCTTCAGTCCCCACGGCATGAGTGCATGCTACTCACAGCAATGCCCATCTGTCTGTGATGGATGAACAAAGGACCCGCTCAAGCGAAGCTTGAACGGGGCACCCTAAGAACTAAGGGCAACCCTCCACCATGCGCGAGGAAACATTCGCATCAGCGGTTGATGCAGGTTATAGCTGCGGGAATCCAACAAGCCGGGGACAGACGGGACGCTGACTAATTTCCATTGCCGAAAAATGGAAAACGTCCCGTCTGTCCCCGGTTTATCCGAGGCGTTGGCAGCCAAACGGCTACCACTACATACACCCACCCAAGATGCGGTCGATCTGCCGAAGATGGTTCAAGTCGTGTGCCGCTTCCAAGCGGACGAACTCCTCGACCGTTTGCCGTCCGCGTACCTCGTGGACCCCATAGCACTCCACCCACCGTGCGCGCGGGACCGACTCCAACAGTCGCAGGTTGCTCTCGCGCAGCGCCCGAAAGACCCCTGCCGAAAGGCTCGCATCTTGCTGCGCGTAACCCAAGCGCTCCGCCCATACGGCCTGATCCCACCACGTTAAGGCCACGCCCGGATTCGCCAGCATGTTTCGCAATCGCCACCCCATCGCCAGCTCCGCGTCCGCCAAGTGCGCTACGATCTCGGCGATTGACCACTTTTCAGGTGCAGGACGCCGGATCAACTCCTCGGGCGCGACATCGCGCAGACGCCGATCGAGCTGCGATGGGGTGGCTTGTTGGACACCGATGGGCTCCTCATCGCCCAGATAGCTTAGGACTCGAGTTCGGTATGCTTCGAACGTCTCTGCCATTGGTCCTCCCGGTAGACTGCCTATGCGGCCGAACATCTCGCGGAGTAGACCGGACGGAAAAACCGGGGACAGAAGGGACGTTGCCTAATTTCCATTGTCGAAAAATGGAAAACGTCCCGTCTGTCCCCGGTTTCCCTCCGATTCTTATGCCGCTGAAACCGACTCCTTCCTCCGATTGAGTGCCGGGAGAAGAAGTTTCAGAAGCGCTTCATCAGAGAACGGGTTCTGACCTGAGATCAGCTCGCGATCCTGAAGGACATAGCTCGTCCATGGAGCGAGCACGCTTACGTCACCGCCTGCCGTACGCAAGGCGAAATCCGGGTAGAAGAGAACCTTACCACCAATCTCAAGCGGTTCCCGCTGCTGCTCTTCCGCTGTCGAAAAGATAGTCATCTTATATCCTGAATAGATCCAACCCTGCGCCTTTGCGTGCGCTCCAGCGGCATCACCCGCACTCAGCGCGGCAACCACCTCCGTCGAATTCGGAAGAGCCGAGAGAAGTGAAATCGGGCCATGGCAGAGCACTGCCGTAGGCTTGGATGTTTTATGAAAATGTCTCATCACGGTGCCTGCGTCGGGATCATCGAGAAGATCCATCATCGGGCCATGGCCGCCGGGGACGAAAACAGCGTCATATTGATCCAGGCCCGATGCGATGACATCCGAGATACGAGTTGGATTTTTGAGCCCAGTCAGGGTGTCGCGGAATTTTAGATAGTCCTGAAGCTTAGCCTCGTCCCCACCGAAGAAGTCGGCTACAGCTGAATGGACATCCATTTGCGGCGTGTTGCCTTTGGGGTTGGCGAAAGTGATTTCGTAGCCCTCGTTCATCAGGGCGCGAACCGGAACCGTAAGCTCGTTGAGGTAGTAGCCGGCGCCGGTATAAACCTTGCCATCTTTCAAGGGCAAGCCATGACCGCTCGAGACTAGCACTAACACTTTTCCTTTAGTTGTCATTTTTGTTCTCCTCTTTGAAATCGAATTCTGTTCTCCTGAATATGATTAGCTCTTCCTCCAAAGTGCGCAAGGACGGGCCAACGCGGTTGAATGCAAGTTATGGCTGCGGGAATCCAAACATCAACCACGACTGATTGGCTACGGTGGCCTGGTGCCGCAGGCGCCTCGAGATTATGTGTCCATCCGTTCGACCCATTGAGCGCGCGATGCGGGAGCCACGAATGGATCCGCAAAGTACTGTGTTTCCCGCGCAACCTTGTCGTCCCTGAACTCCATGATGCTCACGGTGTAGGACGGCTTGCCGTCATATGTCAGGATGAATTCGGTGACCCAAAGATCACCGCCGCCAATGATTCGTCGGACAGTAAACCGCTTTTTGCTCGGCTGACTGGCGCGTTGGCCCTGTATGTTGCTTCGACCGCGGGTTCGCTCGCCTGACTGCGGGTATTCCAGCACCGCGTCCTCGTGATAGATGCGGTGCTCCGTTTCAAAATCGTTGGCATCGGACGCCGCCCAATGCTGATCCAGTGCCGCACGGATCTCCTGATCTCGCACTCCAGAATACTGCTCCTTCTTTTGTTGATCATTCATCTTGGGCCTTCAATTCGACAAGAAGCTAAATGCTTAGCCACGCAGCCGGAATGGTATTGAATTGTCTTGCGGCTACCAACGGCGAGCCGGAGCGGCACCATCCACGTGGAGTATCTCTCCGCTCACATGACCTGCCTGTGCCAGGTAAAGCACGGCATCGACAATATCCTTTACCGTCGCCTTTTTCATAGTCGGCTGCGACGTCGAGTCGTTGGGATCATTCCGGTGCATCGGTGTATCCACCTCGCCGGGGGCTACGGCATTAAAGCGAATGCCATCTTTTGCATACTCGATTGCGAGATTCTGGGTTGCTGAATTCAACCCACCCTTCGTAATCATCGAGACAGAGCCATTTACGCCGGCGATTGGCCGATCGGCAAGTGCCGCGGTGATGCTCACAACGCACCCCGATTTCTGTTTCAGCATCTCTTTCACAGTGCGCTGAGTGATGTAGAAGAATCCAAGCAGATTAGTCGAGACCAGGGCCTCGAAGTCCTCGGTAGTGAAGTCAGTGAAAGGCTTGGTTCGGAAGATGCCAGCGTTATTCACCAAAACATCGATGGTCCCGAAGTTGTTGATTGCTGCCTCGACCGCGGCGGCCGCAGTTTGCTGCTTGCTGATATCGCCATCGAGGAGAACCGGGCTGCCTGAGATGGTCAGCTTTCGATTGGCTTCACGAGACGTTGCGACGACGTTATAACCCTCCCTCAGAAACCCCTCGACTAAACCCGCGCCAATACCCCCCGATGCTCCGGTTATGATTGCTGTTTTCTTGCCCGGCATAGATAACCTTTCGTTTTAAACGTTCGAGCCCAATACACAGCAGGGTTATCGGCCCTCTCAAAGCGGCTTCATCCCGCCCGCCGCGCCGCGAACCCCTCGCGTGAAGAACCCTTCTGGAATGTGTTGAGTTGCACCCCTTTGGATGAAACCGCTGGTTTTCGTTGTGGTGGGTTCGCGCGATGGATCCTGGCTTTGCGGAAAGGATTTCGACATTTCATTACACACAGGCGAGGAAAGACTGTTCAGTTGGGAACACCGGGTTAGACTAATATGTCTAAAGGAAAATTGAAAATGAGGAAAGATCGCCGCGGACTTAATCCCGCTTCGAAACCAAGTGGCGACGGGTGTATGGAATGCCTGGCGTCACCGAAAGGTTGGTGGCTTCATCTCCGTCGGTGTGCCGAGTGTGGGCACATCGGATGCTGTGATAGTTCTCCGAGTCAGCATGCATCAAAGCATGCGGCGGCGGCAGGGCATCCGATCATTGCCAGCTTTGAACCGGGTGAGGACTGGTTCTTCGATTACGAGAAGCAGGGGATGATCAAGGGTGTGGAGTTGCTTCCGCCGCACTCGCATCCGGAAAATCAGCCTGCGCCTGGACCGGCAGGAAGGGTACCAGCCAACTGGGAATCGCTACTGAACTAGCCGGCGGGATAGGGGGCCAGCAGACGAATGGCTTCCGTTAAACCGCAGGCGTTTCCGGCCGCATCCTGATTTATCCACAACGGGAGGCACCCTTGAATTTACCCGACGCGCCGATTGCACACGAAGGCTTCTTCGCCATTCACTTCTTTACCGCGAGGGACCAGGAAAAATCGAAAGACTTCTATGTCCGAATTCTTGGCGGGAAAGTAATCAAGCCGGACAATCCCTGCTACATCAAGCTCGCTAACACCTGGATCATTCTGAATTCCGGCGGTGGCCCCACTCCGGACAAGCCAGAGGTGCTCCTTGAAACACCCTCGGATCTCAACCGAGTGAATAGCTTTCTTAACCTGCGTGTCGCCGACATATGGGCCTGCTACAAACAATGGGGCGAAAAAAGGAGCGTTCTTTCTTACCGAGCCTCTCGAAAATCACGGTTGGGAGTGGCGCTGCTACATGCGTGATCCCGACGGCTACCTTATCGAGGTCGGCCAATATACTCAAACGGCCCTCGAACATTCTAAAAACGCCAGTTAATTTGCCACGCGATGGACGCGTTTCCCGGTATGAATCTTCCAAAATATCTCAGGAAGGTGTCGAGTCGATTCCGGCTAGATCGTTATGTTTCCCAGCCATTCAGTCACTCGACCGGGATTTCCTCGCCGAACCAATGGCATGAGTCGACCTCGATTGGCTGCGGAAACGCGCGGGCGGAACAGTGAACTCGCGCTTGAACGCCCGGTTAAAAGCGGCTTCGGACTCATAGCCCACCTCGGATGCGATCTGCGCCACCGAATAACTGGTCGAAGCTAGCATCTGCGCTCCCAACTGAAGTCGCCAGCGCGTGAGGTAGGCCATTGGAGGCTCGTTGAGGTAATGGTGAAAGCGCTCCGCCAGCACCGAGCGTGATAGCCCCGCTTCTTTTGCTAGGGAAGCAATGGTCCACGGATGCGCAGGATTCCGATGCATTAGCGCCAGCGTCTTTCCGACCTCCGAATCGCGGGCGCCAGCCAGCCAACCGGTCTGCTCAGCTGGAAGGTGTGCAATGTAGGTCCGCAGCGTTTCGACAAACAATACCTCTGACAGTTTGGCCAAGACTGCTTCTCCGCCGGCGCGAGAAGCGTCGGCCTCGTTCACCGAAAAGCGAATCGAGTTCTCCAGCCACCTGCCCGAAGCATCGTTGCGAATGCTGACTTTGAACACCGGCGGCAGGCCGCTAAGAAAAACCTGGCTCAGCCGTGGCTCACACGCCATGTAGCCACAAACGAATCTCGTAACTTCCCCTCCGCCACCCTGGCGCGACAGCTTCAACCCCTGGGAAAAAATTCGGGCTAACTCCTTCACCATGTCCACAGACTTGGTCGGCGGGCCATTTTCGATGAAGTGCGCGTCGCCATGAGGAAAGATCACGATGTCGCCGGCGTCAAGAATGATGCGCTCCCCATCCACGAGCCGGGCGGAGGCGCGCCCTTCAGTCAATAGGTGATAAGTGATCACGTGTCCTGCGGCAGGTGCGACATAGGGCGCTACCAAATGCGAGGGCGGCGAGCAAAAGCTCCACGGAGACGAGAATTCTCCGTTGTAGAACATGGCTCCCTGGAGCTTCACCACCTTCAGCACTTCGGAAAGCACATCCATATGTCCTCTCGCGGGACTCCCGGCAAATCTCTCCGGACTCCTGAGCAAATCATCATACGGCAACTCTGCCGTGAGCAAGAAAGCCGGACGCGCGGGTAAGTATGGGCCGCGATAACGATGCATAGTAAGCCCAGTCGAAGCGCAACCAAAGTTTACTGAGCGTTGTTGCAGGCGAGAAAGCGGAGGAACCAAACATGCCTTTGATTCATGCGAAATTGATCGAGGAAACATTCCCACCGACCCAGAACAAGATCGCCACCAAGCTCACCGATGCCATGGTGTCGATCGAGGAAGAGAACACGCCTATTGCGACCCGAGTAGACGTCGAAGATATTCTTGGCGATGAATGGGACTTTGGGTTGTCGGCCATGACGATTGATGCAATCCGTGCCCTTATTGCAGGTGAATAACAAAACACTGGAGGAACCATGAGTACTACTACGACTGTACCGGAAATCGACGGTCTGAAGGCACGACTAAGAGAAACGTGGATGGCCGGGGACTACGACCGCTTCTCGCGCTATATGGAGCAGGGAGCGCGCATTTTCTACGAACAACTCGATGTTCCCGCTGGATGCCAGCTGCTCGATGTAGCTTGCGGCTCGGGTCAGGTCGCGCTATGGGCGGCGCGGGATGGAGTGAACGTCACCGGCGTGGACATCGCGCCGAACCTCGTGCAGCGTGCTCAAGCCCGCGCCAAGGCGGAAGGTCTCAAGGCTCGTTTCGTTGAAGGTGACGCCGAGGCCCTTCCGTTCGAAGATGCCAGCTTCGACGTCGTAACCAGCCTGGTCGGAGCGATGTTTGCCCCGCGGCCGGAACACGTTGCTCGCGAGCTGCTGCGGGTATGTAGTCCCGGAGGCACGATCGCCATGGGAAATTGGACGCGCGAAGGGTTCGTCGGACAAATGTTCAAGACCTTCGCCAAGTTCATCGCTCCTTCCGGCATGCCGGCCCCGGTGTTGTGGGGCGATGAGACTGTGGTGCGCAAGCGGCTGGGCCACGGGGTCTCGGAGCTGAGGATGACGCGGCGCCACTACCCCTTCACCTACCCCTTCCCGCCGGCTGAAGTGGTAGAGTTTTTTCGTCAGTACTATGGACCCACCAATCGCGCGTTCGCATCGCTGGACGAAACTGCTGCGAGAGGACTGCGCGGCGAACTGGAAGCATTGTGGTCCGCGCACAATCGCGGAGGCGACGAGCTTACCGTGGTTTCATCGGAGTATCTTGAAGTGATCGCGGTGAAAGCCTGAGGTTCGGGGTCTTTCCCGGCGAACCTTTTCACAATAAGGAGATTTGAATATGCCTTTAATGCATCCGGATCCTACTTTTTATCCTTCACCGGGCATGGCGATGCAGGCCCCGGCGGAACGCCTCGCCTATGTCGCCTTGCTCAATGCCGGCAAGAATGGAAAGCGCGACGCCATGGGCGTCATTGACCTCGACCCAAGTTCCTCCGGGTATGGTCGGCTGGTCGGGCAAACGGACTTTCCCCGCGGCGACAACGAGCTGCACCATTTCGGCTGGAATGCCTGCAGCGCATGTCTTTGCCCGCAGGCCCCTCATCCGCACATGGAGCGTCGCTACCTGATCGTACCCGGCATCTCGTCTTCGCGGATTTACATCCTTGACACCAAGCCCGACCCCAAGCAGCCGAAAATCGTGAAGGTGATCGAGCCGGAAGAATTCACCAAGAAGACGGGCTACACTTCGCCCCATACAATTCATTGCGGACCAGACGGCGTCTATGGAAGCGCACTGGGATCGGCTAGCGGAGACGGGCCCGGGGGCATTTTCCTCATGGACGCGAACACGTTTGAGCTGAAGGGACAGTGGGAAAAGGATCGCGGCCCGCAGCAACTGGCATACGACTTCTGGTGGCACCTGGGACACGATACGATGATTACTTCCGAATGGGGCACGCCGAACATGGTGAAAAACGGCGTCAACCCGGAGTTGCTGCTGGCCGGCATGTACGGCCACAAGATTCATATCTGGGACCTGGACAAGCGACGCCACCTGCAGGAGATTGACCTGGGTGCAGAGCAACAGTGGGTGCTCGAACTACGGCCCTCTCACGATCCCAATAAGACTTACGGTTTCGTCAGCGTGGGCATTTCGCTCAAAGACCTGTCGTCCTCGATCTGGATGTGGTACCGAGAGGATGGCGGTAAAAGCGGCAAGTGGGCCGTCCGCAAGGTGATTGAAATCCCCGCCGAGCCCGCCGACCCGGAAAAGCTACCGCCGCTGCTGCAGGGCTTCAAAGCGGTGCCGCCGCTGGTCACTGACATCAACCTGTCTCTCGACGACCGCTTCCTCTATGTTTCGTGCTGGGGGACTGGAGAGTTCATCCAGTACGATGTCTCGGACCCGGCCAACCCGAAGAAGACGGGCTCGGTCCATCTCGGTGGCATCGTGCGCCGCGCGGCTCACCCCAACAAGCCCAAGCAGCCGCTCAACGGCGGCCCGCAGATGGTTGAGATCAGCCGTGATGGCAAGCGCGTCTATTTCACCAACTCGCTGTACTCCCCGTGGGACGAGCAGATCTATCCCGACGGGTTAAAGAGTTGGATGGTAAAGCTTGACGCGGACCCGAAGGGCGGAATGAAACTCGATGAAAAGTTCTTCGTCGAGTTCGACGGGCTGCGCGCGCATCAGGTGCGGCTGGATGGTGGGGACGCCTCATCTGATTCCTACTGCTATTCAGAGGTGCAATGACGCACGCCGAGATGGGCTCAACTGCGTTATGGCTGATGCTGCTCCTCGGCGCCTACCACGGAATCAACCCCGGGATGGGGTGGCTTTTCGCGGTGGCGCTGGGGATGCAGGAGCAGAAAGGGAGTGCGGTGGCGAGGGCGCTCGTCCCGATCGCGCTGGGTCACGCCCTATCCATTGGAATCGTGGTGCTGGCCGCGGCATTTCTCGGCATGGCGCTACCGCAGGAGGCGATCCGCTATCCGGTCGCCGCGCTTCTGTTCGGTCTCGGAATCTTCTCCCTGGTGCGGCATCGCCACCCGCGGTGGGTCCGCATGCAGGTGGGCTTCCGGGACCTCACGCTCTGGTCGTTTCTGATGGCATCGGCACACGGTGCTGGTTTGATGTTGCTGCCGGTATTGCTGGGCAGCCGCACAGTTGAAGCGGCTGACCACATGGCCGGCCACCATCACACATCCGCAGCAGCCAGCCCTCTCGCAGCAATGCTCGCCACCGCGGTCCATACGATCGGCTATCTTGCCGTTACAGGGCTCATCGCGTGGGTGGTCTATAGCAAGCTCGGCCTCGCGGTTCTCCGCAAGGCATGGCTCAATCTCAACCTGGTATGGGCTGCAGCGCTCGTTGTCACCAGCGTGGGCACTCTGCTGATATAGCTTCTCAAATCTTGACGAACGAGCAGGCGTGGATCGCAAGGAGTACGAATCCAAAGAGAATGAATGAAATTTACTCAGTCGATGCTGAATTCGACGCATCAACAATGACTCCGACGCAGACAGCTTCCCGGCCACTGAAATTGATGGCTGTCCTGGCACACCCGGACGATGAATCTCTCGGCATCGGCGGAACGCTGGCAAAATATGCCGACGAGGGGGTGGAGACCTATCTTGTGACGGCCACTCGCGGGGAGCGTGGTCGCTTCGGCGAGAGTGGAGAAAAACCGTCGCCTGACGTCGTCGGCCGTGTGCGCGAGGCCGAGTTGCGCGAAGCGGCGAGGGTCTTAGGTGTGCGCGAGGTCAGATTCCTCGACTACTACGACGGCGACCTGGATCAAGCAAACGTCACTGAGGCGGTGGCGAGGATCGCGGAGCACCTCCGTCGTGTGAAGCCACACGTCGTCATTACGTTTGGTCCCGAAGGCGCCTATGGCCATCCCGACCACATCGCCATCTCGCAGCTCGCGACCGCCGCGGTTGTCGCCGCAGCCGGGGGAAATGGGTCGGGCCAACCCCATCGCGTGTCGAAGCTGTATTACATGGAGTGGAGCCGGCAGAAATGGGAGGCGTATCAAACCGCGCTGCGCGGTCTGATCTCGAAAGTGGATGGTATCGAGCGGAAGTCGTCGCCCTGGCCAGACTGGGCCCTCACGACAGTCATAGACACGAGTCAGTACTCCGCGGCCGTCTGGAAAGCCGTGTCGTGTCACAAGACACAGATGAGCATATACAAAAACCTCGAAGATCTATCCGACGAGAACCACAAGGCGATCTGGGGAACGCAGGAGTTTTATCGCGTGTTCAGCCTCGTGAATGGCGGTCGCGCGCGGGAATCCGATCTCTTCGAAGGACTGCGCTGATAGCATTCGTATGTGGCATTCGCCTTGGAGGCGGGTCGTTGGGGGTATTCATCGCGATGAGCACCAAGCTCGATCATTGAAAAACCGGACGGCGCCGATTGAAATGGCCCCGGACGACTTTCGTGCGCTCGGCCATCAACTCGTCGATTCGCTGGCCGATTGGCTGGCGACAATGCCGCATGGGCTGGTGACTCGAGACGAATCGGTTGCAGAAATCAGGCGCGCGCTCAAGAGCGAACGCGGGCTTCCGGACGCCGGCGAGGGAGCCGCACAAGTGCTCAGAGAAGCCGCCAGCCTGCTGTTCGAGCATTCGCTGTTCAACGGCCATCCCGCGCTTCTTTGGTTACATCACGTCGAGTCCGGCCCCCCTCGGAGTGCTTGGCGATTTTCTAGCGGCGATGATCAACCAGAATGTCGGCGCATTCCGGCTCTCTCCGCTCGCGACCGAAATAGAAGCGCAGACCGTTCGGTGGATTGCTGAGCTCATCGGATATCCCGCCGGCTGCGGCGGTCTGCTGGTGAGCGGCGGCAACATGGCGAACTTCGTGTGCTTCCTCGCGGCCCGCGCGGCGAAGGCCACGTGGGACGTGCGAACGAAAGGTCTTGGCGGGTCAACCGCGGCTGCTGGCATATGCCTCGACCGAGACGCACACATGGCTTCAGAAAGCGGCCGACCTGTTTGGATTTGGCACCGATGCCATTCGCTGGATTCCCGTCGATGACCGGCAGCGGATGAATCCTGGCGCACTCGCAGGCACAGATCGATCGAGATCTCGCCCTCGGCGATCTTCCTTTTCTCGTCGTCGGCACCGCCGGCTCGGTCAGCACGGGCGCGGTCGATCCGCTGCCGGAAATCGCGGCGATTTGCCGCGCGCGCAAGCTGTGGTTTCACGTAGACGGAGCGTACGGAGCGTTAGCGGCCCAGGTGCCTGGCGCGCCGGAGAGTCTGCGCGCGCTGAACGAAGCAGATTCGGTGGCGGTCGATCCGCACAAATGGCTCTACGCACCGCTCGAAGCCGGGTGCGTGCTCGTGCGGCGACCCGACGATCTGCTGCGACGCGTTTTCTTATCATCCTGCCTACTATCACTTCGATGAAACCGCCATTAATTATTTCGATTAAGGCCCGCAGAATTCGCGGGGCTTTCGCGCGCTCAAGGTGTGGCTGGCGCTTCGGCAGGTCGGCCGCATCGGTGCCATCAGCATGATCGCCGACGACATGCGGCTATCGCAGCATCTCGACGCGCTCGTCCGCCGGCACCCTGAGTTCGAGGCGTTCACGCAGCAGTTGAGCATCACGACGTTTCGATATGTACCGCCGGAACTGAAGCCGCAGATTGGTTCGCCCGCTGTCGAGAAGCGCATCGATGAAATCAATCAGGCGCTGCTGACGCGCGTTGAGAAAAGTGGTGAAGCATTCCTGTCGAACGCCGTCGTCAATGGAAAATTCGCGCTGCGAGCCTGCATCGTGAACTTCCGCACCTCGCTTGCAGACATCGAAGCACTCCCGCCGCTGCTCTCTCGCCTCGGCAAGGATGTTTGTCGGGAGTCTCTCGTGGAGCCTGGGGTTTAGGTCTGCTGATCGTGCCTGGGCCGAGTCTCGTTTATCGGCTGTGGAGAGAGCGACTTGTCGATATCGTCCCTATCCGGCGATCACAAGCCATTCCCCTACCTCCAGAATTCGGGCTTCGAAGAAGTTGGCCGGATTGGTACCGTATAGTGGCTTGCGGGAAGTGATTGCGACACACGTTCCATCAGCCGCGATTCTCTTATGCGCTCGCTAAAGGTAGGTTCAATGACACCTAAAGTGCGCGGCAAGTGTGCGGCTTTTTCAATTCCTCCTGAATGCTTTGCCGAACTCGGACCGGATGCCCGAATGCAAACACTGGGATTTCTGGTAAACCTTAGGCATGGCAGTCGACTCGATCACCTTGGCCGTAATCCTTGCGGCCGGAACTTCCAGACGGATGGGGACCGTCAAACAGGTGCTGCATTTGGACGGACGGCCGCTCTTGCAGCACGTATTGGACAACGTTCGCGCCTCGGAGGTGGAGGAAATCGTTCTTGTACTGGGATTCGCTGCGGAGGCAATCCAGCGGGAAATTGAGACGGAGAATGTGCGTGTGGTCATCAACCGGAACTATCAGCAGGGCATGGGAACTTCCTTGAGGGCAGGGCTCTCCGCCGTGGACCCGCAAGCCGGAGCTGCGCTCATTGTTCTGGCGGACCAGCCGTTTGTCCGGTCTGCGACCCTGGACCAATTGATTGCCGAGCATCAACGGTCCAAGGCGCAGATTGTCATTCCCACTTATCGAGGGTTTCGGGGCAACCCTGTGCTCCTCGACCGCTCAGTCTTCCCCGAGGTAATGGCCCTGGACGCCGATGTAGGTTGCCGTGCGATCTTCGGGGACCGATGAAGAAGATGCGAAAATCACGGTGGATCGAGCGGCAACCCTAAGCTGCCGATCGATTCACCGTACGCGTTTGAAAAGCCCTTGTCCTGCCAACTAAGAACGGATACGACTGTTGCACCCTTGTTCGAAAGAATGTTGATTGCGCTACATGGTGCTCTGGTCAAAGATCAGGGCCTCTTTCTGATGGCCGAAGTCAATCTCTTTGAGGGCCCTTGTGTTAGCGTTTGTTGGGTCCGTCACGATGCCGTCCCGAGTCACCTGATCATCGTTCGTCTTCAGCGTCGCGGGTGCCGTGGCCACAGTATTTCCATCGCGCTGGAAAGTCACTTGTACTTGCGGGCCAGTTCCTTGCCATTCCACACTGTAGTTTCCGGGCCGCAGCTGGGTGGTGCCGACCTGCACAGCATCAGGAATCTCGACCGAGCGTTGATTCCTGTCCCGTGCCAACGCGCTCAGCGGAGATAATAGAGCCAAAGTCAAGAGAAGTGCCAGGAAGTTTAGATATTTCATTTGCAATTTCCTCCTACGGAAGTTTAAGAAGCGGACCGGTTATGAGTGTCAACTCACGTACTGAACCCCCTTCCTGCCAACACAGATGCCAGCAGGGAATTCCGGGTTGCAGATAGTGCTGCCGTGATGCAACGAAGATTCTGTGCAGTATGAAGATCGGCGGATGACACGAGGGGAAGAAAGCGGAGCAGTATTCACCCTAGTCCAAATACGGGCCTCGGCGGAATCCGTATCAAGTCTTCGTAACGAAATACTGTCCACTTCCTGCCGTGCACAACCTCCGATTCGTCGCAATCACCGGCCGCGTAATCCGCCACCGTGGAAAGCGCCACCACTTCCGTGGAATCCGGCACCGGCACTATACGTTCCGAAGCCTGGTGCCGTTCCCACTATTCCAGAGCCAGAGTGAAAACCAGTTCCTCCCAATCCTGACCGGTACATGCCGTTCGCGTAATTCCGGCCTTGTGCATAGTGAAAACCCGGACCCCAATTGCGGGCAGTGGTGCTGAAGTGATGGTAGTAGCGACCGTACCCGTACCCGTACCCGAGGAACGGAGCTTGATACACCAAGCCGGGCGAGTAGAAACCCCATCCAAACGGACTGTAGAAAATTCCGTTGCCGGGTATGAAAGTGTAAGCACTAAACCAGGGATTCCAATACCAGTCCGCACCCCACCAGCCAGCACCCCACGGACCCCATCCGTTGGCCGCGTAGATGCCAGCGGCATCGATGTTGGCCTCGGCAAGGTAGGCCGACCGCAAACTGCTCCAACGGTACAAATCGCCTTCCTCGAGCGACTTCTTGTTGAATTTCTGCGTTTTGAGGGCGCTGTTCTCGGCGAGGCTGACCTCATGGCCGCCTTTTACCGTGATGATGTGCTCACCGCCGTCCTCTACCGTTGCCTTACCGTCAAAAACGCGGAGCTCCTGATTTCGGTCGAAGTCATACAACCCGGTTTTCGGCAACTGAGTGGTGGTGCCATCTTCGGTGATGCGAATATCATTCTCGCGATGAATCTCCGCGACCTCGATCATCGCGTGACCTTTGTCTATTCCAATCTCCGTATCCGTCAAGCTTGGTGAGATCATCTTTATCGAACTGTAGGCGCCGACGCGTAGAAACACTCCCGGCGTCAGCAAAATCTCCGCTTTACCTTTTTCAGTGTTCAGCGATTCGCCGGGCTGCAACTCGGCCGAACCGATCGACTTCGAATCAAGGGCCTGGGTGCCCATCGAAGCGTGGCCTTCAACATAATTAAGAGTTCCTGGTAGCGCTGAATTTGCGCTCGTGTTGCTACACCAAGCGGGCGCAGATAGAATCGCGGTCAGGACGAAACTTGCTAGCGCTTTTGTCCTTGGCAGCCTCATACATTCTCTCCTTAGAGACCTCTTCTACATTGGATGAGGTTGCCAGGTCATGCGATGTCGAAAATGAGCAATCGATAGGTCTGCAGCGTTTCAGAAATTTGGCGTTTGTTGATAACCGTTGCCAAAATTCATCCAGAATTAACCGTTCTGTAGTCAAGCCGAGACATCAGCCCGATACGCTTTCCCCGTTGGAACCACTTTCACACGGAGGAAAGTATGGTACGCACGTCCGTTCTAGGAAAATGGCGACCGCGCGTGACTCTCGGGCTGTTGCTGACTGGGCTCATAGTGATTGCCGTTCCTGCTTTGAGCCAAAGCGACAGTGTCGACACCATCGCTGATCATCAGAAGACCGCAACTCCGATCAAACACGTCATCGTCCTGATCGGCGAGAACCGCACCTTTGACCACATTTTCGCGACGTATGTGCCGCGAAGCAGGGATTCGGTCAAGAATCTGCTGTTCGAAGGCATCATTAAAGCCGACGGCTCGCCCGGACGGCACTTCGGGAAAGCAAAACAATTCCAGGCCATCGCCCCATTCAAGAGGAAGTACTTCATCAGCCTGAACGACGATGAGAAGGACCCGTACGGCATCCTGCCTGAGCCAACCCTGAACTTTGCGCCCATCCCGAAACCCCTGCCAGCCGGCGATCTTTCTTTCCAGCCATTGCAGTTCTTTCCTCCGGGAACGCCGACGAACTTGCTGGCTGCAGTCGAACCCTCTTTGGAGACCGCAGATCTGGCCCTGTTGACGACTGGGGTCGCGACGGGATTCACCCAGACTGTTGTTCTGCCCGATCCGGATACGCGGGTGGAGAATTTCAACGCGTTGCCGAACGGGCCATTTCCTCTGCGGGGAGGCGAATTGCCCTACGACTCCTATACTGGCGACACTACGCACCGGCTTTTCGAGATGTGGCAGCAGTCTGACTGCAATATCAAGAATGCCACTCGCCGAAATCCCTCAGGTTGCCTTAACGATCTCTACCCCTTCGTGATCACCACCTACACCAACATTCCCGATCCCTTCAGCGGCGGCGCCATCGACGACAACGGTGGTGGGAATTCGATGGCCTTCTACAACGTGCAAGCCGGCGATGTCCCGGTGCTGAAGCGGCTGGCCGACGAGTACTCCATGAGCGACAATTACCATCAGGCGTTCATGGGCGGCACCGGCGCCAATCACGTGATGCTTGGTACCGGCGATGCGATCTTCTGGACCGATGGTAACGGCAATCCAACCACGCCACCATCACACATCGCCAATCCCGATCCGCAGGCGGGCACCGACAACGTTTACACGGTGGACGTTGGGTTCGATGGCAACTTCACCACTTGTGACGATCCCTCCAAGCCCGGCATCAAGCCGATCCGGGATTACCTGCAGTCTCTGCCTTATCATCCCGATCCGAAATGCCGAAAGGGACACTACTACATGATCAACAATGACTCGCCCGGCTTCCTGCCGGACGGAACGGTCGACACGGCCGGCATCGCCAAAGGTGCCTCGATTCCCCCGACCAATGTCCGCACCATCGGGGAAGCGCTGAACGAGAAACACATCTCGTGGGCCTATTATGGCGGAGCGTACAACGCTGCGGTCGCACTCCAGCACAACCCGACGAGCACCGATCCAAGCGTGCTGGTGGGCGCCGCCTATTGCAACATCTGCAACTTCGAATCCTATGCGACCGCGATCATGGGCGACCCCGATCAGCGCGCCGCTCATATCAAGGATGCGACGGATTTCTTCGCCGCCATCGATAATGACGAGTTACCGTCGGTGTCCTATGTCAAACCGGACGGCCTGCTGGACGGGCATCCGGCGTCCTCCAAGTTCGACCTCTTCGAGGGCATGGCCGAGAACATCATGGATCACCTGAAGGCCAAACCCGAACTGATGAAAGAGACCGCGTTCATAATCACGCTGGACGAAGGTGGCGGTTATTACGATTCCGGCTACATCCAGCCTCTCGACTTCTTCGGTGACGGGCCGCGCATTCCGCTGATCGTGGTCTCGCCCTTCACCAAGGGCGGCCACATCAACCACACTTACAGCGACCACGTTTCAATCCTGAAGTTTATCGAGCGGAATTGGCACTTGAAGCCGTTGACCCATCGGAGCCG
Source organism: Terriglobia bacterium (assembly GCA_963801545.1). Taxonomy (GTDB): domain Bacteria; phylum Acidobacteriota; class Terriglobia; order Terriglobales; family Acidobacteriaceae; genus JAIQFF01. Next base: position 453,421 of record CAWDFF010000042.1, on the reverse strand, counting down.
GGACAACTTCCCGAACCCGATTGCCAGCGACGACAATCCTTACGTGCCGCTTAACAGCCCGGCCCTTGGCGATCTCTTTGACATGTTCCATTTCGAACGCCATTGAGATCGTAACCACCGTCACGAGAGGAAGCGGAGGCCTGCGACCGGAAGCTTCCGACCGGGACCCGCCTCTTAGAACAGACGCCGACCGAGCCTTCGGGTGCGGCCGGCGTCGGTGCTTATCGGCTCGGTAGCTGTATTGAAGGCGATCGGATCAGGGCACAATCAAACACAGTTGTTTTGCTGCGTTCGCGGATGCGCGCAACTGATTATGCCGCGCGCTATTCGTTGCCCCGGACACAGGGGAGCTTAGTCGGTGCGGACGGGTCGGCAAAGAACTCGAAGGTCAAACGAACGTTATCGGTCCGCATGCCCACGGGGCCATCGAGGGAGAGGGCATCGTTTCCCAGCGAGCCTTCCCAAACAAGTATGCGATCTGCAAGAACGCTCAGATGATCCTCCTGCATTTCAGCATGGAGCAGGTGCGAACTGCCGGGGGTCAGCGCGGGTACGGGAATAGAACGTTGGGGTTTTACGTTCCGATAGCCCTGGTTGCCGCATTCTGCCGAGGTTTGTTTGCCGGGGTTGCGCTTGACGGACGCCACCAGTTTCGATTCAGGAGAGATTCTCCACATGACATAGACGAGGTTGCACGCGTCCTGCGCGCGCAGCTTGAGTCCGAGCTGCTGCCGCACACTACCGGAGCCCAGCTTCGACACCTCCTCGGTCGGCCCCAGATAGCTGAAGCGGAGTTCTGCTACCTGGCTGGTTCTGAACGCGGTGTACGCGCGCATTTTCGAATCATCCACTCGAAGCTGGCCAGAGCCCTGCGCCCCGATCTCGCCCTCAGTCACACAAAGCTCACCACGCGAGATTCGCCGTGGGCTCGATCTGAATCCGCTTCCCTGGTACGCCGGATACATCAGAATGGCAGCAAGCAGCACCGTCGTCCTGAGCATATTTCCCTCTTATCGTCGCTTTCGTCGTTGCCTCTCTGGTGGTTGGTGTACCGGTACTGATCATGAGATCGGTAGTCCGCGGATAGAGTGGGCGCGAAGATCGACCTAGTCCTGCCGGTGAACCGATGGCAAATCCGTCCCTTGCCCCGCCGCACGCTTGCTCTGCGAGCGCATGTCCAGCACCTTGAATCCTGCGGGCACCTGGAAATACTTCGGGTCCGGCTCCACCAGGCTCACCTCGGTCACCGTAAATGTCTGCACCCCGACCCGCGGATCGTTGCGCTTTACCAGCATGTTGAGCCCAAGGCGCGGCGAATACCAGAACTCCTTGATGACCGATATCGGTCGGTCATTGCCGATCACGCCCGCGGCAAAAACGCGGGTCTCCTGTGTCCCGGTTACTTCGACGCCGCTCACGTTGTTTTTCCCCAGGTCCGAGCGCGTCAGCACCATCTTCCCTTCGCCGGTCGATCCCACGGGTTCAGCAGCATCAGCGGGTGGACCTTCATAGTCCCGCAGGACGCACACGTGGTTGTCGGGCTGGCAAAAATACTTGATGTGCAGCGCCGGGTCGCTGATTTCAATCCGCGTCAGCAGCGGTTCCGCCGGGCCATCCTTCGGAACCAGCGTTCGCCGTTCCTGATAGATTCGCCCTGAGCTATCGCGCAGCACGACGCGATGATTGTGCCGGGTTACCGTGCTGCCGTCCTCCAGTGTCTTCGTCCACTCCGCGGTCACTACGCTGCTGAATGGCGAATGCTGCACGGGAGGAATCGTAATGTTGATGATCCGGTCGAACGAGTCGGCATCGGGAGCGTGCCCCGATACTTCAGCTTCTTGTGCGGAAAGAAAGGAAAAGCAAATCGCCAGGACGGCGAAGAAGGCCAGCAGTGCAAAGTGTTTCATAAACACCTACAGTGCGAGCCAGTATACCAACGAAATAACGCAACGCTTCGCGGTAGGCCGGAACAGCGGAGCTTTGCTCCGCTCGACAGCCGGGGGCGGCTGTCCCCACGTGTTTGCGTCTAGGGATGGGGCTTGACCGGCGAGGTAAGGCCGGCGAGTACGGTATCGAACACCACATCGACAAAGTCCTCGTCGAGGGGGGCGTTGCGAATGAGCAACCGCAGGTAGAGAGGACCGTAGAAAGTGTCGAGGATTGTGTCAGGATCAAGATCGCAACGGATTTCGCCATCTTTCATGGCCTGGCGTAGCAGCTTACGGGCCTCCACTCGGCGGGGTTCGACCCAGTGAGTGTGAAAAGCTTGCAGGATTTCCGGATCGGACTGGCCGGCGCCGATGACGTTGGCGATGATCTGACCGAGCGGACTGCGGAATATCACCGCCCATCGTTTCATCTGCCCGCGAATGGTGTGTTGAACGGAACCGGTCGGGGGGAAGTGTAATTCTTTAAAGACAGCCGAAGCGAAGGCATCAATCACCAGTTCCGCTTTGTTTGGCCACCAGCGATATACCGTCGCTTTGCCCACACCGGCGCGGGCGGCGACGGATTCGATGCGAAGGTCGTTAAACCCATCCCGTTTCAGGAGTTCAATAGTGCCCTTCAGGATAGCCTTGCGAGCCTTTTCGCTGCGCGGCCGCCCCGGCCCGCGAGCCCTGACCTTGACGGCTAAATGGTGTCTTTGCATTAAATTACACTTTAACAGAATCTAAATCCGAGACGCAGCGTATCGCATCCAATAGATTCATATAGGGCCGGTTCCGGATTTTTTTGGATTTCCTCATAGGGTGCCGGAAAGGTCAGGGAGTCTCAAGCATGTGGATTGTTGCTTTAGCCTTACGCAGACCCTACACCTTCGTAGTGATGGCGCTGCTTATTCTCATCCTTACTCCCGTCGTTGTCCTGCGCACACCGATCGACATTTTCCCCGACATTAATATTCCGGTGATCAGCGTGGTTTGGAACTACCAGGGCCTCTCTCCGAAAGAAATGTCGGACCGCATCACCACGATCACCGAGCGCGTGTTGACCACGACCGTAAATGACATCGAGCACACCGAGTCGCAATCCCTGAATGGAGTTGCGGTGGTCAAGATATTTTTCCGGCCGTCGGCGAACATTCAGACAGCGCTGGCGCAGGTTGCGGCGGTTTCCCAGACGATACTGCGCAGCCTGCCTGCGGGATCGACTCCGCCCCTGGTCATCGAGTATTCGGCTTCCAGCGTGCCCATTGTGCAGATCGGTTTGAGCAGCAAGACCCTGCCGGAGCAGCAACTCAATGACCTGGCGCTGAATTTTTTGCGCACCCAGTTGATCACGGTGCAGGGAGCGGCGGTTCCGTATCCCTACGGCGGCAAAGCACGGGTGGTCGCCGTCGACATCGATACCCAGGCTCTGCAGGCCAAGCACATGAGCCCGGTCGATGTGGTGAACGCGATCAGCGCGCAGAACCTGGTTCTGCCCTCCGGAACCGTCAAGTTGGGAACGCTGGAAAACCAGGTGGAACTGAATGCCAGTCCGCAGACGATTGCCGAGCTGAACGATCTTCCCGTCAAGACGGTGAACGGCACGACTATTTATGTACGCGACGTGGCCCATGTACGCGACGGGTTTTCGCCGCAAACCAACGTGGTGCGGCAGGACGGAGTGCGCGGGGCGCTCTTGAGCGTGCTGAAGAACGGCAGCGCTTCGACCATCGACATCGTGAAGAACGTCCGGAACATGCTGCCGCAGGTGGCACAGACCCTGCCTCCGGAACTGAAGTTGAATCTGCTGTTCGACCAGTCCTTGTTTGTGCGCGCCGCGATTCAGGGAGTCGTGCGCGAAGCCATGATTGCAGCCTGTCTTACGGCGGCCATGATCCTGCTGTTTCTGGGTAACTGGCGCAGCACCATTATTATTGCGGTCTCGATTCCGCTGTCGATTCTCACCTCCGTAATCGTGCTCAGCGCCCTGGGTGAAACCTTCAACATCATGACCCTGGGCGGACTGGCGCTGGCGGTGGGAATACTGGTGGACGACGCCACCGTGGAACTGGAAAACATCGAACGAAATCTGGGTCTGAAGAAGGAACTCAAGCAAGCCATCCTAGACGGCGCGCAACAGATTGCGGTTCCGGCATTCGTTTCCACGCTGGCGATCTGCATTGTGTTCGTGCCCATGTTCTTTCTGACCGGTGTGGCCCGGTTTCTGTTCGTGCCCCTGGCCGAGGCGGTAGTGTTTGCCATGCTGGCCTCGTATTTGTTGTCGCGGACGCTGGTTCCCACCATGGTCATGTACCTGATGCGCGGGCATGAACATGACTCGCAGCGCCCGCCGAGCAACGTGTTCGGCCGCTTCCAGGCGGGATTTGAAAGACACTTTGAAAGCCTGCGGCAGTCGTATCGCAATACCCTGGAAGGCATCATGGACAGCCGGGGAGTTTTTGTCGCCGGCTTTCTGGGCTTCTGCGTATTGTCCGGAGGCCTGGTCTTTTTTCTGGGCCGGGACTTCTTCCCCCAGGTGGATGCCGGGCAATTCCGGCTTCACGTGCGCGGCCGCGCGGGACTACGCATCGAGGAGACTGCACGGCTGGTAGACCTGATCGAGCAGGAAATCCGGCGCGACGTTCCTCAGAGAGATGTCAGCACCATCCTGGACAACATCGGCCTGCCCTACAGCGGCATCAACCTTTCCTACAGCAACGCCGGGACGATCGGTACATCGGATGCTGAGGTACTGGTGTCGTTGAAAGAAGGTCACCGGCCTACTGAAGAATACATTCGCAAGCTGCGAGAGAAATTACCGGGGAAGTTTCCTGGAGTGGAGTTCTTCTTTCAGCCCGCCGACATCGTGAGCCAGATCCTCAATTTCGGCCTTCCGGCGCCCATCGATATCCAGCTGATTGGCCCCAATTACACCCAGAACTATACGTTGGCGGAACAAATGGCAAACCGTGTACGGCACGTGCCGGGAGCCGTGGACGTTCACGTCCAGCAGTTAATGAACAATCCCACCTTGCATCTGGACGTCGACCGGGTGCGGGCGCAGGAGGTGGGCCTGACGGAACGTGATGTCGCTCAGAACCTGCTGGTGTCGCTCAGTTCGAGTTTCCAGACTTCGCCTACGTTCTGGCTCAATCCAAAAAATGGCGTCAGCTACAGCCTGACCGTAATGTCACCGCAGTACCGCGTGGATTCGCTGCAGGCGCTGATGAACACCCCAGTCAACGGTGCCGGCGCCAGTGCGCCGCAGGTGCTGGCGAACCTGGCCACGGCCACTCCCATGACGACTCCCGCAGAGGTGTCACACTACAACGTGGCGCCGACCGTCGATCTCTACGCCAGCGTGGATGGCCGCGATCTGGGAGGCGTGGTCGACGACGCAGTGAAAGCTCTGCAGCCCTTCCAGAAGCAACTGCCACGCGGCACGCAGATGGTGGTAAGGGGCCAGGTGCAAACCATGGAATCATCGTACTCGGGGCTGCTGATTGGGCTGGCGATGTCGGTCGTGCTGGTTTATCTGCTGATCGTGGTCAACTTTCAGTCCTGGCTTGACCCGTTCATCATTATTACTGCGTTGCCCGGAGCTCTGGCCGGCATTCTCTGGATGCTGTTCCTGACCCACACCACGTTGAGCGTGCCCGCACTGACCGGGTCCGTGATGTGCATGGGCGTGGCGACAGCCAACAGCATTCTTATGATTTCTTTTGCGCGAGAACGCATGCAGGAAGGCCTGCATCCGATTCGGGCAGCGATTGAAGCAGGCCACACGCGTATGCGGCCAGTGATCATGACGGCCCTGGCGATGATTATCGGCATGCTGCCGATGGCTCTCGGTTTTGGCGAAGGCGGAGAGCAGAACGCCCCGCTGGGCAGGGCGGTGATTGGCGGGTTGGTGTTCGCCACGGTCGCAACGCTGTTTTTTGTTCCAGTGGTATTCAGCCTGTTTCACGGACGGCGGATGAAAGGCGCTTTGGCAGTGTCGCCGGAAAGATCATAACTTGGTGAAAGGGTCGATCATGAGTGGTCAAGTCGAGGGTATTCCCGTTGTTGAAAGCATGACTGCCGGTCCCAGGGAGCCGGTTCCAACCCGTTCCCGTTCGAAGGGACCGCGTTACCTGGTGCTGCTCATCGTGCTTCTTTTGACTGCCGCGGGGGCGGTGGGGATTGCGATTCGTCTCGGCGAGCGCCGGGCGCTGGCCGAGGAAACTGAAGTTCTTGCCGTGCCCAGCGTCGTGGTGATTCATCCCAAGGTCGAAGCGGCGCAGCAGGAACTCATACTTCCGTCCACCCTCGAGGCCTTCACCTCGTCGCCGATTTATGCGCGAACCAACGGGTACCTGGCTCGCTGGTATCACGACATAGGCAGCAGCGTGAAGAAAGGCCAGCTGCTGGCGGACATCGATACCCCCGAGGTGGACCAGGAGTTGATGCAGGCGCAAGCGGCGCGCAACCAGGCGCAGGCGCAGTTGAGTCTGGCGAAGACTTCAGCCGAACGCTGGGAGACGCTGCGCAAAATGGATGCGGTGGCCCAGCAGGAAACGGACGAGCGCTCGAGCGGTTATGTTCAGGGACAGGCGGCGCTGGCGTCGGCCGCAGCTAATGTGCGACGACTGGAGCAGCTTGAATCCTTCAAGCACGTTTACGCGCCGTTTTCAGGAGTGCTGATCAAGCGGAATACGGATATCGGAGCCCTCATCAATGCGGGCAACAGCGGATCGAACCAGGAATTGTTTGTGGTAGCGCAAATTGATCCCATTCGGGTCTATGTCGATGTCCCCGAAGCGGACGCGCCCGCAGTCCGCCCGGGCCTGGGGGCGACGGTCGAACTGCCCTCGCTTCCGGGACAGCACTTTTCCGGAGCGGTAGCTCGAAGTGCCGATGCGATTGACCCGGTGACGCGAACGCTGCGCACCGAGATCGATGTACCGAATCCCAGGGGACAGCTTTTTCCCGGCTCGTACGCGCAGGTCCGTTTTGCGGTGCATGTTCAGGGCGCCCGCTTGTCGGTTCCGGTGAATGCATTGCTGTTTCGTGCTGAGGGTCCGCGTGCCGTGGTGGTCGGCAGCGATAACAAGACTCATCTGAAGCCGGTGGTCATCGGGAAGGACTACGGAACGGACGTGGAAATTCTTGGCGGGCTGGATCCGGCTGAGTCCATCGTTCTGAATCCCAGCGATTCTCTGGAAGACGGCGAGCCGGTGAAGGCAACCCCGGAGGGCGGTCAATCATGAAGTCTCGTCTGCTATTGATATTGATTGCCTTTGGGCTGTGGAGTGCGGTGGCATATGCAGGCGGGCCCAAGTATACGAAGCCGGACGTGACCGTTCCACAGAACTGGCAGTCGTCCATCCCGTGGAAGCAAGCAAGCCCTTCGGATGCGCTTCCAAAAAATTCATGGTGGACGGTCTTCAACGATGCCGAGCTCAACCAATACGAAGACCGGTCGACAGGCAACAATCAGACGTTGAAGGCTGCGATGGCGCGGCTGGCGCAGGCGCGAGCTTTTGCGCGAGTCACGGCCTCGGGTTTGTATCCGGAGCTGGATGCGGGCGCATCCGGCTACCGGGAGCGTCTTTCCGCCAACCGTCCGACCAACGGCGCAACCGTGATTCCTGCTGCGGTTACCCAAAACGTGTACAACATTCCGTTTACGCTGAACTACGAAGTCGATCTTTTTGGCCGGGTTCGGCACAGCCTGGAGGCGGCCAATGCGTCACTGCAGGCATCGGCAGCGGATCTGGAGAATGTCCGCCTGCTGGTCAGCTCAGAGCTGGCAGCCGACTACTTCCAGTTGCGAGAGTTGGATGCTGAGATTGCCGTGGTGCAGAAGGCCATAGCATTCGAGAAGGAGGGATTGGACCTGGTCGAAAGAAGACATTCGGGCGGGGCTGTCTCCGGCCTCGACGTAGCGCAACAACAGACTGTGCTGGATTCGTCCTACACGCAACTGGAATTGCTGCAGCAGCAGCGGGCTCAATTTGAACATGCGCTGGCGGTGCTGCAAGGTTTGCCGGCTTCGCAATTCCAGGCGCCGGTGCGCGCGCTGGACGCGCAACCTCCGGCCGTTCCGGTTGCTTTGCCTTCGGAGTTGCTGCAACGGCGTCCGGATATCGCCACGGCAGAGCGGCAGGTGGCGGCCGCGAATGCCCAGATTGGGGTCGCAAAGGCGGCTTTCTATCCCAGCATCTCGTTGAGCGGCGGTACCGGTTTCCAGAGCAGCGATTTAGTCAGTCTGGTCAATGCGCCTAGTGCGATCTGGTCGGTAGGACTGTCGCTGTTGGAGCCCGTAATTGCGGGGGGCCGGAACCACGCACGACTGGAGAATGCAAAAGCAGTGTATGACGAAGACGTCGCTAATTACCGCGAGGCGGCGCTGGTGGCATTTCAGCAGGTTGAGGACGCCCTTACTGGGATCAACACTCTGGCGTCGGCGTCCGATTCGCAACAGCGGGCCGTGGATGACGCCGAGCGTTCGCTGAATCTGGCCAACGCGCGCTATACCGGAGGATTAGTTACCTATCTCGACGTAATCACGGCGCAGGAACAGGTGCTCACCAATGAGCGTCTGGGTGCGCAAATCCAGGGACAACGCCTGGTGACATCCGTTCTGCTGGTGAAGGCGCTCGGCGGAGGCTGGGATGGATCGAGCATCGCAGCGGTCGGGGTGAAACCTTCCTTGAAGCAAGCCTTGCAGCAGTAGCAGCTTCCAGTTTCTTGTTTCCAGTTTCTGGAACCGATCAGCCTAGACATCATGGTTTTTCGTAGCGCCGGCGTCTCGCCGGGACGGCGGCGCTACGAAACCCTAAAAATTGAACTTCAGCGCAAACTGGATCAACCTTGGCGGCTGGGCCGCCAGGATCTGGTTGAAGGTTGGCGAGCTGATGTCGCTATCAGGCAGACGGAAATTGGTGTGGTTGAGGATGTTGAAGAATTCCGCCCGGAACTCAAACTCCTTGGACTCCGCCACGCGAATGTTCTTAAAGGCGGAGAAGTCCCAATCTGCGTACCCCGGTCCTTGCGCGATGTTGCGGCCAGCGGTTCCGAATTGCTGAACCGGCGAGTTTGGATCCTGAATAAGCCGCTGAAACGCGCTGGCATTGAGCCATGCGTTCGGAGTCTGCGGTCCGGCATTGGGATTCTGTCCGGGAACCAGGTTGGGACGGTTCGCCGAAAACCCGGAGATTTCGGGCGCTCCGCCTTGCACCGAAACGTCGTTGGAATCGAAAACGGTGAACGGGGTGCCGCTCATCACGGTCGCGATTCCGTTTACCTGCCAGTTTCCGAGGATCTGTTGATACCAGCCGTGAGGCTGTCTCCAGAAGGGAAGGCTCCACTGGTAGCTCAACACCAGGCGATGACGGGAGTCGAACAGGGATCGCCCACGTTCTGCGGCCAGGTTGAAGGGGTTCTGCGCCAGGTCATTTTCGCCGGCCACGGGTTTCGATGCCGACCCGGTCATGTTGAAGGAAGACGCGTCATCGATGGTCTTGGAAAAGGTGTAGGAGGCGAGGAAGGAGATGCCATGGCTGAAACGCTTCTTCAGGCTGGCCTCCATGGCGTTGTACGACGAATTCGCGATGCCCGCGATCAGACCCGTGGAGGAAAGCTTGCAGCTGCTGGCCGGATCCGCCAGCGTGCATCCCGAATAAAGGCGCCGTTGGTCGGCATTGCTCGATGTAGACAAGGGGTTGCCGCCGGCATCGAATCCCGGAAGGTATATGGCCGGATTTCCTTCGATGAAGCGTGGCAGCTTGGTTCCTTTCGTCCCCACATACCCGATCTCAAACAGCAGGTCCGAGCCGAACGACCGTTGAATGTTCAAATCCCAGTCCTGCGCGTAGGGCAAGGGGAGGTTCGACGCAACCGTCAGATTGGTCAGCGGAGTTGCAAACTGGCCGCTGCTTGGAGGGTTGCCGTTGTACGGAGGGGCAGAGTAGGGGTTGGCAAAATTGGGCGGAGGATTACTGAGTTGCAGAGTCTGCAGAAAGGGAGGCGCGCTGATTGGTGATTGCAGCGGTCCGCCCTGGCCGGTGTAGTACGGTTCGTAAAAGATTCCGTACGCGGAGGTCACCAGCCACCTGGAGTTTCCGGTCGGATCCCAGGCGAAGCCGACGCGAGGCGCAAATCCCTTCTTGAAGGTTGGGATCAGGCCATCGGGAACGCCCTTGTCGCCGGGATAGAGTACGCCCAGAGGCGCGCTCGGAACCACGGTGGACTGCCGGCCGGGAATAAAGAGAGTTTGCCGATTCTTGATTTCGGTGTAGGGCGAGGGCAATTCATAGCGCAGTCCGAGGTTCATGGTCAGGCGCGATGAGACTTTGTAGGTATCCTGCACGTACGAGTTGAAGGACTGTCCGTTGATCCCGCGGGAAAAATCGCCACGGCCCTGGAGAAAGAAAATCGGCTGTCCAAAGAGGAAGGTGGCGAAAGCGTCGGGGACCACCGGGAACGGCACGAAAACAAAGAAGCCATTGGTGGCAATGCCCTGCAGGACGTTGACATGCAGGTGCTGGTACCCGCCTCCAAACTTAAATTCATGGCGCCCGCGGACCCAACTCAGTGAGGCGGAATAGTCATAAGCATTTTCATAGGTGTTGCGCGGCCCGGTAATCGGATCGCCGATGGTGGTATAGCCATTCACCTGGATGAAGGGGGGACCGACGGCCACATCCAGGCTCGGGTCGTATTGGAAGCCAAGGCTGCCGGGAGTGGTGTGGTTTGTCCTCTCTCCGTAGAGAAATTTGTTCCGCAGAAATGAGAAGCGGAAGACGCCAATCGTCGCAGGGGAAAAGGTGTGAGTTCCCTGGGCTACGAAATTCTGGGCGCGCTGTTCTTGTCCGACAGGGAAGCCGGGGACGCTCGCTCCTGACGTAGGGATGGGATTGAATTGTGAGCCGTCACTGATCGCGTAACGGAAGTTGAGAATGTCCGACGGTGTCAGATAGTGGTCCAGGCGCACCCCGTATTGGTTCGAGTCCTGGCGCACGACTTGCGTCGAGGTGAAGACGTTGGTCCCGTTATTGGGCAGCGGGAAAAAACTTAGGAGGTTTTCCGACAACGCATTAATGCCGCCCGGGACGCCCACGGGAGGCAACTGATTGTTGGGATAGGGCTGGTTGAAGAAAACATTGAAGAGCTGCTGGTTAGGATCGTTGCAAAAGCCTCCGGAGAAGCCCGCCGTGCACGTCGACGAAAAGTCGCCATTCCGCTGAGCCAGCGAGGGCACGGTTGAGGAGTCGGTTTCACCCTGGCGGTTGCGGAACCCTTCGTAGTATCCGAAAAAGAAGGTCTTGTCCTTGCGGATGGGGCCACCGAACGTCCCGCCGAACTGATTCTGTTTCAGAGGTTCGGTGGTGGATGCGAAATAATTCGTGGCGTCAAAAGCATCATTGCGCAGGAATTCCCAGAGGGCTCCGTGGAACCGGTTGGTGCCGGAGCGGGTGATGAGGTTGGTGGTTGAACCCAGGCTGTTTCCGAACTCGGCGTTGGCGTTGTGGGTAAGAATCCTGAATTCGGTGATTGCGTCCACTGGCGGCTTGAGAACGAACCCGCCATCCACGCCGTTGAAGTTATTTGCGCCGTCGATCAGGAAGTTGTTGGACTCGGGCCGCTGGCCATTCACGGCGTAGGCCTGGCCGTCGCGGAGCGAGCCACCGGCTTCCGCTAAGCCGGGCGTGAGGGGAACGACTCCGGGTTGAAGCAGGCCTAGCTGAGTAAAGTTCCGGCCGTTCAGGGGCAGGTCAAGAACTTCACGCTCCGAGACCGTCTTGCCCAGGCTGGTTACAGTCCCTTGGATGAGTTGGGCGTCCGCCATCACATCCACTTGTTGGGTCTGGGCGCCGAGTGCGAGACGGACCGGAATGGTGGCAGTCTCGTTTACGTTCAGGATGATGCCCTGCTGAACGTATTTCTGAAAACCCTTGGCCTCGACTTGCAACTGGTAGTGACCGACCGGAAGTTCCAGCAGGACATAAGCGCCGGTACGATCTGTCATTGCGGTGCGGGTCAGGCCAGTCTCAGTCTGATTGGCGGTCACCGCGGCGGCATCCACGACGGCGCCGCTGGGGTCGGAGACGGTCCCGCGAATGCTTCCTGTTATCTGCTGCGCGAAAACGTTCGCGCCGGCCAACACTACGATCAGGCACGCCAACTTCCTGACAGCTCGCATAAGTTGTTGCCCCTCAGGTCTGGGATGCGTTCAGAGTAGGTGCCAACTTAATGAGGTAGTTCGATGGTGGCAATCCTACAAAAGCACTAGAGCCTGTTTGAGCATGCACGTGTACTATGTGCCGCCAGAGATTCCGGTAATGAAGCCGACTACCAAGATCAAAGTCATCGAGGATGCCGATGCCAGCGGCGAAACTGCCGCAGCCTATGACTTCTGGCGGGCCGGTTCCGGCCGGCAGCAAGTTCCCGGCATCATCAAGTGTTTCGGGGCGCGGCCTGATTTCCTGCGCCAGGTAGTTCAATTCTCCAACACAGTTCATTTCTCTGAGGGACATCTCTCGCGGCGCCACAAAGAAATGATCGCGAGTTACGTCTCGTACCTGAACCGGTGCCCGTATTGACTGGACAGCCACGCCTACTTCCTGCGGGTTCAGGGAGCAACCGATCAATGCGTAGCCGCAGTTCTCGAGGGCAAGCTGGAAGAAGCGGGCCTGACAGAGGCCGAGCGCGCCCTGATGCAGTATGTGGAACTGATTACGAACGCTGCCAGCCGCTCGACCGCGGAGGATGTTGAGAAACTGCGATCTGCGGGATGGAAGGAGGAACAGATTGCCGAGGCGGTTTATATCACGGCATTGTTTGCGTTCTTCAATCGTGTGGCTGACGCGTTCGGAGTTCCTTCCCAGAATTATTTGTTGACCGGGAAGGTGACGCCTTGAGGGCTTGTCTGCGGGGGCAGGGCGGCCCAAGCACACTGCCGAGCTGCGCTCGGCCTGGACGGGCGAGGGTGCCCGTCTCTACATGGTTCATCGGCTCTAGTGGCGGTGTGTCGCTCTTTAATTGGTGGGTCCGATGCAGTGGTGTACGTATTGGGCGATGTCGTCGATTACCGCGTGGCGGGAGAAATAGAAACTGCTGTGTGAGGATTGCATCAGGGACCGGTCAGGTTTGCCGTACGCTTCCCAAAGCTTTACTTGGTATTCGGCGGGCACCACCCGGTCATAGACGCTGATGTACTGCTTACGGAAGCGTGCGCGGCAGTGACGGCCCAGCACTGCCTGGTCGGTGATGCTCCAAAGTCTGTTGAGATCCGCCTCGGTAACTCCGCGACGTTCGAGAGTGTGGCGAATCTCGCGAGTCAGCAGGCCGTGCCAGGTCAGGCTGCCCATGACCGATCCGGTCATCACCGGAAACAGGAAGTCGACCTCTTCGCAGTCGCTGGCCAGGCCGGCCTGGAATCCTCCGCTACTCAATCCGATCAGTCCGACGTATTTGTAGTGATTCCGCATGTAACGGAGCAGCAGCAGAATCTCCGCGGTGAACTGGCGAAAGTTTGCGATTGTCCAAAACAGGTTAGGGCTGATGAAGTATTCGCCACTCCGTGAACCTGCAGGGGTTCTCTGCTGATGAAAGGGCTTGGTCAGCAATCCGGCGTCGATGCCGTGATGGGCCAGGCGCCCACACATGTCCTCTTCAAAGCCTTGATCGTTGCGTCCCCAGCCTGGCGCGAAGAGCAGCAGGGTCGAATTCCGTTCCTGAGAGGCTTTGAACCACTTGAAAGGCACCAGGTTATTTTCCTCATAGTCGGTATGAAGCGGGGAGTCGAACTCGTAGAGCTTCGCGACACCTCTCAACCGATTGGGGAGACTGCCGTTGCCGGCCTCACAGAGATGGAACCCGTCTGGACTGGCGAAGTCACGAAAGAATTCCGCCGGCTGATCGAAGTAACGCATGTGTTCACGGTAGAACTCGTCGATCGAGTACGCTCTTCCGTCAAAAAGGTCCGGATCCAACTGCTTTCGGCACTGCTTCCCGCGATTGGCCAGGGCCAGCAGATTGTCCATGGTGCGCGCAAATAGCTCGGTGAGAGGCATGGCAGTAGGGGATCAATTTCCCGGCGCGGCTTTCTGCCCGGTGCGCGCGGTTCTCGGCACCCAGAGCTTTCCGCCTCCAACCCGGCGCTTGGAGAGGGTTTCAGAGAACGCCTCTTCCACGGTGAGCCGGTCATAGCGGTGGGGATCCTGTTCCTCACCCCAATAAGCGCGCACGATTTCTATTACGAACCGGCGGAACTCTCGCGTGTACTCGATTACAGAGTTCGACTGGGCGATGCCACCCATCAGAATCTTGATGAGGAAATATCGCAGTGTGGTGTTATCCAGAATGGCTTTGCAGATCAGGCGGTTCCAGCTCACCGCGTAGAAGAACTTGTCGCAATCGTCTTTCAGTTCGTCGCTGGCGAACAGCCGGACTTCCTTGAGCGTGCGATCGCCCTCTCCGTGTTGCTCAAGAATCGATCGCAGCAGGGCGGGATTCCTCATCTGCATGCCGGCAAGAATCTTCATCACGCAGCCGTGCCAGCGGGGGTCGTTCAGATAGTTTTCTTGCAGGAGTAGTTCAATGACATTGCGTCCAGCGTGAATATCGTCAAAGTAGCTGACCCGTGCCAGTTCGTCGCCCAGCCCGCTGAGCGTGGGTTCATCGGCTTCCCGACTGAGTTGTTCAAAGACGCGGCGAATGGCAGGCTCGCAGATCTTCCAATTCGCACCCAGATCGATGGTGGCAATGCCAATGCAATCGAGAATGGCGCGGTCAAAGGGATATTCGCCTTGGATGGCTTTGGGGAGAATGCGCTCTACGAACAGTTCCACGGTGCGGCGCGAGAGGGCGGGATCCATGTAGGAAATATCGACCAGGAGCAGGGCAGCGGAATGAACACCGGGAGTGCCGCCGGTGTCGACCAGTTCGATCACGATCTCCTCGAGCCGTCCGGGGTCGCGGACCAGTCGCATAGCCAGGGTCACGGCTGCTACGTAGCCGATCCCGCTCCGGGCCTTGAAAGCTAACATCGACATGGCCACGCGGCGGAAGTCCGAGCCCGGGCTGAGATCCAGTATTTCCAGGTCACCGTTGTGGGTCGCTACCAGATACTTGAAGTAGTTATAAATTTCGTCGCGCTGAACCACGCCGTTTTCTTCGACAAAGAAGGCGTCATTGCCTTGCTCGCCGATGACCTGGTCCCATTGCGTGATTCCTTCTTTCTCTAACCTCCTATAAAGGCCGAGGCGAAAGGCTTCCTCCTGCACCTTCAGCCGGCCGGGGCGGTTCAGGATCATATCGAGCAGCCAGGGATATTTGCGGCGCACGAAGGCGCGCATCTGGCTCATGTGAATTTCGGAGTGGAAGTTTGCCAGGGCGCTCAGGGTGCCGAAGGTGAGCAGGAACGCAAGCTGAGACGCATACTCTTCCCGTCGTCCGACGCGCAGTGGAGATTGCTCCAGAGCAAACGTCAGGGCGCGCGCAAATGTGTCTACCGGCTTGAGAGAACGGTCGAGATAGTCCACGGCCGCAGCCGGCGCGCGCTCGAAATGGTAGGCGAAGACTTCCCCCAGGCGCTTGAGCACATCGGCGTCTCTTTCCGCTTCACAATGAGCCAGAAAAGTGCTGAGCAGGTCCGGCGAAACCCCGGGCCAGCACTCCATGAAATATCCGGCCAGGCTGGCGCGAAGTTTTTCATTTCCCTGCTGAAACACGGATTCAAACAGCTGCTGCGGATTGAGAATGCCGCGCAGCGTCAGGTTGGTCAGGAAGGAGCTGACGTACTGCTCGACAACCGGAGACGGACTCATGGCCAACTGGTTCAGCAAGGGCATGAGCAGTCCGATATCAACCTCGCCGCCGGTTTCGTCCTGTGGCGGGCCCGAAACCAGCATGTTCCGGTAGAGCCAATGATCGATCGCACCGGCCAGAACCGGTACCTGCACGGATTGCTGGATCAGTTTGCAGATATTGTCGGCAAGGTCACGAAGCGCTTGCCCGCTCTGCTGCAGATGTCCCGGGTCATGCTTGCCCAATGTTTCGCTTTGATAAATCTGCGAAAGCCAGTATTGCGTGTACTGGTCGTGGAAAAATTTGTAGGCAGTACGGCGTTGCAGAGTGTCATGGGAACCGTATTCGTGCAGTGAGATTGCGTCGATCAGTCCAACCTGGACGATGGCCTGAAAAGTAGAGACGGCTTCATCTCTTCCGCGGGGTGGATTCCAGTACTCAAGAAACGGTTCATTGCGGGTCAACGTCGAAGACATCAGCAGATCGCCGCCGGCGAGCGGTTTCGCGGAAGGCGACCCGCTGGTGGCTCCCGAAACGCCAGCGAGTTGCGCGAGGAGAAGGCGCGAAAACAGAAGCAGAGCTCCGTCAATGGCTTCGTCGAAATATTCTCTGCGGGGATCGTTGCGGTTAAGCAGGCGGCGGGCGTCCTGTTTCTTGCGGCGGGTCAACCTTCGGAAGATGTTGTAATAGTCGAGGTCGGCGGGGATCAGCTTGGGGGCCGAGGTTTGGCCTTGCGGGTTGGAATAGGTTTCGGCCACCAGGGACATCATGAGCGGTGAACGGATGAGGTCCTTCACTGCCGGTGAAAGCTCGGCGTAGGTGGACGGGCGCAGGGCATAGAAGCGGGAATATTTCTGGAACAGCAGGCTGGCCTGGGTCTGCTCGTCGAAACCGCGCAGCACAAGGGGTTCGTTCGCGAACAGGCGACCGGGATCGAACAGCTTGATGTCTTTCTCGTCCTCGTAGAGCCGCCAGGTCTCGGCGCGGCAGGAGACGATAACCCGCAAGGGTGCGGACACTCCAGTTCGATTGATCAGGGAGCGAACCGAATCGAGAAGGCCAAACGCCCCACCGGGGCCGCAATATTCGTTGGCTGCATCGAGATAGATGGTGAGTCGTTTGCCGCACTGGCCGACATATTCGCGCAAGGACTCCGAATCCCAATCTGATGAAATGAATCGCGCCACCTGCGTGCTTGTGAACTTTTCTATGTCCGCAGTGTCGATGAGACGGCCGGCGAGAAAGATGGCGAGACCGCCCGCACTGCGTTCCTGGAGAAACGTGCTGGCCATCAGGTTGGATTTTCCTGCGCCCGCGCCTCCGAGCACTACCAATCCCGTTGGCTCAGTCGGGATCGCTCCCGGAACTGGGCGCAATCCGGCAAATGCCTGGAGCGTTTCGCTCTCCGGCGGGGGAACAAACAATTCTTCCTCGAAGCTTGACCGGCGCACGCCGACGGTCGAGAGCTTGATTCTCTTCCCGCTTTCGTCGTACTCGTCGACGCTGAGAATGCTGCTCAAGTGATCGCGAGAGAACTCCCAGGTCTTGGTTCGAACCGTGGATTCGGAGATTCGGCCCGTTTGAGCCTGCTGGGCAGCTCCTTTCGCGGGGATTAGCTCCTGAACCGCAACCGGCGCAGAGACGAAGTCCACTTCCCCCTTCAAAGCCCTGGAAACTTCGTCGGCATTCTGGAAGCGCCGCGCGGGGTCGCGATCGAGACAGCGCAGGATGACCGTCTCCCAGCGGGGATCGAGATCGTCGACCAGTGCGCGTGGAGGTGTGGGATCCTCGCGCAGGCGGCGCACGGCCATAGATAAAGGAGACTCGTCATCGAAAGGACGTGTCCCGGTCACCATCTGGTAGAGAACCAGGCCCAACGAATAAACATCAGAAGCGGGGGTTAGTTCGCGGCCCTCCACCTGTTCGGGTGACATGTAGGCGGGAGTGCCGAGAGACTTTCCGGTGTCGGTGATGGCACCGCTGCGGCTGGAATCACTGCTCGACCGCAGGGCCAGACCAAAATCAGTAATCACGGCGCGCACGCGCTTCGTTCCTGGAACCAGAATGATGTTGCCGGGTTTCAAGTCACGGTGGAGAATCCCGGCTTCGTGCGCCGCTGCCAGTCCCGACGCCGCTTGGACTGCGATGGGCAGCGCGTCGGCGGTTGGCATGCGGGTCACACGTTTCAGATATTCAGCCAGGGTCTCGCCCCCAAGCAGTTCCATCGATACGAAGACGAAGCCGGAGCCGGAGGTGCTTTCGGCGCTCCGGGAGATCGGGTGACGAAAAAGATCGAAGATGCGACAGACATTGGGATGAGTTACGCTCCGCGCTAAATGGACTTCGCGCTTGAACCTTTCGAGCGAATGCCCGTCGCCCAATAAATCCGCACGAATTGTTTTCAAGGCGACGCGTTCGCCCAGTTCCACGTCCTCGGCTTCGTAGACTTCCCCCATTCCTCCGGAAGCCAGAAAGCGGATGATGTGGAATCGTTCGGCCAGGAGGTTGCCCGGAGAAAGGAACTGCTGGGTCTGAGCTGGGCCTGGGGAGGCAGGCAGGCGACTCGAAAGAAAACTGCTCCCGGCGGTGTGATTCGCCAGCAGCCTCTCCACTTCATTTCGAACCGCAGGATCGGGACAGGCGTTTGCAAGAAAGGATGCTTGCTCGGCCACCGGCCTTTCGAGAGCCGCTTCAAACAGCTCTTTGACGTTTTCCCACTGGTCGGGCGTCAATCCCATCGCGTTTTCCCGGATCGGCGTACAGCGGTAGCTTCCGCGCAGTTTGCGGATCTGTCCGGCGCGACCACCAGCGGATCGGCGGGGTGCCCACCAGACGGCCTGGAGGGACACCTTCTCCGTCCCGTACACCCTTCCCCAGGCGCCGACCATTGTACGCTGAGGCGCCATGGTCATTGCCGCGTCAAAGGACGCTGGGAAATATATGTGGGGAAAAAGCCATGGCATAGATCGATAGACCGGAGGGTCCATGGATCGTCCAGAGTTCCCGTTGCGTCGAATGTTGGGCGGCCCGAAGTAATGGCCGGCGACAGGGAGGTAAGGTCTGCTGTCGGAGCCGCCCTTTGCATCCGCAACGTTCGGCATACTTGCCAGGTTGGCCTGCGTGATGTTGGTTGATCCGCGCACGGCTATTTCGTGAGTAACTGGTTGCGGGCCTGGGGCGGTTGCTTGATCATGATAATGAGGGCGACGATGGCCATCAGGTCAACCGGAATGGCTGCCGTCATGGGAGCGTTCATCGCGCTCAGTACCAGGGCAAATCCCACCGCGCACCCCAGCGGCAGAAGAGCGTATCCCTTCCACCCTTTTCTCCAGGCCAGGATCATCAGAATTACTTCGATCATGTGATTTCTCCTCTCAATCACTAAAGCGACAATCGCGCGGAAAAAGGGTCATCAGGAACATTCTGCTTTCAGCCGAAAGATTTTCTTTGCGACCTCTGCCTAAATGCGGAGCACGCGAAGAAAACCAACTTCTCGCGGCGATAGCTTGGGCGTTTGAACGCAGAGCGGGAAAGTTGAAAGGGAGAGAAATCGGGAGCCAGGATCACTACTGGCCCCCTGAGTCCCCGGCTTGCGGCTGTAGCGGTGCCGGGCAGATGGCAGTGTTTGTCCAGAGCAGGTCGTTTTCATAGCTGCTAAAAAATCGGCGGTGACTCGTTCGAGTAAAACCGCACGCCGCTGATGTTGCAGAGATTCCGGCCCTGGGTGTAGGTCTGATAACTCCCGTCCGCGTATTCCAGCTTGAAGTCGAAAAAACAGGAACTGGCGAAGCTGGAGTTGAAGGTGATGGGATTCCGGTATCCGCTGCGCGTGGTCGAGTTTGGAACCGGGTACCAGATCCCACTCTCGTGGGGGGAGACGGAGAGGACCGCGACGGTCTTGCCGGTCTCGTTGGCAAACCAGAAATTTCTCAGATCTGCGGCGTGGGCCGCGACTGTTCCCATGAGCAGCGCGGCAAGAGTGACTGTTCCGAGGATCGATTTTGCTGTGCGGGTCTTTACTGTGCAGGTCATGGTGGTTCTCCTTGTGCGCCGGATAAACCGGCGAGGTGTAGTGAATGAAAGAGTCATACGAATGTGAAGTAGCGACCCACATCGGCCCTGAGTCATGCGGAGCCGCTCGCGAGGGCGGCGTCGAAGCGTTGACAAGGGAATGTGCGGGCCGGGTATTCAGCCGCGTAAGACAATTACTCCGGGACGCCGACGCCGTAAGGAGATGCGGAAGGCCCCATCCGGTGCACCGATATCGCGAGGTGCAATGGAGTCCCGCGCGGTCACAGACCCCGTGCACGTACGGCAGCACCTCGAACGGGAACCGGGAGATCCCAGGTTCGCCCAGGGCCGCCGTTGCCCTGGGACGCATCGGGAAGTCTAAGGACGCACGCCGATGACGAACGGACCTGGGAAGTCGGACAGACCTACTGTACCGGGGAAGTCCCCGAACAATGCCGGGCAACCGGCAACGGAGGGGATGGAGGGAAGAGGCCTGGCCAAAGGGAACCTGCCCCAACAAAACGCGTCCCGGACACCGAGCCGGGAAGACGCGCTCAGCGCGTTGGAGCGGGTACGTCAAGCAGCAAAGAAGGATAAGAAGTTGCGGTTCACCGCACTTCTCCACCATATCTACGATCCGGAAAGGCTCCGCGAGGCTTACTTCTGCATGAAGAAGGAAGCGGCGCCGGGCGTGGACGGTGAGACATGGCGGCACTACGGCGAGACCCTCGAGGACAACCTCCAGGATCTCTCCCATAGACTGAAGCGAGGAGCGTACCGAGCGAAACCGGTGCGTAGGGTGTACATCCCCAAGGCTGATGGGCGGCAGAGGCCGCTCGGAGTTCCGGCGCTGGAAGACAAAATCGTCCAGCGCGCGGCGGTCGAGGTGTTGAACGCTATCTACGAGACCGACTTCCTGGGCTTTTCGTATGGGTTCCGGCCCGGGCGAAGCCAGCATCAAGCGCTGGATGCGCTCTACACGGGACTGCTTACGAGAAAAGTGAACTGGGTGCTCGATGTCGACATTCGCGGCTTCTTCGATGCGATTTCGCACGAATGGCTGGTGAAGTTCATCGAGCATCGGATAGCAGACCGGCGCGTCGTGCGACTGATCCAGAAATGGCTCAACGCCGGCGTGCTGGAGGACGGGAAACGGATACGGGTGGAGGAAGGGACGCCTCAGGGCGGCAGTGCATCGCCGCTGTTGGCCAACGTCTATCTTCATTACGTATTCGACCTGTGGGTCCAAGCATGGCGCCAGAAGCGGGCGCACCGCGAGGTAATCGTGGTGCGTTTTGCGGACGACATCGTGGTTGGATTTAACAGCCAAGCGGATGCCGACCAGTTTCGGGCGGAACTTACGGAACGCATGAGGAAGTTCCACCTGGAGCTGCATCCCGAGAAAACGCGGCTGCTGGAGTTCGGTCCGCATGCGATCGACCAACGGCAGTGGCGTGGAGAAGGGAAGCCGGAGACGTTCAACTTTCTCGGTTTTACGCATATCTGCGTAAAGAAGAGGATCAATGGACGGTTCACGGTGTTGCGGCAGACGATACGGAGAAGAGTGCAGACGAAGCTGAATGAGGTGAAAGCCGAGCTTCGGCGACGAATGCACGAACCCATCCCCAAGCAAGGCAAGTGGCTGCGGGCGGTTGTCGGTGGACACTTTCGCTACTATGGAGTGCCCATGAACCAACCGGCGCTGGCAGTTTTTCGGTTCCGAGTCGGCTGGCTTTGGCATCGCTCGCTGTCGCGGCGCAGCCAAAACGGCCGCGTCCTCTGGGACCGCATGCGGCGTCTCATCACTTGCTGGCTGCCTTTGCCTTCTGTCTGTCATCCCTATCCTCTGCGCCGCATGGGCGTTGTTACCTAAGGCAAGAGCCGGATGCGGGAAACCCGCTCGTCCGGATCCGTGGAGGGGGTCATGAGCAATCGTGATCCCTACTCCGACTTTCTGCACCGCCTCACGGTGCCTGTAGTGGCGGGGTCAGGGTGGCCCAGCCCGTCAGGTTTCTGAGCCAGGCCACCCCGCTCCCTGCTTACTAAGGCGTTTTTTGAGGAAAAAAAGGGTCCATGGCGGATGCTCAATCTGGGGCGCGAGGGTACAATGTTCGCCGATATGGGGGACGCCCACGAGGTGACGGTACTGTTGTCAGCCTTGACCCGCGGGGACCAAGACGCCGGCGCCAGGCTGATCCCAGTGGTGTACAACGAGCTGCGGCGATTGGCGGGGAGCTACATGCGCCACGAACGAGCTGACCACACGCTGCAAGCTACCGCGCTGGTGCATGAGGCTTATCTGAAGCTGGTGGAGCAGCAGTCGGTGAACTGGCAGAGCCGGGCGCATTTCTTCGGCGTGGCCGCGCAGTTGATGCGGCGCATCTTGATCGACCACGCCCGCGGCCATCTGCGACAGAAGCGCGGAGGAGAATATAAGAAGGTCTCACTGAATGACGCGTACATCTTTTCTCCCGAGCAGTCGGCTGAACTGCTGGCGGTTGACGAATCGCTGCAACGACTGGCCAAACTGGATGAGCGCCAGGCTCGGGTGGTGGAATTGCGTTTCTTCGGAGGGCTGAGTGTCGAAGAAGCCGCCGCCGTGCTGGGCATCTCCACCAAGACCGTGAAGCGCGACTGGAGTGTCGCCAAAGCCTGGCTGTATGCGGATTTGAAAGAGCACCACGGTATTGACGCTGGAATCAAGGAATAAGCAACGGGCGTCGGACCTCGGACCTCGCGGCGTCGGACCTGATGCCGTCCGACTGGGATTCTCAGGTTCAAACTTCAGCTGTCAGTTCTTAGTTCTTAGTTCTCAATCTGATTCTAAATTTGACGTAGCTGAGGTCCGATGCTCGACGCCCGACGCCTGCCTTCCTATTTCTTTGCGGTCAGCTCCGGTCCCTCATTCTTGTCCTTCTTGTCCTTCCGGCCCCAGTGGAAAGGGTTTAGGGACCTGTGTTTTTTGGGAGCCGGGGTAGGGGACGCTTCGTTTGCCTTGGCTGCGACCGGGGTCGCGTTCTTGGCTTCGGGAGGGGTAGGGGCAGCCTTCTTTTCCTGCTCGCCAATTACCTTCTTAAATCCATCCTTCACCGCATCCTTTGCCTTGTCGGCCAGAACCTGCTTGGCTGTTTCGGTCACATCGGGTCTGAAGATGGGCATGGAAGTTGTGCCTGTTACCTGAAAGGGAATATCGTCCGGCACATTCTTCAACCCAACCCGATTCATTCCCTGGCGCACCAATCCGTCGCTGTCTACATGGGCCTCCATGTGGAATTTCAGATGGTTGGTGGAGTCAATATCGCCGTCTCCCGTGAGCCCACCGATGCCGGTAATCTTGCTGTCGAAATTACTGATGTGCGTTCCCTGCGGGCTGACACGGAAGCCGCTGCTCAGGCTGACGATGCCGAGATTCTGAGCTGAGGGCATCCCGGACAAGAGCGGCACGGACGCCAGTTTCGAGCCGAGGTCAAATCCGAGAAGATTCGAATTCGCTACCTGGACCGTTCCGGTCGTGACCAGGCGGTTCACCGGTCCAGTCAGTGTAAGGTCCGCGTCGACGGTACCGCCATGCAGTTTCGAACCTCCCGGGAGATCGATACCGAGGGCCGGAAGGATACTCGCGACGTCATCCACCGCAAGTTGGGAACCGGAGAGACGAAGGTTCGCGATCAACGACTCGCCACGAACCTGATAGGTGCCAGTGAGGCGGGCGCTGCTCTTGCGAACCGAAATCTGGCATCGATCGAAGGTTCCGGCATGTTGGACTGGAGAATAGGACGCGTTCCGGAGATCGATGTTGATGTTCTTCACGACATGACTCTGGCTGGATGCTGACGCCCCAGGGAGTATCAACGTGGCGTTGGTGATCTTCAGCCGATCGAGTACGAACGTCGAGAGTGACGGCTCCGATTCAGCAATGTCCGCGGCGCTGGAATCCGGTGCAGAGCTGGATCCGAGACTGGAGAAGTTCCACTTTCCACCGCGAGATTTGGACAAGACCAGCTCGGGCTCCTGGATCTCCAGCGATGTCACGTGCAAGGAACGCGAGAAGATCAGGCTGGCCAGGCTGATGCCGACCTTGATGGACTTGGCATGCAGGAAGGGGCGAGGGCTGGACGCCGGATCGTCGGCGATGGAGAGGCTGTTCGCGCGAGCTCCTCCGGACAGAAGCGAGAGCTCCAGATAGCCGATGTGAACTTCCCGGCCGAGGCGTGACTGAAGAGCGGCCTCGAGTTGCGGGCGCAGCTGATCCAGGTTGACCAGGTAAGGCAGCAGGGCGACGGCCAGAAGGACGATTCCGGCCAGGGTGGCAGCGATTTTCGTCTTTTTGCTTTTGATCCTTTTGGTTTCCATGGGAGCGTCTCCTTTTAGTTTGTCAGCAAAATTCTTTCGGCTTCACTGGTTAGCGCGACAAAACTCTTGAGAAAGGGACAAAAAAAGAAGTAGTGCCGTGCTTTCGTAGTGCCGAGACGGCGGCGCTACGGTCGGGATTCGCCATTTCGAGCTGCTCTTACGCGATGGCAGCACTTGCGGGTTGAACAAGCTGCGGACCGTTGTTCGGCGTGGCCTCAGGCACGGCAGCCTGTCCCAGTTCGTTCTGTTCCTCGCGAATCTGGTGCAGACCCTGTTGCACCAGGCCGAAGACCACGAACCATCCGACGATTCCGAGGACCAGGTGGTGCAACTCAAACGGGGTCTGGAAGGGCGCGTTCCACAGCATGTGGAGCACCATGGGAATGCACATGGTTTGCAGGAAGCTGGCATCGAACAGCATGTTGAGCTGGAAATCGCGGTCTCTCTTCACCCGCCAGAGAGCGGCACCGGCGATGGCGGTCCAGGCCACGTGGCCGAAGGGCGTCAGGAAGGCCCGGGTTTGGATCACGTCGAACATCACGCTCAGACTGTTGGTCCGCTCCAGGAAGTCGAAGGCATAGCCTGCGCTCTCAAAAAAGGCGAATCCCGCGCCCACTGCGGCTCCGAAGAGCAGGCCGTTCAGGATGTACTTCCCGCGGAAGGCTCGGGCTACCAGGATGACCGCCAGCAGTTTCCCGATTTCTTCGACGATCCCTGCACTGGAGGCGCCCAGCCAGTCCAGATTGGACACCTTGAACCCGACCAGCGCGACAAACAGTGAAACCACGCCGCCGGAGGCCACCAGCATCAGGACGCGGTTGAAAGAGACGTTGCGCGGAATATTGAGTTCAAAGAAGAGGATGACCGTCGCCAGGGGCACGGCCAGTGAGCCCATCATGATCAGGCCGGGAATCAGCTTGATGTTCTCAAACTGTTCAAAGGCAAAATAGAAACCAAAGTAAATCAGAGCCACAAACACCAGAACCCGGAAGAAAAACCAGGGTTTAGGCCAACTGGTGGCCACTTCCTCGATGCGGGGAGTGGTGCGGCTGGTGCCCACCACAAAGTAGTCGTCGATTTCGTCCTTGGTGCGCTTCTTGAATACCTCGGAAAAGAACTCCCGCAGGCTGAAGCCGTCGAGCTTGTCGGTGCTGGCCAGGCTGGAAATCCGGTTTCCGATGGATTGCAGGACGCCCGTGGTCTGAGTTTGGACGGCGGCCGTGGTGGAGGCGGCCGGACCGGATCTTTGACCGGAGCTCTGTACTGCCGGCTGACCGCACGCGCAGCAGAATTTTGCATTGTCCTGATTAGCGTTGCCACATTCGATGCAGAACATACCAGCCTCCCGCAATGATTTGCCCTCACTTTGCAACGCGACAAATAACGAAAGCTGGGGTCAGTCTGTCCTTGATTACTCGATCTGACCCCGGGAGTTGGCGTTCGTCGCGCTATGGGCAGGAAGAAAAATCCTGGAGGGAATATGAAAAACTCACATCCACCGAATCTGGTATTGGTCGTTCCAGGCCGGACTTCGAACCCGCGCACCTGGGTTCTCGAACCGGAGGGACGTAACACTTTCAAGATTGTTGTGGTATGTGCTCCGGTAAATCGGGCGCAGCAGGTATAGTCGCGGATTTCATCGCGCGTGTCTCCCCGGTTACGGCCGTCGGGTCATCAGCGGGAAGGGCACGGCTTCAGCCGTGCCAACAATGCCTCATAACAGGGGGCTTCAGCCCCTGACGTCTGCTTTGGCCGGCAGCCAAGGCTTGCTGCAACCGCACTCCTTCATTCCTCCGCCGACACGCAGAAAGCAACCCCTCAGCGGGTAAAGCTGCCGGATCGGGAGCATTCTGGCGGCACGGCTGAAGCCCTACCCTCCCGACAGGGAGCCTGAAAAGACAAACCCCGGCACTTGATGCGCATGTGCCAGGGCAGTCCGAAGACGACTTCAAATCAGGACAAGATCCACGTATGGTGAGCGGGGGATGCCGGTTTGATTGCGATCGTTACCGATTCACCCAGATGGAAGGTGACAAGAGACTCGGCTGGCAGCACGATATCCCGCGTTTTATTCGTGGCGACTGCGCCGACCGCACCTGCACCTGCTCCCGCGGCGGCTCCGATGGCCGCTCCCTTGCCTCCGCCTGCTGCGGCCCCGATCACTGCTCCGAAAACGGCGCCTACGCCAGTCACTTCGGCCGTGCGCTTGCCCTGACCTTGAGTGACCCGCACCAGCGGTGGAGCCTGGATCTTGTATTCCTTTCCCTGAAAGCTGAACGAGTTGATCGAGATGTGCAGGGCAGCACCGCCCGCCAGCTTTCCCGCCGGTTCGGCTTTAGTTACCGTGCCCGAGAATTCGGTTCCGGCAGGGAGCACTTCGCGGCCGTTGACCAGGAGCGGCTGGGCAAGTTTGCCTCCGAAGCGCTGGCCCGACGTGCTGGTCTTCGAGCTGATGTTCTGGTCCAGGCGCACCGTAATGGCAGTATTCTGCGCCAAAGTCACGTTGGACGGTTTTGCCATACCGGAAAGGCCGGGGTGCCAAAAGATGAGTCCAAGAACAGCTCCGAGAATGGCGAGCGTGCCGTACGATTTTGATTTTGGCGGCGCCGGTTGCATGATGGTCCTCCTTGTGCTGACACTCTTAAGCGCGACAATGATCCGGGAAAGGGGTCACGGAGTCTTGAGCGGGGTCGAACAGTCCATGTCGCAACGGGTAAAGACGCGAATGAAATTCACGCCAAGGGGGGCAAGCTGCAATTCAGAAACGACTACCGAATAGACACGAGCTCACGCTGTCGCCGGCTTGGGCTGTTTCAGCGGAAGGCGTATTTGAAATGAGGTCTTGCCGGGTTGGGAATCGAAAGTGATATGCCCGTGATGGCTGCGAACGATGCGATAGACGGTGTCCAGACCAAGACCTGTGCCCTCGCCGACTCCCTTGGTGGTAAAGAACGGTTCGAAAATGTGCGGCTTCACATTCTCCGGTATCCCGGGGCCGTTATCGATGATCTCGACCAGTAGGGAATCCAGTTCGCGGGAGGTGCGAATGCGGAGTTCGCCTTTACCGTCCATGGCATCGATGGCATTGCCGATAAGATTGGTCCAGATCTGGTTCAGTTCGCTCCCGTGGGCACAAATCCGGGGCAGGGTGTTATCGAACTCGCGAGTGACCTTTACGCCCTTCTTCAGCCGGAACTTCAGCATGATAAGCGTGCTCTCGATGCCCCGATGAATGTCGATTTCCTGTTCCGGCATCTGGTCCATGTAGGTATATTCTTTGATCGCCTGAACCAGTTCAGAGATACGACCGGTGGTGGCCTCGATTTCGCGCGTTAATTTTTCCGCGCTCACCGCCGCGACGATCCGGGCCAACGCGTCGTGCAGCACCTGGGGGTCGAATTTTCCGATCAGACCCTGCAATGCGTCCTGCTGCACATTCGCCTCAACCAGTCCGGCAGCGAACCTGGAAGCGTTGGGAACACCGTGCTGCTCCAGCCATGCGGTCATCTCCTCTTCGCGATCGCTTTGCACCAGCGAGTCCAGTGCCGGCGCGGAGGCCAGCTTTTCGATCACCTGATCCTCGAATTCCGCGAGGAACGAACGCTGTTCCGGGGACAACGCAACCCGGTCGAGTTTGGCGTTAGCATGGCGCAGATCGCGGGTGCATTGCCGCAGGCCCTCGGCGGAGCGGCGCGCCGCAGAGGCAGGATTGTTCAGTTCGTGGGCCAGCCCGGCCGACAGTTTCCCCAGCGCGGTCAACTTGTCGCGTTGCTGGTCGGCGCGGCTGACATCGCGGATGCGATCGGCCAGTACGCTCACCAGCCGAGGTATCAGCTGCGGAATTCGCGCCATCATTTCCGGAAAGTGATTCTTGTTAAGCCGGGCCATCCGCGTCGGCCCAAAGGCGCGGAAGGTGACCGTGATCGCCGTCAGTCGCGAAAACGGCAACATGCCGGTTACCTGCCCGGAATGCACAATAAAGATCGGAGAGTCGGCTCCGGCGCTTTCCCGCCGGCCGCGCAGTTCGCCTTCGAGCAGTACAATAAGCCAGTCAGCCGGATCGCCCTCGCGAATCACCACATCACCGGATGCAAATCGCGCATCCTCGGACCGGCTGGTAAACCAATCCATCTGCTCTTCGGTAAGGTCGGCAAAGATCGGGATTTTCCGCAACGCGCCTTTCAGCGACTCGCCGGTACCGCTTGCAGGTTGCACCGCTTCGCTTTCGGGCATCAGGAAACCTTGCTTAGATACTGGTGAACGAACTGAATCGCAATCGAACCTTCGCCCACGCCGGAAGCCACTCGTTTGATGGAGCCGTGGCGCACATCGCCCACGGCAAAAATTCCGGGGACATTGGTTTCGAGCAAGCCAGGATCGCGCTCCAGCGACCACCCTTTAGGGCGCTTGCCTTCGCGCAACAAGTCGGGTCCAGTCAGTATGAACCCGCGCGAATCCCGCTCCACCATTCCATCCAGCCATGCGGTGCGGGGTTCGGCGCCAATGAAGATGAACAGTGCGGCCGCGGGAACCCGTGATATGTCGCCGGTCTGATCGCACTTGATCGAGATTGCTTCCAGGTGATCGTCGCCATGCACTTCCACCACCTGGCTGCGATATTCCACGTGGATATTGCTCATACCCTTGATTTGATCGATCAAATACTGCGACATGGTGGCAGCCAGCGAATCGCCGCGCACCAACATGACCACGCGTTGCGCGTATCTGGAGAAGTACATCGCGGCCTGGCCGGCCGAGTTGGCGCCGCCAACGATGTAGACGTCCTCGTCGCGGCACGAAATCGCTTCCGTGGTGCCGCCGCCGTAATAGACGCCGGCGCCCTGCAGGCGGTCCATGCCGGGCACATCGAGCTTTCTCCATTGCACGCCCATGGCGAGCAGCAAGGCGTGGCAGGAAAGCCGGTTGCCGTCGCTGAGCTGCACGTAGCGATAGGGACCGTCCACTCGAACTTCGGTGGCTTCCTGCGGGGAGACGATTTCCACCCCAAAACGGCGCGCCTGGGCCACGGCTCTGCGAGCCAGATCGGCGCCCGACAGTCCTGAGGGAAATCCCAGATAGTTTTCAATGCGCGAACTCAGGCCAGCCTGTCCGCCGGGCGCTTCGCGCTCGACCATTACGGTCTTTAATCCTTCCGACGCGCCGTACACCGCCGCGGCCAGCCCCGCCGGTCCGCCGCCCAGGATGGCCAGATCGTAAAATTCCAGACCGGCCCGGGTGCGCAGACCCAGTTTTTCGGCTATCTGCTGAGGATTCGGTTCGGGCAAGCGATTGCCGTCGGCGAAGAACACCGTCGGCAACTTAAGCTCTTCGTCCTTCAGGCTCTCGATCAACCGCTTCACCTCGGGCTCGCGATCGGCGGTATCCGCGTCCAGCCACTGGTAAGGGACCTGGTTGCGCGCCAGGAAGTTTCGCACGTCGTAAGACTTCGCCGACCAGCGCGTTCCCAGCACCCGCACGCCTTCGAAGGGAGGACGATAATCTGCATACCAGTCATCCAGCAAGTCATCCAGCACGGGATAAAGCTGTTGATCCGGAGGATCCCACGGCTTGAGAAGATAATGATTCAGCTGGACCGAATTGATGGCCTTGATGGCGGCTTCGGTATCGGCATACGCAGTCAGCAGCACACGTTTGGCGTCGGGATAGAGCTTCATGGCTTCCACCAGGGTCTCGATCCCGTTCATCTCCGGCATGCGATGATCGACTAAGAGCAGGGCGACGGAATCATTGCGCTGCTGCAATCTCCGCAGCAGATCCAGCGCAGCGATTCCTGACTCCGCTCGCAGGATGCGGTAACGATCGTCGTAACGCTGGCGTAGATCGCGTTCGACCGCGCGGAGTACATCAGGATCGTCGTCTACGGTCAGGATGACTGGTTTTGCCATTCACAGATACCTCTGAATCGGGATCGAACTTGCGAACCGACGTGAACCAACACCGCGGGAGTGGCACGCCTTCGCGGGGCTTATCACCTGTGTAGCGGTTCAGATGTTTCCCCTCCGCCGGAGGATTCAAAACGTGGGGAGCTCCTGGCTGCTCTATCTGGGACCATGTAGGGACGGGTCGGAGCCCGCCCTGAGCGCAGTCGAAGGGGCTCATCCAGGGCCGAGCAACGCTCGGCAGTTTTCAGCGGCTCCGCGCGACGTTTGCAGCTTGAATACCGCTGACCATTGTATAAAAGACAGGACTTCAAGATGAAGTCACCACGGAATATTCCCGGCACGAATTTGAGTATTCCGAATCTCGCTGATCACGGTCCCTCTGGAAAGCGGTATGCTACCGCTACTCTCGATTGAGAGAGAGGATCTGGCCATGCTCATGACCCTATTGCTCTTTTGCTTTCTTCTCGGCTGCGTGGACGGGCTGCGCTCCCTGATGGCTCCGGCGGCGGTCTGCTGGGGCGCGCATCTGGGCTGGTTGCATCTTGCGGGAACCAGGATCTCGTTCGTAGGACAGCGGGGGACGGTGATCCTGTTCACGCTGCTGGCCCTGGTGGAACTGACGGTGGACAAGCTGCCGAAAACTCCGGCACGAACCTCCGCTCGCGGGCTGAGCGCACGTATTATTTTCGGCGGGCTGTGCGGCGCGGCGCTGGCAGTGAGCGCGGGCGGGAGCCTGATTCTCGCTGCAATAGTCGGGGTGATTGGCGCCCTGGTCGGGGCGTATGGCGGTTACAACGTTCGGCACGCTCTGGTGACGCGCGCGCACCTGCCGGACTTTGCAGTGGCGCTGGCAGAAGACGCCATTGCAATTGCGGGCGGCTTGCTGATCGTTTCACATTTTTAGACGGGTTGGGTTCCAACGCGAAAACTGCCGAGCTTCGCTCGGCCTGGACGGGTCAGAGACCTATTCCTACACGGGCTTGAGTGCTGCGCTTGGCTCAAGCCTTTCCCTATACGATCCACGAGGAACTTCCATGACGGATGTTACGCGATACGACGCGATCATTCTTGGTTCGGGACAGGCCGGGAATCCACTGGCGGTTGCGCTGGCGGCGAAGGGCAAGCGGACGGCCATGATCGAGCGGGCGGCGGTGGGTGGGACGTGCGTCAACTACGGTTGCACGCCGACCAAGACCATGGTGGCCAGTGCGGAGGTCGCACACCTGGCTCGCCGGGCGCGGGAGTATGGCGTCAGCGTGGGTGACGTATCCGTCGACATGCCTGCGGTTCGTGAACGGAAGCGCGACATAGTGAAGCTGTGGCGCGAGGGCTCCGAGAGGCGCCTCCAGACGGCGAAGCTGGTTGACGTGATCTACGGTGAAGGTTCGTTCCTCGGACCGAGGCAGTTGCGCGTACGCTTGAAAAATGGTGGCGAGCGCATACTCACCTCCGACTTGATCGTGATCAACGCCGGGCTGACCGCGACCATACCGCAGCTTGATGGACTGGACAGTGTCCCCTATCTGGACAACCTGAGCGTGATGGAACTGGACGTATTGCCGGAGCATCTGCTGGTGCTGGGAGGCGGCTACATCGGACTTGAATTTGGGCAGATGTTCCGGCGCTTTGGCAGTCGGGTAACCGTGATTGAACATGGCAACCAGTTAATGAAAGCGGAAGATCCGGATATCACGAACGAGATCGCGAACATCCTGAAAGATGAGGGGGTCGAGATCCTGCTCGAGGCCAAAGCGGAGTCGGCGGCGGTGTCCGGAAAGGGCGTACGCCTGACGGTCAAGGTGAAAGGCGAGAGCCGGAGTTTGGAAGGGACGCACCTGCTGGTCGCGACCGGGCGCAAGCCAAACACTGAGAAGCTGAACTTGCAGTCGGCCGGCATTGCCACCGACGAGCGCGGGTATATTGCGGTGAACGAAAAGCTGGAGACGGGCGTGCCCGGCGTCTATGCCGTCGGAGACGTGAAGGGCGGCCCGGCTTTTACGCATATTTCTTACGACGACTACCGCGTGTTGAAAAGTAATCTGCTGGAAGGTGGCAATCGCACTGTAGCCGGACGGCTGTTGCCGTATTGCGCGTTTATCGATCCGCAACTGGGCCGCGTTGGCTTGAGTGAGAGGGAAGCCAGGGCACAGGGGAAAAAGGTGCGCATCGCCAGGCTGCCGATGACTTCAGTGGCGCGGGCCATGGAGACTGGGCGGTCCCGCGGCTTCATGAAAGCGCTGGTCGATCCGCGGACCGATGAGATTCTCGGGGCTGCAATCCTGGGCGACAATGGCGGCGAGGTCATGTCGATGATTCAGATTGCCATGATGGGCAGGCTGAAATATTCCGCGCTGCAAAGCGCGGTCCTGGCGCATCCTTTGCTGGCTGAGTCGTTAAACAATTTGTTCAGCAACTTTCAGGACTAGCACTTTCCAATATCAGGTGTCATCCCGAGCGTGCGAGGGATCGCAACCTCAATTTGGATGGCGACCGGCCTTGCTGGTCACGGCATTGCCGGAAAGTTGGAAGGGACACTTCCGGGAGCGGGTGGAGCAGATGAATCTCTGACTTGTAAATATCGAGCTCTGTCGAGCTTCGCTCGACCGGACAGCCGGGGGCGGCTGTCCCCACGCAGGTCTTGCTCAGTCCTGCGCGGGCGAGTCGCCCGCGACCACACAACCAGACAATCTACTTGCTACTCGGCTGACGGTTCGTCTTCGTTCTTGCTGGTTGCGGATTGCATTTGGAATTCTCCGCCCAGGATCTTGGCTACCGAGCTTAGATCCCTGCCCAGCGCGCTGCGCCAGCGTCCCACGGAATCCTGCGCCAGTTCCTCCATGGTCTGCCCAAAGGAGAGCAGGCTGGCAGCGACCTCGGTCTTGACCAGGTCGGTGACTGAGGTCTCGATTCCTTTCTGAACCACCTTCAGCTTTCCGCGCGCCTCTTCGAGCTGATTGTTCAGCTCCTTGGCGTTGCGCGTTCCCAACTCCTTGAGCACCACGTCGACGGCGTGCTCCAGTTGAACCCGGGCGGCTGATACCTGATCGCTGGCCATCTGCGACAGGCGGGTTTCCATTCCTGATTCCAGGCGGATTGCGGTCTCGTCGAGTTCGGCGATGCGGCTGTTCAGAGCAGCCACCTGCGCTTGCAGGCGGGATGCCTCGGTGGCCACGGTCGCCTGCACTTTCTGCATTTCGCGCCGGTAGGAATCGTGTTCCTCGCCCAACCGCTGCTGCATGGCGCGCAGGAGTTCTTCGCTCTGGCGCTCCACCCGGGTTCCGGCTTCCGACACTTTTTGCTGAAACTGCTCCGCGCCTGTATTGAAGTGTTGTCCCACTGCCTCGGAGATCTCTTCCGAGAGGCCATGCGCCCGTTGCTCAACGGTCTTCAGTTCCTGCGTCACCTGCTGCCGGAATCCTCCCAGAGCATCGGTGATGTTCTGATCGATCATGGTCTTCGCGGACCCAAGCACCTGTGCGGATTGTTCCTGAGTCTGCTTAAGGACTTGTGGGCCCAGATCGTCGCGAAGACGTACCCAAAGTTTCTCTTCGACCTCTGGCGGAATATGTGACAACGAAATGTCGAAGCGGCTGCGCTTTCCCTCTCCCTGCGCCGCCAGTTCCTTAAGCCGCGCCACCTCCGCATGCAGGGGTTGAACGAATTCGGCCACGATGGCCCGCAAGTCGTGTTCGGTCAATTGAGCATGGCTCTTATCAGAAACGAGTTTGAGGGACGGTGAAGACTGACCCTGCGCCTGGCCCTTGTCGGTTCGCGTCACCTTTCGCGGGGGTTGCGGTTCGTCGGAATGTACCTCCAGCAGGCGTGCCCAATCTTCCGGGCACACTTCCAGTCCCCAGAAATTTTCCGGGTGGTCCAGCCTCGCGGCCACCTGCCAGCCCTGTTGGCCCGCACCCATGGGCTTGCAGTCAACAACATGTGCCATGGTCGCGCCGCCTCCCTTGCGCCGAAATTGCACGGGAATGCCGGCCTCAAGTTTTGCCGGGGAAAAAATAGCGCAGCCATGCGCGCTGACCACCAGGGTTTCGCATATTTCGGAGAAGGGCGTGTTCGGCTCCAGGCTGGTGACGGCGATAGGAAGGGTGATCGGCACTCTCGAGCTGCGCCGTATGGTGTCGGTCACATTCGCACTATGCATAGTCATCCCTCTTTCAAAGAGCGCGCCATTCGACGCGCGGACAAGCTCAAACTCTGCATCCATACGGTAACCCAAGCTTCGCCACCTACGGGATTCCAGTAGTTCCTAGCGCCGCGTTCGCAAGGGCAGTTACGTTACGCCTCCCTAGGTAACTGAGTAATGAGACCAGGCACTGGCCTTAATCCTGTGGTCGATGACCAATAATCCAGCACCGATCGGGTACTTCTCAGGGTAGGGTGGGGAGTAGGTCACTTAGATATCGCAAGGACTGAAAGCCACTATGACAAATCCTTTTCTGAAGCGGCTTATCGAGATGTGCTGCCGGCACCGGTTCTCCTGGCCTCACGCCGGAGACTATGGCCAGGCCTACCAGGTGTGCCTGCTCTGTGGCGCGGCTTACTCCTATGACTGCGCGGAGATGCGGCGGACCGGCCGGCTGGCGATGCCGGAAGATACGCGATCCCAGAATCAGCAGAAGCTCGCCGGTTAGGGCAGTGTGGCGCGGGCGCCCTCGCCCGCGAGAAGCCCGACACTATCCCTGATCTTTGCCTGGTGGGAAGGCGGAAATCGCCCTATTTGTCTAGTAAGGTCAAAAGCCGCGGGCGAGGGCGCCCGCGCCACACGAACGACTCAGGCCACGGGCAGGAGTCCGCTGGCGCGAACCACATCCACGGCTTCGTGGCGATCGTCCGCATCCACCTGCCTCATGATGCGGCTGATGTGGTTCTTCACGGTAAATTCAGACAAATTCAGGTTGGCCGCAATTTCCTTGTTTGTCAGACCTCGTTCCACCAGGCCGATGAGCTGGAGTTGCCGGCGAGTCAGGCAATACTTACCGCTTCCCGGCTGCAAGGGGATCTTCACCCGAGTGCGATATTCGTTCGACAGGTGCTGGACCAGAGCCATGCAGAGTCGCGGAGGCCAGGCGGCTTCTCCCTGGGCGACTGCTCGTACCGCGGCAATGATCTCTGAGGCCGAGGCTTCCTTCAACACGTAACCGCTGACTCCGAAGTAGGCGGCTTTGAGAAACAAGCCTGGGTCCTCGTCCATGCCGAAAAGAACGACCTTGATGTGCGGAGCCTGCTCCGAAAGTTCGCTCAACAAACTCATGCCCTGATGGGTGGCAGGAGAGTCCATAAGCAAAATAGCGCAGCGGGACGCGAAGATCTCGGTTATGGCGGATTCGGTGAAGCGGCTTACGCCGACAATGGAGACCGCTCCCCGCTTCTGCAACAGACGCGCCAGGGTTTCGCGAAGGAGGCGATTTTCGGCTAGAAGGTAGACGCTTACGCCTAAAGAAGATACTTCACTGCAACTCTGCACCATCGGTAAGCCCAGCCTCCAGACTCTATGCGTGTCAGGATGGTCCTGTGATGCCAACGCCGCTACCTAAGAAGCCTGAAGGGAAATTAAATTCTAGGAGTTAGCAACGTTCTCTGTCAACCGAATAACCGTGTTCCTTTGCGGTCTTGGCGAGCATTGCGGTCAAAGTCTTTAAGCCTAAAGGCGCAAGTAGAGACCTTCGTGCGAAACTCATTTGTGCCGGACTAGTGTGCTAGTGCTCCGGACTAATACGCGTGGATTGAAATGCTACACCTGTAGCTCCTCACTGAGTCCTACGATCGCATGCACCTGGGTGCTCGGCTCCTTCCTCTTGGCTGGCCCGAAAATCACCATCATTGGGACTTCCCAATTCCCACCACTCATCGATACTAGTTAGGTTCCGACAGGAGATGGCCATGAACAGGGCGATTCGCGTTCTGGTTGCCAACCGGCCCAAGGTGATGCGGGAAGCGCTGCTTGGCACGCTGTCCGATCAGCCCTGGATCGAGGTCGTGGGAGAAGTCTCGAATGATGCCGACATTCCCGACCATGTGCTCAGGACGCTGCCTGACTTGCTGGTGATTGCAGTGGACGAGCCGGGGAAGCGACCCAGCCTTTGCGATGCGCTGCTGAAAAAATATCCCGGCCTGCGCATCATTGCCGTGGCTCCGTACCAGGACTACAGCGTCTGTTATTGGGCCTCGCTGGATATCCACTCCGATGACATTGAACCTTCCGAGGCGGGTTTTCTGGGCGCGGTGCGAAGTGTGGCCGAAGGCCTGAGTCCAGTTCGCAGTTTGGCCGAAGATATCGGCCAGCGCAGCCAGGTGAATTGAAATGGGGGGCAGCATGAGGCTTCACAGCAGATTCTCGATGCTCACGGCGCTGGCGGCGCTGATCTTCAGCATGGGCGTGCGCGCGCAAGTCGACGACCGGCGGCAAGAACCGCGGAACGCCGTTACCTCCAACACCACGCGTCCGGCGGATCCTTCCGATCTGGCCAGGGAAAACCTGGGCCGGGTAGCGGCGTCTTCGGCTCAATTGCAGGCGGTGCTTCTGAGAGATGCCGGCATCCTGGTGGAGTTGAAGCGTTGGGTGGCGAAGGAAGCCACGGACAACGGGCAGATTGTGGAAGATGGTTCGCTTACCGATCAGGCAATTTTTGACCGGCTCGATCACGATCTGGCGTTCCGGTCGGTGGCCACCCGCCTGGTGCAGCGTTACGGATACCTGCTGCCCAGCGTGAATCCGGATTCGGATCTCGGCAAAGAACAGGACCTGATCATGAAAGATCGCGCCCACCTTCAGGCGACCCGTCAGGAACACGCCTACGCGACCGCGCTGGCGGCGGCCGACGAGAAAGAAAAGGAAAAGGAGAAGGAAGAGCAGAAAACCGAACGTGTGGCTTGCGATCCGCGAAATCAGAGCTGCAATGAGCCGGCTTCGACGCGCCAGCCGCAGCAGCGCAACTCTCTTCCCAACGAAAGCCCCCTGCCCGAGCCGGTTCTGCCGATTATGCCGGACCAGCTCTCGCCCTTGGACTCGACCCGGACGCTGCGTTCGGCGGCAGGCCGGGACGATTCGGACGTGGGCGGATTTTCAAGCATGGATCAGGGTTTGACCCTGGCTTCGGATTCGTCCCGCCGGTCATCGGGCGGTCTGGGGGACAGTATGGGCGGAAGCATGTCGCCCGGCCTGGGTGGCGGCCTCGGCGGTGGCATGGACAGTCTCGACAGCATGATGCTTCGACGCAACAACATGGACGATTTGTCCTCGCTGACATCCGGAAGTCGCAGCGATGTGACCGGCGCCTCAGGAAGAGAGATGAGCCGTACGGTGCGACTTCCGGGCGATCGCGGCGTGTGGGGAACGAACCGGGAGAAAGATCTTCCGCCGGTGTCGATGATCCACAAGAGCAATCCTTACGCCGACATTCCTTCGTTGTACGACATGTACGTGCAGGCGGCGCCGCGCGATCGTGAGCCCGAACGCTTCGGCATGGAAGTGTTCCGCAACGGAACCCGAGCCCTGGATGCCATTCCGATGGATCTGCCGGTCGGGCCCGACTACGTGGTTGGACCCGGCGATGGTCTGGCCATCAATCTCTGGGGTGGCATTTCGCAGAGGATGGTGCGATCGGTGGATCGCGAAGGGCGCATCAATCTGCCCGAGGCGGGGCCGCTGCTGGTGAGCGGGCGGACGCTGGGAGAAGTGCAGGCTTCGGTGCAGCAGGTGCTGCGCACGCAATACCGGGACGTCTCGGCGGACATCTCGTTGTCACGCTTGAGAACCATCCGGGTGTATGTCGTCGGCGAAGTGGCGGAGCCGGGCGCGTACGACATCAGTTCGCTGTCGACGCCGCTGAATGCGCTGTTTGCGGCGGGCGGGATTACCCAGCGTGGCTCGCTTCGCAACCTGAAACATTACCGGGGCAAGCAGCTGATCGAAGAAGTCGATGCCTACGACCTGCTGTTGCACGGTGTGGGATCGGAACTGAAGCGGCTGGAAAATGGGGACTCGCTGCTGGTTCCGCCGATCGGCGCACAAATCACGGTGAGCGGGATGGTGCGACGGCCCGCGGTCTACGAACTGCGAGCGGAAAGCTCGCTGGCCGACGCTTTGGATTTGGCGGGCGGCATTCTGCCCGCGGCCGCGCTGCAGCATATCGAGGTGCAGCGACTCGAGGCGCATGAAAAGCGCACCATGCTGACCCTTGATCTCTCAACCAGTGATCTTTCACCCAGTGCTCTTTCGCCCAACGGCAAAGCCGACGCCGTGACCGCGCAACTGAGCAGCTTCAAGATTCAGGACGGCGACCAGATCCACATCTTTCCGATTGCGCCTTACAACGAGCAGGCGATTTATCTGCAAGGGCATGTGCTTCGTCCGGGACGCTATTCCTATCACGAAGGCATGAAGCTGACCGATTTGATCTCCTCCTACAACGATCTTCTGCCCGAGCCGGCGGGGCGCTATGCCGAGATCGTGCGCCTGAACGCGCCGGACTACCGCCCCAGCGTGGAAAGCTTTGACTTGTCGGCGGCGCTGGCGAATCCAGCGACGTCTCCGAAGCTGCAACCTCTGGACACCGTCCGGATATTCAGCCGCTACGATTTTGAACCGGCGCCGACGGTGTGGGTGGGAGGCGAGGTGCGCTCGCCTGGGAAGTACGGCACCTCGGGGCAGGCCCATCTCCTGGACGCGATCTATCTGGCCGGTGGAGTTTCCCCGGATGCGGGGCTTGACTCCGCCCAACTTTTCCGCACCCAGCCGGATGGAACCTTGAAGATTTTCAGCGTGAACCTGGGCTCGGCGCTGGCCGGGAATCCCGCGGATAACCTGCTGCTGGAACCGCGCGATCGCCTGCTCGTCCACCGCAGCGCGGCGAAGAGTCGATCCGCCCAGCGTGTACGTGAGGGGCGAGGTGGCCAAGCCAGGGCGCTACCCGCTGACCACGAACATGCATGTCGACAACCTGGTTCGCGTAGCCGGTGGTCTGAAGCGCAGCGCCGACCCGGCGAAAGCCGATCTCACTCGCTACGCCCTGGGCAGCGAGGTCGGCACTTCAAATGAGAATTTGTCGGTCGAACTCTCGGCGGCGTTGAGTGGCGCGGAGAGCGACAACCTGCAGCTGCGTGATGGTGACGTGCTTACCATCCGGCAGGCTCCGGGGTGGGACGACATTGGGGCGTCGGCCACGGTGCGCGGCGAAGTGCAGCATGCCGGTTCGTATGGCATTCGTCCGGGTGAGCGGCTGAGCTCGCTTCTGGAACGAGCGGGAGGCTTCTCGCCCCAGGCGTATCCCTACGGCGCCGTGTTGATGCGACGCGACGTGCGCGAGATCGAGATGAAGTCACACATCGCCCTGGTGCAACGCATCAAGGCGGAGCAGATCAACCTCAAAGCCCTTCCCGAGACCGATGCCGATCAGAGGAACGCGAAACTCACCGCCATCGCGCAGACCGAGACTACGCTCACGCAACTCGAGTCTACGGCGCCGGTGGGCCGGGTCATTGTGCACATCCAACCCGACATCAGTCGCTGGCGAAACACGGCGGCGGATGTGCAGTTGCGCGACGGCGACATACTCCTGATACCCAAAAAAGCAAACTATGTAACGGTCACCGGACAGGTATTTAACCAGACGGCGATCAGTTACCGGCCAGGTCACAGCGCGAAGTGGTATCTCAGTCAGGCCGGAGGGCTGACCCAGATTGCCGATAAGAAGGCCGTCTTTGTCATCCGAGCCGATGGGTCGGTACTGTCTGCAAAGAACAACAGCTCGGGATGGTGGGGAGGCGATCCCCTAAGCGCATCGTTGAAACCAGGAGACTCGATTGTCGTGCCCGAAATGGCGCCAAGAATCGGGACCCGCAACTGGACCACGGCCTTGCAGGCGGCGCAGATCGCAACGTCTGTCGCTCTGACCATCGCCTACATCAAGCCCTAATGACGACAAGTCTCGAATGGGGGGCCAAGGCGGTGGTAGTGGCGTGCGGGTGGATTGCAATCGGTCTGATGGTCGCGGAGCCGGTTCCCTGTGCTGCGCAGCCACAACAGAGCGAGCAGCAAGGCGGTGGGCAGCAATTAGGTGGCGACAACCAGAACGCGGCACCGGCAGAAAGCAGCGGCAAGACGAAACCTGTGCAAACTTCCAGTAGCCCCGAACCCGAGCCGGTCGGAAGCTTGCACTTGAACGTTAAGGAGTTTGCAAAAGACTTCGTGCTGGATCAAGAACAAATCTGGACCAGTCCCGCCCGGCTCCGATTCCCGGACACCGAATGGCTGGTGCCGCTGAGTGGAATCACGGCGGGATTTCTGGTGACCGACGCTGAAGTCGGCCGGAGCATTTCGCACGATCCGAAGACGCTCAGCCGATACAGCAATTTTTCCAACGCCGGGATCGGAGCACTGATCGGGGGCGCTGCCGGAATGTGGCTGTTGAGCTATCCATCTCACAAGGAACACTGGCGCGAAACTGGGTTGCTTGCCGGCGCAGCCGCGCTCAACAGCCTGATCCCGGTCGAGGTGGCTAAATACTCGCTGGGCCGTGAGCGTCCGCTTCAAGGAATGGGCGACGGCCGTTTTTTCCAGGGCGGCGTATCGTTCCCCTCCGAACACTCCGCTGCGGCCTGGGCGGTGGCGGGAGTGATCGCGCACGAATATCCCGGCCCTCTTCCCAAGCTCTTCGCGTACGGCCTGGCCTCCTTTGTCAGCTACTCCCGGTTTCGCGCCGCCCAGCACTTCCCGGCAGATGTCTTTGTCGGCAGCGTCGTGGGCAGTCTGATCGCGCAGCAGATCTACAGCCGCCATCACGATCCCGAACTGGGCGGCGGCGAGTGGAGATCGATTGGCGAATTGTTCCGCGAGGGCCGCTGGGAGCCGGAAAATCGAGGCTCGCCGTATGTTCCCATCGATAGCTGGATTTATCCCGCGCTCGATCGCCTGGCCGCGTTCGGCCTGGTGGACAGCGCATTTGCCGGAGACCGGCCGTGGACGCGCCGAGAATGCGCCCGGCTGGTGAGTGAAGCCGAAGAGCACGCGGCCGATGCCGATGGCGAGAACAGCATTGCCCAGAGACTCATCAACGACCTGGGACGCGAATTTCGTCCGGAAATGGACGGCACTGATACCAGCGAGAGCGGGGCATTCCGGGTGGAATCCGTATATTCGCGGATGGAATACATTTCCGGTACGCCGCTTCGGGATGGCTATCATTTTGGGCAGACCCAGATCAACGACTTCGGGCGTCCCTACGGCCAAGGCTGGAATTCGGTAACCGGCTTTTCCGCCTATCGCCACCCAGGGACGATGGGTGACGTATTTTCGCGGCGAATGGCAGGGCTCGGCTGGTTTGCCGGCGCTGCCTCTGACCGCGCGCCAAACCATTCAGCAGGTCGACCACCTTCCGCAGCTGCCACCGGACACCGGCCAGCCTTCAGTGAACCGGTTCGAAGTGCTGGACGCTTACGTGGGTTTGATGTTTTCGAACTGGCAGCTTTCGTTCGGGCGGCAAAGCCTGTGGTGGGGCCCGGGTGACGGCGGTCCGCTGATCTTCAGCGACAACGCCGCGCCGCTCAACATGTTCCGCATCAACCGGGTCACGCCGTTCAAGTTGCCCAGCGTTCTGGGTTGGCTGGGGCCGATGCGGCTGGAGTTTTTCCTGGGACAGCTGAGCGGACAGCAATTCGTTAATG
The DNA here is from genome assembly GCA_963801545.1 of Terriglobia bacterium. GTDB lineage: Bacteria > Acidobacteriota > Terriglobia > Terriglobales > Acidobacteriaceae > JAIQFF01. Next base: position 411,756 of record CAWDFF010000042.1, on the reverse strand, counting down.
TGAACCTCAACACCCAAGGCAGCTTTCTGCATACGCTCCACCCTCAGCCCATGATTCACGGCGAGCGATTCACGTTCAAGCCAACCCCGAACTTCGAATTTGGTTTCTCCCGGACCGTGATCTTCGCCGGACAAGGCGTGCCCTTCACTCTGCGATCGTTTGAAAAGAGTTTGTTTAGTTCTAGTACTTCGAATACCGCAACCGGTGTCCGGGTCGGACCCAGGGGATCGGCGGTCGGGAATGGACTGGACCTATCGTGTTCCGAAACTCCGCGACTGGGTGACGTTCTACGGCGACGCCTTCGCTGACGACCAGATTTCCCCGATTGCATACTGGGATCGTTCCGCCATCCGAGCCGGTATGTTTTTCTCCCATCTGCCGGGGATACCGAAGCTGGATTTCCGAGCCGAGGGTGTGTACACCGATTTGCCGGCCGGAGGAGCGCTGAGCCACGGCTTCTTCTACAGCAACACCCGCTATTTGAATGGTTACACCAACCAGAATCAGTTGCTGGCGAGTTGGATTGGCCGTCAAGGACAGGGTGCCCAGGGCATGGGCGAACTATTGGTTTAGCGCACGAAATCGACTACAGTTCAACTACAGGCATCAAAAAGTCAGCTGGCAATTTATCCCCGGTGGGGGCACGTTGACGGACGTGGGCGTCCGCGGCGATTACTGGCTGCGTCCGAATCTGGGCCTGAGCGCCTGGGTGCAGTACGAGCGCTGGTTGTTTCCCGTGATTCAGCCGAACTCGTCCCGCAATGTGACGACCGCGGTTGAGGTGCAGTTTCAGCCGCAAAAATTGTTTCAACGGTCCGCAATGAATGCGGCGAGCAATGATTCCAGGAGCCCAGGCCGGTGAGGCTGATTTAAGGGTTCTGTGGTCTATGAAGTTGCTGCTGAAGGGGTTAGCTCACGGACGCCCTGTAAGTGAGAGGGCGAAGCTGTGATTGGCGATCGGTTGCGGTCGAAGTAGACGCGGCGTATCTGGAATGAAAGCGAACATGAGCAATTTCGGTTTTTCCGCGAAAAGCGCCACTGCTGTCCAACTGGGGAAATCCACAGAGCTAACCTCCAGCCCGGTCACGGCTGGGGATTCGAATCTTCCGGCGCCCGGTCAGAGGAGGATCACTGCCGCTCATTTCCGGCGCGCCATCGTTCTCTGCGAGGTAATCGCTGACCTGCTGACCATTACGGTGGCGGTGGTGCTGGGCTATTTCATTTACGACTCTCTCCGCCTGGGCAGGCATATCTACTACCCAATCGGAACGGTTCTGGTTCTGGGCTTCGCTTTTTCGATCGTCATGGTGTTGATGCTGGACCGGGCGGGGTCGTACCGCCGTGGGAACAGCTTGCTGCGGGTGCGGGAGACGGAGCAAGTGCTGGGCGTGTCGGCGCAAGCCTTCCTGATCGCGCTGGCGGTAAGTTTTTTCACCAATATTCTTTTTTCCCGCTGGCTGCTGGTCCTGTGCCTCGGCCTGGTCCCGTTGTTGCTGTTCGCGCAGAAGAGCCTGATCTACGTGCTGGTCCGCGTTTTGCATACCCGCGGTTATGGCAATGAGACGGTTCTGATTTATGGTTCGGGCTACACCGGGCGGCGTGTGTTTTCAGTTCTGCACCGATCTCCCAAGCTTGGACTGGAGCCGGTGGTTTTCGTAGACGATGACCCGGCCAAGACCGGAAGCATGATCTACGAGATGGCCTATGAGCGACGGCGTTCGGCCCCGGTGGTCCAGGGGCCGGTGACGCGGCAGCTGGTCGCCAACCATGCAGTGGATCTGGTCGTGATCGCGATCCCCTCCGTCGGGCGCGATCGATTTACGCGAACCATTCAAGAGGCGTTTGCAGCGAATGCCAGAGTTTCGTTCGTTCCCAGTCATCTGCTGGCCTCAGATCCGTGGGTTGACTATCAGGACATCGACGGCGTGCTGTTGGCGAACTTCGGCAGGTCCACGCGAAACCTTGCCTACGAAACGGTCAAGCGGGTTTTCGACGTTTTGGGATCGGTTGTGCTGATGGTGATTGGCGCCCCGGTGTTCCTGTTGTTGGCGCTCGCCATCAAGATGGATTCGCGAGGCCCGGTCTTGTTCCGGCAGGAACGGGTGGGACAGGACGGAAAACTCTTCCGCATGTATAAGTTCCGCACCATGCACACCACCGCGCCGTCCTATGAGTATTCACCTTTGGAATCGAGCGATCCCCGGATCACCCGGTTGGGGAGATTTCTTCGTCGAACCAGTTTGGATGAGGCGCCGCAACTTCTGAATGTGCTGTATGGAAATATGTCTTTGGTTGGACCGCGGCCTGAGATGCCGTTTATCGTTGAGCAGTACACGGAAAGACACCGGCAGAGGCTGCAGGTTCGGCCTGGTCTGACCGGGCTATGGCAGCTCAGCGGAGACCGGGCTTTCCTCATCCACGAAAATATCGAGTACGATCTGTACTACATTCAGCATCGCAGCTTGTTTATGGATCTCGCGATTCTGCTGCATACCATCATTTTTGCAGCCCGCGGGATTTGACGGATGGCGGTTTTCCCGGACGCAGCGAGACAGCAGGTTTCAGCAGATGCGATTTATTGCAACCCCAGATCATGAACTCGAGCCGGTAAGCGAAGTCTTGCTGGATCGGCACGACGATACGACGGTGCAGCCGGTGGAACCGGTGCCGACCTCGTTCGTTGTGGTGCGGCTGCTCTGGGACCAGCGTGCCTTTCTCCTGCGGTGGGCCGTCCGGGGAGTGGTGATTGCGACCATTATCGCCCTGCTGGTTCCGAATCGTTACACTTCCACGACTCGCCTGATGCCTCCGGAAAATCCGGGGGGCTCGAGTCTTGCCATGCTGTCTGCGATGATCGGCAAGACTGCGGCTGCGGCTCCCGCTTTGGGCGGCCTGGCGTCCGATATTCTGGGAACAAAATCGTCAGGCGCACTTTACATGGAGACTCTGCGCAGCCGCACGGTGCAAGATCGCCTGATCAATCGCTTCGATTTGAGGCGCGTGTACTGGGTGCGGTACATGGAGGATGCCCGCAGATTACTGGAGGACAACACCAGCATATCCGAGGATCGCAAGAGTGGCGTAATTACGGTCATGGTGAGTGACCGGAACCGGCAGCGCTCCACAGCCATAGCTCAGGCGTATGTGGAGGAACTGAACCGGCTGATGAACGATGTCAGCACTTCTTCGGCCCGCCGGGAACGGATTTTCATCGAGCAACGCCTGGCCACCGTGAAGCAGGATCTGCACCGCGCAGCGGAAGAGTTCAGCCAGTTCGCGAGCCAGAACACAACCTTGGACATTACTTCCCAGACCAAGGCCATGGTGGAGGCGGGGGCGGATCTGCAGGGGCATCTCATGGCTGCCCAGTCGGAGTTGGAGGGTCTGGAACAGATCTACACTTCTAACAACGTGCGGGTGCGCTCTCTGCGTGCCCGGATCGATGAGCTCAGGCACCAGTTGAATGAAATGGCGGGGGCAACCCGGGACATCCCGGGAACAACTCCCGCGGCAGTTTCGGGCAACCAGGCCTCGGACATGATCTATCCGTCGATCCGGAATCTTCCTCTTCTCGGAGTTCGCTGGGCCGAGCTCTACCAGCAAACGAAGATTCAGGAGACGGTCTATCAGCTTCTGACCCAGGAGTATGAACTCGCCAAGATCCAGGAAGCCAAGGAAGTTCCCACTGTAAAAGTAATGGATGAGGCAGTTATCCCCGAGCGAAAATCCTTTCCTCCTCGGGTTGGTTTCGTCATCCTGGGAGCGCTGCTGGGCTGCTTCACGGGTGCGCTCTGGGTTTGCGGTTTTGTGTTCTGGGAAGCCATTGACCGGATGACCCAGCAAAAGCATTCGTGCTCGAAATTGTGTCGGTGCAGAAGGCGTGGTGGCGACGAACCCGGAGTCGGCTTCGTAGAAGTAGATGCTCAGAGTTCTTGAGCACTCCGTCCGGGGGGCGCGGAACTGAACCAGACTAGCATCTAGTGGGCGATTGAGAATTCCTCCGAGAGAGTTAGAATGCGCAGCGCAGAGGGCGGCCCCACGCGGGCCGCGGCGGCAGCTGCCCGGGTGGGAGACTAGCTCTCGAACAGCAAATCTGGTTATTAGCCATTTCACGGGATTGCGACTCGCAATTTTCTCCATTTCCATTCTGCTGATTGAAACCATCCCAGCGTCGATGGCCCGGACCGAAAAGCCGGCTCAGCACCACAAAACACCATTTGGAGTTGCCTAATGAAGGTTCTTGTTACCGGGGGTGCGGGATTCATCGCGTCGCACGTGGTCGACGGCTATTTGGAGAAAGGATTGGACGTGGTCATTGTGGATGACCTGTCCCGTGGTTCGATGAACAACCTCAACCCGAAGGCACGCTTCTATAAAGCGGACATCCGCGACTTTGATGCCATGCGCGACATCTTCGAGAAGGAGCGTCCCGACTATATCAATCACCATGCCGCACAGATGGATCTGCGGCGGGCCGTCTTTGAACCGGCATTCGATGCGGAAACGAATATCGTCGGCTCCATACACCTGCTGAACCTGGCGGTGGAATTCAAAAGCAAGCGAATCGTATATGCCTCCAGCGGCGGCGCAACCTACGGCGAGCCGCTTTATCTACCGATGGATGAAGATCACCCGGTAAATCCGATTACCCCCTACGGCATCAGCAAGCACACAGTTGAGCATTATTTGTTCAACTATCGCGTACTCTACGGGCTGGAATATGTCGTGCTTCGCTACGGAAATGTGTACGGCCCGCGCCAGAGTTCGCAGGGTGAAGCTGGTGTGGTGGCCATTTTTTGCGAGCAGTTGCTGGCGAAAGAAACCCCGAAAATATTTGGCAACGGCGATAAGACGCGGGACTACGTTTATGTGACCGACGTCGCGCAGGCCAACGTGCGAGCCCTGGAACACGGCGACGGGCAGATCTTCAATATTGCCTTCGGCCTGCCCACTACCGACGATGAGATCTTCGAGGCAGTTTGCAAAGCACTGGATATTCAGCCCTTCCAGCCAATCTACACTGCCAAGCGCCCCGGGGAGATCGACCACTGCTATCTGAAGATTGATCGGGCGAAACAACACCTGAAATGGACGCCAAGGATTTCCCTGGCGGAGGGGTTGCAAATGACCGCCGCTTTTTTTCGCGAGCATGCTGCCAAGGCGGCGGGGGTCTAATTCGCAATGAAAGCGATGTTGCTGGCGGCAGGTCGCGGTGAAAGGTTACGGCCGCTGACCGATATTACGCCAAAATGCATGCTGCCATTCGCCGGCAAGCCCCTGCTGGAGCATTGGATCGACAAACTGCATTTATTTGGCATTCGCGATGTCGTAATCAATCTCCACCACCTGCCGGAAGCAGTGGTGAACTACTTTGGATCTGGCGAACGCTGGGACATGCGTATCCAGTACTCCCGGGAACGGGAGCTGTTGGGGACTTCAGGAGCTCTCCGTCAGGTCAAACCGCTGTTTGAGGATGAGAGGTTTCTGGTCATTCTTGCCGATAGTCAGAGCACGTGCGCGACTGCAAGACCTGGTCGAATTTCATGTGCGGCGCGGCAGTGTGGCTACTATGGCCGCCTGCTGGATTGACGATCCGCGGTCCAGCGGCATAGTTGGCTCCGATGATCGGGGCCGGATTACGCGTTTTTTGGAGAAACCCACGGCTGAGCAGGTCTTCAGTCACTACATCAATGCCGGGATTTACGTTTTCGAACCCGAAATTTTCGACTACATACCTGCCAGGCGCGTGTCGGATTTCAGCCTTGATGTGTTCCCACAGATGCTTGAAGTCGAGGCCCCGCTGTACGCCTATCGCTACGACGGTTACGTACTCAGGTTCGACACTTTTGAGGATTGTAAGAAGTCGGAAGCGCTTGTAGCTAATGAGAAGAAGATCGGCTCGGCTCGGGATGCTCCGCCATTCGTCACATGAGGGGCCCCGACCGAGGCCAACCAGCACAGCGATAAGAATCATTCAGTCTTGACAATTGTCCTCCACCTATTCCTGCCCCGCTCATGCGATCCGTTGCATTTCTTTTGGACGATTCTACTTTTCACGCCGCCAATCTTGCCGATCCTACTCTAGGAAATCCCGCCATTGGGGGGACGGAGTACGGATTTGTCTCGTTGGCCCACGAATTGGCCACGCGCAAGCTGGCGAACGTTACCCTTATTGCTCGTAATCCGACGAACACGTATCCCGGGACGCTCACGGTCGTTACGATCAAAGATTATCCGCATGAATTGCGCAGCTTGCTAAATCAAGCTGGACCCATAGATTGCATAGTCGTCCGAGGCCATGACACCCTCTCCGCTTCCGGAGTCATAGACTCGATTCCCGAAAACATCCCTGTCATTGCCTGGACACACAACCATCTGAAGAGCGCGACACTTTCGTACTTAGCCAGCAGCGAACACATCAAGCGGGTTGTATATGTCGGGCGAGAGCAGTGTGCATTGGCCGCTGGAGCTGCGTGTCAGCACAAAGCCACCTATATCGTACCTGGGTTCTATGGTGCACCGCATTCCAGCCGTAGCAAGGAGCAGCGTGCAGTCTACCTGGGAAGCCTCGTTCCTCAGAAAGGTTTTCACCGGCTTGCCAGATTGTGGCCCAGCATTCGCCGCGCGTGTCCAACTGCTGAGCTCGACGTCATCGGCAGCGGCAAGATTCAGGACCCGAACCGGCAAACCGGGAGTTTAGGGGTCGCGCTTCCCTCTTACGAGAAGCTGATCCTGCGCTACCTCCGAAATGATCCTGCCAAGTATGGCGTTGTGTTTCACGGAAAGATGGGGACAGAAAAGTACGACGTGATTGGTCGGGCCATGGTTGGCCTGCCGAATCCAACGGGATTTACGGAATGTTGCCCAGCCAGTGTGGTTGAAATGTCAGGGTGCGGGGCGGCCATCGTAGCCCAACGGCAGTGGGGGATGTGCGATACGGTGGTCGATGGGGTTACCGGTTACCTTTGTGGTGATGATCGCGAGTATGTCGAGCGCGTGATTTCGTTGTTCAAGAATCCAGAGACGGCACGGGCAATGGGTGTCGCCGGCCAACGTTTTGTGCAAGACAGTTTCTCGTACGCGGTTATCTGTGAGCAGTGGGCGCGCTTGTTGGACGAGGTTTTGTGTTCGGTTGTCCCTAATTATGCCACCCCATTCCTTCTCGGAAGATATCCGCTCCGCAGGCTGCGGACGGTGAACCGTCGTTTACGCTCGACGCGGGTGCACGCGTTTGTGAGTTTTGTCGACAGGGTGAGGGGCGTGTTTCTCAAGCGGTACTGAGCCCGGTTCGGAGCGGGCCGGTTGTAGTCGAAAACACCCCTTTTCAAAGTCTTGCCGGAAGGAGAGCTTGAGATAGCTGGCCTTCCTCAGCCAAAACAATGGATTCTACAAGAGCGGTCTCGATAAGAGCTCACCCGACCTCGCCTGGGATCGCCGGGTTGTATGGAGTGCGCAGCCAATCGCTTGCGGAGTCAGCCCGCGTGCGCTTGGTGAAGTTTCTCGTTGTGGCAGTTTTCGCACTCTGCATGAGCGCGCCGGAACTCCTGCTTGCCCCGGTTGATCCTGACGCTCTGAACCCCTTTGTTGGAACCGTCAAGCTGCTTCTCCTGGTGCTGGGAGGCGCTCTCGTCTTTCTTTGCAAGTCGAGCAGAAACCTGAAGATTATTGCCAGTCCGTTTGGCTGGCTGATCGCTTGGGCTCTGGTCTGTTGGATTTTCACTGGCGCTGCCCTACTGCCCTTGCGAAACCTGGTCAGCAGCTTTGGCGGCATTTTAATTCTTGCCGGTCTTTGCGGTGCTGCGGAAGTTTTAGGCGGAGTTCGCCGTATCGTGCGATTGATGGTATTCGCACTTGTGATCACGGCTGTGGCCAGCCTGCTTCTTGGGTTGGTCGGAATACAGGCGATGCCGGGCGAGCGTGCGCTGGCGAGCCAATTGGAGTTGTTCCACGGTATTGGCACTCCGGGATATATGGATGCGGCTTGCGCTTGTCTAATTGCGTGGGTGCTGGCTTGGCAACTGGCAGTTCCAACCGCGCGGAGGTCAGGCCTACTGCTGCTGCTGCTGATTCTTATTCCAGCGTTTTCGTTTCTCCGCTCTTACTTTGCCGGAATCGTCGCCACCATCATGGCAGCTGCGCTATTGGCCTGGTGGCGACGCCGGAAGATTCCCACCGAGAAATGGGACCGTGGGTCGAAGCGTGTACTGCTGCTGGCGTTGCTCAGCCTTTTAGTCGGGGTGCTGGTCTTCTTTATGAAAACAGACAGTCGGGGAGAGGGCAGCGAGCTGAGCGGGCGGGAGATAATCTGGCCCATTGAGATCGCTTCCGTTATCCAGCACCCACTGTTCGGCCTCGGTCCATTTGGCGACGTACAACTGCTGTTCTTTGACGAGAACCTGCCCCAAGTAGGTGCCGCGCACAGCGATTATCTTGGTGCCGCGGTCTGCTACGGTATACCAGGGTTGTTTTTGTTTGTGGGAGCCCTTGCTCGCGTCTGGAAGGGAGTCCGGCGTTATGCCGCTTCAACCGTTGAGGAACGAGCGTGTCGGGATGCCGCTTTCTTGTCGCTCGTGGGTCTTGCGACTACTATAATCGCTGAAAACGTGATTAGGGATCCGCGGACCTTCTGCCTGCACCTCCTTTTCCCTGCACTATGCTTATCGGCGGCCGCGTTCCAGCACCAAAAGTCTGCCAGATGACTGAGTCAACCCGAATTATTACGAACACCCTGGCGACGTATCTCAAGCTCTTTGTGTACGTCCTGACCGGCCTGTTTGCCGTCCCCGTCGCGCTGAGAACGTTGGGCGCGGTTGACTATGGGGTTTATTCCGTAATTGGGGGGTCTCTAGCTCTCCTGATGTTCCTTAGCTACTCGCTTCAAACCGGAGCGGAAAGGCACATCGCATACGCATTAGGGGAGGGACGTAGCGAAGAAGCCACAAAATGGTTCACGACCAGCCTGATAGTCCATCTTGTTGTGGGTGCCGCCACCGCAGGGGCAGCCCTGCTTGCGTCGGACTGGGTTCTGCACCGCCTGCTTACGCTGCCGGCTTCACGGCTTGCCGCGGCGGTATGGATTTACCGCATGGTCGTCATAGCCATGACCTGCAGTGTGGTTACAACACCCTATCAATCTCTGCTTGCGGCTCACGAGGCGATCGCTTCCATGTCGCTCATGAATGCCGTAAGCGGAGTTTTTTTGATGATCTCCATTTTTTCCTTGAAATACCTTCCCGGAGATGCCCTTCTCTGGTACGCGGGCATGTATTGCCTTTTCCAGGTATCGGTGGCAGTCGGGCCGTCATGCTATTGCTATTACCGTTACGAGGAGTGTCGGTTTTCATCCCTTACAGTGGACCACTTACGCCGGCGCCTCGGGGAGCTCTTCGGTTTTTCCGGATGGACCCTGTTGCAAGTTCTGTCCATTCTCTTCCGCGTGCAGGGCCCTGCGGTGGTGCTTAATATGTTTTTCGGACCCATCGCCAACGCCGCTTATGGCTTGGCCGTTCAGGCACAAGGATTTGCCAGTAACCTCGTTTGGGGGTTCCTGGGTTCGACGACTCCCCGGATCGTGAAACGCCATGCCTCGGGTGACAACCGGGGAATGGCGCGCCTTTCCAATCAATCCAATGCGTATGGTTTCGCCATTCTTTGGCTCGTCCTCGGTCCGGTTCTCTTCGAGATGGGTTTCTGTTTAAAGTTATGGCTTCACACGCCCCCGCCGCGAACCGCAGACTTTCTGTTGCCGGTGCTTGTCGCACTCATCATTGATCAGCTCACGTTGGGATATAACCTGTCGCTGATGGCGACCGGCCGGGTTGCGGGCCTGTCTCTTGTGATCTCCATTGCGAACAGTGCCGGAGTGCCGGTGGGATACTTCTTGCTACGGGCTGGCAGGCCAGGGGCTTGGGTTCTCTGGGCCGTCGTTGTCGGAACCGTGTTTGCCGGCTGCGGACGCCTTTGGTTCGCGCGCAGGCACGCCGCGATCTCCATCACGAGTTGGCTGAGTGATGTTGCGTTCCCTGCTAGTTTGTCCGTGCTCGGATCGATTGCCGTAACACTACCGTTAATTCATTTTCTGGCAGAGGGATGGGCCAGGTTCGCGCTGATCGAGGTGGTAAATTGTGTCGTGGTATGCCTCGTCATGTGGTTCTTCGGTACGAACGAAGAGCAGCGATCTAAGTTGGTGACACTCGCCGCCTCAGTTCCTGTTCGCTTGTCCCGTAAGGCGGCCGCGTTGGGGCGGGTGGTCGCCGGGGAAACTCCTTGAACGAAAGAGTGAAGCGCCAGGACAACGCTGTTGGCTGGATGATTGCCAGATGATCCTAACTGTGACTCTTCCTGTGTACAACGCCATGCCCTATCTTGCGGCAGCGGTGGAGAGTGTGCTCAGCCAGTCCTACAGCGATTTTGATTTTCTGATCATTGATGACGGATCCACTGACGGTTCCGCAGATTACCTTCATTCCTTACGTGACCCTCGTATCAAATTGACGGTTCGCGAAAATCGAGGCCTTGGAACCACGCTGAACGAACTATTCCGCAACTCACGAACCGAGTACGTCGCACGCATGGATGCCGACGACATCTGCGAACCGCATCGCCTGGAAAAACAGATGGCGTTTCTGCGCGATCACAGTGACGTGGTCATGCTTGGAACAGGAATTGATTTCATTGTCGGGAACCGCATTGTAGAGGGTTTCCGCCCGTCGACCGAGCATTCGGAAATCCGACGGAGGCTTTTTCAGCGGCGGCCAGGGATAAATCACCCAACCCTGGTCGTCAAACGCGACGCCTGGGCCGGGGTCGGAGGATATCGCTTCGCTGGCGCCGGGGAAGATCTGGACTTTTGCCTGCGTGTGTCTGATTTCGGGCGGGTTGCGAACGACCCGGAGGCGCTGTACCACTACCGGCTTCGCGAAGAGTCGCTGACGTTTAAGACCGGTGCGGAAACAATTCGAGGGTACACTTTTGCCGTTGCCTGTGCCAAAGCGCGCGAACGGGGTACGGTTGAGCCTGATCTGGAACAATTCCGAGAAGCCTGGCTTCGACGGCCGATTTATACGCGGGCTGCCCAGTTGGTAGCCACTGCGGGCGAGAGACTGTATCGCCTATCCATCATTCGCCGGGCGCAAGGCCATTCATTCGCTTCAAGAGCATACCTGGCCACGGCTGCAATGTGTCTTCCGAACGTGGCGCTGTCGCGGCTCATTACACGCAATCGCAAACATGTTTCCAACCCCCAGCTTCGCCCATTGACAAAAAAAGGGCACGCGGCCGGTGAGAGCTGACAGGCAAGCGGCTTCAAGCGAGTACTAGTCGAATAGGGAGTCGATCGTCCAATTGCACGACAGATTTTTCTCGAACAGCGGACCAGGGAACTGCGCTCGTCGGGGAAAATGGAGCCGGGAAATGAATTCTATGAAAATGGCGGACGTTGAAGCTTGGCGGGGAGAACGGATGTACTGGGATGTTGCCTCGGAGGAAGACCGCCAACTGCATCTCTCTCGATATGAGTTTGCCCGGGAAATATTCGATCCACATTGGCGCTGCCTAGATGCGGCCTGCGGATCTGGGTATGGTGCATCATTCCTGGCCGAAAAAGTGCGATTCGTGGACGGCGTGGACGTCGACCCGGGCGCGATCGACTTCGCGAAGGCTACTTATAGGAAGTCGAACCTCAACTATCACTCTGCCGATCTGCAATCCACCCTCCCGTTTGCGGATGGCACCTTCGACGCCATCAGCTCGTTTGAGACCCTGGAACATGTGAGCGACCAGACCAAGATGACCTTCGAGTTTCACCGTGTGCTGAAGCCGGGCGGTGTTCTGGTCATCAGTACTCCGGATCGAAAAGTGTCGGAGCGAATCGGCCTGGACAATCGCTTTCATGTGGCGGAGCTTTCAAAGAGGGAGTTTGTCGAGCTGTTAAGCCGGTCATTCAGCGTTGAGCAACTGTTTGGACACTGCGATGGGAAGCCTGTAGATACACATTGGCGGACCATACACCGGTTCTTAAAAGTCGGTACGCACTTTACCCGTGGGAACGTACGCTCCCGGATTGAACGCGCATTTGCTCGACCATTCGGTTGGTTGCGCTCGCATTTTTACAAGATGTCAGCAAGCCCGATTCAACCGGACCCGGATATCGACGGCGTGAAATATATGTATGTGATTGCGGTGGCCCGCAGGCGCGACTGACCCGCCCATCTGTTTCCATTCTTAATGCGTAACGCTTATTGCGTTCCTACACCTTGAGGTGGAGAGTCCGATGATCGCTCTGCTGGCATCGTTAGATCCACGAAAAGAATCTGTAGACCAAATGCTCCCGAACCGGGGCGTGGCTGGGCTCAGGAAAGTGGGGTAAAACGTAGTGGGAATCGATTATCACGGGCTTCAGTTTCTGCGTTTCGCGGCGAAGCACGCGCCGTTCGGTCGCGTAGCAACCATCGGCCGGCAAGAACTGGGTCTGGACAAGAAAGAAATTTGTAGCCTGACCGGTGTGGGAGCGGACTACAAGCACGAGAAGTATTGCGACAGTCTGCTGTTGCAGCATTTCGGCGCTACATGTGTCGATTCCTGGGATTACTCTGACTATGAAGGGGCGAATCATATCGCCGATATGAACAAGCCGCTGAACGGAAAACTGCAGACCTATGATACGGTAATCGACGGCGGAAGCCTGGAGCACGTTTACAACGCTCCGCAGGCGCTTCTGAACGTTTCGGAGTTGTGCCGCGACGGCGGGCAGATATTGCATGTATTGCCGGCGAACAACTTCTGTGGTCATGGATTCTGGCAGTTTTCCCCGGAACTATTCTTTTCACTGTACACCGAGTCGAACGGCTACTCGGAGACGAAAGTCTTTCTGGCGAACGCCTATCGAACTGATATTTGGTATGAAGTAATGAAGCCCGAACGGGGGCAGCGAGTCAATGTGATATCGTTCACGCCTACTTTCGTTTTCTGCAGAACCGTGAAAGGCCATAACAGCTGCCACGATAGCGTTCAGCAATCGGACTACATTCATATCTGGCAGGGGAAAGAAGCCCCGCAACCAACGGTTGGGGTCAGGCCAAGGTGGCGGGCAAAGGTCGCATCGGCCCTGCGGACGTCGGCTCTCGTTGACTTCGCATTCTTCATGTATATCAAAGTATCAGGTAAGTGGTCGTTGTCTGCTCGAAACCCACATCTGACGGCGCGTTCGGTGAGCTCTCTTGCCCAATAAACATTGATGCAAGCACGGTTGTCTATTAGCGGCCCCTGCTGGGTCTTGTCGGCGGACCTGCTGCCCGAAAGAGTTCAAGCCGCTAAACATAATTGGCGAAATGCCGGGGATGTCACGCGGTGGGATTCTGGCAATCTCCATTGTGGTCGTAGCTTTTAGGGTGTTGCATAAGCGTTTTCCGGTTTACGCGGCAGCAGACCGTACAAAGGATTCCTATGATCGTTACGCGAACACCATTTCGCATTACCCTGGGCGGGGGCGGAACAGATTTGCCGTCGTTTTATCGCGAGCACGGCGGCTTCATTTTGGCAGTGGCGATCGACAAGTACATGTACCTGAACGTAAATACGCCGATTCTTGACGACCTGATTCGGGTTCGTTACAGCAAGGCCGAAACCGTCCGATGCCTGCAGGAGATCGAGCATCCGCTGGCGCGCGCGGCCCTGGAGCATTTCGGTATTGAAAATGGCATCGAGATCGTCTCGGTTGCCGATATTCCTGCCGGGACCGGCGTAGGCTCCTCGAGCTGTTACCTGGTCGGATTGATGAACGCGTTGCACGCTTTGACGCAGACCCCGGTCAATCCACAGCAGTTGGCGGAAGAAGCCTGCCACATCGAGTTAAATCTGCTGCGCAAGCCCATCGGCAAGCAGGACCAGTACATGGCCGCCTACGGAGGCCTCACGACGCTCAAGATTGCGAAAGATGGCAATGTCGAGGCGCAGTATCTTTCCATTCCGGTCGATGTGGTTGAGGCCCTCGAGAACAACTTGCTCTTGTTCTACACCGGTGACGTCCGCGATGCCACCGCCATACTCAGCCAGCAGGACGATGCAACCAAGAGAAAAGACACGACCGTGGTCAGTAGTTTGACCGAGATCAAGGACATCGGAATCGAGATTGCCTCAACGATTACGGCCGGCAACCTGCGGCGCTTTGGCGAGTTAATGGATGACCATTGGCAAGCTAAGAAGCGCCTGTCGAAGGGCATCACCAACCCCATGATTGACGCCTGGTACGAGCTCTCCAAGCGGAATGGAGCGATTGGCGGCAAGATCAGTGGCGCGGGCGGTGGCGGCTTCCTGATGTTGTATTGTGAAGAGGGCAAGGCGCAGGTGCGTGATGCTTTGCGCCGGGCCGGGTTGCGGGAATTGCATTTTCGTTTCGAGTTCGAAGGCAGCAAGGTGGTCTTCGACATTGTGTCTCGCGACGGACGCTTGGCGCATATGCGGCGGCAAGGTCACAACGGCAAAGTCAATCGTGGCACCAAGGCAGCAGTTGCCAAGTCGTCAGCGGCTGCGGGAGCAGCAGTAAGTGGTCAGCTGTAACCGAGATTTCCGCGAATGAGTGCAGTCTTGAAGCTCCTCAGTAAGGCTGCCTTCACTTGGCGGCGAGAGACTATTGCGGGCCAGATCTTGAGGCTACCTCTCCGCGCCGTCCCGAAGACCGCAACCGTCCCGATCCTTTCTGGCCCTGCGAGAGGCATAAAGTGGAGTACCGGAGCGGGCGTGGCTGATTTTTGGGTAGGCACCTATGAAACCGAGAAGGCGGAACTGCTGATTCGCCATGTGAAGCCGGGAACGACCGCTTATGACGTAGGCGCCAATGTTGGCTTTTACACTCTACTTGTCTCACGCCTGATTGGACCTACGGGGCGGGTGGTTGCGTTTGAACCCTCGCCGAGAAATCTTGGCTTCCTGCGCCATCATTTGACTCTAAATCACACCACAAATGTCGAGGTTCTAGACCTCGCTGTCTCCGACGCTGAAGGTGTCACGCGGTTTTCTGTGGACGGCGATCCGAAGAAATCGAAGATTACTGACGCAGGCGATATTACGGTGCGGACGACCACGCTCGATCGGCTGATGGGAGAGCTTCCCTTGCCGGACCTCATCGAGATGGATATCGAAGGTGCGGAATACGCGGCATTGCGCGGTGCCGAGCAACTGCTGCGGAAGTCAAGTCCGGTGATTTTTCTTTCCACGCACGGCCAGGAAGTTCATCGGGCCTGTTGCGAACTGCTGCGGACTCTCGGCTACAAGTTGCATGCAATTGGCCCCAGATCGATCGAAGACACGGATGAGCTTTACTGCGTCAAAGAGCACTGAAGCAGGTTCCGATTTGCCGGACGTCCGAATACGTTTCGAGTGTGAAAGAGGTTCAGAAAGGAACTTCTTTTAATGAGTGTGGTACTGAATCTTATCAGTAAGGCGGCTTTTGATTGGCCATGCGACACCATTAAGGGCCGTATCCTGAGAAGATCTCTGCGCGCCGTCCCCAAGAACCTCACGGTTTCTGTTCTTGCTGGACCGGCAAGGGGACTCCGGTGGAGTACCGGAGCGGGCGTGGCGGATTTTTGGCTGGGCGACTATGAGACCGAGAAGGCGGAACTCTTCGCCCGTCATGTGAAGCCCGGAGCGACAGTTTACGACGTGGGCGCGAACGTTGGCTTCTATGCGCTGATTGCCTCGCGGGTGCTGGGACCGACGGGGCGAGTCATTGCCTTCGAACCCTCACCCCGAAATCTTGGCTTCCTGCGCCAAAATTTGAGCCTGAATCACATCACGAATGTCGAGGTTCTGGACCTGGCTGTATCCGACTCCGAAGGGGAGACGCGATTCTTTGTGGGTAACGACCCGCGGGTGTCGAAAATAACAGCTGCAGGGGACATTACGGTGCGGACCACTACCCTCGATCGGTTGATGGGAGAGTTGCCCTTGCCGGATCTCATCGAGATGGATATCGAAGGTGCGGAATACGCGGCATTGCGTGGCGCCGAGCAACTGCTGCGGAAGTCGAGTCCGGTGATTTTTCTTTCCACGCACGGCCAGGAAGTTCATCGGGCCTGTTGCGAACTGCTGCGGAATCTGGGCTACGGGTTGCATGCGATTGGGCCTAGGTCGATCGAAGACACGGATGAGCTTTACTGCGTCAAAGAGAGCTGAGGAACCCGACGTTTTTAGCGTAGCTAAGCCTCGCTCTGGTTCCAGAACACTCGCGCGTCGAAAGGCGCGCTCTAGGGGGACTGAAGGAGGGTTCCTTGCGGGGGTTCTGACTGTTCGGTCTCATGCCACGCAACGCGATATTTCTCGATCGTGACGGGGTCATTAATCCCTACGTCTACAATGCGGAATTCGGCACTGTGGATTCACCCAATTCGCCCGATGAGTTCACTCTGGCACCAGGTGCTGGGGAAGCCGTTGCCGAATTCAACCGGCTCGGTCTCCTGGTAATTGTCGTCTCCAACCAACCGGGAATCGCCAAGGGCAAGTTCACACCAGCGATCCTTGAGCAGGTGACTGCCAAGATGCATGCCGGCATTGCGGCCGCCGGCGGCAAACTGGATGCCGTGTACTACTGCCTGCACCATCCCGAAGCGGTCTTGTCGGCTTATAAAGTACGCTGCGACTGTCGGAAACCTCTTCCTGGGATGCTGCTGGAGGCTGCCCGGGAGTGGGATATCGACCTGCACAATTCCTACATGATCGGCGACGGGATTACCGATATCGAGGCGGGGCGCGCGGCCGGGACTCGAACCGTATTTATCGGCCAATTCAAGCCTTACATCTTCGAGGCCTTCGAGAAGCACGGGATCCAGCCCGATTTCATGGTCTTCAACCCTCGCTGGCGCGGTGGAGATCATCAGAGAACAAGTGGCGAGCAGAACCGACGGTTCATAGTTCGACCTTCGAGCTGGGTGGACGGCACCGGATCGTCGATCTTAAAGCGCCAGACGGTAGGTCTCATCGCGCCTCTGCCGACCCACCTCTAGGAGAAATGCTTTGTACCGTATTCGGCAACCGAAAGACCAATGCCTTATCCCTTCGGTTGAGAACGCGGATATACAATTTAAGATAATGACTTACACCGGGCAGTATCTCGCGGAAGCGGCTGAGATTTTGACGCAACTGGATCGTGACGCTGTCGAGCGCATGGTCGATCTCCTGGTAAAAACGCGCGAGCGGGGCGGGAGGCTTTTTATTCTCGGGGTCGGCGGCGGTGCTGGTCATGCCTCCCACGCAGTGTGCGACTTTCGCAAGATCGGTGGCATGGAAGCCTACGCACCGAGCGATAACGTCTCAGAACTGACTGCCCGTATCAACGATGACGGCTGGGATACGGTTTACGCAAACTGGCTGCAGGGCAGTCGCATCAATGCAAAGGATTTGGTCCTGGTCTTCTCGGTTGGAGGCGGTGATGCGCAGCGCAACATCAGCACTAACCTGGTGAAAGCGTTGCAATACGCCAAGCAGGTCGGGGCAATGGTCTGTGGTGTGGTAGGCCGCGACGGAGGCTTCACCGCTCAAGTGGCAGATGCGTGTGTTCTGATTCGCGTTGCGAATTCCCAGACCGTGACTCCACATACAGAGTCCTTTCAGGCGATGGTGTGGCACCTCTTAGTCTCGCACCCAAGGCTAAAGGCGGCTCCAATGAAGTGGGAATCGGTCCAGAAGTAGACCATGCTGATGGCAGCAACAAAAAAGGGCAGGAGTCGTAAAGGTGCCGAGCGGGTCGCTCTTTTTCGGAGGCGTTCTTGAGTAGACTTGACGGTTTAAAAGTGAAGATCTTTGCCGACGGCGCTGATCTTGCCGGCATTTCGGAACTGTATAAAAACCCGCTCATCAAGGGGTTTACCACGAACCCGACGCTGATGAAGCAGGCGGGTGTCACCGACTACCGCGAATTTGCGCGTACCCTTCTCCGGGCTGTCCCCGATCGGCCTATTTCTTTCGAAGTGGTTGCAGACGACTTTGAGGACATGGAATGGCAGGCGCGGGAAATTGCCTCATGGGGAGGTTCCGTGGTCGTTAAGATTCCGGTGACGAATACGCGGGGCGAAAACTCGGGGGCGCTAATCCGGCGCCTCGCCGCTGCAGGAGTGCGGCTCAACATTACGGCCATAATGACCCTGGATCAGGTGCGAGACGTGGCTGACTGCCTACGCCAGGGGCCTCCTTCCTATATCTCTGTTTTTGCTGGCCGGGTAGCGGATACGGGGCGCGATCCCGTTCCGCACATGGCTGAAGCCGTGCAAATATTGCGTAAGTATCCCCAGATCGAACTCATCTGGGCCAGTCCTCGCGAGTTGTTGAACATCTTCCAAGCGGATGCGATTGGCTGCCATGTAATCACGGTTACGCACGATGTGTTGAAGAAGCTCAAACTGGTAGGCAAGGATCTGGTTGAGTACTCGCTAGAAACTGTGGAAATGTTTTTCAATGATGCTCATAAAGCGGGTCTTCGCTTGATCCGAACGAAGGGCGCTGGCAGATAGAAAACGGTGACCGGTAACAGGTATCTCTTGTACCGCTGACACAACGCCGATAAGTCTGTTGTGATGCTGAGTTCTCGGAGCTGGCTCTGGCATTCTTTGACGCGCACTCTGCGGTTCAGGGCTGCCAAATCGCACCGCTAGCTTTTCTTGCAGTAACGGAGAGACTGATGGAGATTGGGAGAAAGGTTTTAGTCACCGGCGCCGGAGGTTTTATCGGACATCACCTCGTCAAGAGGCTGAAGGCCGAAGGCTACTGGGTCCGGGGCGCAGACCTCAAGTTACCCGAGTACGAGCCGTCACCAGCGGATGAGTTTGAACTCCTCGACCTTCGTATGTACGAGAACGCTTTGCTGTCCACGCGAGGTGGGGTCGAACAGGTATATAACCTCGCAGCCGACATGGGAGGGATTGGCTACATTACAGCCTCCCACGCTGATATTGCACGCAACAATATTCTTATCAATGCGCACATGCTGGAAGCCAGCCGCTTGAATAAAGTTGCGCGTTTTCTGTTCTCCTCTTCGGCTTGCGTCTATGCTCGAAACAAACAGAACACGCCTGACGTGACCCCGTTGCGCGAAGAGGATGCGTATCCCGCTGACCCGGAGCCGGGGTATGGCTGGGAGAAACTCTTCGCCGAGGAGCTTTGCCGTTACTACTTTCAGGATTATCAGTTCGAGACTCGTACCGTGCGCTTCCACAATGTCTATGGGCCTCTCGGGACATACGAAGGCGGCAAGGAAAAGGCGCCGGCGGCGATCTCACGTAAGGTGGCATTGGCGAAGGATGGCGGCGAAATCGACGTCTGGGGCGACGGGGAGCAGACGCGTTCGTTCATGTATATTGACGATTGCGTAGAGGGTTTGGTCCGCCTGATGGCTTCGGAATATCGCGAACCTCTCAATCTCGGTACCGATGAGCTGGTAACGATCAACGAACTGGTAAAGCTGGCCGCCCGGATTGCCAGCAAATCCCTTACGCTGCGGCATGACCTGGGCAAACCGCAAGGGGTGCGGGGCCGCAATAGTGATAACACCCGGGTGAAGCGTGTTCTCGGATGGGAACCATCAACCAAGCTCGAAGACGGGTTGAAGGCGACTTACAAGTGGATTGAAAGTGAGCTGCGAAAGTCCGGTCGGGTTGCAGAGAGCAAGTTTGCCGTTGCTTAGGTTGCCGGTAGCGAATGTTCTGGGAGTAGGCGTGCACGCCGTGAACATGGAGTCGGCGGTAGCGTGCATCACCGGGGCCATCGCGGGGCAGCACAAGGGATATGTGTGCGTTACGGGCGTGCACGGGGTAATGGAGGCGCAGCGGGATCCGCAGGTTCGTCGGGCGCTCGCGGAGTCTATGCTGGTGGTTCCGGACGGCATGCCCACGGTCTGGATTGGCCGCTTACAGGGGCACCAGAAGATGCAGCGCGTGTTTGGACCCGATCTGATGCTGGAGGTGTGTGAGCGATCAGTGGAGTCGGGCTTTAGCCATTTTTTTTACGGAGGAAAGCCCGGGGTCGCCGATGAGTTAGCAGCAACCCTAACGCGGAAATTTCCGGGAATGAAGATTGCCGGCACCT
The DNA here is from genome assembly GCA_963801545.1 of Terriglobia bacterium. Classification (GTDB taxonomy): domain Bacteria; phylum Acidobacteriota; class Terriglobia; order Terriglobales; family Acidobacteriaceae; genus JAIQFF01. The sequence continues at coordinate 391,683 of CAWDFF010000042.1, read as the reverse complement.
ACACGCCTCCGTTCCGGCCCCTGAGTGCAATCGAGAATCTTGAGCTGCAGGACCGCGTAAAGCGGCTGGATCCCGATATTGTATGGGTCGGCTTGAGTACTCCCAAGCAGGAAAAGTTCATGGCCGAGAGTATTGCTCACCTGAATTGCCGGGTGATGATTGGTGTCGGCGCCGCATTCGATCTGCACACAGGAAAACTGAAAGATTCTCCGCCCTGGATCAAGAGCGCCGGGCTGCAGTGGTTGCACCGCCTGTATCAGGAGCCCTCGCGGTTGTGGAAGCGATATTTGATCAATAACCTGGGATTCATCGCCAGGATCACGCTGCAATTGCTCAAGGTCAGAACCTACAATCTGGCCGATGGCCAGTAGCTCCTGTTAATCCCACAGCCTCACTCGCCCGCGAAACAGCGTACTGTTTCCTTCCACCTGCGCGTCGAGTAATCGCCTCGTTGATCCCCCCTTCCAGAAAAGTTTCCCATCTTATCGCCAGTTTCTTGACGCGACAGTCACCACCACCATCGACTCTTTGTTTGTGAGCCTTCTCCGGAATGCCCTCCTCTCTCGGTTGCCGTACTCCGGACGGGTTCCTTTGTACAGGTCCAGTTTTTGAGAGTGCCGCAGCATGACGACAACGGGATAGAATGTTTTAGTTTTTAAAGCCAACAAACTGCAGCCCGATTGCAAAGGACCACGGAGTTCTTCGATGAGCATAGACGCCAATATGGCGCGCTTTCTGATGGGAGGCCAAGCCAAGGGAGTGAGCTTTCACCGAACCGCCACAATCGGCCGGCTTGGCCTCGATCTCCGACCCAGATTCCTGCGAAACCTCCTGTCGGCTTTTAAGATCGTCCCAGAATCAGGCACAATGCAACAACTTGCCGAAGCTTGCAATAGTTATGCCGAGCCATTTTTGAGTTTTCTGGGAGCCCAGGAAATCGTTTCTATTGACGCGAGTTCCTATGAAGGAGCTTCTCTGGAACACGATATGAATGAGCCCATTGGCGACCATCTGAAAAAGCGTTTTAACGCTGTCATCGATGCCGGATCTTTGGAACACATCTTCAATTTTCCCGTCGCGATCAGAAACTGCATGGACATGGTGACGGTAGGAGGTCACTTCTTAACCGCAACACCGGCGAACAATTTTCCTGGGCACGGCTTCTATCAATTCAGTGCGGAGCTATATTTCCGCGTCTTCTCTGCTGAAAACGGCTTTACCGTCGAACGGGCCATCATTTGTGAGTGTGCAGACAATGGAAGGTGGTTTCAAGCTATCGATCCGGAAAGGCTTCAACGACGAGGCTTTTTTACGAATTCCACAAGGACCCTGCTCCTCGTCCAAGCCAAACGCTTGCGGGAGGCTCCAATTTTCCGGCAGTTGCCTCAGCAAAGTGACTACAAGACACTCTGGCACAAATTCCAGGCTGGAACTTCTGTGCCAGGACGACAATCCTCGGCGAGGCAACTCGTGGGCTCGGCGCTAAGCCGCATCGACTCCACTGTTCCACGACTTAAAGCATTAACAAATTTGATACGGGATCAGGGCGGAGCGAAGTCGCGTCTTGGTAGTCCTCTGTTTCCGAAAATCCCCAAGACTTGATGGTGTCCGCAAGGGTTTTTTTCAATGCTTTTGCGTTGACAGGGCTGCGGAAGAAGCCACCGCCTGAATTGGCGCGGTCGATTTTACTGCCGTTCTATTGACGCACGATCACAAACCGCCGCTGCGAGGGTCGACGGACGAACGAGGTTCAGAATCTCCTTCAGGTTGACGTCGACGAGTCTTGGTGGGGACTACCGTGATCTGCTTTCCGGAATAGGTGACGGTCTGGTCAGGTTGCGGCTCTGGATTGATGCCGCTTCCGTGGCCCCTTCCTACGAAGACGACGCGGAAGGTCCGGCTCTCCAGCATGCCAGGAAACTGGCCTTTGCGATCACCGATCACGAGTGTCTGATGGGCCTCGTCCCAATGCAGGGGAATGGTCGCGTAGGCGCCTTTCTCGTAGTTGTAGGTGTCGTTCTCATCCTCATACAGTGCGAAATCTCCGTCTGTGCCCTGGTAAATTCGAAGTTCGATGGGATCGGCCGGTTTTTCGGTGGACCATTCTTCGTCCGGACCCAGCGGGAGAATCGAGCCCGCACGGATATAGAGTGGCAACCGCTCCAGCGGGGCGTCGGCCTCGATGGTTCGATTGCCCGTGATGAGCGATCCGGTCCAGAAGTCGTACCACCTGGACTGCGGCAGATAGAGAGTCCGGGTTGTAGCGGCGGGTTCGGTGACCGGGTTCACCAGGAACGCGGGTCCGAACATGAACTGATCGCCAATGTTCTGGGCACGAACGTCAGTACGGAAATCCATCACCAGCGGGCGCATCGGAGTGTAGCTCTCGCTGGTGGTCCTCCAGGCCAGCGAATAAATGTAGGGCAGCAGGCGGTACCGCAGGCGGTCGAAGCTTGTCAGGATTTTCTGCGCGCCCGGTCCGTAAGACCAGAGTTCATTGTGATCGGTCTTACGGGTTCCGTGCACGCGGAGAATGGGATTGAAGGTGCCAAACTGAAACCAGCGTATGAATAACTCACGATAGTCGGGATCGTCGGGATCTCCGGAGACGAAGCCGCCGATGTCGGTAGTCCAGTAGGGAAGACCGGAAAGCGCAAAATTCAAGCCTGCGGGAATCTGGCGGGAGAAGGTAAGAAAATCAGAATTGATGTCACCCGACCAGGCGGTGACCCCATAGCGTTGATCGCCGGCAAACGCGGAGCGCGAAAGAATGAACACGCGCTTTTTGTCAGACGAGCTTCGCTGTCCGTCGTAAACCGCGCCCGTGGTCATAAGCGGATAAATGTTGACGTAACGATCGCCGCTGCCGATGGCCAGCTTGTGGTGCAGCAGGATATTTTCTTCCTGGCCCTCGGTTTCGGGTTCGGTCGTGTCCAGCCACCAGGCATCGATGCCGATACTGAACAGAGCCTTGTCCATCAGCTGCCAGTAATATTTGCGGGCCTCGGGATCGGTAGCGTCGTACACTGCCATCGCATCGGTGTGATAGGGCGGCTTGGCGAACTTGAACTTGTCGACGAACCAGCCGCGCTTGTCCATTTCGTCATACACAGCGGAGCCCGGTTCGAAGAAGGGCCAGACCGAGATCATGAGATGAAAATTGTCTTTGTGTAGCTGATCGACCATTGCTTTGGGATCGGGATAATTCTTGTTGAAGATGTGCTCACCCTTTCGGTTCCACCAGAACCAGTCCTGCACGATGTTATCGGCGGGAATGTGCAGTTCGCGATATTTTCTGGCGACTCCGAGTATTTCCTCTTGCGACCTGTAGCGATTCTTGCATTGCCAGAAGCCGTAGGCCCATTTGCCGAACATGGGAGCCGCGCCGGTGAGTTCGCGGTAAGCGGCGACAATCTGATCCAGCTCGGGGCCGTAGAAAAAATAGTAGTCGATGTTGTCAGCCACTTCGGAAGTGATGTACAGGTAATTAGCGAACCGGTTATTGAACCGGCTGCGGGAGTCGTTGTTCCAGAATATGCCGTAGCCCTTGCTTGAAACCAGCAGGGGAATCGAGATATTCGAATTGTCCTGGGAAATATCGACCGACTCGCCACGATAATTCCAGACCCCAGCCTGATGCTGGCCAAGTCCGTAGAGGCCTTCACGGGAGCCGTAGATATTGACGAAGGACTCCGCGCGGAAAGTGTCCTCACCATTGACGTTCACCGGAGTTAGTTTCCGCGATGCTTCCTGAACGAGTTGGGTGCCACTAAGGTCGCGATATGTAATCGCGCCATCTTTACGGGTGACGGTAACGACCAGCCGAGAGGTGGTCAGGGTCACGTCTTCGGGTGTGGATTGCATCGTCCACTGAGTCTTCGGCCAGTCGCGTTTCGTGACCACAGGGTCCGGAAGGGTGGAAAACGTAGACGTGGCGGAGTAGCGGACACGAATGATGGAGTCGGTGCACACCTGCAGCTTCAGCGTGCCAGCTTTCATGGTGAAAAGTGCGCCGTCGTCCTGCTGCTGCACAGAGGCGACAGGATTCTGCGGGGCCCACTGCGCATGAGCGCCTGCCGCCAGCACCGCGGCCATAAAGGCAAGGAAGAGGGATTGAAAAACCATGCGTCGTCTTGGCGACGTCACTGGATTCCTGGTTGTCAGTCGGGACACAGTCGGGCCTCCGAGGTACGAGTGCTGGGTTGCACGTTCAAACCGTATAAGAGTACAGCAAGAAACCCGGGAGCGGGACTCATCGAGCATAGCTTCGGATCAGCGCTTACTTAACCCTTGACAACTCGGGTCAGGTACTTCAGACTGCCGGGGTTTCTTCGCCACAAGCCCATCGTTTCGATCTCATCATGTCTGATCCCACTATGCGAACTCGTAGATGCTTCATCCTTGCCTTATTCGCCCTGTCGACACAATTGCTTGCGGCGAGTGACCAGATCCCAAAAACCGCCTGGCGCATTCCAATCGGGCAGCCACCCACAAATCCTGGCGGCCGCAAGCCCGAACTGACCACCAACATCGATGACGGCTATTGGCAAGGGGCGCCTGTCGGAGGATTCGGCGCAGGCACGTTTTCCCGCTCCTATCGCGGCAATTTTGAGCGCTGGCACATCAAAGCCGGAGTTCACAAGTATCAGAATGTGCCGGCTAACCAGTTTGCCGTATTTGTGCAGCCGGAAGGTGAACAGCCCACGGCCCAGGTCCTGTCGACGGGCAAGCCGAACGGAGGAGCGCTGTCTGCCTGGAACTGGTCCTATCCCGCGGGCGGTGGCGAGTATGCGGCGCTTTATCCCAAGTCGTGGTTTGCGTACCGGTCGCCGCAGCTTCCGGTCAGGTTGACGGTGGAACAGTTCTCGCCCATTCTGCCCGACAATTACAGGGAAACGAGCTATCCGGTTGCCATCTATAACTGGTACGCGGAGAATCCCTCGAGCAAGCCGATGACGGTTTCGGTTTTGTTTTCATGGACCAACATGGTGGGCTGGTTTCGCGACACTACCAGAAACTTTAATTCTGTTCTCAACGCTGAAAACAAAAATGTATTTCGTGCGGAACCAATTTCGGGCGGGACAATGCACGGCATAGTCTTCGATCGCATCCGCAGCGGTCCGGTGTCGGAGGAATGGGACGGACAGTTTGCCATCGCCGCGATGGCCGCGCCTGGTGTAGAGGTCAGCTACATAACGAACTTCGATCCGGGAAGTTCAGGCGCCCAAGTCTGGCAACCATTCTCGACTTCCGGCCGTTTGCCCAACCAATCGCCGGATGTCGCCAGCGCCGGAGAACAGATGGCCGGCGCGATTGCTGTCCGTTTTACTCTTGCGCCTGGGGAAAAGAAGTTTATCCCGATGGCCCTTTCCTGGGATCTCCCGGTGGTGCAGTTTGGCGGAGGTCGCAAGTGGATTCGGCACTACACCCAGTTCTTCGATGCCTCGGGGACCAATGCCTGGAAGATTGCCCGCACCGCTCTGCAGAACGACGCAAGGTGGAGCGAACAGATTGATGCCTGGCAGAAACCATATATCCAGGATGAGTCCAAGCCCGACTGGTATCGCGGAGAACTGTTTAATGAACTCTATATTCTGGCGGATGGCGGTACCCTCTGGGCCCACGAGCAAAGCGGCCCGGCGAATCCGGTGCACTTGTCTGCCAAGAATGCGGACAGCTTTGCATACCTGGAATGCTTCGATTACCCGTACTACGGGACGTCGGATGTTCGCTTCTACGGCTCGTTCCCGCTGATCAGGTTTTGGCCGGAAATCGAGAAGCAGGAGATGCGCGAGTACACCGACACAATTCCTGAAAGCATCCCGCAGCACTATTTGTGGTCGTGGAAGCTGGATCACGATCACACGTACGTAACCATGCAGCGCAAGGTGGCGGGATCGGCTCCTCACGATCTGGGATCGCCAACCGAAGACCCGTTCGTAAATGTGAACCAGTACAACTATCAGGATGTTTCGAACTGGCGCGATCTGAACAGCAAGTACGTGCTCATGATCTGGCGGGACTATGTGTGGAGCGGCAGCAACGACATCAATTTTCTTCGTTATAACTGGAACGCGGTTCAGCAGGCGATGGAGCATCTCCGCCAGTATGACAGTGACGGTGACGGCCTGATTGAGAACGGTGGGTTCCCGGACCAGACATATGACAACTGGGTGGCCCGCGGCGAGAGTGCCTACAGCGGCGGGCTCTACCTGGCCGCCGTTCGCGCAACCAGCGAGATGGCTGCCAAGCTGGGCGATGGCAAGACAGCATCGAACTACGACGCCTTGTTCAAGAAAGCGCAGGCGGCATATATCAAGAATCTCTGGAACGGGACATACTTCAACTACGATCAGGGCAGTACCTATCACACCGACATCATGGCCGAGCAATTGGCAGGGCAGTGGTACGCCAACCTCACCGGACTCGGAGATCTGGTTCCGGCACAGATGCGCAAGTCGGCGCTGCAGCGCGTGTACGACTACAACGTGATGAAGTTCCAGAACGGCGAGATGGGCGCGCTCAACGGCATGGGGGCAGATGGCCAAGCCCTGCACGAAAATGAGCAGGTGGAAGAGGTCTGGGTGGGCACAACTTTTGCCATTGCGTCTCACATGTTGTCGGAAGGAATGCGTGACCAGGCGTTCCAGACCGCGCGCGGCGTCTACAACGTCGTCTGGAAGGATCGTGGATATTTCTTTCGCACTCCGGAAGCGTACGATGCACAGGGAATGTATCGCGCCAGCATGTATATGAGGCCGGGAGCAATCTGGTCCATGGAAATGCTCCCGAAGTAAGTTCTGCAAGCGCCGCACTGTGCGGCGATCGCGCAAGATGGGCCGCTGGTCAGCCGGCGATCTCTTAAAAAGCATAACAAAAAGGCATAATAGGGAGGCACGACGCCTGAGGTGTGGTCTCTCATGCCACTCTCCCACACGATTCGCGGTGTTAGCTACGTTTTCGCCAATCTGAAAGAATTGTTGGCGAAGGCCTCGCCCCTGCGCTCGGGAGACGAACTGGCCGGCATCTCTGCCGCCAGCACGGAACAACGGGTTGCGGCACGGTACGTTCTGGCCGACCTTCCACTGAAATATTTTCTCGACGAAGTTGTCGTGCCTTATGAATCGGACGAAGTAACCCGCCTGATCGTCGACTCGCACGATAACGCCGCCTTTGCTCTGATCGCGTCATTTACCGTGGGGGAATTCCGGGACTGGCTCCTCGGCGAACAGGCTACGGGGGAAGCGCTCACCGCGCTCGCGCCGGGGCTGACTCCGGAAATCGTGGCCGCGGTATCGAAGCTCATGCAAGTGCAGGATCTGATTGCCGTGGCCCGCAAAATCAGGGTGGTGACGCGTTTCCGCACTACGGTCGGTCTCAGTGGACGTCTTTCGACACGGCTGCAGCCGAACCATCCGACTGACGATCCGGTAGGTATAGCGGCGTCCATCGTGGATGGGCTTTCCCTTGGCTCGGGAGATGCGGTGATCGGCATCAATCCCGCCAGCGACAATCTGGCGTCGGTGTGCACGTTGCTTCGACTGGTGGATCATGCGCGCGAGAAGTTTGCCATTCCCACGCAGAGTTGCGTGCTGGCCCACGTCACCACACAAATGGAGGCGCTGCGACACGGGGCGCCGATTGATTTGGTGTTTCAATCGATCGGGGGAACAGAGGCGACAAACAAATCGTTCGGGATCAATCTTGCGTTGCTCGATGAGGCGCATGCAGCGGCGCGCGAACTCCGCCGGGGCACGGTGGGCGACAACGTCATGTACTTCGAAACCGGCCAGGGAAGCGCGCTATCGGCGGGAGCACACCACGGTTGCGATCAGCAGACGCTCGAAGCCCGCGCATATGCGGTGGCGCGTCGCTACCGGCCGATGCTGGTCAACACTGTGGTGGGATTCATTGGGCCGGAATATCTTTTTGATGGCAAGCAGATCATTCGTGCCGGACTCGAAGATCATTTTTGTGGCAAACTGCTGGGCCTTCCCATGGGATGCGACGTTTGTTATACCAACCACGCCGAGGCTGACCAGGACGACATGGATACGCTTCTGACCCTGCTGGGCGTGGCCGGAGTGAATTACATTATGGGAGTGCCAGGGGCGGATGACATCATGCTGAACTACCAGAGCACGTCTTTTCACGACGCACTCTATCTAAGGTCGACGCTCGGGTTGCGGCCCGCGCCAGAATTCGAAGCCTGGCTGGAGCACGGCGAATTCCGGCGGCTCAGCGTGAATGCGTTATTGCCGGCAGGCAACAATCCCGTGCATCAGTTATGACGGAGAAATTATCCCCATCCCTCCGGCAATACACTGTGGCCCGCGTGGGGCTAAATCGCGCGGGTTCCGGCTTGGCAACGCGCGAAATACTCGATTTCCAACTGGCGCACGCCCAGGCGCGGGACGCGGTTCACGCTGCAGTCGACATGCCTTCATTGCTGGGTGGCCTGCGCGAGCGCAAGTTGCCATATTGCGTACTCAAGAGCGCTGCGCCGGATCGCTCCACCTATTTGCGTAATCCCGGCCTTGGCCGGAGGCTGAGTTCGGAATCGACTGCGAAGCTGGCGGCGGCTCCGTGCGAAATCGTGTTTGTGATAGCGGACGGACTTTCCGCGTTGGCCGTGACGCGTCATGCGTTGCCCCTGCTGGACGAAGTGCTGCTGCTTAACCATCAGTGGTCGGTTGGTCCAGTCTGCGTGGTTGAGCAGGGGCGTGTCGCGATTGGGGATGCTATTGGTGCCGCGCTCTCGGCGAAAATTTCAGTTGTGCTGATCGGGGAACGTCCGGGATTGAGTTCTCCGGATAGTCTGGGGATTTACATCACGTGGGATCCGCGTCCTGGCCGTACGGATGCCGAGAGAAATTGCATTTCAAATGTGCGTCCTGAGGGGCTAGGGTATGGAGCTGCGGCAAAGATGCTTGCTTACTATGTGCACGAGGCTTTGCGGCAAAAGTTGACCGGGGTTGGGCTTAAGCTTAGCGGTGGTTTTCAGTCAGGCCGGTCCCTGCCTTAGGTGGCGTTTGATTAGCGAGGAAAACTGCCGAGCTGCGCTCGGCCTGGACGGGTCGGAGACCCGTCCCTACACAAGCATCGAGAGACGAGACTTTCTCATGGACTACGTTGCAATGCTTGACGTCGCGCTGGCTGAAGCCCGCAAGGGACTGGCTGAAGGCGGCATTCCGATCGGAGCAGCGATTTTTGATGCGGGTGGACGGTTGGTCGGAGCCGGACACAACCGCCGGGTGCAGAACGGCGACCCGTCGATGCACGGGGAGACGGATGCGTTCCGCAACGCCGGACGGCAACGCAGCTATCGCAATCTCATCATGGTCACCACGCTGGCGCCTTGCTGGTATTGCAGCGGATTGGTCCGGCAGTTTGGCTTCGGCACACTGGTGGTGGGCGAGAGCCGCAACTTTCAGGGTGGAGTGGAATGGCTGCGCTCGCTCGGGGTGAAAGTAGTCGATCTCGACTCCGGTGAGTGCGCTTCGTTGCTGGGAGAGTACATTCGCGCCAATCCCGAAGTCTGGAACGAGGACATCGGGGAAGAGTAATCTTGGCGTACAGGTGAAAAGCGGAGTCTGCTATGAAGCTTGATGAAGGATTACTTAGGACTTTACCGAAAGTTCTTTTGCACGAGCACCTGGATGGTGTGCTGCGGCCGCAAAGCGTGATCGATCTGGCGAGGAGCGCGAATTATTTGGAGCTTCCCACCAGCGATCCGGCGGCACTGGCGGAGTGGTTTCATCAAGGCGCGAACAAGGGAAGCCTGGCCAAATATCTGGAGGGCTTCGCTCATACCATCGCGGTAATGCAGACGGAAGAGGCGCTGGAACGCGTCGCTTACGAAGAGGCCGAAGACCTGAGTCAGGATGGCGTAGTCTATTTCGAAACCCGCTTTGCGCCAGTTTTTCATACCCGGAAAGGATTGACCCATCAGCAGGTGGTCTCGGCGGTGTTGAAAGGCCTGGAGCGGGGACGGAAGGATTTTGGCATATCTTCGGGATTGATCATCTGCGCCATGCGCAACATGGACGTGTCGCTGGAGATGGCGGAACTCGCCGTCGATTTTCGGGAGCGTGGCGTGGTCGGGTTCGATCTGGCGGGAGAAGAAGGCGGGTATCCTCCGAAAAAGCATGTCGATGCTTTTCACTATATTCAGCGAGAAAATTTCAACATCACGATTCACGCCGGCGAGGGCTACGGAAAGGAATCGATCTGGCAGGCGATTCAATACTGCGGGGCCCATCGGATCGGGCATGGCACGCGGCTGATCGATGACATTGCGATTGCGCAAGGCAGGGCGGTGAAGCTGGGCGATCTCGCCCAGTACGTTCTCGACAAGCGGATTCCGCTGGAGATTTGCCTGATCAGCAACGTTCATACCGGGGCAACGCCCAGCCTGGCGGAGCATCCTTTCAAGATCTTTTACCAGGAAAAATTTCGTGTGACCCTGAACACGGACAACCGGCTCATGAGCGACACCACCATGACCCGGGAATTTGAGGCCGCGGCGGAGACGTTTGGCCTGGGGCTGGATGATTTCGAAAAAATTACGATTAATGCGATGAAGAGCGCTTTCCTGCCTTACCGGGAGCGGTGCAATTTCATTTATGCGACGATAAAACCGGGGTACGCGAAGATCCGGGAGTCATTGAAGCCGACGAATCAGGCTCAGCGGGATGCTCGAGGCCAGGTGGCCAGAGGTTGATCATTTTTCGACGACTCGGTGCGATGGAGCGACAGGCGTCTCGCCCGTCCCGCGGCGAGCTTGTTCCGGACGGGCGGGGACGCCCGTCGCTCCCCCTTCCCAAAATCATCGTGTCTGCTTACGCGGGAAGCACTCGCTTGTGCCACGCGAACAGGAGCGCCGACCCGATTAACATTAGACCGCCGCAGAGTCCAATCCAGACGCCCAAAGCGCCCCATCCCAGCCTGAAGCATAAGAAATAGCCCGCGGGAAGTCCGAGCAGCCAGTAGGCGACGAAGTTGGCGAGCATGGGAGTTTTGGTGTCGCCGGTGCCGCGAAGCGCTCCGGTCGCTACCGTTTGCACGCCGTCAAACAGTTGGAACGCTGCGGCAACCAGCAAGAGCTTCGCGCCCGTGCGGATCACGAGCGGGTCCGGGCTGAACATGTGGGCGATTGCCGTGGGAATAGACACGAAGACCAAGCCGGAGCAGGTCATGAAAGTGGCTCCGAGAAGGATCGCTGACCATCCCGCCCGCCGCGCTCCTGCGGGGTCCTTCCTCCCGAGTTGTTGCCCGACTCGGACGGCTGCGGCGGAACTGATTCCCAAGGGAACCATGAAGGTGAGCGCGGCGCAATTCAAGGCGATCTCGTGGCCCGACAACGGTACTGGTCCGAGTTTCGCGATCAGCGCCGTGGCCGCGGAGAACGCTCCGATTTCGAAAATAATCTGGGTCGCTGCCGGCGCTCCCAGTTTCAGCAGTGCCCACACCCTGTGCGCGTCGACGCGGAGTGCGTCTACCCAACCTGGCAGCGCACGTTTCGCTTCCACCCACAGAAGAGTGACGCCCAGCACGCCAGCCATGTAAATGCGGGCAATGCAGGTTGACCAGCCGGAACCGGCGATGCCCATGGCAGGAAACCCGAGATGTCCGTAGATCAGGGCCCAATCTCCGATCAGATTGACGAGGTTCGCGGAGATCAACGCAAACATAATCGGATTGGCCACATTGACTGCCTGGAGGTAGCGGCGGAGCGCGAAGTATGCGAGCAGGGGCAGAGTTCCCCAATTGAGCGCGCTCAGAAACGGGCGCATCGGTCCTACCAGTTCCAGGCTGATTCCAAATCGCGTCATCAGCGCCGGCCAGAACGACACCGCGAACATCAGGATCGGCGTAAGCGCGAACGCCAGAAACAGTCCATTTACCAGCGATAGCCTGGCGTCGTTGAGGTCCTCGCGGCCATAGGCATGCGCGACGAACGTGTCGAGCCCGAGCAGCAGCCCGCCACCGAAGATCGCGATGCTGTGGTAGAGGCTCTGGCCCAGGCCAGTGGCACCGATGGCCACGGCGCTGTCAGGCATCCGTCCGACCATGATGGTATCCACGATGCCCATACTCATCCACCCGACTTCGGCGATGATGAGGGGCAGGGCGAGGCGGAGCGTCAGGAGAAAATCCGCGCGCAAGACCTCAGCCGGAGTTTTGTTGTGTGTCGTGGGCATTTGCCAGTTGTGAATATATCAACTTGGGACCGACTCGATATTCGAATGCCGGTTATTCGAACTCTCGAACGCCGCGCAGATCGATCATGGAGTATGAATGTAGCTGCGTGTCCACCCCGTCCACAATGCCGAGGAAATCATGAGCAGCGTCTTTCGACGTTTCGTTTCGAGGTTCCTGTTTTTCACTTCGTGTGCCGGGTTGCTTTACTCCCAGAGCGTCGCTCCGACGCCTATCCCAATCAAAGTCGTAGTCGTTACCATGTTCGAGCGCGGCGGAGATACCGGAGACGTGCCCGGCGAATTCCAGCTTTGGGTGGAGCGTGAGCATCTGGATCAGGTGGTGCCGCTGCCGTCCGGCTATCATCACGTCCGCCTGAACAAAGACGGAGTGCTGGGCATGGTCACCGGGGTCGGAACCGCCAAGGCCGCGGCGTCGGTGATGGCCGTTGGCCTGGATTTACGTTTTGATTTCTCGAAAGCGTATTGGATCGTTGCAGGAATTGGCGGCGGAGACCCGGCGGACGTGTCCCTGGGCTCAGCGGTTTGGGCCGACCACGTCATTGATGGCGATTTGTCGTTTGAGATCGACGCGCGCCAAATTCCTGATACCTGGTCAACCGGCTACGTGCCCCTGCGCAAGGGGACACCCTACGAGCAGCCCGTTGCCAGCGAAGGGTACGGCGAGGTTTACGCACTCAATCCTGAACTTGTGGGTTGGGCCTTTCAGCTCACGCAAGATGTATCCCTCCCGGACTCAGATACGCTACGCAGGTTTCGTGCCCGCTTCAACGGCTTTCCTAACGCATTGAAACCGCCGTTTGTGACCCGAGGCGACACGATGTCCGCAAGCACGTTCTGGCACGGCTCGAAAATGGACGAGTGGGCCAACGCGTGGACTCGTTATTACACCGGCGGCAAAGGCAACTACATGATCGCGGGCATGGAGGATTCAGGAACGCTGCAGGCTCTCAGTTTCCTCAATCAGGCTGGCCGCGTCGATCTGCAACGCGTACTGGTCCTGCGCACGGTCAGCAACTATGACCGCGAGCCTCCGGGCACAACCGCCGCTGACAGTCTGAAAGAAATGGTCTCCGGAAATTACTCGGCATACATGCCCGCTCTGGAAGCCGCCCAGGTGGTTGGCGGCAAGGTAGTGCGGGACATCGTGGAGCATTGGGCCGAGCGTGAATCCCATATTCCGCACTCGCCGTAGCCCCACCTTTTTCAGCTTTACGAGGATAGTATCGCCAGACCTTCGGCTAGCACCAGCGTTCCACGAGCAATGTCTTCGGGAGAAGCGTATTCATCCGGGCGATGACTGTATCCGTTGCGGCACGGGATGAACAACATGGCAGTGGGAGCGATCCGGGCCATGAAGAGTGAGTCATGGTAAGCGCGGCTGATCATCGGAAGAAACTTCTGCTCCTGCTTTCTGCAAGCCTGAGAAAGAGCCTCAACGACCACGGGCGCACATTCGGCCGGCGCATCCGCGTTCAGCATCTCGGTATGAATTGCCACCTGGCGAGTCGCTGAGATCGATTTACAGGCATTCTCCAACGACTGGATCACGCCATCGCGCCGCCTGAGATCGGTATCGCGAATGTCAGCGCTGAGACGAACCCGGCTGGGAATGCTGTTGATTGCGCCGGGAAAAACCTCGCAAATGCCAACCGTGGCTACGGTATCGATCGCGCCGCTGGTTCGCGCAGCATTCTCGATTGCCAGGATCAATTCCGCAGCAGCGCAGAGCGCATCGCGACGGTCCGGCATCAGAACTCCGCCCGCATGCCCGCCCGCGCCCTCGATTACAACGCGAAGGCTCGCGGGAGCGGCAATGTGCGTGACCACTCCCAGCGGAATCTGTTGACGTTCCAGCAGGGGACCCTGTTCGATGTGCAACTCGACGAATGCCTTGTAGTAGCCGCCGGGTAACTTTACCTCTTCCAGCTCTCCAGGCATTCCCGCCTTGCGACGTACTTCCTCGGTCGATTCGCCGTCACTGTCCTTTAACCTTTTGGCGGCATCGGGAGAAAGACTTCCGGAGAGCAAGCGGCTGCCCAGGCATCCGATGCCGAAGCGCGTCGGCTCCTCTGCAGTGAAGACCAGCAGCTCGATCGCATGCTTGGGACGGAATCCGCTGCGCTGCAAGGCTCGTATCGCTTCCAGGCCTCCCAGAACTCCGACTACGCCGTCATATTTCCCGGCGTTGGGGATGGCGTCGATGTGTGAGCCGGTGCCGACTGCGGGGGCTTCGGCATCAGAGCCAGCCCAGCGGGCAAAAGTGTTTCCAATGGCATCCTGGCGCACGGTGAGACCGGCTTCGTCACAACGCGCCCTCAGCCAAGCACGAGCTTTTAGATCAGTGGGGGTGAATACGATTCTGGTTACGGCTGGTGGGTCCGCATCAGAAATCGCAGCCAGCGCTTCGATCTCGGAGAGCAGGCGATCCCGGTCAATGTGGAGCTTCATGGTTGAACGTCGGCCAGGGGATGGCGGTTCCAATCCTTGTAGATGAGATACTTTGCCGGAACTTTCCCGAGCGCTCCGAACCACTGCGGGCACCACGGTGCCATCCAGATAAAATCTCCGGCTGTGACCGGATACCACGAATCGCCCAGCCGGTAGATGCCGCCGCCTTCGAGCATGATGAGGCCGTGTTCCATCACGTGCATTTCAACCATGTTGAGCGCCGCTCCGGGCTGGTACACCATGGTGTTCACGGCAAAATCAAAACTCATCTCATCGGGAAGCAGGCATTTTACCTGCAAGCCAGGATCGTCAGCGAGTGGATGCGACGGGACCTCATCTTCGTTGGAAAAAATGGCGCGTGGTGGTGGGGTTGCGGCCAGCGCCTGGTAGGGTTTTTCGATCACGGCGACCCGGCTTGGTTTCACGGCCACCACGCGGTGTCGTGACCCCTCGGGTAAATAGGCGTAGCCACGGGCGCCCAACTCTTTCTGTTTGCCCTCAGCCTTCAGCTTGACTCCTCCCTCAATAACAAAAATAAAGCGCTGCGCTGAGGCACGGCCAAGTTCGCCGCCGGCTTCGAACTCGGCCGTGTACTGAGTGAACTTTGCTCCCATGGTCGGACCCGCATGCACAATGGCGGAGCACGCCTTCATGCCCGGCAGAGTGGTGCGGACGAACGTGTCGGCAGTCAGCAACAGGTGATTGTGTTGTTGAGAACTTCGCGTCTGGCCAAGATTATGCACGGCACATCCTTTTTTGAAATGAGATCGAAGAAGCAAGCTGATCCAGGAGGCACAAACCGCATTCGATCGCTTTCGCCACAACCTCAAGTTCGACTGATTCCCCCGGATCGTGGCTGATCCCGCCCGGAGTTCGTAGAAAAATCATGGCTGAGGGAATTTTTTCTGCCAGGATCATGGCATCGTGTCCGGCTCCGCTTACCATGCGTTGCGGCTTGCACCCGGTCTTTTGGATTGCCTGCTCTATCTCACTGACCAGGAACGAATCCATCGCCACGGCGGGCTGGTTCAAGAGTGTGCTGCGAGCCACAGATAGCCCTCGCCGCTTTGCCATTTCCTCTGCCTGGTGAACGAGGGCGTCTACCGTCCCGGTTCGAATCTGGTCCGAGCCGTGTCGCACATCGAGGGTCAGCCGAGCCTCTCCGGCAATGACGTTGGTCGCGCCGGGCTTCGCATCGATCCGGCCTACGGTCGCCACCAGGTTTGGAACTCCGTTAGCCTGCTGCTCGACCGCGACGATCCATTCTGCTGCTGCGGCGATGGCATCGTGCCGAAGATGCATCGGCGTCGTGCCGGCGTGGTTGGCGCGTCCGAGGAATGTGAGCTCCAGCCTGCTCTGGCCCGCGATGGCTTCGACCGCCGCCAGCGGCCGCCCCAGTTTCTCCAGGACCGGTCCTTGCTCAATATGAAATTCCACGTAACCCAGGGCATCGTCTTTTAAGGCAACTTGAGGAATATCTTCGGGATTCAAGCCAAAATGTTCGATGGCCTGGCGCACGGAAATTCCCTGTCTATCCTGGAGGCTCAAGAGGTCCTCGTCGAGTCTGCCGATCAGTGCTCGGCTGCCGATAAAAGGTGTACCGAAGCGTACTCCCTCTTCTTCGGAGAAGCCGACGACTTCGATCCCGAAAGGAAGCCTTCGCCCTTCCAAGGCCTCCAGCAATGTGATGGCGAGGACGACGCCAAGAACGCCGTCGTAGGCTCCTGCGTTGGGGACGGTGTCGAGATGCGAACCCAGCAGAAGCCGCGGTGCTTTGGACTCCGCCGCGGGATAGAGCGCGCGCAAGTTTCCGGCGGCGTCAATTCTCACCTGGGTTCCGAGTGGTTCCAGCCATCGCGCGATTTCGTGGTAAC
This sequence comes from Terriglobia bacterium, assembly GCA_963801545.1. Lineage (GTDB taxonomy): Bacteria > Acidobacteriota > Terriglobia > Terriglobales > Acidobacteriaceae > JAIQFF01. The sequence continues at coordinate 375,137 of CAWDFF010000042.1, read as the reverse complement.
AGTCACGCATGGGCGCGGAGAGAAAAGTCCGGCGCGTGCTGCCGAAGACTTCGCTGAAGCGGGCGAGCTTCTGGCATCTGGCGATGACTTCTCCTGCGCGATTTGTGGTGCCGCCGTTTGTCTGCACTGCCTTTAAACTTCGATCAAGAATATGCGCCGGCGGGAGTCAGGTCCGTCGTATAACCGTCGCGGCCGCCCAGCCGATCGCGACGAGGCCAACCAGAACTTGCCAACTATAGGTGTTGCCATATGTGGCCACGGGAAAATGATTGCTGAGCATGATAAAGACGACTGGAACCGCCAAAAACGTATTGTGCCTGGATCGCAACTTGGCCTGAGCGCCGAGAGATGGGTCGAAGGTTGTGCCGGCTGCAGCCGCGGCAATCATCTTGCGCTGGGCGGGAAGGATTCGTTCCCACACATTGAGAGCCATAATCGTCCCAAACATGGCGCCCACGTGGATATAGGCGGCGCGACCGCTGAAAACGTGCAGCAATCCCCACGAGATTGCAGCGATCATAATGAGCGAAAATATCGCAAATGCGGCTTCGGACCTGGCCAGGGACGACCGCACTGCCACATCGTAGACGATCCATCCGAAGACCAGCACGCCCAATCCGATGGCGATGCCACGCCCTTGGGAAATGTCGGCCACGTCGGTGTCGATGAGTCCTCCGCTGAAATAATAGACGAGGAACATGAGCACCATTCCGCTCAGCCAGGTCATGGCGGCTTCCCAGCGGAACCAGTGGACCTGGCCGGGCGCAACCCTCAGGGATTTCTGTTTTTCGACGGTGTAAAAACCACCGCTGTGAACCATCCACAACGCGGGAGCAACTCCATCCGCATTCTTCTCAAGCTTTCCGAATTGCCCGTCCAGCCAGGTGAAGTAATAGGTCTGGCCAACCCACATGATGGCAGCAAAGACGTGGAACCAGCGCACGATCAGGTGAATCCATTCCCGGGTTGAGGAAGTCACCAGGCTCGCTCCTTATCGGTTTTCGGTGGGGCGATCATGAACTCAACTTCCCCGGTACGTGGTGTAACCATTCGGGCTGAGGAGCAACGGAATGTGAAAATGGGATTCTCCATCGCGTACCTGAAACGTAACTTCTATCAGCGGGTACAATCCGTCGCTTTTCTGCGCTGCGAAATAGCCCGCTGTATCGAAAGTCAAACGATAGATGCCGGGCAGGAAAGCTGTTTCGTCCGGAAGCAGCTGAGTGCAGCGTCCGTCCTGATCGGTACGGGCTGAGGTCACAGCGACCCAGTTGCCGGATGCCCCCTGCCGATCCAGGCGCACCGGTACGTCCTTCGCTGGCTTGCCGCGGGCCAGATCGAGAACGTGAGTTGAGATTCGCTTCATGCTGTTAGCCATCGCTTAAGCCGAATCTGAGTGATCTGCCGCTGCTGTTCCGCGGCTTCACGAAGTTCCGTTTGTTTGTCATTCTCCAGCCGGCGCCGCAGAATTTCCAGAATCTCCGAACCGGATTGTCCGGTCGCGCACACGATGAAGATGTGGCCGAACCGGCGCTCGTATTCCCGTTGTGCTTCCGCCAACGCGATCTTGACCGCGTCCGCCGCGACTGTGACGCTCTGCTGCTCCTGCTTCGACCAAATTGCAGACTGAGCTGCCGCAGATTGAGGCGCCCGCGACTCACCAATCCGCGGATGGCTGCGGAAGGCTTCCATCCAATCTGACTCAGCCAGATTACGCCAGATTTCGTCAGACGCAGCCAGCAGAATCGTTTCCTCGGAGAACGGTCTTCGCCCGGCTATGCCTATCGCCCACGCTTTTGAGCCGCAACAGGGCAGAATTTCCGCGACCGCTTCCTCTGTTGGAAGGGGGTTCCAGCGCTCCAGGACGTGACTCATGTCTTCTATGCCTTTGGTCTTATGCCTTGACCCAGACAGACTCAACTTCTCAAGAAACTCTGCGACGAGATTCGCCGCTACGGCCGACCGATATCTCACAGTCGACCGGATGTCATCGATCGGGCGGATTTCTGCGACCGCTGTTTTCCTGGCTAACGCAAGGAGTGAGGGCTCGATGGATTTTCCCTTCACGGCTCTTTCGGTCTCTGCCAGGCGAAGCGGAACCGGCGCAACGCTTCCCAGAGCGATGCGGGCTTCCTGCACAACTCCGTCGGCCAGCCGTCCGAGCGCAGCAATGCACACCTTGGAGATGGCCTGCGCGTTTCGAGCTCCAACCTTGCGTGTATACGCAAAATATTCCGAGAAGCGTCGGGGAAGGCAAACTGCTTGAACCAGTTCGTCGGCGGCCAGTCTGGTTTTCTTGTAGCCGGTGTGAAAGTCGAGATAAGGGATCCGCCGCTCCCCTCGAACCGAAACCAGGATGAGTTCGGCCTCGTACGCGAGCAACGCAGGCAGGGAATCCGCCGCCGGCGAGGCGTTTACGATGTTGCCGCCAAGCGTGCCCCGGTTCTGGTTTGCGATGCCACCAGTCCAGCCCGCAGCACTGGCGAGCAACGGAAACTCGCGTTTCACGATCTCGTGCTCTCGCAGATCGGTGTAGGTGCAAGCCGCTCCGATACGAATTTCGTCAGACAAGACTTCGATTCGCCTCAACTCAGGAAGGTTCCAGATACTCACCAGCTTGCGCGCTGAAAGTTTTCCCGCGGCGTATTGCACCATCACGTCGGTGCCTCCGGCGATGGGAAGCCACGCACCTGGCTCTTCAGCCAGCAACGACACCACGGCCTGCAAGCTCGCGGGTGCAACCAGTTGGAAGTCGGCGGGATCAGACCTCATGTCGCATCCCGGCGCCGGGCCGCCTCGGCCACGGCTTCGAAGATCTGGATGTAGCCGGTGCAGCGGCAAAGATTTCCCGACAGACCTTCGCGGATATCTTCCATCGTAGGCTCGGGGTTTTTATTGAAAATATGACAGGCAGCGAGAATCATTCCGGGCGTGCAGATGCCGCACTGCGAGCCGCCGAAGTCGAGGAAAGCCTCCTGCAGCGCACTTAGCTGAATGCCTGAGGCCAGCCCCTCGATCGTAACGATGTTCGCGTCATTGGCCTGGAGAACCGGAATGAGGCAGCTATTGACCAGTGTGCCGTTCATCAGCACCGAGCACGAACCGCACTCGCCTTCCCCGCATCCCTCTTTTGCGCCGGTCAATCCGAGGCGTTGGCGCAACGTGTCCAGCAGTCTTTCCATGGGATAGACGCGCACAGTCTTGCGCTCACCATTGACGGTGAAGGAAAGTTCGGCTGGGCCGCGGCTCTCCATAGAGTCGGTCATCGTACTCCACTTGCGGGCAGCGGTTCGATCTTGTCCTCCGCTTCAGCCGCAAGCGCCTCGAAAATATCTTCGGGAAGCAGGGGGATGGAATCGAAACGAACTTTGAGTGCGTCTTCGACAGCATTGACGATCGCCGGGGCAGGACCGTCCATGGGAAGTTCGCCGATTCCTTTCGCGCCAAACGCGCCGTGAACATTTCCCATCTCTTCGAAGAAGACGCGAATTTTGGGCAAGTCGGCGGAAGTCGGCATAATGTAGTTCGTCATCTGGCTGTTCTGCATGCGCCCGTTGTGCCAGACCACTTTCTCATACAACGTGTAACCGATTCCCTGCGCGACGCCACCCGCGATTTGCCCCCGAGCCAGGACCGGATGCAGAACTTTGCCCACCTCCTGGAGTGCGACGAAATCGTCTACGGACGCGTTGCAGGTGGTCAAGTCGACCGTCACTTCGGCGATATAAACTGCCCAGGCAAACGCTGCGTACGCCTCTCCTCGGTACTTTTCGTCGTCCCAGAAGACGTCCTTCGGCGCTTCGTAGCGGGCCCACGAGCGGAACTCTCCATGTGCCGCAACATAACTCCGGCACGCGGCACGAAATTCCTCGGATGAATACGAGTCGCCCAGCGTGCCGTCGCGGGTCAGCGTTTGTTTAATTCCCAGCGCTGCGGACTGAACCAGCTTGCCAACCACCATGACGGTTCGCGACGCGACCGTAGGGCCGCTGTTTGGCACCACGTCGGTATCCGCCTGCGCAATTCCTACGTCCTCATAGGGCAGTCCGAGACTCTCGGCCGCGATCTGGCAAAGCACGGTTTTGGTTCCCTGGCCAAATTCTGTGCTTGAGACCAGCACGCGGACCGTGCCATCTGCACATCCCTCCACGCCGACTACGGAACTCAGATACCGTTCTCCCGAACCGGTGAATCCCGCGCCATGTAGAAAAGCGGCGATACCCATGCCCTTGCGGATCGAGCCAGCCTGATTCTGCTTTGCGAAGCGTTCTTTCTTCGCGTGATAGTCAGAGAGGTCGAGAGCACGCTTGAGAAGGTGTTCCAGATCGATGGGTTCGCGTATGGTTTGCTCCGTGGTAGTGGTCTGCCCGGGTTTAAGAAGATTCCGGCGCCGGATCTCGACCGGCGACATGCCAACTACCTGCGCGATACGATCCATGTGCCGCTCCAGCGCAAACAGGCTTTGCGGCGCTCCGAAGCCGCGGAACGCGCCGTGGGGCGGGACATTGGTGGCCATGGCCTTGGCGCGGATTCGAACATTAGGCCAGAAATAGGCGCCGCCAGCGTGAATGGTTGCGCGCGAAAGCACCACAGGGGACAGCGTCGTATAGGCTCCGCCGTCAACCACAAACTCGACTTCTCCGCCCAGAATCTTTCCGTCTTTCGTCACAGCCGTTCGGTGACGGGTTCGCGACGGGTGGCGCTTGGTGGTGGCGGCCATATCTTCCATGCGGTCGTAGACGATCTTCACGGGCCGCCCGGACTTGATCGCCAGCAACGCAGCGTGCGCCGCGATCATCGACGGATATTCTTCCTTGCCGCCAAAAGCGCCCCCAGTCTCCATTTGCACGACGCGAACTTTGTCTGCCGGCAGGTTGCACAGCGCCATCAGAGCCTTATGCACGTAATACGGGCACTGCAGCGAGCCCCACACCGTGATGCCGTGCTGCGGATCGAAAACCGCGATCATGCCATTGTTCTCTATGTAAAGCTGTTCCTGCGCGCCAGTTCTGTATTCACCTTCGACGATGTAGTCGGCCTTATCCCAAATGCCATCGACGTTGCCTTTTTCAACCAGATAGGTCTTGAAAGTGTTGTCCGTCCCCCAAATGATTTCGGAAGAGCGCTCACTCTCTTCAATGGTGAAGAGGGCGGGAAACGGATCGTAATCGATTGTGATCGCTGCAACCGCCTTCGGAAGAATGTGTTGGTCGGGATGGGCCAGCAGGAGGATCGGTTCCTCGGGATGGTTGACGACGGTGTCCGCCAGGCAGGGTTGATCGTCAACGATCAGCGCAACGACATTTTTTCCGGGGATATCTCTTGCCGAGACGATCACGAATTCGTCCCAGGGAATTTCCGGGCTGAAAGTGATGTTCCTGACCCGGCCACGCGGAATCTGGCTGCGAACAGTCGCGCCGTAAAGCATGTGTGGCAGCGTCATGTCATCGATGTATTGGGCGCGTCCGGTGACCTTGTCGCGTCCTTCCTTGCGAGGGACGGACATGCCGACGATGCGATCATTGGTCATGCGATGGTCGTTACCTCAGTGGCCAAAGCCGCGACGGAAAACAGCGGCTGGCATGCAGCGCTGAAGCGCTCCTCCACCCAATTCCGCGGAATGCCCAAACGCCGCCCCGCTTCGAGAGTGGACAAAATAATCATTGGCAGTATTGTGAAGGAAATCGGGCAAGATTGGTACCGCCTGATTAGCCGCGCCACTCGCGTCCACTCGGCTCTTCCGGGAATTTGCCTTCCGCAAATACGGGCCGTCCTCGAAGGTAAGTGGCTTTCACCACCCCGCGCAGGGTTTCTCCCAAATAAGGAGACACTGGATGGCGGTAGTGCAGCCGCTCCTCGGTCACCTGAAACTCTGTGTCAGGATCGAACACGACCAAGTCCGCATCGTATCCCGCGGCGATGCGACCCTTGCGCCCATGGCACCCGGCTAGCCGCGCTGGACCCTCTGCCATCCAACGCACGATATCGACCAGCGTGAAGCCTCGCCGCGCGGCCTCAGTCCACATCAGCGGAAGCGCAAGAGAAAGACTCGAAATGCCGCCCCACGCGGTCCTGAAATCACCTTCCTCAAGCCGTTTCATGGCCGGCGGACAGGGAGAATGGTCCGTGGCTACCAGATCAATCGCTCCTTCTTTCAGACCTTGCCACAGTGCTTCGCGATTTTCGCGGCTGCGGATTGGGGGCGCACACTTGCACAGCGTTGTGCCGATCGGGATATCTTCGGCGGTCAGGCGCAGGTAATGCGGGCAGGTTTCCACGCTGAACGCCAGACCCTCTTTGCGCGCCGCTCGCAGTTCCGGCAGCGCCCGGCTGGTGGAGAGGTGAACGATGTGGAGGCGAAAATGATATTCCCGGCAAAGCGACAACATCATGCGAATGGCCAGCAATTCCGCATCGTCGGGCCGCGACTGCAAGTACGTGGCGTAACTTTTCCAATTGGCATGAGCGAGCCGCTCTGTGGCCGCGTCGACCGGACCAGCGAGCTCCGCGTGTACCAGCAATGGCAAACCAGTCCGCGCAACGTGAGGGAGGGCTGCTCGTAGATCCTTTTCGGTAACCATGGTGAAACCGTCGATGCCGGGATGGATCAAAAAGCATTTGAATCCAAGCACACCGGCCGCCGCGAGGGCTTCGATATCTGCCTGATTGTTATGGACCACGCCACCCCACGCCGCCCAATCTACCCGGCACTTGCCATGCGCTACGGCACGCTTTGCTTCGAGTGCATCGACCGTCGTTGTCGCCGGGAGGCAGTTCAGAGGCATGTCCACCAGCAGCGTGTAGCCTCCAGCGGCGGCGGCGCGGGTTGCGGACTGGAAACCTTCCCACTCGGTTCGTCCGGGCTCGTTGATGTGAACGTGAGAGTCCACCAGCCCGGGAAGAATTGCGCTATCGCCGAAATCGTGCGGCTCGTGGTTGAGCGGAACTTGTCCTAGTGGGACAACGGCTTGAATCTGTTCTCCTTCCACCAGTACGGCTGCCGGCTGGATGCCTTCCGAGGTGACTACTCGCCGGGAAATGAAGGCTTGGGAATCCATAGGATCAATCGTATGTTCCGCGAGGGAGCGTAAGCATGAAGAGCCAAAGCGTATCCCGGCAGCTTCACTTTTTCAACTCGGCGCCATCGAGAATTCGAGGGGAGAAAAGTTTTGCGCAGTTCCGGCGTCCGCTTATACTTGCTTGCTCCAGCGCAGTTACCGCAGAGAATCGAGGCTAAGCCCTGCTGGCAGGCCAGGAATTATGAGCAGCGCCTTCATGGCCCGCGCCATTCAACTCGCGATTGAGAATGTCCGCTCCGGACATGGCGGGCCTTTCGGCGCTGTAGTCGTGAAAGACGGCAACATCATTGCCGAAGGCGTAAATCAGGTGACCCTGACCAACGATCCCACCGCGCATGCCGAAGTGCTTGCCATACGCCAGGCTTGCCAAAAGCTTGGCTGCTTCGAACTGAAAGACTGCGAGCTGTACACTTCCTGCGAACCGTGTCCCATGTGCCTGGGCGCAATTTACTGGGCACGTTTGTCGCGAGTCTGTTTCGGCGGCTTCGCCGCAGATGCGTCCAAAGTCGGCTTTGACGACTCGTTCATCTATCGTGAAATCGCTCAGGAGCACCCGCACCGCGGCATTCCCATGATTCAAATGATGCGTGAAGAGGCGCTGGCAGCGTTTCGCGCGTGGGAAGAAAAGCCCAACAAGATCGCGTATTAGCAGGATTGAGAATCCAGGCTGCTGAGAATCCAGGAAAACGATTGATCGACCGCTATTTCAAGCTCACCGAGAACCACACCACCGTGAGGCAGGAGGTTCTCGGCGGCCTCACAACCTTCCTGACGATGGCCTACATCGTCGTCGTAAACCCGCAAATCCTGGCCCAGGCAGGGATGCCGCTCGATGGCGTCGTTTTTGCAACCTGCCTTTCCGCCGCGATTGCGACCCTGGTCATGGGGCTTTACGCCAACTACCCCATCGCCTTGGCTCCCGGAATGTCGCTCAACGCTTACTTCACCTATTACGTTTGCTTGAGCATGCACGTCCCGTGGCGCACGGCGCTGGGCGTAGTTTTCTTTTCGGGCGTTGTTTTTCTGCTGCTCACGGTCACGCGAGTCCGCGAGCAGATCGTCAATGGCATGCCAGATTGCCTGAAGCACTCCACCGCAACGGGGATCGGTTTTTTCATTGCGTTCGTCGGCCTGCGGAATGCAAAGCTGGTGGTGGCGAATGCAGCTACGTTCGTCGGCCTGGGCAGCTTTGCCGACCGGGAAGTGCAAACCGCCTGCTTCGGTCTGGCCCTGACTCTGGTCCTGATGGCAAGAAAGGTCAATGGCGCAATCCTGATCGGCATTGTCGGGACAGCCCTGATGGGGATGCTGCGTGGCATCTCGAACTGGCCGTCGGCGATCGTCTCAATGCCGCATCCTTCGTCTACTTTTCTGCAGCTTGATTTTCGCGGCGCCATTCATCTGGGATTTCTCGAAATTCTGTTCGCCTTCCTGTTCGTGGATCTTTTCGACAATGTGGGTACCCTGGTCGGCGTGTGTGAGCAGGGCGGGTTCATCAAGGACGGGAAAATACCGCGGGTTGGCAGGGCGCTGCTGGCGGATGCGGCGGGAACCATTCTCGGATCGTTGGCAGGCACATCGACGGTGACGAGTTACATCGAAAGCGTCGCCGGCATTGCAGTAGGAGCTCGCACCGGACTGAGCAACGTGGTGGTTGCAGCCCTATTTGTGCTGGCCATGTTCTGTTCGCCGCTGGCAACCGCGATTCCAGGCTACGCCACGGCCCCCGCTCTTATTCTGGTGGGCGCTTTGATGACCCAGTCCATTGCGCACGTCGACTGGGCGGATTTCAGCGAAGCTGTGCCGGCCTTTATTACCATGCTGGCCACTCCTCTGACCTTCAGCATTGCCACCGGGCTCAGCCTTGGGCTGATCTCTTACACCGTGGTGAAGATTGCGGCTGGAAAAATTCGCGACATTAATGTTCTGGTGTGGATTCTCACGGTACTGTTTATCCTGCGCTACGTTTATCTTGCTACGGCTTAGCCCTTTCTTGCGTCCACACTAGCTAGCCCGTCCTCCATCAATGCATTAAGACCACACGATCAACGCCACAGAGAGGGTCTTTTGTTGGGTGTTATGTTGCCGCAGATGCCTGGCTTCAACAAAGACTCGCCTGCGCTGCTATCCAAACTTGCGTGGATAACGTCTAGCAACATCGAGGCACTCATCGAAGTCCCAAGGAGCAAACCGATGCGTCGAACTGATCTCAACCGCGTGCTGCTGGCTGTGGTGGTTGTACTGGGCACGACAATAATCTGGAGTGCGTGCGACAAGACGAACAACGGTGGAGGGTCTGCCTCCGCTTCCGATGGCAAGATTCCCATCACCGCCAAGTCAGAGGAAGCAAAGAAGGAATATCTGCAAGGGCGCGAGCTCTCAGAAAAGCTTCTGGGCCAGGAGTCCGTCCAGCATTTTGATAAGGCCATTGCCCTCGATCCCGACTTTGCATTGGCCGAGCTGGCGCGGGCCAATGCCGCACCCACCGCCAAGGAATTCTTCGAGCATCTGAACAAAGCGGTCAGCCTGGCGGACAAGGCCTCCGATGGAGAGAAGCTTCTCATTCTGGCAAACCAGGCGGGGGCCAATGGCGAAGCAGTGAAACAGAAGGAATTTCTCGAAAAGCTGGTCGCAACTTATCCGAAAGATGAGCGGGCGCATTTCAACCTGGGCGCCTTCGACTTTGGCCAGCAGGACTATGCCGGGGCAGTCGAGCACCTGAAGGAAGCGCCGGTGCTGGCCCCCAGCTACTCGCCTGCCTACAACATGCTGGGCTACGCCTACCGCCAGCAGAAGGATTATCCCAACGCCGAACAGGCCTTCAAGAAATATATCGAGCTCATACCCAACGATCCGAATCCGTATGACTCATACGCCGAGCTGCTGCTGAGAATGGGCAAGTTCGACGAGTCGATCGCGCAGTATCGGAAGGCGCTGTCGGTCGATACCCACTTCGTGCCATCACGCTTCGGGCTTTCCGCCGATCTGCTGTACCAGGGCAAGCCGGAAGACGCGACCGCCGAATTGCAGCAGATGGCGAATCAGGCACGCAACGATGGCGAACTGCGCACGGCGTTCTTCGGAATGGCGGTGGTAGCGTCGGATGGCGGCAAGTTCGATAAAGCCTTGCAGGCGATGGACAAGGAATACGCCGTCGCCGAGAAGAAAAACGACGTTGCGGCCATGGCGGCGGACCTGCAAGCGAAGGGAAATATCATGGCCGAGATGCAGAAATATGACGCGGCTGCGCAGACGTTCGACCGTTCCCTGCAGTTGGTCGAAACTTCCACGCTCTCGCAGGAAATCAAAGACAACGCGAAACTCCTGCACCACTTCAACCTGGCTGGGCTGGCAATCGCCAAGAAGGACTTCGCGGCCGCAAAGACTCACGCCGATGAATTCCACCAGGGAGCTGAGGCATCGAAGAATCCTGCGCAATTGAAGCAATCTCACGAACTGGCAGGCAGGATCGCTCTGGCCAAGAAAGACTATGGCCTGGCAATCAGCGAACTTGAACAAGCCAACCAACAGGATCCCCGCAACCTCTATCGCCTGGGGCAGGCTTATCAGGGCAAGGGCGACAGCGGGGAAGCACAGAAGTACTTTGCCAAGGCGGCAAGTTTCAATTCACTCCCGGCGCTGAACTACGCGTTCGTTCGGGCGAAGGCTCAAAAGATGGCGTCAGGCGGGAAGGCGTAACTCGCAAGCGGATATGCCCGTCTCGCCGAAGTGAAGCCCTTATGCGCCTGGACGTCGAGTCTGGGCGCAAGTGCTCTTTCACCACTTCGGATCTTCGTCATCCGTCCCTTTGCGACCAAAGCTCACCCTTCGGGCCGGACTCACCGTTCTGTCTTTGCAGTAAATTTTGTTCCCACGGGGTTCTGTGGCAGACTCCTTGGGGCGAATATCGAAATATGTTCGGTGCAATCGAGGCTGGAGGGACAAAATTCGTTTGTGGAGTTGGAACTGGGCCGGATGATCTGGAGACAATCCAGTTCCCGACGACCTCGCCGGAGGCAACGCTGGCAATCGCGATTGACTTCCTGCGGGAGCAATCTGGTGGCGAATTGCAGGCGGTTGGCATCGGCTCCTTTGGGCCGATCGACCTGCACAGTACTTCGCTTACATTCGGCTATGTCACCTCCACGCCGAAGGCAGGCTGGCAGAATTTCAATCTTGCAGGTACGGTGCGGGATGCGCTATCAGTGCCGGTGGGTTTTGATACCGACGTAGACGCGGCCGCTCTCGGAGAAGCGCGCTGGGGTGCGGCACAAAATCTCTCCGATTTTCTTTATCTCACGGTTGGCACGGGTATTGGCGGTGGCGCGATTATCAACGGGCGTGTGCTTCACGGCATGGTGCATCCCGAGATGGGGCACATTCGGGTTCCGCATGACGTGGTGCAGGACCCGTTCCGCGGTGGCTGTCCTTATCACGGAGACTGCCTGGAAGGATTGGCCTCTGGCCCGGCGATGCAGGCGCGCTGGGGCATTGCAGCCCAGGACTTGCCCGCGGATCACCCGGCATGGACGCTGGAAGCGCATTATCTGGCGTACGGGCTGGCCAACTGGGTGCTAACGCTCTCACCACAACGCATCGTGCTTGGAGGCGGAGTGTTGCGGCAAGCCAAGCTCTTCAGCCGCGTCCGGGAAGACCTAGTCGGAATTTTGAATGGATATGTCCGGGCGACTGAAGTGATGCGTGACATCGATCAATATGTGGTACCTCCGCAGCTCGGTGGTCGTGCGGGAGTTCTGGGTGGTCTAGTCCTGGCGGAACAGGCTTATGCCCGCCTCGAGCGCGAATAAATGAGCGTGAATAAGTTGTAGCACACGGCGGCAATATGTTGTCAGGTCCAGGTCCTGCCGTATCACTCGCCGATAGGATCAGACAAAGCCTTCGGCATCTCTACCCAAGGGAAGTCGCACTGGTATTGGGCTAATTCGGAATACGCGTCTTGTTCCCGCTCGCGACCCGACGTCCGGCCACACTTGGGACAGAACCATTCTTCAGTCGCGGGATTCCACCGGATCGTTTCGTGTCTCATCACTTGCTGTGCCATCGACCAACCTGGCAGGGGTCTACGGCACTCGGCCGCGGGACGCCGATGAACCCGAAGCGGAAGTCTTTTCGTTCAGCCGCTGGTTGATCAATACCGGCCTCTCCTCGACGTGCGGATCTCTCGATGCTCCTTCTGCCTCGAGTGCTGCTTTGGCAGTCGTGGCGACATGGATGTGGAAGGAAGGGGCGACATAAGGCTTCTTTACAGATTTAGGGTCCCGAACCACAAACACCTCCAACTGGTTTTCGTAGTGGGTCAGCCGGCCCAAGACGTGTCCGGAATTTCTGTGGGCAATGAGCGTGGAAGAATTGTTACAGCAAAAAACGCACGGTTAGAAAAAGAACTCGTAGGGTCGCTTTTCCGACGTTCGACAGAGGCTGGGGGCTGGAGAACTTGAGCTGGTCAGAATGGCGGAGCGGGTCAGAATGACCGGCGTGGGGCTTCGACTGCGCAGCCAGGAGCGCCTTTACCAGACGGCCAGTGGAGGTGCTAGTTGGAGGGTTCCAGCACGCCTTCAGTAGTGATCCGGCTGGCTTTGCGGATCTCGGCGGCAATTTTCACCAGGGCATCGCCGGCGCCCGCCGGCCCTTCGTCGGAAATCATCGAGCTGGCGGCCAGGGTAAAGAGCAGCGCGTCTTCCTGTTTGTCAAAATAAAGAACCACCTGACTCGCTGCCATACGAATTACCTCCGGGGTTAGACTCCAAGATCATAGGCCGAAACGGCGACGGATTGGATGTACTTTCTTGGTGCATCAGCAACCGGAAGTAACCGGCTGCGGTGAAGTCTGGGCCAGATCTGGCCTGGAACCGGCCCCTGAGCCAAAATGCTACAGTTAAGAATCAATGTCTGCCCCAGAATCCCGCTTCGTAAAAGCCTGCCGGGCGCAACCGGCAGACCGGACACCGGTCTGGTTCATGCGCCAGGCGGGGCGCTATATGCCGGAATATCGCGCAGTTCGCAAACAGTATTCCCTGATCGAGATCTGCAACCGGCCTGAGGTGGCGGCGGGAGTCACCATTACGGCGGCAGAGGCGCTTGGGGTAGACGCGGCCATCATCTTTGCCGATTTGTTGCTGCCTCTGGAAGTGATGGGCTTGCCATTTTATTTTTCGGCCGGTGAAGGCCCGGTCATCGAGAGCCCGGTGCGCAGCCAGGCGGATGTGTCCCGCTTGCGCACCGACCGTGCGGCCGATCTGGGATACGTGTCGGAGGCGGTGCGTCTGGTGTGCAAACACTTCGGATCACGCTTGCCGGTCATCGGCTTCTGCGGGGCGCCCTTTACGCTGGCCAGCTACATGATCGAGGGCGGCGGTTCACGCAATTACATAAACACGAAGAAGATGATGTATTCCTCGCCGGAGTCCTGGGGCGAACTGATGAGTAAGCTGGTCACGGTTGTCTCCGAGTACGCGGCCCAACAGGTGCGAGCAGGTGCGGATGCCATCCAGATTTTCGATAGCTGGGTGGGATGTCTCAGCGTAGAGGACTATCGCAAGTATGTGCTGCCGCACACCACCGCGCTGGTGAAGGCGCTGCAGAAGACCGGAGCGCCCATCATCTACTTCGGTACGGACAGCGCTACTCTATTGCCTTCGATGAAAGAAACCGGCGCGGAGGTGATCGGATTGGACTGGCGGATTCCGCTGGATCAAGGCTGGAATGCAGTTGGTTCCGGGGCGGTGCAGGGGAACCTCGATCCTGTGCTGCTGTTTGCGACGTGGAAGGAGATCAAGGCGCGCGCGGCAGAGATTTTGCGGCGAGCCGCCGGCAGGCCTGGGCACATCTTTAATCTGGGACACGGAATACTGCCGGAGACGCCAGTAGAGAACGTCAAGGCGCTGGCTGCGTTTGTCCGGGAGTATTCGGCGGATAATACGGCTGAAGTGAAATTTTAGCTTGTTGGTGAGTCTGGCTTTTTCGCGGGCGAGGGCGCCCGCGCCACATTACGTCCGGAGTCTAGTTTTGTCTAGTCCTGAGAAAAATGCGGTTCTGCTTTTGGCTCATGGGAGCCCTGATTCCGTGGACGATATCCCTGAGTTTTTGAGTCAGATCACGCGCGGCCGCCCGGTGCCGCCCGAAGTGATTGAGGAAGTGAAACACCGGTACGGGCTGATTGGGCGGTCTCCGCTGACTGAGTTGACGCTGCAGCAGGGCAGACTGTTGGCGGAAGAACTGAAATTGCCCGTCTATGTCGGCATGCGGAATTGGAAGCCACTCATCGCCGAGACCGTCCGAACCATGAAGGCGGACGGAGCCGAGAGCGCGGTCGTAATCTGCCTGGCTCCACAGAACTCGCGCACCAGCGTTGGGCTTTACCGCACCGCCTTGAATGGCGAGAGCGGTGTTCCATTTGCTGTGGATTTCGTCGAATCCTGGCACGATCATCCGCTGTTGATCAGGGCTTTCGCCGAGAAGTTGTGCACCGGGTGGGAAAAAGCCTGCCGCGAAATGTCGGCCAGGCTGCCGGTCATATTTACCGCGCATAGCGTGCCCCAACGCACCATCGCCGACGGTGATCCTTACGAGACCCAGACGAAGGAAACGGCGATGCTGGTGGCACGTGAGGCGTCGCTACCGTCCGACGACTGGAGGTTCGCGTTTCAGAGCCAGGGGATGTCAGGCGGAGCCTGGCTTGGCCCCACGGTTGAAAATACGATTCTGGGGTTGAAAGCAGAAGGTCATCGTGGCGTCTTTGTGCAGCCCATCGGATTTCTCTGCGATCATGTAGAAGTGCTGTATGACATCGACATTGCTTTCAAGGAATACGCGGAGAAGGAAGGCATGCGCCTGTGGCGTGCGGAGTCACTGAACGATTCGCCGCTATTGACGGCGGCATTGGCTGATGTGGCGCGATCACGCATGAAGAGCTGACGGGATGGGGTGGCATGAAACGGATTGCCATTGTCGGAGGCGGCATCTCCGGGCTGGCCGCGGCCTTCGCACTCGAAGAACGCCGGCGGGGTGGCGAGCCGCTGGAGTATGCGGTTTACGAAGCCGGCCCGCGTTTTGGCGGTGTGCTGGTCAGTGAGCAGGTAGACGGCTGCCTGGTCGAAGCTGGTCCGGATTCCTTTCTCACTGAGAAACCCTGGGCGGCAGATCTCTGCCGTCGAATCGGTCTCGAGGATCAGATCATTGGCTCCAATGACCGGGACCGCCGAACCTATATCCTGGTAAAAGGCCGGCTGGTGCCCCTGCCCGATGGGCTGATGTTCATGGTCCCGACCAGCCTGATGCCTGCGTTACTCTCGCCACTTTTTTCATCGGGTACCAAGCTCCGCATGGTCCGTGAATGGCGCTCCTCGCCTCGCCAATCCAATGGCGACGAGAGTGTTGCCGCTCTGGTCGAACGGCACTATGGCGCAGAAATGGTGGATCGCCTCGCCGACCCGCTGCTCTCCGGAGTTTATGGAGGCGAAGCGTCACGACTGAGTGTGCGCGCCGTGCTGCCGCGTTTCGCCGAGATGGAATCAAAGTTTGGCAGCCTGGGTCGTGGGATGCTGGCGAATCGCAAGCGTATCAAGCCGTCCGATGGACAGCCGTCAGCGGGCAGGTCTTTGTTCAGCACGCTGAAAAATGGAATGCAGCAAATGGCGGATGGCGTTCTGACGAACCTGTCACCGGAAGCCTTGCGGCCGAACACCGTGGTGCAGGCGATCCAACCGCAGGATCGAGGATGGGTCGTGTCGGCGGGATATGCGTCGGATCATTTCAACGCGGTAATTGTAGCGACGCCGGCGCCAATGGCTGCCACACTGCTTGAGATCGCCAGTGCGCAACTTGCCTCCGAGCTCAATGCGATTTCATACAGCTCCTCGGTGACGGTTGCGCTCGGCTTCGACAAGGCGGTGCGCGACGCATTGCCTGCTGGCTTCGGCTTCCTGGTGCCGAACAGTGAAGGCAAGCGCATGCTGGCGACGACGTTTGTCCACAACAAGTTTCCGCATCGTGCTCCGGAGGATCGAGCTCTGCTACGCTGCTTTCTCGGTGGCACTCGCGACGAGCAGGTGCTGCAGCTGCCCGATGACGAAATCCTGGGGATCGTGCGCGAAGAACTGGGCCAGATCCTCGGGTTGGTGGCCGAACCTCGATTCACCCGCATTTATCGCTGGAAAGGAGCCATGGCGCAGTACAACGTCGGCCATCTGGAGCGAGTAGAGCGGATCGAGAAGCTGCGGAAGCATTTGCCGGGAATTGCCCTGGCTGGGAACGGCTATGGCGGCGTTGGCGTGCCCGATTGCGTACGCTCGGGTGAGGATGCGGTGGCTGAGGTTTTGGCAATCGGGTGATGCCATTCGTGGAGCTTTCGGCTAAGAACTGCGGAGCTTTGCTCCGCCGGACGGCCGGGGCGGCCGTCCCTACATGCACTGAGGGCTGGTTTGTTACGCCAGTAACCCATCGTAATTTCTCTTCTGTTGCAGAAACAACGCGGCTCGTTCAGGGTTAAGACAATCGGAGATGCCTATGCGCAGGCGAATTCTGGCCTTGGTTTCGCTCACCCTGATCACATTACTGCCGCTGCGGGCACAGGAGCAACAATCCCCGGACGACACTTCTAAAATGGAGAAGGCTGCGCATGACACGCCGGCCGACACAGCGCCTGACACTCCTCCAGACACACCGCCCGCTGCACAGCCGGCTGCAACGCCAGTCGCTCCGCCAGCCTCGTCCCCGGCCACATCCCCAGCCACAATGAAGATGAGCGACTCGGACATGCGCGATATGCCGGGGATGAATAACAGTGACGGTACCGCCCATGCCATGCGATCCATGCAGGACCGCAAGATGGACATGGGGCCGCACATGAAAATTACGACCCTGCGCGAGCTGAAACCTGGTGATCAGGAGAAAGCCGACCAGGTGGTCGCAGCCGCCCGCAAAGCAGCGGAAACTTACATGGACTACAAGACTGCGCTGGCGGACGGTTACAAGATTTTCCTGCCCAACGTGCCCCAAAAGCAGTATCACTTCACCAACTACCGTTACGCGTTTGAGGCAGCTATCCAGTTCAATCCCGAACACCCGACCTCATTGCTCTACGAGAAGAACGACGATGGCTACAAGCTGATCGGGGTCATGTACACGGCGCCGAAAAATTCCACCTGGAATGAGTTGGACCAGAAAATCCCGTTAAGCATCGCGCAGTGGCATGCCCACATCAATATGTGTCTGCCGCCTCCCGAGAGGAAGAACGAAGCCTGGGGCCCGAATGCGAAGTTCGGACTGGCCGGCTCCATCACCAGCCGGGCTGATTGTGATGCAGCGGGCGGAAAGTTCATGCCTCAGATCTTCGGCTGGATGGTGCACGTCTACCCCTTCGAGCAGAAGCCGGAAGACGTCTGGTCCGTCGAGCGCCAGGCGCACGATCATATGGAGTGATTTCTCGCTGGATGCTCCGCGAACACAAAACCATCGCTCACCAGGAAATTGACCACCGAGCACGCCGTGATCGTGATTGCATTGGCCAGCAGGTAGTTCACGTGCCCGACACCAACCAATAGCTTCATCAGCGCCAGGTTTCCCGCGATTGAAAACAAGCCTGTCGTCAGATTGAATTTCAAAAACCGCGTCAAGCCTCCGTCGGCTCGATCTGACCATGTAAACCGTTTGTGCCACAGGAAGTTGTGGACGCACTGCAGTCTCCACTGCCAGGGCGGTAGCGAGCAGGTAGTCCAGGTGCAGCCCCGTCCTCAGCAAAATCAGCACCAACAATTGGACCGCAATGCCGACTCCGCCCACCAGATTGAATTTGAGCCAGCGCACGGCGATGGGTTGCCATCCTCGAGACATCATCGGATTCGTTCCTGCTGGTAAAGCCGAGCGGTGTTGCGAACGGTGAAGAAAATCAGCATGGCGCACATGCCGACAAGTCCGACACTGCCGCCCACATCAAATAAGCGATACCGTCCATGAAAGACCATGGGGTGAAACAGAAGCGCGATGTTCCCAATCGACAACAGGATGCGCAGTTCGGTGGGGCCGAAATTCCAGAACGAAAGCTGGAATTCTCCCAGGGTGTAGGTGGCCAGGTAAGACTGGATGGAAAGCAGCAGAAAGGTCACCAGGAGGCCGATAGCAATATACGGGTGCATGTAGCCTGAGAGCGCCAGTCCACCCATAAGAGAGAGGCCTCCGAAGCTGTCGACGATGTGGTCAACGTAAAAGCCGTAGCGCGGACGCAACTGTTGACGCACCCGAGCCAAGGTGCCGTCGAGGCTGTCGCCCAGCCAGTTCAGGGCGAGGAAGAATATTCCAGCCAGAAGCCAGTAACGGTTCCGCCCCGCCAGGGCATAACTGACACCCGCCATGACCTGGGCCAGAAAGCCCAGCAGCGTCAAATGATCAGAGGTGATCCAGCGGGGGGTGCGTTCTGCCAGCCAGATCAGCACCCGCTTTTCGGGGGTGCTGGTCAGTCCGTTGTGGATACGGGTTGCGTTCTCAAAGCGCTTTATGCGGCGTACCTCGCTGAGCACTTTGGGGTTCGCTTGCTCGCAGAAGTCTGTCATTGGACTCGCCATTTCTGCCTCCCGAGCCAGTTTGATGAGAGGAAGGCGGCCGCGGCAATGCACCGGAGGTAAACTGCGGGTCAAGCGGAGATCAACAGGTAAGTAGTTGAAAATAAGCTTGATTCCGCCGAGACAACGTAGCGCCGGCGTCCCGCCGGCTGTCGTGTGGGCGTCCCGCCCACACCATCCGGGCTCGATCCTCTCACTGGGCAGGCGAGACGCCTGCCAGCCAGCCGGCGGGACGCCGGCGCTACAAAGAACTGGCTTCCGTGACTGCTTCCCGCAACTGCTGGCCCGACCAATCGATCTGCTCAGCGGCAATGACTGCCGGGGGGGCGATCAGGATGTGGTCGCCGGAGACGCCGTCTACACATCCCTGGATGGGATAGACCAGCAACCCCCGTTTCAGGGCCGCGCTGGCCACCCGTGCTGCGAAGTTCGACTCTGGGGCAAAGGGTTTCTTGCTTTGCTTGTCGGACACAAACTCTACCCCTCGCAGCAAGCCGATGCCGCGGACTTCGCCCACGGTATCCAGGTCGAGCAGGGTTGAGAGCGAGTGCTCAAGTTTTGCGGCGACCGTGTCGTTCCCTCCGGAGTCCGCAGCCTGTACAAGCTTCCGCTGCTGAAGATATCGCAGCACGGTCCTCCCGGCTGCCAGGGAGACGGGATGGGCGTTGTAGGTGAAGCCGTGCAGGAACGTGGCGACGGCGTCGACTACTTTTTTCGTAGCGATCACAGCTCCTAACGGAGCATAGCCGCTGGATAAACCCTTGGCAGTAACCAGGATATCCGGCGCGATATCCCAATGATCGATGGCGAAATTCCGTCCGGTGCGGCCCATGCCGCTCATGACTTCGTCGGCGATCAGCAGAACGCCGTGACGTCGGCAGACTTCGGCGATCTTTTGCAGATATCCGGGCGGAGGCACGACCGCACCCAGGGTTGCCCCGCTGACCGGTTCGAAGATGAAGGCTGCAGCTTGGCCGTTTGCGGATTCAATCGCTTTGTCCAACTCGGCGGCATACTCCTGCCCACAGTTCCGGCAGCCGTCCGTGCAGTCGTAGATGCAGCGATAGCAATAGGGAATTCCAACGTGCGCGAACTCCCGCACCATGGGGAGATAGATTTCGCGCCGCCGTTTGTTGCCGGAAACGGAAAGCGCGCCCAGAGTGGAGCCGTGATAGCTCTGTGTGCGGCTCAGAACCTGGTAGCGCCCGGTCTGTCCGACTTCTACCTGATACTGCCGAGCCAGCTTCAGAGCGGTTTCGACGGACTCCGAACCGCCGCAGGTGAAGTAGACTGCCCCGCCACGAAAGTTCTCGCCGGCAAAGTCGAGCAATTCCTGCGCGTACTCTTCCGCGACAGGAGTGGTGAACTGGCTGGTATGGACGAACTCCAGCTGCCCGGCCTGCTCCGCCATCGCGGCAGAAATCTCCGGTACCCCGTGCCCGATGAAATTCACGGCCGCGGAGCCGGAAAAGTCGAGATAGCGCTTGCCTTCGGCATCCCAGATGTACACTCCTTCGCCACGGACTGCCACAGGGAAAGTCTTGAGGAACGAGCGCCGGAAAACAGCAGAGCGCGCGGAGTGAACAGCAACCGGATCAGCCACGAGTTGGATTATCCGGTGGGTGAAGTGCAGGTGTCAAAAGACCGGAGATACCGTTTAAGGGGCAGCCGCCAAGCTTCGCTCAGCCTGGACAGCCGAGGGCGGCTGTTCCCACACAATTACTTCAGACCGTCAACCACCCAGAGATCGGACAGCACGCGATAGTAGGTATACGCATACGACTTCCGGTCAGCACTGAGATGGACGGTGGAGACCGACTGAACGCCCGCGATGTCGGAAGGTGAGACTTCCTTTACCAGCTCGCGCCGGCTGTTTTCCAGGGAAACGCGGAAGACCCGGGCCGGAACGCCGCGTTTGTAAACCAGCAGGCCCTTGCCATCAGGCTCAAAAGCAACTACGCGATCGTCGATCTCCAGCTTTGCCGGGAATGGCTTGGAGTCGCCACCTGCGAGGGGATAGTAGACGTAGTTGTTATCGGCATCCTGTGCCAGTAAGAACTTGCCGTCTGGAGTGACTGTCAAAGGATTGACGTCGGGCGGAGTAATGACACGGCTCTTGCCGTTCAGATCAGTCCAATAGCATCGTAATGGCCCATTGGGTTCGGCTGCTCCGGTAACAAGCGCAGAGCCGTCAGGTACCCAGCCGATTGCAAAATGTGCCATGCCGTCACTGGTCAGGCGACGCGGCTGCCCTGCGCCAGTGGGGAGAAGCTGAATCTGCGCAGGTGAGCCGAGGTCGGACGTGGCCACCCACTTTCCATCGGGAGACAGCAGCGCATTGATCGAGCCATCGCCCAGACGAACCGCAGGGGACCCATCCGTCTTTCGCATGAAGATGCCGTACTTGCCCCCAGTGGCTTCTCCGCTCTCGGAGAAGACCACGTTACGGCCATCCGGGGAAAGGTCAAGAGCGATGGACCAATCGAACCAGGAGAGGTTCCGCTCAGTCTTTTCACCGGGCGGAAGGGCGACGATGCCGGCCTGACCCACGTCTTCGGTTATCAGCACGCGGCCGTCGTGGGTGATGTCCTGCAGGGACAGAGTGGCGGGGACCCGCATTACCAGGCGTTCTCTGCCTGACATGCTGAGGGCGTAGATGGCGCGTGCGCTTCCGCCGGGAGAGGCCGTGTACCACACCTCCTTGCCGTCACTCGACCAGGCCAGGCCCTCGACTGAGGTGCAGAAACTCGAAGTGAGCTTGATCTTTCCATCCCGATCGGTCACGACTACGCGGCCATCGTCGCCAGTAGGTACGTGATCCGCGAAGGCAATCAGATCGCCGCTGCGAGAGAAGCGCACATGGCTCACCCAGCCTTGCGGGTGATATATGACTCTGCCTGCCGGAAACTCGAGATTGTTTGCATAGAGCTGTCCTTTGGAGTGAACGACCGCCAGATCGGAACCATCGGGTGTCCAGTCCGCTCCATCGACGTGGTCCAGAATCTCCCGAGGCGCGCCTCCGGCCAACGTGACCCGGGCCAGCGTTCCCGAAGAGTAAAAACCTCCCGGAGACCCGGCGTGAGTAAGCAGGGCCATTTCGCCGTTGCGCGAGATGGACAAGATATCGGCATTGTCCATACCCATGGGCCGGGAATCGGTGCTGTCAAAGCGCGTGGTGAACAGTTCTACTGATCTGCCTTCCAGGGCGGCGCCGTACACGATGGTTTGTCCGTCGGGGGAGAAGCGCGCAGCCAGGATGGTGCCGCGACGGAAAGTAAGGCGATGGAAGCTGGGCGCGCTCCGAGCTCCCGACCGTTTGGCAATGACGTAGATGGCAAGGCCCGATGCCACCAGGCAGAGAGCTGCGAGCAACGGCAGCAGCCAACGCCTGCCTGAAGGAACAGTCACAGCTCGCAGCCCGCCTTTGCTGGGGCTGGAGATTTCGGTCAGCGATTCCAAGTTAAAGGCGACATCGCCGGCGGACTGAAAGCGCTGTCCCGGATTCTTCTCCAGGCAATGATTTACGATGCGCTGCAGTGCGGGCGGAATGTTGCGCGCGGTTTCCGAGAGCTCCGGAGGATCGTCTTTCAGAATCGCGCTCATAGTATCCGCAGGCGAGTCACCATGGAAGGCGCGCTTTCCGGAAAGCATTTCGTAAAGGATGGAGCCGAAGGAGAAAATGTCGGATCGATGGTCGGCTGCTTTCCCGCGCACCTGCTCGGGGGACATGTAGCCGACCGTCCCCATCACCACACCCGGGTCAGTGGCGACCTGTATGGTTGGCGCATCGCCTGAGCCCGGACTTTCCTCGGGATGGATCAGCTTGGCCAGTCCGAAATCCAGAATTTTCACTCGGTTGTCGTGAGTGATGAAAAGATTTTCGGGCTTGAGGTCGCGATGAACAATGCCTTTTTCGTGGGCGGCAGCCAGTCCGTGTGTGATCTGGAGCGCGAAGTCAATGGACTTTCGTATTGACAGAGCCCCACTGCGCAACCGATCCCGCAAAGTTTCGCCTTCGAGCAACTCGGAGACGACATAAGGCGCGCCCTTATCTTCGCCGATATCGAAAATGGCGAGAATGTTGGGATGGTTCAGCGCGGCTGCGGCCCGTGCCTCCTGGGCGAAGCGGTGCAAGCGGTCGGGATCGGAAGAGAACGACGACGGCAATACCTTGATGGCTACGTCGCGTCCCAGTCGCGGATCGCGCGCCCGGTAGACTTCGCCCATGCCGCCGGCGCCAATCTGAGCGGCGACTTCATACGGACCAATTTTTTGTCCAGCCACGACGGCCATGGGCGAGCATTATAGCGTTTCGCGGCTGAATCACGTCTAGAGTTGTTCTCCAAATTGGTACAGACGATCGAATAAAAGACTTTAACCGCAAAGAACGCAAAGAAGAGCCTCTTGGCCTGGCTGGAACGTGTGGAGCCGCGGCCTGCGAAGATGGGCGTGCGGGGGGACTGTGCGAAATTGCTCAGACAAGGTTTTGAAGCCGGACTAGCTTAGGTGAATCAAGAAAGTTGTGCCTTATGTCCCCGCATTCACCTGGAGATTGGAAACACATTGCCGAGCAAGCGAGTCAAGAAATGGACTCGGTCAAGCTGCTGGAACTTGTCAGTGAGCTTAATCGTGCATTGGGGGAGCATGAAGAAACCTCCCGCTCGCAGCGATGTCAAGGAAACCAACCAGTCTAAGCCAAAACGACTGTATTCCTCGTGCCGCAAATTGTCGGAAACCTTGTGTAGTCGAGAGATCATGGCCGCCCCGCGGCAACTTGGTCCCCGACTTGCCCCATCCCCCGAGTTACCCCATCCGAAGAGTTTCAACCGGGGTGAACCATCTGGCGTATCCGGGGAGTGCAATCTTTGCGTGTAGAATCGCCCCTTGATGGCGAATTCTGCGGACTCTCCTGAAGCGCTTCCGGCCCGTGGGTTCGCACGTCTGTTGCGCCTGCTTCGCCCTTCGCACCAGCACAGCGCTTTCTCAGCCACGCTGCTGCTGATGACAGCGGTCATGCTGTCGCGGGTGATTGGATATGTGCGCGAGGCCTATATCGCCTACGCGTTTGGCGCCGGGCCCGCGACCGATGCCTATGTCGCCGGCTTCACCATTCCCGACTGGCTCAACTATCTGGTGGCGGGCGGAACCGCCTCCATCACATTCGTTTCGATCTACACCCGTTTTCTCGCGGAAAAGAGAGAAGACGAGGCTCAAAAAACCTTTTCGGTCATCATCACGGTCATGACTGCGGTGCTGGGAGCGGGCATTCTCCTGGCAGAAGTTTTTACTCCCCAGATCTCGCGCCAGCTCTTCCCCAAATTCACTCCTGAACAAATGCAGCTTTGCGTTCATCTGACCCGCATTCTGCTTCCGGCACAGCTGTTCTTCTATGTGGGCGGCGTGGTTTCGGCGGTGTTGCTTTCGCGGCGGCTGTTCCTCTTTCCCGCCTTCGGCCCGCTCCTGTATAACGCGGCCATCATCCTGGGTGGAATTCTGCTTTCACGCCGGCTGGGCATCGCCTCGCTGGCCTACGGCGCGGTGGCGGGAAGCTTTCTCGGGCCGTTTTTGATCAATGCCATCGGCGCGGCTCGAATCGGCACGGGTTACAGCGTTTCCTTTGACACTCGTAATCCGGCATTTCGCGAATGGGTGCGGCTCTCGATTCCGCTGATGCTGGGCGTGTCACTGGTTACCGCCGACGACTGGATCCTGCGTTATTTCGCTTCCGGAGCCGTGGGCGACATTACGCGTCTGAATTATGCCAAGCGCCTGTTTGCGGTCCCCATAGCCGTGTTGGGGCAGGCCACCAGCCAGGCTTCGTTGCCGTTTTTCGCCAAGCTTTTTGGCGAGAAGCGGCTGAAAGAGTTCGCCGACACCGTAAATGGATCAATTTACCGGATCGCAGCTACGTCGCTGCTGGCGACCAGTTTTATGATGGTGGCCGCGCTGCCACTGATCGATCTGGTCTACCGCCGCGGGCACTTTCTGTTTTCTGACTCCCAGGAAACCGCGCTGTATTTTTTCTGGTTCTCGCTTTCGCTCTGCTTCTGGGCGGCGCAGGGTCTTTACTCGCGGGCATTTTACGCCGCGGGGAACACGCTCACGCCGATGGTGGCCAGCAGCCTGATTACGCTGGCTTCGATCCCGATGTACTCGGCGCTGTTTCGCCATTTTTCAACGGTGGGCCTGGCCATGGCTTCTGACCTGGGGATTGTGGCAAACACCCTCGCGCTGGCACTTCTGCTGCATCGTCGAGGGGTGGTTCGCGTCGATGGATTGCACTGGGCAGAAATTGGTAAGGCGGGCGTAGTCGCGACGGCGGCGGGGCTGCTCAGTTATGAGGTTGCCCGCAGACTAGTCGTCAGCAATAGCCGGATCGCAGATCTTAAGGCCCTCGGCCTGATCACCATTACGTGGGCGGGAGCAGTCGCGGCGGGTCTGTGGCTTAGCCGTTCTGCCTTGCCCGGCGACCTGCGGCGGCGGAAACCTACTTCCTATCCCCGGGTGGCAGAAGTGCAGGCGGCAGAGGTGAGCGGGGGGATCGAACCGTAGGAGGCAGTCGTCAGGCATCGGTCTTCAGCCCAACCCTGATCTTACGCCGGCGTGTTTGAGCTCACGCCAGGAACACGGCCCAACAAAAACAACGGGCGCTTTTGATCCATCCAAGAGCGCCCGTCGTGATTTTTGGTCAGCACCTAGACTCGCGCTGCAGTTGCGGCTTCAGCCGACGCCGTAGCCTTCACTTCTTCGCCATTGGCCTTTTGACCGGCTTTGCGGATGTCAATTCCGCCCTTGAAGAATGCGCCGTCTTCGATGGAGATGCGTGCAGCCACGACATCGCCGGTGAGCGAGCCGTCGCTGCGGATATCCACACGGTCGCTGGCGGTCAGGTTGCCTCGCACTTTTCCGAGGACCACGATTTCGCGCGCGTTGATGTTGGCTGAAACCACACCGTTGCGACCTACCGTCACACGGTTGCCCGACAGGTTGATGGAGCCTTCCACCCGTCCGTCGATGTAAAGCGATTCGGAACCAGTTACTTCGCCTTTGATCACGAGCGATTTGCCGATCGTCGCCTGGTCCGCTGTGCTGGTGGCAACCGGACGCGGAGCCGCCGGAACAGGTTCGCTCGCCGCCGATGATGTCACGGGCGCGGGCGTGGCAGGACGCTCCGGCTCACCTGGACGGCCTGGAGTCGTGGGCTGATTCGTGGGTTTCCACATTGGGCTAAAGTCCTTTCCTCGTAGGTATTCTCAGTAAAGGCCGCATTTCGGTGACCAACCGTTATTTTACTCCACCAAGCCCGTAACCGGGCCTGTGAAAATCGCGTTGCTTGTTGATATCAGGGGAGATGCACCGGCTCAAGCGGAACGGTGGTTGACCACCGCTCAGCTAGGCTACCCATGACACCTTCCAGACAGTGCAAATTCCGCCCTGCCTGGTAATTTTATCCTCGCCGCAATCATTACACTTGCGAGTGAATTCCACACTCACAAGGTCACAGGGAGACGTTACTAGCGTAATGCGCCCTTCCCACAGAGGAACCCGGAACCCGGTTAGGTTCCTTTAATCTTGGAACACCTGAGAACTGCATTCTTTCGTCTCTCAAGGGAGAGCCATGAAATTCATACATCACCTTCTGCTTTCAGTGTTCCCTCTGGTTTGCCTGGGTTTGACCGGGCAAGCGCAGGATCAGCCACGCCAGCAACATGTTGGCCGGGTGCTCGACTGGAGTTATCACCACGTGATTGTAGGCGGCGGATTGCCTGCCGCCGACCTGGAGGCGGCGAAGGCTGAGCCTCGCATTCTGTTTCATCTCGCCGAACGCAATCTCCCACGCGTTGACGGAGTTCGTTTTGCCGGAGGCCGGGGCCCGGGTCTGGACCGCGGCGACCGCAGACCGATCCTTCCAGTCCTGTCGCAGAAACGCGCCTTGAAGACCGACTGGAGCATTTCTCTGGGCGTGGGCAACGTGGCGTCCAATATGTTCCCGGCCAAGTACAGCTTCGACATCAATGCCACGCCGAGTTGTGCTAATGATTACGCGGTATTCGGGTTGAACGTGGCCGGGTCAACCGGACAGGCCAACCTGGTGGGTGTGACCAACCTGTATAGCGGTTCGACTCCCAGACTCTGCGGGGCGAATCCCACAGTGAACTGGGCCTATAACGGAAGCACCGCCGGCGGAGCGGTACTGACTTCGCCGGTTATTTCACTGGATGGAAAGAGAATCGCCTATGTAGAAAGTGCGGCCGGGAAAACTGTTTTCCACGTGCTTGCGTGGAAAGCGGGAGAAGGTACTTCAGCCACGGCTGCCGTGGCCCCAACGCTTGTCGGCTCTTGCACCACCACCCCGAATCCCATTACTTCCTGCCTCTGGTCGGTGACTTTGTCCAACACCGCCACAGATACGCTGTCTCCACCCTGGGTTGATTACCAGACGGACACAGCCTTCGTCGGCACCAACGACGGCAAGATTTATAAAATCAGTTGCGTCTTCACGTGCGCATTGACCAGCCAGCCCACGGTGCTGTGGTCGTTTGCCCTGACACCGGCAGGCACTGGCGGGGCAGCGGCCACTCCTAACGGTCCGGTCTACGATCTTCCCAGCGGGCGCCTTTTTGTGGGCGACCAGCTTGGCGAACTTTGGGTCATCAATGCCAAGTCGAACACCACCCCGACCTTGAATGCGGGACCAGTGATGGTTGGTGGCGGAGGCTGCACAGTTGCTCATCCTCCCGGACGTACGGGCACGGGTGCGGATTGCACAGCGAACGGCGGCTCCTATGGGATTCCTGATTCCGTCCTGATGGACAGCGCAGGAGGCGCGCAAAAAATCTTTGCGTTTACCGGAAATGACGGCAATGCGGGTGCAAGTGCGACCGTGGCCCAGCTGGGGATGGACCTTAGCGGTCTGGTGCGCGTTCACATCGGGCTGGGCAGCGTGGGCAATAACACCACCAATGTGGATATCCACAGCGGTGCCTTCAACGACAATTATTTCGGGGCGACGCCAGCGACTAACGGCCTCCTGTTCGGCTGCGGTACCTCCACCACTGACACCAGCGCAGTTTTCTACTGGGTTGGTTTTACCTCTTATCCCACCATGAACTCCACAACCAATGGCACAGCCGCTCGCAACACCGGGGCCGGCAATCCCTGTACGCCTATAACCGAGATCTTCAATCCGAATGTGAACTTTGGTGGCGGCGATCACGACATCATCATCAGCGGGGTTACAGGAGCGAGTCCGAACGGAGTGCTGCGCACCGATGACATCAGCACAGGTACGATCACCGGTAGCCTGAGCGGGGTTAACTACCCGGGGGGCATCAGCGGCATTATCTGGGACAACGTAAGCACCAGCGGCCAGGCTTCCAGCGTCTACTTCAGCACCCTGACGAATTCCACCTCCGGAACCTGTGGTGGCACTCGTTGCGCGGTCAAGCTGACCCAACTCGGCTTGCAGTAGTCGCACAATGCAGCGGAACGGTTACGTGCTCGCAATCTTCCATCCTTCGGCGCTTGCAGCGCTGCGTTCGCGGCCCTCGTCCAACTCAGGTATCCTGATAGGGGATTCAATCTGGAGTTGGACATGAAATCAGACACTGCAATCATTGCCCGGCCCGAGGCTGGCGAGTACGCCGTTTACTACGAAAAGTATGTTTCTCTCATCCCGGGCGATCACATCTTAACCACGCTGGAGAAGCAGTCGCGGGAAACCGCTGTGCTGCTTTCCGACCGTAAGGACGTGGAAGGGAATCTCCGTTACGCCCCAGGGAAGTGGAGCGTGAAAGAAGTGCTCGGGCACGTGACCGACGCCGAGCGGGTATTCGCCTACCGGGCGCTGCGCATCGCCCGCAACGACAAGACTCCCATGGAAGGTTTCGAGCAGGATGATTACGTCAAGTATGGAGCCTTCGGCCAGTGCACTCTGGCGGCTTTGGTGGAGGAGTTCGTTTCGGTCCGCAATGCGACCCTGACTCTTTTCCGCGGATTTGAAGACGCTGCCTGGGTACGCCGGGGTGTGGCCAACAAGAATGAAGTCAGCGTGCGGGCTCTCGCCTACATTATTGCCGGGCATGAGCTGCATCACCGAAGAATCCTGCAGGAAAAGTATTTCGTCGAAACCCAAAACTGACTCGCGAACCCTGCTGGATCGACAACGACCTCGAAAGGATTCGAGGGGAGTGTCCCGCTTATCCCGACTACGCCGACGAGAGCGGCACCCATCATGCTTTCCGATTCCGCCATCCTGAAAAAGATCGAGCGCCAGCCCAAACGAACCGCGGGCTTCAAGCAAATGGTGCGCGAACTTGGCATCCACGGCGATGCCCGCCGCGAGCTGTTCGAGCGCTTGAAACACCTCGTGGCCAGTGGCCAGCTGCTGCAGGTCGATTCCGACCGCTACGCGATTCCGCAAGCCACGACAGGCAAGAACATGGCTGTGGGGCGGTTGAGCATGCATCGTGACGGCTTCGGGTTCGTGATTCCGGAGGCCAGTTCGCTCGAGGAGCGCCTGAAGGCTCGGCTGGCCGGAGATATTTTTATTCCTCCTCCGGCTGTGGGGTCGGCGATGCATGGCGACCGGGTGCTGGTGGAAATCGGCAATATTCGTCCGGACGGGCGGGCCGAAGGGCGCATCGTACGCCTGATCGGCCGCGCGCACGCGACCGTCGTGGGAAAGTTTCACTATGGCAGCCGGCGCAACTACGTCACCCCGATCGATCAGAAAATAACCCAGGAGATTGTGATTCCGGCGGGGATGGAGATTCCGAGGACGTCTTCAGAGGCTGAGGGTGAAGCGAGTTTGCCCCAGCGAGGGCAGGATGCCCTCGCGACAGCCGGCGGGACGCCAGCGCTACGTAAATCTGAGAACAGTCCACACCGAGTGCTTGGAGCGGAAGCGGCGCGGCGCGCCGATTTGGGCGACCTGGAAAACGCAGTGGTTGACGTCGAGATTACCGACTGGCCGACGGCCACGCAGAATCCCCGCGGACGCGTGGTAGAGATTCTGGGCTACGAAGACGATTTTGGCGTGGACGTGGAAATCATGATCCGCAAGTTTCACTTGCCGCATCGTTTTCCGCCCGCGGTGCTGGCGGAAGCGCAGGAGGCCGAGCCTGTCATTCCCGCCCCGGAAGCGCGAAAGCGGCGGGATTTCCGCGCTTTCCCAATCGTCACCATTGACGGCGAAACGGCACGTGACTTCGAC
Source organism: Terriglobia bacterium (assembly GCA_963801545.1). GTDB lineage: Bacteria > Acidobacteriota > Terriglobia > Terriglobales > Acidobacteriaceae > JAIQFF01. The sequence continues at coordinate 345,267 of CAWDFF010000042.1, read as the reverse complement.
GACGCAGTCTCGGTTCGGCGGCTGGAAAACGGTAACTTCGAGCTTCAGGTACACATCGCCGACGTGGCTCATTACGTGACACCGGACTCGGCGCTCGATCAGGAGGCCCGGCTGCGCGGCACCAGCGTTTATTTTCCCGATCGCGCCGTGCCCATGCTTCCCCTCGAACTTTCCACCGATATCTGCAGCCTGCGTCCGAAAGTGGACCGCCTGGTGATGTCCTGCGTGATGGAAATCGATCATCGTGGAGAGATTCTGGGTGCAGAGTTAAGCGAGGGCATCATTCGCTCCGCCGAGCGCATGACTTATACCGACGTGAATCTGGTACTCGAAGGCGATACCGGCGCGCGGCAGCGCTATGCGGAACTGGTACCAGGGTTCGAACTAATGCGCGATCTGGCCCTGATCCTGAACCGCAAACGGGAGCGCCGGGGTTCCATTGATTTCGATCTGCCGGAGCCGGTGATCGAGTTCGATGAATTTGGATTGATGAAGAGCATCACTCGTTCCGAGCGCAACATCGCGCATCGGCTGATTGAGGAGTTTATGCTTTCGGCCAATGAGTGCGTGGCTTCTTACCTGGAGAACAAGCGAATCGCCTCGCTCTATCGCATCCACGAAAAGCCTGATGCCAAGCGGGTCTACGACTTCGAGGTCATCGCGGCGACCTTCGGCTACTCGCTGGGCGTGGGTGCGTTGCCGATTCATCGAGTGCAGCTCAAAACTGATCGCCGGGCCAACTATGGGACGGGCAAGCGCACCCGCGAAATCGAGATCCCCAAAGAAGTTCACATTACGCCGCGCATGTATCAGAAGCTGACAGAGAAGATCGCAGGCAAGCCGGAGGAACGGATTCTGTCTTTCCTGATGCTGCGGTCGCTGAAGCAGGCTCGTTACTCCGAGGAAAATCTGGGGCACTTCGCCCTGGCCGCGACCGCATACACCCATTTCACTTCGCCGATTCGCCGCTACCCGGATCTGATCGTGCACCGCATTCTGAAAGAAGTTCTGGGTAACTCGGCACCTGACCGTAGCGCCGGCGTCCCGCCGGCCCGGTGGCGGACGGAACGTCCGCAGGGGCAAACGGATTCCGGAGCCACTGAAGGGACCAGCGTGTCATATGGAAAACCGGCCAGCCCAGAACACAAGCGGGCTTTCAGCCCGCCATCGGGCCGGCGGGACGCCGGCGCTACTCCCTGGTCGAAGCGCCGCGATCACGCGGATCATCACGAAACAGTCAAACCCGAGGGTGGACCTATTCCGCTCGAGGAGTTACACGAAATCGCCGAAGAATCCAGCCAGTCGGAGCGCCGGGCCGACGACGCGGAGCGCGAATTGATGGAGTGGAAGAAGGTAAAGTTCATGCAGGACCGGGTAGGCGAAGACTTTGACGGATTGATCATCAGCGTGACCAAGTACGGATTTTTTGTGGAGCTGACCGATCTTTTCGTCGAAGGGCTGGTGCCGCTCGATTCTCTGGGCGATGACCGCTACACCTATCACGAAAATACGCGCGAGATTATCGGCCAGCGCAACCACAAGATCTACAGCATGGGGCAGAGAATTCGAGTGATCGTGGACCGCATCGATCCGGTAGAGAAGAAACTCCAGTTCGCCGTGCTCGAGGAAAAGCCCGCGCCGAAGCGCAAGAAACGCTGAGCCTGGTGTAAAATCCTTGAGTCAGCCCCACCGCCGCTTCAGACAATTGCGGCCGGTTCCTTCCAGTCGGGACGTGGCTCAGCCTGGTAGAGCACTCGCTTGGGGTGCGAGGGGTCGGCAGTTCAAATCTGCCCGTCCCGACCAATTCTCCTCCTAATTCCACAGGGTCCTTCGCTCCGGCCACAATTTTGCCGAGAGGGAAATCGTCGGGCGGGTTACGGGGTTCGACGACACTTGGGAAGAGGGTGCAACGAAGAACGAAGAGGGATCCAGAGGCTACAGCACTGCGACGCTGGGGACCAAGGCGGCCGCAGGCGAGACGCGCTCACTGCACTGGCAGAGCGGGCAAGCCGTCAACCCTGAGGAATAGTAAGCCCTGCAATTGGCACAGGGGAGACCGTATCTGACCAAGTTCGGCTGAAAACGGGCTGACGCGCGGCCATCGTTCGGGGATCCACTAACACTTGATGGTACGAACTTCGTCATTCATAGCGCGTTCCTGTTGAAGATGTCCGATGCTCATAAGCCGGTTTATGCTGCTTCCTTGCGAACAATTCGGGGGCGGCTGACGCCGTCGCACGACACGAAAACCGTGCACTCTTCGCGATTGTGAGAATGCAAAAGCCAGGTGCTGGAATGTTGCCCTTCGCGCCGAGGCTCATCGTTCCGGAAAATGATTTTCAAACCTGCTTCATTGGTATGGGTCACGGGGTTTCTCCTCTCGTCTTGTGAAATCGGATTTTCTGCTCACCCTTAAACGCGATAGCCTCAGAGAAAATGGGACACGAAACGCTGTCCGATCAACTCCGGGGACCAACAACACTGCCACTTGGAAAAGGGGTGTTCTTCACACCCCATTTTGCGTTCCAGATTCTACTCAGGGGCTGTGACAGCGTGATTGAATTGCAGGATCGTCACCCAATCTTTGTGGTCCTTGTCGGTGGACTCGCCTTTTATATCCCCAAAGTTCACGAAACCGTCGAAAGCGCCACCCTGGACCTTATTCAGGGACTCGTTTGACAACTCGTCGTTCGGCTTCTGGTTTTCCGTTACTTTCTCGTTTTTCATGGCGTCATCTCCTTGAAGTTTAATTTCCGGCTATTTACAGCTGCGTTCCTGACAATTGCAAACGCCGTGCCAACCGGGAATGGATATTCCCGCGGACTGATGTACGGGTTGGGGGTGCCTCGCAAGAGCCTGAAAACGCAGCCGCCAACGACACTCTCGCGAAACGGCATAGGGATCGAACAACGTGGGCGCAAAGAAACTAACGAACCGGGTCCAACCACGCAAGCTAGCCGGCCGGTTAGCAAATTAACGGAGGGGCTAACGATGGATTGGTCGGAGTGTGAGTTTGTTCCTACTTTCCGGGGGAAGAAGGTACGGCCAATGGCTTGACCTGCGATGGTGCGCGGATCACGGTTTTCCTTATGCGCAATCTTCTGCACATTCGCCGCGGGAACGGGTGCCATCTCCCCTGTTTGCTATAAGTTGGCTTGGAACAGAGGGTGCAATGAATGGCCTGACGATGTCGCGAATTGGCTGAAACGCCTTCCTGGCAGGCCTTTTGGCGGATGTCATCAGGAATATCAGCCTCGGACGGGGCAAGAACCTTACCGGCAGGGAGATTGCGGAACAGCAATGAATCATCACTCTGGATTCAACAAGAACTTTCTGAGACCTCTAATGCTGTCTCTTGTGCTCCTGTTGGCAGGCAGCGGGTTCGGTCAAACCATCGATTCGCCGAGCTCGGCCCTGAATCCGGACGCCGCTCCGAAACGTGGGGAGCAGGAATTCAGCAAGAAGATATTCTGGACTGAAGTAGGCGCGTACACCCTTTTCAACGTCCTGGACGGCTATACCACGATCGCCCGGCCGACCGGCTATGAAGAAGCTGGTTTTCCTCGGGGAAGTTCATTTCTACTCGGCAAGAGTCCGTCTGCGGGCCGATATGTGTCAACGATGGGCGTCATGCAGGTAGCTACTTCATTTGCGGCCTACCGGCTGGAACATAGCCAGAAGCGATTTTTGAGACTCGTCGGCCACACTCTTATGATTCAGGGGACTTACGCACATGCCGACGGATACATTGGTAACCTTTTGGTGCAGGGAAAATCTGCGAGCCTTCCCCAGGCAAACCTGGCATCCGCCACACCCCCAATGATGAAGCGATTCTAGGCTGACACATCAGTACCGCGAGCTGAGCGGCCTTACCGGGGTATTCAGAGACGGTGTCCCGGTGTCGCAAACTCCAGCCGGCAGCAGCGCGGACCCTCGTCAAAATATCTTCTTCACAATCGGCACTTACGAGTGATGCTCCTCCGAACAGCCGAGGAACCTGAACTCTTGGGAGCCACGTACTGCGCCTTCGGATCGACGAAGTAGTCCTCAAAATCACGGGGTGTGGCTTGGTCTATTTCTCGCGTGCGCGGCGTTCTCTTCGGCTGACCATTTAAGATACGCTTTCAGGTCGAGGCTGATGCCGAGCTTTGCCCGGCTGGACAGCCGGGGGCGGCTGCCCCTACGTGGTCTGTGCAGGAGCAAGATTTTTCCTTGGGAGAGGGCACGGGATGAAACTGATTCGATTTGGTGAAGCGGGCCGGGAGAAGCCGGGTGTGCTCTTGGGCGATGGCACCCGCATCGATGTTTCGGGGATGGGCTCGGACTATGACGAGGCGTTTTTTGGTAACGGCGGATTGGCGAGACTCGATGCCTGGGTGCGAAGCAATGGCTCTTCCGCTCCCCGGGTTGCGCCATCGGTGCGTTTGGGATCGCCAATCTGCCGCCCCAGTAAGATTGTGTGCATCGGGCTGAACTTCCGCGACCATGCTGCGGAAAGCAAGATGGAGTTGCCCAAGGAGCCGGTCATCTTCTTCAAGTCAACGACCTCCCTGGTGGGCCCAAATGATCCGCTGGTGATTCCGAAGAACGGCACGAAAGTTGATTGGGAAGTGGAGCTGGCGGTGGTCATCGGGGAAAAAGCTTTGTACATCTCCAAGGAGGAGGCGCTTTCCTTCGTCGCGGGTTTCGTGCTGCACAACGATTATTCCGAGCGCAGTTTTCAGCTCGAACGTGGAGGACAGTGGGTGAAGGGAAAGAGTGCCGACACGTTTGCCCCGCTGGGTCCGTTCCTCGCCACTCCGGACGAAATTCCGGATAGCGGCAGATTGCGCATGTGGCTGAAGGTCAATGGGGAGTTTCGGCAAAATGGCTCTACCGAAAACATGATCTTTGACGTTGCGACCCTGGTCTCCTACGTGAGCCAGTTCATGACCCTTCTTCCCGGAGACGTAATCAGCACGGGGACCCCTGCTGGAGTTGGGTTAGGCATGAATCCGCCGAAGTATCTGAAGGCTGGCGATGTCGTCGAACTTGGAGTCGACGGTTTGGGAGAATCCCGGCAGCATGTGGTTTCATTCTGACATGAAGCGCATCCTGGTCACCGGCGCCGCCGGCAAAGTGGGCAGCCATTTCATCAGCCGGGTTTTGGAGTCCGATGATTTTCAGGATGCGAGCGTTCGCGCCCTCTGTCATAACCGGCTTCTGGAGCCGAAAGCGCGGCTGGAGATTGTCCAGGGAAGCATCTCGGATCGCGATGTGGTGCGCGCCGCCGTCCAGGGAGTTACGCACGTCTTGCATTGCGCTACCTGCAAGGAAACTCCGGATGAGGTGATGGATGTTACGATCAAGGGGTTATTCTGGTTGTTGGAAGAATGCCGTGCCAGCCCATCTTTCAAACAAATTATCCTGATTGGCGGTGACGCGGCGCTGGGACATTTTTTCTATCGTCACCCTGTTCCGGTCACCGAGCAGCAGAAACACAGCGCCTATCCTGGCTGCTACGCGCTTTCTAAAGTTCTGGAAGAGGTGATGCTGGAGCAATACTTCATTCAATATGACCTCTCGGGCTGTTGCTTGCGCGCACCCTGGATCATGGAGAAGGACGACTTCAGATACTCGCTTTCCTTTGGCGACGATGTTTTTGGCGGGCCACGGTGGCGGGACCTGGTGAGTCCCGAACGCGCCGCCGAATATGTGAAGAGCCGCACCGTGCCGCTAATGCTCGACCCTGAGGGGAAGCCGGTGCAGCGCAACTTTGTGCATGTGAGCGATCTGATCGAGGCCATTCTCAAAAGCCTGGATCATCCCAAGGCGCACCAGCAGACCTTCAACATTTGCATGGACGAGCCGGTGAACTACCAGCAGGTGGCGGATTACCTGCAACAGACACGAGAGATTCCCTCGGTGGAGATCAAGACTCCATACTGGTCGAACTGGCTGGATAATACCAAAGCAAAATTCTTGCTGGGCTGGAGACCACAATTTGATCTGAAGCGGCTGATTGAAGAAGCCTGGACGTATTCGCGCAGGGAAGACGATCCGCGTAAAGTCTGGTATCCGGGATAGCTTGATCACCATGCGTATTGACGCTCATCAACATTTCTGGCGTTATGATCCGCGGGAGTATGACTGGATTGACGATTCAATGGCGCGATTGCGCCGCGATTTCCTTCCGGAGGGGCTGAAGCCCGAACTCGAGCGGGCCGGGTTTCAGGGATGCGTGGCAGTGCAGGCGCGGCAAACTCTTGAAGAAACTCGGTGGCTGCTCGAACTGGCGTCGGCTACGCCGTTTGTCCTGGGAGTTGTGGGCTGGGTTGATCTTCAGTCGCCAGAGGTCCGTTCGCAGTTAGGGACTTTCACGAGGAACCCCAAGCTGGTTGGGATTCGCCACATTGTGCAGGGCGAACCTGACGATCGCTTCCTTCTGCGGCCAGAATTCCTCCGTGGAATTTCTGTGCTGGAAGAATTTGACCTGGCCTACGACATCCTGATTTATACGCGGCATCTTCCCGTGACGGCGGAGTTCGTACGACGCTTTCCCGGCCAGCGTTTTGTGCTGGATCATCTTGCCAAACCACCCATCAAGAGCGGAAGCTTGCAACCCTGGGCGCGCGGAATCCGGGAACTGGCAGCGTTTCCGAACGTGTTATGCAAGTTGTCGGGACTGGTAACGGAAGCAGACTGGGATTCGTGGAAGCCCGAGCACCTCGTTCCGTACATCGACACCGCCTTTGATTGCTTTGGGCCCGACCGCCTCATGATCGGCTCGGATTGGCCGGTATGCACTGTGGTGGCTTCCTACGCCCGTGTCATGGATGTGGTGCACGGTTACTTGAGCCACCAGTCGGCTCAGGTGCAAGCCGCAGTCCTGGGAGAAAATGCGCGGCGCTTTTGGAAGCTGAAAACGTAACCCAGAGCGCCCTGTCTTGCTGATCGCGACACATGTTCTACAATGGCCGGACGTTGCGGGGTCAAAATGATTTCATTCCGCGGAAGAGAGGAGTTTCACTCTGAGCGCAGCTGAAGGCAAGATCGATCTGAGGCTCAATGGCAAAGTTGCCGTGGTTACCGGCGGCGGCAGTGGTATCGGCCGAGCGATCGCTCTGAAGTTTTCTGCCCACGGAGCGACCGTGCGGATCCTGGACGTCAGTCTGGGAGACGCGGAAGCGACTTGCCGGCAGATTATTTCCGCGGGGGGGAGTGCGTCCGCATACGACTGCGACGTTACGGATCAGAAGCAGGTCAAAGCCAGGTTCGAGCAAATCGCCGGGCTGGGGCCGGTGTCTATCCTGGTGAACAATGCGGGAATTTCGCACATCGGGACGGTCGAAACCACGACGGAGGAGGATTTCGATCACGTTTATCGAGTGAACGTGAAGGGGTTCTACAACTGCATGGCGGTTGCCATCGGGCAGCTTAAAGCGAATGGCGGCGGAGTGATCCTGAACATGGCTTCTATCGCCGCCTCTTGCGGACTTGCTGATCGCTTTGCCTATTCCATGAGCAAAGGCGCGGTAATCGCAATGACATATTCCGTGGCCAGAGACTACATAGGCCACAAGATCCGTTGCAATTGCATCTCGCCGGCCAGAGTACACACGCCGTTTGTCGATAACTATCTGCACAAGGCCTATCCCGGGCGGGAGCAGGAAATGTTCGAGAAATTGTCGAAGACGCAGCCCATCGGCAGGATGGCAGAACCCGATGAGGTCGCATCCCTGGCGCTATTTCTGTGTTCCGACGAGGCATCTTTTATTACGGGTGTGGATTATCCGATCGATGGCGGCTTTTTCAACCTGCACGGCTGATGTATCGTTCTGCAACGATATCGTTCTGTGACTTGATCGTTCTGAAACTCTATGGATCTCCAACTTCTCTATGGATCTCGAACTTAAAGACAAGGTCATAGTCATTACCGGTGGTGCTAAAGGAATTGGTGCGGCCATTGCGCGGGCGAGTGCTGCCGAAGGTGCGGTGCCGGTCATCGTGGACCGCGATGCGGATGCGGGCCGGCAGTTGCAGTCCGAGTTGCGCGATGCGCGTGCAGCCTGTGGTCTGATCACGATCGAACTGTCCGCTGCAAAAAACTGCTCCCAAGCGGTGGAAGAAACGGTCAAGACCTTCGGGCGTCTCGATTGCCTGGTGAATAACGCCGGACGCAACGACAAGGTTGGCCTGGAACACGGAAATCCCGCCGAGTACGTGGCTTCGCTGGAGCGCAACCTGGTGCATTACTACAGCATGGCCCACTATGCTCTGCCGCACCTGAAGCGCTCCCAGGGCGCGGTGGTGAACATCGGCTCCAAGACCGCGGTCACCGGCCAGGGGGATACGTCCGGCTATGCGTCGTCGAAGGGTGCTGTCATGGCGCTGACCCGGGAGTGGGCGGTGGAGTTGCTGCCTTACGGCATTCGCGTGAATACCATTCTGCCGGCGGAAGTCATGACTCCGCTGTATCGGGAATGGCTCGATACATTTCCGAATTCCGAGGAGAAGCTGAGTGTGATCCTCTCCAAGATCCCTTTGGGAAAACGCATGACGACTGCGGACGAGATCGCGGCCATGGCGGTTTTTTTGCTATCCAGCAAATCCGGACACACGACCGGGCAGCACCTCTTCGTCGACGGCGGATACGTTCATCTGGACCGGGCGCTGACCTAAACAAGTGCCAAGTTTTCTTGGCACTCGAAAATCAGACAGCGACCAGCCCGATACCAAGAAGTGAGCGCAACAAAATGAACCGAAGACTCTGCCTCACGCTAGACCTGAAAAACGATCCCACCTTGATTGCGGAGTACAAGCGATACCACGAGAAAATCTGGCCTGAGATTACCCAGAGCATAAGAGACTCTGGGATCGAAGACATGGAAATTTACCTGCTCGGTACACGCATGTTCATGATCATGGAAGTGAATGAGCATTTTTCGTCTCAGGCCAAAGCCAAGATCGACCTTCAGAATCCCAAGGTGCAAGAGTGGGAGAAGCTGATGTTGAAGTTCCAGCAGGCCTTGCCGCAGGCCAAGCTGGGCGAGAAATGGCTGGGCATGGAGAGGATTTTCAAGCTGGAACGCTGACCCGGCTGCGGGTGTCTTTGGGTCAAGCCTACTCTCGGCAGATTCCAATGCTGCCACACGCTGACCACGCGCAGCGGTACCATCCACATAGGGACGGGCGCTCCCGCCCGTGCAGCCGGGCAAAGCCCGGCAGGCGCCATAATCCGTTACCGAAATGTGGCGAGCTGCGCCCTTCCACCCGGACGGGACGTCTGGGTCTACGTGCGAAACTTCTAGACGACAACGGCACCGCCTAACCTGCTCGCCCTGTGGTATTGTTTCGTGCTTTGAAGGCAAGCTGATGAAGTCGATTCCTTTAGAGCTGAAGACGAACGCACTCGAGCGCTCGAACACGCCGGCCCGTACTTCCATGGCAGTGATGGCAGTGATCGCGTGGTTCGCCCTTGGGCTGCAGTTTTACCTGATGGTCATTCGCTCTGACGCCCAGGGTGCGGCTCTGTTGCCATTGATCGCGAACTACTTCAGTTTTTTTACGATCCTCACAAATCTTCTCATTGCCGTTGGACTTACCTGGCCGCTGGTGGCGCCGGATTCCGGGGGTGGCACATTTTTCTCGCAACCCGCCGTGACTTCGGCTACGGCGGTGTACATCGCGATCGTAGGTGTGACCTACTCTTTGTTGCTGCGGCACCTGTGGAATCCGCAAGGCGGGCAGAAAGTGGCCGACATCCTGCTGCACGATGCGATGCCGCTGATGTATGTAGCCTACTGGCTGATCTTTGTGCCGAAGGGTTCGTTGCGCTGGAACGATATTCCTCGCTGGCTGATTTATCCGCTGTGCTATCTTGCTTACGCTTTAGCTCGGGGTGCGACCACCGGTTGGTATCCCTATCCATTCCTTGATGCGGGCAAGCTTGGATATTTGCCCGTGTTGTTGAACGCGGCCATGATTTCCTGTGGGTTCCTGGGAGTTAGTTTTCTGGCGGTGGCTGTTGGTCGATGGAGCGGTCGCGATCACCGCCCGGCTTAACTGAGTCGAGATTTTGAAACAGATTTGAGGAGAATCCAATGCACCCCAATCATCAGTTCAGGAGCTTTGTCAGGTTCGCTATGTTGGCGGCCTGCGTGATGGGCCTTACTGTGACTTTAGTCGTGCCGTCAGCCTGGGCTCAGGCTCCGCAGACACAAGGTATGCCCTATCCGCCGGGCCAATACCCGCCCGGTCAACGTCCGCAGCCAGTGGCGCTGCAATGCCAGGCAGCACTCGCAGACCAGGTAAGCGCCGATGCCCGCCGCCGGGTGAGTCTTAATCTGGACACCCAGAATTCCTATTCCGTCGGCAACGGACGGCAAGGACTTCGCGGGCGGTTGCGATATGGGATCGGCCCGGCGAGTAGCTGGCGGACAGCGACTTACGATTGCATCGTGAACCTTCCACAGAACCGGGTGGAACGCGCGACTTATGCCCCGCCAGCCAACAGCGCCGGCTGGCCCGGTGGCCCGGTCGTTCCCGGTCCGGGGTATCCCGGCGGGCCGGGCGTAGGCAACTACCCGAGAGTACGGGTGGACACATCGGGACGAGGCACCTTCAACAGCAGGTTGGCCGCAAACGTCAGAGTCACCCGCGGATGGGTGGATACCACCGGGCGTCCTTCGGTCTCATTGAGCGGCAGCGGGAACTTCCGGGTTACGTTTTACGGAGTGGTCGATCGCACCGACGGCATCCGTGAATTCAGCATGCGAATTACGGGATCCGATCGCGGCGCTGCGGACGGGACCGCCCAGGTCAGGCTCAATCGCGATCGCAACGAGGTTGAGATGATCAACCTGAATGGGAGGACGGGGCGCGATAACTTCAACGGTAATTTCAGCCGCTAGCTCGTCTGAATCGACATTTCGCCAGGCCTAGCGCCGGGCGGAGAGCATGCTGAGAATATCGCGCAGTCCCTGGCGGATGTACTTCAGGTCGGAAGTAGATCGCGCCGGGAAGGGCAGGGGGTCCTGCTTTTTGTCGGTCTTTACCTCTGCCCGCAGGTGCTGGCGCGCGCCCGGGATGGTGAATCCTTCTTCGTAGAGCAAGCGCTTGATGCGAAGGACGCTTTCGACGTCCTTGCGGCGATACATGCGCTGGCCGGTGCTGCTTTTTACCGGCTTGAGCTGGGGAAACTCAGTTTCCCAGAAACGCAGGACGTAAGCAGGTAGGTGGCACAGACGGGAAACTTCTCCGATGCGGAAATAGAGCTTTTCCGGAATCAGCACGTCGGCGGTTGCTGATTTGACGGTGGCTCGGGTTCGTGGACTCATCTCAATTTCCAAGGAACGGCGGGGAGAAGATTTTCCCCACTCGCGTTTCTAGCACGACTGCGCCTCCGGAACAACCACAATTTAGTGAAATACAGTTTTCCTCACCGTAGCATCCGGGAGAACCTACGAAAACGCCGCTCGAGGCGTGCCTTTTCGAAGCGCCGGTTGGATGTTGGCGTACACTGGCAGGCGCCTGCTGGAAACCATGCAGCGCCCGTTCGACCACAATGTCTCTCGTAATGCGACGCGATCCCATCGAACTGGAAATCTTTAAGAACATCTATCACTCCATCGCTGAGGAAATGGGAGCGGCCCTGCGTCGCACCGCGTTTTCTCCCAACATCAAGGAACGGCGCGATTACTCCTGCGCCATCTTTGATTCTGCCGGTGAGGTTATCGCCATGGGCGATCACATGCCGGTGCATCTTGGTTCCATGCCGATGTCGGTGCGAGCGGCGATCGAGAGCTGCGAGCCTGGGCCCGGGGACGTGATCATGCTGAACGACCCGTTCCGTGGGGGTACGCATCTGCCCGACATCACACTGGTGGCGCCCGTCTTCTTTTTGGTGCGGCAACGGCGAAAGAGTGGTGGCCGCCCGGATTTCTACGTGGCTTCGCGGGCGCACCATGCGGATGTAGGCGGGACCTATCCCGGATCGATGGGACTGTGCCGTGAAATCTATCAGGAAGGGCTGCGCATTCCGCCGGTGCGGATCATGCGCGCCGGGAAGATGGAGGCGGATGTTCTGGCGTTGTTGTTAAATAACGTCCGCACGCCGCATGAGCGCGAAGGCGATTTGGGGGCGCAGATTGCCGCCTGCCACACCGGAGCGGAACGGCTGCGTGAAGTTTGCAAACGGTATGGGTTGGAGCGAGCGAAAAAAGCCGCCAGGGAGTTGCTTGAGTACTCGGAGCAAATGATGCGCGCGTTTGTGGCGCGCGTGCCCGTGGGAACGTATCGAGCCGAAGACTTCATGGATGGCGACGGGATCAGCGACCGGCCGGTGAGGATTGCGGTAGCGGTGAGGTTTGCTGAGAACGTGCGGAACCGGGTCTCTGACCCGGTTCGGACGGGCCCCTTCGACTCCGCTCAGGGCAGGCTCCGACCCGTCCCCACACAACCTACCGGCCACTTAGTCACGGTAGATTTCACCGGCACCGATCCGCAGGTTGAAGGAAGTATTAATGCAGTGGAGGCGATAACTTACTCCGCCTGTTTTTATGTGTTCCGTTGTTTGTTGGCGGAGGATGTGCCTGCGACATCCGGGCTGATGCGCCCGGTCCGGGTGATTGCGCCGTCCGGCACCGTCGTGAACGCGCGGCCCCCGGCGGCCGTGGCGGGTGGGAATGTAGAAACGTCGCAACGCATCGTGGATGTCCTGCTGCGGGCTTTGGCGCAGGCCATTCCCGGGCAGATTCCCGCGGCAGCCTCGGGAACAATGAACAATCTCACCATCGGAGGAATTGATCCGCGCACCGGCGATCCGTTCGCATATTACGAAACCATCGCGGGCGGGATGGGGGCTCGTCCCACGAAGCCGGGAGTTTCAGGCGTCCACACCCACATGACGAACTCGCTGAACACACCAGCCGAGGCGCTGGAGTATTCCTACCCGCTGCGGGTTCGGCAATACTCATTGCGGCACGGCAGTGGAGGCGAAGGCAAGCATCGCGGCGGAGATGGCATAGTCCGTGAAATCGAAGTGCTGGCCGATGCCGAGGTAACCCTCTTGGCCGACCGGCGCCTGCGCGGGCCCTGGGGATTGAACGGCGGCTCGGACGGTACGCCGGGCAAGACTTCCGTTATCCGGCTGGATGGGAAGGTGGAAGAGTTGCCGGGCAAATTCAATGTCCGGCTGACCAAAGGTGAACGGATTCGAATTGAGACGCCGGGTGGGGGCGGTTGGGGAATTTCCAAATAAATCGCTGAAATAAGGGAGGCGTGATGCAACGTATCAGTTCAGTGGGTGTCCTTTCCTGCGCCAAAATGTTAGGAGTGCTGTATGGCTGCATGGCGCTGCTCTTCATTCCCATATTCTTGATTGGCGGGCTAGCCGGTATGGCGTCGCAACAAACCAATGGTGCCATCGGCGGCGCTGTGATGCTTGTCTGCGGGATCCTCGCTCCATTTCTCTATGGCGCGATCGGATTCGTGTTTGGTGCTATCGGGGCATGGATCTACAACCTCATCGCAAAACGGCTCGGCGGGATTGAGATCCAGTTGGAGTCGTCTTCCGCGGGGCCATACGGCATGAACAGCCCGGTTGGTGTGATCGCTCCATGAGAACGTCGCTCGTTGTCTGGTGAGCCCGGGCACTTGGTGAGCGCGGTGCTAAAATCAAGAGTTTGGCTGGTCATTTCGGACTCATAGGTTGGGGTGAATGTCGAAGACAATGCTGGCGGTGGTTAAGCCGGAAGCCGCACCGGGAGCGGAGATCCGCGAGGTCAAGATTCCCGGCTTTGGCCGGAATGATGTGTTGGTCAAGGTGAAGGTCGCCTCCATTTGCGGCACCGATCTGCATATCTATGAGTGGGACCGTTGGGCCCAGAACCGGATTCATCCCCCGCTGATTCCCGGGCACGAGTTTTGCGGTGAGGTCGCGGCATACGGCGACGAAGTTACCAGCGTCAAAGAAGGCGACTTTGTTTCCGCCGAGATGCATGTCGCTTGCGGCAAGTGTTTGCAATGCCGCACCGGCGAAGCCCATATCTGCCAGAACGTAAAAATCATCGGTGTGGATGCCGACGGCGCGTTCGCCGAATACGTCGTAATTCCAGAGTCCAATATCTGGAAGCTTGACCCCGCAATTCCGCAGGAGTATGCGTCAATTCTGGATCCGCTGGGAAATGCCGTCCACAGTGTGTTGGCAGGTGAGATTGCGGCCAGGACAGTCGCGATCACCGGTTGTGGACCGATCGGGCTGTTCTCCATCGCGGTGGCCCGGGCTGTGGGCGCGACTACGATTTTTGCCATTGAGGTGAACCAGCACCGGCGGCAGATCGCCAAGGACATGAAGGCGGACTTCGCGCTTGACCCGTCGAAGGAAGACGTGCGGGCTATCGTGATGGAGCAGACCGGTGGCCTGGGTGCGGATGTGGTGCTTGAGATGGCGGGCCATCCCAGTGCCATACGGACAGCATTTGACATTGTGCGGCGCGGCGGGCGTATTTCGCTGCTCGGCCTGACTTCAAAGCCAATTTCTCTGAATTTTTCCGAGGACATTATTTTCAAAGGAATTACGGTGCAAGGCATCAGCGGCCGCCGCATGTACCAGACCTGGTATCAGATGACCGCCTTGCTGAAAGCGGGGAAACTGGACCTGCATCCCGTGATCACGGATCGCATCGGGATGAAAGATTTCTCCAAGGCCATGGCGCGGTTGAAGACGGGCGAGGCGAGCAAGATTCTGGTTTATCCCAACGGGGTGAAATAAGTCGAGCTATCAGCCGTCAGCCTATCAGCCCTCAGCCAATTCCACACGATTCTGCGAATGGGCTCGTTCCGGATTTGCGCTTCACATCAGATACAATTCCAAAACGATGCTTCGTTACTTCACCGCGGGAGAGTCTCATGGAGAGAGCCTGGTCGCCTTCCTTTCAGGCCTTCCAGCGGGACTGGCCGTGGATCAGACGTTTGTGAATCGCGAATTATGGCGCCGGCAGCAGGGCTATGGTCGCGGCGGACGTATGAAGATCGAGACCGACAAGGTCCACATCCTTTCGGGAGTGCGCAACGGCGCCACCATCGGCTCACCAATCGCCATTTTGCTGGAGAACAAAGACTGGAAGAACTGGCAGGAATCGCTTCCCGTGGAGGAGGGAGACCCCGCGAAACATAAGCGGGTGGCATCGCCGCGCCCCGGGCACGCCGATCTGGCAGGAGCGCTGAAATACAATTTTTCCGAGGCCCGGTATGTGCTGGAGCGCGCCTCGGCTCGCGAATCGGCGGCGCGAGTGGCGATTGGCGGCCTGGCCAAGTTATTTCTGCGCCAGCTTGGAATCGAAGTGCTTAGCCACGTGGTAACGGTGGGGTGCGCCGATCTAAGAAAGGATGTGTCCTGGGAGCAGATTCGTGGCCTCTCGGAGCGCGACGAAGTTCTGCTGAATTGTGCGGATTCGGATGCCGAGCAACAGATGAAGGAAGAAGTCGATAAGGTTCTTAAAACGGGAGATTCCGTCGGCGGTATCTTTGAAGTGGTTGCGCATAGTGTCCCACCAGGTCTGGGCACATACGCGCAGTGGGACGAGCGCCTCGACGGTTTGCTTGCAAGCGCGGTCATGTCCCTGCAGGCAGTGAAGGCGGTGGAGATCGGAGCTGGAGTTACCGCGGCGTCCTCCGCCGGCTCGGCCGTCCATGATGAGATCGGATACGCGGCATCGACGGGCTTCGCCGGCTTTACCCGGAGCAGGAATAACGCCGGTGGGATTGAGGGCGGCGTGTCGAATGGCGAAGACATCGTGGTGCGCGGATATCTGAAGCCAATCTCCACTTTGCGGCGTCCCTTGCAATCGGTGGACTTCGCCAGCCGGGAGCCGGTCAAGGCCGCGTACGAGCGTTCCGATGTGTGCGTGGTGCCGGCCGCGGGTGTGGCTGCGGAGGCAATGGTGGCGCTGACTTTGGCGCGTTGCGCCCTGGAAAAATTTGGCGGCGATTCCATGACCGAAACCCTGAGGAACTTTAAGGGATATCTCGAGCAAGTGAAGAATTACTGACGACTGAATCTGCATGATCTATCCCATCGTGAAGTTTGGAAATCCGGTTTTGGAAAAATCCGCCGAACCGGTCACGGCTTTTGACAGCGATCTGAAAAAACTGGTCGATGATATGTTCGAATCGATGTACGCAGCGCACGGAGTCGGATTGGCGGCGCCGCAGATCGGGCTTTCAAAGCGCCTGGCGGTTATCGATGTCACCTTCAAGGAAGATCCGAACGCCAAGCTGGTGATTGTCAATCCCGAGATTATCCGCACCGAGGGCCGTCACACCCAGAACGAAGGCTGCCTGAGCATTCCCGACTTTCGCGAACCGGTATCGCGACCACGCAAGGTGACCATCCGGGCCCAGGACCTTACCGGAAAGTGGTTCGAGAAGACCGGCGAAGATCTGCTGGCTCGAGCTTTCCTGCACGAAACCGATCATCTGAATGGCAAGCTCTACATCAGCCACATCAGTGCCCTCAAGCGCGACTTCATGAAGCGAAAGATCCGCAAACTGATGAAGGCGGGAGAGTGGTAGGAAGCTTGGGCGTCGGACCTCGGACGTCGAGCCCCTGATTTCTCAAAGCTGCGTGGTCGGCCTGACGTCCGAAGTCTGAGGTCTGATGCCTGAATTTCCCACTCTCGTCTTTTGCGGAACGCCTGCCTTTGCCGTGCCTACTCTGGAGAAGCTGGTAGCGGCTGGCTTCGTAGTGTCACTGGTTGTGACCCAGCCTGACAGGCCGCGGGGCCGGCACATGGAGGTTGCCGTCTCGCCGGTGAAGCAACGAGCCTTGCAGCTTGGACTGCAGATCATCCAGCCGGACAAGATCAAGAAGAACGAAGAATTTCGTGCGCAACTGGCAGCCATCAATCCCGCCGCGATTGTCGTTGTCGGATACGGACGAATCATTCCACAGTGGATGATCGATCTGCCGCCGCTGGGCAACCTGAATCTGCATGGATCATTGCTGCCTAAGTATCGCGGCGCTGCCCCCATCCAGTGGGCCATTGCCCAAGGCGAGACCGTCACTGGCGTGACTACCATGCGAATTGACTCTGGACTCGATACCGGAGACATTTTGTTACAGAGCGAGATCCCGATTGCACCGCAAGATACTGCCGTAACGCTGGCACCGCGAATGGCCGCAATCGGGGCTGATCTCATGGTCAAAACGCTTCGCGGCCTGCAAGCCGGCACGATCCATGCGCAGCCGCAGAACGATGCCAAAGCAACTCTCGCGCCCATCCTGACGAAAGAAGACGGGCGCATCGATTTTCATCTCACGGCTCGGGAAGTCTGCAATCGTTTGCGTGGCTTTCAGCCCTGGCCGGGCGCGTACACCAGCTTTCGCGGAAAGAACCTGCACATCTGGGCCGCGCAACCGGTCGAGCGTGCGCTGCGCGAAGGTGAAATCACGGTCGCTGACGATCTCCTGGTAGGCTGCGGCGGCGGAAGTGCTCTGCAATTGCTCGAGGTGCAGATGGAAGGGAAGAAGCGAATGCCGGCGTCCGACTTCATCCACGGCTATCACCCGCGCCCGGGCGAAAAGCTTGGCAACTGACAACCGAGAACGACCAACTGGTAACTGGGCTTCTTAGAATCATGTCCATTTCTCCTGCCCGTGCCGCGGCATTCGACATTCTGCTTCGCATCGCGCAGCAAGGCTCCTACGCTTCCGAGCTCTTGCACTCGAGCCAGTATGCGAAACTTTCGCCCGCGGATCATGGTCTGGCAACTGAACTTGTGATGGGCGTGCTGCGATGGCAGTCGCGTCTGGATCAAGAAATCAGCCGCTTCTCCGCGAAGGGAGTGGCGAAGCTGGACATTGAAGTGCTCACCGCGTTGCGCCTGGGTGCCTATCAGCTGATGTTTTTGGATCGTGTTCCGGGGCGGGCTGCAGTGCATGAGAGCGTCGAAATGGTAAAGCGCGGACGCAAGGGCTCGGCCGTGCCATTCGCCAATGCCGTGCTGCGCAAGCTGGCAGGGAGTACCTCAGCGGCTAAAGCCGCCGAGGAAAATGATTCTTCGAATGCAGCGCTGACGCGCTGCTCCACCCAAAACCTGGAGTCGGCCGGCCGAAACCTGGCCTCGGCCGGCGAAAATCCAGCCTTGAACGGGCCAAAATCCGGACTCGTCTGCAACGTCTATCACACAATGCGCTGCGGAGCTGGCGCAGGAGTTGGCACACCCATTGTGGCTGGTCGAGCGATGGGTGCGTGAGTTCGGTCTCGACGTAGCGTGGCAGATTTGCAGATACGATCAGCACGCTCCGCAGGCTGCGATTCGTTTATCCGATCCCGCGGCCGAGGCTGGAACTGAGGCAGAACGGGATCGATCTTCGCCGCCGGCCACTTGTTGACATCGGCTCGGCGGGTTCTAGCGGGAAATATCAGTGGGACCCGGGCGTTCAGGGAAGGCCGGGTCACGATTCAGGATGAAGCCTCGCAGTTGGTCGGACTCCTGGTAGGCAAGGGATCGAGGATTCTGGACTGCTGCGCGGCGCCAGGAGGGAAGACCCGCGTCTTGGCGGAGCGAAATCCCTGAGGCCAGCATCGTTGCGCTGGAGTTGCACCCGCACCGGGCGCGCCTGTTGCGGAAACTGGTTCCCGCGAAGAATGTAGAAGTCATCACTTCGGACGTCGGTGAGTTCGCGTCAACCGCACCCTTTGATCGTGTTCTGGTAGACGTGCCCTGCTCTGGTACTGGCACCCTGGCGCACAATCCCGAGATCAAGTGGCGATTGAAGCTGGAAGACATCGCCGAGTTGCAGGCACGTCAGTTGGCAATTCTGCGTGCGGCAACGCAACTGGTTGCACCAGGTGGAAGGCTGCTGTACTCCACCTGTTCGCTGGAGCGAGAGGAGAATGAGGAGGTCGTCGAAATGACGCTTGCCACCACTCCTTCATTTCGCGCGGTGGACTGCCGAACGGAATTGGAGCGACTGCGGGCCGAAGGTGAGCTGGCATGGAACGATATCGATTCGCTTCTGAGCGGACGGTTTGTGAGAACGATTCCGGGAGTGCATCCGTGTGATGGGTTCTTCGTGGCTATCCTGCAAAAAAGCTAGCCCCGGAATCTCGCGGATCACCACGGATTAAACCAAAGCTAGAGCAAACGGCTCACAAAGACGCTGAGATTCGGACCGTAGCGCCGGCGTTCCGCCGGCTGTCCGGCGGGCGTCTCGCTCGCCGCCCCTCCGGGCTAGCGCTACCGAACCTCGAAGTTTACTGCGGCGCCAACCGTCACTTTCTCTCCTGCGTTGGGAGTTTGCGAGACCACCATGCTGGCAGGCGACGGGGCCGGAGCGGGCGGCTGCGTCGTCGTTGGTGTCGTGTTTTCGGGGGACGCGACGGGGGTCACTGTTCCTAGGCGCAGTCCGTCATCCTGCAATGCCAGGGTGACCGTGCCCAGCGGCTGTCCGACAAAGCTGGGCATGACCAGGGCTTGAGGCTGAGGAGGCAATGCGAGCAGCAAGCTGATTTTCGGCGCAGAAATGCCGCTGGCATTGGGAGGCGGGGCCTGGGCCAGAACCTGTCCCTCGGGAGCGTCGGGCAATCGCATTTGCGCGATTGAGCCTACGTCCAGACCGCGCCGGCGGATATTGATATTGGCAATGCGCTCGCTCTGGCCTAGCAGGTTGGGAATCTCAACCCGTTGCGGACCCAAGCTTTCAGCGACGCGAACCTGCCACCCGCGCCGCACCTGGCTTCCGGCTGGCGGGAGTTGGGAAAGGATTTTTCCTTCCGGCACCGTGGGGCTGTAATACTGGCGCTCGACGCTCAGTTCCAATCCGCTCTGTTCGGCGATCAGCCGCGCCGCGGCAGGACTCTTGCCCACCAGGTCCGGAACCGCGACTTCGTGCCCGTGGATGGCCAGACGCATGGCGGTAAGCGCCGACACCAGCGCCACCACCAGCAAAACCAGAGCCAGCAGCACCAGGCGGAAGAAAGATTTCATCAATCGGATTATAGCTTCGGGACTATCGGTGGTATCGGCCCCGCTCTTTTTTTCTGCGCACCACCTATACTGGATCGGGTGAAGATGCGTCGCCAGAAATGACTGCGGCAGTCACAACTTCGGAAACCGACCTTCTGAGCACGCTCCGGCGGCACTGGGGATACGACTCGTTCCGACCTCTGCAGGAGCGCATCGTGCGCAGCCTGCTCGACGGACAAGACAGTTGCGTGGTCATGCCGACTGGAGGCGGAAAATCGCTTTGCTACCAACTTCCGGCGGTGATGCTGGGACGAACCGCGGTCGTGGTCTCACCGCTGATTGCGTTGATGCAGGACCAGGCAGCGCAACTGGCGCAGATGGGAATTCCGGCGGCAGTGCTGAACAGCTCTTTGCCCAACGACAAGCAGGCCCAGGTCATTCGTAAGGCGTCTGAGGGGGTGTTTCGTCTGCTCTATCTTTCTCCCGAGCGGCTGGCGCGGGCCGACACCATTGACTGGCTGCAACGCGTACCGATCGCATTCTTCGCTATCGACGAGGCGCATTGCATCTCGGAGTGGGGGCACGAGTTCCGTCCCGAATACCGGCAACTGAGCCGGCTGCGCGCGCATTTTCCCGATCGCCCCATCGCGGCTTTCACGGCCAGCGCCACCCGGCGCGTGCGGCACGATATTCTTCACCAACTGCAATTGCGCGATCCGCACAAATATATTGCCAGCTTCCACCGTTCGAATCTGCGCTATCTGGTGAAGGAGTGCGCGGGAGGCGAGCAGCAAAGCCTGCTTCTTCGCGCCTTGCGCAACTACCAGAACAGCAGCGTGATTGTTTATTCACCCACTATCGCCAAGGTCAAGGAGACGGTAGATTTTCTCGAGGACGAACAGATTTCCGCGATCGGTTATCACGGCAAGATGGAGGCGGCGGAGAGAAGAAATAACCAGGAACGCTGGATGTCGGACGAAGTGCGCGTGCTGGTGGGCACAATCGCTTTTGGACTGGGTATCAACAAGGCTTCGGTGCGCGCGGTAGTGCATCTCGCGCTGCCCAAATCCATCGAGCAGTATTACCAGGAAGCTGGCCGCGCCGGGCGGGATGGGCAGCCCGCCGACTGCATCCTGCTCTGGCAAAAGCGGGACGCGGCGCTGCTGGCCTACTTCGCAGATCAAATCGTCGATCCAGGCGAGAAAGAGCGAGCCTGGCAGCGCTACCACGCCATCCGGCGCTTCGTCGACTCGGAAGGCTGTCGGCATCGCCAGATTTGTCTGCATTTTGGCGAGAGTCCGAAGTGGGAGTCTTGTGGTGCCTGCGATGCCTGCGGTTGTGAATCTGAGTGGCTGGTGAAGTCGATCAGGGCGGAGCAGCCAAAACTAAATCGGCCTGCTGCGTTGGCCTCGGTGCAGAGGCAAACGGCGGCGATCGCGACTCCGGTTGCCGATGTTGATCCTGACCTGCGCGACTATCTGCGCGAATGGCGGCGGGCGGCGGCGAAGCAGCAGGGCGTTCCCGCATTTGTGGTGATGCACGATTCTTCGCTGGACGAAGTTTGCCGCAGGCGCCCCGGGTCGATCCCCGAGTTGCTCCGCATCTCGGGGTTCGGCGAGCACAAGGCCGCGCTGTATGGTCAGGAGATTTTTGAGGCCCTGGAGCGGTTTCGCAACGGCGCCCGCGCCGCGCTTCCGGCGGCCAAGCCTCGCCCGGCCAAACAGGTTAGTGGTTTATGATGGTGGGTCTCGATTCGAACCGCCAATCCCAATGAGGCCTTCAGCCTGAGGTTCACATGAGCACCACTTTTATTCCCGCCGAGAAGTTGCGCCTGACCCGCGAAGAGATTAACCGCAAACAGAAGGAATACATTTTCCCTTCGGTGACAACGTACTACTCCGATCCGCTGCCCATGGACCACGCGCTTATGCAGCATGTGTGGGATGTGGAAGGCAAAAAGTACCTGGACTTTTTCGGTGGCATCGTCACCATCAGCGTGGGCCATTGCAACCCGCGCGTGATCTCGCAAACCAAGGCGCAAATCGACCGCATGCAGCACGTTTCGACCTGCTTCCCGAATGAACCGATGGTCAACCTGGCGGAGAAGCTGGCGCAGATTACGCCGGGAGCATTGAAGAAGTCGTATTTCACCAACAGCGGTACGGAAGCCAACGAAACCGCGATCCAGGTCGCGCGCATGCACACCGGGAACTTCGAAGTGGTGGCGCTCCGGCATGGCTATAGCGGCCGCTCGTCGCTCACCCGCGGACTCACTGGCATGAACACTTGGCGCAAGGGAACGATTGAAGTCGGGATCGTACATGCCATGAATCCGTATTGCTATCGCTGTCCGCTCGGGCTGAAATATCCGGAGTGCGAAGTGGCGTGTGTGAAGGATATTGAGAACGTGATTCAATTCTCGACTTCGGGGCGGATCGCCGCGTTCCTGGCGGAGCCGATTCAGGGCGTGGGCGGTTTCATCACGCCCCCAAAAGAGTATTTCAAGATGGCGTTCAGTATTGTTAAGCAATACGGCGGTGATTTTATCTCCGATGAAGTTCAGACCGCCTGGGGACGTACCGGCCGCAAGTGGTTCGGCATTGAGCATTGGGAAGTTGAGCCGGACATGATTACCGCGGCGAAGGGACTGGGCAACGGTGTACCCATCGGATTGACTGTCGCCAAGCCAGAGATTGCGGACGCTTTCCAGGGGCTGACAATTTCGACATTCGGTGGCAATCCTGTAACGAGCGTCACTGCGAAGGCTGTAATTGACATCATCGAGGAAGATGACTTGCGGGAAAATGCAGCGGTAGTCGGCGCGTATTTCCGCCAGAAGCTGGAAGAATTGCAGGCGAAGCATGCAATCATCGGCGATGTGCGCGGCATGGGACTGATGCAGGCGCTGGAGTTGGTAGAAGACCGCGCGACCAAGAAACCCTCGACCAGCACCAACGCATTGATGGAAGAAGCGCGCAAGCGTGGGCTGCTGGTGGGAAAGGGCGGATTTTACGGCAACGTGATCCGCATGTCACCGCCTCTGAATATTTCGAAAGCGGATGTAGATGAAGCGGCGCGAATTCTGGATGAGAGCTTTGCGGCGCTGAAGAAGTAGAACCACTTGAGTCCATGTAGGGACGGTCTGACCGTCCGGCCGAGCGATGCTCGGCAATTGGCTCGACGGCGAACCAGTTCCAATTTTTCGCGATTGAACGCTCTGTATCAAACCGAAGGCGCGATTCGATAAACGAACTTGCCGAGCTTCGCTCGGCTTGGACGGGCGGACGCCCGTCCCTACATCGATTAGTGTTAATGCGTTTCTTCTTCTGGCGGCGCTGTGTCTGGCGTATCCACAAGTCGCGGTGTTGAATTCGGCGCGGGCTCTGGCGGGGGTTGAAACTCTCCGGGATCCTTTCCCGCCAGCGCCACCTTCATAAAGTCCATCCAGATAGGCAATGCTGCGTGGGCTCCGGTTTCCTTGGCTCCCAGAAACTTTTTCTCGTCATAGCCAATCCACACTCCGCAGGTCAGGGAAGGTGAGAAGCCGACGAACCAGGCGTCGGTAAAGTTGTTCGTGGTTCCTGTCTTTCCTGCCAGCGGATATTTCATGCTGGCCGCAGCGATCGCAGTCCCGTGCAGTACGACTTCACGCAGCATGGAAGTCATGGTGCGTGCGGTGCGGGCGCCGATCACATCTTTCACATCGGGGAAATTCTCTTCCAGGGTGCGGCCTTCATAGTCGGTCACTTTGGTGATGTAGCGCGGCGTGATGTGTACACCGTCGTTGGGGAACACGCTGAATGCGGAAGTCTGCTCCATGGGCGTGATCTCGACCGCACCCAGTGCCACCGGCAAATAGGGTGGGATACTGGAAGTGATGCCGAAGCGATGTGCGTAGTCGATGACTGTCTTGATCCCGAGGCTGTCAGCCAGCCTTAGCGCGGGAATGTTGCGGGACTGGGCCAGCGCGCGGCGAAGTGTGATCGTGCCCTCGAACTTTTCGTCGTAGTTATGGGGCTCGTACGGAGGGCCGGAAGCGTTTGGAAAGGTGACCGGTGCATCGAGAATCGTATCGTCCGGCGTAGCGCCCCGGTCGATGGCCGCGGTGTACACGTAGGGCTTGAATGACGACCCCACCTGGCGCAGTGCCTGGGTGGCACGGTTGAACTTGGAAAGATTGAAATCGCGTCCGCCCACCATGGCCTTGATTTCGCCGGTGGCGTTGTCAATCGCGACCAGGGCGCCTTGCGCGCCAGAGTCCTCTTCCAGGCTGACCTTGGCCTTGCCGTCGGGATTCAGCGCAAGGACCTTCACGTAGACAATGTCGCCGCGTTTCAGGATGTCTTGCAACTTACGACGGGTCCATGCGGCGTCGGCGGGCGCAAGCGTAGCGGTGTAGCGGCCGAACTTGACTGTGGCCGCAGCCGGTGAGACGTTCATGACAATGGCGTGTACGTAGCTGTTGACTTCGGGCTCGCTGTCCCAATCCGGATGCTGGTAGTTGGCGAGCGTCACATCTACGGTCAAAACATTCTGCAGACGTCCCCGCCAGCCATGGCGTCGCTCGTAAACGGCCAAGCCATCGAAAACGGCGCGGTTGGCGGCGCGCTGCAGTCCATGTCGAGCGACGTGTAGACTCTCAGGCCGCCCTCATGTACCTGGTCGCTGCCGTACTTAGCTTCCAGGTAGCGGCGGATTTCCTCGACAAAATAGGGCGCCGAGGAATCGGGATCGTGGGCCACATCCAGTTGGATGGGCTGATCGCGGGCTGCGGCCGCTTGTTGCGCGGTAATGATGCCGTCCTCAAGCATGGAATTGATCACCAGATTGCGGCGCTTGACAGCATGGTCGGGATGCGTGATTGGTGAGTAATAGGACGGTGACTTGGGCAGACCGGCAAGCAGAGCGGCTTCCTCGAGAGTGAGTTGCTTCGCGGGCTTGCTGAAGTAAAACTGGGAGGCGGCCTCGAACCCGTAGACGCCGTGGCCGAGGTAGATCTGGTTGGCGTAAAGGGTAAAGATCTGCGGTTTGGTGAAGCGCCGCTCGATCTGGACAGCGAGAAGAGCTTCCTGAATTTTTCGGTGAAACGACCGATCGGGTGAGAGAAAAAGATTGCGCGCCAGTTGCATCGTAAGCGTGGAAGCGCCCTGTACCCTGCCGCCAGAACGGATATCACGGTAAGCCGCTCCCGCGATCCGCCACACATTGATGCCCCAGTGCCGGTAGAAATCTTTGTCTTCGATCGAAATCAGCGCCTGGCGCAGAACCTGGGGATAGTCGTCGTAGCTGGCCACCACTCTACGCTGCAGGGCGAAGGAGCCAATGGTGCGTCCCTGGTCGTCATAGAGTTCGGTGATGGAACTGGGGCGGTAGTGTTCGAGTTGCTCCACCTGCGGCAGATCGGTGGAGTAGACAAGCAGAAGTCCGGCGGTAGCGCCAATCAGGGCAGAGACCAGCACCATCAGGCCGATCAGCAGCCGGCCTACCATCTTGCTCTCGGGAGCTTTCGTCGCGGCCGAGTCTTGTAGCTGAAATTTCACGGGAGATCGAGTTCAGGATAGCAGGAGAGCTGTCGTTGGTCGTTAGTCGTCGGTCGTTGGCCAATACTCGGAAGGCATCTGATAAACGTGCCACAAAATAGTTGGGCACTCGCCTGTTTTCCAACATTTGTACTTGGGGGTCCCCGCCAATCAACTGGCTGGGACGGTTCGCGTCTAAAAGACGACAGATTCGAAACGCAAATGGACGTCGCAACCGCAAGGGTGACGATGCCAAATATCGCCCTTCCGTCCCAAACAAGATTCCCATGCGCCGGGACTGAGTATTCCCCTGGGAAAACTCGACGGAACGGACCCGGTGCAGTGAAATAAAAATAGAGCGGAAAGCACATCAAGGAGGCCCCGATACCCGTCGCCGCGGCGACGCGCGGGTACACAAACGTCAATAGCAGGGCGACTACGAACAGGACGATTCCTGCGTCGTACGAATCGAGGATGGGGCTGGTAATGCGGCCCCCGCTGAACTCCGTGCCCTCAAGACCAACAAAGTAGCGCGGATTCGCTATGACACACAACAGGCAACTTCCTGCCTGCCAAAGCTTCCGTCCTCGTAGCCTCATTCCAGATTCACTCATCAAGACTCGCACCTGCCGCCCAACCGATAGCGACACCTGAGGCGCGACCGGTCAGCATGGCTGCTAAATAAAACGCGCGCCCGAAGGCGCGCGGTTAAAGACCAAAGACTATCGACTAGGTCGCTGCCTTGCTCTTCAGCACCTGAATTGCCTTATGCAGCTGTTCATCCTGCTGCGGAGGCTGCTTTTTGTCTTCGTCAGCCGGGGCAGCATTCTCGTCGTCGTCAGGGAGAGCACCATCATCGTCGCTATCCGCGACTACGATGTTCGGGGTCACAGCGCTGTCCTGGATCGCCTTGCCGCTGGGTGAATAGTACTTGGCAACCGACAGGATCAGGGCGGAGCCGTCGTTGAGCGGGATCACCTTCTGAACAGAGCCGTCGCCGAAGGTCTTATCGCCCACCACATCACCGCGGGCATTTTCCAGAACCGCCGCAGCCACAACCTCCGCCGGTCCAGCCGTGCCCTTGTTCACCAGCACAACCAGGGGCAAATTCGTGATTGCTTTGGAAGCATCCGCGTTGAACGCCTCACGCGGATACTTCTGGCCTTGAAGATAAGTAATGGTTCCGTGATTGAGGAACAAGTTGGCGACCGCGATGCCTTCCGACTCCTCGCCCTCAGCGCAATTGCGCAGATCCAGGATCAGTTTCCTGGCGCCGGACTTTTGCAGAGCCCGGACTTTGGCCGCAACTTCCTGCGCTTTACCCTTGCTGAAAGCATCGACCTGGATGTAGCCGATGCCGTCGTCCACCATCTTGTCCGACACCGGCGGCACCGCGACAATATCGCGGGTGATAACGGTTTTCTGGGGTTCGGCGCGACGGGCCCGAACCACGGCCACGTTCACATTCGAGCCGGGCTGGCCTTGCAGCAAATTGTGGACTTCAGCGAGCGACATCTCGCGCGTACTCTTGCCCTCGATGGCTTCGAAAATATCGCTGGCCTGAATGCCGGCTTTGTCGGCTGGACCACCGGGAATCACAGAGATGACGGCGGCATAGCCGAAGCGCTTGGAAACCGCTGCGCCGATCTCACCTTTAGCTTCAGTCTGGTTAGATTTGTACTCTTTGAACTCGGCCGGCGTCAGATAGCTGGAATTCGAGTCCAGCGACTCCAGAAGGCCATGCAGCGCGCCGTCGGTCACAGCGGGGATGTTGGGTTCCTCCACGTACTCGCTGCGCACCCGCGACAGCACCTCGCTATACACTTGCAGTTGCCGGTACGAACCATCGTTATTGGAGGCGCGAACGCCATCCAGTCCGCCCACCGCCATGAACAGCAAAACAGCGGCGGAGGAAATCACAATTGCGGCCTTAGTCTTCATGGACATCGGTTTTGATCTTCTTTGGAAGAGAAATTAGTCCCTGCGTGGCTACCGGAATATTATATAGACATTTGATGCGAGTTTCCCGCCATTTGCTGCAGCAGGAATGATCTTCAGTAACTGATTTCGTCACCTCAGGGCCTTCCTGTGAACGCGACTCGTTGCTCAGATGAAAGGACTTATCTGGCGTCCCGCCGCACAGCTGTTTGGTGTATATTTCTCCCGCTCCGAAAGGTGGGACTATGCGATTGCGTTCGGCATGCTTCGTCATGGCGACTGGCCTGGTATTGGCTGCTGTGGTTCCGGTTGCCCAGGCTCAGTCCGGCGAATGGAAACAGCTGTTTGACGGTAAGGACCTGGTGGGATGGAAGCACGTCGGTAAAGGCGAAATGACGGTCGAAGATGGCCTGATCCGGACCCACGGGGGGATGGGCTTGCTCTACTGGACAGGAGGAACGCTGAGCGATTGTGTGATCCGAGTGGTGTACAAGATGCGCGATCAGAACGATAACTCCGGGGTTTACATCCGCATTCCCATCGAACCCCGCGAGGCCTGGATGCCGGTGCATTACGGGTATGAAGTGCAGATCGACAATGAGCCGGAGAAATCGAATGAAGACGATTATCATGTGACCGGCACGCTGTACTCACTGACCAAGCCTCTGGCGCGTCCCGGCAAACCCGGACCGGAGTGGAACACCATGGAAATCACTCTGGATGGACCGCATACCACCGTGGTTGTGAATGGAGTGAAGGTTACCGAGTTCACCGAGGGCAACCCGGTGCCGGCCAAGAAATTCGAATTCGAGCCTGAACGCGGCCCGCGCCCTCAAGAGGGCTACATCGGCCTGCAGAACCACAGCGAGAATGACGTCGTGTTCTTCAAGGAAGTCGCGGTCAAGATGATGAAGAAATAGGTGGTTCCGCCCACGGGGGCTGGACACAAATACGCAATTCGTTTGGAGGCTGGATGAAGATCAACAGGAATCGCTTCTCCCGTCGTGAATTCATGGGCATCGGTGCGGCGGCTGCTGGGGCGTCGCTGGGCTTGAAGACCATTTTGCTTGATCCCGACCCGCTCTGGGCTTTGCCGCAAACCATTGCGCCCAGTGACCGGGTTCGCTTTGGCATCATTGGGATCGGAATGCAGGGATCGGGACTGCTGGCCAATTCCATCGAGCTGCCGGGAGTGGAATGTGCCGCGGCCTGCGATCTTTATGACGGCCGCCACACTCTTGCCAAAGAGATCGTCAACCGCCCCGATCTGCCTACCACAAGGCGCTATCACGAATTGCTGGAGAACAAGGACATCGATTGCATCGTGGCTGCCGTTCCCGATCATTGGCACAAACAGGTCGTGGTGGATGCGGTCAGCGCAGGCAAGGACATCTACATCGAAAAGCCTATGTCTCATACGGCCGCTGAAGGTGTGGAGATGGCCGCTGCAGCGAAGAAAAACGGGCGCATCGTTCAAGTGGGCTCCCAGCGCGTGAGCTCGGTGATCTGCGCCAAGGCCAAGGAACTGGTGGCACAGGGCGTGCTCGGCGACCTGATGCTGGTGGAGGGCTCGCTGGGACGCAACGACCCCACCGGAGCCTGGGAGTATCCGCCGCCCACCGATCTTTCCCCGCAGACGCTCGACTGGGACACCTGGCAGGGCACCGTACCGAAGCGCGACTTCGATCCCCTAATCTTTGCGCGCTGGCGTTGCTGGAAGGAATACGGAACCGGCGTGGCGGGCGATCTGCTGGTGCACCTGGTGAGCGGCATGCAATACGTGCTGGGCATCAATGAACCGCCCCGGCAGGCAATGTCGATGGGAGGTATCCTGCGCTGGAAAGACGGCCGAAATATGCCGGACGTTCACGCTACGTTGTTCAAGTACGGCGAGATTCCTGTCTACATGCGGCTCAGCCTGGGCACGGAGTCTCCCGAGATGTATCGCTTTCAGGGTTCGAAGGGAGTTCTGGAACTGACCGAGTACAGCCTGACCTACACTCCCCAGGCGGGCGTGGATACCGGGCCCAGCTATTACGCGTCGGGCTTTCCGCGTGCCATGCGCGAGGAATATTTCAAGAAATGGCACCAGGAGCACGATGCCACGCCTGGCAAGGAGCCAGCGATGGAAGGGTTCACCTACCGCAGCGTTTCCTGGGACGAGGAAAAACCACATCTGTGGAATTACTTCCAGGCAGTGAAGACGCGAAAACCAGTGGTAGAGGACGCGGTATTCGGTCATCATGCCGCGCTGGCTTGCCACATGTCGAACCAGTCGTACTTCCGCAAAAGCGCGGTAACCTGGGACGAGGACTCGAAGAGCATTAAGAGCTAGAGCAATCTCGGTCTTCAGTCGTCAGCCATTCATCGTAGTGCCGGCCTTCCGGCGCTACGAAGTCGCAACTGACAACCGATAACTGACTACTGGCAACTGATTACTGGCCTTCCAACACTACTGATAGCTTAATCTGCGCAGTTTTCCCACCACTTCGCTGATTTCATTTTCCTGGAACAGACGTATTCCAGCGATTCCGGCCGCACCTGCTTGCAGGCAGCCTTCCGCGTTTTGCACGGTGACGCCCCCAATCGCAAGGACGGGAATTTTTTCGCGGCACGCCTGGCGCAGTGCATCAAGACCTGTGGGCCGGGCTGATTTCTTTTCGAAGACGGACCGAAACACCGCGAAGTCAGCGCCCTGAGCTGCGGCCTGTGCAACTTCCTCCGCAGTGTGACAGGAGACGCCAATGGTCACACGGGCACTCGCGCCACTTTGAGTCCAAATCTTTCTTACTTCAACGGCAGAAACATCTACAGATCGCAGGTGTATGCCGTCAGCGCCGCTCGCCAGGGCAATGTCTGTGCGCGAGTTTATTAGAAAACCAGTTTTTAGTTCTTGGTTCTCGGTCCTCAGTGCAACAATCTCGCGGGCGAGAACCTCCAGGTCGCGTGCGGAAAGGTCTTTCTCGCGCAATTGAATATAGTTCGACACCGACGCGGGCAGCCTCGGCGATCTTTTCGAGCAAACAGCGCCGGCGAGAGGTTTCGTCACCGGGAAATTGGGACCGATCGGTGATGTAGCAGAGCAGCGCTGAGGACTGACGGCCGGCGACTGAAGACTGGTTCACGGATTCGTTTTGGCAATTTCCGGTATGGCTTCGCCGGTTCGCTTCACTTGCTGGGGCGCAAGATGATACTTGATCAAGCCGTCGCGAAGAAATTCAAAGCCCTCCTCGGGCGAGTCCACCATGCGAAAGAGTTCCAAATCTGCCGCAGCGATCGTCCCCGCGTCGACCATAATTTCGAAGTTGATCAGTCGCTTCCAGTACTCGCTGCCATAAATGATCACCAGAATCTTCTTGGCCAGCTTTTGGGTCTGGGCCAGGGTGAGGATTTCAAAAAGCTCATCCAGAGTGCCGAAGCCGCCGGGAAAGATCACCAGGGCCTTGGCCAGGTACGCGAACCAGAACTTGCGCATGAAGAAATAATGGAATTCAAAATTGAGCGCCGGGGTGATGTGGGGATTCGGGTTTTGTTCGAAAGGCAGATTGATGTTGAGCCCGATGGTTTTCCCACCTGCTTCCTGGGCCCCGAGATTGGCGGCTTCCATGATTCCGGGGCCTCCGCCGGTGGTGACGACGAAGCGATGCCTGCGGGCGGGAATCTGGATCGACCACTGGGTCAGCAGGAATGCCAGCCGGCGCGAATCTTCGTAGTAGCGTGCCATGTCTACCGAGGCTTGCGCCTTCTTCTGCAACGCCGGATGCTGTGCTCCCGCTCCGTTTTCCAGATCAGCAAGGTTTCTGCGGGCGTGGACGCGGCTATCGAACCGCGCCGAGCCGAAGAACACAACCGTGTCTTGAATCTGCTCGCGGCGGAAACGTGCGAGGGGTTCCATGTACTCAGAGAGGATGCGCAGAATGCGCCCATCCGGACTGTTCACGAAGGTTTCATTTTCATACGCCAGCGGCGCAGGTCCGAGTTTGCTGTCACTCATGATGAGGTATCTTTCCGTCAGTGCCGGGTTTCGTCGTGGTAGTGCACAGCTTCCCAAAATCCAATCCAGATATCGAGCAGTCCCAGGCCACTGCAGAGGCCGCGAACAAAACCGTTGGAGACAAAGGTTCGCAGTCCGGGTGAACCGAGCAGGAAGTGGTTGTCCGTCCATTCCGGTCTCCAGGGCAGAATGACGAGGAGAACTCCCATAGCGGCGCAAACAAATACGAACAACAATATCAATGTCCGGTGTAGCCAGACATGGAGACGGGTTTGGCGCAGGGCTTGGCCTTCTGCGCCCGGGTCCTCCAGACCGGCTCCACTAAGCGCCTTATCCGCCAACTTGGGGCTTAGAGAATCGGGAGGAATTTTGTCGACGGGAGAACCAGGACTTGCCGTCACGCCGTGCCCCCATGGGTCGTACGAACGACCGGGCAGCCCTTTTCCGCGCACGATGCCAAGCTGAGAAGCAACCCCATTTTGCCATTCTACGACTTCAGGGCTTTAATGCGCTCCGCTACATCGCGGTAATCAATGTTACTGCCGTAGACCTCCATGAAGTGATTCAGGGCCACGGTTTTGTTACCGGCGGCTTCATAGGAAGACGCCAGTTCGTAGTTCAGGGCAGTGCGGGTCTCTTCGTCAATTGGCAGTTTGAGCGCGCGCTCATACCAGCGAATCGCCGCCTCGGGCACGCCTTTGTCGAGGAAGCACTGGGCCAGCCAGGTATAAGTCTGCATCAACTGCGGAAACTCCTGCCCGCGATCGACGGCCTGACAGACCTTCTGAAGCTCGCCGATGGCCTCATCCAGCAAACCCATTTCACGGAAAGCCACACCCAGGTTGTAGTGGGTCTCGGGATCTTCCTGAGTGTTGGCCGCGTCCTCTTCGAGTTCGTGTTTGAGCTCGCCGAACATGTCGGCCAGGTCAACGCTGGCGGCATCGATTTTAGGCGCCGCGGACGAGACTTCGGGAGCGAGAGTCCGTTTCTTGGTTGGCTGATAGGTGAAAGTCGGAGCCGCAGGCTGCAGGGCGGGCGCAGGTGCGGCGGCCGCGGCGGCATGTCCGGACTGTGCCGCAATCGGCTCACGTACCGCTCGAGGCGGCGCCTGCGGCGCTTGCGGAGGAGCAGGCGGCGGTGGCAGGAAGGTGTCGCCAAGCGAAGCTTCCAGATCGGAAACGAACTCGCCCAACACACCTGCGGGCTCCGCTGCCGCATTGGCCTGCGCGTACTCTGTCACGACCGGCTCGGGTGCAGGAGGAATCGTGTGCAGGGGCATCCTGGGCAGCGGTTCCGTCGCCGGAGCGCCATGCTCGGCAACAAATTCCTGATCTGGTTCCCAGCCCGCAGCGGGCTTGGATCTCGCCGGATGCGTTGCCTGGGGTTCTTCCGAAGCTGCGATTGTCTCCGTCTCCTCGACAGAAACTTCCTCTACCGACCTCTGGTTGATGGGCTGTGGCCTGTGCGTCTGCGGCCTCAATTTCCTGCCATAGCTCTGCCAACTTCGCTGCGCCAGGCTTGAGTTTTTCCAGCTTGGCGAAGACGACGCGGGCCTGTTCGACCATGGAGTGCGAGAGATAGAAGCGAGTCTCTTCGATCGTCTCTTTTATGCTTTCAGCCTTGGCCTGAGCGGCTTCCTCGCCTGGAACTTCGACAGTTTCCTCCGCCGGCGAAGCTGCCGCAGGTTGATCCGAAACCTCGCCCTCCCACTCTGCTGAGATGTCAATTTCACGCTCAGCCGCGGGCGGTACGGAACTGATCTCAAATTCGCTGGATGCAGGTCCGGTCGAGGCTGCCGTCGTGTGGAAGAAAAGGCCGGAGGCTGGAGTTGTGGGTGCGCCAACGTTACCAGAATCATCCACGGGAGCAGCATCGCGGTCGACGAACTGATCTAAGGCCCGTGGCGCAACCATCTCGGGTGCAAACGTTGCGGCAACCGAACTTGCCTTTTCGGTTTCTGCAATCGACTTGGCGGAAGCTCGTTCCTCGTACTTGCCGGCCAGTTCGCTGTAGCGGCTGGCTTCGTCGGGATGCCCGGCGTCATGGTATAGCTGTTGCAAATTGCGGCAGCAGACAGCGGCTTCGCTGAAGCGGCCGGCGCGAGTATGCAACGCGGCCAGGCGCTGGTTCAGCCGCAGATCCTGGGGGGCTTTGGGCAAAGCCGACATCAGAGGTCCCAATGCCTTGGCCGGCATGTTATAGGAGACGAACAGTTCGGCGTCGGTCAGAGACGCGCGCACCGCCAGCGCGATGTCGTCAGGATAACGTTGGTCGATAAAAGGGGCGGTGGCTTCGAGTTCCTCCACCAGCACCGCACCCTCCTCGGGTGTGATGAGTCGTGAACCGGCGGCGCCGCCTCCGAGCTTGGCCAGCACCTGCTCGTAGTTGCGGGTGTGCAACTGATTCTGAGGCTCCAGCTGGGTAAGCTTCAGATAGTAGTCTCGAGCCTTCTCAAGATTTCCGGACTGCACGCAAGCATGCGCCAGCAATTCGTAGAGTTCGGTGAGGTGAGTGGTGTCCCCGGCCTTCTGCGAGAGATCGAGAAGCGTCTCCAACGCGGGCCCGTTTTCGCGCATGTGCCCGATAAGCGAGTGCAGGCTTTCCAGAACCTTGCCCGAGTCCGTGGCGACCAGATGATCGCAATGCTGCTGATAAACCCGTAGTGCCTCGTCGAATTGTCCCGCTGCCATGAGTGCGTCGGCGTAACCGGTAATCGCCCCAGCATCGTTGTGCACGGTGCACAGCTTGGCTGCGAGGGACCCAGCTTCGGCCAGGCGTCCGCTCTGCAGGTAGGCCTGCATGAGGGAGCGCAACCCCTCGGGGTGGCTGTCTAGGTCGGCAACTTTTTCTAGGTTCTTTATCGCACCGGCCATATCGCCGGCGTCGAAAGCATTGCGGCCGCGCAGCAGCAGGGCGTGACCATTGCTTGGGTCCAGGGTGAGCATGCGCTGCAGGATTTCTTCTGCCGGGCCCAGTTGCCCGCGGGCGCGCAAGCTGTCGGCGGCCGCGGCGAAGAGCTGCCAGGCTTCCGTCTTCTTGTTGAGCCGGATGTAAACCTCGGCCAGCCGGGTGCGCATCGCAACGTTTTCCGGATCCATTTCCAGCGTCTTCTGGAAAATCCGGACTGCCTGTTCCAATTCGCCGGAGCGGAGAAATTCTTCCGCGACTTGCAGGTACTGCGCCCGGGCATCATTGAACAGACCCTGCTGGGTGTAGAGCTCGGCGAGTCGAAGCACGCTCTCCAAGGTGGGTTTCAGCTTGGTGAGCTTTTTGTACATGGCGATGGCTTTGACGGTGAAGCCCTGGGCAGCATAGGCATCGCCAACGCTCTTGAAGGATTCCACGGCCTTATCGCTTTGGCCGAGACGCGCGTAGAGGTCCCCGATGGTATTGGAGACGGTGAGTTCCTTGGGGTCAGCTTTGAGAACTTTTTCGTACTCAGCAATGGCGTTTTGCAGTTTGCCCTGCTGGACAAACTTCTCCGCCGCGCTGAGAGCCTTCTGTTTGTTGAAGCCAAAACCGAACGCCATAAGATTGCTGACTCCAGCTCCCGGTCTACCTCCCCGTCAGAAAACATCTTCCTTGGAGAAGGTCTACCGACGGGTTGGCCACCCGATCGGCCATGTCTGCCGATCATACGAGGGATGGTCTTTCGGACAAGGGTCATTGTAAGGCGGGTTACCAAGAATCGTATGGTTACCAAGGGTTACCGAAAGGGAGTGTACGAACGAGTTACCAGCGGAACCGGCTAAAACTCACATCGGTGCTCTTGCAGGAGGGAAGAGAATCAAAGGCAGAGCGCATTGCCGGCGAGTCCGCAGCTAACCGGTTTCCTTAACCGTTACTACTGTCGACTGAGTGCTTCTTGTACATTAATTGTCAGCAGCACTGGGCGTGCCGGGGGGCGCGCTTGACTGGGAAGACCTCGCTTCGCGACCGTCACCGCACGCCAACTCGCAAGTACGGAGTGCTGTTCGGCCTTAGCATCCAAATCCGATTGCGGCTAGTGGGAAAACCATGGGCAGATGGCTTACATGGGTATCGCACCAGCGCCTGACTGGCTGGGCCTGTTCGCAGTGTGGCTGGACTTTTCCAGTTCCATCCTTGCTTACCGATCAGGAAGCGAAAAGCGCCTACGACCGGCTGGCCTCAGCTCGGTTCCAGGACCATGATTGCGCGGCACACGGCCAACCGGACATCGGGACCGACTCCGAGAGTTTCGCCGCACGGGCCAGAAAACTGGTGACGCGAGGCTTTAAGCCCAAGGATGCGGTCCAAATTACCCTGCAGGAAATCATGTTTGAGAATCGCAGCGATCCCGGCGCTGCAAAAAAAGCTCAGGTTGACGCGGAAGACTTTCTCCGCCGCGTGAAAGACGGGCTGATTTGAACCGGCCCGCAGAGTCTGTGTCACAACTCAGAATCGTCTAAGAAGTATCATGCGGAAAATGACGAAGCCCTGAAAGGGCGAAAGAGTAGTCACGACACCGCCTCTGCCGCCCTGCAGGCGTACGGACAATAGATTTTTGGATCCCTGACGCACCGACGCCCGCACTCAAGCTTCAGGTGCGCGCGATGGCTGCCAGCAGGAAGAAACACAAAAGCAGCAGCAGGGGTTTCGGCAGCCTACGGAGAACTTTCCATACCACGATGCTCATCGACTCCCCGCGAAATGGTCGGCGAACGATGTCGGCCAAGCCTTGAATAATCAAATTCGCGTATTGGCACGCCCGGCGTTTTCCCTGTAGCCTCGATTTGGCCGGGCAGCATTTTACGGCAAAAGGACCGCTGGAGGGCAAGCCCTTTTTATGACCTGGATCCGCACCATTCCGGTTTCGCAAGGCGACGAAAAGCTACGCCAAGCAATGGAACGCCAGAAGTCTCTCTATCCAAAGGAATACGCCACGCCCGTCCACCCCGTGGAGGGCGGCGGGTCGTCGATCACAGAATCCCACAGCCTGATTCCAGACGCGCTTTACCACGCCTTCGCCACTTTTGGTGTGCTGATGTCCCCCGACCTGCCGCTCTCCCGGCGGCAGCACGAGATGATCACCACGGTGGTTTCAGTCACCAACCGGTGCGTTTATTGAATCGACTCACACGCAGAGTTTCTGCGTCGGGTAACTTTGGACAAGGATCTGGTCGATGCGCTGGAGAAGGACTACACCACCGCTCCCATCACTCCGCAGGAGCGCGTCATGCTCGACTACGTGGTAAAGATCACAAAGGACGCAACAAGAGTCTGGAAGGACGATCACGAATGCCTGCGAGCGACGGGCTTCGACGACAAGGCGATCCTCCAGATCACGTTAATCGCCTCCTGGTTCAACTACATCAATCGCGTCGCGGACGCCCTGGGAGTGGGGCGGGAGTAGTGTTGCCCCCGCCCTCCTCCAGTGAAGTCACAGTTGTTTCCCCTGCCGATACTGTGACGTGGACCTGGCATTTCCGCTGAGCAGATTTTCAGCGATTACCAGATCTGCGCCGTTCCTGCCCTCGGCGATCCACTGCCATACCCGGCGTCCACTCGCATCCAGGGAACAGCGCGCTTCGGTGTAGTCGGCCAGGCGGTTCAACACGGTGGTTACCGAAGCGATGGGATCCTTGTGGCGATCCAGCAGATCGGGAAACTTCCGCTGCAGCGCCTGACACACCATCCGGGCGCCGAGCGGCCTGTCCGATTCCATCAGGACCACGCGACAGGCCCGGGTGAATCCGGGCTGCCGGCTGGCGGATTTACGATCCAGAAACGTGAGTAACTGGTCGCCGAGCACCGAGTCGCCAAAAATGCTGGCCAGCCCAGCCAGGGTCTGTTTGATCGTGCCGATCCGCTTCATGAGTTCCGCCCGCTGCTGCAGCAACTCATGAAGCTCTTTTTCCGCAGACCGGATGACCTGCTGAACGTTTGGATCGGAGGCTTGCAGTTGTCCGTTGCTTTCATTGCTTCCGTTTAAGCCCGTGCTCATGGTGTTCCTCCCGGTGATCGCTGTTGGTCACTGTGGCCTGGCTGCTGAGGCGGTTTGGACGTGCCTGGATCGTCGCTTCGCGACCTGGGTCAACGATTGCGTCGGTGGCAACTGCTGGCCGATGGAGTCGTCTGCCTCCCAGACTTGTTCCAGCACATACCGGCCATCCTGGTTGTGGAACTGCAGTTTGGGTGCGGCCGTCGTGTTCAATGTTTGGACGGAGTCGGTCAACACCGTGGTCAGATGGTGGCCTTCGGCGTCCCGCAACTCCAATAGCGAGGGCGAGAGGCTCACCAGCGAATAATGCCCGGCTGAAAAAGTCTGATTGCCCACATTGAATTCAAATGGAATGTTTACGCTGATGACCCGCTCGATGCGTTGCGCATGGGCCGTATAGCCGAGCGACAAGACACCCAGAAGAAGTGAAGTGAGGGTTCGTGCGACCAAGTTCTTCATAACAACCTCCCCTTGTTGTCTAACTACGTTGTGTAGTTCCGTCTGTGCGACAGCGACTCCCGCGGATTGCGAGCGTCATCACTGAGTCTGAATCCGGAATTCTTTGCTGGCTATCCGGTTCTTGTCTTCAAAGCCTTTCTGCCGCGTTCAAGAGGTTGGACGTGCCCGGCGACGTATGAGATTTATTGTTTGTTTTCATCCAATCGATGAACTACACTCATGTGACGATGACTCCGAAACTGGAAGTCCGCCACCTCAGGCTGCTGGTGACGGTTGCGGAACAAGGCAGCGTCACTGAGGCCGGAAAGATGCTGCACCTCACCCAATCCGCGCTGAGCTACCAGCTGCGCGATGCGGAGGAAAAGCTGGGCACGGCCTTATTCCTGCGCCTGGGACGAAAGATGGTGCTGACTCCGGCAGGTGAGCGGCTCATTGCCTGCGCGCGCCGTGTGCTCGACGAACTCAGCAGTACTGAAGTGCAGATCGAGGGACTGAATGGCGGGGCGCGGGGCGAGATCCGGCTGAGCACCGAATGCTACACCTGTTATCACTGGTTGCCGCCGCTGTTGCAGAAGTTTCACGGCAAGTTTTCCAAAGTCGAAGTGAATATCGTCGCCAGTGCCACCTCGAATCCTGCGGCGGCGCTGCTCGAAGGCAAGCTGGACGTGGCCATCATCAGTTGTCCGCCGCGCAACAAGAGCCTGCGGGTGACGCCCATGTTCGAAGACGAACTGGTTCTGGTGATGTCGCCCAAACACCGCCTTGCGTCGGCCAGCCAGATCCGGCCCAAGGACCTGGAGAACGAAACCGTCCTGATTTATCCCCCGCGGGAAGAAAGCACACTCATCAACAAGTTGCTGAAGCCGGCGGGAGTGGAAGCGCAACGCGTGATCGAAGTTCCACTGACCGAAGCGATTGTCGAATTAGCTGCAGCCGGGACCGGAATTGGATTTCTCGCCCGCTGGGCGGTGGCGCCCGCGGTGGAAGCGGGCAAGGTGGCGATCCGGCCCCTGGGCGGCCGCGGATTTAAACGGCAATGGCACGCGGTCACGCTGAGGAATCAGCCCACTCCCCCGTTCCTCGCCGAGTTCCTGAACTTGTTGTCGAACTTCTGCCCCAAGAACGCGCGGCGGATGTCAGCATAAGCAATTCCCTTGGTCATCCCGAGCAGTCTTTCTTCGTGCGAGGAAAAATTGTCGAGGACCTGGGTTCTTCCGGCAGCAGTACGCGGCGTGCACAAACCCAGGTCCCTCCCTTGCCCTCGCCGCGCCAGCCCGGCTCGGAGCGGCGCTCGGGATGACAGGTAGAGTAGAGACTGCTTCGTTTCGCGAAACAGCCGGCTCCAGGATCACAATCCCCGCCAAAGCGATACCATCGTAGGCATGGAGCGCGGCTCCGTTGTCGGATACCTCGAAAACTTTCTGCGACGGGGACGCGAGTGTGCGTACATTCAACGCCGCGGGTACCGTTCCGTGCGCTGGAGCTACCGGCAGGTGGCCGAGACCGCGTTCCAGTTTGCCCGCGAACTGGAAAAACGTGGAATCGGCAAAGGCGAGCGCGCCCTGCTGTGGGGGCCAAACTCGGCTGAGTGGGTATCCGCGTTTTTTGGATGTGCGCTGCGTGGTGTGATTGTCGTCCCCATCGACGATGCCGGGACCGCCGACTTCGCTCAGCGGGTGTACCGGAAGGTGGGCGGCAGGCTCCTGCTTTGCTCGCGCGAGCAGGCGCAGGCTGGGTTTCCGCTTGTGATTCTGGAAGACCTGCGAGAAACGTTGTCCGGCTACTCGATCACTCCTTACAACGCGACGGGCATCGTTACGACCGATACGCTGGAAATTGTTTTCACTTCCGGAACTACCGCTGAACCGAAGGGCGTGGTGATCAGTCATGCCAACGTCCTGGGCAATATCGCTCCTCTGGAAATCGAAATTCGGCGATACCTCAAGTATGAGCGCCTGGTGCACCCCATTCGTTTTCTGAACCTTTTGCCTTTGAGCCATGTCTTTGGCCAATTTCTGGGAATCTTTCTGCCTCAACTTATCGGCGGTACGGTGATTTTTCAGGATGCACTCAATCCCACCGAAGTCATTCGCACCGTGCGGCGCGAGCGGGTATCCGTGCTGGTTACGGTGCCGCGCATGCTGCAGTCGCTGAAGGAAAAAATCGAACGCGATCTGGAGGATGACGGCGAACTGGACGCATTCAGGCAACGCTTCCAAGCCGCAGAAAGAAAACATTTCCTGCGCCGCTGGTGGATCTTCAGGAGAGTGCATCGCCGGTTCGGATGGAAATTCTGGGCATTTGTTTCCGGCGGAGCCGCGCTCGATCGCGTCACCGAGGAGTTCTGGAGCCGGCTGGGATACGCCGTGATCCAGGGCTACGGGCTTACCGAAACTACATCTCTCATCAGCCTCAATCATCCTTTTCGTCTGGGTAAAGGATCGATCGGCAAAGTCCTCGCCGGGCGCGAAGTCAAACTGGCTGGGGATGGCGAGATTCTGGTCCGGGGCAGCGGAGTGGCCGGCGGGTACTGGACCGGGCAGGAACCTCAGCCGATCGTGGGGGAACAAGGCTGGTATGGAACCGGCGACATCGGCGAACTCGACGCTCAGGGCAATCTTTATTTCAAAGGGCGCAAGAAAGAAGTGATTGTGACTCCCGCCGGCATGAA
The DNA here is from genome assembly GCA_963801545.1 of Terriglobia bacterium. Taxonomy (GTDB): domain Bacteria; phylum Acidobacteriota; class Terriglobia; order Terriglobales; family Acidobacteriaceae; genus JAIQFF01. The sequence goes on along the minus strand of CAWDFF010000042.1, from coordinate 304,771 downwards.
GGTTTATCCCGAAGACCTGGAGGCTGCGCTGCGCCATCAGCCCGAAGTGAAGGATTGCATCGTAGTCGCCCTGCCGCAAGATGGAAACGCCGAAGCCTGCGCGGTGATGATTCTGCGTGAGGGCGCTGCCGATCCCGAGCCGGTGGTAAAGCGCGCGAACCAGACTCTGGCTGAATATCAACGCATGCGGCACTGGTTGGTGTGGCCGGAGCAAGATTTTCCCCGCACCTCCACGCAGAAGCCGCGGCGCAACATCATCCAGCAAGTGGTGGAGTCGCAGTTGCAGTCGATGCCGGCGGCTGGAGATTCCTCAAGACCGTTGGCAGAACTGATCATGCGTATTAAGGGAGGCGCGTCCGGCGATGTCCGCCCCGAAGCCAACCTGGAGTCCGATCTGAATTTGAGCTCACTCGATCGCGTGGAACTGCTGGGTGCGCTGGAAGACCGCTACCAGGTGGACCTGAGCGAGACCGGGTTTGCCGCCGTCAAGACGATAAGTGATCTGGAACGCATGTTGCACGGCAAGACTCCCGCGCGAATGAAATATCACTATCCGGCGTGGGTGCAGCGCTGGCCCACAACCTGGAACCGTCTGATCGTTCACTACCTGCTGCTGCGTCCGGCAATTTTCCTGCTGGGATGGCCACGGATTGAAGGACGGGAAAATCTGCGCGGTGTTGAAGGCCCGGTGCTGGTGATCTGCAATCATATCGACGATGTGGATGTCGGCTTCGTGCTCACGGCGTTGCCCGCCCGCCTTCGTCACCGGTTGGCAACGGCAACCGGCGGAGAGGCGCTGGAGTCGCTTCGTACCCCGCCCCCGGGACGAAGTCTGCCGGGCAGGGTTTATAACCGCGTGAAATGGTTTTTGGGAGTGTCGTTGCTCAACCTGTTTCCTCTGCCTCGGGAGGCGGGCTTCCGCGAGAGCTTCGCCTACGCCGGAGAATCCGTAGATCGTGGTTACAGCATTCTGGTGTTTCCCGAAGGGCGGCACACCACCGATGGCAAGATGCGTCCGTTTCGAGCCGGCATCGGCCTGCTGGCGAACAACCTGGCGATCCCGATCGTGCCCCTGCGGATTCACGGCCTGTTCGAAGTAAAGCAGGCCGGGAAGCGCTTCGCTCCGCCGTTCAAGATTCAGGTGAAAATCGGCGCGCCGGTCCAGTTTCCTCGTGACAGCGATCCGGAATGGATTGCCCGCGAGTTGGAAAAGCTGGTGGAACAGTTGTAGCGCGCGACCACGGGTTTCGAAGGCGTCTCACCGTTGTTTATTGATGTTGTTACCTTCGGAACAAACTCACAGAACGGTCTCCGCATCGAAGGCTTCGGCGTGTAACATTTTCTTAGCAGCCCGCGCGATGCTTTTGATTTGACGGAGCAGTGTGTCTGCAGGAAGGTTGGCCGGAGCGGGGTTTTGGGTGGAGCAGCGCTTTAGCGCTGCATTAGGCTCTCGCTTTGGTGGCGGCTTCAGCCGCTGAGGTTGAGCTCTCCGCAGGCTGCCGAGCTGCGCTCGGCCTGGACGGGTCGAAGACCCGTCCCTACACAGTCCGTGGTTGTTGTCGCAAAAATCCAGTGGAGGTAGCAAGACATGCGTTTCGATCTTAGACAGTCATCCCGAGTAGCGGTGGCGTTCGTTCTGGCCGCTGTTTTCGCTCTTCCTCAAAGCCTGGTGGCGCAGGCAGTCGCCCATGTCGTCAGTCCGTCCGAACTGCAGCAGGCGGCGGTGAAGGCTTCTAACGCCAGGCAGCAAAACCGGGACGAAGTGCAACAATTCTTCTCGTCGGAAAAAGCGCAGAACGCGTTGAAGTCCGCGCACATCAATCCGGAACAGGTAAAGACTGCTGTCTCCACCCTGGACGACGCTGAGCTGGCACAACTGGCTTCGCGGGTGCAAAAGACGCAGGCCGATTTCGCGGGCGGTACGCTCAGCGACCGGGACTTGATCATTATCCTGGTAGCCATTGCCGCGCTCATCCTGATCATTGTTGCGGTCCGATAGGGCGTCTTCATGTTGGGACGTATCATCAGGTCGGCCGTAGTGTTGCTGGGGGTCTGCGCGCCAGTCCTTGCCGCAGACCTGCCCGGCGTCTGGCTGGATGTCCCTTTCGTGAAGCAGGAAAAAGACGGCTGCGGCGCCGCCAGCGTCGCCATGGTGATGCAGTACTGGCAGCATCAACAGGGGCAGGGCGCGAGTGCGGACTCTGACGCCGCTCAGATCCAGCACGCCCTGTTTTCAGCCAGGGCTCACGGCATTTATGCTTCCGACATGGAGCGGTACTTCAGGGAGAATGGATTCCGCACGTTTACAATTCGCGGACAGTGGGAAGATCTCAAACAACATCTGGACAAAGGGCGTCCGCTGATTGTCGCGCTAAAGCCTGTCGCGCTGAAACTTGCGGGGAGCGGTCCTCTGGGCGCCTCTCTGCACTATGTAGTCGTGACCGGCCTGGACCAGGACATCATCATGGTCAACGATCCGGCGCAGCGCAAGCTGCTCAAACAGGACCGTTCAGAGTTCGAGCAGGAATGGAGCGCGGCCGGGAAATGGACGTTGCTGGCGCTGCCTCAACCCGAAGCTCGCTGATCCCAACCTTCCTGGTATTCCTCTTGTTAGGCTGTGCGGTAATGGGCAGCGCTCAGACCCGTTCCTCAAGCGATCAACTAGTCGACCGGGCCAGGCAACTGTTTGCGGAACAACGCTGGCAGGACATCGTGAACCTGGGCAAGTCTGAACAAAACCCTTCCGCCGAACTCGATTTCTATTACGGGACGGCGCTGGCTCAGCTAGGGCGTTGGACGGAGGCGCAACAGGTTTTTTCAGCGGGAGCCCGGCTGCAGCCTGATGACAAACGGTTCCCCCTGGAACTGGCAGGAGCCGCTTTCAAGCAGAAGCAGTATGCGCACGCGGCTCGTCACCTGCGGCGAGCTCTGCACCTCGATCCGAACGATTCTTATGGAAACAACTTCCTGGGCACCGTCTATTTTTTGCAGGGCAATCTCGAAGGGGCGCTGAAGTATTGGAACCGTGCAGGCAAGCCGCAAATCGCGGAAGTGCGGACCGCGCCCACACCGCGAGTGAATGCCGCCCTGCTTGACCGGGCTTTTGCATTTGCTCCGGCCAGCGTGCTGCGGCTGCCCGATCTGCTGACCAGCGATGTTCGAGTTCGCGAACTAGGGATCTTCCCCAGCCATCAATTCGACGTGCAGGCGCGCGACGATGGCAAGTTTGACCTCGTCTTCCGCAATCGTGAACGGGATGGTTGGGGGCAAAGCACATGGGAGAAGCTGTTTCTGCTGTTTCGTGAGCTGCCATTTCTCGCGATCACTCCCGAGACTTACAATCTGCGGCATCAGGCCATCAATTTTGTCTCGCTGTACCGTTGGGACGCGGAGAAGCGCCGTGTTCTGGCCGAACTCTCCGGTCCTTTCAAGGCGAATCCGAAATTACGCTACGGATTGATCGCCGACCTGCGCGGCGAGAACTGGGACATTCGAGACTCGTTTCAGGGACCGGCGCCGTTGCTGGGAAGCTTGAATCTTCGGCGGGAAGCGGTGGGCGCAGAGTTCGCTTCCGTGGAAAGCGGACGCTGGAGGTGGTCGGCTGGAGTTGAAATCTCGCACCGCGATTTTCGCAGCGTATTTCCGGGAGTGGCGCTGACTTCCAGCCTGCTGGCAAAGGGCTACCAGCTCAAGCAACTCGCACAACTGGACGCCGAACTGTGGCGTTTTCCGGAGAGAAGGTTGTCCCTGGAGGGCGGGGTGTCCTCGCAAGCGGGGCGCATCTGGTCGCAACCCTCACATTCTTTTGAGAAGCTGCAGAGTTCGTTCCGGGTCCATTGGTTTCCCCAGGCCGAGGGCGATGATTATGAAGTGCAGGAGACGATAAGGGCTGGGAAAACGTTCGGGGATGTTCCTTTCGATGAGCTCTTCATGCTGGGGCTGGAGCGCGACAACGATCTCTCCATGCGGGGGCACATCGGCACCCGCAATGGCAGAAAGGGAAGCGCGCCCTTGGGCCGCAATTATTTTCTGTCAAATTGGGAGGCAGACAAGAACGTTTATCACAACGGAATCTTCGCGGTAAAACTTGGGCCCTTTTTGGACACGGGCAAGATCACTGACTCCTCTCCTGGCCTGGGTTCTCACAAATGGCTTTGGGATTTGGGAGCGCAGGCGAAAGTGCGAGTCTTTGGAATCGGCGTGGCTTTTTCTTACGGCAAGGACCTGCGGTCGGGGAACAACGCTCTCTATGTCTCGATGCACTAGCATCCGTGGGCACCAGCATTCGAGGGCGTAACATTCCGGAAAGACGATCGCGCTATAATGTGGGGCCATGAAAAGCACAAAATCCTTCCCATTCGCTATGGCGTTGCTGCTGGCAATCGTCGCTTTATCCGTCGCAGCCGCAGCAAAGTCTGCCGCCAAGACCACCGTCGAACTTAAGGATGCTCAAGGCAAGAGTGTTGGAACGGCGGTGCTGTCGAGTCAAAAGGCGGGAGTTCTTATGAAGGTCAGCCTGCACGACCTGCCGCCGGGGGTGCACGCTATACACTTCCACGGAAAGGCCCAGTGCGACGCGCCGGATTTCAAATCTGCCGGTCCGCATTTCAATCCCGACGGAAAGAAGCATGGCCTGGAAAATCCGGAAGGCCACCACGCCGGCGACATGAACAACTTCACCGTGAACGCCAAGGGGCGCGCCAAGCTCACGGTTGTCAACAAAGACGTAACTCTCGGAGACGATAGTCATTCGCTATTCAGCAACGGCGGCACGGCGCTAATGGTTCATGCCAAGGCGGACGACATGAAAACTGACCCCGCGGGAAACGCTGGTGACCGCATCGCCTGCGGCACAATCACGAAAAAATAGCTGAATCCGGGCAGATCGCACAGTTTGAACAGCTTATGCACACCTTTTAGGGTCCGGAATACAGTTAATACCCTATAGACGAGGTGGCTGCTGTGGCAGGTCATGTGGCGCGGGCGGCCCTCGCCCGCGTGGTTTGTAAGTCGAAGTCCAAGTCAACAAGTCAAAGGCCGCGGGCGGGCGCCCGCGCCACACGATTCCCTTAAGGGTGCGGATTTCGAGCCCAAAATATGGTATTTCAAGCGATTTGCTAAAGGGGTGGCGGCCGACGTCCGAAGTCCGAGGTCCGGTTTGATCAATCGTAGCTGCCCTCTACCTGCCACTGTCCGCTGAGTAAATCCCGGACCAGGCGGTAGAGGGTGATGCCGGCTGCTTCCTGCAAAGCGATATCCCACTCGTCGCGCGCCCAGCCTTCCTGCTCCCACCAGTCTCCGGAGGAGCGCCAGGGACCGGCGGCCCAGAGAATTTCCCCGCATATTTCTTTGCGCTTTGGACAAGCGATGGTTACCGGTCGGCCTTCGCGCAGGGTTACTGTGGCCCGGGCCGGCGGACGGAAAATCCGCAGCGCGGTGACGGCGCCTTCATTTGGCTTCCGTGACGCGCCGTCGTTGTTCTTGTCATTTCGTTTCGGTTGTTTCTGCCGCTGATCGGGAGCAAAGCGATTCATCCGGAATGCTTCCGGACGGTGTGTGTCCAGCAACTGCAGCGATCCAACGTTATTTTGACCGACAATCCCCGCGATCCTCGCCAGGGTAAGTTCGAGTTTCTCCGGCTCCGGAGAAGGAGGAAGAAATAATCCACTCTGCGTCACACGCGGTCGTACCGGTTCTGCCGACAAATGAATCTTCACGATGGGAGCGCCGGGGGGATGCGCATTCAAATCCAGCTGCAGCAGTTTGAGAAAAACTTTGGGATCGAGCAGGGGAACTGGGAGGCGCAGGGTGCGGTGGAAAATCTGTCGACCCGAACTTGGACGGGCGAGGGCGCCCGTCTCTACATCGTCTGTGGTTTCTCCTAGCGTCAAATCCAGACGCAGTTCCTGGGTTGCCAGGGCCCGCGCGCTCAGCCGGGCACACAACTGCTCCAGTAACCGGCTCAGAAGAAATGCCAACGGTTCGAGCAGCACCAGGGGATACTCCAACTCGACGGCTTCCTCAAAACCCAGGGGCGTTTCGACTGGAACCAGCGATCGGGAAGCGCAGCCGCGCGCCAGCTTTTGCAGGCGAATGCCTTCCTGTCCCAGGCGCTCGCTCAGGGCTACGTCGGGCAAAGCCGCCAAAGCGCGAAGATTTCGAATTCCCCAGCGTTCGAGTATCTCCAGAAGTTGGAGGCTGTTTTCATTCATAAACAACACTTCCACAGGAAGATTGCCCAACTGCTCGGCTTCTTTTCCTTCGGGAATCACGACTACGCCGGAAAAGCCGTGAGCCGCCAGCACCGCCGCATCCGGGTTGGAGGCGACGGCAACGTTGGCTTCGAGACCGAGGTCGCAAGCGCGGCGTGCCACATCTCGCGCGATTTTCGGCAGCGGACCGAATAGCGGCTCCAGGCCGGCGAGATCCAGAAGGATGGTGTCGCAACCCGCATCTTCTACCCGCGGCGAGAAGGACTGGGCACAATCGAGCAGCGCGGCGTGGGCAGCGACCTCCTGTAAGGAAGATCGGGCGCGCAGCACGAGATCAGGGCAGGCTGCTTCCACCTGAAGCTTTGTCATTCCCGGTGATACCCCGGCGCGGCGGGCCTTTTCGTTCACAGCAAAAATCTTTTGCAGCGGTGCTTTGCCCTCGAGCACGGCCACGGCTTGCGAACGCAAGTCAGGTTCGGCACGCAGCAGCGCCTCCACCGGGAAATCAGGAACGAAGATGCAGGCAAAAGGCATGCTAGTCGTCAGTCGTCGGTCATCAGTCGTCAGGAAAAAGCTCTGAACTTGTAGCGCCGGCGTCCCTTCGACTTCGCTCAGGACAGGCCCGCCGGCTGAGCGTGAGGGCGTCTCGCCCTCGCAGCGGAGAGCAAAGCACAGCCCTGAGCGAAATCGAGCCGCTACGAAACCCTTACCGCTTTGGTGGCAAACGCGGTGGTGACCGATTGCGCCGGTTTACGTTGCATGCGCGAACGCAGCAACTCTCCTTCAATCTGCAGCCCATCCAGAAGTTGGGCGTGAGCTGGCCCCAATTCGTTTTTTACTGATAGCTGACAGCTGATAGCTGACAGCTTCTTCCCCGACTGCAACCGAATCAGCAGAGAAGCGCAAGTCTGCACGCAAGGCTCCTGGGCGACCACCAAAAGCACCGTAGGCGTGGGCTCAACCGCTCGCTGGAAACGAAACCAGGAAGCCAGCGGCATGCGGCGCGCCTGCGAATGCGGTACATCGCCGAGATCGATTGCCACCAGGCCAAAGCCGCCGCTTTGCAAAAGCAGGTCCGTGACGCGCAACGCCTGCTCGAGAGAGCGAAAGTCGGGCGCCGGGCGTCGGACCTCGGGCGTCAGACCTCGGGCGCCAGGCCTCGGACTTCGGACCTGATGCCTGCTGGCTGACGCCTGAGGTCTGAAGTCTGATGCCTGAAGTCTGGCGCCTGACGCCCGAGGTCCGGTTCCGCAGCGTATCCACAGCAATCTTTCCAATTCAACTCCGGCGGCGGCAGCCGATATCGCATCAAGCGCATCGGTGGTGTCCACCAGGGCGCAGACTTCCTCGCGCCGGGTAGCCGCTGCCAGGGCGGCTAGCAGCACGCTGGTGCGTCCGGAAGAAGCTGATCCACAAATTTCGCTCAAACATCCCCGGGGCAGCCCGCCGGCAAGCGCATCAATCTCCCGAATTCCGCTGGACACCATCTCCGGTGAAGACCGCACCTCGAGTTGTGACGCTGGAGTCATGCTCGCAAGCTTGGGGATTGCCGCCAGGCCTTTGAGAACCAGCACCGGCTCCTTCCTGGAAGCAAAGGCAACCGCACAACCCGCCGGAGTGGAAAAAAGCGGAGACATTATTAGTGACCTCAGAATTTCAGGGAACTTCATTTCAGAGAACATCGGGACGGTAGGGGCCCCGCAGCGAATCCCGAAGAACTTTCGCTTTTTATTCGCTAACAGAAATTAGCTCTACCAGGAAGGATTGTCAAGAGGGAAGGAGCGATGTTCGGAAAGCGTCGGTTCTGCTGCACGCCGGATCCCTCGCAGCTCGGGATGACGCCATTTCGCCTGATCAGGAAATCCAGACTAACCTCACCGCGGCTTTTTCTGTGCGTCCTGAGCCACTCTTTGCTTTGTTATAATAACTGCTCTCCGGCGGCGCTATCGTCTAGGGGTTAGGACGGAAGATTCTCAATCTTCAAACCCGGGTTCGATTCCCGGTAGCGCTACCAACTACCTCTTGCTATCTCATGTTGGGCGGACTCGGATCGAGCATGCTCGTAGAAATCGGACATGTGGAGGCGCTCTTCCGGTATCCCGTGAAGTCCATGGGCGGCGAACGACTCGAGGTCGCCAATCTGGGCTGGTACGGCCTCGATGGTGACAGACGCCTGGCATTCCGGCGGATGGATGACCGCAGCGGGATGCCGTGGCTGACAGCAAGCAAGCTTCCCGACCTGGTCCTGTTTGCTCCGCAGCGCCGTAAAGACGGTGCTCAGGGAGACCTTCCTACGCATATTCGCACGCCGGATGGCGAAGAGATGCCTGTCTTCGGGGAGGACTTGGCCACGGAGGTCGGACGTCGGTACGGGGCTCCCGTGCGAGATGATGCAGTTGAGGCATGGCATCTTCGATGAAGCGAGCATCTCCGTGATCGCCAGCGATACGGTGCGCGAGATCGGACGGCTCGCGGGGCGGAGCCCGGACGTGCGACGATTTCGCCCGAATGTTGTGGTTCGTTTACTGCGATCGGTTCCCTTCCAGGAGGACGAGTGGTTGGGCGGTGTGCTCACATTCGGCGAGGGGGACGACGCCCCCGCCATCACCGTCACGATGCGCGACGTCCGCTGCTCGATGGTGAACCTTGATCCCGACTCAGCAAGTCCCGCGCCAGAAGTGCTGAAGGCGGTCGTTCGTGCGCACCAGAACACCGCGGGAATCTACGGCGTGGTCACTCGCATCGGTCGACTGGCGGTCGGACAGACCATACTCCTCCACGCGGCGACCGAAAAAAGGGAACGTGGGTAATCGAAAACACAATGTCCCGGAACGCCACCTCACTATCTCCTGCACTTGCTCCCGCATTCGGACAGCATCCCAAAATATTATGGGGATACTTGGCTGACTGAGATTCAGTGAGAACTGGCCTAACCCACGGACCAAGTCCTGACACCTTACTTGTTGGCCTTGGCTTCCAGATCGGCCACGTACTTTTTCAGCATCGCGGCGTCTTTGGGATCGGAGACAACCTTAAGGTATTGGCGAAGTTGCTCGAGCTCCTGCGCAGAGTCGCCTTTGACTTCATAGATTTGCGCGAGCAGGAAATGCGCGCGGGCCTCAAGACTCTCTTTGTCGATCTCGACCGCCTTCAAGGCACTTTTCTCCGCCTCGGGCAGTCGATTGAGTTTGAGATACGCAGACGCGGCATAGAAGTATGCGTGGGGATCGCTGACCGGGTTAAGTTCCATTGCACGCTGGCTGAATTTGAGTACTTGTTCCCATTCCTGTTTCTGGGCGACGATATCCGCTAAACAGAGCTGGGCGGGCACGTAATTTGGGTCCGCGACGGCTGCCTGGGTGCAGGCAGCGCGCGCCTCGTCCTGTTGCTGAAGGGCCTGCAGGACCTGACCCAATGTGACCCACGCCGCGGCATACTTGGGATTCTGCTCGACTGCCTTGCGCAAGTGTTGCTCCGCTTCCGGCCACTTCTGGGTATGTATGGCACTGCAGGCCGAGCGGTATTCCTTCTTGCCTTTGGGCGCAACCGCGAGATCCGAAGTATTAGTCAGGGCGCTGTGGACGATCGTGAGCGGAGGCAGAAAGCAGCCATCTTCAACCTTTTGTTCCGGTGGCAGAGGACCCTTGACGGTTGAAACGCGCGAATCGGGGAAGCGGGGAAGGGTAGTCGGCGGAGTGGCCAGGTTACTACCAAACGTGACGCCCTCATTGCTGATGCCTTGCGCAAAGAGTGGAGTCGCCGGCTGCGCGGCAATAGCGAGGCTCAGGATCCAAGCCGAACCTGAAAGGATTCCCCATCCGGAGAGCCGCAACATACGTCTCCCTCCAGCCACCAGGATGCCCGTCGATCAGGATGCCCGTCGATTAGGTAGCATAGTCCCAGATCACTGGATCGTCCAACCTGGCGCCGAACTACCGCCCCGGGATTACATATCGCAGGAAGCCGCTGTGCGGTGTGTATTTGTCATAAAGGGCACGAGCGCGGTAATTGTTTTCCTTAGTATTCCAATAGAGGCGCGACCAACCCTCGACTTTCATCTCCTCCACCAGCCAATCAATCAGAAGTTTGCCGACGCCCGCTGCACGTTGATCAGGCTCGACAAACAGGTCTTGCAGGTAGCACGCAGGAGTCAGCGCCGAGGTATTCTCGTGAACAATGTAGTTGGCAATTCCTGCGACATCGCTACCAGCCCGTTCGGCGACGATGGCGTGAACGGGAGATGCCGGATCGAGGATACGCGCCCAGGTGTGGCGGGTGATGGCTTCGGATGGCTCGCGTTCGTAGAAACGAGTGTACCCATCCCACAACTCGCGCCAGCGCTTCTCATCGCGGGGAGCGATCTTCCGGACGATGTAGGTCGTCAACGACGCACCTCCAGATGCCAGCATTCCTGGTACGACTGATCGGCGCTCAGCCCTTCCGTCCCGATCGGCGATTATTCGTCTCCGGTCGGAATAATTCCAGCATTCTCGACCATGAGAATCACAGTACGCTGCGGCGCGCGAGTGCGGTGGAGCACGCCCTTGGGCACAACGAACCCCTGCCTGGGTGCGAGGTCTACAGTTCTCTCTTCGAGATCGATAAGCAAGTTGCCCTCGACCACATAGAAAAACTCGTCGTCGTGATCGTGTTTGTGCCAGTGATACTCACCCTTGACCACTCCGATGCGCACGACCGAGGCGTTCACCTGGCAGAGAGTCTGGTTGTACCACGGGGGCGGGGCTGCATCGGCCAGCGCCTTCTCGTCAATCAGTTCGAGGGGCTTGTGCAGGATGTTCAGTCGCGTGTCGTACCGGTATTCTATGGGGTTGGCCATTGGTTCCTCCTTCTTCTCGTCTCAAACAATCAGACCTGCCGGGTGATCGCCTGCTTGATTGCCCTGATCGCCTTCTCGTTGCGTTTGTAAAACGTCCACTTCTTGATGCGTTTGCTGGTAACGAATCCAGCTTGCAGGAGGATTTTGAGATGGTCGGTAACCGCCGGTTGGCTCACGCGCAACTTGCGGGAGATCAACAGTCCGCAGACGCCATCTTTGACAAGGCTCCCGTCAACTTGGGGCGGAAAGTGCCGTTCGGGGTCCTTCAACCATTCCAGTATCTGCAGGCGTCGCTTGTTTCCCAATGCCTGGATGGGTTGTACCATTATCATATAGTCACTTAATGAATCGTCTAAGCGATATTAATCCTGGAGACGAGAATTGGCAATGTGGTAGCCCGCGCCAGAGGCCTGTTTGGGAATGGAGCTTCGGCAACCCGGAAACAATCCCCGGCATTGAGCTTCCTCAATGAGTATTCCTGGGAGAAGGAGACCAACCGCTCCATGAAATTGAAAATTAAGCACGGAACCAGGAATTTCCGCGGGCTGCTCTTTCTGCTAAAGTGGGGCTTATCCGCTGGCGTATTTCGTGCTCTTGTTATTCCTGGCCGTATGCTTCATGGCGTAGAGGCCCTATCGAGCGCCTGCCGAATACCCGACTGACGCCTCGCTGCGCGATAGTTTCCTGGACAAAAACCAGTTCGCAGTTCTCGGTTCCCAGTTCTTAGTTGCCTTACCGCAAAGACGGCGTGCGGACCTCTGCTTCATTGGAGTCGGAACTGAGCCAGGAGGCTGCCCTGGCGTAATATCCTTTTCGCGCACGGATCTCCAGCTTTTCTCCTGTTTTTCGCGCTTCGATTTTGATTTTGCGATAGCGCCCGTCAGGCGTAAAACCTGCCGGCTTGTAGGAAACCGCGTACCTGTAGCGCAACTCCTCACTGATCTTGTCAAAAGATTTGGCCACGTCTTTTGGATCCTGGGGGAACAGCAGCCGTCCTCCGGTTTGCTCCGCCAACTTGCGAAGATTCGCAATCCCCGCATCGGCACCCGGATTTGGTCCGCCCACAGACCTTGCGTAGTTGGTGTTGATGGCATAGATGGCCACCTCGGCTTCCTGGGCGGCATCGATGGCGCGCTCCAGGGTGACTTCACCGGCATTATTTTGGCCGTCCGAAAGGACCACCAGTACGCGCGCGACCATGTCCTGTTCCGGATGGCGCACGAGTTTCTGGCAGGCGGCGCGGACCGCGTCGTAGAGCGCGGTCCCTCCTCCGATAGTCAGCCGGTCCACACCTTGGGACAGCAGATCCGGATCGCCGGAGAAATCCTGCGTCACTGTGGGATGATTTTCGAACCCCATCACGAAGCCGAGATCGCCATTCCGATTTACGGCCTGGCGGAAAAATGCGCTGGCCGCGGCCTGCTCAAACCGGAAGCGCGAGAGCACGGAACTGCTGGTATCGATGGCCACACCCACGCGCAGCGGCAGTTCGGGCTCGGTTCGAAAGCCCAGAATGGCCATGGGCGGCTTGCCGTCATCGCGAACTACGATATCGTCCCGCGAGAGGTCGCCAATGGCTTTTCCCCTGTGAGTGGCCACAAACAGCACGCTGACTTCGTTCACCTGCTTGGTCAGCAACCATTCGCCGCTGGAGACAGGATCGTCCAGCGCGGCGTTCGTAGCGCATTGAACGCAGTTCTGCGCGTAGGCCGTTTGCCCCATCAGGCCAAAAATGGCGACGATTGCTAACACTAGCCACAGTAACTGTCTGCGACCTGACGTACGCCCGAGACTAGGAGCGGGATGCAGTGTTTTCATGATCCACCTCCACCAACGGTCGATGCCCCAAACGGCAACGCTATCCGTGATCAATGCAGGTGGCGGGCCAATGCCAGAAAGGTCGAGGTTGGCCGTTTGCTGCCATCAATTCGCTGATTCGACGAACTTTGCGGGTGGAGTGTGAAGAGGAAACGATTGGGAGACCGGATGATCAGCGGGTTGGCGTTAACCCAACGGTTAGTGCGATTATCCGTTGGGTTAATCGCCGGCGTCGCACAAATCGGCCCGGTTCTTGCGCATGGGGTCTGCGACCACCGCCACCTCTCAACCCCTGACTAACGCTTGCCGTAAGTGCTGCCAGATTGTTCCGGTTGGTCGAGCTTCCTTGCGAAGGGGTTCGGGCTCATTCAAACATGCGATATGCATGGCTCTTTGCCCGGCAGAATTGGTGGTAAATGGTTTGCCATCAGCGATAGGTGCACCACACAATTCACAACACTCCGTCGAGCTTCTGTGCTGGGCAGCAGTGAGCTCCGCAGCCGGAACCAGCCAGTTGTGGGTAGGACCCAGGAGGGTGCGCCATTCAAAGCCTTGGATTTTGGTTGCGGTATCTGGAGTCATCGCCAAACCTCCGTCGCGAAATTGCATGTCTACATTGGTCATGAATGCAAGGCAATGTCCAAACTTCGAAAACGAAACCGGCGACTCAACTTTGAATCATTGAATTACCTTGAGGGAGGTGTCCCACTGCCTGGTGGAGCGAAGTTTCACAGTCGGGAGGGACGGTATCCGGGCGAAGCAATTTTCACTCGCTGTGCTGCCCGGCGGAAAAACCTGGGGGCACTTCCGGGGAAGCGGATTCGAAGCTGCATCTTGGTGAAAAACAAGTGCCAAAAGTGACCGGCAGGGTGCCTTAATCTTCGGGAAAAGGGTGCTCTTGGTACACTTTGCAACCGTTTTTGTGCAAACTTCTTCACATCGTGGCTCCCGCCGGGGGCGCATTCGATGATTCCAGATGATCTTGGGTTTGGAACTCGGTGTGCTCTTTAGGCTTGTTCAATGATTCTTCTGACGTTCTTGTTCTCCCCCCGCGTCAAATCTTAGCTTCAGTCATGAGGAGCACTTGAAGGATAACAACGTAGGTGTGGTTCGCCACAGACCCCAGGGGCCCCGCCGTTCGTACGCCAGGAGCAGATTCCTGGTACTCCTTCTCTTTGCTGCAACGGCGGCGATTACCTGGCAGTTTGCTCGCCAGCAACCAGTTTCGAGCCTGTCTCATTCGTCCTCGAAGCCCAGCCCAAGCCGTCTGCCGGAAATTCAAGGTGAGAAGTCCTCGACGGCGAATCGCGCTGGATATGCGTTCTCCACGCACGCCGTCCGTCCAACTTATCTGTATTCGATCATCCCGGGCGGGGTGGATAGTGCGGAAGAATTGCGGCAGGTGGTTGAGCGCGACCCGGTCGCGGCGAAACACTTCCAGGGTTTTGACTTTCAGCACGCTCACCTGGTGGAAGTGTCGGGGAAGCAGTCGATGTATGTCGCCTACCGCAAGGGAGACAAGGTGTACTGGACGCGGAAAAAAATCGCGCTGCATCCGGGTGAGAAACTTATCAGCGACGGCAAGATCACAGCCCGTACCCGCTGCGGCAATCGCGTGGCTGTGGCCCCACTCGGTCCTCGCGCGATTATGGATCCCTTGATATCAGATTTTGATCAGCCTCTTTTCTCCAACGATATGGTTACGAGCGAGGCTGAGCCGCTCACCGAGCCGTACGCGGCGACGCTTCCGAGTCCTGCGCTCGAAAACGCGAATTCTCTGCAGCCTACCCACGGGCGCAAAGGACTCATTCCGTTTTTCTTCGTTCCGCTTGGCGGACTGGGCGGCCTTGGCGGTTCTTCTTCACACACGCCGTTGGCGGTTGCTCCGGAACCCGGAACAGTGCTGCTGCTTTCCACCGGGTTGGTGGGCGTATTCTGGATCGCGCGCAAGTCGAGACGGAAACGTTAAGTGCGAAGTCCGGTCTCGAAGATGAAAGGTTTTTCCGGCCATCGTACGCTGGTTTATTGGCAGTGTGGAATTCTCTTCTTACTGGCGGCCTGGCTGTACGCACCGCTCGCGCTTCGCCTGGCGCAACAGTGGTGGCAGGATCCGAACTACACTCATGGTTTCTTTGTTCCCGTGTTTTCGCTGTTCTTGCTTTGGGAAGGACGCGCGAAACTAGCCGGGCTTCGAATTCAGCCGGCGTGGTCGGGCCTGGTCATCCTGATCTTTGCTCTGCTGGCATTGGTGGTGGGCACCATCGGTTCCGGGTTCTTCCTCTCCCGCATATCGCTTTTGCTGCTGATCTGCGGGGCTGTGGTTTTTCTTGCGGGATGGAAATATCTGGCCGCGATTTCGTTTCCGCTGGCGTTCCTGATTCTGATGATTCCTTCCTCGACCGTGTCGAGCCACATTACCCTCCCCCTTCAGATGCTGGCATCGAAGACCGCCAGTTTCCTGTTGACCCTGGTAGGAGTCTCTGCGGTCCGGGAAGGCAACATCATTGTTCTCCCGAACGCGCGCCTGGAGGTGGCGGAGGCCTGCAGCGGAGTTCGATCGCTGTTTTCGCTGATCACCCTGACCGTCATTTACGGGTATCTGGCTGAATCGAAAATCAGAGTGCGGATGTTGCTGGCGCTGATCGCGATTCCGGTTTCAGTTCTCGCCAACGCCTTGCGAATCGCAGTCACCGGTGTGGTTGTGGAATATTGGGGCCTCGAGAGTGCGCAGGGCAGCCTGCACCTGCTTTCCGGATGGGTCATTTTTGCCGGCTCACTTGCGATAATTCTCTTCCTTCACCGCCTGTCGCAAGGTTTCTTCCCAGGTGGACAAGAACCAGGCGAGCAGGAGAAGTACGCGTGATCCCCTGGAACGCACGAGTCATGGTGATCGCGCTTTTACTAGTCGGGACTGCGCTTTTCCTGCACAGCCGCACCCGCGGAGAGTATGTTCCACCGCGAACCTCGCTGACGTCCTTCCCGGTTGAATTTAGGAACTGGGTCGGCATTGACCTCCCATTCCCGGATGAAATTCGCAAGAGTCTTGGTCCCGGGGAATATTTGCAACGAACGTACCAGAATCAGCTGACCCCGGGCGCTTACGTCGATCTCTACCTGGCATACCTTTCGAACCAACGCGCTCTGGACAGCCACTTGCCCCAGGATTGCCTGGGCGCCTCGGGCTGGTCGACCGTCGAATCCGGCACAACCACACTCGCGTTTCCAGGAGACGAGCCTTTTCCGGCCAATCG
Source organism: Terriglobia bacterium (assembly GCA_963801545.1). GTDB lineage: Bacteria > Acidobacteriota > Terriglobia > Terriglobales > Acidobacteriaceae > JAIQFF01. The sequence goes on along the minus strand of CAWDFF010000042.1, from coordinate 288,653 downwards.
GTACCTGATCGCCAAAGGGTCGGATCGTCAGCTCGTGCTCTTCTGGTACTCGGCTCATGGCCGCCGCATCGCCAGCGACGACTGGATGGACTATTACCTTGTCTTCAACAAACTTCGTTCGAACCGGAGTGACAGTGCGCTGATCCGGATGAACACCGAGTTGCGGCCCGGAGAAAAGCCCAACGATGCCGAACAACGCATTCTTTCCTTTGCCGGGCTGGTGAATCCGCTGCTCAAGAATTACATCCCCAGATAATTGTACGAAGGATTTCGTAGCGCCGGCACCTTGCCGGCTGTCCGGAGGGCATCCCTCGACTTCGCTCAGGGCGAGCTTGCCCTCCATTTGTCCCCGAGGCCCTCCGGCCGAGGGCAAGACGCCCTCGAGACAGCCGGCGGGACGCCGGCGCTACAAAATTCCACTCGTGGTTGACACTTACGGCGCTTCGGTCGAGAATGTGCGCGGCAAGAATTCAATCCACCGACAAATCAACGCGTTTTAGAGAGAAGGTCCACCCTGTCACCCCTAAACAGACGTGAGTTTCTAAGTGGCGCTGCGGCAGTAGTCGGCGCCGCGGGCATCCGCTATCCGATTTGGGCGATGGCTGGTGCGAGCAGCGCGGGCAATCTTCTGCTGGGCGTCGATTATTATCCCGACCAGACGCCTGAATCTCTATGGGACGAAGACTCGCGCATGATGGCCGAGGTTGGCTTCACCAATGTGCGCATCGCGGAGTTTGCATGGGGGCTCATGGAACCGGCGGAGGGCAAGTTCGACTTTGCCTGGCTCCATCGCGCGGTCGAAACACTTCACAAGTACAACATCGCGATCATCCTGGGTACACCGTCGGCGGCACCTCCACCATGGCTGATGGTCAAGTACCCCGATGTCGTCGAAGTGAATGAGAAGGGAGAACGGCTGCATCCTGGCGGGCGGCGATTTACCTGCCCTACCAACCAGGTTTACCGGCGGCTTTCGTTGTCCATCGCGAGCGCGATGGCTCGCGAATTTGCCCAGACGCCAGGCGTGATCGGCTGGCAAATCGACAACGAACTTACGCTGGGTTCCTCGCAGCGCTGCTACTGCAATTTCTGTCAGGCAGGTTTTCAGGCGTGGGTGCGCTCCAAGTACGGCAGCCTCGACAACCTGAACAAGAGCTGGGGAACAGTGTTCTGGAGCCAGACCTATACGGACTTTGCCCAGATCCCGGTACCCCTGCCATCAGGTGGAGATCCAAATCCCGGATTGGCTCTTGACTACGATCGCTACCAGTCCTATGCCAACGTGTCTTTCCAGGAAGAACAGCTGGTGATGCTGCGCAAGACGTGTCCGCGTCATTTTGTTACCACCAACAACGTGGGGCTTCTGGACACTATCGATCTTCGCAGCCTGTACGAGAAACTTGATTTTGTCGCCTTCGACAACTATCCGGGATTCTTTGAAATGCTGCTTCATGAGCAGGGCGCCGGTCCTCTTTCCCCTGACACCATTCCCGCGAACATAGCTCTGGGGCATGACCTCGCGCGCAGTATCAAGGGTGGCAAGCCCTTCATGATCATGGAAGAGCAGTCAGGCAAGGCAGGGCAGAGAAGTTTTTCTCCGCAACCAGAGAAGGGGAAAGTCAGACTGTGGACACATCAAGCTGTGGCTCATGGCGCCATGGGAGTGAATTATTTTCGCTGGGATACCGCCACCTTTGGAGCGGAAGAATATTGGCACGGCATCCTGAACCACGATCGCTCAAAAAGTCCGGGCTATGACGAGATCAAGCAGGCGGTAAAAGAACTGAAGGCGCTGGGTCCGGAAGTGTTGAACTCGAACTACGCTGCGGATATGGCGCTCGTGTTTGACAACGATTGCAGCTGGGCGGTGAAGATTCAACCTGGCCACCATGCCCTCAGCTACATGACACAGGTCATGTCATGGTTCGGCGCCATGAGCGCGAGCCACACCGGAATCGACGTGATCGCTCCCGGCGTCGATCTGGCGGCGTACAAGGTCGTGTTCGCGCCGGTCGTTTATGTCCTCTCGGAAGAACAGGCATCCAGAATACGGAGCTTCGTTCAGGGCGGCGGGATGTTCGTCACCAACTTCCGGCTCGGAGTGAAAACCGAAACCAGCCAGATCGTCCGTACACCTTTGCCCGGGCTGCTTCGCGACGTGATGGGGGTAACGGTTGCTGACTACGTGCCGATTTATGCCGCCAAGCAGGGTGTGAAGTTCTCGTCCACCCTAGCGGGGCCGGACGCTACGTGTGGGATCTGGGCGGACATTCTCCAACCTTCGGGAGCAGAGGTCCTGGGGTCGTACACGAATGGCGAACACGCGGGAGAAGCGGCTGTCACGATGAACAGCTTTGGAAAAGGAAAGGCCGCATATATCGGTGGAGACCTGGATGCGGCGAGCCTTTCCCGGGTACTCCGAGCCCTTGCAGCGTCCGCGGGCGTCAAGCGACCCTTTGACGTCCCACCAGGCGTCGAGTTGACGGTGCGGAAGTCTGGCGACAAGCAGTGGATATTTTTGCTGAACCATACTGCCGTGGCGCAGACGGTGGGCCTTCCCTCGGCGTTCACAGATCTTCTGACCAAGGAAGCGCAGTCCGGGACCATCGAGTTGAGCGGCTACGGGGTGAAGGTGTTGCAGGCGTCAGTTTGAAAGCTTGATGACAATTGGCTCGGGAGCTATTTGGATTTGCCGGGCTCGACGATTCCGCTGCCCTCGCGGATCGTCAGTATCTGATTGGCCTTCACCTGGGTGAACCGTTCGATCTTCTGCGTGGTTGGCCACTTCACTTCAATCAAATCCACAGTCTGGGCTTTTCCCAATCCGAAGTGTAATCGCAGGTCGCACTGCGACATCACACTCGCTCCGCTGTGAACTTCATCCATTTGGGCGTGGTTGCCGGTTACGACGCGCACGCGAGCCCCGATTGCGGTTCGATTGCATTTCGTGCCGATCAATTTGATTTTGATCCAGTTCTTCGCGTTCCCGCCGTCATTGCGTAAAAGGGAAGGCACGTCGTTCATATTCAGGATCAGCGCATCCATATCGCCGTCGTTGTCGTAGTCTCCGAAGGCTGCGCCGCGGCTGGAGAAGCGCTCGCTGATGCCGGGCCCCAATTCGGTTGAAACGTCTTTGAAGCGGCCGTCTCCCATGTTCCTGTACAGCAGACGCGGGTTCTTGAAAGTCTGACCAATATCGTGGCCCTCGATTTCCGGGTAGACGTGTCCGTTGATCTGCATGATGTCGGGCCAGCCGTCGTTGTCGTAATCGATGAACCCGCAGCCCCAGGCGACGTAGCGGTTATTGATTCCGATTCCTGAGGCGAACGTGACGTCAGTGAAAGTTCCGTCGCCGTTGTTGTGATAGAGGTTGCAGGTATCGTCGGCAAAGTTGGTCTTGAAAATGTCGAACCATCCGTCGCAATCGTAATCACCGACGGCCACGCCCATCCCGGCCTGTTCGTGGCCGTTTTCGCTATAGGCACAACCGGCCAGGACCGCGATATCGGTGAAGGTTCCGTCGCGATTATTGTGGAACAGCATGCTGGGTTGCGAGTCCACAGCGACGTAAAGATCCGGCCAGCCGTCATTATCGAAGTCGTAGGAGACTGCCGTGATGGAATAGCGCGGGCCGGGCTTCAGGATGCCCGATTTTTCCGAGACGTCCGTAAAAGTTCCGTCTCCATTGTTGCGGTAGAGAACGTTGGTGTCGCCGGGGAGGCCCCGTGGACCGCACATCACGGGAATTCCTTTCCACTGGCAGAGAGGATCGTCGGGAGAAGGAGCCTTTGCCGGATCGAGCTTGATGTAGTTACACACGAAGAGATCGAGGTTCCCGTCTCGGTTGTAGTCGAAGAAAGTGCATCCGGCTCCCCAGCGATATTGTTCGTCGTAGACACCGGCTTTGCGGGTGGCATCGGTAAATGTTCCGTCACCGTTGTTGTGAAACAGGATGTTGTGGCCCCAGAAGCAGCAGAAGAGGTCGTCCCAGCCGTCGTTGTCGTAGTCGCCTACACAGACGCCGGTTTGCCAGCCGGTGCGTCCTATGCCGGATTTTTCGGTGACGTCAGTGAAAGTGCCGTCGCGATTATTTTTGTAGAGATGCGAGGTCGGGGCTTGGCCCGGTGGCCAGTTGGCATCAAGGCGGGTTCCGTTGGTTAAGTAAATATCGAGCCAACCGTCGTTGTCGTAGTCAAAAAACGCCAGGCCGCTGCCTTTGGCTTCGATGATGTAACGCTTGTGATCGGCTCCGCCCCAGACGTTGGGCGCAGTCAGACCGGCTTCGCGTGCCACATCGATGAATGTTACTTGAGAAGCCGCGGGAGGATTCGCAACCGTCGTCTGGAGGAAAGCCGAGTTCTGCCATTTCCATAGCGGGGTGGCAAGCGCCTCGAGCAGCGTGCTGCCGAGGACGATGAGAGAGGAGCCGAGGAATCGCCGTCGCGGGAAAGTCATGAAATATCAGTTGCCAGTTTTCGGTTGCCAGTTCTCAGAAACCCCAGTCTTACTGACGCCTGACGTCTGACGTCCGACGCCTGCCTCTGGTACTTTCGGAAATGGGTGCGGCACGATGCCCGTCCCTTCCTTGACCGCGATGATCTGGTCGATGGGTACGTTGATCAGTCGATCTACTTTCCCGCTCGGCCAGGTGATTTCCAGAGATTCGATTTTGGTGCGTTTCCCCAGGCCAAACTGGATGCGAGGGTCGCTGGCCGACATGTAACTCATGCCGCCCTTTGCCTGTTCTACGTGCACAAATCCTTCAGACGTCAACTTCAGCGACGCACCGATGCCGTCGCGGTTGGAGGCAGTTCCGATCAGCAACACTTCCAGCCAGTGGTTAGCATTTCCGCCGTCATTGCGCAAGAGTGAGGGGTAATCACCGCGGTTATTGATGGCAATGTCCATGTCCCCATCGTTGTCGAAGTCAGCGGTGGCGATCCCACGTCCCGCAATGGGGCGCACGAAGTCCGGACCCAAGGAGTCTGAAACTTTGGCGAACTGACCCTTGCCTAAATTCCGGAACATCAGCAGTGGTTCCTTGTAAGTTACTTCGCTGTGGTAGAGCTGAACGTTATCCAGCATGGCGCCGTTCAACTGCAGGATATCGTCCCATCCGTCGTTGTCATAGTCCACGAACTTCATGGAGACACCGCTCAGCAGGACGGCCTTGTTTCCGATCCCGGAGCGAAAAGTGTCGTCGTTGAAGGTTCCATCATGGTTGTTGTGGTAGAGGCGGTTCAGCTCGAAATCAAGGTGTGTGATATAGACGTCCTGCCAGCCGTCGCCATCGACGTCGGCGGCGTCGATGCCCATTCCGGCCTCGTAGCGGCCGTCCTCGCTTGCCGCCATGCCGGAAACGAACGAGACGTCTTCAAACGTTCCGTCGTGCTTATTGATGAAAAGAAAATTCGGCCAGGAATCGTTGGCGACAGCGATATCCGTCCACCCATCGTTGTTGAAGTCCGCTAGGACCACGCCCATTCCTTTGGCTTCGGGCTTGCCGACTCCGGACTTGTCGCTCACGTCGGTGAATGTTCCATCGTGATTGTTATGGTAGAGCTTGATCCTCTGCCCTTTGTAGTTCCCGGGATGGCAGTAGGACCGGTAGCCGGGGCGGTGTTCGCCACACCAAAGATTGTTCTTCGGTGACCACTCGATATAGTTTGTGACCACAAGGTCGAGCCAGCCGTCTTTGTCGTAGTCAAACCATCCCGCGCTGGTCGACCATCCGCCTTCGTCGGCAACACCGGCCTTGGCCGTGACATCGGTGAAGGTGCCATCGCCGTTATTGTGGTAGAGGATGGCGCTTTGATAGCCAGTCACGTAGAGATCGGGATATCCGTCGTTGTCGAAGTCGCCGACGGCTACACCCTGGCCGTAATGCCCTTTTCCTCCCACACCGGCTTTCTCCGTGACATCGGTAAAAGTTCCGTCGCCATTGTTGTGGTAAAGGGCGCAGCGCAAGGGCTGCGAGGGTTTGTAAATATCGGTGGCGGCCGATTGCACGAAGAAGAGATCCATCAAGCCGTCCTGGTCATAGTCGAGCCACGCGACACCGGTGCCCATGGTTTCCAGGTAATACTTTTCTTCCGTCTGGGTGGAGTCCTGAAGGAAAGTAATTCCGGCCGCCTGGCGAACGTCGGTATAGCGGACGGGAATCGGAGTGTCGGCAGGTTTCGCGGCGGGGTGAACTTGGGCGGAGAGACCAATGCTGACGCATGTTCCAGCGACCAGCGCCAGAACTGCACTCCCTAGAGTTTTCTTGCTTATTGTCTGAATTCTCACAAGGTCCGGTCCGCGAGCGAAAGCGCCAATTGCAACAACTGCTTCCTGGCAACCATCGACATGGGTTCGCTGACCGTAGAGGATGTTGCCGGGGCCCTGGACAGGGCGTCTTCGATGCGACTGATGTCAAGACCGCCGCCGGCGTTGCTGCCCTTGAATCGGTTCAACACTTCCCGGGCTTTGTCGATTTGTCCGGTCTGATAATAAAAAACGCCCAGCGTAGAGTAGCTTCCGGCCCACTCCGGCAAGAGTTCGACTGCGCGTTCGAAGCGCTCGGCGGCTTGCGCAGTTTTGCCTTCGAGGACCGAGACAAGCCCCAGTCCCCAGAGGATTTTCCCGGAGCTGGGCATTCGAGCCAGACCTTTCCGTAATGTTTCCTCGGCGCCGCTGACATCGTTCTGGCGAAGCTGGACCAGAGTGAGTGAAAGGTAATACTGGTCTTTGTCGGGATTGCGGCTGATTGCGTCCCGGAAAATTTCAGTCGCCTTCGCTGTGTCGCCGAGATGCACCTGGATGTCTCCGAGCAAAGAGAGGAACGCGTCGTCCTGCTGGCCCGCTACCGAGACCTGCTGGGCTGCGTCGAGCGCCTCGGTGTAAAGTCCTTTGCGGAAGTAGGCATCGGCCAGGTCGAATTTCACATCGTCGGAATCGGGATTGGCTTTCAGCGCCATCTGAAAATGCGGGATAGCGTCGTCGTACAAATGAAAACGGGCGAGCAGTACGCCCACCCCGGTCTGTGTACGGAAATCGCCTGCGCTTATCTGGTCGAGCTGAGCGATCGTGTTTCGGGCCTCGTCTACCTTTCCCAGTTTCAGATAGGCTTCGGCCAGCAGGTAAAGGTCTTGTGGTTGGTCCGGATGTTTCTGGATCTGTGCGGTCAGTTCGGTCAGGTCAAGTTGTGTCCGCTCCTGAGTACCGAGGTTGGAACGGTTGTCCAGATAATCAAAAAGGTGCTGATAAGGATAAGGACCCGATGAGGCGTCCTTGGAGAGAGTCTGAAAGACGCTCAAGTCTCTTTGCGCTGCCGCCGTCTGATGCAGACTCCGCTCCACCATGGCGAGCTTGTAGTATCCCGTGGCGGGGTTGCGGCTTACCTTGACGTAGCGTCTTAGCAGGTCGGCGGCTTGGTCAAATTTCTTGTTTGCGATTCTCAGGTTCGCCAATTCGAGCAGCGCTTCCGAAAAATCAGGATTTTGCTGCAGCACCTTCTGAAACAGCGCCTCGGCGGCAGCATGATTTCCCTGGCGCTCTTCGATGAAGCCCATGTTGAACAGGCAGGAAGCATTGTGCGGATCGAGCTTGAGTCCTTCCTGAAAGTACTTCCTCGCCTCATCGAATCGTCCCAGGTGCCGGTAGGAAAGTCCCATGAATGCGTAGGACCGGGCCGAGGGATCCAGTTCGATCAGTTTTTTGAATTCATCAATGGCCTTCTCCGCTTTTCCAGACATGAAATAGCTCTCGCCCAGAGCCGCATGGAGATCGGCTCGTTGCGGAGCGACTTTCAGGCCGGATTCAAGAAGGGGGATCGCGTCCTCGTAGTAATTCTGCGACATGCTGACGCGGGCAAGAAGAAAGATGATGTCCGAATTCTCAGGCGCCAGCTTATGGGCGCGCACCAGCAAATCCAGAGCGTCGACCGCCCGGGTCTGCTCGGAATAAACCTGCGCCAGCAGGTAGAGGGCTTCCGGCGAATCGGGCTTCAGTTTCAGCGCGCGATTCAAAACCGGTTCGGCCTTCGAGTATTCTCCCGCCCGAAGATAAGTTTGACCCAGGTTGTACAGAATCTCGAAGGTTTCGGGCTGCAAGGCATTGGCTTTTTCCAGCTCGAACTGGGCGGCGCGGTATTGTTTGGCTGAGGCCAGCAGCACGCCCAGCGTGGAATGTAACTGGACGTCATCCTTATTCTGGGCCGAAAGCTCGCTCGCCATCTTCAGTCCTTCGGCTTTTCGTCCGGCTGCCAGGTAAGCGCGAATCAGGTTGAAGCGAGTGGCAGTGTTGCTGGGGTGCACTCGCTGAAAGTGAAGTATGGCCTCAGCGGGCAAACCCCGGGCCATCAGGACCAAGCCCAGGTTGTAGTGGGCATCGTTGTTTGTGGGGTCAAGCCGCAAGACGGTCCGGAACTCTTTCTCTCCGAGCTCGAGCTTTTCCTGAGCGACATACGCGTTGCCGAGGTTGTTGCGAGTTTTGGTGGAGTTGGGATCAAGCTTGAGGGCCTGCTGGAACGCCTCCAGCGCGTGTGCGTAGTCCTTCTCGGTGCTGTAGACAATTCCCAACAGGTTGTAGCCCTCCACGTTGGAGGGATTCAGCGCGAGTTGCTCCTGTATTTTTTTTTTGGCCTCGTCGATCGACCCCTGACGAAGCAGCGTTTCCGCTTCGAGGAAAGGTGATGAGGCGGCGGTTGAGGACGATCGCGCGTGGCTTCCGCTCGGAGGCGACTGCTGCGCCGCATTTCCTTGGGTAACGAGGAAAATCGCAGTCAGGATTAGGGATCCAATCCCGCGCAGCCTTTGTCTGTCGACCGGGCTCCGGGGTGGTGGCCGAAATGAGGCACCAATCATCATTAGTACTTCTACAGTATGCCTCCCCGAGCGTTCCAAGTGCAGCGTCGAAAGCTCAATTTAGCATTTCCAGCGTTTGCTGAGCCAACTTGTGCTGGGGTTGCTGGCGCAGCAGCGCCCGCAATGTTTCTCTGGCTTTTTCCTTCTCGTTCAAAATGACATACAGACGGGCCAGATTGAGATATGCCTGGTCAAAGTTCGGGGAAACCTGAATGCAGGTTTTAAATTTCTGCTCTGCTTCCGGGTAACGCTGTTCGCGAACAAAGAGGACGCCCAGGTTATTAAGCGCGTCGGGATAGTCAGGCCGCAGCTTGGCGGCTCGTTCCAGGTATTGCGTGGCTTGGTCGAATTGGTCCTGGCGGGCGTAAAGCATCCCGAGGTTGTAATTGACTTCGGGATTATCCGGTTCAAGTACGAGCGCACGGCCCAGGAATTTTTCCGCTTCCGCAAAATTTCCTTCCCGTCGGTAGAGGTTCCCGAGATTGGCAAGCGCGATGGCGTAGTCTGGCCGCAAGCTCAGGGATTGCTGAAAATTGCGGACCGCATCGTCCGCATGACCTTCCTGAGCATCGAGCATTCCCAGATTGTTCCATGCTTCCGGATAGTTCGGACGCAGCTTCACCGTCTGCTCCAGGTGCGCGCGCGCGTCGTGTAACGCATTTCTTCGCAGATAGAGAGTTCCCAGATTGTAATAAGCCTCGGGATCCTCCGGTTTGACTGCGATCACCTGCTTGAAAGATGCTTCCGCCTGCTCCAGGTAACCGTGCTGGAAGAACGCCACCCCGTAGGTAAAGGCGTTGCGCTGGAATGCGTCCTGGTAGAGCGTTCCACCCAGGGGGAGCGCTCGATGCATGCGATCCGCAGGAGTGTTCGGAGCCGATCTGACATCTTCCGCGAGACGTTCGGGATTCAGTGCTCCCTGGTAAACCTTAACGATCATGCCTTCCTTATCGAGAAGAAACGAGGTCGGGAGGGCCAGATCCCTGCGGCGGTCGAACAGATAGCGATAGACGATGTTGTAGACGCCGGCCACATCTTGCGTGGCGAGCAGGATGGGGAAAGAAAGTTTTTCGGCGGAGGCCATTGACCGCACTGCGCCTACATCTCGAGGGTCGTCGACATTGACGCCAGCAATGCGAAGGCCTCCGGATGCGAATGTGGACTGGTATTTCTGAACCAGTCGCAACTGTTCACGGCAGAGCGGTGAAGCGGTCGTCCAGAACTGGAGCAGCAGAAAGCTGCCGCGGAATGACTGGAGTTCCCACGCTTTGTCCGTCAGGTCGGGAAGCGAAAACTCCGGCGCACTCAAAGGCTCGATGAGCCAGGTCTCGACCGAGGAAGGCAAAGGCTCCGCTTTCTGAAGGTCGCCCGCCCGCGCATAAGATGGAGGGGAGGCGGCGAAGGGTTTGGCCAGAAACTTTTCCGAGCCCTCCTGAATTTCTATTCGCGCGTTTACCGGCACATGTTCGAAGACTTGCGTCAAGCCGCTTGGCCAGCGGACGGTGGCGCGGACGCTGTCTTCGCCTTTTCCTACTCCAAAGAAAAGTTCCTTGGTGTGCTGCGAAAGAAATCCGGAGCCCGCCTGCAGATACTTTGTCTGGCGGTGGGTTCCTGTCTCGACCGTTACTGCAGTCCCGATCGCATCGCGATTGCTTTTCTGTCCACGCAAGCGGAATGCGATGGAGTGGGCCCAGATCCTTCATCACGTTGTGCAAGATCCGGAGTTGGGGCGCGTTCCGATTCTTGAGCACAACTTCCACCCGCCCGTCCTGGTCCAGGTCGGCGAGAACGAAGGCGCGGCTGTCGTCGGGAAAATCCAAACCCACCGCGCCGGAGACTTCAGAAAACGTTCCATCCTGATTATTCAGATAGAAAACATTTCTCTCGGGACCGCTCCAGGAGGCGTCCGACCGCACCAGTTCATTGATGGCGTTCCATCCCTGCTCGTAGGCCAAGGATGGGCTTGCATTCTGCGGCGATTTTCCCACGACCTGCCGCCAGAAGAAGCTGGAAAGCTCGCGCGGATCAGGCCCGGAGATATAACCATTCGCCATGTAGAGGTCGGGATAGCCGTCGTGGTCAAAGTCCCAGGCATCGGAAGACCAGGCCCAGCGGCCCATCTCGACCCCTGCGCCGGCGCCTACATTCTGAAATTTTCCATTGCCTTGATTTCGATACAGGGAGTTGCCGCGAGCGTGCTGGCGATAAAGTTCGCGGATATTCTCGGGATCTTTCTCATGGAAAATCTTCTGCTCGGAAACCCTCAAACCTGCGGCGGACCACATGTTCGCGACATAAATGTCCTGGCTTCCGTCGTTATCGAAGTCGAACCAGGACGCGCTCATCCCAGCGCCGGTATCCTCGACGCCCGCCTGGCTGGAGATAACGGTGAATTTTCCGTCGCCGTTATTCCGGTAGAGATTGCTTCGCCCGAAGTCGTTGGCCACATAGAGGTCCGGCCAGCCGTTAGCATCGCAGTCGCCCCAGGCGCAAGCGAAACTGTAGCGGTCGTTGTCCGCGTTCAATCCAGCTTCCTGAGTGCGATCCTGAAAGGTTGCGTTCCCTTCATTGTGGAACAGGAAGTTCGGAGGGCCATTGCGTGCGTCAAAATAAGGAACGGGATAGTGATACTGGTCCAGACCCAGGTAGTAGCTGTAGATGCAGAAGTAAATGTCGAGACGTCCGTCGCGATCGTAGTCAGCGATGGCGGCGTGAGTAAACGTTCCCTGGGGAGGCCGTGCAAAGTGGAAGGCGTCGCGCTTGAGCAGGAATTTCCCGTTGCCCTGGTTGAGGAACAGCAGGGGACCGCTCCCGCACACCACCAGAAGATCCTGGACTCCCTTGTTCTCGAAATCCGCGAACAGCGCGCACGCCGTGCCATCCAGCACGCCCACTCCAGCGGCCTCGGTCACATCCTCAAAGGTTCCGTCGCCGCGATTGCGATAGAGCCGGTTGGGAAGTCCGGCGGGCTGGCAGATGTACAGATCGTCGAGTCCGTCGTTATCGATATCTCCCGCCGCCAGCCCGTTGTTTCCGTAAACGTCGATGCCGCATGCCCCATCGAGGACCGTTCGCCAGTAGTCGACCCCGCGAAGCATCTGATTTTTGTACGATTCAGTTTTGCCTAGAGCTTGCGAGGTAACATCAATAAAGATTGGCTCGCGGGCCCGGCTGACAATTTCTCCGGCCGCTTTCCACGTGTGCACTCGCCATCCGCTGGAATCATCGCGCGCCCAGCGGGTTTGCCACTGCCCGACGCGCTCCTCGCGCCCCAAGTCCGACATCGTGCCTACCAGGTCATAGCGGATCGTGACATTGACCTCATCTCTGGCGCCTGCGATTTCCTCGATGCCGACAATTTCGAATTCAGCCGTCTCCACTCGCGATAACGGGGCCAGGTAGGTCTTGATTTGATCGAGAAATCGATTACTTCCCGCGACGACCTCAGCAGCGAATTTCCTTCGGAACGACTCGATCCCTTTTCCTGAACGCAGGATTTTTTCTTCAGACACAACTAGCGAAGCACCTTCCATCGAAGTGTCCAGAAATTTCGCCAGGATGGCGAGAGCGGGTGATGTCTCTTTCAGGCCCCGGCTCCATTCGCCGAGGACTCGCATGATCTCAAAGGCATGTTTCTCGGTGACGTACTCGTCCCCACCTGGAATGACGTGGCGAAGAACATCATCAAGCGGCGACTTCGCAGGATAGTGCGGAGTCAGGCGAAAATCAGCAAAGGGAAAAGAGCCGGGATGGCTCTCAAACTCCGCGAAAAGCGCCATTCGTAAGGGTGAAGCACGGATGGGCGCGGGGAGAAAAAGAACCGGCGCCCAGCGCAATTTCTGGAGAAAGGCGCGACGGGAGAGAGTCTGGTTTTTGGGCTTGTGGCTCGCCATGCTCAAGGACAGCGCCGGCAAAAGGGCTCGACGTTCGCATGCTAGCATCGCGGAAGACAACTTTGCAGGGGTCAACACCCCGGGGCGATTTGGAGCGCTGGGCGCCAGTCACATAGCGCTCGTGGTGCACTAGTACAAAGCTATTAGTTTATTCTTGACAATCTCTCCAAACCTGTTCTAAGGTTGTCCCGTTTTGCTAATGTACACGTTTACATTAGTCAAGCCAGTCTCCAGTTGCCGTCGCTGTCGGCGCAGAGACTCAGGAGGAACGTTCATGACACGGAAGGTCGTTGCATCTTGGATTCTGCGAACCTCGCTGGCGATGGCCGTCGGCGTATTGCTGTTCAGCGCGAACCCCCTCTCTGCTCAGGTTGATACGGGCAGCATCTCGGGGATAGTGAGCGACCCTTCTGGCGCCGTGATTCACGATGCTACTGTGACCTTGACTAACGAGGGCACGAACGCCAAGCTCACCACCACAGCGGGATCGGGTGGCGACTACACGTTCACTCCGGTGAGGATCGGGAGCTATTCGATCACCGCGACCTACCCGGGCTTCCAGACCACGACCCAGAAGAACATCGTGGTCAACGTGGGTGCGTCGGTAGTGGCGAATTTCACGCTGAAACCTGGCCAGGTGGCGGAGACGGTGGAAGTCACGTCGGCCGCTCCGGTGCTTGAGACCCAGGACGCTTCCGTCGGCCAGGTGATCAACGCGCGCAACGTGAATAACCTTCCCTTGAACGGCAGAAACTTCACCTTCCTGGCCCAGTTGGCCGCCGGAGTGAACTCGCCGCAAGCGGACACTCGCGGCAACGCGGCCAGCGGCGCCTTTGCCGCCAACGGTTCGCGGCCGGCGCAGAACAACTACCTGCTGGATGGAATCGACAACAACTCGGACACCGTCGACTTTCTCAACGGCACGAATTTTGTGGTGCTGCCTCCGGTGGACGCGATTCAGGAATTCAAGGTGCAGACCACTGACTTCAGCGCGGAATATGGCCGCTCCGGAGCCGCGGTTCTCAATGCCACGATCAAATCCGGCACCAACGCTTTCCATGGCGCGGGCTGGGAATTCTTCCGTAACGATAAACTGGACGCCGCGGACTATTTTGAGCGCGTCGGCAACACCACGAAAAAGGGCGAACTGCAGACTGAATCAGTTCGGCGTGGCGGTTGGTGGACCGATAATCAAGAACAAGATTTTCATCTTCGGAGACTATGAAGGATTGCGCCGCCGCCAGGGATCACCGCACACCGGGACTGTCCCCACCGCCCTGGAGCGGAGCAGCGGCTACACCAACTTCCAGGAGACTCATCACAGGACAAACGGGTACGCAAACCGATCTGCTCGGCCGGACCATGCCGACCGGAACAATTCTGGACCCTGCAACCACGCGGGCCGTACCGGGAGGGTTTGTCCGCGATCCCTTTGGCACCTGCCCGGCCAGTACCACCAACTTCACGCTGGCGGGCTGCAACCTGAACATCCTTCCGGCCGACCGGCTGGACTTGAATGCCATCAATTTGCTGAACCTTTATCCGGCGCCGATCAACGGATCGCTTTTCTCGAACTTCACGACTTCGCCGGCAATCAGCGAAAACCGCAATGCCTTCGACACCCGGCTGGACCTCAACCTCAGCGACAAGAACCAGGTGTTTGCCCGATTCAGCTACGTGGATGACCCGCAATTCATCCCCGGCATCTTTGGCGGCGTAGCCGATGGTGGCGGTTTCCAGGAAGGTCCACAGACCGCACTGGCACAACAGAGCGCGCTTGGCCTGGACCCACGTGTTTTCTCCGTAACGTGGTCAACGTTGCGCGAGCCGGACTGAACTACCTTCACACCACGCGTGTTTCGCCGTCGGCCAACGACCTGAGCGATCTGCCGGGGCAGTTTGGCATTCAGGGCATCCCGCAGGAGCACGAAAACGGCGGGCTTCCCGCTTTCGGAATCACGGGCTTGCAGACTCTGGGCAGCAACGCCTTCCTGCCGTCGGATGAAGTCAGCTCCACCTTCCAGGTGACCGACGACTTCACCAAGATTTACGGCAAACACACCTTCAAGATGGGATTCGAGTACCAGCACGTAAAGTTCTCGACCCTGCAGCCACCGTGGTCGCGTGGAGAATTCGATTTCGACGGTGTCTACACCAACATTCCAGGGCGCGAGCCCCGGTACGGAGAACACCGGCATCGCGCAGATTCCTGCTGACTCCCACTGCATCGACCGTGGGCGGGCCAAACTACGTTGGGGGCCCGGCCGACAAGAAGGCGGCAACGCCGTATTCGTCTCCAACATCTCCCTAACGGACAACGGGAAGAACTACTACGGCAGCTATATCAAGGACGACTGGAAGGTTACTCCCAAGCTGACCGTCAACCTGGGCTTGCGCTGGGACTTCTTTGGCCTGGTGTTTGAGCACCACGGCGGCCCAGGCCAACTTCGTCCCGAGTGGGCCTCCGACGGGTAGTCCGTTGTACTTGCTTCCAGCGGGCGCCAAGCGCTGCGAACCTTTCCGCCCAGCTTTACTAGCTTGCTGGCCCGGATGGCATAGCGCCTCGTCATCGGTAATACGTACGGCAAAGGCCTTGGGCAATCGCAGAAGGACAATTTTGGGCCCCGCGTGTTGGTTTTGCCTATCAGGTCACTCCCAAGCTGGTCGCTCGGGGCGGATTTGGTATTTTCTACAATGGGTTTGAAAACCGCGGGTTTTCACCGAACCTGGGAGAGAACTATCCTTTCCAGTTCAACTTCCAGTTCGCTCCTGCGAATGACAATACGCCAATCACAGTACCCCGGGTTGCACCAGCCCTGCGGCGACTCCCATCGGGAGTCGCGACCCTTGAGACCGGATTCTCCTGCACTCCGCTTAGTCCGACTCTGGTCAACGCCAACGGTCTGGCATTGCGCGGAATTCAGTTTGACTACCAGACCCCCTACTCAATGGGTGGCAACTTCACCGTTCAATATCAGTTGACTCCGTCGATGTCACTGCAGGCTGGCTACGTGACCTCGCTGGGGCGTCATCTGGAAGTGTTTCCGAACTCCAACAATGTCACCAGCGATCTTGCCGGCCGGCGACGTCCACAACGTCCGCATTCCGTTCCCGGATTTCGGGCAGGGCTCGAGTTACGCGACAACGCGAGGGTAACAGCACTACCATGGCCTTCAGACCAAACTCGAAAAGCATTTCGCGGACGGTTTGAATTTCCTGGGCACCTACACCTGGTCCAAGTACGTTCCGACGCCGTCGACTTGCTTAACGGCGGCAGCGAATGGCCAAGGTTATCGTGCTCCAGACGTTCCCGGCTTCGGAATCGCGGGTGACTATGGCTTGGCTGATTTCGATATTCGGAACGTCTTCCACTTCAGCGGTGGTTACGAACTTCCCTTCGGCAAGGGCAAGCGCTTCATGTCCGACGGAGGGGCTCGCGAACGCGGTGGTTGGAGGCTGGAGCATCAACTGGAGCTGCCACCCTGCAGGGGGCCAACCGATCACCATTCCTTGTCCGACGGCCACCGCTGCAGGGACGAGTTGCCACGCTCATCGTCACTGGACGAACCCGATTGATGCACTCGGGCTCCACAACGTGACCCAGTTCCTGAATCCGGGAGCATTCAACCAGCCCTGTGTATTGGGAGCCGGCGGAGCGTCCACTGCTGCAGCCAGCGGGATGCATTCCTTTGACCGGCCTTGGCTGCCTTGGGTGGCGATCCGACGCAGGTTGCCGGACCAGGATTTCATCAGGCTGGATTTCTCGATCTTTAAGGACTTCCAACTCACCGAGCGCTTCACGCTTGCAGTTCCGTTCCGAGTTCTTCAACATTCTCAACCACCCGAACTTCAACGCTCCGGGATTTCGGCGGCAACGGTGTTGTCGCGATCTGCGGGTCGACCAACTACACCAGTTCGAACTTTGGAGAAATTGGGTCTACTCGCGATGCTCCGTACGATCCGCGACAGATCCAGTTCGCGCTGAAGCTGTACTTCTAGGTTGAAAGTGACATCCCCGCGAAGGCGCTTCTATCCGGGCGCCTTCCGCGGGTTTACAGCCCTCCCACCCGTCACAGTGCGGTGCTAACATACGAAGACCGTGATCATAAGACACCGGTCGATGTCGTCTGTTTTCCTGGCCCTCCTAGTTCTTTTGGCTCTACTGGCATGTCTGCCGGTAGCGGCAGCCGACAACGAGAGGATTCAGCGTCTGGATCGCGAGTTCCAGGCAGCCGTGGCGCAACTACGACTCGGGCCGGTACGCCCGAGGCCGCCGCGCAGCTGGAAAAGCTGCTGCCCGAAGCTCCCGGAAAGCTTCGAAATTCACGAACTCCTGGGATTGATCTATTCCGCCCAATCCCAGGACGCCAAGGCCAGCCCGCACCTCGAGAAGGCCGTGCGTCTGAAGCCGGATTCTGCTGCGGCCCGGACCAACCTGGCTGCCAATCTCGTCACGCCTGGGGAAGCTTGGACTGGCCGAAGAGCGAATTCAAGAAGGCGGTCGAGCTGGAACCACGGAACTTTGACACCAACCACAACCTGGGTGAGTTCTATGTCCGGTCCGGCAAAGTCGCCGAGGCTGCTCCTTTTCTCGAACAAGCCCAGCGGATCGATCCTTCCTCCTACGACAACGGCTACGACTTGTCTCTGGCTTACCTCTCTGACCGGGCAGGCTCAGCGATGGCCGCCAACTGGTCCAGGATCTGCTGAAACGAAAGAACACCGCGGAACTGCACAACCTGCTGGGAGAGATCGAGGAAAAAGACGGGAAATTCGTCGTCGCGGCAAATGAATTCGAAGCTCGCCGCGCACATGGATCCGAGCGAGAGCAACCTGTTCGATTGGGGAAGCGAACTGCTTTTGCACCGCACGTTCGGGCCAGCCATCGAGGTCTTTCAGCACGCGACCGAGCGCTATCCCGACTCGCCCCGGCTGGTGATCGGCCTGGGCATGGCCTTCTACTCACGGGGCAATTATGACGATGCGGTCAAGGCCCTGCTGAAGGCGGCCGATCTGAACCCTTCCGATCCTCGCTGCTATCTTTTTCTGTCCAAGGCCTACGACAGTTCTCCGGGTCAGGCGGAGGAGGTCATCCAGCGCTTCCGGCGTTTTGCCGAACTGCAGCCACACAATGCGCAGGCCCTTTACTACTACGCGATGAGTATGTGGAAGGGAAGGCGGACGCAGGATCCGGGTCTGGATCTCGATCAGATCGAATCCCTGCTTAAGAAAGCGATCGCCCTCGATCCCAAGCTGGCGGAGGCGCACCTGCAGTTGGGAAATCTTTATTCGGATCAGAACAAGTATGCCGAGGCGATCCCCGAGTATGTGCGGGCGCGTGAACTGAGTCCGGAATCTGGCTGACGTGCATTATCGCTTGGGGCAGGCCTATGTTCGCACTGGGCGAGAAGGAGCGCGCGCAGGAGCAGTTCCAGGTTTATCAAAAGATCCGGGCGCAGCACCTGGCCGAGATCGACAAACAGAGGGCGGAAATTCGGCAGTTCGTTTATTCCGCCAAGAACGCGCCCTCTGGGAAGCAATGACAGCTGTGTTTAGCGGGCACTTTTTGGACTCGAAATGACGTCATACTTTTCGTCGCAGACGGCACGAGGCCGCACCGGCTCCGCATCCACTCCTCGGGAGCTCGCGCGACAGCTTGCCTGCAACCGCCGCGAGTTTTTGCGGACCGCGGCTGGACTGGCGCTGGGCAGCGCACTGCTGGGTCCGAGCGCGCTGGTTCGGGCGGCCACTGCCGCCAAGAAGCGAAAAGTAGTCGTGATTACCTTTGGCGGCGGCGCGCGTGATCAGGAAACCTTTTCGCCCGAAGGTCAGGAAAATATTCCACACCTGATCGGCGAACTCATTCCGCAATCGACTTTCTTCACCCAGGTGGTGAACCGCGGTATCCTCGGCCACTATGTAGCCACCGCAAGCCTGGCCACCGGAGTATACGAGACCGTCAACAACTTCGCTTCGCTTCCTCCGGAACATCCCACGGTGTTCGAATATTTCCGCAAAGATTTGAGGCGACCGCCCTCGGATGCGTGGGTTGTGGCTCCCAGCAACGGTTTCAACCGGATTGGCGAAAGCAACCATCCTTCTTATGGCGGGGGGTTGGGAGCGAGAGTGATTTTGCCGAAGCATCTGTTGACGGCGGCGATGTCAGGCCCCAGCACCGACTACGAACACTTGCTGCGCGACAACTACGAGACGCCGTTCTACGCGCCGGAACTTGGCGGTCGCGAGTTTGAACTGCAGCAACTGGAGATGATGCTGAAGCTCTCGGTCGACGACTTCAAGGCCCATGCGCGTACTTTGTCGAGCCCCGACGAACTCTCGGTGTACATCGTGCGCCAATTGATGCGGCAGGTCGCGCCCAGCCTGCTGTGGATCACCATGCACGATATTGATATCGCGCACGCCGGAGCTTACTCGCTCTACATTGAGGGCATCCGTCGCACCGACCGGCTCTGCGCCGAACTGTGGAAGGCAATCCAGAGCGAGCCGGAATACGCCGGCAATACGACTCTGTTCATCCTGCCCGATTTCGGGCGCGACTCGGACGACGATTCCGGGGGCAACGGATTTCAGCACCATCGCACCGGCGATGCGTTGTCGCGGACCACGTGGATGATGGTTCTGGGCGCAGGCGTGCGCCCGGGAGTTGTGTTCGACCGCGCCACCGAGTCAACGGATCTGGTGCCGACCATAGGGTCGATGCTCGATTTTTCGGCTTCCCTGGCGCAAGGCAAGCCTATCCCGGAGCTGTTGTAGCGCTTATGCTTCCCAGCGAACTCAAGCCCGAGCAGTTTAGTGGCTATCCGCCAGAGGCCAGAAAACTGGTTACGGAATATGTCGGCGCGTTGCGCCGGGTGCCGCTCAGTTTTCTGCCCAGCTTGTTGCGCGAGGTCATCGACTACGATTTCCGGTTTCCCGCGGAACGCAAGGGCACAGGAGAGGGAACTTGCGAATCTGAACTCCCTTTCTGCGGAACAAGTAACGGAGTGGTTTCAAGGATTCGCGCAGATCAGCCTGTCTTCTCAACTGGAGAAATTGGATTGGGTAAATGCGCCGGCACAGTTCGTCGAGCAGCTATCGGCGCATCTCTGGACCACCCACCAACTGGATGGATTTCGCAGGGCAGCCACCGATTATGCAGAGCGCTTGCGAGCGGCGGTCCCGCCAGAACTTCCGGCGATGCCCAGGCTGGGTATCGCCATTGTCGGACAGGGCGTGGCTTCATACGACGAACCTCTTTTTCGCAAACTGCGCGCCCACGGCGGATATTTCAGTCACGTCAATCCCGAAGATGGACTAAAGCATTTGCTGGATGCCGTGGCCACCAGGGCCAAGGCACACCCAGCGCCCTACGCTCACTGGTACATCGACGGCGGGCAGGAGGTGGAGCACGATCCTGGCCTGACGGCCGTCTCCTACAATTCCCTGGAACCCGCGCGGGCAGCCTTGTTGAAGAGGATGAGGGGAGAAATAGGAAAGCCCGGTATGGGACCGGAGACGCTACGCACGGTGCTGGCGCAAATGCGGCCTGCGGATCTGGGCCTGGGGAGGGCTGGGCCGGATAACACTGAGGACGACGTGCTGGATCGCTTCCAGGTGAAGCTGCTGACGGAGGGATCGGGCACACAGATTTTCAGCACCAGTTTCGCGCAATGGGCGGCACGCGAAACTCTGCGACGAGCGCAGCCGCTCACCTTGCTGGTCCGCTTCGCACCAAGACAACGACAGAAGCCGATGAACGAACTGCTCTCCGGAACGCGCCCGAATGCCGAGGTTGATCCGGTCGGATCGCTGGTAGATGGCGATATGGGCGCATACTACACCTACCTGAATCAGCAACGGCTGACGGGAGCGGAGAAGTCTTCTTTCCTGGTGTGGTTCGAAGGCCACGATAAAGCGGTGGCGATCGGCCCCGCGATGCCGCGCGGAACGGAATCGTCGAGCCCCACCGACCTGAAGCAGTTGCTGAGTTGGGCGAGCTAGCGATTATGGCACGGCTAGAGTCGTGCCCTCCCCTCCCACCAAAAACTGATAACTGATAACCGAGATCTGAGAACTAATTGGAAACAACAAGCGATTGATGGCACAACTGCTGTTCATGCCCTCGTTTCGATTGATGACCCGCCAGGATTTTCAGGCATGCCTACGGCATGCAAGTCATCTGGGTGAACTACCCGCCACTGAAGTGGCGGGCTACTATCGATGGTCCCTCCGGGACCGGCGGTGCCGGTGAGAGCGATATTCGGAACTACTCGCGACCTCACGACCAATGTGCGCCCCGCGAGGTACAGTTTGCACCGAGCGTGCGTCCCGCCGCAGGCGGTTGGGCGATAGTGTGTGTCTCGCCAGGAAGCGTTGTGCCGCACCGTGCGTCCCGCGAGGGGCAGTTGCGCCTTAGCATGCGTCCCACCAGGGACGCTTGATAATAGCTCGGCATTTCAACGCCGGGGAGCGTCCGGGTTTATGGTTTCCGTCCCGTCGGGACGAGTGAAACCACCCCGCGACGCGTCAGCGTGCCTGAGACAGTACCGCGACGCCATACACGGGAAGCTTGACCGATTGCTTCGATCCGCCTTCGAGTACATCGTTCATCGCCGACGGCAGGGAAACAGTCTGCTCACTCTTGGAAAGGTTAACCAGAATGTAGACTGCTCCATGCGGTCCGTAGCGGGGATAAACTTCCACTCCGTCCGGAACCGCGCCCAGCGCTGGTTTCACGCCACTTACATCGGCCATCCATTTCGCGGCCGCATTCATGGCGGAGTCATCCATCCAGGCGCCGATGTAGGTGATTCTGCCTTTGCCGACTTTCCGGGTGATGGCTGCTGGTTTACCGTCGAGCCATCCGTTGCTCTTTCCGTATCGCTCGAGAACTTCGGTGTCACTGTCTTTGGCGCTCAGCAACTCGGCCCAGAGCTTGCCTTCTCCGGAGCCAAACTTTCCCTCCACCGGAACCGCATCGAGCAATGCATAGTATTGCTCGACGCGCCCACCCAGCAGATCGGCAAGGGGGCCGGGCTGGCGTTGCGGTTGCAAACCATTGTCGTCATCCTTCATGGCCGAACGCTGGCCCAGCACCAGGTGTCCGCCCTGCTGAACGTATTCGATCAGGTTCCGGGCGGCGGCATCAGAGAGCACATTGAGTCCGGGCGCGACCACCAGCTTGTACTGGCTGAGCGGAGCGACGGGTTCGACGACGTCGATGGATTGGCTGACCGCCCGCAACGGCCCGTAGTAGCTGACCAGTTCGGCCGCAGGATCATAGTTCTTGTTATGACGCTGCCAATCAATGGCCCAGCGGCTGTCGTACGAGTGCAGGATTGCGACTTCCGACTTGACTGATGTCCCGGCCAAGGCGGGGCCGGCTTTGGCAAATTCACGGCCGATCTGCTGCGCTTCCGTGTAGAGCGGAACCGGCGTGCCATCTGCTCCCACCAGCGTGCCGTGGTACTCCTCTTGGCCGTTTAGCGCGCTGCGCCACTGCCAGTAACTGACCACATCCGCGCCGTGCCCGATGGCGTGCCATGCCATCGCTCGCACCTCCCCCTTATCCAGAGAGTTGTTGATGGGCGCCCAGTTTACCGAACCGGGCTGGGTCTCCATGACCCAGAAATTCTTGTTCTTGAAACCACGGGTCAAGTCGTGGGCAAAGCCGTTCTTGGCCGGATCGAGGTGGCCCTGGCCCACATAGTCATCCCACGCGGCGAGGTCGAGATCCTTTTCCACCACGTAATGATCGAAGCCGTCATACCAGCCCATTGTGTTTGTCGTGATGAACTGCCGGGCGTCGGAATTGGCGCGGATCACGTCCAGTTGGTTTTTCTGATAGCTGCGCCAGGTGTCACTGACAAATCGCTTCCAGGCCAGCAGCAGTCCGGGATTGCCCTCCTTTGTCTGGATCGGAATCTGGCTCCAGTCGAATATGGTTTCGCTCCAGTAGGACGTTGTCCAGCGCGCATTCAGATTGTCGAGCGTGCCATAGCGCGCTTTGAGCCACTGCTGGAATTGTGCCTTGGTGTCGGAGTCGAACGAGATATCCGAATACTCGTTGTCAATCTGCCAGCCCAGAACCCAGGGATTGTGTCCGAAGCGCTTGGCCAACTGCTCCGCAATCTTGCGCGCGAATTCGCGATATTTGCGATTGGCAAAGTTGAACTGCTGGCGATTTCCGTGTTCAGCGCGATGGCCTTCTTCGTCGATCCGTAAGGTCTCGGGATATTTCTGCGTAAGCCAGGCAGGCGGTGCCGCGGTCGGAGTCCCGACCACGGTATAGATTCCGTGCTTTGCCGCCGCGGCGATGGCTCGATCGAGCCAATCCAGATCGTATTGACCTTCGCTCGGCTCCATGCGGCTCCAGGCAAACTCGCCCACGCGGACCATGTGTATGCCCGCCTGCTGCATCAGAGCGAGGTCTTCGTCCCATCGCGACTCCGGCCATTGTTCCGGATACCAGGCAGTTCCCATCATGATGGGAGGAGCCGGTGGCGCGGTTTGGCCGTTCAGTGCGGCCGCAAGGAGAAAGATGGCCGCTATAGCCAGCTGGACGGCGCGTTTCAGTACTGCGCACTGCGGTCGCTGCGATGACCGGACTTGTTCCATCGAAGTGCTCCTGAGGGTTAGCTGATTAGCTTATTTTCTTTGCGTCCCTTGCGCTTTCTTGGCGTCCTTTGCGGTTAAAAGCTCTTCACCACAAATCACATAGAAATCGCGTCGTCCGCTTAGCTTTGGTCTCTAGATCTTGGTTCTGGGCCTGCCCAATGCGAGCATGATTACGCCGAACACCAGCATGACAACTCCCCACTCGAGGTTGATATTGATGCCGAGCGAGCGCTGATAAATTGCCGGGTCACTCAGTGCACCGTATGCGATCAGCAACAGGCCAAAAATGGCAAACAGGAAACCAATTGGCAGCCGAATGTCGAGTCCCATTATTTCTCCTACCTGAAAATAATGTTGAGCAGTGCAGTGCACGCCAGCACGACAACTGCCAGCACCACGGGCCGTTGATACCAGTGAAGCCCTTCCTGGGTCGGGCGTTCGGTGAGCGAATACACCAGGCCCACCAATTCCTTCTCTTCGTGAGGGCGCGTCAGCAGGCTCACCACAATCGTGATAATGAAGCAGGTGGTCCAGGCATAAATCGCAGTCCAGAAGTTCTGCGCCATCTCGCTTGGATAGACATGCATGATGGCGAGCCATCCCCCCTTCACTCCGGGCACGCCTCCCTGGGGCAGAGTCAGTCCCTGGTGGACTGCGGCGGCGACGGTTCCGCTCAACAGCCCGGTGAACGCGCCGTGTCCGGTTGTACGCTTCCAGAACATACCCAGAAGGAAGGTGGCAAACAGGGGCGCGTTTACGAACGCGAACACCAGCTGCAGCATGTCCATAATGTTGTTAAAGCGCGTCGCCATGTAAGCGGCCGCCACCGACAGGGCGGTGCCGAAGATCGTGGCCATATGTCCCATCCAGAGATAGTGTTCGTCACTCGCGGTCTTGTTGATGTACGACTGGTAGATGTCATACGTCCACACAGTATTGAATGCGGTCACATTGCCCGCCATTCCGGACATGAAACTGGCCAGCAACGCGGTCAGACCCAGGCCCAGAATTCCAGTGGGAAAGTAGTGGAGAAGCATGTTGGGAGTGGCCAGGTCGTAGTCAAGCTGCACCGTGCCATCCTTGTCGAGAATGGGCTTACCCGACGCGTCTATCTTCGCGGGAACAAGTCCTTGTCCCTCGACCGAGGCGGCGGCATGACTTCCGGCCAGGCCAGCGAGATTTTGGCTGGGAAGGGCGATGGCAATCAATCCAGGCAGGATGACCAGGAGAGGGAAGAGCATCTTGGGGAAGGCCGCGATCAATGGGGTGCAGCGCGCGGAATTCATGGAGTTGGCGGCCATGGCGCGCTGGATGACTAGAAAGTCCGTACACCAGTATCCAAACGAGAGCACGAAGCCCAGCCCCATGGTCAGGCCAAACCATTCCACTCCCAGGCGGTTGGTGTGCGCGCTGCCCATTCCCAGCCAGGAATGAGTGTACGAAGGGTTAAGCGTGGCTTTCAGGCCCGTCCAGCCGCCGACGTTCTTCAGGCCCAAATAGACCAGAGGCAGGAAGCCGGCAACGATCAGAAAAAACTGCACCACCTCGTTGTAAATGGCGCTGCTCAAGCCTCCGAGCAGGATGTAGCCCAGGACCACCAGGGCCGAAATGACCAAGGAGAAGTGAAATACCCAGGCTTGCGGCAATCCCATCCAGGCAAACGGTGCGTCGAAAATGTGCAGGATCTGGATCAACTTGGCCATGGCGTACATGGAAATGCCGGAGGAGAACAGGGTCATGACGGCGAAGGAAACCGCGTTGAGTCCGCGGGTTTTTTCGTCAAAGCGGAGTCGGAGATATTCGGGGACAGAGCGCGCTCGTGAGCCATAGTAGAAGGGCATCATGAAGACGCCGACGAAGACCATGGCGGGGATGGCGCCAATCCAGTAAAAGTGGCTGGTGGCGATGCCGTACTTTGCCCCGGAGGCGCCCATGCCAATCACTTCCTGCGCCCCCAGATTCGCGGAGAGAAAGGCCAGGCCGGCCACCCAGGCGGGGATGGAACGTCCAGCCAGGAAGAAGTCTGTGCTGGTTTTTACATAGCGCTTGAGGATGGCGCCGATGCCGAGCACAAAGACGAAATAGACGACCATGATCGTCCAATCGATGGTCCTCAACATGAGTCTGGTCTCCCTTTGGTGGCTTGACTCTTCTCAATTCCGTGACGGCGGTGTAAACGATTACAGGCTTGGATCGGATTTGTCAACGCATTTTGGGTCACGTTTCCTGGCGCACAGGCGGCGAAAGCCTTTGACCGCAGAGATCGCAGAGTCAACATCAAGGACGCAGAGCAAGACCTACGGCTTGCACAGCGATTGCAGATGCGCGGCCGCGCTTTCCGGCGTGATGTCGCGCTGGGGCATGCCGAGCATTTCAAATCCCACCATGAATTTCCTGATCGTCGCTGAGCGCAGAAGCGGCGGATAGAAGTGCGCGTGGAAGTGCCATTCCGGATGTGGGGTGCCGTCGGTGGGCGATTGGTGAAAGCCCATGGAATAGGGGAATGGGACATCGAATACTTTGTCGTAGGCCGCAGTGACCCGCTGCAGCACATCTGCCAACTGAGAGACTTCGTTGCCGGTGAACTCGGGAAACGTTCCCAGGTGGCGGCGGCAGCAAACCAGTATTTCGAACGGCCAGACCGCCCAGAAGGGCACCAGCGCCACGAAGCCCTCATTCTGGCAAACGAGACGAACCTTCTGCTGATCTTCCAGCGCGATGTAATCACATAGTAAACAGGCCTGATGCTGGCGCAGGTAGCTGGTCTGGCACACCAGTTCCTTCGCCGGGATGTCCGGAATCGAACAGGTAGCCCAGATCTGGCAGTGTGGATGAGGATTGCTTGCGCCCATCATGGAGCCGCGATTCTCGAAGATCTGCACATGATTGATCTGTGGCATGTCCCCGAGCTCCCGAAACTGGGCGGTCCAGGTGTGGACTACGTTCTCGATGTCCTTGACCTGCATGGTGGAAAGGGTAAGGTCGTGGCGCGGGGAGAAGCAGATTACGCGGCAACGCCCGGGTTCGCCTTGAGCAACCAGCAGGCCCCGGCTTTCGACGTCCAGGCGGTCGGTGGGGCCGTCGGGCTTAAGCGCGGCAAAGTCGTTGTCAAAGACAAACGTACTGGTATAGGCCGGATTGCGGACACCGCCAACCCGTGGATTTCCAGGACAGAGATAGCAGGTGGGGTCATACTGCGGCTCGTGACTAGCCGGGACCTTTTCAAGCTGCCCCTGCCACGGCCGGCCCGCACGATGGGGAGATACCAGCACCCACTCGTTAGTAAGGGGGTTCAATCGCCGATGTGGATCTTCGGTAAGCTTCAATAACGTGCCTCCGACCCATGGGTTACAATGTACGCGAAAGCCCGTCCAACGTTATAAAAACGACGGCAAATGTTTATTTGACATGGGGTGATGCGGGGGCCTATCGTTGCAACGCGTGTAATCGCTTACATGTGCATTATTTCATATCCCCGACTCGGATTTCACGCTGTCTTTCGTCCTTAGCCTAGGTTTTTCTTGGGATCGTGGAATGAAGTCTGCAGAACTGGCTCAACATTTTAAAGATCTATTCGGATCGCCGCCCAGGATCTTCTGCGCCCCGGGCCGGGTCAATCTGTTGGGCGAGCACACCGATTACAATGACGGTTTCGTAATGCCCTGCGCCATCGGGTTTTCCACCCGCGTGGCGATTTCCTCCCGCCCGGATCGGAAGCTGGTCATCCGGTCCGAGGAATTTTCCGAGCAGTTTGAATTCGATCTGGATAATCTGCCCATCCGCGGAAAAGGCGTCTGGTCGGATTACGTCTTGGGGGTCGCGGTCATGCTGCGCCAGATCGGGCACCCCACCCCGGGCGCGAGCTTGCTGGTTCGGGGCGAAGTCCCGATCGGCGCGGGACTCAGTTCTTCCGCCGCCATCGAGGTGGCCAGCGCCCTTGCCCTGATGAGCCTCAATGGCGCGACGCTTCCCCTGCCGGAAGTGGCAAAACTCTGCCAGAAAGCCGAAAACGTGTTTATCGGCGCCCGTGTCGGCATCATGGACCAGTTCGTCTCTTGCCTGGGAAAGGCAGGGCACGCGTTATTGCTCGATTGCCGCTCTCTCGAGTTCAAGTTGATCCCCATCCCCCAGAACGTTCGCCTGGTGATCTGCAACACGATGGTGAAGCACGATCACGCCAACGGTGCCTACAATCGGCGCCGCGAGGAATGCGATGAAGGCGTGAAGCTCCTGTCCCGGTGGTATCCAAAAATCCGTGCTCTCCGGGATGTTTCGGTGGAGCAACTGGTGCAGCATAAAGCTGAAATTCCGGAGACCATCTACAAGCGCTGCCTGCACGTTGTGTCCGAGAACCAGCGCGTGCTGGAAGGAGCGCAGTACTTGACCGACGGCGACGTGGAGCGGTTCGGCGCCTTGATGCAGCAATCGCATTGCAGCCTTCGCGATCTGTACGAAGTGAGTTGCCGTGAGCTCGACGTCATGGCTGAAATCGCCCAGTCTCTGAATGGCTACTGCGGCGGACGGATGACGGGAGGCGGATTTGGCGGATGCACGGTGAACATCGTGCGAGCCTCGGACGCGGAAAGCTTCGCCAAACAGATTTCAGAACGGTATCAGGTAGAGATCGGAATCAAGCCTGACGTGTACGTCTGCTCCGCAGCCAATGGTGCCAGCGCCGGCTAACTGATTTTCTCCGCGTACTTTGCGTATCCTCAGCGACTTTCCGGTCAAGACCTTTTAACCGCAAAGATCGCAGAGAAACCCCGCAAAGTTCGCAAAGAAAATCTCCTGAATCCCGCAATTCTCAAATCGCTCGCGTTGAACCTCGCATCACCAGGTGGGTGGGAATGATGTATTCCGCGTGGGATCCGTCTTCCTTCCGGATGAGCGCCTCCAGCGCGGCAAAGGCGGTAACCGCAAGCTGGGTTCGAGACAGGATGATGGTAGTGAGAGGCGGCTGGGTAAGGTGGGCGAAAGCGATGTCGTCAAAACCGATCAACGAAATATCCTCGGGGACTTTTAATCCGGCATTGTGAATCGCGCCCAGTGCCCCGATGGCGGTGAGATCGTTGGAAGTGACTACCGCAGTGGGCCGCTGCGGCAACCGCATAAGATTCCTCATGGCCAGCGCGCCGCCTTCGATGCGATGGTCTCCGCTTTCGATCATGGGCCGCTCGGAGAGCCCGCGCGCTTTCATTCCGGAGACGAAGGCGTCGCGCCGCATCTGAACTGACTCCAGGTTCATTGGTCCCGTAATGAACGCAATGCGCCGGTGGTTCAACGAAAACAGATGCTGCAGAGCCTCGTGAATGCCCTGGGCGTAGTCGATGCGAATGTTCGCGCTGTGCGGTCCGGTCTTGCCGGTATCCATGAAAACTGTGGGGATATTTCTACGCGTCAGCTCGGTCATCAACGCCGGGTCCGCCTCCGAGGTCATGATGGCAACGCCATCGACTTTGCGTTCCACCATACGGCGGATGCAACCCGCCATGCGCTTGGGATTGTAGTCGGTGTTTCCGA
Organism: Terriglobia bacterium; assembly: GCA_963801545.1. GTDB lineage: Bacteria > Acidobacteriota > Terriglobia > Terriglobales > Acidobacteriaceae > JAIQFF01. The sequence continues at coordinate 259,777 of CAWDFF010000042.1, read as the reverse complement.
TGATGACTTCCTGGCCGCGCTGCACCGCCTGGTCTTCAAAGCTTTTCACCAGTTCGGGGAAAAAGGGGTTGGTGATATCCGATATGATGAGCCCGAGCATGCGGCTCCGCCCCGATACCAGGGTGCGAGCGTGGGTGTTGGGATAAAAATTCAGTTCTTCGATGGCCTTGCGCACTCGCGCCGCAGTTCCTGGCTTTACCTTCTCGGAGTTGTTGATGGTGCGCGAGACGGTGGCGGTTGAGACCTTCGCTCTCTTGGCTACTTCTTTAATGTTCATGCGAGTTCATGAGCGAGTCCATGAGGAAGATCTGGGGCGAGAAACCTAATTCTAGCAATGATTGCCGGGCAAAGGAATTGAGGTTCAGCGTCCGCAGTGGAGTCTGTATCGCAGTCCTCGCTTTGCGCTCTTTGCGGCCTTTGCAGTTGAGACGTTCTAACCGCAAAGATCGCAAAGGAGTCGCGAGGGGTCGCAAAGCATGCGATTCAGGCTCCCTCATGTAAGCGTTTACAGGGAACAGGCCAATGTTAGATAATGCCCCGGCAACCATCTGCCCAACCACATTACAGAGAAAACTATGGACCGACGCAACTTTCTGAAAACCACCGGCACTTTCATCGCGGGGGCCACGATTGCTCGCTCCCCATTCGCCAGCGGGGCTGCCGAACCCAACGCCGCCCAGGGCCGGCTCGTGCTTCCGATGAATCGCAACTGGCGCTACAGCCGCACTGTGGTGGAAGGCGCGCATGCGCGGGATTTCGATGACTCGGGACATGAGCGCGTCGTCATTCCTCACACCAACGTCCGTTTGCCCTGGCACAGTTTCGACGAAAAGGACTACGAGTTCGTCTCCAGCTATCGCCGGCGCTTCAAACTCCCGCCTGAAGCCCGCGGCCACCGCGTCTTCGTGGATTTTGAAGGTGTCATGACCGCTTCGACGGTATGGATCAACGGCACGCGTCTGGGAGAGTACAAGGGTGGGTACACGCCTTTTTCGTTTGACCTGACCCCGCATGTGGATTTCGACGGAGAGAATGTGCTGGCCGTGGATGTTGACTCGACTGAGCGTCCTGACATCCCTCCGTTCGGATACGAGATCGACTACCTGACGTTCGGGGGCATCTACCGCGAAGTTTCACTTCGCATCGTTCCGTCGACGTTTATCGAAAATGTGTTTGCCAAGCCTAAAGATGTGTTGACCCACCCCAGCCTGGATGTCGACTGTTTTATTCGGCACCTGGATCCGTCCAAAGATGCGCTGATGCTTGAGGTTGAGCTGCGGGACGGCGATCGGGTTCTTGCCAAAGGCACGCAGCGGGTTCCGGCTTCTCCGGCTGGAGCCGATCCTGTCGTTCACACCGTCCACCTCGACAATCTGGGTTCCATCAAGCTTTGGGATCTGACGAACCCCAATTTGTACTCGGTGCAGGTTCGCCTGCTGCGCGGGACGCAGAAGGTGGACGAAGTTTCACGGACCATCGGTTTTCGCGAGGCCCAGTTCACCGACCATGGTTTCGAGCTCAACGGTAAAGTCATCAAGCTGCGCGGACTGGATCGTCACCAGACTTTTCCCTGGGTCGGGCAGGCAATGTCCGGCCGTGCTCAACGCCGCGACGCGCAAATTCTTCGCAACAAGCTCAAGACCAATATTGTCCGTACCTCGCATTATCCGCAGTCACGCCACTTTCTCGACGCCTGCGATGAGATCGGCCTGTTGGTGCTCGAGGAGATTCCCGGCTGGCAGCACATCGGCGACGAGCCCTGGAAACTGATCTCCATCGACAACGTGAGCCGCATGATTCGCCGCGACTGGAACCACCCCTCCATCATTCTTTGGGGCGTGCGCATTAACGAATCCAAAGACGACCACGATTTCTACGTCCGCACCAACGCCATGGCCCACAAGCTGGACCCCACGCGCCAGACCGGCGGTATCCGCTATTTCCAGGAGTCAGAATTTCTTGAAGATGTTTTCACCATGAATGACTTCGGCTTCCCTCTGAAGCCGCCCAATCATTCGCGCTACCTCAACACGGAATTCGTCGGCCACACCTATCCCACCAAGACCATCGACCAGGTGGAACGCCTTACCGAACACACGCTGCGCCACGCCCGCATTCACGACCAGTTGGCTTCTGATCCGCAATACGCCGGGGGGATTGGCTGGTGCGCTTTCGACTACAACACCCACGGTGACTTTGGTTCCGGCGATCGCATCTGCTATCACGGGGTCACCGATATGTTTCGCGAGCCCAAGCCGGCTGCCGGTTTCTACAAGTCGCAATGCGACCCGGCGGATGAGGTGGTGCTGGAGCCGGCATTCCATTGGGCCCGAGGCGATGCATCGGTGGGATTCTCGAAGGCAGTCGTGTGTTCCAACTGCGACCACGTGAAGCTCTACATCGCAGATGAACTGGTCGCGGAAGCGGACCCTGACCGGAAACAATTCCAGCACCTTCGTTATGCCCCGTTCGTCATAGAATTGGCGGAACTCTTTCACAAATGGGGAGACCTCCGTCTCGAGGGATACATTCAAGGCAAACAAGTCATCGTGAGAAAGTATTCCGGCAAGGGCGTGGACCAGAAAGTTCACGCTTCTGCCCGACGACACCAGCCTGATCGCGGATGGAGCCGACGCGACTCGCGTAGTCTTGCGCGTGACTGACGAATTTGACGCCATCAGGCCGTTCGCCAACGATGCCATCAAGTTTGAGGTGGAAGGCCCGGCGGAACTGATCGGCGATAATCCTTTTGCGTTGGTGGGTGGAACCGGCGCGATCTGGATTCGTGCCAAGGAACAAGCTGGGACGGTCCGGCTTACCGCAACACATCCGGTATTAGGCAAGCAGCAGGTTGAATTTGCGATTGCCCCTGCTACTCCGGAGACCGTCTAGCGGGCGCGGAGTGGTCCTCGCTAGCCGCAGAGTGATTGGTCCGCGGTGGTTAGCCGCAGAGCGGCGCAAGAATGCAGCTCAGGGCGCAAGCCCTCGGTTCGAGTGGCGCAAGTCCGAGCCCCAAAGGGGCGGAAGAACCGCATGGGCGCACGGTAAGAACCGCAGATCTTCGCTCCGCCGGACGGCTGGGGACAGCCGTTCCTCCATTGCTTACTACTGTTTCGCCCTCAGCAGATCCTCGACGTCGCCGATTTTTTCCCCCAACAAGTTCAGTTTGCGGGCCAGGCCCTGAATCTCGGACTCGGCACGGCGGTTGACATCGTAATCGAGTTCGCCGCGCAGGCGATCCTTGGTGTCCTGCCGGTTCTGGCTCATCATGATGACCGGTGCCTGGATGGCGGCGAGCATGGAGAGAAACAGATTCAGCAGAATAAAAGGATAAGGATCCCAGGCCGATCCTCTCATGACAACGTTGATCGCGGTGTAAGTGCAAATGGCCACGGCGAAAGTGATGATAAATGTCCACGAACCACCAAAGCTGGCGACTGTGTCCGCGATGCGCTCGCCGAAGGTCATGCTCTCCTCGATCATGTCGTTGGGGTTGCGGCTGGCACGAACCCGTACCAGTTGCTGGGAGGCGTGAAACTGGCGCCCCAGCACCGTCAGCATGTCCATCCCGGCATGGGGCTTGCGTTGCAGCAGCGTGGCGATATCGTTGCGGTCGACCTCGAGGCACTCACTGTCCTGCGTAGCGACGGCCTCGGTTTGGTGCGGGGTTTGATCGAGCATGGAGGCGAAACCAAAGAACTCTCCCTCGGCGGGCTGGTCCACGATGACCTCTTGCTGATCCTCATCGACGGTCGTGACCCGCACCGTACCTGAGACCAGGACGTACGCCCGTCCGCCCGGGTCGCCAATCTTCCAAATGCGCTGGCGGGGAGCGAAAGTTTTGAGCTCAACCTGCGCGGCCAGAACCGCTGTCTCTTCGTCGTCGAGCAGGGCAAACAGGGGTACACGTTTCAACATCGCTGGGCTGCACGCCATCGGTCACCTCTAGGTTAAGAGTGGATCTGGGACGGAGTGGGGCAAGGCGATCCGTCCAGAAGGATGTCATAAAAAGGCGTTGGGCAACAACCGGCGGGAGTAGATTATTTTTGTTCCGCGAAAGCGCGGGAGTGGAATTCCATGACTTCGCCCATGTGAGACAGGAAATAGGTCAGGCTGTGGTCGCCGGGGTAGGAATGATATTCGTGTTTTACCGCTTCGGCTTGCAACTGCTGGTGTAAAGCGGCAGCGCCGTCTTCAAATCCGAAGTCATCGGTCTGACCGCAGTTGAAATAGATGGCCAGATTTCGCAGACCGGCCTGGTTGGTTCTTGCCAGTGCGAAAACACTGTTTTGTTTCCAGTGCGGCAGGCTGATTGGCTGTCCGAAGGCTGGTCCCAGCAGCCGGCTGAGAGGTCCGTTGGATTGCCCCGCGGCACTCAGTTCTTGCGGTGTCTGGGTGATCAGGGCAGCGCTTTGTGCGCTTACGGCGGAAAAAAGTTCGGGATGAGCGAAGGCGAAGCGCAGTGCCCCATATCCGCCCATGGAGATGCCGGTAATGGCTCTGCCCTGGCGTCCGGGACGAACACGATATCGGCCCTCGATGTAGGGCAAAAACTCTCGCAGAAAAAAATCGCTGTAGCGGAGAGAATTGTCCGCCGAGTTGATGTAGAAACTGCGTCCTCCGTCCGGCCCAACAATGAGAAAGTCATTAATCTTATGCTGGCGGCGAAGATCTTCGATCAGGCTCCATCCCCCGGTGTTGAACAACGTCTGCTCGTTTTGTCCGAGACCGTGCAGGAAGTAGAGAACGGGATAGCGTCGCTGCTTTGCGTCGACGGCATCATAATCCGGTGGCAATTGCACACAGTAGTGGACAGGCCGCTTGAGGATGCGGCTATTTATCGCGTTGCAGTCGGTCCGGCTCTGCGCGCTGGCTGCCAGGGGAAGGAAGATGAGCAGTAGAGAACCGAGCCGCGAAAGTTTCATATTTGGCGGAGTCAGCCGAAGACTTTAGCGCAAAGGTGGCAAAGACGACGCAAAGGTCGCGAAGCCTGCGGAATCCAGTTTACTCGTAGCGCAGGGCTTGTACGGGGTCCAAGCGAGCAGCACGCGCCGCCGGATACAAGCCTGAAACCAGGCTGACGATAAAAGCAAAAACAATGGCCGCCCCCACCAGCCACCACGGCACCGACCAGAAGCTTTCCGGGGGAAGCGCCTGGCGCTTCAGATAAATGTTGGTTCCCAGATTGATCACATGGCCAATGGCCCAGCCCAGCGCCACGCCCACAACGCCGCCCAGCACTCCCATGGCTCCCGCCTCGGCGAAGAAGAGCTTCTTGACGTCGCCGTCACTGGCGCCGATGGCCTTCATGATTCCAATTTCGCGGCGGCGCTCCAGTATAGCCATCACCAGCGTATTCACAATCCCAATCGAAGCCACGGCCAGCGCCAGGCTGCCGAAAATTCCCAGGAAGAGGTCGAGCACGGCAAAGAATTGCCGCAGGCTGCGGGTGGCATCAAGGATCGAAAAGGTGTTGAAGCCCAATTTCTTGACCGCCTGTTCCACCGCTTCGACCTGCTTGGGATTCTTCACCCGGACGCTAATAGTGGAGTAGCTGGGCTGTTTGCTAAACCCGCGCATGCTGTCGCGCAGGTCGGAAGGCTGCATCACGTGCAAGTCCTCGGCCAGCTTCAGAGGCAGAAATACGCGCGCCCGGGCCGCGCCTCGCATGCTGTCGGGATCGAGATCGGAGACACCGACGATCTTGAGTTTTTGCTCACGCGAGAGCACGGAGTACGCAGCATCCGACGAATCCTCAGTTTGGTTGCCAGCCTTAGGCGATGCACCTTCTTCGCTTGACGACGGCGTCAGACTGCGTTGCGCATAGCGCATAGTCAGCTCTTGCCCCAAAAGCGGCTTGGCCACGTCAGCCACCGGGATCTCGTCTTCCTCCCCCGCTTTGGTCGCCTTGCCGAGCAATTCGATAGCAAACGATTTTTGCAGAATTACCTCGGGCGCCTTTTCGGAGGAGAAAAAGCTTCCCTGGATTCCGGAAAAAGCGTCGTTCGACCGCGAGGAGTCAGGGACTCCGGAGATCATGGTCAGGTGCGGCTTGTCCTGGAAGCGCAACTCGGTGATGAAGCGGATGTCGGGATAGGCTTCCAGCACGTCCGGGAGCCGTTCGATCTCCTGCCGGGCAGATTCATCAAGCGTCCGACTTTCGGCGGCCGAGGCGGTGTTTCTTTCGTCGTCGCGACCGAACCCGCGCAGGTCTCGGCGCGACATCACTACCACCGTGTCGAAGAGTCCTGACTTGGCCAGATGCCGGGTGGCCAACTTTTGCAGGCCGATGCCGAGTGACAGCATGGCGACCAGCGACGCCACACCTACCGAGATGCCGACGGTGGTCAACGAATTACGCAGCGACGATTCTCGCAGGTTGCGCAGGGCCAGCTCGGTAAGATCGTAAGTCTTCATTGATGAACCCGGGTGCCCCGTCCAAGCTCTGCTTGGCGGGGGTTTTACGATTTACGATTATGACTAAACTCTAGCGGGTGAACATCCCCGCCCAAGCAGAGCTTGGACGGGGCACCCTCGTGACTATCCTTGTTATCACTTTTCACCATTTGGCCGATCGTCAACCAGTTTGCCATCGGCCAGAAAGATCATGCGCTTGGCGTAGCGCTCGGCCAGAGCCCGTTCATGGGTGACCATCACAATCGTCATTCCCAGGGATTCATTGAATTCGCCAATGAAATTCATGATCTCGGTGCCGGTATGACTGTCGAGATTGCCGGTGGGCTCGTCAGCTAACAGAAGTCTCGGCTGATTGATCAAGGCTCGTGCCAGGGCCGCCCGTTGCTGTTCGCCGCCGGAAAGCTCACTGGGACGATGAGTGACGCGTGCACCCAGACCGACGCGTTCCAGCGCTTTTCGTGTAAGCGCGTCGCGCTGGCCGCGGTCCACCTCAGCAAAACGCAACGGCAATTCAACATTTTCCGCCAGCGTCATTCGGGATACCAGGTTGAACGATTGGAAGACCATCCCTACCGTGTGCAGGCGGTGTTTGGCCAGATCTTCACGCGAAAGTTGGGCGAGGTCTTTATCTTCGACGATCACAGCTCCCGACGTGGGGCGATCCAGGCCGGCGATGAGGTTCAGCAGGGAAGACTTGCCAGATCCGGAGCTGCCCAGCAGGGCGACAAATTCGCCCAAGCGTACCTCAAGCGAGACCCCGTCCACGGCGCGTATCACAGTCTCTCCCATCTGGTAGTGACGGTGGAGATCGACCATGCGGATGGCGGCGGAGCCGTTCGGTCGAGTTGATTGGTCGGGGGCGAAGGTCATGTGTGGTCTAGTGCTGGCGTTGTGGAGCCGCGTCTTTGCGTCCTTTGCGATCTTTGCGGTTCATGCTTTTAAGGCAGCTGCTACCAGGATGCGCCCCTTGACTGTACCGAAGAACCGAGATCCCTCCACTGCGCTCGCTGCCCTTCACTCCGGTCGGGATGACAGTATTTTTGGATGGGATTCGGCATCCTAGCGAACCTCACCCCTTATTAGACGCAAAGCATCGGCCGGACTCACCTCTCCCTCGCCATTTTTTCCGGGACTGCCTTCTTCAGAAGGGACAACCGCAGCATCGCCTTCACCCGGGGCCAGGAACAGGTTGTTCTGCAAGCCCTGCTGCTTGGTGTAGAGATCGAAATAGCGGCCCTGCAACCCGTAGAGCTCGTCGTGAGTGCCACGCTCCACGATCTGCCCCTGTTCGATCACCAGAATCTGGTCGGCGCGCCGGATGGTGGAGAGTCTGTGTGCGATCACAAATGTGGTGCGGCCCTGCATGAGATACGAGAGCCCATGTTGGATCATTTCTTCCGATTCCGAATCTAGGCTGGAGGTCGCCTCATCAAGAATTAAGATGCGCGGCTCGGCCAGGATGGCGCGCGCGATCGATATTCTTTGCCGCTGTCCTCCGGAAAGCTTGACCCCACGTTCGCCCACGATAGTGTCGTATTTCTCCGGAAAGTTTTCGGCGAACTCGTCCACGCGGGCGATGCGGCAGGCGCGCATGATCTCTTCTTCGCTCGCGTTGGGCCGCGAGAAGGCCACATTCTCGCGAATCGTGCCATCAAACAAGAACGATTCCTGCAGCACCACGCCCAGGCGCGTGCGATAGGAATCGAGTCTTACCGTGCTGAGGTCCACTCCATCAACCAGAACCTTTCCATCTGTGGGCACATAAAAAGCTGAGATCAATCCGATGATGGTCGACTTGCCCGAACCGGAAGACCCGACCAGCGCTGTCACCGTTCCCGGCTCCGCCCGGAAACTCACGTCGTGTAAAACGGTCCGGCTGCCGTCGTAGCTGAAGCTGACGTGATCGAATTCCACTTTGCCGTAAATGTCCTGCAACGTCACCGTGCGTTTCGGATCCTGATCTTCCGGACGTTCATGCAGGATTTCCTGGGTGCGCTCTAGGCCGGCCAGTGCTTCGGTCAACTGGGTTCCAATGGATACGATCTGCACGATGGGCGCAACCAGAAATCCGAGGAAAAGTGTGTAGGTAAAGAAGCTGCCAATGGTGAGCGTGCCCGCCATGATCTGGTGCGCGCCCACGTACATGATGATTGCTCCCACCACTCCCATGAGCACGCTTGCCGAAAGGCTCATGACCGACGTGGCGGTGAGGGTGCGCATTACGTTATCCAGCAGGCGCTGCACGCCGGATGCAAAAACGGCTTCTTCGCGTTCCTCCGCGTGGTATCCCTTGATCACACGCACGCCGCCCAGAGACTCCGCCAGGCGGCCGGTGACTTCGGCGTTGATTTTGCCGCGCTGCCGGAAGATCGGCCGGATGGTGCTGAACGCCTTACTCAGCGCGATGGCAAAGCACAGCAGAAAACTGAAGGCCAGCACAGTCATCTTCGGACTGATGCGAAACAGCACCACCATGGCGATCCCCGACGTGAGCAGTCCGCCGGCAAGATCGACCAGACCCGTCCCCAGCAGATTTCGGACGCCTTCCACATCGCTCATGATCCGTGAAACCAGCGTACCGGTCTTGTTGGAGTCGTAAAAGGCAACCGGCAGATGCGAGATGTGTGCCTGCACCTTCTGGCGCAACTCCGCGATCAGGCGCTGGGCCGCTTTTGATAGCAATTGGGTGAGGGCAAAGGATGTGATGCCCTGAATAACCGTGGCCAGCAAAACCACCGAAACCAGCCGCCGCAACAATTCGACGTGATGTTTGGCGATGACGCTGTCAATCAGAAATTTGGTGGAGTAGGGAAGCACCAGCCCCGATACCCGGTTCACCACCATCAACAGGAAGCCCAGGGCCAGCAAGCCCCGGCGCGGGCGCATCAGCTCCCAGACGGCGGGCAGAACCGTGCGCAACCGCTGCGAAGTCATAGCCGGCTTGGGTTTCGGTGTCGGAGAGGAACTCACTGTCATGTTTAGACTTTAGTGGGCTATGGAAGGGTTCATTTTTGCGAATGGTCAGGCCGGACCACAGGAATAATGGCGCTGCAACGACGGGCGCATGGACCGGCGCACAAAAAAAGCGCGGCCGATAGCCGCGCTTTTCCGTCTTGAAGTCTCTCTGCCTACTCTTCCAAAGCCGTTTCACCGGGCAGGGCCCACTGTTCGGCCGCCGCTGCGAAGTCTTCAGGGGTAAGTTCGTCGGATCCACCCGCGGGCTTTTCCGATCGTCGCTGAACCTTGCGCTCGGCCTTTTCCTTCTGCTTTTCCTGCCGGGAGCGCTCTTTTTGACGCTTGGTGAAGCTGGAACGGCCTCGACCAGACATAGACACCTCCAAGTGACATTTTTTTGGCAAATCTCTGCTTCGGCAGATCGGTGCTATTAACCCTGCACTGCGCCTACCGGGTGTTACTGATTACCAGCGCGGCTCCCGAGGTTGGCGCGCGTGACCCTGATAGTCGTCACGTCCACCGCCTCCGCTCGAACGTCCACCACCACCGCCTCCTGGACGTCCTCCGCCCGGACGACCACCGCGCGGGGGGCCGCCGCGATCGGTCTTGGGACGAGCTTCATTAATGTTCAAGGCGCGTCCACCGAGTTCCTTACCGTTGAGTGCAGCAATCGCCTTTTCGGCCTCGGCGGAATCCGTCATTTCGACAAATGCAAAGCCGCGTGAACGGCCGGTGTCGCGATCGGTCACGATGCTGACTTGTTCGATGGCCCCGTGGGGTTCGAACAGCGTCCGCAACTCAGCTTCTGTAGTGCTGTGGGGGATGTTGCCGACAAACAGCTTCTTCATATAGATCCTTATGCTTCAGACTCTCTTACGTGCATGGGCCGATGACGCAAAATGCGGGTGCCAGATCGAGTGCAAGATCAACCTAAAGTGTAACTCAATTTCAGGACGCGGGTTTTTCCGTGTGCTGATTCACCGCGTCCACCCAGGAAAACTGCGGGTGCTTCTTCACCGCGATAGCATGACTCGGACGCGGATCTTTCAGCGAGCGCGTGGCGGCAATGCGCCAGGAAGCTTCCTGAAATCCGTACCGCCGCGGCAACGCCACGCAGGCGTTGGCATACATGGCAATTACCGTCTCACCCCAGGCGCCGTGGGTATCTCGGGCGGGCCGCGCCACGCCGTCATCAGACATGGGAGATCCCGCCAGGTAGCCGGGCTTGCCCACCAGAAACGCTATGCTCTGCGGCGGCTTGGCGCTTCTTACTTCGTCACAGAATTCCTGGACATTGACGGCGTCGTTATGCACGTCAACCAGCACCAGGCTGTAGGAGTCGGCTTGCCACATCGCCCGCGCTTCGGTGATGTCAGCGGCGCAATCCACGTCCACTCCAAGCTTGCGCATGATTTTGGATCGCAGGTCGCGCTTGGTGGCGTAGGTGTCAACCAGAAGCACGCGCTTTCTCACGACTGCGGGATTGGCGAAAGCACCGGGTATCCTGCTCACGCCCGCCCCTTGGCGGCATCAGAGACGCCTTGCGGTTTCTTTCCGGCATCCGGATGGCTGCCCGCTGCAGCCGCCTGGAACAGCGCCCGGGCGCGCTTGCGACGCTGGATGTTCTGTTTCCGCTCCCGGTTGAACCGGGCCTTGTCTCCGTTGAACTGTGACATCGCTGTGCTCCTCCATAGCTTTCTACATGACGCCCGAGAGTCTTCTCGATGCTTCACGCGCGAACGCCTGCGAAGTGTTTCTGCATCCGGTGAAGACGGTGCCTGGTGGCTGGGGGAACGACGCGCCGTACCGGGAAACGACTTCTCTCAATCGCGAAGGCGCAGGGTAGGGTTGCGATGTGTCTTCGTGGTTAAGTACTTTCTCTCATTATACCCGGTCACTGCCGAACTAAGAGAAAATACTGTGATAAAGGAAGCGGGCGCGACTGAATTGAAACCTCTAATGGGAAGGCGATGCGGTCGTTCTTCGCGAGGGTCTTTGCGCTTAGAGGCTGTGACCCGCACAGCTCGCAAAGGCGGGCTGGGCGGTTGGTTACCGAGGGTATCTTCGTGAAGAGGCCTGAGGCTGATTTATCAACATAAATGAAGCATTTTCTGCTAAACTAAAAGTGCGTTTGATTAGAATCGGTTGTTGAGCAGCTTCTTGCATACCAGCTTGAACCGCCCTTAGTACCTCCGATCTCACAGCGTAAATCGATTGAAAAGGAAACAGTAACAAAATGGCAGAACAAGGAACAGTAAAGTGGTTTAACGACGCCAAAGGCTACGGCTTTATCAGCCGTCAGAGTGGCGAAGATGTATTTGTGCACTTCTCGGCGATCCAGGCAGGCGGCTTCCGCAGCCTGCAGGAGGGCCAGAGTGTGGAGTTCGATGTGACCAAGGGGCCAAAGGGCTGGCAAGCTGAGAACGTCCGTCCGCTGTAAGTAAAGCGGCAACTCTCGATAGAAAACGTGCCCGTCGCGGAAACCAACGGGGCGGGCACGTTCTCTGACAATCCAACGCAAGATCTCACCGGTCATCAGCGGGGTGTCTCTGACACGCGACGAATCGAAAGCTTCATATGCCATCATTCGCCACAACATCCGGACCTACGAGTCCGGGGGAGTGGTGCTGGTAATCAAGGGCAAGGAAAACGCCGAGATCCGGGTCAAGCACTTTGAAACCGGGCAGAGCTCGGAAGATCGTCACGCTGGCTGGCGTTACTTCGTAGAGAAGTCCGACCTGAAGGCCGGAATGGATCCAGCCGAGGCCACCAACCTCCGTCAGATGAAGCTGGAAATGCGGGAGTCGCAGGCAGTTCCAGAGCAAATGCCGCTCGCCAATCCTCCGCGGCAAAATTAACAGCATCCTTTAGATAATCAAGCATTAGTCCCAGATGTGGCCATGTAGGCCCGGACGTACCCGTCTGGGCGGACGAGCGAAGCTCGTCTGATTATTCTTGGGATGGCAAAACCGCTGCCGAGCTGCGCTCGGCTGGGCGGACGAAGGCGTAAGCCCCTACGTGTTTTGTGGCAAACGATCGCCGTGTCCGAAGTAGCGTTGTTGTTTAGTGTCGCCGCTCGGTTTCCCGCAAAATGGTGGAGAAGCTACGGCCACCGAAGCTGAAACCCTGCTCGATATGCCCCCTCACCGCGACCCTCGTGCCGTTGCTGGGTACGCCATATCTCTCACTGAACACCCACATCCGGCCCGAACCGTCGTCCACCTCATAAACGCCCGTGCCGAGGGCGCCGAAGGACGTAGTCACGTGGCCGGCAATAGCAACTTCCCTCCCGGCATAACGTCCAGGATCACGGGTGATCCTCTCGATGCTGGTGCGGCTGGGACAAGCTGCTAAAACCAGTGCCCCTACGATAACCAGTAGGGTGAGTGAGAGCCTGCTACGCAGTCTTACCACGCAAACCTCCGCGGACCATAAAGTCTAAAGCTCCGGAGCAGCAGAAGCGATTCCAGCCTCCACCGTTGAGCATTCTAACCGAACATCCTCCGTGCCGATGCCCGGACTTGAGGGCAGGCTTCTAGCTATGATGCATCGCGAAAATTTATTGATGGCCGCCCTTTCCGGGAGTATAAATTTAAGGCTGGTTCACACTCGAATTCGCAGTCCAAAGGAGCGCCGCAGGTGGCGCTCCTTCGCTTTTTAAGGCTGGCTTAACAAAACAGTGTCTTGTACAGACACAGACCAAAGAACCAGAGAAAGAGAGGAAAAATCCATGCCGGAGACGCCCCAGCAGTACACCGAACGCATGCTCAATCACAGCCGCGGCAAGGACCCAGTACGCCTGCAGCAGGCCGCTCCCCGAAAACTTGCCGCCCTGACCAAAGGCCTCAACAAGAAACGACTGACCCGGCGTCCGGAGCCGGGAAAATGGTCGATCGCTGAAATTCTTGCCCATCTGGCGGATGCGGAGCTGGTAGTCGGTTTTCGCTTGCGCCTGATTCTGGCGTCCAACGGGACCCCCATTCAGGCCTTCGATCAGGACGCCTGGGCGGACACCTTCAGCTACAGCCGCCGTGATCCGAAGACCTCGCTCGAAACCTTTCGCCTCCTGCGCGAGAACAACCTGCGGCTTTTGAGTTCTGTGCCCCGAGGGTTGTGGAAGAACTACGGCCAACACCAGGAGCGCGGCCAGGAAAGCGTGGACCACATCGTGCGCATGATGGCTGGCCACGACCTCAACCACATGCTGCAGATAGAAAGGATCGCGAAGCCGAGCCGATCATAGCGCCGGCGTCCCGCCGGCGCTACTCAGCTACTGCAATGTCTGGGCGAACAAGTTGGTCAGCTTTTCGAAGGCACGTTCAGCTTGGGGCTGGTTGTAGACCGGACTGCCAGGAACCGTCCAGCTATGGTAGGCGCCTTCGTAGACTTCGCTTTCGTATTGGCCGCCCCAGACCTTGAGGGCCGCATCGAGCTTGTCGATCGCGGCTGCGGGCATGCTCCTGTCATCGACGGCATGCCCGAAATAAAGGCGGGCGGGGATGGGCTTGGACAGAAGAAGGAGGTGCGGGCTGTTTGGGGCGTCCGTCGCCAGGCCTCCGCCGTGGAATGAGGCGGCTGCGGCAATTTCGTCCGGCCGTGAAAAAGCGGCGTAAAAAGCCATCTTGCCCGTGAAGCAATAGCCAACCACACCCATTCCACCCGGTTTGACTGAGGGTTGGCGCGCGAGGAAGTCTACATAGTCCGATGCGTCACGCGAGATGGCCTCCGGGGTCAAGGGGCCGGAGAGTTCCGCCAGCCGCTTCGTGGTGCGCTGTTCTCCAAACTTCAACGGAAAATCAACCACTGGCAGCTTTCCCGTGCGGTAGAACACATTGGGCAACAGAACCGCGTAGCCCTTCGCGGCCAGTCGCTTAGCCATGTCTTCAAACGTAGGCCTGATGCCACCGATATCGGTAAAGTAGATGACACCCGGCCACGGCCCTGCGCCGTCAGGCAGGTAGAGAAAACCTTCGGACGATCCGTCCGTGGTGCGAACCTCGATCTTTTCTTCGATCATGGGTCGTCTCCTGCGGGACGCTTGGAGTGGGATAGTTACCTTGTGGATGACAGTCTACGGATTAAGATGTCTGCATGTTGGCCCCGGAAGGATTTCAGGAGAATGTCGGTTGGCGGCACCGATTGTCATGGGTGCCCCTTGTGATTCTGGCGGCATCGTTCTTGCTTTGCTCATCCACGTGAATCGAAAGAAGAATTAACCAGAAGCCGTGGCGTGATCTCAATGTCCTGCCTTCTGCATCTGCTGCGCCTGAGTCAGGCCGAGCTGCGCCTCGGTACTCTTCGGCTGCACCAGCAGCGCGGCTTCAAACTGGTCTTCCGCGTTTTTCCCATCTTTGAGGCCGAGGTAAACCTGGCCGAGCAGGAGTCGTGCCGGGAACTGGCCGGGAGTGAGCTTCAGGCTGGCTTCTAAAGCGTCGCGGGCGCCCGCCAGGTCACCGGCCTTTTGCCTCGCCTGGCCTTCATAAAACGCGGCGGTGGCATCCTCGGGGCGGACTTCCCGGGCCTGTTTCAGATGTTCTGCCGCCTTCAGGTAATCGCCTGCATTAAGTTCGAGTTCTCCCAACTGGCGCAGTGCCGTGGGCGACTTTGGATCGAGCTGCAGGACTTTCTCCAGTGCGCGGCGAGCTTCGTCGGACCGATTGTCGTCCGATGCAATCATGGCCGCATGCAGCAGGTTCTGTTCCTCAATCTTGTCCTTGGGATCGGGCAATTGCGAGGGCTCGGCCGCACTGGCTGAACTCGCGGCGTCAACCCGGCTCTGATAGCCCAGCGCGCTCAGTTGGTCATTCGCTCCCGGGCTCGCTGGGCTTGCAGAAGGAGGCGTGTTGCTCTTCGCCCGCACCTCGGCCAGCATGCCGCGAAACTTCTGTGCGGTAGCGTTTGAAGGCTCGTAGCGGTTGGCTAACTCTTTCGGATCAGCACGCAGATCGTAGAGCTCGGGCCGAGGCGCTTCGATGAACTTGAATCCCTCCGACCGCACCGAGCGCAACGGCGCCCAGCCAAAGCGGAGTGGATAGTCGGTTTCACCGAAGGCCACGCGGTCCCGGGTTTCGGAAGTATCGAGATAGGGCTTCAGCGATTCCCCATCGAGTTGCGCGGGGGGCGGCACATGCAGCAGGGCTGTAACCGTGGGCAGGATGTCCGTGGTCCGTACCTGGGCTTCGATTATTTTTCCTGCGATGCTCCGCCCGGACATTGTCACAGGCATCTTCAGAATCAGTGGCACGTGCGTGGTGGAGTCGTATAGAAAAATCCCGTGAGTGTCCTCATTGTGCTCGCCCAGGCCCTCGCCATGGTCCCCGACCACAACGATCAGCGCATTGTCGTATCGTCCACCTTGCTTCAAATAAGCCACGAAGTTGGCCAGGGCTGAATCGGCGTAGGCGATTTCGCCGTCGTACAAACGGTCCTTGTAGGTTTGAGAGTAAGGCGGCGGAGGTTCGTAGGGATCGTGCGGATCGTAGAGATGAATCCAGACAAAATGCGCACCGCCGGGATGCGCGGTCATCCAGGTTTCGGCGTGCTGTACGACTTCCATGCCGCGCCGTTCCACCCGCCCCCAGCGCGATCTCGTCTGCGGATGGGGAGGAAAGTTATCGTAGAAATCGAAGCCGCGATCCAGGCCCGGCGCCAGGGTCTTGCTGTCGAGGATGACCGCGCCGATAAACGCCGCGGTGTGATAGCCCTTGCTCTTCAGCAATTCCGCCAGAGTCGTGTGCGACGGCGCCAGCGGCACCGCGAAATCGGTGACGCCGTGAGTGCTGGGCAGCAGTCCGGTCAGAATGCTGGTGTGCGAAGTATTGGTGATGGGGCTGGGAGTGAAGGCCAGGGCAAAGCGAATGCCGTCGTTGGCCAGGCTATCGAGCGCGGGCGTCTGGATCGGCTCGTAACCGTAGCAGTGCACGTGGTCGGCGCGCAGGGTGTCGATTGTGACCAGGAAAACGTCAGGTGGAGGGGACTTTTTCGGCGCTTGTGCGGCCATGAAAGCTGTGCTGGACGCCAGCCAGCAGACCAGGATCCTGACCGCCTTCATGGGATTCAGACTACCATAGCGTGGCCTTTGCGGTTGCGGCTCATGAGGCCTTAACTGCAAAAGATTTTGCCACAAGATTTTAACCGCAAAGATCGCGAGTCAACGGAAGGACGCAGAGAACAGCTCTTCCGGCGAACGTTTCCGCCCATTTGCTGGGATATAATTTTCTTACCCGATGATTTTCTCCCGGTGTCTTGCAGTCTTGTTTACCGCCATTCTGCTGCCTTGGGCGCATCTTGCGTTCGCCGCGCCGGCTGTGACTCCCAATGTCGTGGTGATCACCATCGACACGCTGCGTGCGGATCATCTGGGGTGCTACGGCTACAAACAGATTCGCACTCCCAACATTGACGCGCTCGCAGCCGACGGCTCGCGTTTTGAGCGTGCCTATACCGCGGTGCCGGTTACGCTGCCCTCGCACACCGTGATGTTTACTGGTACCTATCCCATGCTCAGCGGCATGCACGATTTCGCCGCCAACAAGCTGAACGCTACTCAGCCGACGCTGGCTTCTGTCCTTAAGGAACATGGATACGCAACCGCTGCCGTCGTCGGTTCAGCGGTGCTGGACTCGCGCTTTGGATTGAATCGCGGATTCGATTTTTACTATGACCACTTCGATTTCAATCGCCTGCAGGAATCGAACCTGGAAGAGATGGAGCGTCCCGGCAATCTGGTCGCCGATGTCACGCTGGATTGGCTGAGCAAGAACTATCAGAAAAAGTTTTTCCTGTGGATGCACTTGTACGATCCTCACTATCCGTATCGTCCGCCCGCTCCATACGCCGACGAATACAAAGACCGTCCGTACGACGGGGAGATCGCTTTCGCAGACGCGCAAGTGGGACGGCTGATTCGCTTTCTTAAATCCAAGGGGTTGTATGCGAACACGCTGATCGTCCTCAGCGGCGATCACGGGGAAAGTCTGGGAGAACATGGAGAAAAAACACACGGCTTTTTCATCTACAACGCGACCCTGCACGTTCCCTTCATGATCCACCTTCCCGGCGCGCACAACGGGCCAGGGGTGAGAAAGGTGTCCGATCTGGTGAACCTGGCCGATCTGATGCCGACCGTACTTCAGGTGTTGAAAGTGAACGTTCCGGCACAGGTGCAGGGTCGTAATCTGTTGCCGCTGATGACATCCAGGAGGGAAGAAGAAGCCCGCAGCTTGTACGCAGAGACATTTCTTCCCCGCCTGCATTTCAACTGGAGTGAACTGCGTGGAGTCGAGGCCGAAAACTACCATTTCATCGATGCGCCGAAGCCCGAGCTTTACGACCTCGCCAAAGATCCGGGCGAAACTCAGAATCTGTATTCGGAAAAGAAAGCGGTAGGGGAAGAGATGCGGGCGCGTTTGACCGCACTAATCCGGCAGTACAGCGCAGGTCCGGAACTGGCGGAGAAGACGGGCCTCGATCCTGCCCTGATGGAGAGGCTGAAGTCCCTCGGCTATGCCGGGTTCTCTGGCGGTGGCAGCCCAACCATCACCGACCGTGCTCTGCCCGATCCAAAAGACCGAATCCAGGCGTATGAGCTGATTTCGGATGCGATGGCGGAAAGCCAGCACGGCGATTATCAGCAGTCGACAGAGAAGCTGACCCGGGTGCTCGAAACAGATCCGGATTCTGTGCCCGTGCACTATCTGCTGGGACTGAACTATTACCGCATGCGCGAATTTTCCCGCGCGGCGGAGCAACTCGAGCGTGTATTGCAACTCAGCCCGGACTATTCCCTGGCAGCGTTCCAACTGGGCCTCGCTTACGCACGGGCGGGAGACTACGATCACGCAGTTCAAGCTCTGAAACGGGCGCTGGAGTTGGATGCAACGAATTTCTCAGCAGCCTACAATCTTGGGGTTGCGTATGAGCAGAAGCAGATGACGGCGGAGGCGACGGCCGCGTTTCGTCAGTCGCTCAGCATTGCGCCGGACTATGCTCTGGGTCATCGCGGTTTGGGAGAAGTCCTGCTGTACCAGGGCCAGGTGGATGACGCGCTCACCGAATTGCGGCGCGCGACCGAGCTGGCTCCTCAGGATCCTGGAAATCATGCCGCGCTGGCGAAGGCGCTATCCTTGAAGGGACTGAACGACGAGGCCCAGGAAGAGATGCGAAAAGCTCAGCAAGGACGGCCGCAATAGCTGCCTGGCAAATTTTCACTTGAAACACTTTTTCCAACTGATGACGCTCCTGGCGGTGCTGCTTCCGTGTGGCTTGGCGGCCGCTGTTCCGCCGCGCCAGGCGAAGCCGAATGTAATTCTCATCACGATTGACACGGTGCGTGCGGACCATGTCGGATGCTATGGCGCGACCAACGTGCAGACGCCGACGCTGGATGCTCTGGCTCACGACGGCATCGTGTTCGAGCGCGCCATTTCGCAGGTACCGCTTACGTGGCCGTCCCACGCGGCGATCCTGACTGGTACCTATCCCTTTCAGAATGGTGTGCAGGACTTCACCGGGCAACCGCTCGATCCGCGCTTCCGCTCCGTGGCCCAGGTCTTCAAGCAGCAGGGCTACGCTACCGGGGCGGTGGTCAGCGCGTTCGTTCTGGACCGCAGTTGGGGGCTGGCGCGCGGCTTCGATTTTTACGACGACGCTTTCGCTCCGGAAACGTTTCAGCAAAAGGATATTGGGCTGGTGGATCGCAAGGCCGGCGAGAGCGTCACACGCGCGCTGAAATGGCTGAATGCGGGCGGGGAGCAGAAAGCTTCAGCGACGGCCGTTCTTCTTCTGGCTGCATTTGTATGATCCGCACAGCCCGTACGATCCGCCGGAACCCTTCCGCACACAATATCGCGGCCATCTTTATGACGGAGAAATCGCCTACGCGGACCACGAACTCGGCCGCCTGATGGCCTGGCTGAAACAGAACCACTTTACGACCGTACCCTGATCGTTGTGCTAAGCGATCACGGGGAATCGCTGGGGGACCACGGCGAGAAAGAGCACGGATTTTTTGTCTACAACTCCACCGTCCATATCCCGCTGATCGTGAAACCGCCTGCTGGAAGCGGATTTCGGCCGGGCCGGGTGACCAGGCCGGTGGAAACGACCGCGGTCGCTCCGACGCTGCTCAGTCTGGCTGGAATGAAAGTCGACGACTGAAAAACAGTTCCAGTCGCCCGCCCTTTTGGGCGGCAATGCGGGAAATGAAGACGCGGGGAACGAAGACCCGGCGTATAGCGAGAGTTTTTATTCCTTCAGTTCGTTCGGCTGGAGCCCGCTGCATGCCTTGCAGACCACGCGATACCACTACATCGAGGCGCCTGTGCCGGAACTCTACGATCTGCTCGCTGATCCGGAGGAGAAAAACAATCTGGCCCCGCAGCAGACAGCCACGGTTGCTGTCCTTGAAGACAAGTTGCAATCGCTGCTGCGGCAGAATCCATTCAAGCCGGCGAAGGGCGGCAGCGCCGGACTAAGCCCCGACGCTTTGGAAAAGTTGCGCGCGCTGGGCTACGTTGCCTACCGATCGCCAGTTTCTCCGGAGGCGCTCGCGGCAGGCTTGCCCGATCCCAAGAGCAAGCTGTGGGAATTCAATGCGATCCTGGAAGCCGGAGACGCATTTCATGCCGGCCACTTTTCTGCCGGGGCCGCTCTGCTTGGCCGAGTGCAGGAGAAGGATCCGCAGATGTATATCGTTCCCTTTATGCTGGGAGAGGGGGCGGCTCGAGAGCAGAGATGGGAGGAAGCCGCCGCCGCTTTCCAGAAATGTCTGCAATTGAATCCCAACTTTGATCAGGCCATGACTGGGCTCTCTCGTGTTCTGGTTTTTTTGGGGAAAGATGACGAAGCCGCACAGTGGGCGCGAAATGCGTTGAAGGTCAACCCAGCGAACTATCGAGCCTGGTATCAATTGGGTCTCATCGAGTCCAAGACCGACAAAAATGCAGCCATCGCGGACTACCAGAAGGCTGTATCGATTCAGGGGAGCTTCGCTCCGCTTCGACGCGACCTGGGACTGCTCTACTTTCAGCAGGGAAATTATGCCGAGGCCGCGGACCAGTTGGCCAAGGCGGCCGAGTTGGGTGTGAACGATGCTCCACTGTACAACTTTCTGGGCATTTCCTACGGTCACACCAACCGGTTGCCCAAGGCAGTCGAGACCTTACAAGAAAGCCATAAAGCTGGACCCGAAACTGGCAGAGGCCCATTTGAATCTGGGATACGCATATCAACGATTGAATCAAAGTCAGAGCCGCAGAGGAAGAGTACGCGACAGCCTGCAGACTGGAAGCTAGGTTCTGCCAGTTGGCGCCACATCCGTAGCTCCGCTCCTTCAAGAAACAGACTACTCGTGGTTTGGAGTCGGTGCTGGAGATCTTCCAGTTTCTGCAGGACCTGTTTTGCCCGGGGAGCGAAAGGATCGTCCGGGAAGGCTTTCAGAAAGGCCCTGAGCTCGGAGGCAGCATCGTCGTTTCGACGTTGCTGCAAATAGAGGTTCACCAGAGCCAGGTGGGCCTTGGACATGATGGGATCGAGTTCGAGGCACCTTCTCAACGCTGCCTCCGCCTGAGTAGGCCTGCCACTCCGGGCGTAGAGCGACCCTTGCAAGAAAATGTCCGAAGGCCGAGTCGGGCTGCTTGCTCAGACCTTGCTCGACCCATTGTTGACCCTTATCGAACTGTTGCGTGAGCAGGAAAAGATTGCCCAGGTTGAAGTAGGCGGCGGCATCACTGGGATTCACCTTGACGACCTGCTCGAACTGCTGCTGCGCCTCGGGGAAGCGAGATTTGGCCAGTAGATCCGATCCCAGATTATTGCGTGCCTCGTAGAACTCGGGCGCCAGTTCGATCGCTTTCTGGTAGTACCGGATGGCCTCATCGGGTTTGCCATCCTTGTCAGACCGCACGCCCTTGTCGAACTGCTTGCGGGCGTTCTTGGGGACTTGCTGCGTGTATTGGCTGGAGCCGGTGAGCCGGGTGTTGCCGCCTTTGATGGGCGCCGCCGGCTTGGACTTGGCTTCGCGCGGAACCAGAAAAATGGTCAGGATCTTCATCGAGGTCGTCACCGGATCAACTGACACATCTTCCTCCACCGGCAAATAACCATCCTCATTGATCACGACGTGATAAAGATTTCCCGGGAGTCCACTGAAACCAAATCGGCCTTCGTTGTCGGTATAAACCGAGTTCACGGTTTCACCGCGACTGCTCAGAGTGACCAGCATTGGCGAATTGATCTCGTTGCCGGGAGCAATTCGTAATTGGCCAACAATGCTTGCGCTGGCCTGCGCGAAAACATGGTTGGGAAGGGAAGCGTAAAGGAGCGAAAGGATCGCGCAAAGGAGTGTCGGTGCCGTTCGTTGCCCGAGCATCATGCGCCCCCGCCTGAAGTGCTCCAATAATAACAAAGGGGTCTGCTCCGTTTGTCAGGAGCAGACCCCAGTCTTGCGAAGGCCCAGACTAGAAGGAGATCTTCAATCCCAACTGCATTTGCCGCGGATTGAAGGCAGAACCAGCCTGACCGAAGTTGCTGCTGGTAATACGGTTATTGGTTGCACTGTGCGCACCCGGGAGTTGGAAGTTGGTGTGGTTGAGCGTGTTGAATGCTTCCGCACGGAACTCCATGTTCACCCGTTCAGTGACTTTGATCTTCTTGTGGATCGAAGTATCCCAGCCCACAAAGCTGGGCCCAACGAAGGTGTTGCGGCCCAGATTGCCCACACAGCCCAGGCAAGGAGCTGAGAAGGTGATGTTGGCGGGGTTCGGCGCGTTGAAGAAGCCGAGCGCCCACTGATCATGGGTGGCGCCGCTGAAGCCCGAGACGCTGGAGTTCGGGCGGTCATTGGCAATGCCATCCAGGTTGTAATCACCACCGATGTTGGTACAGTCGCCGGAATTCACATCAGCAGCAGTGCAGGTGTTCCCAGCTGAGTCCACCAGCTTGCGGCTTGAGGCCCGGAACGGCTCCCAGTGCGCTCCCGTCTGCCAGGAGATCACACCGATATTGCTCCAACCACCCAGGATGTGGCCCAGGATGCCTTGTTGCGAGCGGTACCAGGGCAGCTCAAATACATAGTTGCCGACCAACCGTTGGCGAACGTCGAAGATGGAGTTGCCGCGATCCAGGGCAGGCTGCGTGACGTCGGTGGTGTAACCTTCGCCGGCGGCTGGACCGTTGGAACTGGTGGCGCCGCTGTGCCAGGTCGAGCCCTCGTCAATGGCATGACTATAGGTGTAGTTCATGTTGAAAGTCATGCCGTGAGCGGCCTGCTTCTTGACCGACAACTGGAGCGAGTTGTAGTTGGAGTTCGAAACGTTTTCCCAGACACGTAATGTTCCAAAGTTAGGATTGAGCCGACCGAGCGGATTGTCAGCGTTAACCTGCCCGCAGAGCTGTCTGCCAAAAGTGTCGGTTACGCAGGAGCCTTCCGGCAGCCGGCCGCCGGGAATCCGGTTGACGTTTTCGGCCCGGAACAGCTTATGTCCGGTGGTCCCGGCGTAATTGACCTCGACTACCAGCTTGGGCATGATTTCCCGCTGGAGGCCAAGGAAGTAGTTGTACACGTAGGGGTCCCGGATTCCCTGGGGATAGACGATTCCAGTCAGAATCGCAGTGTTGGGATTGCTGGGGTCCCAGCCGGTCAGATTGCCAGTCGCTTGCGCTCCCGTACCCTGATTCGGATTGGTGGCTGCACCGGTGAAGGTCGGAACCGCCGTCGTATCCGGCGCGCAGGTCGGGTTGCAGGCGTAAGGCCCGTAGATCACGGTATCGGTGCCGCCGTTGAGGGAACTGGTGGCGGAGTTAAATGAGTAGTAAGGCAGGTTCCAGCGGGAGTTGGAGAGCGGGTTGTACAACGTACCCTCGTAGGACACGCCGAAGCCGCCGCGTAAGGACGTCTTGCCGTCGCCAAAGATATCCCAGGCAAAGCCGACTCGCGGCCCAAGGTTGTTGTGATCTCCCTTGCCCAGGCTGGTGGCCTTGGTAAATCCACCGGGCCCGCACACGCCCGCAAGCTGTGCCTGCGCGATTTCTCCCGGAGTGTCGCAACCCGGCAGACCAGCCGGAATGCTGGCGCTCTGGATCTGGCCCGCGCCGGTCGAAATGTTGTCGATGACGTTAGTCCCCGGTCCGCGGATAAACGTTGTGGTTTGGTTATTGAGCTCGGTGTGCCGGGTGTAAAGATCGTAACGCAGTCCGAGGTTCAGGGTCAGGTTACGGGTGACCTTCCAATCATCCTGGAAGTAAGCGCCCATCTCCAGATTGCGCCAGTGACGGAAGTTGCTTGCCAGATGAGCGGGAGTGTTCGACAGAATTCCAGGATCGACGCCGGCGGACTGGGTGTAAGGGGCTGTCCGCGGCAAAGAACAACGGATCGAAGAAGTAGTACGACGGACGGGCTACGTTGAATTCGCTGTTCTCGAGGTTTCGACGGAAGTCCACACCAGCCTTCAGGCTGTGCCTGCCGTGGGAGATCGAGACCATGTCGGAGTAGGTGTAGATGTTTTCGTGGAAGGTCTGGGGATAACCGGCGTAAGAGCCGAATCCCATGCTGCTGTCATCGAAGCGCAAATCCGGCACGCCCGGAGTGGCGGTCGATACGTCTCCGGTTATGTTCAGCGTGTATCCCGCCCGCAACTCATTCAACACGGACGGACTGAAAGTATGGATGTAGCTGATCTGTCCGTTGGGGAACTTCTGAATGACGGGATTGAGGAAGGCGGTTCCGCGACCGCTGCTTTGGCTAACCGTGTTGGGGAAGCCGAAGTTATCGTTCAGACGGTTCCAGTTGAGCTGAGTGAACAGACGATCTTTGAGGCTGAAGTTGTAATCCAGCCGGACTGAACCCTCCCAGCCATTGAACAGGTTGCCCTCGCCCACGTTGTTCTGGTTCTGGGAACCGTTAAATGAAATTGCGCTCAATTCGAACGGCACCCCGGTGCGTGGGAAAGTTCCCGCCTGGATGGGCAGCGTGGGGCAACCGGCGGCGGCCAGGCTCGTATTGTCCTGTGCAGTCACGCCGATCACAGCCGCGATCCGGCTGGCAATGAGCGGCGTGGAGTTGTTCGAGCACAAATAGTTCGTAAAGCTCGAAAATCCATCGGGCTCGTTAGGAAGATAACCTGTGAGGTCTGAGACTGGCGCGCCAGTATGCGTCGGCGGGAAGCTTTTGTACAAGAGGGCTGCGGCTGAATTCGGCAGCGCGCTGATCACGGCCTGCTCGAACTCCGGCGACTCGACCGTCAGAGTGCTGGGCGGTGCGGATTCACGGAAGTGGTCACCCTGATACGACAGGAAGAAGAACAGCTTGTCTTTGATGATTGGTCCGCCGAAGGTTCCACCGAACTGGTTGAAGCGCAGTGCCTGCCGGTCAACCCCTACCTGATTCAAGAAGAATGAGTTGGCGTCGTAGGCGTCATTGCGGTTGAACTCCCAGGCGCTGCCGTGGTAGCTGTTCGTGCCGGCCTTGGTCACCAGGTTGGTCACCGAGCCGGCGCTATTACCGTACTGGGCTGACATGTTCAGGGTCAATTCCTGGAATTCCTGCACCGTGTCTTCAATGGGCTGGTTGACGGCGCCGCCGCTGAGGCCCTTGTTCGAAGCGCCGTTGATCAGAAAGCCGTTGAAATCTTCGCGCAGGCCATTGACTACGGTGTTGGCGCCATTCTCACTCAGGACGCCGCGAACATTCACGGCTCCCGGTGCCAGCTGCATCAGGTCATAGATATTTCGACCGTTCAGGGGCAGATTCGCCACCTGGTCTGAGCTAACAGTGGAGGCGAGCTTCGAGTCCTCGGTGTTCACCGTGCGGGCTTCGCCGGTAACTTCAATCACTTCACGGGTTTGGCCCAGAGTCAGCTTGAAATCAACGCGCTGGATGGTGCCGGCGTTGAGGGCCAGATCGGTATTCGTCGTAGTCTTGAATCCCGAGGCCTCGGCCGTAATCCTGTACGTGCCTACCGGAAGCTCTCTGGCTACATAAGATCCGGTCTGATTGGTGGTAGTGGCGACTGACAGATTCGTGCCCACATTGGTCACGGTCACCTTCGCGTTGGCGATTGCCGCGCCCGACGGGTCAGTGACGGTTCCGGTGAACTGGCCATTCTGGATTTGCGCAAACGCGCCCAGCGATAGCAACAGCAACGAAAACAGTACGAGGCAGAATTGCAATCTCTTCATTGAGCTACCCTCTCGCGTGATGGGAGATATGGTTCAACGGAAACGATAGAACTGCTTGGCGTCTTGGCTCGATTAACGGGCATTCCGTGAAAGTACGCGGACATCTTATGCACTAGACAGAAACTGTCAAGGCCCGTTAAAGCTATCTTCTTGATTCCTCTGGAAAAACCCCCAGCCGTTTCTCCGGACCTAGTGATGCTCTAGCCGGACAGGAACCTGCAACGTTACTGGCACGTTGTACTCCAAAACCGTTAGGACAGACAGTTCAATCACTTAGGGGGCAATCCTGTATTTACAGCTATGACGAACAGTAGACGTGACTAAACAGCACTACAGAATTTGGAATACTGTGAAGCCAGTTCACCGTCAGGAGTCTCGTCGACAGTGTGAATCGGTGTATGGAAAGTCACGAGCTTGTTATGGACGTCAAATTGGGCCGAATTTCACCGTCTGCGAGGGCTCACTACACCGGTTCCTTCTTCGATCACCAGCTCCTGGTCGACGGCCTGACCGCCAACATTGTCGACCCTACCCGAGGGCCAATGGACGGTAACGGAATCAATTCGGGTGGCAGACCCCAGACCGAAGTGCAGGCGGGGATCGCTGGCGGACTCGAAACCGCCATTGGCGCGTACCTCGGCACTTTGCTTCAGGCCGCCAGCTTTGACCTCGACCCGGGCGCCGAAGCCGTCGCGATTGGACTTCTTTCCTACCGTCTTGATGCCCAGCCAGTGTCCTTTCTTAGCAGACTGGTTGCGTAGCAGAACCGGAGAGCCGTCCAGGATCGTGATCAACAGATCTTCGCTGCCATGGTTCAGGAAGTCAGCCGTGGCGGCTCCACGGGCCACGTAGCGTCGCGCCAGGGGCGCTCCGGCGGTGAGGCCGATCTCGGCAAACTTTCCGTCCTGCAGGTTGCGAAACAGCAGCGGCCTCTCGGCATAGGTCACGCCGAAAGAATGCTGGTCAACCTGCGGATTCACGTGCCCGTTGGCGACGAACACATCCTGCCAGCCGTCGTTGTCGAAATCCAGAAACTTGACCCCGAACCCCAGGAAAGGGACGCTGACCGGGCCGAACCCGGTGCTGCCCTGGAGATCGGTGAATTGTCCGTTGTGGTCGTTGTGATAGAGGTTATTGGTGTCGTCGGAAAAGTTGGTCTTGACGATATCGGGCCAACCGTCGTGGTCGTAGTCGGCAGAGTCGATGCCCATGCCGGCCTGTTCACGTCCGTCCGCGCTATAGGCCACTCCTGACTCCGCGCCGACTTCGGTGAAATTGCCCTTGCAGTCGTTGTGGTAGAGCAGACTCGGCGTGGAGTCGTTGGCCACATATAGATCGAGACATCCGTCGAGGTCATAGTCCAGCCATAGGACACCCAGCCCGTAATAGCTTCCGGAATCGAGGTTCAGCTTTTCCGTAACATCGGTGAAGGTTCCGTCTCCGTTGTTGTGATAGAGGCGGTCGCGACCGCCTTTGAGTCCACGCGGGCCGCAGGAAACAGGGATCCCGCGATAAGTGCAGAAGGGACCTTTTCCAAAGTCCGGCAGGTTGTTCAGGTCGAGATCGACGTAATTGGCTACGTAAAGATCGAGATTGCCGTCGTTGTCATAGTCGCCGAAGGCCGCGCTGGTACCCCAGCGGCCTGCATTTCCGACGCCGGCTTTGGCGGTGACATCGGTGAACGATCCGTCGCCATTGTTGTGGTAGAGCACGGCGCCGTCGAGATACGTGATGTAGAGATCTTCCCACCCGTCGTTGTCGTAATCGCCTACGGCAACGCCGAAGCCCCAGCCGCAGTGCGTGATTCCCGCCTTGGCGCTCACGTCGGTGAAGGTGCCGTCGTGATTATTGTGATAGAGCTTGCCGGGATGGCACTTGCCGGCGCGCATGTCTTCGAGAGTCGAACCGTTGACCAGGAAGATGTCCATCCAGCCATCGTTGTCGTAGTCAAACACAGCGACGCCGCCACACATGGATTCCATGATGTAGCGTTTTTCCCCGCTTCCGCAGGTGAGATGGAAGTCGATGCCGGAGGCGCGGGTGACGTCAACGAAGGATACGCCGCTCGCAGGTGCGGCCGATGGTTGACGTTGGGCCAAAGCGGGACCGGCGAAAGAGGCCGGCCACAATCATTGTGCCCGCGAAGAAGGCGTAGAGAAAGGATTTTGCTCCTCCAACGCCTGAAGAGTATTTGTCGCAACTCGAGGTCTTCCAAACGAGTGGATCGCAAGTGTGGGTAGCCGCGAAACGGCGAATGATTGCAGCCCCGGGCGCAAGCCCGGGGTAAAACGTGGGGGATGGCATAGCCCTGAAAGGGCGAAAGAATAGTCGTGCCACACAGTCCGTCACACTAAATAGGCCGTTTAGTGAAGCGCTGAGGTGTGTGCGTGAGAACCTGTCTTTCGCCCCTCCGGGGCTTGCTCGTTTGTCACTTTCACCCAGGGCTTGCGCCCTGGGCTGCAATCTGGCGCCGCTTTGCGGCTGGGGTCCAGCAGTTCCGTTCCGCTGCTCATTCGAAAACTGGGTTCTCAGGCACACGCGAAAGCTCTGGTTCATCCAGCGTGCAACCAGTGTCCGTGTGGGGAAGAAGCAACAAGTCGGCGTCACTGAGTTCGGCCCGTGGCCATGCCTCCAACCTCCGGTTGGGCCTTTTTCAGTTCCGCGAAGCGTAGCCATTCCTGGTGGGCCTGGTCAGTCTTTCCCATTTTCTGAAGCGCGCGTGCCAGTTGGTAGTGTGGGCTGGGATCGCTGGGCTTCAGATCAATTGCGCGCTGCAGCGCGGGCGCAGCCGCTTCGGCGTTGCCGTCGAGGAGCAACGCTTTGCCCAGGTCGTAAGCACAGTCCGGATTGGCGGGGTCGAGTTCCGTGGCTCGTCGCAGATGGTTGAGCGCGTCCTTTAACTCGCCGGCTTCCAGCAGGCAGTGTCCGAGCTGGTAGCGAAGCTGCGGATTGTCCGGCGCTCGGACCAGCTCTTTGCGATATTCGACGATAGCTTCCTGGTTGCGTCCCAGGCTGGCATAGGCAAAACCCAGATGATAGTGCCCGAGCGGGGTGTTGGGATCGATCCGTATGGCGGCCTGAAACTGCTC
The DNA here is from genome assembly GCA_963801545.1 of Terriglobia bacterium. GTDB lineage: Bacteria > Acidobacteriota > Terriglobia > Terriglobales > Acidobacteriaceae > JAIQFF01. Next base: position 231,140 of record CAWDFF010000042.1, on the reverse strand, counting down.
AATCGCCTGCAGGGTACGGTTGGTGTTTTGATACGCCCGCCCCAGCAGCACGTGAGCGAGAGCATGCGAGGGCTGCAGCTTGACGGCCTTTTCCAGTTCTTCCGCCGCCGCACTGGGCTGATTTTGCTGGAGCAGCACCAGCGCGAGATCAAAGTGGATGTCGAAACGCGCTCCGTCGAGCGCCGCCGAGCGTTGCAGGGCGGCCAGCGCCGGCGTGGTTTGTCCGGCCTTGAAGTAGGCGAGTCCGAGCCAATGCTGCAGTTGGGCGTCGCCAGGCCAGCGCGCGACGGACTCCTCACCGATTCGCGCAGCTTCGCTCAAACGGCCTAACTGAAGATAGCTCAGCACCAGGCCGCGGCTGGCCTGCAGATTGTCGGGCGCGATTTGCCGGGCCCGTTCGAAGCTGGCGGCGGCGCGGGCATAGTCGTCGGCATCGAGGGCCGCCTGGCCACTTCGGAGCAGGGCCTGAACGTTTGGTGATTGTGGCCACGCGGCAGTACAAGCCGCCAGCACCAGGGAACCCAGAATCAGCGAGCCAAGGACGAACCGGGCCGCGAATCGACGGGATTTTAGCCGCACGAGAACCACAATTTCGAATGCTAACGTTTCGCCGGGGATGGTGCAATTCGCAGGGTCGGCAGTCTGGTAGGAAGACGCTGCAGGAACTCAAATCAAACCGTTCACGAGTGTTGGTGGCAATCCCGGATCCGTATGCCCTTGGTAAAGACATAGCGGATCGCTCTCCAGCGCATCGCCCGTGTGCGCGAAGGCTCGTGCGCGCGATCCACCACAGACGTAGCTGAATTCGCACTCTCCACACCGTCCCCGGAATTGCTCCGGCGAGTGCAGCGCTTGAAAGAGTGGTGACTGCCGGTAAACGTCCACCAGCGAGTTGGTCCGCACATTTCCGCAGCGCGCAGGTAAAAAACCCGAAGGATAGATGTCGCCCTGGCTGGAAACGAAGACGATCCCGTGGCCGTCGCGAATCTGGAAACCTTGGTAAACCGAACTCTGCCTGATTTCGGCAGCTGTCTTGCCGCAGGTTCGCATTCGGTTCAAGGCAAGGCGCCGGTATGAAGGTGCTTCGGTTGTCTTGACCGCGAACGGCGCTTCCGGCACAAGGTCGAGAACCCAATTCATGATTTCCTCTGCGTGCTCGGGCGAGACCTCCTGCAGAGCCCGGCCGCGGCCCACGGAAATCAGGAAGAATAAGCTCCAGCGCATTACCGGGAAGGTCTTCAGCAGTTCATAGATTGCCGGCAAGTCATCCGCGGTCTCCTGCGCCACGAGGGTATTGATTTGAACAGGAAGCCCCAGGCGCCCCGCTTCGCGCGCCACTTCCAGCGTCCGGTCGAAACATCCCGGGATGGCACGTATCGCGTCGTGCCGGGCGGCGTTGGATCCATCGAGGCTTAAGCCAAGGCTTTGAATGCCATGCGACTGCAGCAGGCCCAGGGCATCGGCAGTAAGGGCCGGAGTGGCACTGGGCGTTATCGAAACCTGCAGACCCAGCATGCGGGCAGTGTCGATCACTCGGAACAGGTCTTTGCGACTGAGAGGGTCGCCCCCGGTAAGAATCAGGTGCGGCAAGGGGTCGCCGAATTTGGTGATCTGGGACAGGAGTCCGAGGCTCTCTACCGGCGTGAGTTCCAGCGGATGCGCACTCGGCATCGCTTCAGCGCGACAGTGCCTGCATGCCAGCATGCAGGCCTGGGTCATTTCCCAGTACACCAGCATCGGATTCCGGGTGAAGTCGTAACGCCGGGGATTCATCGTGGCCGACGGCGATTGAACGTGTGACCATCATTCTCCTCTGAGTTCCCGGTCTGGCGAGAACCAGGCGTTAAGTTAGTTTTCCGCGTCGGACTTTTCTGTGATCCCGATCACGGCGAGCTGTGACTTCCCGGCGCGCTCTGTATGAGTCTCGAAAACTAAAGAGCCGAAGCAGTGCGTTCTGCTCCGGCTCGGCTCGGTGTGCTGCGCATGACCGCTTAGGGGGCCAGCGCATGCACGAAGTGCTCACACAGGGTGGTCTCGACGTTGTACGCTTTGAACGTAATCGGAGTCGTCAGGTAGGGCTGCAGAATTTCCTCGACCTTTGGAAATGCATCGTGCTCATAGCGCTCCGCATATCTTTTCTCTGTCCAGAGCGTGACGGTCATCACTTTTTCATTTTTGGTCTCGGGCTTGGTCTCGGGGAAGAAGGGCAGGATCTCCATGAATCCGGTCTGCTTCTTCAGAATGGGAAGCACTTCGTTGCGAAGAACCTTTACCAGTTCCTCTTTCTTTTCCATCTTCGGGATGAATTCAACAATACGGGCAAACATACGAATTCTCCTTTTCGGTACGGATGATGGATGGGGGAGAGGCCCGGAAGTGCTCCGTCTTTTGGCGGCGGAGTATTTGTCGAGCCGGTATCATCGGCAGTACGTTAGGCTCGCCGGAATGGAAATGCAGTGACGCTGGATACGCACCGCGGTGATTAAAATCACGGGGCTGGCGCTTACGCCTGCAGGCCAGCGGCAATAATTCTGTTTTACCAGCAGTGCTTAGTAGCTAGTTTGCGAGATGGGTTCTAGAATCGTCGGCGATGAAAAAGTACCTTGGATTTCTTCTCCTGCTCGCTTTCGCCGGAATTCTCCTTGCCGTCCCTCTGCCGAAGTACGAACCGCTGCCCGCTCCGGTCTCTAACAATGCAGTCGCCAGCGTGAAGACTCGCGGGTCCTTTTTGCTGTTTTCCATGATGGGGATCGGAGCAAAGAAGACCTGGGATGCGGCTTCCAATGCCGCCTACTCGCTGGATACGGACACCGGGAAATGGTCGGAGGTGCGTTCGGTTCCGGGGACGGCGGGACGTATCGCCGCGGTCGCGGCAGGAGCACGCGAACACATCTTTCTCTTCGGCGGGTACGTCGTGGACCCGCAGGGTGGCGAAACCACCGTCTCCGACGTCAATGTGTACGAACCGCTCGGCGATCGCTGGTTCCGGGCGGAAGATATACCCGTGCCGGTAGACGATTCCGTTGCCGGGGTCTATCGCGACCGCTACATCTACCTGGTCGGCGGCTGGTCAAAGAATGAAGCGGTGCGCGACGTCCAGCTGTACGATGCGCAAAAAAATGTCTGGTCCAAGGCCACGCCTATTCCTGGAACGCCGGTGTTCGGCCATGCCGGGGCGCTGGTGGGGGACACAATTGTATACGTGGACGGTGCATACAAGAATCCGGCCGGAAATGAGCCTAAGTACGTCGCTTCCGACGAATGCTGGATGGGCAAGATCGACCATCACGATCCTGCGAAAATTCAGTGGAGCAAGTTGCCTGGCCACCCCGGAAACGCGCGCTACCGTATCGCCGCGGGAGGCTCAGAGAAAGATCGCATGATTTACTTCTCCGGTGGAACCGACAATCCCTACAATTACAACGGCATCGGATACAACGGCGTGCCCTCGGAGCCGTCTCCTATGACGTTTGCCTTCAGCCTGCGCACCGGGAAGTGGGAAACCATCAACGCCAACACGCCGAATCCGACTATGGATCATCGCGGCCTGCTGGTGATCTCGGAGGGACTGGTGATTGCCGGAGGGATGGAGAAGGGACAGCAAGTGACGTCGAAGGTTGCGGTCCTGTCCAAGCAGCCGAAGGAGAAGTAAACGTGATGTGGGGGCTCAGGTTTCAAACAATCCCTTGCAACGGCGTCATCCTGAGGGACTTCAGTCCCCAAGGATCTCGCGCGCACCACACAATTGCTGCGACCACGTCCATATCTGACTCACGCCAGATCCTTCACGGCTTGAAGACCGTTTAGGATGACGCCTTGACGCCTTAATAATGAGAGGCAGAAATTTCAAATCAGCTGCTATCAGCCTTTGATTGACAGAGGGTAATCCCAGCTAGTAATTTCTGAACTGGTTTGTGGTGGCCTCCATGAAGCGCTGGCGGTTGTCGCTACTCATTTTCGAATTGGCTTTATTCGCCATTATTCTCATCCTGCCTCAGGTGGACTTGCCCGAGTTCACCTTCCAGGCCGGGAACGCTCCGGTCGCGGCGCATGCGCGAGTGTGTCAGTCTTCGCCCGGGCACGCGATTGTGGTTCTGTCAAAGATATTGCTTTCATTCCCAGCTACTCGAATACAAAGTGAAATTCTGGATACCGTTTCTCCGCTGGCGCTTCATTCCCGTCTTTCCCGACTTTGCGTTCTCATCTGTTAAATCCACACCGTCTCCTTGTTCCCGTTCGTTGACGTTAGGAAAAGTTTGCTCCGCGCGGGGCGTGCCTGTGCTGTCTTACGGGTGCGCGGAGCTTCGGAGGCGGTGGCCCAGATTGGGGGGCGCAGGGGCCTTGAAGAAAAAGGAACCTGGCCAGTCGACGGTCGCTGCCTCCGAACACACGAAGTTGTGCGAGAGCTTCAGCCGCGCGGGAGTAGCATAGCCTGGGCAATGCGCCGCGGGATCCATCCCGGAGACGGCGGTTCGAATCCGTCCCTCCCGCTCCAGATCTTCCTACTGAGAATGTGTGGGGCCGGGTCTCCGACCCGGCCAGGCCGTCGCGGTTTTTGCGACGGCAGTGCGGAAAGTGCACTAGCGCATGGCGCGAGGAAGAGCTGTCGAGCTTCGCTCGACCTGGACGGGCGGGACGCCCGTTCCTACTGTTCTCGGACTATCGTCCTCGCGCCAGGACCAGAGTTATGTCGTCGGGTTGCTCCTTGGCGCCGATCCAGTCATCCACCGCAGAAGTCACGATCTCGCAGATCCGGGCCAGGGGCAGATCGCGATTTTCCCATACCAGATCGATCAGCCGCGACTCGCCGAATTCCCCAAAATCATTTTCCGGTTCGGTTACGCCGTCGCTATACGCCAGAAAGAGATCGCCGCCTCGAAGCGCGACCGAGTCTTCCTCGTAACTCCTGCGATCGAACAGGCCGATCACTGTGCCTCCGCATTCCAGCCTGCGCACGGATCCGTCTCCCCCCAGGATGATCGGCGGCAGGTGCCCGCCGTTACTGTAGGTGAGCCTGCGTTCCTGACTATTGTAGATTCCCAGGAAAAGAGTGGCGTACTTTTCCGCGGGCGTGCTCTGGTAGAGCTGATGATTGAGCAATGACAGCATGGCGCCTGAAGAGGTCTCTGCGCCCGGCGAGCCGGAAGCCAGCATGGGACTGGAACGCGCCGCGGCGCCCACCGACAAGGGTTCCCGCAGCGTGGGCGTGCCTTCCAGGCTGTAGGCGCGGACTGCGGAATGAATCGTCGCCATCAGCAGGGCAGCGGAGATTCCCTTTCCGCTCACGTCCCCCACGGCCAGAATGAGCTTGTCGGAGTCTACGGTCACGAAATCGTAGTAGTCGCCGCTTACGGTGCGCGCGGGGCGGCAGAAACCGTAAACTTCCAGCGAAGCCAGCTGCGAAATATGCTGGGGATACAGTTGCTCCTGCACTTCCTGGGCGATAGTCAATTCGTTCAGCAGGCGCTGCTTTTCTTTCTGCTCTTCGATGAGATTCTCGATTGACGCGGTCATGGAGTTGAAAGAATTGGCCAGGGTAGCCAACTGGTCATTCGACTTGACCGAAATGCGATGGCTGAAATCTCCGCGATTGATGTGAGTAGTGGCGTCGTAGAGTTGGGCCACGGCCCCGGTGACGGTGCGGGTGAGCCGGGTCCCGATGATCAGCGCAAATAGTTCGATGAGAGCAAAAACAATTGCGGCGAACAGTAACATGTACTCGATACCGGTGGCGAAGTCGCCCAGGGCGGCGAACAGGCGGGCATAAAGCACCGATGGACGGGTCTGTACCCGCAGCAGCGCGCTGGCCTTGGCATGCTCGCCCGTGGCCCAATCGATAAAGGGGAGCGGGGTTCCGAAGGTGATCACACTGTCGAAGCCGTTGCTGGCCGGTGGCAACACACCTGCCGTGAAAGTGAGACGAAGTTCCTGCCGCCGATTGTCCGCTGATGATAACGGGCTGGCCTTGAGATCGAAGCCCTGGGTATAGAGCGTGATCTCGCCCAAGTTGGCGGCAACCTGTTCCAACAATCTCCGGTCCAGCAGTTCGCTCGAGACCACAGTCAACTTCTGCGACTCGGAGCCGATCTCGGTTGCAGCCCGCAAGTAAAGCTGGTCGTTGTCGCGGACGATGGCCCCGGATTTAAGATTCAAAGAAGCGGGCAGTGCAAATGGAGCTTCTCCCGGCGTGGCGCCGTTACATACGGCCAGAGTCTTGCCGCCTTTCCATGCACAAATCTGGCGTGACGCCCAGGCGGGATCGTGCCGCTTCAAGCCTTCCAGCGACTCTGCGATCGCGGGTTGACCGTGTTCCAATTTAGCCGCCAATTCATGGGCTATCGCAGTGTTCACCGATTGCAGGCTGCGCAGCCGGGAATCCAGTTCGGAAGTCACCACGAAATTGGCAAACTGACCGGCGAAGAGATAAATGGTGATGGAGGCCATAGACATCACCAACACCACCGGGATCACGCCGATAAAAACATAAGTAACGATGAGCCGGTTTCGCAAACGCCAAAGGAGTCTTGCTTTGAGCCAGCGGTAGAGGAGAACGGCAAACAGAAAAGCGGCGAGAAAGCTCAGCACGCCAACCCATCCACCCAAAGCCTGCCCCCAGGAAACTTTCAACAGGCCAAACAGCCGTTGCAAGGCAAAAAGCAGGAGATCGAGTCCCAGCAGATAACAGGCAGCGCGCGCCAGCCGGGTCGTCGGCAGCAAGCCCGCTGCCCGCAGTCGGAAAAGGAGTGTGCGAAGCGAAAGCTCCATGGTTCTCCATGGTTAAAGAAACGATTATAGATCGGAGCGGCAGGCGTCAGGCGTCGGGCCTCGGACCTCAGGCTTCAGGCGTTAGACCTTGGACTTGTCGCGGTTGGAACGTCTAGGCGGCTGGGGTTCAAGGCGAAAGTCTGACGCCCGGCGTCCGACGCCCACCTTTAAATCTCCGGATAGAAATCGAAGAAGGCTTCCAGGCTGGTCTTCAATTGCTTCTCGATTTCTTCCTTACTGCCTTCCAGCACGTGCATGGTGACGTGGGCTTCGCGTCCGTTCTTGAGCTTGAGCGTGGCGTCTCCTACTTCCGCAACTTCTTCCGAGGGCAGGAGGCGCATTCCGTAGACCAGGGTCAGGTTTGCCATAGCGTCCATTTTAGCGGAGCGCTGAACCTCGACCTCGGGCATCAGGCGTCGGACCTCGGGCGTGTGGCGCCGGCATACCTTCGACTGGGCTCAGGGCAGCCGCTACTTGTATGAAGTGCAACTCCGATATCTGGGGCGGGGTTCGCGTTCCGGTTCAGCTTGAAGAATACTACGGCTGATGGGTGCGGAAACGCGGAGGGCAAGATGCCCTCCGGACAGCCGGCGGGACGCCGGCGCTACTTGTCTACGGTCCGAAGTCTGACGCCCGATGCCCGCAGTACGACGCCTGCCTGCTAAAATCCCTGTGTGCTCCGAAACATCTTTGTCGTGTCCGCCTGTCTGGGCCTGGGTTTACTGGTGAGTGCGCAGCAACCATCGCCACCCCAGGTCAAGGTCAACGTTCTCAACGTGTGTACGCCTTCGGCCGAGGAGCAGCATGAGATTACCGCTGCGCTGGCCAAGGTGCCCAGGCAGCCGCTGTTCGGGGCTGACTTCGAGATTGATCGTGGAAGGTCCAGCCTCGAGGTAGGGCCGGGATTTCTGCAACCCGGCTCTGGATCGCAGGTGTCTTCCGATCCTGGAGTGGCCAACTGGGTGCGCATTCGTCGCGAGTTCTCCGTGCAGGCGCTGTTCTCCACGGTGCAGTACTCGTTCAGCACCGATCCAAAGAATATGGTGGAGACCCTGGTTTTCCGCGTACGCGACCCCAAAGATCTGATGCAGGTTTCGATCGAAGACAGCGCCTCGGCGGTGACCAGTCCAGCAACCATGCTGTCAGCCAGCACGCCTGCCAGCCGGATCAAACTGGAACGCTTTGGCAAGGCGTCCGTGGTGCTGGCCCGGTGTTCCGCGTCGGAGGCGGGTCCGGCGCCGGACCAGAGCGTATACGAGCCGCTGTTTCAAAGCGCGTCGGCTATTCTGTCAAACTACCGCGGCCTGCTGGCCGCGAGAACTACCGTGCCAGACGAGTTGGCGCGAATCGGCGGCGCGGCGGATGCTCAGTCGAAGCCGAAATCGCCGTCAGCGAAAAAACCTGTAGTCAAGAAGAAGTAGGGTTCCGCGGCGGAGGGTAGGGCTTCTCGACCGAAGTCGAAGGGGTGCTCTGCCGACAGCCGGCGGAATGCTGCGGTCGGGCCGTGCGTCTGCAGTTGCATCCAAATCTCACTTCAGCAATCTAAAGCTTGACGCGATCTTATGGACAACATTCGCAACGTCGTTATCATCGGTTCCGGTTGCGCCGGCCACACTGCGGCTCTCTACACGGCTCGCGCCAACCTCAAGCCTCTGGTGATTGAAGGTCATGAAGCTGGAGGGCAGCTCTCGCTTACGACCCTGGTGGAAAATTTCCCGGGGTTCCCCGAGGGCATTCAGGGCCCCGAGCTGATCGAGAACATGCGCAAGCAGGCGGGACGGTTTGGCGCCCAGTATCAGCTGGGGCACGTAGTCGGCGCGGACCTGAGCAAGCGGCCCTTCGCCATCGATCTCGGCAAGGAAACCATTCATGCGCGCACCCTGATCATTGCCAGCGGCGCATCGGCGCGCTGGCTGGGGTTGCCCAGTGAACAGGCCTTGATCGGGCACGGGGTCTCTTCCTGCGCTACCTGCGACGGCTTCTTCTTCTCCGGAAAGGAAATTGCGGTCATCGGCGGCGGCGATTCGGCTATGGAAGAAGCGAACTTCCTCACCCGCTTTGCCACCAAGGTGACGCTGATTCATCGCCGCGATCAGTTTCGCGCTTCAAAAATCATGCTCGACCGCGCCCGGCAGAACAAAAAGATCGACTTTCTCACCAACACCGTGGTGGAAGATGTGCTTGATGTTTCGAAGAAAGAAGTTACCGCCCTGAAGCTGCGCGACCTGAAGACCGATAAGGTCCGGGACTTTCCCGCCAGCGCTATGTTCCTGGGTATTGGCCACATACCCAATGCCCGGATGTTCGAGGGCCAACTCGAAACCGATCAGGACGGATACCTGGTGACCACGAACAATGTGTTCACGCGCGTGCCTGGGGTTTATGCCTGCGGCGACGTGCAGGACCGCCGCTATCGCCAGGCGATTACGGCCGCTGGTACGGGTTGCATGGCGGCGCTGGAAGCGGAACGGTTCCTGGAAGAATAAGGGCAGTTCTCAGTTTCCAGTTCTCAGTTTCGGAGGTCGATCTGATGGCACGTGCACAAGCGGGTTGTTCGCACCTGGGTGAAACCCGGCCGGTTAAGCCCAGCGGCAGCGGTTGCAAGGAATGTCTGGAGATGGGCGATACCTGGGTCCATCTGCGGGAATGCCTCAGCTGCGGCCATATTGGTTGCTGCGATTCCTCGAAGAACAAACATGCCACCAAACACTTCCGCCAGAGCAAACATCCCATCATGCAGTCGTTTGAGCCGGGCGAGAACTGGCGCTGGTGCTACGTGGATGAAATATTTATCGATTAATCGTGCATTGGGCCTGCTTCCCGGACGGAACCAGGGGCTGGTTACGAGGGTCATCTTCCCACATCGGAGGAAGATTAATAAGCTGCAGATGGTAACTGACTCTCATGCACCGCGTACTGGCAGCCACGCTCTCAGTTCTACTTTGGCCCGGGTCGTTTTGGTTCCAGCTTCGTTTGCCCAGCAGGTCAACCCCGAAAATCGCAAAATCGTGAACCGGGTGATGCCGCAATATCCCGAAATCGCCCGTAGCATGAATCTAAGTGGAAGCGTGAAGGCCGACGTTCTGGTAGCAGCCAACGGCACCGCAAAGTCAGTCGAGGTGAAGGGTGGACATCCCGTCCTGGTGCGAGCCGCGGAGAACGCGATCTACAAATGGAAATGGGTGCCGGCCGCTCATGAGACTCACGAAGCGATTGAAGTCAAGTTTGAGCCCCAGTGACGCCGCGTTGCCAAAAAGTTAGCATACCTTAAGTTCTCCACGGATTGTGATACAAGATTTCTGTGATCTTCCTGCGCGCGCAAGGCGCCCGCCGTCCTCACCCCGGCTTTGAAGGAATCCCGTGCTAAGGGCGCTTTTTATCTCGCTGTCGGAGAATCGCTTCCTGCGCGGGATGGCAGAGCGGTCTGCCGTGGGACAGCGCCTGTCCAGCCGCTTTGTGGCGGGTACGCTGGTGGAAGACGCGCTCCGGGTCGCCCAAGAGGTTAACCAGAAGGGTTTGACCGTCTCGGTGGATAACCTCGGCGAGAACGTCACCAACACCGAAGAAGCGCGCGCCAGCGCTCAGCTTTACCACGAGTTGCTCGACCAGATCGCGATTCGCCAGCTCAACGCAAACATCAGCTTGAAACTTACGCACATGGGCCTGGATGTGGACGAGAAACTGGCTCACGAACTGGTCCGCGGACTGGTGGCGAAGGCCGCGTCCTTTCGTCCGCGCAATTTTGTGCGGGTTGATATGGAAGGCTCCGCATACACCCAGCGAACACTCGATTTTGTCCACGAGTTGCATCGCGAGCCCGGTCATGAGGGGGCTGTGGGCGCAGTGATTCAGTCCTACATGCGCCGGGCAGAAGATGACGTCGCCAGGCTGCTGGCCGAACGCATCCGCATCCGGCTGTGCAAGGGAGCCTACAAGGAGCCGGAAGAGATTGCTTTCCAGGAGAAGTCCGAAGTCGATGCCAACTACGTGAAGCTGATGAAGATTCTGATGACCAGCGGCGTCTACCACGGACTGGCGACGCACGACGAGAAGATCATCAAGCTGGCGGAAGCATTTGCGGCTCAGGAAAATATTTCCCGGGACGCGTTTGAATTTCAAATGCTGTATGGCATTCGTCGTGATCTGCAGCGGCGACTGGTGCGCGAAGGATGGCGTGTCCGCGTATACATTCCCTTCGGCACGGAGTGGTACCCGTATTTCATGCGTCGTCTGGCGGAACGTCCTGCCAATGCCCTGTTTCTCGCGAGGAATCTGTTACGCCAATAAGCGGTTCTCGGAGGCCGCATAGCTTCAGGCGGCCGCGTTTTCCTGCCTACAGGGTTCACTGTATTGGGCGGAAGCACTGCGAATGGGAGAATCGGAACGCACTCTTCCCCCTGTCCACGACGCTACTGTCGTAAGCAAGGACCTTCAAATTATGAGTACGATCAACGCGCGGGGCTACGATGTCGCACCTCTGGCACCTCTGGTGCGGTGGCCTGATCACGATCACCACGGGCACGTGGTGCAATTTTATGCGGAAGATGCGGCCCTGCTGGATTCGATCGCCCGCTTCATCGCGACTGCCCTGGAAGCTGGCGACGCTGCCGTGGCGATTGCCACCGACAGTCATCGGGATGGGCTTAAGCAGCGCCTGACCGCGCGGGGTCTCGATGTCGAGGCCGCCATTCGACGCGGCAAGTTTATCCCACTGGATGCCGCCGAAACGCTTTCAAGGTTTATGCGTGACGGGGTGCCCGTTCCCCAGTCCTTTGCGGAGGTCGTGGGAGGTGTGTTTGATCGTGCCCGCGCAACCCTCGGCGCAAGACCGGGGCGGGTGGTGGCATTCGGAGAAATGGTCGCTCTATTGTGGGCGCAGGGCAAGCCCGAGGCCGCAGTTCAGTTGGAACAGCTCTGGAATGATCTGGCGCAGACCCACGCCTTCTCGCTGCGCTGCGCTTATCCCATCACAGGTTTTAACCGGGACCAGGATGGCGAGCCATTTGCGAAAATCTGTGCTGCCCACGGCGGCGTGATTCCCGACGAGAGCTACACCTCATTGCCCAGTGAAGCGGAGCGTCTGCGCAGCATTACTCAGTTGCAGCAGAAAGCGCGGGCGCTGCAGACCGAAAAGGCGGATCGCGAACAGGTGCAGCGTTCGCTGAGGCGCAAAGAGTCCGAATTGGCCGACGTGCTGGAAAACGCCGTGGAAGGCGCACAACAGTCGGGCCCGGACGAAAGGATTATCTGGGCCAACCAAGCCCTGTTGAAGCTACTGGGATATGCGCCCGGGGAATACATCGGCCGATGCTTCAAAGATTTCTTCGCTGATCCGCAGGTGTTCGATGCGTATTGGGAGAGTTTAATGCGGAGCGAAGAACTATATGATTTTGCTGCCGCGCTCCGATGCAGGGATGGATCGGTCAAGATGGTCCTGATTCACGCCAACGGGCTATGGGAGGATGGCAAGTTCGTCCACAGCCGGTGTTTCATACGCGACGTTACCGAGCAGAAACAGACCGAGCAGGCGCTGCGGGAAAGCGAGGCGAATCTGCGCCGGGCCAATGACAGGCTGGAATCCCTGGTGGAGCAGCGTACTGCCGCATTGCGGCATCTGTCTTCGCGCATTTTAAGCTTGCAGGACGACGAACGCCGGCGCATCGCGCGTGAGTTGCACGACAGTCTCGGCCAGTACCTGGTGGGATTGAAGCTCAACCTTGACGTGCTGAGGCGATCACCAGAGCAGCCTGAAGATTTGTGGGCGCAAGCGACGGAGATACTGGAACAGTGCGTCTCCGAGGTGCGGACCCTTTCCTGCCTGCTTCATCCGCCCATGATCGACGAACTGGGACTGGCATCCTCCGCCCACTGGTTCGTCGATGGACTGAGTCAACGAACCGGAATCCGCGTGAGCCTGGATGCCCCACGCAGCATGTCACGTTTGCCCACCGTGATCGAACTGGTTTTGTTTCGCTGCATGCAGGAAGCTCTGACCAACGTGCACCGGCATTCCGGGGCCTCAGAGGCGGAAGTCCTGATCCGCCGGGAGCCCGAACAAGTGGTTCTGGAAGTGAGAGACAACGGGCGCGGGATTTCACCAGATTTGCTGGCGCGTTTTGCGCAAACCGGAGCAGGGATGGGCGTCGGGCTCAGCGGCATGCGGGAGCGGGTACGGGAATTAGGCGGCGAGATGAAGCTGGAAGCTAATAGCGACGCGGGCACGAGGTTGAGAATCGCTGTGCCGCTTACGTCGGAATATTTCGCGAATGCGTGAACCAGAATTCCTGCTGTCTGTTGCCTGCCAAACTTGATTGACTCCGAACTTGATTGACTGCAGAGAAATACTGCAGCCGCAAAGAAAACCTCTTCGTCCAGGCTGGCGAATCCTATTTTCAACTCTGGAGGACTTATGCAACCACGAATCGAATATCGCAATCTACAGCCCGGGGGGTATCGCGCGATGTTAGGGTTGGAGAATTATCTCAGCACGTGCAGTCTGGAGAAGAAGCTGCTTGACCTCATCCGGCTGCGAGTCTCGCAGATCAACGGCTGCGCTTACTGCCTCGACATGCACTGGAAAGTCCTGAGGATGGAGGGCGAGAGCGAGCAGCGGCTATACGGTCTGGATGCGTGGCGCGAATCGCCGTACTACACCGATCGTGAGCGGGCCGCCCTGGCCTGGAGCGAGGCGGTGACGAACGTCACCCAAGGGCATGTGCCGGATGACGTGTACCAGGAAGCTCGCGAGCACTTCGATGAACAGCAACTGGGCGATCTGACGTTCGCTGTGGTTGCGATCAATAGCTGGAACCGGTTGAGCATTGCAGCTCGCACCGTGCCGGGGACCTATCAGGCGGCGCAGGCGCAAGGGTTGAAGAAGGGCGCGTAGACCGTGTAGTGCGGATCTGTCCCGAGCGAAGGCGAAAGAGCCCTCGCCTGCGTTCGTGCAGCGCCGAAAAGAGGTTTCACAGTTTTACTTCCCAGATCTGCGATACCAGATCGTCGCGTCCCCAGTCGCGGTGTGCCGTCTCTTGCACCAGACTGAAGCCTGCCTGCTGGTAGATGTGCCGGGCAGCGGGGAGCTCGCTTTGTGTCCATAAGACCATCTTCTTGTAACCTGCCTGGCGGGCGAAACGCAGGCATTCAGCGACCAGACGCTTGCCGATACCCAGTCCGCGGGCCGACGGTTCCACCAGCAGCAGGCGCAGCTTGGCGACAGTCTTCGATTTTTTCACCACAAACACTGAGCCCACGATCTCGCCGTCTTTCTCCGCGATCCAGCAACGCTCGCGGCGTGCGTCGAGGTGTTGGATGAATTTGGCCACGATCTCCGCCACCAGCGCTTCGAAGCGCTCGTCGTATCCGTACTCCTGCGCGTAGAGGACGCCGTGGCGGTGGACCACCCATCCCATGTCGCCGGGTTGATGGGATCGCAAAATGTAGGGTGTTCTGGGTTCGGGGTGAGCACCCAGCATAGTCTCGATCTTATGCATCGCCTGGACTAGCCGGGCTTGTCCGGCGGGCGGGACTGGCCGTAGCATGGCGGCGACTTCAGCACTCTGGCGAGTGTCAAGCGTGGTAAAGGTTTTTCTGCCGCCGGCGGTCAGGCGGAGAAGGCTTTGACGGCCATCGGATCGCGATGCAGATTTCGAAACCAGGCCGCTTTTTTCAAGCTTGCTCAGAATGCGGCTAAGATATCCCGGATCGAGTCCCAGTGCGTGGCAGAGTTCAGTGGCGGTGGGCTGCTCCCGGTGCGCGATCTCGTAAAGAACGCGCACCTCGGCGAGTGAGAACGGGCTCCTGAGCAGGCCTTCGCGCAGCACCCCGATGTGGCGGGTGTAAAAGCGGTTGAAACTGCGGACGGCGTCGACGTTGGAGTCAATCGAAGTTGCAGACTGGGTGTGCATGACGGGGTGCGCCCCTTTATGTGATGAAGGCAATTATATAGTTGACTGAGTCAAATAACCTAGGGAACCGCTGCGGCTTGTGCCTGTTGAACGGGTTGTCTACGAAACGCGATTGGATCACACTGGGAGACTGGAGCACTTTCCGAGGTCAGCATCCGAGGACAGAATTCGAGGTTCGTGAGGGTCTGGGCTTGATAGAGCTTCCGAGGTTCATAACATGAATCGCCTGGGCGCCAGCGTGGGATCGTTCCTGTTCTTCCTGGTGGCGCCGGGAGTCGTTGCCGGCCTGGTGCCGTGGTGGATTTCCGGCTGGCACATGCGGCCCCCGTTCCTGGGTTGGCAGTCGCTGCGCGCGGTAGGTATCGTATTGATCGCGCTAGGGCGCGCCGGTGCTTCTGGACTCGTTTGTGCGATTCGCGCTTGAGGGCCTGGGCACGCCCGCGCCGGTTCTACCGACCGAGCATCTGGTGGTGACCGGCCTTTACCGTTTTGTACGCAATCCCATGTACGTCGGAGTGCTGTCGGTAATACTCGGGCAGGGCCTGCTTCTGGGTGATACGCAAGTACTGCGCTACGGCGCGGTGGTCTGGCTGGCGTTCGGTCTTTTTGTGATTGGCTACGAGGAACCAACCTTGCGCAGAACTTTCGGCGAAGAGTACGAGAGATTCTGCGCCAACGTTCCGCGCTGGATTCCGCGGTTGCGGCCGTGGCGCGGCGAATGAAGCGACGTGATGCTGGATTTTGTCAAGACCCGGATTTCGTTCGAATCCCGCTAACATGTTCTGTTTCTTGGCGATATATTCTTGCCCGGCGTGTCCCAATTACCCTGTGCCGATTGTTATGCTGGAAGTAGAGGTTGATTAGGCACGCCGTCGTCCTGCCCGGCCGACCTGGCCGTAGCGAAAGCACTTCACCCAGTGGTCGTTCACCATGCCGACCGCCTGCATGAAGGCATAACAGATGGTCGAGCCGACGAAGTTGAAGCCGCGCTTTTTCAGGTCTTTGCTCATGGCATCGGATTCGGGAGTGCTTGCCGGAAGTTTCAGGCCTGGGCGCCACTTGTTCACGCGTGGTTTTCCGCCGACGAACTGCCAGATGTAGCGGTCGAATGAGCCAAATTCTTTCTGGACTGCCAGAAAAGCTTTCGCATTCCGCACCGCAGAGGCGACCTTGAGCCGGTTGCGAATGATGCCGGGATTGCGCAGCAGGGTTTGTTGCTTGCGGCGGTCGTAGCGGGCAATCCGCTCGGGATCGAACTGGTCGAAGACGGCGCGGTAGTTCTCGCGTTTCTGCAGAATCGTGTCCCAGCTCAGGCCGGCTTGCGCGCCTTCGAGGATCAGAAATTCAAAGAGCGTGCGATCGTCGTGCTGCGGGACGCCCCATTCTTCATCGTGGTAGCGGATGGAGAGCGGGTTGCTGGCCCAGGTGCAGCGGATGAAATTGCGGGACTTTGGGCTCATGGATGAGTGGTGTGCTTTATCTCCGTGCGCGCCGTTGGGCTGAGATCTGGGTGAGCTGCCGAGCTTTGCTCGGCGCGGCCGGGTCAGAGACCCGGCCCCACACAGTCGGCGTAGGGCAGGCTCCGACTCTACCCACACGGTTTGCGTTACTTCCGCGGAAGTGGGCGAGGCGCCTTCGACTTCGCTCAGGACAGGTCCGCTCCACACCCACACAACCGACCAAAACCAAACCTATTTCTTCTGAGGATTGCTTGGCGCCTTGGCTGCGGTTTTGTACCTTGGGGACTTGCGTGTCAGGACTGCGATTAGTCCCTGGGCTGAGGGTGGGGCTTTCACTTTGCCGCCGTTAATGATGTCTGCCGCGCTCAGCTTCTGCCCGTAGAGTTTCTCGTTGGCGCTTCCGTCCGAGCGCAGGGTGGATCCTTCCAGCGACACACCGGCGAACAAGCCTTTGGCGCGGGAGTAAGAGAGAATCTGGGCTGTCAGCACGACGTCGGTCGCGGCCTCGGCGGTGCGTCCGACCGGGCCAGCGGCTGCCGACGCGTCGGCACCCAGCTTCACCTTGCTGCTAAGCAAGGATTTGGCTCCGCCCTCATTCATCACCAGCAACACGAAATCGGTGGCCTGGCCGCCTAGCTGGAAACCGATGCTGATGCCTTCGAGAGCATACATAGCGGGTGCTCCCCAGCGTCCGGTGTAGTGCGGGCCGCCGCGGCAGATCATGATTCCGCGACCGTAGCTGCCACCGATCCCGATCGCGCCTTTCTTCACTGAAGGCAGAACCACCACGCAATTGGCTCGGTCCAGCAGGTCCTGGGGAACGTCCTCGGGGATGTCAAGGATCTCTTTGAGAACCACGCCCGCTTCCTTGACGCGATCGGTTTCTTTTTCGTCGTCCGCGGCGAAAGCAGGGAGAGTGAAGGCACAAAGCAGAAGCACGGCAAGCAGTGTTTTCATAAAGTATCTCCGTACGGGGACGCCTTTATCTCACAATCGCAGCAATTCAGGCAAGAGGCTGTAGTGTTGGCCTGTCGGCCTGCAGTTTCATCCTGCGGGGCGCTCTCTATTTGCGGTGAAAACTTTAGACCGCAAAGGCCGCAAAGAACGCTAAGAAGACATCCCCTGGAGTCTCTCTAAACGCGTCGCCTGCGCTTTAAGACATTTGAATTCATGACCAAACGTGTGCTCCTTTTGTAACTTGGCACTCGGTAGGACCCTCCCCTAGAGTCGGACAGTAGAAGCAGTAGGCTCAGTGGCAGCGGCTTTCGGCCCGATACGTGCATCTAATAGAGTGAAGAAGCCACTGGCCGTGGTTAGGTGTGAAAAATTTGGATCGGCTGGGAATGAACTACACGAAGTGGTGTCGATGGATGGTTGCTCTGGTCGTTCTATCGGCCGGGTTGCCGCTGCGGGCCCAGACACCGTTTGTAGCGTCCCCAGGCTTCAATGTAGCTTCTCCCGATGAGTCCACAGCCGGGACTGATCCCTCGGATCCCATCCTTACCATCAAGAAGCGGGTGGATGAGGTCAATGTGCTGTTCATTGCGACGGATCACCATGGCAAGTTCGTGCGCAATCTGAACCAGGGCGATTTCACCATCCTGGACGACCACAAGCCTCCGCAATCGATTGTGAATTTTCGGCGGGAAACTGATCTGCCGCTGGAGCTTGGACTGCTGGTGGATACCAGCGGCTCAGTGCATAGCCGCTTCGATTTCGAACAGGAAGCCGCAGTCAGCTTCCTGCAACACACCCTGCGGGCGAATTTCGACAAAGCTTTTGTCATGGGTTTCAGCACCCATAGCCTAGTCACGCAGGAGTTCACGGACAACGTTCGCCTGCTGGAAACCGGTGTGCGGAATCTGCACAACGGCGGGGGCACCGCGATGTATGACGCCATCTATCGCGCCTGCCGCGAAAAGCTCAGCAAGGACCGGGGCGACCATCCGGTGCGCCGGGCCATCATTGTGGTCAGTGACGGCGAAGATAACCAGAGCGAAGTCGTCGCGGGCCCTGGCCATCGAAATGGCGCAACGCTCCGAAGTAATTATTTATGCGATTTCCACCGACGACAGCGGCCTGATCCTGCGCGGCGACAAGGCCTTGCAGCAACTGGCGGACGCGACCGGCGGGCGCGCCTTTTTCCCCTTCAAGATGAAGGACATCAAGAATTCATTCGCGGCCATTGAAGACGAGCTGCGCAGCCAATATGTGGTCTCCTACCGGCCGGCAGACTTCGATGCCGACGGCCGCTACCGCTCGATCGAAATCACTGCGCTCAAGAAAGACCTCCAAGTGCGGGCCCGCAAGGGCTACTACGCGCCCCGGCAATAGTCAGCCCCAACCCAGAAGCAGCCCTCAGCGGCTGAAGCCGTGCCCATCCCGGTTGTTCTCGTAAGTGACGGCTAAAGCCCTGCCCTCACCAATCGTGCTCGTGAGGGGATCGTGTGGCGCGGGCGCCCTCGCCCGCGCTTTTGACTCTTCGTGCCAAGAAGGTGCTATTTAGACCCGTGCCCGGAGTGGTCGTCAATTGGCGGCACGGTGAGCGGGGTGTCATGGTCGCAAACAAAAAATGCGATCAGCCGGGCGGGTTCCTTGTCGCTGGCATTGGCGGACACTTGGTGGACACCGTTTGGCGGTTCGTAGAAGCTCTCGCCAGCCTTGTAGACGCTCTCCGGTCCGCCTTTCACCTGAAAGCGAATGGCTCCCTGGGCGACGTATCCGATCACGGTGCAAGGATGGCTGTGCGGTTTGTCGGCTTCGCCGGGCGCGTAGTTTACCTCGACGACAATCGCCCGCAGATGACTGCCGTCGAGCGGGGGCAGAGCATGCGAGAACGGAGCCGGGTCGCCGGATTGCGCCCCGGATTGCGCCGAAGAAAAGTGGGTGCTCAAAGTCAGAATGAGGATCGCACCGCTGACCAGGATCAAGGTCACGACCGAGCGTGAGGCGAGTTGCGATTTCTTATTTGTAAGATTCATGTTTTCAAGATTCATGGCATCCCCTCCGGGCGGACAATCATACCGCGGTGAGTGGAAACGGAATGGACACGGGCTTCGGCCGGGGTGCTAAGCCGGTGCTACAATCGTTCAGGCGTTGATCGGCATCCAAGCCTCTGGATGGCCGCGAAGCAGGTGCGGTTGGTGGTCCTCATGTCAGCCCCGTATTCAAGATTCACGCTGGTAAATGCTGTCGCTCTGCTCTCCCTGTTTGTCGGGAATATGGCGACTGCGGCGGAGCAACATCCTGCGCGCAAGCATGCGACCAAGCAGGAGCAGCCTGCGCCGCCGCCTCCACCTGCGCTACCACCACCGCCTCCTACTCTGGAGCAAATGCCGGCGTTGCCGCCGAAAGTCAAATTTAGCAACGGCATGCTGACGATCGTGGCGGAGAACTCGACTCTGGCGGATATTTTGCGCGCGGTCCGCGCTCAGACCGGAGCCATCGTCGAGATTCCGCCGAGTGCTACCGAGCGGGTCGTGACTCATCTGGGTCCGGGGCCGGCGCGGGACGTGCTGGTCTCTCTGTTGGATGGATCGCACTTCAATTACGTGATGCTGGGATCGCAGACCCGTCCGGGCATGCTGGAACGGATTATTCTGACTTCAAAGGCGGGGGCTGTGCCCGGTGGAGCGCCTAATGTGAGCGCGGCTGCCCCGGGAACGCCGAACGGCGCGACCGCGTTGCCGGGCGAAGATTCCGAGCAGCCTGGTATGGACGTCTCGGAGCAGCCCGGCGAGGATGGGGCCGACACTGCCGCAAACGAAGAGAACCAGCAGCCCAACGGCCAGCCGCCGCCGATCAAGACTCCGGAACAACTGCTGCGTGAACTGCAACAGCAGCAGCAACAACTACAACAGCAAGGTGCCACTCCTGCGGAAGCCACACCGCAAGGCGCTCCGCCGAAGAAATAAGACCCTCCGGGAAATGAGTGGCGCGGACCTGTCCTGAGCGAAGCCGAAGGAGCCCTGCCCGCGGCTTTTGATGTGATTTTTTTTGGATTTTATCCAGGCGAAGCCGTGATCAGGATCGTCTTACCTTTGCGTTGGAATGGAGCGTTTGTTGGTGGACGCTGTCACGCGGGCGGGGCGCCCGCGCCACCCAGCTCAGCCACACAAGCTCGCCCTTAGTCGCCGCTGGCTTGGCTCTGGCTGGGGACCAGCAGCGGAGTTCCACGGGAGCGCTGGCGAGAGCTATAGGCGAAGGCGTGCAGAATGCCGGTTACGGCTGCGTACGCAGCCAGAATGCCCACGAGTACGACTGTGACGGCGGTAAACGAAATGACGAAAGCAACCAGCAACGCGCCCAAGTTCGGCCTACTTTCCTGTAAGTTACGGACATCAGGGTCCGCAACCGTGTTGCGTGATCAGGTCTTCGTGACCGCGCCGCGCAGCCCATCACTTTACCCGCGTTGACGCTAGTTGCTATTAGCAACTAAGATACATGAGTAAAGTTGCGCAAACCCACTTTCCAACATTTCTGGTGACCCGTCCACATTACGGAAGACCAGTCGGCACTTTTCCTAATTCATGCCTATTACCAAGATTTCGGTGCGCGGGGCAAGGCAGCATAACCTCAAGAATATAAACGTCGAAATCCCTCGTAACACCCTGACGGTGATTACCGGTCTGAGCGGTTCGGGCAAGTCCTCCCTGGCCTTTGACACCATTTATGCCGAGGGTCAAAGGCGCTATGTGGAAACCCTGTCCGCGTACGCCCGGCAGTTTCTGGATCAGATGGAGCGGCCCGATGTCGACGCCATCGATGGTCTCAGCCCCTCGATCTCGATAGAGCAGAAGACTACCAGCCGGAGTCCGCGGTCTACGGTTGGGACGATCACCGAAATCTACGATTATCTTCGCCTTATGTTCGCTTCCATCGGAGTGCCGCATTGTCCTGAATGCGGCCGGGCGATCGCGCGGCAATCGGCCGAGCAGATCGTGCAACGGGTCATGAGCCTGACTCCCGAAGATCGAGTGATGGTGCTGGCGCCGATCGTGCGCGGACGCAAAGGCGAATTCAAGAAAGAGATCGAGAAATTAGTGCAACATGGCTTTACCCGCGCCCGGATCGACGGTGAACTGGTAAGTCTCGAAGACGACATTCCCCTGGACAAGCGCAGGAACCATACCATCGAGGTCGTCATCGACCGGCTTCTGGTTAAGCCCGGGATCGAGCACCGGCTGGAAATGTCGGTGGGGCTGGCGATGAAGCTGGCGGGCGGGCTGGTGCAGGTGGCGGTGGTGGGTGGCGATGAGCAGCTCTATTCGGCAAAGCTGGCGTGTCCGGATTGCGGCATCAGCGTGCCTCAACTGGAGCCGCGGTCATTTTCTTTCAACAGCGGGTACGGGGCTTGTCCGGAATGCCACGGGCTGGGCAGCCGCTATGAATTCGATCCCGTTCTGGTGATCAATGACTGGTCGAAGCCCTCTGCTTGATGGCGGCCTGGGACCGGGCTCGGCATCGCAGAACCTGATCCATCAGTTGCAGATTACGGCCGCGGCGCATGGATTCGATCTGGCAACGCCGTTCGAAAAATTTCCCGAGAAGATCCAGAACCTGCTGCTGTACGGCGAGGCGGGCAAGAATGGCCAGAACGGCAGGCCCGCGAAGACTGGTTTTCGCGGAATTCTGGGGTATCTCAAGCAGGCGGCGGAAGAATCCACCTCCGACACTTACCGCGAATTTCTTCTCGACTACATGTCGGCCACCACATGTCCGGTATGCCAGGGCAGACGGCTGCGGCCGGAAAGCCTGGCGGTGAAGGTGAACGACATGTCGATCGCGGACGTCACAGCGCTCCCGGTTTCGCGGGCGCTGGAGACGGCGCGCAAGATCAAACTCAACGGGCGCGAAGCCATCATCGCGGGACGGATCGTGCACGAGATCGTGGAACGCCTGCAATTTCTGGATGCGGTCGGGCTGGGCTACATTTCCCTTGACCGGTCCGCGGCGACGCTCTCCGGAGGAGAAGGACAACGGATCCGCCTGGCCACGCAGATCGGGTCAAAACTGCGAGGTGTGCTCTACGTGCTGGATGAACCCTCCATCGGATTGCATCATCGCGACAACGGACGATTGCTGGAGGCGCTTGAGGAGTTGCGCGACCTGGGAAATACCGTGCTGGTGGTAGAGCACGATGAAGAAACTATTCGGCGGGCGGATTACGTGATCGACCTTGGCCCGGGCGCCGGTCGGCATGGCGGCGGACTGGTGGCGCACGGAACTCCGGAAGAGATCATGCAAGTGCCGGAGTCGCTCACCGGCGCATATATTTCGGGCAGGGCGCATATCGAGATGCGGTCAGAACGGCGCCAGCCCAACGGGGCGGTGATCACGATTCTGGGCGCGCGGCAAAATAACCTGAAGAATCTCGACGTCAGTTTTCCCCTGGGCGTGATGACGGTTGTGACCGGAGTTTCAGGATCAGGCAAGTCGACGCTGGTGAATGACATTCTTTACCGCGCGCTGGCCCAGAAGCTTTATCGCTCGCGGGAGGAGCCGGGAGCGTACAAAACCATCTCGGGCACCGAAAATATCGACAAGGTGATTCGCATCGACCAGTCTCCGATCGGGCGCACCCCGCGCTCGAATCCGGCGACCTATACCGGCGTCTTTGCCCAGATTCGCGATCTCTATGCCATGCTGCCGGAATCCCGCGAGCGGGGTTACAAGCCGGGACGGTTTTCCTTCAACGTCTCGGGCGGACGTTGCGAGGCCTGTCAGGGCGAAGGGCAGCGGCGCATCGAAATGAATTTTCTGCCGGATGTATATGTTCTGTGCGAAGTTTGCGGTGGCCACCGCTATAACCATGAGACGCTGGCCGTGAAATACAAGGGGCAGTCCATCGCCGATCTGCTGGAGATGCCGGTCTCGGATGCGCTGCCGATTCTGGAGAACATCCCGCAGGTCAGGCAGAAACTGCAGACGCTGGTGGACGTGGGGCTGGGCTACATTCATCTGGGGCAGTCGGCGGTGACGTTATCGGGGGGAGAGGCCCAGCGCATCAAACTGGCCCGCGAGTTGAGCAAGCGGCAGACAGGAAAGACGATCTATCTGCTGGACGAGCCGACGACGGGACTGCACTTCGCCGACGTGAAGAAGTTGCTGGAAGTGTTGCACCGGCTAACCGACCTGGGAAATACGGTGATGATTATCGAGCATAATCTGGATGTGATCCGCAATGCAGATTGGATCATTGATCTCGGTCCGGAGGGCGGAGAAGAAGGCGGGCGTATTGTGGCCCAGGGCACACCGGAGCAGGTGGCGCGGAACAAGAAGTCGTATACCGGGCAGGCGCTGGCGGGATATTTTGCCAACGGGAGTGTGGCCAGGGAAGCGGTGACGGAAAAAAGTTCGATTGCATAGGGACGTCGGACTTCGGGCGTCGGACCTCGGACTTCGGACCTTAGACCTCAGACCTAGACCTCTATTTCGCAGGCCACGATTTTGGGTGGAGCAGCGCTTTAGCACTGCATTCAAGTAGTTCTCTGGTGCGGCTTCAGCCGCGGAGTATTTCATGAGCTGAATGCCCATTTCCAGAGGGCCGAGCGCTATGCAGGACTGAAGGACTGCTCCACCCGACCGGAGTGTTTTTCTGTAGCCTGCTAAAGTGGTGAAGCGGTAACCAGCATCTGATCGGCCGAGTTCGAAAAAGGTAGCCAAACTAATTGTCTTCACCGGATCATCTTCTCCCTGAAATGCAGATCCAGCCACCGGCGGAACCGGTCGTAGCGGAGCCTGAAGCTCCTATCAATCCGGGCGCCGAGAATCCTCCGTGGAGCGGGTTGGACCTGCTGCTGATCGGGCTGGTGCTGGTGGCGGCGTTATTTTTTTTCAGCTCGATATTTTTTATTGTCGCGTTAAGGAACGCTCCCTCCCCGGGCGTTTCGGCCACGGAGTTGCGCGGAAATCCCGGACCGCTGGTAATTGTTCCGAGCATGACCCTGTCCTATCTCGCCGCACTGGCAGCGATGTACGTGCTGGTGACGCGCCACCGGCGGCGTCCCTTCTGGCAAGCGGTGGCGTGGCGCTGGCCGAGCGGTTGGTGGGTGGGGTACATCGTGACCGGCAGCATGGTGGCCGTGGTGTTGGGGCTGCTTTCGCGATATCTGCCTATTCCCAAGTCTCTGCCCATGGACCGGTTCTTCCAGAACCGGCAAGGCGCATACGTCATGGCGTTTTTCGGAGTGGGCGTGGCTCCCTTTGCCGAAGAGATGCTTTTCCGGGGTTTTCTCTATCCCGTGCTGGATCGATGGCTGGCGACCCTGTTGATGACGCCGCGACAGCTTCGCCGGGCCTGCATATGGGTGCTCATCGTAGCCGCATGGGGATACCTCGAACATCGGCTTCCACTGACGTGGTGCGTGTTGCTGGCAGTTGTGGTCTTCGTGCTTACTGCGGCGCTGCTTGGCGGCCACAGCCCGAGCCAAAATGGTGGCAGGACAAATGTGGCGTGGTTGCCGGCTGTGGTGCTGGTGGCATGGGGATTGGCATCGCGGTCGATTGCAGACCGGGTTTTCGGCTCCGCAACGATTGCGCTGGTAGCCCTGGGGTGCCTGCTCGGATTACTTAGCATGGTTTCGCCGGTCCAGCCTTCGGTAGCAGGGCGGTGGGGAAGGTTTCTGGCGGTGGTTGCGACCAGTGCCGGCTTTGCCATGGTTCACGGCGAACAACTCGGACAAGCCTGGGGACCGCTTCTGGTGCTATTCGTGGTGGGTTTGGTTTTGACCCTGGCGCGAGTGATAACCCGGTCAGTGGCGCCGGGGTTCCTGATCCATGTAGGTTACAACCTAACGCTCTTTACTTTGCTGTACTTGGGCACCGATCATTTCCGTCATTTGGAGCGCATCACGCAATGATGATGAGAGTGAATTCCACCACCAAGGACACGAAGGATACATCTGGTATTCACACCCTCGTGTAACTTCGTGTCCTTCGTGGTTTGGAATTTCCGAGACCATCCAGCCCCGCACCCCGGGTACGTGATGTCGAGCGTGATATCGTAGGCTTTCCATGTCATCGTCTTCCGCACGTCAAGATCTGCTGCGCCTGCTGGCCGCCAAGTCCTTCCGGCTGGGACAGTTCAAACTCTCGTCCGGGGCGACCAGTGACTATTACATCGACTGCCGTACTACCACTTTGGCGGCCAAGGGCGCGCGCCTGACCGGGCAGGTGTTCCTGGACGAGATCCGGGCTCGCGGTTGGAAACCGAAGGCGATCGGCGGTCTTACCATGGGCGCCGATCCCATTGTGGTTGCTGTAACCGTGGCGAGCGGAGACATCGAGGGATTTTTGGTCCGCAAAGCCGAAAAAGAGCACGGCACAGGACAGCGGATCGAGGGCTATCGGGAAAAAGGCGTGCGGGTCGTCATCGTGGATGACGTGTGCACCACCGGCGCGTCGACGATCCAGGCGATTGAGGCGGCTCGCGAGTTCGGGTTTCAGGTGGTCGGGGTGGTGTGCCTGGTGGAACGCCAGGAAGCCGGCGGGCGTCCCAACGTCGAGAAGGCAGCCGCGCCGGCTCCATTCGTGTCTATATTTACCGCGAGCGATGTCCGGAAGGAACACTTGCTGCAGAACGACGAAACCTCTCCGGGAATGCCCGCGGTGGGCGCCGGCTGCGAGATTTGTGGACGCCCGGCGGTGGTGCACAGCCCGAGAATCCGCTGCGAAGCGCATAAAGCCTAAGAGCGTCATTGGTCCTTGGTCGTTGGTCGTTGGCTTTTAGACCCACGGGATTCCGGGTTGACCGCAAGCGCCGTGGGGAAGCCACCCGAAGACCCAAGACCGCTCTATGACTCAAACGCTCGAACGCAGACTGCCAAGATGAATGGCCAACGACCAACGACCAAGGGCCAACGACTGCTCCTATGATTCAAACCCTCGAATGGACCGATTCCGGCGTGCGCTTTATCGATCAGACGAAGCTTCCCATGGAGGAGACTTACGTTACGTGCAAGACCTATGTCCAGGTCGCCGATGTGATTCGTAACATGGTGGTGCGGGGAGCGCCGGCCATCGGTGTGGCTGCGGCCATGGGCATCGCGCTGGGCGTAAAAAATTCCAAGGCTGAAAATGGTGGCGAGCTCAAGCAGGAGTTCGACCAGATTTGCGATGTCATTGGCAAGACGCGCCCTACGGCGGTGAATCTTTTCTGGGCGATCAAGCGCATGCGGGACAAGTTCGACCTGCTGCGGGTCCGGCCTCTGGCACAGGTCAAGCAGGCGCTGATCGAAGAGGCCCAGCGTATGCACGCCGAGGACATTGCCGCCAACCAGGCCATGGGCAGGCACGGTGCGACCTTGATGCCGGCCAACGGAGGCGTGCTCACTCACTGCAACGCGGGCGCTTTGGCTACCTGCGGATACGGCACGGCGCTGGGAGTGATCCGGGCAGCGGTCGAGCAGGGAAAGAGAATCCATGTCTACGCCGATGAGACGCGTCCGTTCCTGCAGGGATCGCGATTGACCGCGTGGGAACTGATGAAGGACGGCATCCCAACCACGGTCATCTCTGACAACATGGCGGGCGCCATGATGCAACAGGGCAAGATCAACGCCATCGTGGTAGGCGCGGATCGCATTGCCGCCAACGGCGACGTGGCCAACAAAATTGGAACCTATACGGTGGCGGTGCTGGCCAAGGAACACGGCATTCCGTTCTATGTGGCCGCTCCGTTTTCGACCGTAGACCTGGAGACGCCGGATGGCAGCGGCATTCCAATCGAGCAGCGTGACAGCAAGGAAGTTACCCACATCGCGGGCAAGCAGATGGTACCCACGGGCGTGGAGGTGGAGAATCCCGCCTTTGATGTGACACCTGCGAAATATGTGACGGCGATTGTCACGGAGAAGGGCATTGCACGCGCGCCGTACGGCGAGTCATTGCAGAGACTGGCTCAGTGAGTGGCGTAGTGTGGTGGCGGGTGACCCTGCGCTTCGCTCAGGGCAGGCCCGCCCCGACTTCCTGATGAATTGTTGGACAAAAGTGAGCTGCATTCTAAGATTAATTCTGTGCCTACACGCATCGCGCGGAGCGCAGTCCGCGTTCTTCTAGTGGTTGCATCATTCGCGGCCTTGTTCGTCGCCCTCGTGACGGGTGGCGTATTTTTCTACTCATCCGATCTGCCCGATATTCGGGCTCTAAGTACTTTTGCCCCCAAGACTCCAACTACGATTGCCGATGCATACATTTGCGGCGAAAAAACAAGGGTCGTTGCCCTGCCTAAGAGTGATTTGGCAGGCATACGCGATGCCCTGCTTGCCGCGGAAGGGGATGTCGATCCAAGAAACGTTGCAGGTCGCTTGTTCGCCGATCTCATTGACGACGCCTCAGAGGGCAGAGGCTACTCAGAACGCAAACGCTACGGAAACTATTCGCTGCAAGTCTCGCGACAGTTGTTCTGCGATGCCCATCGCGGCGTTTTGAGCCGCGAACTCTCCGAACTGCGCACTTCAGTTCAATTGGAGCGTCGTTTCACCACAGATCAGTTGCTGAATATCTATCTAAACCGCGCATATTTTGGTCCCGGTATCTACGGTATCGAAAGCGCCGCCGAAAATTATTTAGCAAAACCCGCGATCCGGTTGTCGATACCAGAGGCCGCGCTGCTGGTGGGGCTTGTCAAAGGCTCGGCTTCGTTCTCTCCTCTAGCCCACCCCGACAGAGCCCTGGCTCGGCGGAACGAGGTGATCGACGCTATGGCGAAACGAGGTAGCATAAGCTCTGAACAAGCGGAACAAGCGAAAAGTATGCCGCTTCGCACAGTCGCGGACAACCCTGCTAGCCACCGTTTGTAGTCGGCAGCATTGTGCCGGGGGAACTTTTCCGGCTGCATTCTCGTAAAATGACTTAGGAGCAATTACGTGGAGGCTCCGCCATGTTTACTTTTCTTCTGTGGTGCATTCTGTTTGTGGTGTGCTGGCCGCTGGCGTTGCTGGCGCTGGTGCTCTATCCAGTCGTATGGATTCTGCTGATTCCGTTCCGGTTGGTCGGCATTGCCGTGCATGGCGCGCTGGAGTTGGTTTGGGCGGTGGTGACGCTTCCGGCGCGGCTGCTGAGTGCGCCGTTCCGGATTTAGAAGCAGCTCGCATGCGTTTGGGGGAAGGGCACGACTTCAGTCGTGTTGATAACCTCGTGAAAACGTCCGGCTTCAGCCGCTGCGGGTCGGCTTCTCCGATTCCATTCTTTCGCTTAGTAGCGCGTTCAGTGCAAGCGGACCTCAGTGGCTGAAGCCACCTCGCTCAGTGATTTTCTTCGGCACGACTGAAGTCGTGCCCGTCCCGAAACTGATAGAAGGCGTGTTTCCGTATGCTGCCGAGTGTTGACGAAGAAGACTGCCGAGCTGCGCTCGGCCTGGACGGGTCAGAGACCCGTCCCTACATGGGTATTGGTGCTAACTGCTGCCGTCCTCACTCTGGCGTCAGCATTCCGGCTTTCACGCCTTTTAGGTCCAGGTTGCGAATCAGGCGGAGCAGGGAATTGGGATGCATTCCCAGCGTCTTTGCGGCCTCGATGTAGTTGCCGTTGGCTTGCTGAAGGGCCTGCAGGACCAGCTGCTTCTTAGCCTCCTTGATGGTGCCGTGGTACTTGTCGGTCGTGGCTGAGGTCGCGGAACCGGCTTCCAGGATGGCCTCGGGCAAATCGTCGGGGAGGATGGAATCGGTGGAGCCCAGTACCAGGGCGCGCTCGATGGCGTTCTCCAGTTCGCGAACATTGCCCGGCCAGTCGTAGTGCATCAGCGCCGCCAGCGCTTGCGGTGAAAGAGGCTTGACCCGCATTTTGCATTTGCGGCTGGCCTTGGCCACAAAATAATTGGTCAGCAGCGAGATATCTTCGCGGCGCTCGCGCAGCGCCGGCATGGTGAGAGTGACCACGTTCAGGCGGTAGTACAGATCATTGCGAAAATCGCCAGCCTTGACCGCTTCCGGCAAGCTTCGATTGGTGGCCGCGACCAGCCGGATGTCCAGTTTAATCGGGCGGGTGCCGCCCAGACGCTCGAACTCCCGCTCCTGCAGGACGCGCAGCAACTTGGCCTGCAGTCCGGGTGCAAGTTCGCTGACCTCGTCCAGAAATAAAGTGCCGCCCTCGGCCACTTCTACTTTGCCTTTTTTCTGGGCTGCCGCGCCGGTAAAAGCGCCCTTCTCGTGGCCAAACAGCTCGCTTTCCAAAAGGGTTTCGGCGATGGCGGCGCAGTTAATGGCCACGAAAGGCTTTTCCGCGCGCGGGCTGTTGCGATGCATGGCGTGTGCGACCAACTCTTTGCCGGTCCCGCTCTCGCCCTGGATGAGCACGGTGGAGTCGGTGGGCGCTACCCGCCGGATAAAATCGAATACTTTGCGCATGCTGGGGCTTCCACCCACCATGTTGTGTTCCAGAGCGATTTCAGCGCGCAGATCCTGGTTTTCCTGCTGCAACTGCTCCCAGCGGCGGACATTGTCGAACGCCAGGCTGGCGATGCCAGCGACCGCAGTCATGACCTGCAGGTGGTCTTCGTCAAATTCAACGGTCGGGTCGCAGCTATCGAGGTAGATGGCGCCCAGGATCTTTTCCGCAACCATCAAGGGGACGCAAAGCAGCGAACTCACTTTCAAGTCCACCAGGGTCTTGACCTGGCGAAGGGCTTCGTTCCCGGAGACATCTTTCACTACCATTCCGACCCGGTCCTGGAATACGCGCCGCACTATCGTGCGACTGATCCGAACCGGGTGGCCGGGACCACGGACCCGGTCCCAGGCGGAGGTCGAAGTGAACTCTTCCGGGTGATCGCCGAGCAGGACGGCGCCGCGTTCGGCGGGGACTACGTCGAAGATGAAACCCAGGAGTTGCCATTGCAGAGAGTCCTGGTCACGAATGCCTCCGATACCTGTGGCGATCTTGAGCAAAGTGTTCAAGTCACGTACCCAGCGGGAGGTTTCGGGCAAACTGGCTTCGAGTTTGTCGGCCTGGAGAAACACCGAATCCTCGGCACGGAGCAGAACCGGAGAAATATCGAATCCCACCGTTTCCGCGAATTCAACCGGATTTCTCTCGAAATGGGCTTCGCTTTCTTCGAGCAGGAAAACCAGCACGGAATCGCCAACATAGATCTGGTCGCCATGCTGAATCTGCTGCTGCACAACCGGCACGCCGTTGACCAGGGTGCCGTTGCGACTGCCCAGATCGCGGACGGAAAACTGATCGCCCTCGGCCGCAATCAGGCAATGCCGCCGTGACAATGCCGGGTCAGCCACCCACAGTTGGTTGGAGGATTCTCGTCCGATGGTTACATCGCCGGCCGGCAACGGGAATTCCGTGCCTTTCAGCGGGCCGCCTATGCCCAGCAGCCTGGGATTTGTCTTCACCGCCATGTTGGCTGTTTAGCACAAATGAGGCTGTTGTGTACACGCGGCTGTGGAAATAAGGCGGGATTGTGCGGAACCGAGCCGACTGTGTGGGACCGAGCCGGACTGTGTAGGACCGGGTCTCTGACCCGGGTCAAGACGGCCCGGAGGAGCCGCAGGCTCTCCTCCATTGCAATCCTGCAGCGGTGCTGCGCACCGCTTGACCGGGTCTGAGACCCGGTCCCACACATTCGGAGGCACCTTCACCGTCGCAGATTAACCCAACGGTTAGTGAGCGCTAACACTTGGGTTAGGGGAAGACTGCTGCCGACTCCGCGCCCTTTCCGGCGGCGAAGCCGGAATGTCAGGATAATCAGCCAGTTGCGGGCCGCACGCCCAGTCTGGGGCGAACCATCAACGTCTGGCACGCCACCTGCATAGATGAAGAATAGCAACGGTCTTAAAGCCATTGCGAAGAGTGTTGTCGTAGTTGCGGCGCTGCTCTGAATGCGCTCTCGGGGGATAGCGTACCTCTAGCGCAGCGACGTAAAAAAGGGGGCACTTTCAAGTGTCCCCGTTTTTTATTTAGGAGCACGTTTGGCCCGCGCGCCCGCAACTGGCAAGCAACTGGCGAGCGACGGCGGTGCCTGCTAACATCCGAGCAGATGGCTCGTCCCAAGCGCAGCAAAAAGATCAGAACTGTACCGGACAAGGTAGTCCCGGGGGATCGGCGTCCGCGCGGCGAGCTAGTGATCATCACTGGCCTGAGCGGTTCGGGTAAAGCCTCCGTGCTCAAGGCTTTCGAGGACCTAGGCTACTACTGCGTGGACAATTTGCCGGTGGAGTTGATCCCGCGCTTCGCGGAGTTGGTCGGGCAATCGTCCGAGATTAACCGCACCGCTCTGGTAGTGGACGTCCGCGAAGGCACGCAACTGGCTTCGCTGCCGGTGATAGTGAAGTCGGTCAAGCGCATGCTGCCGACCAAAGTGATTTTCCTCGAAGCTGAGGAGACGGTGCTGCTGCGTCGCTTCAGCGAAACCCGGCGGCCGCATCCGCTAGGCACGGACACGCCGGTAAAGTCCTCGCTGGCTACCGAACGCCGGCATCTTCGCGCCATCCGGGCCATGGCCGACCTGGTCATTGATACTTCCCGGTTCAACGTGCATGAACTCCGGTCCTACATTACCGACCGCTTCCACAAGCAGGAGTCGGACAAGAATATCCTGGTATCGTGCGTCAGTTTCGGATTCAAGCATGGAGTGCCCGACGACGCTGACCTGCTCTTCGACGTTCGCTTTCTGCCAAATCCACATTTCGTGCCCGAATTCCGTCCGCTCACTGGACGGGATCCAAAGGTCGCCAAGTATATTCGGTCTTTCCCCCAGACCAAGGAATTCATCCAGCGAATTTCAGAGTTGCTGGTGTATCTGCTGCCGCACTACATCCGCGAGGGCAAGAGCTATCTGACGATTTCGTTTGGCTGCACCGGCGGACAGCACCGTTCCGTCATGATCGCGGAAGATGTCGGCAAGCGCTTGCGCAAAGCGGGATACAGGGTGAAGGTGGTGCATCGGGATAGTCCGAAGTAGAGCGGGCGTCCGGGCCTCGGACCTCAGGCGTCGGACCTCGGCCGTCGAGCCTTCGGCTGCACGCGCCGGGTCAACGAATCGGCGTCTGACCTCTTGGGTCGAAACCGCGACTGAAGGCTTGAGGGTCGAGGTGAGGTCGGGGCCTGAAGTCCGAGGTCTGAGGTCCGACGCCCGACGCCGGTTCTGTCGTTTTGAGTACAATAGGACCTTGCAAACCATGCCGATACCATCAGGCGCGAGCCCCCGTCGGCGGCGCACCGAGAGCCTCAGATGCGGCAACTGACCCGCCTTCTACGGTACGTTCTTCCTTTTGGGTTGCAGTTGGCGCCGGGCGTGCTGTTGTTGGCGGCGGTTGGGTTCCTCGAGGCGTTTCGGTTGGTGCTGGTCAGGCCTATCTTTGACCGCGTCCTGAACCCATCGTCGGGATCGGACAACATTCAGCTGTTCACCATTCCCGGCAGCGGGCACGTCGTGTACCTGCAACACTTCGTTCCCGCACATTTTCACAATGCCTGGACGATTGTGGCGTACGCTTTGGTCGCGTCCACGATCCTCAAAGGGGTTTTCGATTATGCCGGAACTTATCTCGTGAACCATGCCGGATTCGGCATGATCACCGACCTGCGCAACGACCTGTACAACTCTGTGTTGCGGCGCTCGGCGGCTTTTTTTCAAAAGCACACCACGGGGACTCTGATCTCAACCATTATTAACGACATCGAGCGAGTGCAATACGCCATGTCGAGCGTGCTAGCGGAATTCCTTCAACAATTCTTTACCTTTCTCTTCACAGCCGTCGCGGTGGTTGTACTGGGGCGGAAACTTTCCTGGGTGCTGCTGCTGTTTGTCCCTTTCATCATCTACTCGGCAGCCAGGATCGGACGGAGGGTGCGGAGTACCACTCGTGGCGGGCAGGATAAGCTGGCTGACATCCAGAACATCCTGCAGGAAACCATCAGCGGCAACCGGATTGTGAAGGCCTTCAGCATGGAATCGTGGGAGATGGCGCGATTTCGCCAGGCTGCACAACGGCTCTTCAAGGCAAATCTGCGCTCAGTGGCGGCGGCGGCAATGAGCTCACCCCTGATGGATATTTTCGGGGCCATTGCCATTGCCCTGCTTCTGTTACTGGGTCGCGACCGGATTGCACACAACGAGTTTACGCTGGGAACATTTGGCGCATTTATTACGGCTGTATTCAGCTTGTATAACCCGGTTCGGAAGTTCGCTCTCTTTAACAATAATTTTCAGCAGGCGCTGGGGGCGTCGTCAGAAATTTTCAAGTTCATGGACACCGAAGACGACGTGAGAGAAAAACCAGGCGCTCAGGTGCTGCCGCCCTTCGCCCACGGTATTCGCTTCGAGGGTGTGTGCTTTTCTTACGCAACCGATGGCGAGGAGTCGCGCGAAATCCTGCGCGACATCAATCTGGCGGTGCAGGCGGGAGAAGTGGTGGCCGTCGTAGGGTCGAGCGGAGCGGGCAAGAGCACCCTGGTTCATCTGATCCCGCGTTTTTTTGACGTAACCTCCGGGCGCCTGCTCATTGACGGGCGCGACGTGCGGGAGGCCACGCTCTCGTCGCTGCGTTCGCAGATCGGCGTGGTCACCCAGGAGACGGTGCTGTTCAACGATACCCTGCGCAACAACATAGCGTACGGGCGGCCCTCGATCTCGCAAAAGCAGGTCGAGGCTGCGGCCCATGCAGCCCTGGCGCACGACTTCATTATGGAACTGCCGGCGGGCTATGACACCATGATCGGCGAGCGCGGTGTGCGGCTTTCCGGCGGCGAAAGGCAGCGCATCGCCATCGCGCGCGCCCTGCTGAAGGATGCCCCGATCCTGATTCTGGACGAAGCCACTTCGGCGCTGGACAGCGAATCCGAGGCACTGGTGCAGTCTGCGTTGCAGAATTTAATGACCGGACGCACCGTGTTTGTGATCGCCCATCGCCTGTCGACGGTTCGGCGCGCCGATCGGATCGTGGTCCTGGAAAACGGAACCATCGCCGACATCGGCGCTCACGACGAGCTCATGCGGAAGCTTGGCACCTATCGCCGGCTGTATGATCTCCAGTTCGTGGAATCGGAGCAACCGAAGGTAAAGGTGAGTCAGTAGCGGGCTGTCGTTTGTTCCGCTGAAGTTTGCAGCAGAACCGAGAGGGCACGAGTTTACTCGCGCACTGAATTTCTGTTCGGGTCTGGCTTAAGCCGAGGGCGAGACGCCCTCGGGACAGCCAGCGGGACGCCGGCGCTACGCAAAACTGAATGCCGATTCGCTCCATGACCGGGTTCGCGCAGGTGAAAGGTCAGGTCGCCGATCCGCGAAGCGCGGGGAAGAGCGAGATGGGCTTCACCCTGTCATTGAAATCCGTGAACCACCGCTTTCTCGACCTGCACTTCCGGATGCCGTCAGAGAGCGATTCGCTGGAGATGAAGCTGCGGCGCGTGCTCAAGGAAAAGCTGGCCCGAGGCCATGTGGAGTTAACTCTCAATCTGGAACGTGGAGGGGGCGACAGCTTCGCACTGAACCGGCAAGTGGTTGGAGGCTACATCGCTGCGTTTCGCACCGCGGCCGCCGAATTCAGCCTGGCTAGCGAGCCCGATTTGAATGCCGTACTGCGCATCCCTGGCGCGCTGGACGCCGCCACCCTTCCTGCGGATGGAGCGCTGGAGGCGT
Source organism: Terriglobia bacterium (assembly GCA_963801545.1). Lineage (GTDB taxonomy): Bacteria > Acidobacteriota > Terriglobia > Terriglobales > Acidobacteriaceae > JAIQFF01. Next base: position 196,419 of record CAWDFF010000042.1, on the reverse strand, counting down.
CGGTCCTGGAGAAGGTGGAAGAGCTTCTCGGTCGCCTGAACCAGATGCGGGAAGAAGAAGGCCGCGGAATTGAACGTGAGTTACGACAGCGCATGGCCCATGTGCAGGAAGCGGGCGCGGGCGTGGAGAGACACCGCCAAGCTGTGCTGCAAACATACGTCGGGAAGCTGAAGGCGCGGATGCAGGAGCTGATCGGAAGCCAGGTGGAACCGGAACGCCTGCTGCAGGAAGCGGCGCTGCTGGTGGACCGCAGCGATATCCAGGAAGAACTGGTCCGGCTGGACACGCACGTGAAACACTTCCTGGGCCTGCTCGAACAAGACGGCGAAGTGGGCAAGAAGCTGGACTTTCTGCTGCAGGAAATGAACCGGGAGGCCAACACCTTGCTCTCGAAGACCTCGGGGCTGGCGGGCGAAGCCCTGAAAATCACCGAGATGGGGCTGGCCATCAAAACCGAAATCGAGAAAGCGCGTGAGCAGGTACAGAATATCGAATGACTGGCGTATACATCATTTCGGCGCCGTCGGGTTCCGGTAAATCCACGCTGGTCAACCAGGTGCGCAAGATCGTCCCCGGACTGAGATTTTCCATCTCGTACACCACGCGGGGAGCGCGAACCGGGGAGCAGGGCGGCCGCGAATATTATTTCGTGTCCCGGCCTGAATTCGAGGAGATGATCCGCAACGATGATTTCCTCGAGTATGCCGACGTGTTCGGAAACTACTATGGAACGGCGCGCCGTTTCCTGCGCGAGGCGGAAGAAGAAGGAAAGGACCTGCTGCTCGACATCGACGTCCAGGGAGCGGAGCAGATCAAGCGTAAGATTCCTGAAGCGGTGCGTATCTTCGTCATGCCGCCAAACAGGCAGGAACTGGAGAAGCGGCTACGCACGCGCAGTCTGGACGCGGAAGACGTCATCCAGCGCCGCCTGGTCACGGCCTCCCGGGAGATTGAGAATTACTCGAAATACGACTATATTTTGGTGAACGACCGCCTGGAAGAATCTATAGACGCGCTCAAGTCGATTCTGCTCGCGGAGCGACTGAAGCGATCAGGAGCCCAAGGACAACAGTCCGCTGACGACGACACCAACCTGACGGCCAAGGCAGAACGCTGCCGCCTGAACAACGTGCGGGAGCGGTTGCAGCCGATTCTGGCATCGTTCGAAAAAGCTGTGGCGCCGGGTGGGCGCTAGCGGCAGGGGAGAACACGATGAAGCTGATGGATGGGTTTGACAGCAACTATCGATACATCCTGGTGGCCGCGCGGCGCGCACGGCAATTACAGGGTGGCGCGCCTCCGGTGATCGAAACGCCTTCCCGCAAACCTTGCCGCATCGCGCAGGATGAAATCAAGGCGGGCAAGGTGAAGTGGGTGATCCCGGAAATGCCTCGGCCGGCCGCGGAAATTGCCGGCGAGATACTGGAAAAGGCGATAGCAAAGGAATCGTAAGCTGGATTTCAGATTGCTGATTTCAGATTTGAACCCCAAACCCCCTTGGCGGAAGAGAGTTCAATCTGAAATCTGCAATCGCTTCAGGAGTTGCATGAAGGTTGCTCTCGGAGTCAGCGGCGGCATCGCGGCCTATAAGGCGGCGGAAGTCCTTCGCCTGCTCCAGGACCGCGGTATCCGGGTACAGGTCATCATGACCGAGGCCGCGCAGCAATTCGTTCGGCCCCTCACCTTTGCCGCTCTCTCCGGTGAGAAAGTCATAACAGACATGTTCGGGGGGGCCGGGGATGAAGAGGCCCCGCCCAATATCGATTCCGCCATCGAACACATTGCCGTCGCCCAATCCATTGACGCATTGCTGGTCGTTCCCGCCACGGCCGACGTTCTCGCCAAGTTCGCGCAGGGTATTGCGAATGATTTTTTGACCACGCTTTATCTTGCAACCACCGCGCCGGTGGTAGTCGCGCCTGCCATGAACGTCAACATGTGGAACCATCCTGCGACGCAGGCGAATCTGGACACCTTGCGCAAGCGCGGTGTTCGCATCGTGCTGCCCGGTGACGGCTATCTGGCTTGCGGCATGACGGGTCCGGGCAGGCTGGCGGAAAACGATATGATTGTCGCGGCCACGATGGAAGCGCTGGGTGCCTCGCAGGAATTGGCTGGCGAAACGGTCCTGATCACAGCCGGCCCCACGCGAGAAAAGATTGACCCGGTGCGCTACCTCACCAACCGCTCCAGTGGCCGCATGGGGTACGCGCTGGCGGAAGCGGCGTTACGGCGCGGAGCACGGGTTCTTCTGGTAAGCGGGCCGACAGCCATCACGCCGCCGGGCGGCGCAGAACTGACTTCAGTCGAATCCGCGGAACAGATGCGCCAGGCAACGTTGAAGTTGCTGCCCGAAGCCACCATCGTGATCAAGACTGCCGCGGTCGCGGATTATCGTCCCAGGAACACGGCGGATCAGAAGATCAAACGCAAAGGCGCAATGTCCCTTGAACTCGAGCCTACCTCCGACATTCTTGCGGAAGTCGCTCGCAACAAGGCTTCGCAAATCATCGTAGGCTTCGCCGCTGAGACCGAGAATGTCCTGGAAAATGCCCGCAAGAAGTTGGTGACGAAATCGCTCGACGCAATCGTGGTCAATGACGTGTCCCGCGAAGGCGTGGGCTTTGACTCCGACCGCAATGCAGTCACCATCATTACCCAAAGCGACGTCATCGAGGTTCCCGAGACTACCAAGTGGGAGGTCGCGCAGCGCGTGCTCGATCAGGTCGTTCGCCTGCGCAAGGTAGCGCAAGCCACATAGCAACCACAGACCGTGTGGCGACGGCCGCCCTCGGCCGTCGGGCCGAGCGAAGCTCGCAGTCCAGAAGCATAATGCAATTCTCGATTTAAGATTTTTGATTCTAGATTTCGGATTTGAACACCAACCATCGGAAGAGATTCAATCTAGAATCTGCAATCAGAAATCTGCAATCGCCTTTAGAATTCTCTTGATGACCATTACCCTCGACCCGCAACTCAAACGCGCCCTGGCCGACCGCATCCGCTACTACAACGAACTCGGCATCTATGATTTCTACCGCCGTGAGCCACACCAGAGATTCCACTCCAGCCGGAAGAGCGAGAACCATTGCCCAAAGCGAAAGCTGTCGTAGCTCGTCTCAGCATCAGCCGAGATGTACCACCAGACCCGAATCCGATATCTCCGATCCCGCCCAGGCCCTGCTCGCCATCCGCGAAGACCTTGGCGACTGCACCCGCTGCCGCCTGCCAAGCAGGGTCGCAAACAGATCGTCTTTGGCGTGGGCAATCCCTGCGCCGAGCTAATGTTCATCGGCGAGGCTCCGGGCGCGGATGAAGATACCCAGGGCGAACCTTTCGTAGGCCGCGCCGGACAGCTTCTCAACAACATGATCAAGGCCATGGGCCTGCGCCGTGAAGATATCTACATCGCAAATATCATCAAGTGCCGCCCGCCCGGCAACCGGACACCGGAACGCGACGAGTGCGAAACCTGCTCCCCATTTCTGATGCGGCAGATTGCGACCATCAAGCCGAAGGTGCTTGTGGCCCTGGGTGCGGTCGCGGCCAAGACGTTGCTCGCTATCAACGCTCCCATGTCTGAACTGCGTGGCCACTGGTACGACTTTCGCGGCACCAAACTTGCAGTTACCTACCATCCCGCATTCCTGTTGCGCGACCCGCGGCAAAAGAAAGAGGCCTGGAAGGATTTGCAGATGGTGATGAAACATCTGGGCCTGAAAGCTCCAGCGCAAGCCACGTAGCGGCGTCGACACGCTGCGCCTTCCACCATGCCTGAATTCTGCGACGTAGCGCTTCCGGTGCCGCTGGATATCGTCTTCACCTACGGTATTCCAGATGGGATGGAACCCGTGGTTGGCGGACGCGTGCTCGTGCCCTTCCGGCAGCAGCGCATGTCGGGCGTGGTTACGGACCTGCATGACCGCAAGCCGAAGGTAGCGACCAAGAACCTCATCCGCGTGCTCGATCCTGCGCCGGTACTCGATGAGCAACTACTGCGCCTGGGCCAGTGGATCGCCGACTATTACCTCGCACCCGTGGGAGAAGTCTTTCGCACGATGCTGCCGCTGGGCGCCGAATTCAAGCGGGCCATCGGCTACCGCATCACCGAAGAGGGACAACTGGCGTTGCACCTCGCGGGCATGTCGGGATCATCCGCGCGTTCCCAGAAAACTCCGGAAGATCAGTTGGCGGAATTTCGCGTACTTGACTACCTGGCTGAACGGGAGAGCGACGCCGGAACAGAAGCCTGCGTTCGGCCACGCGAGCGTCGAAGGCGCTGCTCAGCGGCATGGTGCGCAAGAAGTGGATCATCCGCGACGATTTGTCGGAAGCACGCGACGCGGCCCGAACGGTGAAGATGGCTGTCCTGAAAAGCGTTGAAGGAAAACTCAATGCCAACCAGCAGACCGTGATTGATACTCTCGCCGCAGCCGGAGGGAAAGTTCCGGCTCAGGCGCTCCAGTCCTTAGAGGTGCCTCGCACGACGCTGGGCACGCTGGTAAAGCGCGGAGTGGTGGAAATACTCGAAGAGCCGGCCGAGTTCACCATGTCGAAACTGAAAGCGCGTCCCCACCTGTTCGACTTCCAGTTCAATTCCGCGCAGCAGGTCGCGCTGAAAAATATTCAGGAGCGCGTGGACAGCAGCAAGTTTGCCGGCATGTTGCTGCACGGGATCACGGGATCGGGCAAAACGGCAATTTATCTCGCAGCCATGCGAGCGGTGCTCGAGGCCGGAAGGTCGGCCATCCTGCTGGTGCCGGAGATTGGTCTTACTCCCGCGGTGGCCGCCGATCTGCATCAACTGTTCGGGGACGAGGTCGCGATCCTGCACTCCGGGCTTTCCGACAAAGAGCGCGCCGAGCAGTGGCACCGGATCAAGCGCGGCGAGGCTCGCATGGTGGTCGGCACGCGCTCGGCTGTGTTTGCGCCGGTCTTCGATCTGGCGCTTGTGATCGTTGACGAAGAACAGGACCCCTCCTACAAGCAGGAGGAGATGCCGCGCTATCACGCGCGCGACGTGGCCGTGATGCGGGCCAAGATGGCAAATGCCGTAGTGGTGCTGGGCTCAGCCACGCCGTCGCTGGAGTCGTATTTCAACGCCAAGAAAAATAAGTACACGCTGCTCGAACTTCCGGATCGGGTAGAGAAGAGGCCGCTGCCAGAGGTTGAGATCATCGACATGCGGCAGGAGTTTCAGGAGACCGGAAGCGAGCAGGTCATCTCACGCAAGCTGGCGGAAGAAATCAAGGAGCGGCTGGAGCGCAAGGAACAAGTGATGGTTCTGTCTGAACCGTCGCGGGTATTCCCCGGTGGTGCTCTGCCGCTCCTGCGGCAAAACGTTGGAGTGCAAGAACTGCGCCATCGCCATGACGCATCACAAGCGATCGCACCGCATGGAATGTCACTACTGCGGCTACACTGCGCCGGTGCCCAAGGCGTGCGTCCACTGCGGCAGCGAGTACGTATATTTTCTCGGCACCGGTTCCGAGAAGCTGGAGGAGTTGCTGCACGGCATGTTTCCCCAGGCCCGCATTGGGCGTCTGGATCGCGATACAGTCCGCGGCCGTGAAGATTTCGAACGTGCACTGAATGCGCTCGATGAAGGTGAACTCGATTTGCTGGTGGGTACGCAGATGATTGCCAAGGGGCACGACATTCACGGGGTCACGCTGGTGGGCGTAGTCGGGGCGGACATGGCATTGGGATTTCCGGATTTTCGCGCTGCCGAGCGCACATTTCAGTTGTTGACCCAGGTGGCGGGACGCGCGGGACGCGGGCAGACGCCGGGCAAAGTTGTGCTGCAAACCTATTTTCCCGATCACTATGCGGTGCAGTACGCGGCCCAACACGATTTTATGGGTTTCTACGAAAAAGAACTGCGCTTCCGCAGTTGGATGCACTATCCGCCTTACAGCGCGCTGGCCAACGTTGTGATACGCAGTAACAAGCTCGACGAGGCGCTGCGCTGGTCAGGTACGTTGGGGAAGTGGTTTGAGAAGACGCGGCACGAAGGCATTCGAGTGCTGGGGCCGGCGGCCGCACCGATCCTGCGATTGAAGCAGGATTACCGTTATCACTTTGTGCTGAAGGCGGCGGGCCGCGGGAAGTTAAACGCGCTGCTCAGATCGATGCTGGCCTATGCCGCGGAACAGAAGATTCCACGCAACCAGATCATTGTAGATGTGGACGCCGTTTGGCTGATGTGAGAACCAGATCTCTCAGCCGGCAGTTTCTATCCATGCGGCTGCGGAAAGTATCCGCCGATACAGGTAGTCTTGAGGGCGATCTGGTTGGGGGACATCAGTTCTCAGCGTTTAGTTCTCAGTTCTTAGATGTTTCGAAGTTAGAAATTGTTTTACAACTTGCTTCACGTCGCGATGCTGGCCGTCGACGGCGTAGTTGAGCTGACGCATGTCGTCGTCGGAAATCTTTCCTGCCAGTTCGTTCAGCGCTTGTCCTACCTCCGGGTGATGAGCCAGCATCTGCTGGCGAATGATGGGCACGGCTTCATAAGGCGGGAAGTAGTGCTTGTCGTCTTCGAGGACGAAAAGATCCAGAGCCGGGATCAGGCCGTCGGTTGTGTTGCCTGCGGCGAGGTCGACTTGTTTGTCTTTGAGGGCGCGCGCGAGCAGACCGAGGTCCATGATGCGCGGAGATTCCGCGAAGCGCAGGCCGTAAGTCGCCGCCAGTCCCTTGTAACCGTCAGGGCGTTCCATGAATTCGTAGCCGAAGCCGGCGCGCCATTTCGGGGTGTAGGCGGCCGCTTGCGAGATGGTCTTCAGGCTGAGCCGGCGGGCGTCTTCGCCGCGAATTTCTATAGCGAAGGCATCGTTGAAGCCGAATGTCTGGCCTACTTCCAGATTGAACTCCCTCGCGTACTCAGTTTTGACCTGCTCATAAGCCTTTTGGGGATCGCTGGACGGTTGTTGCTTCAAGATTGCGGTGAGGGCAGTGCCGGTGTATTCCGGATAAACATCGATGCGGCCGCCGAGGATGGCCTGCTGACAGATGTAAGTGCCGGCGAGGTAGAAGCGCCGTTCTACCGGGAGATGGGTCTTATTTTCGATCTGCTGAGCGATGATTTCACCGAGAACGAGTTGCTCGGTGAAATTCTTGGATCCGACGACGATGCGGTCGGCGCGCGGGGGACCGCAGGATGCGAGAACAGCAACGACCGCGAGACCGAGAATAGTGCGAGTGAAATGCATGGGTCCTTCGCTGCGCTCAGGATGACAACTCTGTACAGGCTAGCGTGGGCTGAGGCGTTTCTCCAGCCAACCCAGGCTCACGTCTGCGAGGATCGCGAGGGTGGCAGCTGGAATCGCTCCGGCCAGGATGACTTGATTGTTGACCATGGCGAGGCCGCGAAAAATATATTCGCCGAGACCTCCAGCCCCGATGGCGGCAGCGATGGTGGCAAGGCCGATCGAGATCACGGCTGCAACGCGCACGCCGGCGATGATTACGCCGAGCGCCAGGGGAAATTCCACCTGCCAGAGAAGTTGACGATCGGTCATGCCCATGCCGCGTCCGGCTTCGACCACGGCGCGATCCACGCCCTTGATGCCGGTGTATGTGTTGCGAATGAGAGGCAGCAGCGCATATAGCGTGAGCGCCAGGATTGCGAGACGATCTGCGCGGGCGCCGATCCAGGGCGCTGGCAGAAGGAAGCCAAAAAGAGCGAGGCTGGGGATGGTCTGGATGATGTTGGCGCCTCCGAGCACGGGTCTTTTCAGCACAGGCCACCGTGTAATCAGAATGCCGAGCGGGATTCCAATGAGCACGGCGAGGACGATGGAAGAACCGACTAACCAGAGATGTTCGGCGGTGAGTTCCAGGACTTCGGTGTGGTTCTGGGCGATGAACTGGAAGACATTCATTACGACCTCTTTGTCTGGAAGGCGTCTACGTAGGCTTGGACCAGGGGATTGGTGGAGCGCATAAATTCGTCGGGCGTGTGCGTGATTACCAGTTGACCAGCTTCCATGAGCGCGATTCTGCTGCCGAGCAACAGAGCCTCGCGCAAGTCATGGGTGACGAAGACCACCGTTTTCCCCAGACGCTGCTGCAGGGCCTGGAACTCACGCTGCAACTCGGCGCGGGTGATGGGGTCGAGTGCGCCAAAAGGCTCGTCCATCAGTAGAAACGCCGGATCGGCGGCCAGTGCGCGGGCTGCGCCGACTCTCTGCCGTTGTCCCCCTGAAAGCTCGCGCGGATAACGGGAGGCGAGTTGAGGCTCGAGGCCGACCAGTTGCAGCAACTCCTGAACACGATTCTGAATGCGGTCAGCGGGCCAGCCTTCGATTTGCGGAACCACGCCAATGTTGCGTGCCACCGTGAAATGGGGAAATAGGCCGACTTCCTGGATAACGTATCCGATCATGCGGCGCAGTCGGATGACATCCCATTCGGCGATGGAGCGACCGTCAACGTAGATCTCGCCCTGGCTTTGCACCAGCAGGCGATTGATGAGTTTGAGGGTGGTGGTCTTGCCGGAGCCGCTGCGGCCCAGGAGCACCAGAGTCTCGCCGCGCTGGACTTCGAGGTTCAGGTTGCGCAGAAGCTCGTAGCCGGTGTCGAGGCGATAGGAGACGTTGCGGAATTGGATGGCCTGACGGTTATCAGGAGAATCAGTCATATCTAATTACGCAATTTTGAGTAGCACCACTGTGAGGGCAAGACGCCCTCACGACAGCCGGAGGGCCTGCCCCTGAGCCCAGTCGAAGGGGCGCCGGCGTTACTTTACTTCGTATGCCTCTGGCGGCAGGCCGGTGATGCGGATCCCGGAGTGTCCTTTGTGCCTGATGTTGAGGCCGATCAGCAGCGCGGTGATCTGCTCCACGATGCGCGCCATCTCCAGTTTTCCGCCGTCAATCGCGCGCACGCCGGGAATCTTGGCAGCCAGCGCTCGCACTACCTGGGTGGCGTTGGGGTCGTCGCTGCAGACGATCACGTCGCAGTCCACCGGAGCGTCGGCATTCAGCAGTTCGGCGGAGGCGTTGTGAAATGCAGCCACGACCGATACGCCCTTGGGAACGAGCTCCGCGGCTTCCTGTGCGGCGGAACCTTGCCAGACGCCGAGAGTACGAGTGGCGCGGCCGCCGACGCTCGCGGCCAGAGGCACAGTCGTGTCAATCACGATGCTGCCGGGTTCAATCGCCGGCTTGATTTGCTTTAGGAGGGCAGCGTGGCCTTCGAAGGGGACGGTAAGAACCACCAGGTCGGCAGCGGCGCAAGAAGCGATGTTTTCATCGCCCGAAATGTCGGCATTGCCTACGACGGCTTTGATTTTCGCGGCGGCATCCTGAGCGCGCTTGGCGTCGCGCGATCCGATAATCACACGTTCACCCGCCGTGGCCCATCGCAGGGCGAGCCCATAGCCTTCCGGTCCGGTGCCGCCGAGGATAGCGATGGTACGGGCCATTATTTTGATTGTGCCAAGCCTTGTGCTAACCCCACTGCATCAGCCGCATCATGCGAACTCCGGCTCAAGCGATTCTTCGAAGGTGACATGCTCGGGTTGGAGTCTTATGTTGATGCGCGTGTACGTGGTGTTGCGCTCGGCGGGGATGCGTCCCGCCTCGAGAATCAGCGACTGGAATTCTTCGGCGCTGGTGTATTGTCCCGCGGTGGCCCCGGCCTCGCGCGAGATATTTTCTTCCATCAGAGTGCCACCGTAGTCATTCGCTCCCGCGTGCAGACAGAGCTGCGAGAGCCGCCGGTTCAGCTTGACCCAGGAGACCTGAATATTGTTGATCGCGCCCGCCAGCATGATTCGCGCCAGGGCGTGAATCTTTAGATGTTCGGCCAGAGTCGGGCCCGGGCGAGCAATTCCCTGATGAAAGAGCAGCGTGTTCTGGTGCACGAAACCAAGCGGCACGAACTCGGTAAAGCCTCCGGTCTGCTGCTGGATTTCGCGGAGCAGCAAAAGCTGATCGACCCAGTGGGTTGGTGTTTCCACGTGGCCATACATCAACGTGGAAGTGCTACGAATGCCGCATTGATGGGCGGTTCGGATCACTTCTTTCCACTGTTGGGTGGAAAGCTTATTACGGGAGAGAACGTAGCGCACCTCGTCGTCGAGAATTTCGGCGGCTGTTCCCGGCAGAGTGTCGAGGCCGTTGTCACGCAGCATCCGCAGATAATCCGGCAGTAGCATGCCGGTGAGTTCAACACCGTAAACGATCTCCATCGGAGAGAAAGCGTGAATGTGCATGCCGGGAACGGCTGTTTTTATCGCGCGCAGGATGTCACGGTAATAGAAAGGAGGCAAGCCGTGCGGCAGTCCGCCCTGGATGCAAACTTCAGTCGCGCCCAGGGCCCATGCTTCCACCGCCTTTTGCGCCATGGTTTCGAGGCTGTGAAAGTAGCTGTCGGATTCTCTCGGACCACGGCTGAAGGCGCAGAACTTACATCCGACGAAACACACATTGGTGAAATTAATATTGCGATTGACCACGTAGGTGACCAAATTGCCGACCAGGTCACGGCGCAGCATGTCGGCGGCGACCAGCAGGGCAAGCAGATCGTCGTCTTCGACGTTTGCCAACAGCAGGCACTGTTCATGCGAGAGCGTGCCGCCATCTTGGGACGACATCACCTGCTCGAGCGCAGCGCGCAGTTCGGCTGAGGCGCTTGCCGCGACCGCCGGCCACTCCAGCCAGGGGAAATCTTCCAGTTCGGAATCTGAAAGGACTCGAGTCACAACTCCTCCTTACGGCAACTGCTCAGCGAAACAGATCGGTCGCAGGCGGGCGAATCAAGTCACGGGCCGTGCCCCGGCCGGGCTGATAAGCGAATCCTCGAATGATACACGCCGGCGTACGAGCTAGCTTGCCGCAGACCAGGCCGGCAGCGCAAGCCAGCTGGTCGGCGTCGGCGTCGATGCTGGCCTGCAGCCTGTATTTGTGCGGATCGCGACGGCCGCGATAGTCGTGCAAAGCTTTCATGCCAGCTACACCGATGGCCACTTCGGTCAGACCTTCGCGCCAGGGCCTCCCGAAAGTATCAGTGATGATAACCGGGATGGAAAGGTGCAGAGTTTTCTTCAACTCGGCGTGAATCCTTGCGGCGGAACGGTCGGGATCTTTGGGGAGCAGGAGAGCGTGGCGGCCTCCATCGACATTGGAGACGTCGACTGCGCTGTTGGCGCAGATCAGTCCGTGATGCGTTTCCGTAATCAGCACACCGCGTTTTTGCCGCACGATGCAGCGGGCTTCGGTCAGCGCCAGTTCGATGACACGCGCGTCGAGGTGATAGCGGCGGGCCCAGCGACGGGAAGATGCTGAGGGTTTGATCTTTTCTAGATCGACAAACCTGCCCTCCGCCTTGGAGACGATCTTGTGCTTGATGATGAGGATGTCGCCCTTTTTCAGTCGTTGCTTTTGGCGCTTTAGGGATTCGAGAAGCAGGCCGGACAAGGAGTCGCCGGGATGGACCTCGTTTCGCATGGGGAGCGGGATGACTTGGAGTTCAGGAGCGAAGGGAGATTTCTTTCGCCCCGATGGGGCTTGGTCGTTCCGCTGGGTCCACCCACGGCTTGCGCCGTGGGCTGCATTCTTGCGCCCCTGCGGGGCTGATCTGAGTCTGGCTTTCGGCGACTTGGAAACTGGAGTCGGCACGGAGTGGTTGAGCCGCTAACGACCTATTCATTCGCCGCTAATGGCAGATCGGCAAGCTGCCATTGCCGGACCAGGCGTTGGGTGCGGGTCTCCCCGGGTGCGTCCGCGAGTGCGCGCAAGTCCGATGGAGTATCGACGTCGAGCGCAATGCCGGGAAGCGAAATCACGACACAGGGCTTTCCGGCGGCCAGGGCGGCAGCGTGATGCGGTTTGAAGCTGTCGTTGCCGAAGCGCGCGGGGAACAGGCTGGCGGGGCGGCGCCAGATAGCGTTGGTGCCGCGTCCGTCGGCGGCGGGGACGAGGACGGTGCCTTGAGCCGGCGCGGCAGTAATAATTTCTTCGAGCTCCCAGGACTGGATGAGAGGAATGTCAGCAGGAATCACCAGGCTGTTGTCGATGCTATGGGACTCACAATAGCGGGTGGCGATTTCGATGGCGTCGGTTTCGCTGCGATTGTTGGTGTCAGCGATCACCGTGAATTGAAGTTTCTGTGCAAGCTGAAGAGCGAATGGATCACTGGTGACAATGCCAACTTCGGGGCAATGGGGCCATCCCGCAAGAGTTTCGAGCACATCGCGCAGCATAGCTTGCGCGAGTTCGGTGCGGCTGGGTTGGTCGAGAATCGCCGCAAGGCGTTGCTTGGCGCTGGCGAGGTTTTTAACCGGAATCAGGATCATGACGGTTCTGAACCGGCGTGGGCTGCACTTTCGGCAGAAAATAACGCCAACACCTGGCGAGCCAGTTCGGCTTTTTCTTCGGACGTGCCCATGATCGTGTTGGCGCAGTGGACCCGAAGTCCCGACTGTCGCAGTTCCTCGGCCGCCCGCGCGTCGCGAGTGTCGACCACCAGAATGTCCAGAAATTCCCGATACGCCTGGGCCACTCCTGCGATAGAGACTGGCAAGCCTTGGGCGGCCATCAAGATGCCGGCAGGCCCCGACACTGCGGATCCGCAGACGACCGGACTGATGGCCGCCACCGGTGCCTGAGTTTGCTGCAGCGCCTCGAGAATGCCCGGAACCGCGAGGATCGGGCCAATGCTGGTGACCGGATTGCTGGGAGCGAGCAGCACAACCGTGGCGGTCATAATAGCGTCGATCACGCCGGGAGCGGGTTCGGCTTCGGCGATTCCGGCGAAGCGGACCGAGTTGACCGGATCCTGATACCAGCGCTGCACGAAATATTCTTCGAAGCTCAGTTCTCCAACCGGCGTGTCAACCCGGGTTTCCACCCGGGAATTGCTCATGGGGAGAATGCGCGCCTGCACCCCCATTTTGGACGCGATTACGGTTGCAACTTCGGATAGGGTCTTGCCCTCAGTCAACATTTTCGAACGCAGCAGGTGAACGGCGAGATCGCGGTCGCCGGTATGGAACCAGATGGGCTCTCCCAGATCGCCCATGGCCTGCAGGCAAAAGAAAGTGTCGCCTTTCACGCCCCAGCCGCGTTCTTTGCTCAGCAATCCAGCCAGAACGTAGGTGATGGAATCGAGGTCGGGAGAAACGTACAGGCCCCACCACTGCAGATCGTCGCCGGTGTTGACGATGATGGTGAGATCCTTGGCAGGAACGATCTGGCGGAGGCCATCGACAAACTTCGCGCCACCCGTCCCGCCGGTGAGTACGACAATCATGCTGCCTTTTTCCTCCCTGCAAAGCCTTCGTGATCGGCGGCTGCTTGCACCTTTTCTGAAAGCAAGCCGGGCCGCGCGGTGGCCATGGTCAGGAATTCAGGATAAACCGGCAGGCGCTGGCGCAAAATGTATCCTTTTGATTCGGTCCGTGACTGCAGTTGGGCCAGGTGGGGCCATGGCTTTTCCGGATTGATGAAATCCGGGGTCAGAGGTGACACGCCGCCCCAATCGTTGATTCCGGCGTCGAGCAATTCCTCGTAGTGCGGCGCGGAAAGATTGGGCGGGGCTTGCAGATTGACCTCCGGCATGAGCAGGCGTGCCACTGCGACGGTCCGCAACATCTCACCGCGCGTGGGTTCGGCCCAGTCTCGCATGGGGATGTCAGGCTTGGCGCGGAAATTCTGCACGATTACTTCCTGGATGTGGCCATACCGCCGGTGCAGTTCGCGAATGGCGAGCAGCGTGTCCACGCGATCTTCCGTTGTTTCTCCGATTCCGATCAGCAAGCCGGTGGTGAAGGGCACGGATTGCTTTCCCGCTTCCTCGATGGTGCGCAGACGTTTGGCCGGGACCTTGTCAGGCGCATTGTCATGAGCGGCGCTGGGCGCGAGCAGAGCCGTGTTTGTTGTTTCAAGCATTAGACCCATGCTGGGAGAAACGGCAGCCAGACGCGCGATCCACTCGGCGCTCAGCAGGCCGGGATTGGGATGCGGTAGCAGTGTCGTTTCTCGCAAAACCAATTCGCACATGGCTTCCAGATATTGCAAGGTCGAGTTGTATCCCAGGTGGCGCAGGGTGGCGCGCATTTCCGGGAAAGCGAGTTCCGGCTTGTCGCCCAGACTGAAGAGCGCCTCGGTACATCCCATCTTTTCGCCGGCTCTGGCCACTTCCAGAACCTGGTCCGGGGTCATGGTATGTGCCCCGGGTTGGCCCGGATCACGACGGAAAATGCAGTAGCCGCAATAATCCCGGCAGAGGTTGGTCAAGGGGATGAAGACTTTGCGTGAATAAGTAATGACGTCTGGTTTGAAACGTTGCTTGGCTTCGAGGGCAGCTGCCAGGAGAGCGGGGACTTCGTCGTTGGAACAGCAGATGAGCTGGCAGGCTTCCTCGCGCGAGAGCGAATGCCCGGTGAACAGTTCGTTCACAGTGGCCGATTGTTCTGTAGTGGGCGAGCTCATCGACTTTCCATCGGGAGCACGAGCGATGCTCGTGCTTTCATTGGAATGATACATGAGGTCGGTTGGAGTGATGCAAGCGTACGCTCTGGCGCAGGCAAGGCAGTCCTGCCCTGAGCGAAGCCGAAGGAACGCCCTCGCCACGGCCGGCGGGTCGCCGGCGTTACGCTCGGGTGGAAGCATTTACGCCCATATAACCTCGCCAGCACACATCAACATCGTTGAATTGTTCAACACTTGACAACGTGAACAATTTGGAGGCAAGATGACGCGCATTCGCTCAAGCCCTCCCCCGGGGCTTTCCCTATGGAGCGCTCGCAAATCCACCGCGTCAGCGTCGCCGATCAGGTGGCGTCGATCCTGCGACAAAAGATTCTGAACGGCGAACTTCGTCCGGGCACTCCGCTGCAGGAAATACCACTTTCGGCATCGCTGGGCGTGTCGCGGAACACCATGCGGGAAGCGACGCGGATCCTGTCACTAGAAAACCTGCTCAAGCGCAGTATCCACCGCGGAGTGGCAGTCTCACAGCTCTCTCTTAAAGATGTCCAGGAGATCTACCATCTGCGGCGGATGCTGGAGCTTCCCGGCGTGCTGGCGGCCAAAGACGAGCGTTCGGAAGTTCTACCCGAACTGCGCAACGCGGTCGAAGGGTACGAGCGTGCGGTGCGGGACCGGGACTGGCTGCGAGCGGTGGGGTTCGACCTGCAGTTCCACAGCCTGTTGATACGATTCCACCACAACCGGAGGCTGGAGTCGTTTTATCAGCAGGTCATCGGAGAACTACGCCTGGGAATGGTGCTGGTGGATCGCAGTCACGACAATCCCGGCGCGCTGATTCCGGTGCATCGCAAAATGTATCAGTTCCTGGCAGCGGGCAAACTCAAGCAATGCGCGGCGGTGCTGGCGCAGCATCTGGACGATTCCGAGTCCCGGTTGACACGGGTGATGAACGGGCACGAGGCGAGAAAGAAAAATAAAAAGACAATCTGAAACCAAGGCATTGGCGCTGACAGTAGCAGCCTCAAGGAGGGGAGTATGAAGGCCTACTTTACAAACGGAAATCAGAGAAGTGGTTTCCAGGCGCGGCCGTATGCGCTGTGCCTGGTCTTGCTGGCAAGTCTGGCGTTTGTCTCTGCAAGCGCAGGTGGTTACAGTGACCGTCCAGGGCCGGGTGTATGACACCACCGGGGCTGCGATTTCCCAGGCCTCGGTTACCGCGGTCAATGCCGCGACCGGGTTTTCGCGCTCCGCGAGCGCGAGCGCGACCGGCGATTACCAGATTTCGTTTCTGCCCGCTGGCGACTATACGGTGACCGCCGACAAGTCGGGCTTTCAGAAGCAGGCGAAGAAGGTCCATCTCGACATTGGCGCCAGTGGCGATGTGGACTTCAATCTCTCGGTCGGGCACGTGGCTGAGGAAGTGACCGTACAGGATGTGGGCGAAGTAGCGGAACCGACGCGGATCATGGTCAGCTCGGTTATCGATTCGCAAAAGATCGAAGATTTGCCGGTGAACGGGCGGCAGTTCATCGACTTCGCCCTACTGGCACCCGGAGTAACCGTTGGCGACACCACTTCCGGCAGCACCGACGTGATTATCGAACCGGTCACCAAGCTGTCTTTTGCTGGGCAGAACATTCACTACAATTTCGTGGCCGTCGATGGTGCGGACAATATGTCGACCGCCTCGGGCATCCAGAAGACCACGCCCTCGCAGGATGCAGTGGAGGAGTTCCGGGTCATCAACAGCAGCTACAGCACCGAGTTCGGGCGGGCGGTGGGCGGGATTGTCAACATCATCACCAAGAGCGGAACCAACACCCTGCATGGCTCGCTCTATGAGTTTTTCCGCAACGATGCGCTGGATGCGCCCAGCCCGCTGGCCGCGGCTGGCTTCAACAAACTTCGCCAGAACCAGTTTGGCGCCACACTGGGCGGGCCGATTCGAAAAGACAGGACTTTCTTCTTCACCAACTACGAAGGGCAACGCCACGTGGAGTCGCCCTTTTATAACTCTACCGTGCTGCAGAACATCAACGCCATCAACGCGGTGAAGGTCAGCACCTGGGGATTGCCGGCTGAGAACCTGCACGTCGACCGGGGTATTAATTACGATAATTTCCTGGGCAAGATCAATCATACTTTCAGCGACCGCGAATCGATCTTCGTGCGTTACTTTTTCAACGACCAGCGATCTACGAACCTCTCCCCGTTGAATGACGGTTTCGACCTGCCTTCAGGCTTCAAGAACAACACTTTTCGTGATCAATCCATCGTCGGCAACCTGGTTTCCACTTTTTCGGCCTCGCTGGTCAATGAATTGCGGTTTCAATATGCGCACCGCTTCTTTGATTTTCCGACCACCAGCACTCAGCCTCACCTGGAAGTGTCCAACGTGTTTACCCTGGGCGTGAATCGAGGCAACCCTGATTTCTACGAAGAAGGCCGATTTGAGATCGTGGACAACGTCACCAAAGTGCTGGGCAAGCACACCGTCAGCTTTGGCGGGGACTTCAACCGGGTGAGCACGACCGAATCGTTTCCGTTGTTTTATCCGTTTGAAGCGGACTTCGCAAACCTGGGCGCTTTTCTGGGCAGTGACTTCGTGGGTGCTGCCCCATCCTTTCGTGATCTTCTTCGAGCGCTTCGACAAGGCTTCCGGATTCAATGAGACTTCGTTCAATCCGTCGGTTTATCAGGGAACGAGTATCTCGTCCGCGATTCGCAACCAGGCCAAGGGGACTCTCGACCACACTTATGAAGGGCTGTATTTCCAGGACAAGTGGCGGGTGACCAACAATCTCGCGGTCAACTACGGCTTGCGCTGGGAGGGAGAAACCTGGCCGGCGGCGGCGATCAACAATCCGCTGAAGAATTTCGATCCCCGTGCCGGCTTTTCTTATGCTCCCGGCGGGCATAGCGGTTTTGTCATCCGTGGCGGAGGAGGGTTGTTCCACGGGCAAATTCCCTCGCCGCTGCTGATGTGCCAGATCCCTTCCTGCGGCGGTTTGTCGAAGTATCCGGGGCGGGAAAACATTCAGGACGATCTGAATTCGAATACCCGGCTCTCTGCGTTTGGGGCTGATCCCTTCACCAACGCTGCCGCGCTCAGCGCGCTGCTCTCGGCTGGGCAGACCACGGCGACCTATCCCGCAGGCTCACTGGAAGCGGTGATTGTGCGTTTCGTCAAGAATCACAAGCCTCCTTACGGAGCCCAGGCTAGTCTGGGATTTGAAGTCCAGCCGTTCAAAGATACCGTCCTGAGCGTCACTGGAATGCACGTGCGCGGCATTCATCTGGGCAGCTTCTACAACGTGAATCAGCCCGATGCCAACCCGTTCTACACTTCCGGAACAGAGGCCGCGGCGCATACGGTTCACGATTCTCGTGGAGATGCCGGGTTCAAGGACTACTATTGCGCCGACACCGGTCCTACCAACCCGACGGATTGCCTGCCCGGCACAATGTTCGGGGTGATCCCGAACATCCGGACTTTTCCCTTCGGAGTAGATTTCGAAGCTGACTCCAAGTGGGATTCGCAATGGGACGGCTTGCTGGTGGATTTCAACAAACGCCTGACGAATCACATCGGATGGGGCATGAGCTATACCTGGTCGAAGGGCATCGACAACGGACCCAATCCGAGCTTTGTGCTGATTCCGCAGGACACGTGCTGCTTTGATCGGGAGCGCGCCGTTTCCGCTGATTACGTAGCTCACCGGTTTGTGGCCAACGCAACGCTGCAAGGGCCTACTCATCTCAACCGCATCGTGAACGGATGGCAGCTGGGAATGATCGTGAGCCTGGAGACGCCTCACTACTTCACCAAGTTCGCCGGCTTCGACGCCAATGGCGACATCTTCGGCAACAACGATCGGGTGGGCATTGAACCGCGGAACACCTTCAAGGGCGACGGCTATCAGAGCGTGGACATGCGGATTTCGCGTACCTTCAAGTTCAACGAAAGAGTGCATCTGGAAGCCATCGCGGAGGCTTTTAATCTGCTCAACACGCTGAATGTCCGCTTCTTTAATACCGCCTACGGGGCAGCCGACTTCTGCAACTTTGCTGCTGATCCGGCGGCGCAGGGCTGCACCGCAACACCGTCGGGAAATCTGGAGGGCTCGCCAAATCCGTCCTATGGCACGCCGCGCGCTATCTTTAATCCGCGGCAAGTTCAGTTCGCACTGCGTGTGACGTGGTAAAACTCTGAAGGCGAAGTGGGAGGGCCCGCTTTGCCTCGAACGCTACGAGACGACAAAGGCTCCGGCCTCCCTATGGCTGTCACTCAAGCAGAATTCCGCAGGGCGCTGGGTAGTTTTGCGACAGGAGTGACGGTCATCACAGTGGACCATGACGGCGAAGTGCATGGCATGACCGCCAACGCGTTTACATCCGTGTCGCTCGATCCTCCGCTGGTGCTGGTTTGCGTGGACCACCGGGCGCGCACTCACGCTCATCTGCACGCCAAGAAGCGTTTTGGGGTAAACGTGCTGGCGGAGGATCAGCAAGCGGTTTCGGAATACTATGCGCGTCCAACCCAGGATCATCGGCACGCGGAGCAGGAAGCCGGAGCACACTTTGATCGCACGGCCCATGGCACGCCAGTGCTGCACGGCGCCCTTGCTTACCTGGAGTGCCGCCTGCACACGGCCCAGGATGCGGGCGATCACACGATTTTCATTGCGGAAGTCGAGGAAATAGTCGTGCGCGACGGTGATCCGTTGCTTTATTACCGCAGCGAGTACCGGGCGATTGAAGGCTCGAAAGACGAGTTGGCGGAGGTTCAGAGACGCGCCAACTCGGCCAGCCGCAAATCGTAAGCAGGAGAGAAATCATGCGATTTGGTATTTATTGCGAAATTCAGACACCGCCGGGCAAGTCGCATTACGAAATGATCTGGGAGATCATGCGCCAGATGGAGCATGCGGACGATTGTGGTTTTGACGTGTACTCGGTAATCGACCATCATTTCTTCCAGAAATTCTCCATTTCAGCCAACCCGCTGGCGATGTTTGCCGCGGCGGCCCAACGGACCAACCGCATCCGTTTCCGAACTGCACTCCACACCCTGCCGCTGGAGAATCCCATGCGCCTGGCGGGGATGATCGCGGAAGCTGACATCCTGACCAACGGCCGCCTGGAATGCGGCCTGGGGCGTGGCCACGCCTGGCTATTCGGGCCGTCCGCTTTGCCGCTCGAGGAGAGCAGACCACGCTATGACGAAGCCGTCGACATTCTGGAACTGGCGTTCAGCCGCGAGAAGTTTTCCTACTCTGGCAAGTATTACAACGTGAAGGATGTCCGCGTGGTGCCGCAGTCGGTGCAGAAGCCCCATCCCAAGTTCTACACCGGGGGGACCAGCGACATCACGTATCAGAGGGCAGGCGAGAGAGGCTGGGGCATTTTCGTGCCTCCACTTCTGCCCTGGAAAGTGCTGGAAGGCCCGCTGAACATTTATAAGCAGGCCTGCGCCGAGCATGGCCATCAGCCGGACATCGTGTACATCCGACCGGTCTATATCGACCAGGATGAGAAGCAGATCCGGAAGGAAGTGGAGCAGGCGCTGCTCAACTTTCTCGCCTTCAATGCTTCGCCGGTGGAATCGATTCAGGACGAGGAAAAAAAGGCAGAGCTGCGCGCCAAGGGCTACGGGTTCTATGCCAGCGGCGCGCTGGAGTCGTTGACGAAATTAACCTACGACGAAATCGTCGATCAGGAGATCGGCTTTATCGGCACGCCGGAAAAAATCATTAAGCAGATACGCGCGCTGCAAGAAAAGGGTGGCATTGGTGAACTGGCGATCGTCTCGAACTTCGGCGGGTTGGAGCATTGGAAGAGTGTCAAAACACAACACATGTTCGCTAAACATGTGATGCCGGCTTTCCGGACGAGCCAGAACGAGGCGAAGGCCGCAGATTAACAAGAGTTACGTCGGGACAGCCGCCCCCGGCTGTCCAGGCCGAGCGAAGCTCGGCAGTGTCCTAAGCAGATGGCGACCACCATGATCCCCGCCAACGCTGCGGCCACGTTCCCCGCGATGGGAGCGCGACGCTTGCTGGTATTTGGCGGCATCGCACTTATCGCTACCGGGATGCTCTTCGGCGAAATCTTTGCCGTTTTTGTCCTGCACCAAAACGGCGGCGAGACAGGTCGTGCTCTGCTGGCAGCCACGCAGGCGGTGGCCGCACAAGATCCTTCGGGTGTGAAGGAAGCATTCGCTCGCATTGGAAACTTGATGGAAGACCGCGGCACCAAGGTGGACGCTCACGTTCACATGATTGACGCCGGCTATCTCGCACTGCTTCTGGCGCTGATCCAGCCTTACGTTGCGCTCACTGCGGCAAGCAGGAAGAAGCTGGCGAAGGTTTTCCTGACCGGCGGCGTGCTTCTCCCGGTGGGAATTTTTCTTATCCACTATGTCGGACTCGCATACAGCCCGTTTCCGGTCATTGGATGGGCCAGCATCCTGGCCGATTCAGCGGGAGCGCTGTTGATCGTGGCGCTGATCGGCGAGGGCTGGGGTTTCAGGAACTACCTTCGCGGCAATCATGCGAATCCGATGGAACCGGAGCTGCCAACAGAACGGGGCTGGGAGAGGCGGATATTGCTGGCCGGCGGAACGGTGCTGGTGCTGGCGGGTTTTCTCCACGGCGCGATATATGCAGGCGTAAATCTGTACGAACACGAGGCCCGTGAGACGAAAATTCTCGGAGCCATGCTGGATGCTGCAGCGATCAACCAGACCAGCGCGGCGGCGCAACTGGTCAACGATTATGGAATGTTGCAGGCGGAGAAGGCGGTAAATATCGCGGCGCATTCGCACGTTATCGAGTTCGGGCTGCTGGCGATTCTGCTTTCATTCGTGCAGCCTTACGTCTTTCTCCATGAAAAATGGAAACGGCGCTGGGTGCGGGTGCTGCTGCTGGGATCGGTGCTGCTGCCGGTGTTCGTCTTGCTCGAACTCAAGCTGGGCCTGATCGCCGGAGGCATTGCGGATCTGGGTGGCTTGATGGTGATCGTGGCCCTGGTCGGAATGCTGGTCGGCGTGTTGCGTTACAGCGGAAGGCTTGACGCGGAAACGAAGAGCGGATCATGAACCGGGCCCGCAAACTGCTTGTTTTCGGTGGCATCGTCCTGGCGGCACTGGGAATGCTGTACGGTCTGCACTACGCGGTGTTTGTCGAACATCAGACGCTCGACCAGATGGGTGGCTCGCTGGCCACAGCTTTCGTGAGCGCTGCCGGACGAAATATGCCGGAGGCTCATGCCGCGGTGGACACTTATGGCGCGGTAAAGTACGACTACGTTCGCCAGGTGGATGTGCACTCGCACTGGATCGGGCTGGCGATGCTGATGATCGTGCTGGGAATTGTGTTTGATAGTGTAGCCTTCGGCGAGCGGACTCGATTGTGGATTGCGCTGGCACTATCGCTGGGCTCAGTGGTGTTTCCGCTGGGAGTAATTTTGCAGACGGCAAATCATGGCGGAACTTTTGCTTCGGCCCTGGCGGTTGTGGGTTCTGCGTTGGTGATCGCGGGGTTGGGAGCAGTGGCGGTGGGTTTTGTGCGGCAGAGCGCATGATTTCGGGGCGCTACAGTTTAGAGCTTCCTTTGTTAAGCTGTTTCGCCTGCTAATGCAGGATCGTCAGACTCATGTATCCGCGAGCGTTTCACTATCATCGCGCTGGTTCGCTACCGGAAGCGTCAGCTATGCTGGCTGAGTTCGGCGACGATGCCAAGTTGCTGGCGGGCGGTCAAAGCCTGATTCCGCTGATGAAGCTGCGCTATGCCAACCCAAGCCATCTCGTGGATTTGAATTTCGTTGCTGGCACGTCATATATCCGGGAAGAAAACGGCACACTGCGGTTCGGAGCTCTGACCCGGCACGCGGAGATCGAGGCTTCTTCCACCGCCGCAAAAATCCCAATTATTCATGACTGCGCCGCTGGTATCGCAGACGTCCAGGTGCGCAATCGCGGCACCATCGGAGGGTCGTTGGCGGAAGCCGATCCCAGCGGTGACTGGGCGACGGTCCTGATGACGCTTCAGACAGAGGTTCGGTGCCAGAACGCAACGCAGGATCGTGGATTGCAGCTGGCAGACTTTATTAAAGACGCCTACACCACAGACCTCGCGCATGATGAGTTGGTTCGCGAAGTCACGGTCAATATCCCGCCAGCCGGTGCCGGAGGAGCATACCTGGCATTCAAGCGCTCCGCTCCGGTCTATCCGACGGCCAGTGCCGCCGTACAACTCGTCATGGAAGGCGGAGTCTGCCGGGACGCGGCCATCGCATTGGGCTGTGTCGGCCTGACCACGATCAAAGCCAAAGATGCGGAGGCCGCTCTGCGCGGGCAGCCGGTCACGGAAAAAACGGTAGCAGTTGCGGTCGAAGCTGCGCGGGCGGCTGCTGAGCCGCAGTCTGACATGCGGGGTTCGGCTGATTACAAACGAACTCTTGTCGGCGCGCTGGTGAAACGCGCGATTGATATTTCGCTGCGTCGCGCCCGAGGTGAGCAGGTCGAGGTAACTCACATTTATGCCTGACCGCATTGAGAAGATCGCCATCAGGCTGACCGTGAACGGGACAGCTCACTCCCTGAAGGTTGAGCCTCGCATGCTTCTGGTGGAGTTGATTCGCGAGACGCTCGATCTTACCGGGACGCACGTAGGTTGCGACACGACCTATTGCGGTGCGTGCACCGTGCTCATGAACGGTGCGGCGGTGAAGTCGTGCACGGTGTTTGCGGTGCAGGCGGACGGTGCGGAAATCTTAACAGTCGAGGGACTGGAAAAAGATGGCCAGCTTCACCCTATCCAGAAAGCTTTTGGCGACGCCTATGGCTTGCAATGCGGCTACTGTACACCGGGACTGATGCTTTCCACCGCCCAACTGCTTGCGCAAAATCAGCAACCGAGCGAAAAGGAAATGCGGAAAGCGATCGCCGGCAATACCTGCCGCTGTACCGGATATCAGAATATTCTGAAAGCGATTCAGCTAGCCGCGCAGAACATGAAGGGAGCCTGAGAGATGGGAATCAAGTTTGGCGGCGAATTCGAAATCAAGCGGACACCGGAAGAGGTCCATGACTTTCTCACCGATCCGAATAAATTCGCGCCGCTGCTGCCCGAATTTCAGGGCATGACGCAACAGGATGCAACCCACTTCACGGTGAAGGTAAAGGTTGGCATTTCCTACATCAAAGGCGCGGCCGACATGAAGATGGAGTTGACGGAGGCCGACCGGCCCCGGCGCGCGCAGTACAAAGGACAGGGCCGTGTTTCGGGAGGGAACGTTGCGATCACCGCCGGTTTTGATCTTTTGCCTGTGGGTGACGGAACGAAAGTGGCGTGGCAAGGTGAAGCCCAGGTCTTCGGCTCCCTGGCATCGGTGGCAGGTGGGCTGCTGGAGCCGCTGGGCAAGAAGAACGTGCAGAAGCTCATCGATGGTTTACAGGCGGCGTTGAAGTAACCTCTTGAGAGACGACGCGGAGGGCGAGACGCCCTCCGCACAGCCGGCGACGCCGGCGCTACGTAACCCGGCGGGCAATCGGCTCTAGGGATTCGGATGCTAACGATCAGGACCGAGCGGTGAGCGTGATCAAGAACAAGCAATCTGAAGGGTGGGTCGGCAAATCCCTTCCGCGCAAGGAAGAGAATCGTCTTCTTCGCGGGCGCGGCAAGTTTGCTGACGATATAAAGTTGCGCGAGATGCTCTATCTGCGATTCGTGCGCTCGCCCTACGCTCACGCCAAGATCGTCAGCGTGGACGTCTCAGCCGCCGAGGCGCTCCCCGGTGTCGTCTGCGTTCTTACTGGCGCCGAAATCGCGAAACAGACCCAACCGTTCATCGAGATTGGTCCCGAGCCCTTTGCCAGGATCAAGGATTATCCGCTGGCGGTGTCGAAAGCCCGCTACCAGGGCGAGCCGGTGGCGGCGGTGGTGGCTGAATCGCCGGCACTTGCCGATGACGCTGCCGAGCTTCTGCAGATCGAATACGAAGCGCTCGATCCAGTCGTAGACGCGGAAACAGCTTTGGAAGACAAGAGCTTACTCCACGAAGAAGCCGGAACCAACCGGGTGTGGAACGGCGTGTTTGAGTACGGCGACGTGGAAGGCGCGTTTAAGGACGCGGCCTATGTGGTCAACATCGATCGTTTGCATTTCCATCGTTTTTCCAGCACGCCGCTGGAGAACAATGTCGTCATTGGCCAGTGGAATCCGAAAGACGATCGCATCTACTACCAGTGCAATAATTCGTTTCCCTCGTTTGCCATCCAGTTTCTGGCGGCGCATCTGAGCGTGCACATTGACCGCATTCGGGTCGAAACCTCCGACATCGGCGGCAGTTTCGGGATCAAGATCACCAGCTACCCGCAGATGGCAATCTGCGCGCTGGCTTCGAAGAAGGCTGGAGGACGTCCCGTCAAGTGGGTGGAAACGCGCTCTGAGCACATAACTTCGAGTGCGCACGGCAACGAACGGACTTTTCGCGACACGCGGGTCGCACTGGACAAAAATGGAGTGATCACAGCGATTGCGTCGCGTCACATTGACGATTGCGGCGCTTACCCTCGCTACGAGCCTTTGGGCTGCGTCATCTGGTCGCAGGTTTTTCCCGGTGTGTATCGCTTCAAGAATGCCCGGATTGACTTCACGCAGGCAGTCACGAACAAGTGTCCGGTTGGTCCGAACCGCGGCTATTCGCGCATGCAGCACCTTTGGTTTCTGGAGCGTGTCATTGATATTTGCGCGCACAAGCTGGGTTTTGCAGCCGACGAGATGCGCCTGCGCAACTACATTCTTCCCGAGGAATTTCCTTACACGACGCCCAACGGATGTGTCTACGACTCGGGCAACTACCCGAAGATGCTTCAGGTGGCGAAAGTCCTGATCGGCTGGGACGAGTGGAAGGCGAAACAGTCCGCGGCGCGCAAAGAAGGGCGCTTGATGGGAATCGGGATCGGAACCACGCTCGATTCCGGCACCAACAACTTCGGGCAATCGCAGATTATAAATCCCTATTTGCCGTACTCCGGCAATTCGCAGGGAGCCAACTGCAAGCTCGATATTTATGGGGAAGTAGTGGTTGCGGTCGGCTCCTGCCCTCAGGGTCAGGGACACGAAACCACCGCGGCGCAGGTCGTCGCCGACGTTCTGAATATTCACCCCGATATGATCACGGTGCGCACCGGCTTTGATACCGAACGCAACGTGCATACCGGCTTTTCAGGAACCTATGCCAGCCAGTTTGCGGTTTCCGGGCTATCGGCGGTCCACGGCGCGGCACAAAAACTAAAAGCCGAGATGAAGCGGCTCGCCGCTTTCGCGCTTGCCACCAGTGAAGACGACCTCGAGTTCGGCACGGGCGCGCAAGGCCCTGAAATTCGAGCCAAGGGCAGCGGGAAGTCGATCAACTACTGGGGGCTGGCCAACCTGGTCAACGCCAACAGCGCCAGTTTGTCGCCCGAGCTCTACGAAGTCACGTTGAACTGCCGCTACGTGTGGCGTGCGCCCTTCAAGGTGCCGGACACGAAAAAGAAGTACGGCAGCCTGACCCTTACCTACGCGTCACAGCTGCATGTAGCCGTGGTTGAGGTGGAGCGCGACACTTTCATTCCTCGAATCCTGGATTATGTTGCGGTGGACGACTGCGGCACTGTGATCAATCCGCCCATTGTCGAAGGACAAGTGTATGGCGCGACCGCCCACGGTATTGGCGCGGCGCTGATGGAAAACTGTGTGTACGACGCGGTGGGCAATATGCTGACCAGCACCTTTAGTGATTACATCCCAATCACAGTCATGAACATGCCGAAAGTGAAATACGGCCACATCGAGACTCCTTCACCGCATAGCTACAGCGGCGCCAAGGGTATGGGGGAGGGCGGGGCCGCGCCGATCCACACCATTTCGGCGGCGCTGCAGGACGCTTTGTTCGCAAGCGACATCATTATTGAAGACTCGTTCAACAACGCGGACAGCCTGTTCCGCGCACTGAAATCGAGAGAAGTTGGGACGCAAGTAAAAGTGGAGAAAAGAATATGACCGTGTGGCGCGGGCGCCCCCGCCCGCGGGGTTGGGGGGTGTGGACGGCCGCAGGTTGCCAGACACGACGCCCGCGTTACGTATGAAACGTGTATGTGTGATCGGCTGTGGAGCCATCGGAAGTCTCTACGCGGCACATCTGGCGCGGGTTGCCGAGGTGTGGGCTTTCGTCCGTCGCGCAGAGCACGCGCAAGCCCTCAACCGGGAAGGATTGCGGATCTCGGGCGCGCACGATTTTCAGGTTTTGCTCAAGGCCACGACACGAGCGGATGAGCTGCCGGATTGCCAACTCGGGATCGTGGCGACCAAGGCTACGCAGGTGGCCGACTCGATCAGTCCGGTGGGTCATCGCTTCGACCAGGGTGCGATCATTTCCGCGCAGAATGGGCTGGGTAGCGAGGAAATTATTGCTGCCCACACCCGCGGGCGAGTGATCCGGGGCACGACGTTCATGAGCGGTACGAAACACAGCGACACCCATGTCCAGTACGAACTGGCGACGGCAACGTGGCTGGGCCCGTACGAGCCCGGAGGCACGCCCTATGCGGTGGTGAAAGAGGCGGCGGACCTGATCGTCGCAGGCGGATTGAAGGCTGAAGCTTTGCAGGATGCTCGTCCGGCGCAGTGGTCAAAACTGATTTTCAACGCATCTGTGAACGGAGTGTCTGCGCTTACCGGACTGCCTCACTCTCCGCACTTTGCGGACGAGTCGCAATTTTCCGACCTCGGCCACTTGCTGCACGACCTGATAAACGAAGGGAAGCGGGTAGCCGAAGCCGTGGGAGTGAAGTTGCACGAGGATCCGTGGGAGATGAACAAGATCGGCGCCATGACCAATCACCCGCCGTCGATGCTCTACGACATCCGCCATCAGCTGCCGACGGAAGTGGATTTTCTCAGCGGAGCGATCGCCCGCGAGGCGAACCGAGTTGGCGTGCCGGCACCGTTGCATACGGCGGTCTACCGGTTGATTCAAGGCAGGCAAGCGTCGTGGACGTTTGCGGATGAAAACCGGGCAGTGGTCGCCAGGGAAAAGGTGCACTAGAAAAAATGGCTTGGCCGGTTGATCAAGCGAAGCTGGATCGCGTGCGTGTCCTGATGAAGGATCAGGATGTCGACGCGCTGGTCGTGCGCGCTCCCGACAATATGGTGTATCTGACGAATTACTGGTGCATGAAGGGATACGATGCGGCTATCTTTCCCCGGGACGGCGAGCCGACGCTGATTGCGTTGGAGCCGCAACTGGCCGACGCGCAGCGCAATTCATGGACGAAAGACATCCGCCTGTTCAAGAGCTACGATGAGCACGATTTCCGGCCACCTCAATTCCGTGCGCTGGATCTGGCGCTCGAGATCCTGAAGCAACGCGGCCTGACCGATAATGTGGCCATCGAGCTCAACATGGGTACGCAGTCGGCCGATCGCATGGTCGGCGAGCCTACAACGCCAACCCAGTTCTACTTCGATGCTTTCCGCAAAGTTGCGGGCAAGGTCACGGACAGCACTCCGCTGCTCAACGAGGCTCGGGCGATCAAGACTTCGCAGGAGATCGAGCGCATGCGCCTGGCCAACGAGCTGGCCGCGCTGGCCATGGACTACACCCGCGAACACATGCGTCCGGGGATGAAGGAGAGCGAAGTTGGCGGCATGTATGAGGGCTTCGTGCATGGCCTGGGTGTCGGCTACAAGGGCAAAGTGGAAATGGCGCGTGCCTTCACCCTGGTGTGGTCGGGAAAGGGCATCGCAACATTTACCGCCACCGGTGACCGTCCGATCCAGAAAAACGAACCGACCCTCTTTGAGATCTGGGTATGCGTAGACGGATACTGGACAGACCTGACCAAGAACGCATGCCCCGGCGATTTGACGCCGGAGTATCACAAGCTGCTGGATTTGCTGCTGAAGGTTTTTCAGGAAGCAGTAAATCACGCACGCGATGGCGCCAGCTTTCCCGATCTCGATCGGCTGATCCGCGCCCGCATTTCCGAAGGTGGATATCCCGGCCAACCGTCTCATGCCATATGTCACGGGGTGGGGGCGCGGGCCCATGAGTTTCCTTACGCGCATCAGGCAGGAAGCGGCACCATCAGAAAGAACATGGTGCTGGCGATCGAGCCCGGCATTTACTGGCCCGGCGGAGGCGGTCTGCGCCTGGAAGATAATTTTTTGATTACCGAAACCGGCAATGAAAAGCTGTGCTCGTATCCCGATGATTTTCGTCTGAAGCAGTAAATGTGGCGCGGGCGCCCTCGCCCGCGAAAAGTGGAGGCGCGAACCCAATTGAAGCCGGCAAAGAAAGCGATCGATGGCCTGGACGAGAAGCTGGTCGCGAAGATCGTCTCTGAGGTCAAAGAAGAAGAGATCGTGGCGATGTGCTGCGACGTCATCAATATTCCGAGCCCTACGGGCGAGGAATTGCAGATGGCGCATTACATGCAGAACGTGCTGCAGCAGATTGGCCTAAATGTTGCATGGCAGGAAGTGGAGGAGGGTCGCGCCAACGTGGTTGGCCGCTGGAGTGGAAGCGGAGGCGGCAAGAATCTGATGTTCAACGGCCACATGGATACCTCCAACACCGGCCGGGAAGATTTCCTGACGGGGATCGGCTACAAGCCGCAGGCGGTGGTCAAGAACGGATTCGTCTATGGCCTTGGCATCTACAACATGAAGGGCGCACTGGTCTGCTACACCCACGCGGTCAAGGCGTTGCAGCGGGCCGGGGTCAAGTTGCAGGGCGATGTAATCATCGCCGCGGTCGCGGGTGAGATCGAAAAGACGCAGTGGGGTGAATTCAAAGGCAAAGAATATCGCGGCTACGGCGTGGGCTCGCACTACCTGGTAAACCATGGCGTGTTGCCCGATATGTGCATCCTGGGCGAGCCCACGGACATGCACGTGGTGCTCGAGCACTTCGGCTCCCTGTGGGTGAGGATTTCATGCACTGGCATCTACGTGCATACTGCGTTCTGTGAGGGGCGAGAGGAGATGAACTCCATTCGCCGCATGCACGAGTTGATGAGCGAAATCCTGAGATGGATTGGCGTGTGGGAGAAGAAGGCTTCATACGGCGGAAAGAAAGCCATCGTGAACCTCGGTGGTATTCGCGGCGGCCATGCCTGGCGCGCCAGCCGTACACCGGAAAAAACCGACTTGTTTCTGGATGTGCGGGTTCCGCCCAGCATCCCGATGAACGACGCCCGCCGCGACATCCAGCGAGTGTTCTTCGATTTGAAAAAACAACATTCGGATTGGGGACTGGAATTCGAGACGTACGTCTCCGTGCCGGGTGCGCGTATCCGTGAAGACCACGAGATGATCAAGGCCATCGACACCAATCACGAACGGATCATGGGCAAGCCGCCGGACCGGGAGGTCGTGTGCTGGTGCTCGGATGCGAGTGTGCTCAGCCGCTACGGCGTTGACACTGTGAATTACGGGCCCTCGAGCGGTCCGCGCGATGGTGAAGGTGAAAAAGTCAAAATCAAGACATTGGTCGATATCACGAAGATATATGCGCTGACGGCGGCCGAGTTGTGCGGGGTGCAGTCGTAGCGTCAGGTGCCGAGCCGGCCGCCAGCGCGTACAAACATCAAGGGTGAGGGATAGCGATTGCCGAGCCAAAAAGAAATCGACCGCCGCTACAAAAATATCCGCACCCGCATGGAACGGGAGGGGCTGGACGCGCTAATCGTCTGCGGCAATCAGTATGCCGGCTTCGAAGGCGCAACCTTCTACGTCTCTGGTTTCGAGATCGTGCACCGCTATGTTTACGTGGTGCTGCCGCTGGTGGGTGAGCCGACCTTAGTGTTTCCGCGAGAAGCGCGCTGGATCGGCGATAAGGCCCGGCCCTGGGTGAAAGACCACGTCTGGCCAGAGGTTCCGGGACACTGGATTCGAGAGCGCGGTCAGGAGCGTGGATGGAAACGGGTTGGCGTTTACGGTATGGATTTCATCATGGCCGTGCGCGATTACCTCGAGCTGGCCAGAAGTTCGTTCGAACTGGTGCCCTTCGATCGCGAGTTTGATATGGCGCGGGCGGTCAAGAGCGAGGAGGAGCTGGCCGAAGTGCGCGATGCCATGGACATCATTGTGGATGGCTTCTGGGCGCTGGTGGCCGCCTACGAGCCGGGCAAGACTGAGGCCGAGATCATGGCGCCGGCGGTAGAGCGATTCTTTGCACGCGGGGCCGGCCCGCGCATGATGAATATTCTGCTGTCCGGTTCGCACGGTGAAGCGGAAGCGTCCTTCAGGGTGCCCGGCCACCGCGTGGTTGCGGACGACGATCTCCTGCTGTATTCGCTGGAGATCACCGGGGTGGGCGGCTACTGGGTGGAGTTTTCCCGGCCGCTGATTCGAGGAAAGTTGAGCTCGCGTACGCAGGCGATGGCGGACGCATATCCCGACGCGTTGGAAGAGGCGAGAAAACTTATGCGCGAAGGCGAGGTTGCCAGCAATGTGCATCGCGCAGTTTCGCAGTCGTTCGCCAAGCACGGTTTTGCTCTCGGACATCTTTCCGGCCACAGTATCGGCGCGACCATGCTCGAATACCCAGCGATCGGAGCGAAGAGCGAAGCGCTACTCGAGGAGAACATGATCTTCTCCCTTCATCCCCAGGTGGTGGACCTCGACGGCAAGGTCTGTCTCTACACCCAGGACACGTACCGCATCGGCAAAACCCAGGGCGAGTGTCTGGCCGACGTCCCGTGGAAGTTTTTTACGGGAAGGGAATCCCGGAGCGCGACTTCATCCCCAAGGACACTCGCAAAATGAAGGTTTGTGTAGTCGGCTGCGGGGCCGTGGGCAGCCTGTTCGCCGCTCATCTGGCGAGGGCAGGCGAGGTCGAGGTCTGGGCCTATGACCTGTGGAAGGAACACACGGACGCAATCCAGAAGTCTGGGCTGCGGCTCTCGGGTGCTGCGGATTTCACAGCCCGCCTGAATGCGACTAGTGATGCTGCGACCCTCCCACGCTGTGAGTACGGAATCGTCGCCACCAAGGCGATCCACACTCGCAATGCTATCGCGCAGGTGTCACACATCTTCGACGGTGACAGTGCAGTGTGTTCAGTGCAGAACGGAGTGGGCAATGAAGAAATCATCGCTGAACATGTGAAGTACGTGATCCGCGGTACCACGTTTCCGGCCGGGCACGCCATAGCACCCGGACACATCGGTTATGACATCAAGGGTGACACGTGGGTTGGTCCGTTCGAGCCTACGAACACTTCCATGAGCAAGGTCGAAGAGTTGGCCGGACTGATGACTCGCTCCGGCATGAACACGATCGCGCTCCAGGATGCGCGCGGAGCTCAGTGGACCAAGCTGATTTTTAACGCCTCCACTAATCCGGTCGGTGCGCTGACTCTGCTGCATCACGGCGCAGCGACCCGCTTTGAGCCCACCGGACAGCTGTTTAACGACCTGATTGCCGAAGGTGAAGCGGTGGCTAAGAAACTGGGCATCGCCCTGCATGGCGATCCCCGGCAGCTGGTGCAAAAAGGTGCCAACGCTCCTGGAAAACACCGGGCAAGCATGCTGCAGGATGTGATGGCCAGGCGGCAAACTGAAGTTGACTTCATGAACGGCGCGATCGTGAAGTGGGGCGAGAAGTTCGGAGTTCCTACTCCCCTAAACAACGCCATGTGGAAATTAATTAAAGGACTGGAACATTCATGGAAGGATCCGGGCTGAGAACTGAGAACCAGAATCTTAGAACTGGGTCTTGAAAAGCATAGCTGAACGCCGGGAACCGATCACAAGCTCATGAGCATTCCATTCAACATAGGTGTGCTGCAACTCAGCATGGAACCGGTGCAGGAAACCGTCGCCATGGCCAAGGCCTGCGAGCAGGCTGGCTTCGACACATTCTGGATTGCGGAAGCGTATCCCTGGTGGCGCAAGCATTCTTTCGAGGCGCGCTCTTCAACTGCAGTGCTGGCGGTGATCGCCGCCCAGACCCGGCGTATTCAATTGGGCTGGGGAATTATCTCTCCTTATACACGCCATCCGGTGCAGATTGCGATGGAGGCGCGGGTTATGCAGGACCTCGCCGGAGATCGGTTCCTGCTGGGCCTTGGGGCCTCCAAGATTTTCATGAAAGAGATCGGTGAAGGTGAGGGCGAGAAAATTGGTCCAGCGACGGTGATGCGCGAAAGCATTGAGGTCGTCAAAGGCGTACTCAAGGGAGATGCATTTCAGTACGAAGGCAAAGTGTTTCAGGCCAATGTGCCTTCCCTGAAGCCGGACGCGCACACACCCCGCGGCATCCCTCCGATATACGTGGCTGCTACGGGGCCGGTGCTGCAGAGAATGTCCGGGGTGGTTGGTGACGGGTTGCTGACCGCCAGCATCACGACTCCGGCGTTCGTGCGCTACTCCCGCAAGAACATGGAAGAGGGCGCGCGTAAGGCTGGGAAGGATCCGTCGGGGCTGGTACTCGGCTCGGTTATCGTCGGCAGCATCGGGCGCGGCTCAGCCCAGGGCAAAGAGGGCGCTCGCGAGCAGGCGGCCATGTATCTTGCCAACAAAGTCCAAAACATCAAGGGGTCGGCCGATGCTCTGCTGGAATGTGCGGGGCTGACCTTCGACGAACTCCGGCCGATCGCCGACGCCATGGAAAAAGGTGGAAGAAAAGCCGCAGCCAGGGCAGTGACGGATGACATCCTCCGAAAAGCTTGCGCTATTGCGGGCACTCCGGAAGAATGCATTCAGCGCATTGGAGAATACCGCGACGCGGGCTGCACCCATATTATGCTGGAAATCTGGGGGGACGATCGTACCGGGCAGGCGAAGTTATTTGGCGACGCAGTACTGCCGCATTTCAAACGCTAGGCTCGCCCGTTAGTTCTTTCCTGCGGGACTCGTAATCACGCTCTGTGCCGCCACAATCTCACGAAACTCTTCATCGGTGAGTAGTCCGCGCTTCGCTATGGCTCGCTTCTTCACGGCGGCAAGAATGGGCGCGCGCAATTCTGTGGCAATCACGATTCCCAATTCCTTGCATTTCAGATCAATGCTGTCCAGTCCGCTCTTCTTCCCGAGGACGATGGTGCGCTTTGCATTGACCAGTTCCGAGGAATACGGCTCGATGGCCTCGGGAATGTGAAATTGGCTTGCTACCGCGCCGCTTTCGCGCATGAAAAGATTTTCCCCGACCAGCGGTTTCCAGGCTTCAAGTGTGTAACCCGAAGCTCTGCTGACGACTTCTGAAACTTCGCGCACCTTGGTCAAATCCAGAGCGACCTGCACGTCGTAGAGGCAGCGCAGTGCAAGCGCGATTTCCCCAATATCGGCATTGCCGGCACGTTCGCCCATTCCGTTGATCGTGCCTTGAATCCACGACGCCCCGGCACGCACGGCGGCCACGGCACAAGCTGTGGCCATGCCGAAATCGTTGTGCCCATGGTAGTGAACTGGAACGCCTGGGCCCACCCACTGGCAGACTTCACGAACCAGAAGTTCCACCGCCTCGGGTCCACAGGCTCCGATGGTATCGACGACCACAATCTCACTGGCGCCGGCTTCAAGGGCAGCCAGATAGACCCTTTTCAGGAAGTCGAGATCCGTGCGTGTCCCGTCCACTGCGAAGTATGCGACTGTGATCCCTTTTTGCTTGGCGAAGCTGACTGCTTCCACGATCCGTTTGAGCACTTCCTCGCGCGAGATGCCATAGGCCTTCAGCTTGATATCGCTGGTCGGCGATTCGATCACCGACGCGCGCAGGCCCAAGCGGACCAGTTCTTCGACGTCCCCCCGGACCGCGCGCGAGAAGCCCCAGAGTTCGGCTTTCAAATTCGCCTTCTGCATCAACTGGATCGCTTCCGCATCTTCGGGAGAGACCTTCGGGAAACCGGCTTCAATCCGGCTGATACCGAGTTCGTCCAGTTTGCGTGCGATTTCCAGTTTCTGCTGTGGCGAAAGCACGACACCGACGGTCTGCTCTCCGTCACGCAAGGTGGTGTCATAGAAGCGGACCTTGGTAAGAGGAAAGGCGGAGCGAATTTCGGGCCGTGCGTTGAGCTCGCTGACCCAGACTTTGGAATTTGTGTTCATCGTGGAACCGAAAGAACCGTGTTCACCACAGAGGCACAGAGACACGGAGAAGGCAATTCAAAGAGCTGTTCTTCTCGTCGGTGACTCGGTGGCTCCGTGGTTAGAAGCCCGCCTACTTCAGAACTTCCTGCGTTGCCATTATCACGGGCTTGTGCCCGTAGGCTTCCTCCCACGAAATTACCCGATTGCGCAAGATTCCGATTTTTTCGATCTCGCATTCCATCACGTCGCCAACTCTTCAGATACCACGCTTTGGGATCACCGCTGAAAGCGGCGACACCGGAGACTGTGCCGGTGGAAACCACGTCGCCCGCGCTGTAGCCCATGGGAGAGTAGTGGGAGAGAATCTCCGGAATCTTCACCGACATTTTGCTGGAATGCGAACGCTGCCGGGATTCGCCGTTCACTCGCAGCTCCATGGCCAGGTTATGCGCGTCTGGAATCTCGTCGGCGGTCACGATCCATGGCCCCAGTGGACAGAACGTATCGATCCCCTTGCAGAAACTGAATACTCCCGACTTCATCTCCCGGCGTTGAATGTCGCGGGCTGTAATGTCGTTGAAGATGACGTAGCCTCCAACGTAGTCGGCAGCCTCTTCCGGAGTAAAGTGCTTGCCGCTTTTTTTCAGAACCACGGCAAGTTCCAGTTCGTAATCCAGTTCCTGGGTTAGGTGCTCAGGATAGATCACGGGTTCGTCGTGGCCGATGATGGCGTCCACGTTTTGGAAAAAGACGATCCAGGGCATGACCGGATGCGAGAATCCGGCCTTGGTGGCTTCCTCATGGTGCTCACGAAAATTGCCCGCGGTGTGAAAAAACTTCCGCGGGATGATCGGCGCCTTGAGCATGACTTCGTCGGTCGAGTAGAAGATGGGTTCACCGCGCGGTCCAGCAACGGCATCGTTCTGCAACACATAATCAAACGCCTTGCGCGCGGCTTCCAGGCTGGTGTCGCCGCCGCTGAAAAGGTCGCGCATGTTGGGCGGGACCAGGGCGTCGGCCAGGCGCTCGAAGGCGCTCTCGTTCTCGACATCGCGCAGGTACAAGGCGCAGGCAGAGTGCAGATCGACGACACGCCCGTCGGCGGTTAGCGCACCGATGCGAGACTGCCGCACCGGATCTTCAAAGGTGATGAGTCGCATAGCAGGCGCCAGAAACGCAGCACTAGAAGTGTATAAACCAGCATCACGGTTGTCTACCGTCGCGGATTGCGTCGTTCCCCGCTCCAGTGGAGTCGGCCAGGATGGAACTCGCCGGGGTTCTTGATCTGCGGCTCACCTGGCGCGACTATTTGAGCGCCCGCGCATCCAATAACCTGAACACTTCGGAGAATGTGATGGCAGAAAAAATCAGCAAACCGGAAGCAGAGTGGCAAAAGCAATTGTCACCAGAGCAGTACCACGTGACCCGCAAGGCGGGAACCGAGCCGGCGTTTACCGGAAAGTATTGGAAGACGAAGGATGCAGGCACTTATGCCTGCGTCTGCTGCGGGCAACCGCTGTTCAGTTCAGAGACCAAGTTTGAGTCGGGCACAGGATGGCCGAGCTTCTGGCAACCGGTGGACGAGGCCGCGGTGGTCAACCATACCGATCAGAGCTACGGCATGGTTCGCACCGAGGCCCGGTGCTCGAGCTGCAACGCTCACCTGGGGCATGTTTTTGAAGACGGCCCTGCACCGACCGGCCTGCGTTACTGCATGAATTCGGCGGCGCTTGATTTGAAACCGAAAGACAATCCGGGCGACAAGAAATAAGGGCACGCGCGATGCGTGCCCCGGTTGATCTCTGAAGCGAATTAGACGCCAGCGACCGCAGCCGCCGCTTTGGGCTGCTCGGTGGCGGCGGGCTTCGGCGCCTCAGCCTGTGCCGGCTTGGACTGCGCCTGCAACTGAGACTTCTCGTTCTTGTGCTCGACGGCGCGCACCTGCACGCTGCCTTTCAGAATCGCTCCATCCTCAACGCTGATGCGCTGGGTGACCACATCGCCCGTGAGCGCGCCTTCGCTGCGGATGTCCAGGCGATCCGTGCATTGGATGTTGCCCTGCACCTTGCCCAGGATCACAACTTCGCGGGCACTGATGTTGGCGGCAACGCTGCCGTTGCGGCCGATGGTGACGCGGCTGTCGGAAAGAGTTACCGTTCCTTCGACCTTGCCGTCGATGTAGAGCGACTCGGAGCCGCTGATTTCACCCTTCACCACCAGCGAGCGTCCGATAGTGGCTTGCTCGACCGGGATGGCGACCGCCCTCGGTTGGCTGGGTTGATTCGAAAACTGCGATTTTTGAGAATCTGATGGTTGCAGCATCGGTTCCGGTGCTCCTTAAATTGTCCGCGCGACGTAGCCCTGCCGCATGCGGCGAGTGTCTGAAATATTAGATAGACAGTTTCTAATGTGACTATCGCACGGGAGCGCACCGCAAAGCAGGTTACGGAAGAACCTGTCCGGGTGTCGAAGGTATCAGGGTAACCAGTGCCGCGAGGAACCTCTGCTTGGGTGGAGCAGCGCTTCAGAGCATTAAAGGCTCTATTTTCAATGGTGGCTTCATCCGCTGCGGACCCTGTTAAGCCTGCAATGCCTGACCCAGCTTTTCCCACTCCGCCATCCGGCCCTGTAACTCAGTTCGTCTGGTCCCTAACTCCTGGGTGACACGCTGGGTTTCCTCAACACTGACGAAGGTCTGCAAAGCTGCCTCGCACTCCGCGATGGTATCTTCCAGGCGATTGATCTCGGACTCGAGTTCGTGGACACGGTCTTCCATCTGCTTGCGTTTGATGGGATTCAGGCGCTTGCCAGCGGACTCGTCGGAGGGTGTCTGGGGAGCATTGCCATTCGTTGGCTGCGCGTGCGACGCCGAAGCGACCGCCTTTTGCAGATCGGCAGCCCCACCTTCCTTCCGCCAGCGATAGTCCTCGTAGTTGCCGGGATACACCTCAACCCTCCCATCGCCTATTTCGAATACCCGAGTGGCCAGCTTGTCGATGAAATAGCGGTCGTGGGAAACGAAGACCACGGTGCCGGTGTAGTCGCTCAGGGCCTTCAGCAGGACGTCTTTGGCGCGCATGTCGAGATGGTTGGTGGGTTCGTCCGAGCAGCAGGAAATTTGCCGGGTGCAGCAGCATGCGCAGCAGGGCATAGCGATTGCGCTCGCCACCGGAGAGCACGCCGATGCGCTTGAATACGTCATCGGCCGAGAACAGAAAGCAGCCCAGCAGACTGCGCAGCTCGGTCTGGGTGGAACGCGGAGAAATGTCGCCGAGATCGTCGAGAATGCGCGCATCCGGATCGAGTTCCTTGTACTGGTCTTGCGCGAAATAGTCGGGCTGAACGTTGTGACCCAACTTGTACTCACCATGGGTCAAAGGCTCGGTTTCCGCCAGCAGTTTGATGAGAGTAGATTTCCCGGCGCCGTTCACGCCGACCAGGGCAATGCGGTCGCCGCGTTCGATCATGAAATTGACGCCGCGAAACACCTCTTTCTCTCCATACGATTTCGCTACATCGACAAACTCCGCCACAATTCTGCCGCCCGGCTTGGGTTGCGGGAAGGAAAAGTGAATCGTCTTTTCTTCCTCGGGGAGCTCGATCCGCTCGATCTTTTCCAGTTCCTTGATTCTGCTCTGCACCTGCTTGGCTTTGGTCGCCTGGTAGCGGAAGCGGTTGATGAACACTTCCAGTTGCTCGATGCGCTCCCGCTGGTTGCGGTAGGCCGCTTCGAGTTGCTCCAGTCGCTGTGTCTTCGCGTCCAGATATTTTTCGTAGTTGCCGTGGTAAAGGTGAACGTGCTTGTTCCAGATTTCGACGATCTTGTTGATGGTCACGTCGAGAAAATAACGGTCGTGCGAGATCAGCACAAACGCGTAGGGGTAATTGTTGAGATATTCCTCCAGCCAGTTGCGGGCTTCGAGATCAAGATGATTGGTGGGTTCATCGAGCAACAATAAGTTGGGCTGTTGCAGCAGCAGCTTGACCAGCGAGATACGCATCTGCCAGCCGCCGGAAAATTCTTCGGTCTGGCGGGTCCAGTCTTCCTTTCGAAAACCCAACCCCGAAAGAACGGCGCCGACTTGCGCCTCGATGGCATATCCGTCGCGGCTGGTAAATTCGTGTTCAAGGCGCTGGTAGCGCTCCGCGACTTGCGCATACTCCTGAGATGCATGGTCGAGTTCGGACATGCGCCCGGTCAACTCTTCCATCTCCTGTTCCATGGCCCGCAATTTGGAAAACACCGACATGCACTCGGCGAAGACGGTGCGTCCGGAGAGTGCCAGCCCGTCCTGCGGCAGATAACCGGCGCTGATGCCCTTGGCCCGGCTGATCGAGCCATAATCGAGGCTCTCGGACCCATCCAGTATCTTTAACAGCGTGGATTTGCCGGTGCCGTTCGCACCCACCAGTCCGACCCGGTCGCGAGGCGTAATCATCCAGTCCGCGCCTTCGAACAGGAGCTTGTGGCCATAGCGTTTGCCGGCTGAGGATAGTTGGATCACGGATTCAATCGTCTCATGAGAAGGGCGATTTGATGAAGAACCCACACCCCTGAACAGAGTAGGAACCGGACCTCGGGCGTCAGACTTCGGACCAAAGAGAGTAGTGCCGGCGTCCCGCCGCCCGCTTCTTGTGGCTTCGGATTCACCTAGAGGACTCGGCTTCATGGCGGCGAGCGGCACGCTCGCCGGACAGCCAGCAGGCCCGCCCTGAGCGAAGGGAAGGGATGCCGGCGCTACGTCTTAGCTATGACCTCCGATGTCCTCGTTCCGAATTCGGGTGCGATACTGTCGCAAGCGACCATACAGACTCCGCTCAGCCTGCCAAGGGCTGTCGCTCGGTTCCCACGTAATCGCAAACCAGCACAGTCAGATCGTCATCCTGGGACACCGACCACTGTCCAACCGAAGTGATGATACGGTCTGCAACCTCCGACGGCAGGAGCTCAGACGTCTGGCGTAAAAGATCCGACAAAGAATCCTGCCCAAAGAATCTCCCTGAAGCATCGGCCGCTTCGACTACCCCGTCGGTATAGAGCAGCAATCGATCGCCCGGCTCCAGGCGGTGTGTGGCATTGGAGTATTTTGCGAAGTCAAAAGCCGCCAGCATCAGGCCGTTTTCCTCTACCTTCCGCACGCTTCCCTGCCGCAGCAGGAGCATCGGCGGATGCCCTGCCGCAGAGTAGCGCAGCTCATGGGATTCTGAATCAAGGTGAACGTAAGCCGCAGTGACGAATTGATTCTGCGTGTTGCCCAGCAGCGCACGATTCATGCCCAACAGGAAACCGGAAGGATCACTCGCCTGGGCGCGTTGTGAGGTGGCCGCGAGTTTGACCATCGAGGCGATCAGTGCCGCAGGAACTCCGTGGCCGGAGACGTCCGCAATCAGAAGCCCGGCCCGCTTGTCGTCCGCCACGACGAAATCGTAGAAGTCTCCGGCAACCGACGTCATGGGAACGTAGCGGGCCGCGACCCGGAAATTCTCGGAAGGGGGAAACTCCCCTGGCAAAATGGACAATTGAATGCGGCGAGCCACATCCAGTTCCTTTTGAATCGCATTGAGTTGATGGTCCCGTTGCACAGTCTGGCGCGCTCCAATGTAGCCCAGAGTGGCCAGAAATGCGGCGAAGCCGAAGGGCTCGACCTTGGAGTGCAAGTGGAATGCTCCGGCCACGTTGTCCCACAGGGCGAACGCTACGAAAACGAGCAAGCCACGACGGAACACGACAAAGTCCGGGTTGCGATCTCGATTCAGCAGAGACTGGACAACCAGAAAAAGCAGTGCAGCAATCACCACGACGTTATTGATCTGGTGATACCAAGGCGACGGCCCGAAAACGAAGGTCGCAAGGGCTAGCGAGCCAAGGAAGATTCCGAGGACGTAGCCAACGATCTTCCCGCGACGATGGAGAAGTCCGGCTGCATCGAAGAATAGAAATGCCGGGATGGGAACCAGGAAGTCGATGCCGGAGCGCAGCCGTTCGAAGAGGTCGGAATGCGGAACCAGAACGTCAAGGGTTCCGGATTGCATCCATAGCCTCTGCCCGTACAGGAACGCGAACAGAGCGAAATAGATCGCCACAGAATCCACCTTGCGCCGCAGAACGGAAAATGCAGCCGCCAGAATGGCGACCGTTGTGAAAGCAGCTCCTAAGAAGAGGTACGGCTCGTCATGATGGAATACGCGAAGCAGTTCACTGGCAGTAATTTGGGGATCGACCGCAAGCATGCGACAGGATTCTACCCTTTTCCAACCAGCCGCCGAAAAATCGGAAAGAGAGCTAACGGTTCAGCATGACAAGAGGCTGCTAACGAGCTGACGTTGCCTGGGCGACGCTGATCTTCTCCAGCGCACGATCGACCACAGCTTGCAGCTCACGCGCGTATTTCACCTCACGGCCCTTGGCCAGGATCTTCTTGGCCTCATCGGGGTTGAACCAGGTGGGATTGCGGGCCATCTCAGGAGCATCGTCTTGCCGCATTACTTCAAGCAGAAACGCTTTAATCACAA
The DNA here is from genome assembly GCA_963801545.1 of Terriglobia bacterium. GTDB lineage: Bacteria > Acidobacteriota > Terriglobia > Terriglobales > Acidobacteriaceae > JAIQFF01. Next base: position 155,385 of record CAWDFF010000042.1, on the reverse strand, counting down.
ACTCACGCACTCCCGGGGGCTTCCAGAAAACTCCCTTGGAATGAAGGTAAAGGCAGAAGTGGCGAGGCTCGATGCTGCCACTGACCCCGGCTTCCTCCCAGGCTTCGCGTTCTGCTGCCTTGCCGTGGGAGAGAGAGAGTTCGGGGTCCCCCTTGGGGAACGTCCACTTGTTTCCGCCGTTGGTGTTGACCAGCAGGAACTCTACCGATTCGCCTTGCCGCCGGTAGCAGACGGCCGCCACCTGCAGGGGAAGTGCATGTCGTGGATTCCGTGCTGCCCCCATCTCCGACGCCTCCGCGGACCGGTTTCCGCCCACAATACTAATCGGAAGATGTTTCAGCAGTGTTAAAAGTGCAACAAAAAAGGTGCAATCCCTTGTTACCAAAGGGACGTGCTTGTCCATGGCGGGCTGCGGGCAGGGTCAGACGGCGACCGGCTTCCGTTCCAGCCGGCGCATGGTTTCGAGGATAGTCTCAATCACGTTTTCATCGCCGACGACGGTGTTGATCATCATGTGGTACAGACAGCGAGTCGGCCAGTCGGCGCCGAAGTAGTGCTTCACGAATTCGATGCGATCGCGGTCTACCGTATCCACCAATTCTTCGGCTTCGTTGTCGCTGTGCCCCATCATGCGCAGCCGGCGTAACTTTTCAGCTCGCGGGGCGTAGAGGAAGACATGGAAGGCATCACACTGTTCGCGCAGGAAATAGGGCGCACCACGCCCAACGATTACGCATTTTCCGGCTGCGGCCGCCCGGGTCATCACTTCCTGGCCGATGGATACGAAGCGGTCCGCGTCGAAAGGTTCAGTGCCCTTCAAGGGCATGCTGCGTTCGTAGCTGCCCCGCCAAAAGGTTTTGGCCAGGCGATGAAATGTACTGTCCAAGCGTTCGTCGCAGTACATGACAGCAGAGCGGTCCACATTGGCGACCTTGGCGATCTCGTCGGTCAGTGCCTGGTCCCACAGTTTCCAGCCCAGGCGGCTGGCAATTTCCCGGGCGATGTCGGCGGCTCCGCTTCCGAATTCGCGTTCGACGGTAATGACTCGAAACACAGTGCGTCCTTTCTTTCCGACGGCTCTTGCCGGGCAATCGTCACGGCTCCACGACAGCACAACCTCACGAATCTAAGCCTAATGCACGGCAATTGGACCGCCGCTGCGTGGCCGTTTCATCAGGAAAACCATAGGAACCATCACCAGAATAGCTACTCCCAATAACCAGAAGTTGTCAATGTAAGCCAGCATGCTGGCCTGGCGGAACACATTGGCTTGCAACAGCGCGTAGGCTTTGTGCATGGCCTCTGTCGCGGAAAAACCCCGTGTTTCCAGGGCCCGTGCCGTGCCCTGAAGCATGGTTTGGACCTGGGGACTCGAGGGCGAAAGATGGCTCGACATCCGGTTCAGGTGATATTGCTGCCTCCGGTCTAGCATGGTGGTGACGATCGAGATGCCTACGCTTCCGCCGATGTTTCGGGCCAGGTTCATCAGCCCCGAGGCGGCGTTGTTCTTTTCTTTCGGCAGGAAGGCATACGCCGCGGTGTTTATGGGAACGAACAGGAACGCCAGTCCCATGGTCTGGAGCATCCGGGCGTAGACGACTGTCTTGAAGTCGACTCCCAAGGTGAAGTTGGTCATGTGAAACAGGGAGAAGGAAAGGACCACCAGTCCATACGTCATCATCTTGCGGGGGTCGAACCGGGAGAGCATGAAGCCCACCAGCGGCATCAGCAGCATCAGGCTGAAGCCGCCCGGTAAAAGTGCCAGCCCGGACTGTTCGGCGGTGTAGCCCAGCAGGGTCTGCATATACAGGGGGAGTAGAACTGTACTGCCGAGCAGGGCAAAGCCCAGCATGAACATCAGCAGATTGGCTGCGGCGAACGTCCGGTTGGTAAACAGGTGCAGGTCGATTACCGGGTCTTCGCGCGTCCATTCCCAGTAGATCAGGAACAGCAACGCGGAAACGCAGATAACCGTGAGTACGACGATGAAATGCGATTCGAACCAGTCCTCGCGCTGGCCCTTGTCCAAGATGATCTGCAGGGTGCCCAAGCCAAGAGTCACCAATCCCAGGCCAATGTAATCGATTTTTGTTTCCGAAAGCTTCTTGCGCTTCATGTAGGGCGGGTCCTGGATGAGACGCGAGGTCAACAGCAGCGAAAGAATGCCGACGGGAATATTCAGCAGGAAAATCCAGCGCCAGGTGAAATTGTCGGTAATCCAGCCGCCCAGAGTGGGGCCGATGGCCGGCGCCAGCACCACCGCGAGGCCGTAGACGGCGAAGGCCATACCGCGCTTGGCGGGAGGAAAAGTGTCGGCCAGAATGGCCTGCTCGCTAGGCTGCAAGCCGCCGCCCCCGGCGCCCTGCAGAATGCGAAAGAAAATCAGCATCCCCAGATTTGGCGCCAGTCCGCACAACAGTGAGCTGACCGTGAAGATGGCCACACAGCTCATGTAGAAACGCTTGCGTCCGATGATGGAAGAGATCCATCCGCTAAGCGGCAGCACGACGGCGTTGGAAACCAGGTAGGAAGTCAGCACCCATGTGCTCTCGTCGGTGCCGGCGGAGAGGCTGCCCGCGATGTGCGGCAGGGACACGTTGGCGATGCTGGTGTCCAGCACCTCCATGAAGGTGGCCAGCGTGACCGCCATCGCGATGATCCAGGGATTGACCGCAGGACGCGGCAGGGCAGCGCCGTCCGCTGTGAGTGCAGCCGAGCTCATCTGACCAAACTCATCTGATCCAGACCTTGGGTTCAACCGACATTCCCGGCCGCAGAATATGCTCTTTGGTTTCTCCCGGATCAAACGTGATTTTCACCGGAATGCGCTGCACTACTTTCACATAATTGCCGGTCGCGTTTTCCGGAGGAAGCAGGCTGAACAGCGCACCGCTGGCGCCGGCGACGCTCTCCACGTGGCCGTTGTATTTCTTACCGTAAGCATCCACCGAGATCGTCGCTCGCTGGCCCGGCCGCATCAGCCGGAGCTGACTCTCCTTGAAGTTCGCTGTAACCCAGATGTCATCCAGATTGATGATCTTCATCAGCTCCTGACCCACCTGAACGTTCTGGCCAACTTCCACCGTGCGATTGCTTACGATACCGTTCACCGGAGCAACCAGCCGGGTGTATTGCAGGTTCAGGATGGCCTGGTCCAACTCCGCCTTCTTTTGCTGGGCCTGAGCAACCGCCGCTTGCGCGCGTGAGCGCATTTGCGCATTCTGCTGGGGCGCGGTTTGCGCGGCTCGCAGATTGGCATCCATCTGTTCGCGTTTGGCTTGGGCCTGAACCACCTGTTGCTCGGCTGCCGCGACTGACGCTCGGGCTGCGGCCACGCCGGCGGCGCTTGATCGGGCGGCTGCTACGGCCTGGTCGTACTGTTGGTGCGAAATTTCCTGCTTGTCCACCAGCTGTTTGTATCGTCCCACATCGTTTTGCGCTTTGATGTCATTCGCGATCGACTGCTCCAGTTGTGCCCGCGCGGCCTCGAGTTGCTGGCGCGACACCGAAACTCCCGCCCGCATCTCTTCCAACTGTGCCTGAGCGGAGGAGAGCTGACTGCCTGTGTTCACGGTGGTGATGGGCACGTTCACCTGCATGGACTCTGCGGTCGCCATGGCGTCCTGATAGGCAGCCCTGGCGCTAGCCACTGCAATCTCATAGTCCTTGGGATCGATTTCTACCAGCGGCGTTCCGGCCTCCACAAACTGGTTGTCGTTGACCAGCAACTTGCTCACGTGGCCGGATACACGCGCGCTGATTGCGTTCAGGTGGCCATCGATCTGAGCATCATCGGTGGACTCGTAACTGCCCAGATAGCGCCACAGAAAAAAGCCCGCCACCAGTAACACGATGCCGCCCACAATCAGGGCCAGGCGAAAGCGGGGATTGCGTGAGGCTTGTTTCCAGCGGAGATCTTTCTCCGAAGCGGGTAAGGGAGGGAGGGCTCGGGATTCGACTTCAGCAGTCTCTCTTGGCGTAGTCTCTGTGCTTGATTCCATATTACTTGCCCTTCAGATATTGCATTACGCCCTGTTCCGCATACCCCATGGCCCTTACCAGTTCGATCTTGGCCAAGTTGTGCGCGTAAAGGCTTGAGATATAGCTTTCATGGGCCGATGCCACAGACTCCTGTGCCTGGATTACTTCCAGATTATCGGTGACCCCCGCGGAAAACCGGTCGTGTGCCTGAGTCAGCGTCTGTTCCGCCAGGTCGACGGAACTGCGCGCGACCTGCACCTGCTCATCGGCAGCCACCAGGTCCAACATGGCAGTGCGCACCTCATATTCAATCTGGCCGCGCAGGTTCTCCAGTTGTGCGCGGTTCTGGCGCAGCGTCGCGTCCGCTTGCAGAACGTCGGAGTGAACCTTCCCGCCCTGAAAGATAGGAATGCTCAGGCGGCCGGCCACGGTAAACGTGCCGTGCGAATTCCCAAAATTAGTTCCCAGGTCACCATAGTCAGCGTTCACGTCGACAGTGGGAAAGTATTCCGCTGAAGCTCCCTTGCGATAATGCTCGGCGGCGCGGACCTGTTGCACGGCCGCCAGGTAGTCGGAGCGTGATGCATACGCGCGCTGCAGGCTCTCCTCAATTCCGATGGTGGCGAAGGTATCGTAGGGCGCTTTGGAGGTGAGCGCTATTTCCTGTCCTACCGGCAAGCCGATGGCCCTCACCAGCGCCAGTTTCTGCTTGGCATAGTCATTGCGCGAAGCGATCAATTGTTGCTGCCGGGTTTGCAATTCTACCCGGGCGCGAAGCGTGTCAATCGCCGGGCTGAGTCCGGCATTTTGCTGGTCCACCGCCTTGTCATACAGTGCCTGCGCGTTCTTAACTTGCGCCTCCGCGGTCTCCAGCCGGGCCGCGTCGGCGAGAGCCTGAAGATAGGCGTTGCCAGTGGCCAGCACCACCAGGTCGCGGGCATCCTTGTAGCTGTACTGGGCCGCGCGCTCGTCTTCCTGGGCCCCGCGTTCGCGATTCAGGGCTTTCAGGTTCAGGATGGTTTGACTCAGGTAGACCCGCGCATCGGTGAAGCCAAAGGGTCCTACGACGGTGGGAAATCCCGGGAATCGCAACCCCTGGGCCGCCAGGTTTTCCTGCACGACATTTTCGCTTATACCCGCCGTTACATTGGGCAGAAGTGCGCTCAGTTCTTTCCACTTCTGTCCCCGAGCGGCGATGGTGTTGTAGCTCTGCAGCAACACTCCGAGATTGTTCTTCAGGCCGAGTTCGATCGCGTCCTGGAAATTGAGCGGCACCACGTCCGGCGTGGCTTTGCCCTGAGCGACACTGCCACTAAACGGACTTTGATCGGAGGGTAAATTAATCCGGGTAGCGCCAGTGCTGGACTCTGAAGCTGCAGCGGCATATGGGCTGTTGGTTTGCGCCCCCGCTCTGGGGAAGAGGATTGACAGACACAGAATTACAAAGCTTGCCGGGATGACCTTCCTTCGTGGCGATTCGCCTCGGTTCGGTGCTTTCATAGGAAACAAAGGTTGAAGTAGACAGGGTTTAGAAGCTGCCTGCAATCCCAGGTGCCGCATTATAGATGCAAACCATTGTTTTGAGGTCGCAGCAGGCGCCAGCCTGGGAGACTGCGATGCTCGGGTCAGGTTCCATTCCTGCACCTTAGATGTATTTGCTTTACAAAATTTTGCTTTTCACCACGGGATACTGTTGCATCTAAAGCACAATACAGCTTTGGTGATGGAGGGTCATTTTGAGAAAGTTAGGTTTGGTCGTAGTACTGGTTTTGCCTTTTCTGATGTGTAGTGCAGGTCATGCGCAGGAATTTGACGCCGCCTTTGGCGTGGGCACTCTGACTGCACCCTCGGCGTCCAGCGCCTCCGGGGACCACTCCCCGGTGTCCGCGACCGGAGGTGCCTACCCGGCGTTCAGCGCTGATCTACTCCTGAAGCGACGGTTTGGAGTGAGCGGCGAACTTGCTTGGCGAGCCAGTCAGAACCTCTACGCCGGTTTCCAGCCATATCGTCCGCTTTTTTACGACTTCAACGGAATCTACGCGCCGAGACTGGGCAAGCATGCCGTTGCGGAAGTGATGGGCGGCATCGGTTGGGAGAGCCTGCGCTTCTACCAGGGGACCCTGAACTGCGGCGTCACCGGTTGCACTGATTTCGTCAGCAGCAATCACTTTATGGGGCACGTCGGCGGCGGTCTTCGCTATTATTTTTACGGCCACTTCTTTGTTCGACCAGAGGCGCATCTGTATGTGATTCACAATAACGTGGAGTTCAGCTCTCCGTATGCCACCAGGTTTGGCGTATCTCTGGGCTACACTTTCGCGCCGGGATTCTGAAGACGGAGGTCGGACCGCAGACCTAAAACGTAGCGCCGGCATCCTGCCGGCTGTCCGGCGGGCGTCCCGCCCGCCGCAAAAGTCGAGCCGCTCCAGTAAAAATTGATTACGAAGCAGGCGGCGAGACGCCGCCCAACAGTCGGCGGGACGCCAGGTGCTACGGTCCGACGATCTGTGAGGTCCGACGTCCGCGTCCTACGACGAGCCACGCAGGAACCGGCGAATGCCGAAGTCATATAACGCGGCGCCGGCTACTCCGCCCACCAGTGGCGCCACAACCGGCACCCACCATACCCGGCTTCCATCGGTTAGGCCGTTGTTGCGGAACCCCGCAGCCACGGTGAACAGGCGGGGGCCGAAGTCGCGTGCCGGGTTGATCGCGTATCCGTGCATTCCCCCAAAGCTTATGCCAATCGCCACCACTACCAGTCCGACCATCAGTGGCACAAGGTTGGCTCCCGGGGGCAAATTAAATTCATCCGTTATGGCGAAAATAAGCAGCAGCAACAAAGCCGTGCCGATTACCTGGTCCAGAAATCCGGCCTGCGGGAAGGCAGGGAAGGCTGGAAACGTCGTGAAGATTCCTGCCGTCCTCTCCAGTTGTGGGTCCACCGCATGGAAGGCCGGCAGATAATTCTGATAAACCAGCGCTGCGGCCACGAAGGCTCCGGCAATTTGCGCGATCGAATACGGTACGACTTTGCGCCAGGGGAATCCCCGGAACATCGCCAGGGCCAGAGTGACCGCGGGATTCAGGTGCGCCCCGGAAATCTTTCCGGCAACATAGATTCCCATCGTCACCCCCAGTCCCCAACCCAGGGTGATGTTGGTGTAACCGCCGTGGATCACTTCCCCCGGCACCTTGGACGGGAACAATACGACCATGGCCACGACGCCCGTCCCCAGCAGGATCAGCACGAAGGTTCCGAGGAATTCAGCAATTAACTCCGCCACCAGCGGGAATCTGGAGTTCATCAAGGCGCTCCTGTGCGTCTGAAGGGGCTAAAGGCCGCGACGTAGTCTAACAAGAACGACTGGTGCCGACGAATGTCAGAAGGGAAGGCAGGGGTCAACCGACAGCAGAGTTGTTGCGTCGTTTGGAAATGGGGTGGGAGACGGGAATTGAACCCGCAACGTCCGGAGCCACAGTCCGGTGCTCTACCGATTGAGCTACTCCCACCGTACCCTGTCGATTATAGCAACTGGTTTGAAGAGCCGTCAGAGCGCTGTCAGGCAAGAAATCAGGTACGGAAGAAGAGAGCTGCGGGCTGAACTTATGAAGCAGCTCAGGAACGGCCGACGCCCACGTATTCGAATCCCATGGCACGCAGGCGCACCGAGTCGAGAAGGTTCTTGGTATCCACGATGACGGGGCGTTTCAGCAGGTGCTTGATACGATCGAAATCCAGCCCCCGGAATTCGGGCCAGCCGGTGCCCACCACCAGCGCGTCCATGCCCTCAGCGGCGGCGTAGGGGGTCTCGCAATAATGGACGGTGCCATTCAGTTCCATGCGCGCTTCCGGAATGGCCACCGGGTCGTAGGCGCGAACCCGCGCGCCCTTGGCGATCAGGCTTTTCGCCAGGTGCATCGAAGATGATCCCGCAACCGAGTTGGTATTGGGCTTGAAAGCCAGACCAAGGATTCCGACGTCTTTGTTCTGCACTGACTTGACCATGGTAGAGATTTTTTCCACCAGGCGGTCGGCCAGGCTGTGGTTCACTTCCCGCGCTGCGGTGAGCACTTTAAGCGAGACTCCCTTTGCGCGCGCCAGTTCGGCCAGCGATTCCATATCCGACTCGGCAAACAATCCGCCCATCCCGGCTCCAGGCTGCAGGCAACGCGGCGCGATTTTCTTGTCGAGCCCGAGCGCCAGCGAGAGACTGACGGCGTCTGCATTGACGTGCTCGCACAATCTGGAGAGTTCATTGATGAAAGAAATCTTGGTGGCGACAAACGCGGTGGCTGATTCCCGCACCAGTTCCGCGGTTTCGTGATTGGTCACGATCACGGGTACGCCACGCATCACCAGGGGGTGCAGAATCTGTTTCAGCGCCAGTACCGCATCGTTGGAAGAAGTCCCCAGGATGATCCGGTCGGGCCAGTTGAAATCCTCTACCGCGCAGCCGGGGGTGACAAAAACCGGTTGCGATACGATCGTCGCCTGCAACCCGGCATCCTTCAGACGCTTCTCTACGCTGGTAGCCGTTCCAACTCCGACCGGGGTCATGATCGAGAGGATGGGAGGCTTCGGCGCGAGGCGTGCAATTCGAATCGCCAGGTCAGCCAGATGCTGCGGCGTATCTTCAGCCAGAAAAATCACCTGTGCCTTGCGGGCAAAGGACTCCATGTCGGTGGAGTAAGCCAAGCGCCCGGAACGCACATTACGTTTGATTACTTCGGTCAGGTTCTTTTCAAAGAAAGGCACATTGCCCTGTGCCATTTCGACCATGCGAGAACTATCGGGGTGACAGCAGGTTACCGGAGTTCCAAAGTCCGCCAAACAGGCTGAAACGATCGTGCCCAGGTAGCCCGACCCGTAAACTCCTGTCTGCATAAGCCTCCTGGCGGCAATGTCCCGAAACCCGCGTGGGAAGCCGCATTGACGCAGCAACCCCACATCTTATGTACGCCCGGGAATGGCAGTTGGCAATAGACGAGAAGGACATGTCCTTAAGAGGCGAGAGGCGGCCGTCGGACCTCAGACTTTGGACCTCAGACTTTGGACCTCAGACTTCGACCGTAGCGCCGGCGTCCCGCCGTCCGCTTGTTGTGGAATCCATTTCACGCCGAAAGGTTTCGGTTGGGTTCGAGATCAATACGGCGGGCGGGACGCCCGCCGTACAGCCGGCAGGATGCCGGCGCTACAAGTTGAGGTCCGAGGTCCGAAGTCCGAAGTCTGAGGTCTGGGGGTCTGACGCCCGACGCCCGCCTTACCGCGGCGTTACCAGTTGGCGGCCCAGGGGAACTCCGGCGAGGTCCACCCAGCGATTCTGCTCCTCTTCGCGGACGAAAGTCAGTTCGCTGACCTGAATCTCGCGGCTGCCTTTGAAGTGGGCCCAACGCTCGTGAGCCACTTGGTGGGCTTGCTGCGCCAGGGGTTCGGCACTCATCTTCACGATGGTCAAGTGCGGCATGTAGGGCCATTCTTCCTGTGCCGCCAGAGCCTTGGTGTTCAGCCGGTCGTGCAACTCGCGCATGCGGTAGGCGGCGTGAGCCACGCGGATGAAGACCGTGGGCGTTAACGGACAGAAAGTCTCCACCTCGCCCAACGTCACCGTAAACGGTTCTACCTGGCTGCACACTTCTTCCAGGGTTTCAATTGCGGATAACTCGCTGCCCTGCAGAACGCGGGGCGGAAGCACGGTTAGATGAGCTGCAAGATGGGGTAACTCTGGGTGCAACCGGCGTCGGAGGTGCTCGACAAATTCCCCCACCGGGTTTCTGACGTAGGCCACTAAGGCGTAGCGAGGAGTCTCCATTGTCAAAGGCAAATTATACGCTGAGAGGGCAGCCGGGGACGGGATTCCGCCCGAGACTGGGAAAGACGTCAGATATAATCTAAAGAGATGTTATTCGAAGTCGGGGCGTAGCGCAGCCTGGTAGCGCACCTGCCTTGGGCGCAGGGGGTCCGCGGTTCAAATCCGCGCGCCCCGACCAATTTCTCCCCTGCCTATAGCCGTAATGAAAACGCCGGTGGGTGGCCCACACAACGTGGTTTTCGTTGTGTGGGGAATTTAAGAGCTTCCCAGTTCTACATCAACTCGATTCGTTCTCAAATCCCACTCAAGCCAAAACCGGGCTTGAGTGGGCCACCCGCCTGTATCTTTCGCAATATCTACCCGAAGATATTCCGCTCCAGGAACTCATTCCTGAACTTCCCCTTCGGGTCATATTTCTGGCTCAACTGAACAAACTCAGGCAACTTCGTGTAGATATTTTTCAGGCTTGCTGGGGATGTGGTGAACAGCTTTCCCCAGTGCGGCCGGGCGTTAAATGGAGCCAGTTCTTTTTCGATCACCGGCAGGAGTTTGCTGACGGCGGGCCAATCCTGCTTCCAGGTGAAATGAATGGTTATGCAGGGTTGTTTGTAACAGGGGCTCATCCAGAGTTCGTCGGCGGCGATGGCGCGGATCTCTGAAATCGTCAGGTGCGGGCCCACCTGGTCGTGTAGCTTTTCCACTGCCAGGATGGCCTCGATGGCGTGTTCTCGGGGAACGAAATACTCGGTTTGCAGTTCCTTGCCGGCGCTGGGAGTGAAGCCCATGCGGAAGTGCGGCAGCCGTTCGTACCAGGGGCCGGGCACGCCCATCTGTTCGGTGCAGTTTTCCGCGGAAAGTTCGGCAATGGGGTGAAGATTTTTGGTAGCAAGCTTCGCCCCGAAAAATTCCGGGGTCGCGTCAAACCCTTTTCCGGGTTCGATGCGGCTTTTAATCCAGATTTCGTTAAGACGCTGTTTTTGCCAGTCGGTAAACAGGCTTACGCTGTAGGCGCTGGATTCGATCGCGTCAAAATGCTCCTTCATCTGGCTCAGCGGGAGATTTTCATACACGTACTGCCGCATCATGTAGGTGGGTTGAATATCGAGCGTAACTTTTGTGATTACACCCAGCGCGCCCAATCCAACCACCGCTCCGCGAAATGTTTCACCGTCGTTTTGGCGGGACAGCTTGACCAGTTCACCATCTGCAGTCAGGATTTCCAGCGCAGACGCGGCCGTCGCCAGGTTCCCGTTCTTGACTCCGGAGCCATGTGTCGCAGTGGTACAGGCGCCGGCGATCGAAATGTGGGGCAGGGAGGCGAGGTTATGCAGGGCGAAGCCCTTGCTGTCGAGATACGGGCACAACTGCCCGTAGCTCATGCCGGCTTCGACGGTCACGGTGCGGGCGTCCGGGTCCAGCGCAACCACTTTGTCCATCGCCCGCAGGGAAAGCAGATTGTGGGTGCTGTCGGCAATGTTGTTGAAGCAGTGACGGGTCCCGAGGACTTTCAGGCTGTTCTGTTTTTTGACAAATTCCCGCACTTGTTCCAGCGAGTTGGCGGAATACAAGTTCTCGGTGCTGTATACAAGATTGCCTGCCCAATTTGTCAGCTTCTCAGGCGATGCCCAGGCAAGCAGCGGCGATATGACGGGGCTGGCAAGCAGCGCCGAGAGAAGTTTTATAAAGGTTCGCTTGTCCATGGCTAAGGCCTGTTGTCCCTTTGGAATTGGCCGCGACTCCCTGATTGTCGTGGTGAACGCTTTCCTTTGCGCTCTTTGCGAACTTTGCGGTCAAAATCTTTAACCGCAAAGGGCGCAAAGGACGCAAAGAAATCTGCAAATTAGGACACTGCTCCACCTTCATGTCCTGACGCTGAAACGGCGGCAATTGTACACCCGTTCCATGCGGCAATCGCCTGCGCCCGGACGCTTCGGGTTCGGAACCATTGGACACGCGGCACTGTCTCTGGAAGAATATTGCGGAATAACCAAGTGCGAGGGACAAACATGATCCAGCTCAAAGTGAATGGAGTGGAACGTTCCTTCGATGGCGATCCCGACCTGCCGCTGCTGTGGTATCTGCGGGATGTTCTGGGTCTGACCGGAACCAAATTTGGCTGCGGCATGGCGCTATGTGGAACCTGCACCGTGCACCAGGACGGAAGAGCGATCCGCTCGTGCACCACACGCATGAGCGCGGCAGCCGGAAAGGAAATCATCACGATCGAGGCGATTTCCAAAAACGGGCTGCATCCGGTGCAGCAGAAGTGGATCGAGTTCAACGTGCCGCAATGCGGCTACTGCCAGGCGGGACAGATCATGCAGGCCATCTCCCTGCTGAAGGAAAAACCCAGGCCCAGCGACGCTGACATCGAGAACAGCATGTCGGGGAACATCTGCCGCTGCGGCACCTACCAGCGAATTCGGGCGGCGATCAAGGCGGCCGCGGGAGAGAGCGTATGAGCGACAACATCCTGAACGTCAGCCGTCGCGGTTTTCTGCAGGGGATAGTTTCCACCGGCGCCCTGATCCTGAGTGTGCGCCTGGTTCCGGAATCCTTGTGGGCAGACGAGACCCTGCCCGCGAGTCACGCGGATCGCGCCGTCCTGCACCCCAGCGTGTTTGTTGGAATCGACACCGACGGAACCGTACATCTTGTAGCGCACCGGTCCGAGATGGGCACCAGCAGCCGCACTTCGGTCCCGCTCATTCTCGCCGATGAACTGGACGCGGACTGGAAGCGGGTGAAACTGGAACAGGCGATCGGCGATCCGCGCTACGGCAGTCAGGACACTGACGGATCGCATTCCGTGCGCGGTTTTTATGACACGATGCGGGAGGCCGGAGCCACGGCTCGGCTGATGTTGATCCGGGCTGCGGCCCAGCAGTGGGGAGTTCCGGCGTCGGAGTGTCAATCCGATCTTCATGTGATCGTTCACAGGGCGAGCAATCGCAAAGCCGGCTACGGAGAGTTGGCCGCTGCTGCTGCCGCGTTGCCGGTTCCCAAAAAAGAAGAACTGCAATTCAAGCCGAAGAGCGCGTGGCGATACGTCGGCAAAGGAACTTCCAGCTACGACCTGGCGGATATCTGCACCGGCAAAGCCGGTTACGGCATGGACGCCCGCCTCGACGGCATGGTCTACGCTTCGATCGAACATCCTCCCGTGCTGGGCGGCAAGGTCAAGTCGTATGACGAAAAAGCCCCGCTGCAAGTGAAGGGAGTGAAACAGACGATTCCCATCAAGCCTTTTACCCCGCCGCATCATTTCCAGCCGCTCGGCGGGGTGGCAGTGATTGCCGACAATACCTGGGCCGCATTTCAGGGACGCAAGAAGCTGAATGTGTCATGGGACAACGGCGCTAACGCCAGCTACAACTCGGACGCGTACAAGAAAGAGTTACAGGAGACAGCTCGCAAGCCAGGCAAGGTGGCGCGGAACATCGGCGATGTCGATGCCGCGTTTGCGAAGGGCGGAAAGATCGTGGAGGCGGATTACTACGTCCCGCATCAGGCGCATGCCACCATGGAGCCGCCCGTCGCTCTGGCCGATTACCGGGACGGAAAGGTCACACGTCTGGGTTCCTACGCAGAATCCGCAGGCGGTGCAGGAGACCGTCGCTGGAGAACTGGGCATTCCCAAAGAAAACGTGATTTGCCACGTGCCCCTGCTGGGGGGCGGCTTTGGGCGCAAGTCGAAACCGGACTACGCGGCCGAGGCAGCCATCCTGTCGAAGGCAGTGGGACGGCCGGTGAAGGTGGTATGGAGCCGGGAAGACGACATCAAGTTCGGCTACTACCACTCCGTGGCGGCCATGTACATGAAGGCAGCGTTGGATGATAAAGGGAAGCCCACGGCGTGGCTGCAGCGCTCGGTGTTTCCGTCCATCGGGTCGACCTTCGCCCTGAATGACACATACGGCAGTGACGGTGAACTGGGACTCGGATGGACCGATCTGCCTTTCGACATTCCCAATCATCGCGCCGAGAACGGGCCGGCAGTGAACCATGTACGCATCGGATGGTTCCGCTCGGTGGCGAATATTTATCACGGCTTCGCCGCGCAGTCTTTTGCCGACGAACTGGCGCATACCGCAGGTCGGGATTCTGTGGATTATTTGCTGGAACTGATCGGGCCCCCGCGGATCGTGGACGTGAAGGCCACCGCGCCAAAATACGAGAATTACGGTGCATCGCCTCAAGCCTATCCACTGGACACGGCCCGCATGCGCCGGGTGGTTGAACTGGCGGCGGAAAAATCGGGTTGGGGAAAACGCAAGCTGGGTAAGGGATCAGGAATGGGTATCGCTGTGCATCGGAGTTTCTTGACCTACGTGGCCACGGTGGTCGAAGTCGAGGTGGACGACAAGGGTGAGGTAAAGATTCCGGCGGTATACACCGCCGTGGACGCAGGCTTGGTGGTGAATCCCGAGGCCACGAGATCTCAGTTTGAGGGTGCGGCCGTCTTCGGGACCAGCATTTTGCGGAGCGGGAGAATTACGGCCAAGGACGGAGTGATCGAACAGTCAAATTTCGACAATTATCCGGTGGCCCGAATGAACGACGCTCCCTACAAGACGAATGTCTACATTGTGGAGAGCGACGCCCCTCCGGCGGGAGTGGGTGAGCCGGGCGTGCCGCCGTTTGCGCCCGCGGTCTGCAACGCAATTTTTGCGGCGACAGGAAAACGGATTCGCGAATTGCCGCTTTCGAAAAGCGCATAACGGGCCAGTCCCCACCACGAACCACGTAGGCCCGGACGTCCTCGTCCGGGCGAGCGAGCGAAGCTCGCCAGTGCTGGTGCCGGCCGAGAAAGACGCCCCGCTTTGCCCGGCTGGGGTAGGTGAGGGCTTGACCTTTAGCCAGAACCCAAGCCCGCGTCGGTAAACCGACCAAAAGTCTCTTTTTCCAAGCGACATTTCTTACAGTGACAAAATGCTTCCAGTGGTTCTCTGGGGCTCCGCATGAAAGAAGCTGGGAGATGCGGGGCCCCAGCTATTTCACGCCGCATGCGCACGTTTTCTATCCTGATTTCCGAGTCCTAGAGTCTCCTTCCCGAACCGCCCGTCACTGAATAGTCTGCATAGCCCGGTGGTGCTGTCCGCTGGCACGACAGGGCCATTTACGTTGACCCGCCCGGAATCTAATCTGTGTTTGAGCAGTTCTGGGGGAGGGCTGTTCGACGGGCGCGCAAGACTCAAACCTGGGTCTTGGGCGCTTTCGTTTTTTTGGGGCAAATGCCGGAAAACATAAGGGCACTGTCCTTCCAGATGTGCAAATCCCAAACGTTGTACGTGTTTTGGCGAAACTTGGCCAGGTCCGAAACTCCAACCAGATTTGTGACTAAATATCGGCATTCATACGGGTTACGGGAGCGCCGCCGTTTATGGAGAAATCTAATTGGCGGCCGACGGCGGACGGCTGAAGGCGCAGAGCCCGCCGTTCCACAAGCTTTCCACAGAATGTGGTAACAGAGTTGTAGTCAGAAAATGAGGGGGGAAATCGCCTATTCCGGCGGCCCCAAGCCGTCCTGAGCCAACGACTCGAACCGCGTTGATCGCTTGACGAAAGCCAGCTTGACCTTGCCGGTGGGGCCGTTACGCTGCTTGGCGATGATGAGTTCGGCGCGCCCATCCAGTTCGGGCTCGTCGGGCTTGTAGACTTCCTCGCGGAAGATGAAGGCCACCACGTCGGCGTCCTGCTCGATAGATCCCGATTCGCGCAGGTCGGCGAGTTGCGGACGGTGGTCGCCACCACGGCTCTCCGGGGCGCGGCTTAACTGGGACAGGGCAATCACTGGTACCTTGAGTTCCTTGGCCAGTCCCTTCAGCCCGCGGGAGATGGCGGACACTTCCTGGGTGCGGTTTTCGTACCGCCTGCCGCCCCCTGACATCAGTTGCAGGTAGTCCACGATGATCAGGTCGAGCCTGCTTTGCGACTGCTGCAGACGCCGCGCCTTGGCGCGCATTTCGCTGAGGCTGATGCCCGGAGTGTCATCGATGAAAATCGGCGCGTGCGCCAGTTGCTCCATGGCATGAACCACTTTGTCCATGTCATCCCGCCATAGCGAACCGGTACGCATCTTGTGCGAGTCCACGCCGGCCTTGGAACAGAGCAGGCGAAGCAGCAGGGCCTCGCGGGACATTTCCAGGGAGAACATGCCGACCACCTTCTGGTCCTCGATGGACGCATTTTCCGCGATGTTCATGGCGAAGGCGGTTTTTCCCATGGAAGGCCGGGCGGCGATGATGATGAGGTCGGAGCGCTGCAGCCCGCTGGTCATCTCGTCTAGATCGGGGTAATGCGTGGCCAGTCCGGTAATGCGCTGGCCGCGCTGCAGCAGCGCGTCCACTGATCCGAACGACTCCTTGACGATCTCCTGCACACCCATGAAGCCACGGCCGATGCGCTTCTCGGAGAGCTGCATGATGGCAGCTTCGGCGTCGTTGAGCACTTCTTCGGCGGGGTCGCTCTGGTCGGAGGCGCGCGCGATGGCGGAATTAGCAGCGTGAATCAGGCCGCGCAACAGCGCTTTGTCGCGGACAATTTTGATGTAGTGCTCGATGCTGGGCCGGTCGGGGACGCCATCCAGCAGGCCGGAGATGTAGCCCACATCGCCGATCGCTTCGAGCTCCTTGCGCCGGTCGAGTTCTTCGACCAGCGTGATCATGTCGATCGGCCGGGAGGACTCGGCCAGGTCCATCATGCGCGAATAAATTCGGCGGTGAGAGTCGAGAGAGAAGTCTTCCGGCTTGAGATGTTCAGCAGCCTGATTGTAGGAAAAATTGTCCAGCAGGATGGCGCCGAGAATGGAGCGTTCGGCTTCCACATTCGCCGGAAGGCTGTGCGCGAGACTGTAGTCAGTAGTAGCCAAGGGAATGGAAAATATTATAGTGAATAAAAAGCGAAACTCAAGAGAAACGCTGCAACGTAGCGCCGGCGTCCCGCCGGCTGTCGGGTGGGCGTCCCGCCCACTCCAGCTGGACCGCGCGGAAACCAGAGCATCCAAAAATAAATACGGCCCAGGCCAGCCACCTGGGCCGCATTGCTCGTGAGCGCTGTGCCTGTCGTTTCGCCACACCAGGCGGCGAGGTGTGTGCGCAAAAACCGCATTCCCAAAGGAACGCACGTTCTCTGCACACGCTGCAGGCGATCAATCCGCAAATACGAGATTCGCAGATCGTGACCCGCAGTGACTGCGTAAGCGGACGGCTGAAGTCCTGCTGTTTAGGAAGGACTCTTCTGAGGAGGCCGCATCGCCCGAGTTTTCCTGAAAAGCGCCGAAGCGCACTCTTGAAAACCCTCCCGCCGGTTCACCCTCGAGAACCGCCGGTTACCGCCAGCTCTGCTGCAGTCGCCAGCAGGCTCAATGCATCTCACGCTTGCACTGTGAACACTTTGCGTGAACCCCGAATCAACCGCAATGGAAAACTTGAGTTGAGTTGTGCGAAAACTGTGGAGGAAAGAACTTCCTTGTGGAAAGGCAAGGAAAACGCGGAGGAAATTCGGGCCACGGATTTACGCGGATGAACACGGATAAATCTTCTTCCGCTTTGTCCACAGGCGTATTTATCTGTCGTGCTGCTACGTCACAGAAAACAAAAGGCGCGACCGAAGTAGTGCCCTCCAATGGTGGTGATTCCGTCTGTGTCCCTGGCCGGGTCTGCTTTCTGCTCTCCAATCTAGGCCACGCGCAACCTCTTCGACCTCGAAGAATGTGGCCGACTCGCGGCGAATGGCTCTTGACTATCGTAAAGCGTATCGTTACACTATACGTAGTGATTCAGAGCTTCCGCCATCGTGGCCTGGAGAAGTTCTTTCGGACCGGATCAAAGGCCGGAATCCAGCCCAAGCATGCAGCCCGGCTGCGTCTTCAGCTGTTTGCGCTGGATAGCGCACGAACTCCGGCAGACATGAATGCCTCGGGATGGAAGCTTCACCGGCTCGCTGGAACACTGGCCGATCACCGGGCAGTCAGCGTGAGCGGAAACTGGCGTCTGACGTTTCGGTTGGAAGATGAGGACGCGATCCTCGTCGACTATCAGGACTATCACTAGGAGCCGTTATGAGAATGCACAACCCGCCGCACCCCGGACTGGTGCTCAGGGAATATTTGGGGAAGACGGCGGTGTCGGTCGCCGCCGCCCACTTGAGAGTCACTCGCGTGACCTTGTCGCGGGTCCTGAATGGCAAGGCCGGCATTTCGGCGAGCATGGCTCTTCGTCTCGCCGCTGCCTTGGGCACAACTCCCGAACTTTGGATGAACATGCAGAGCCAATATGATCTCTGGCAGGCAAGTCGAAGCAAGCAGCCGGCAGTGCGCCGGCTTGGACAAGCGGCAACTCTCCAGGAAACAAGCTGAAGCGCGGCCGGCAAAGAAAACAAAAGGGCACCGACTTGAAGCCGTGCCCTATCTGTGTTGATCCGCGTAAACCGTGGCAAGAATTTCAGTCCCTGACCCCATCCAGAAACGCTCGCAACTTCCGCGAACGCGAGGGATGCCGCAATTTCCGCAACGCCTTTGCCTCGATTTGGCGAATGCGCTCGCGGGTTACTGCGAACGACTGGCCTACTTCCTCCAGCGTGTGCTCCGAACCGTCTTCCAGACCAAATCGCATCTTGATAACTTTTTCCTCGCGCGGCGTGAGAGTACGCAGCACCTGCGAAGTCTGGTCTTTCAAGTTGACGTTGATCACGGCCTCGGCGGGCGAGACCACGGCGCGGTCTTCAATGAAGTCGCCCAGGTGCGAATCTTCCTCTTCGCCGATGGGCGTTTCGAGAGAGATCGGCTCCTGCGCGATCTTCAGCACCTTGCGCACTTTGGCGACCGGAATGTCCATGCGCTTGGCGATTTCTTCCGACGTAGGTTCGCGTCCCAGTTCCTGCACCAGCTGCCGCGAAGTGCGGATCAGCTTGTTGATCGTCTCGATCATGTGAACAGGGATACGAATCGTACGCGCCTGATCAGCAATTGCACGAGTAATCGCCTGCCGAATCCACCACGTGGCATACGTCGAAAACTTATACCCGCGGCGGTATTCGAACTTGTCCACTGCCTTCATTAAACCGATGTTGCCTTCCTGGATGAGATCCAGGAACTGCAAACCGCGGTTGGTGTACTTCTTGGCGATGGAAACCACCAGGCGGAGGTTGGCCTCGATCAGTTCCCGCTTGGCCTGCTCCGCATCCATGTCACCCTGGATGATTTCTCGTTGGGTCCGCTTGAGCTCCTGAAAGGAAACTCCAGCTTCGCCCTCCAGTTTCTCCAGTTCAGACCGGACCGAGCGCGATTGCCGCCGGTACTCCTTCTTCTGCTCCTCACTGCGGGTCGCGTCCGCTTTGCGTTCCAGGTTCTGGGATTGCCGGTCAAGGGACCGCATGGTGTCGACCGTCTTGTTTACCCGGTCGATCAGCCGCTTGCGCTCAGCGTTGGTGAAACCCAGTTTCCGGACACAAAGAGAAACGGCCACCACCGCACGCGCCAGATTCAGGCGATAGCGGCGATAGTCCTTGGGGCGCTTCTTTTGTGAAACTGCGGCGAACTTCTCGATCAACACCCCGGCCTTCTTATAAGCCTTGGCCAGGTCGTCGATCTTTCCGGTGAACTCCTTTAGCCGATTTTGGAGGATTTCATCGGTGATCTCCTCCTCGTCGAAGGTGACCACTTCCTTGATGGAGCGGACGCCTTTCTTGAGGTCTTCCCCCATCGCCAGAAGTTCGTTGATGACGATCGGAGAACGGGACAGAGCCTTTAAGACTCGCAGTTGCCCGCGCTCAATGCGCTTGGCGATTTCCACTTCGCCTTCGCGCGTCAGCAGCGGTACAGTCCCCATCTCGCGGAGATACATGCGGACGGGGTCGTTGGTTTTTTCGAGAGCGCCAGGAGTCAGGTCGAGCTCGACATCTTCGCCGACCTCTCCTTCTTCTTCGAATTTCTTATCGAGCGCGGAGGAGGGAAGCTTGGGTCCCTCCAGCACATCGATGCCTTGCGTACCAATGGTGGTCAGCAGATCGTCCAGGTCCTCGGGAGAATGCACGTCGTGCGGGATAAGGTCGTTGACCTGATCGTAGGTCAGATATCCCTTCTCTTTACCTGTGTCGATCAGCTTTTTGATATCGTCGTACTTGTCGTCTAGAGCCAAGACGGATTACCCTCTTCTCGTCCTACGGAAAGGACCTGTAACGTTTTTTAGCGGTGGGAACGTGGAGCGGCGGAGCTGCGCACCGGGCACAAACTTTCAGATTATAGCACCCGCTTTGCCTGTTGCACACCCGGCGCTTGCCTGATTTCGACGCACTCCGTCCATGCTCCCGTCAACTATTAACTTAGATGGCACCAAACCTCATTTAGTTTCATAGAGTTTCCTTTAACTACGCGGGCCGGGCGGCAGGGCCCTCATCGGCCAGACTGGCGTCCATAAGGGCCCGCTTGAGCCGGACTTTTTCCTCCAGCAGGGCTTGCATCTGACCGCCCCCCTGTCCTCGCGTGGCCTGCAGCTCCCTCTGTACCCTCTCCAACTTGCGCCTGAGCTGAATGCGCCGCAGCCCGCGCACCGCCCCCTCGATGCGTTCGGCAGTAAGCTCTTCGTCCTCCTTCATGAGGATGGAGGCCAGCAATCCGCGGTCGGCGTCCGGCAACGGTAGATCCGTGACGTGCATGGTTTCCGCCCACGCGCCGAGCAGGACTTCGATCAGCGACTCGGTTGCCAGCCCATGGTGAAGGCTCTCGCTCTTGAGGACAAATTGCGCCTGGCGCGCGGGATCGAATTCCTCTTCCGCGCCGTCGCGGGCGGAAAGATGCTCTTCGGAAGTCTGCATCTCGGTGGCCGAGGCCAGGGCCCGGATCAGTATCCTTTCCGCATCGGTGACCTGAACCACGGCGAGCGCTTTCACGCTGGCCATGGACCGGTTGGCAGCGGCATGCTTCAGCTCCTGGCGCAGCACGGACGAGTCGATGCCCAGCTTTTGCGCCATCTCGCGGGCTAGTTCGTCGCGAACAATGCGGCTGGGCACGCGCTGAATGTGCGGCAGCAGATAGTTCACCGCCTTGACCTTGCCCTCGGCACTGCGGACAGGGAACTGGGAGCGGGCGCGTTCGATCAGATAGTCGAAGTACTTCTGCGAATTTCTCAGGGCGCTGGCATAGGCGTCTTTACCCTTCCTGCGGATGAACAGATCAGGGTCGAAGCCTGCCTCCAGCGTAAGGACCTTGACCTGGAATTCTTCTTCCACCAGCAGACCCAGGGTCCGCTCCGTAGCCTTGGCGCCCGCCGTATCCGGATCAAAATTGACCACTACGTTCTTGCTGAAGCGCCCCAGAAGACGGGCCTGGAGCTCGGTGAACGCCGTGCCCGAGCTGGCGATTACGTTGTGAAAGCCGGCGGCAAACACCGAGATGCAGTCCATCTGGCCTTCGACCAGGATGGCATAGTCCAGCTTGCGAATCGATTCCTTTGCCCGGTCGAGATTGAACAGTACCTTCGACTTGGAATAGATCGCGGTCTCAGGCGAATTCAAATATTTAGGACCAGCCTTTTCGTCAGTGGAGAGCGTGCGCCCGGTAAACGCAATCACACGCCCGGCCTCGTTGGTGATGGGGAACAGCACCCGGTTGCGGAACTTGGAGTAGAAAACCGGACCTCGGGCGTCGGACGCGGACTCTGGCCGAGAACCGAGAACTGGTATCTGAGAACTGGTGGTTTGAGACCCAACCTGCGAACCCAATCCGCTCGTTGGCTCACCATCGTTGGACGCGAGATCGCTTCGCGTCCCCACCCCTTCCCCGTCATCCCGGGCGGAGTCGAGGGACCTGGTGTTTGGCTGAGGGCTGAGGGCTGAGGGCTGAGGGCTGTTTGCCACTTTCCACGAGAACAGACCGCTTTCCCGCAGTACTTCCTCCTGGAACTCGCCCTTCATCCGGTCGCGCAACACAAACCCCGAGTCAGGCGCAAAGCCGATCCGGAAGGCTTTGATCATCTCCTCATTCAGCCCGCGCCCGGCCAGATATTCGCGGGCGTGAGCGCCTTCCGGTCGCTTGAGATACTCCTGAAAGAAGGCGCAGGCCTTCTCATGGACCTCAAGCAGCACCGTGCGCAACTTTGCTTCTTTGGCCTCTGCTGGACTCGAAAAATTCACTTTGGGCAGGGCAATGCCCAGCTTCTGCGCCACGGCCCGCACCGCTTCCGGGAAGGTAATGTTCTCGATTTTCTGCACGAAGCTGAAAACATCGCCGGACACGCCGCACCCGAAGCAGTGATAGAACTGCCGTGTGGCGTGCACTGAAAAAGATGGCGTCTTCTCGTTATGAAAGGGACAGAGGCCGGAGTAGTTTTGCGCCCCCGCCTTCTTCAGCTTGACGTAGTCGCCCACAATGCGAACGATGTCCGCCTGCTGCTTGACGGTTTCCTTGAAGTCGCCGGAGTCGGTCATGGCTGGAGGCACAGCTATCCGCAGGAATTGTGAGGCTGGAAGCCGCTGATTTGAATATACCGGAATCAGATTGCTGTGGAGAAGCTGTGGAATACAAGCTTATCCCGTTGATCGCGAGGAAAAACCTGCTCTTCACCCACACTTTTTCGCTGTCATGCTGAGCGTAGGAAGAGCGGTCGCTGGCGACCGCTCATTCGCAGTCGAAGCACCCCTACCCTCGGAACGATCGTCCATTCCCGGATACCAGTCTTTACTCAAGTCCAGCCACTGCGGATTCATGGACTTGATCAATACAATCTTCTTGTCCCGCCGCCAGCCCTTCAGTTGCTTCTCGCGCCCGATAGCTTTGTGAACATCATCGTACGACTCCCAGTAGAGAAGGCGCTCGACGTCGTAATCATCGGTGAAACCTTCGATCCGGTGAAACTTGTGCTCGAACGCTCGCTTGTGCAGATTGCTCGTCAAGCCGATGTAGAGTGTGCCTGAGAGGCTCGCCATGACGTAAACGTAGTAGCTTCGTCGCTCTCGTCGAGATCGCATGAGGGAGTAGGGGTCCTTCGACTCTCCGCTTCTTCGCAAGCGAAGAAGCGGCCTCGCTCAGGATGACAAGGTAGGTTTGAAGCTCAGAAAAAGCTGTGACGGGCGTCACAAAGCAGTTGCCGACAGGACCGATTCGGTACTCTCCTTTCTGTCATGCTGAGCGTAGGAAGAGCGGTCGCTCGCGACCGCTCATTCGCAGTCGAAGCACCCCTACCCTCAGAACGGCGCTACACTCGCAGCTCCACCACCGTTGCCCCGCCCCCACCTTCATTCTGCGGAGGCTCGCTTACCGATTCCACGTGTGGATGCTTCTGCAGATACTGCCGCAGCGCTTTCCGCAAAATCCCCATGCCGCTGCCATGAACCACCCGTACCCGCGGTAAACCTGCCAGAAAGGCGCGGTCGACGAATTTTTCTACCTCGCGGGTGGCGTCGTCCACTGTGCGCCCGATCACGTTGATTTCCGAGGGCACGTTCGCGTCTTCTTTCTCCAGCGACACCGAAACCCCGCGCGCGCGGGCGGCCTTCACCGGCGAGTCGGCGGCGCGTACCAGCACTTCGGCGATGTCGTCGCGCGCAATCTTCATTTTCATGACGCCGATTTCGACTTCGAAGTGATTGTCGTCGAGCCGCCGGCTGACCACCGCCGGGCGTCCCACGGATTTGAGTTTGACTGTGTCGCCCTCGGACACGTGCTTTACCACTTTCGGCTGGGCATTGGGGTCGCCCTGATCAGCGCCTGTGGTATGCGCGACCACGGTGGAATCGAACTGCTCGCGAAATTCGCGCCGCAGTTTGGAGATACGCCGCTCGACGTCTTTCGAGAGCTTCTGTGACGCAGCCCGGTCCTGGATGGCATTGACCGTCTCTCGTGCCTGGTACTCGAAATCGCGCAGCACGGTGTCGAGCTTTTTCTCCATTTCTTTGATCCGGGCCTGTTGCTCTTTCCGGCCTTCCGCGGCGAGGCGCGTCTTGTCCCGTTCCAGGTCTTCTTCGCGGGTTTTCAGCCGTAAGCGATCGGCCTCCGCTTCGCGCAGTTGCTCATGCAGTCGGTCCAGAAATTGACCAACATCTCTGGCCTGCGTCCCCAGGCGCGACCGCGCGGCGTCAATGATGGTCGCGTTCAGTCCCAGGCGCTGCGCGATGTTGAGACCTGCGGACGCGCCCGGCACGCCGATTTTCAGTTCATACGTGGGTTGCAGCGTGGCTTCGTCGAATCCGACCGAGGAGTTCACCACTCCCGGAGTGTTCGCGCCATATACCTTGAGCGAAGTGTGGTGCGTGGAGATTATCGTGATGCATCCGATCCGGCGGAAATAGTCCGCGATGGCAACTGCCAGAGCCGCTCCTTCTTCGGGGTCGGTGGCCGAGCCGAGCTCGTCCAGGAGTACAAGCGATCGCGATGTCGCAGTGCGTGAGACGAAGTCGATGTTGGTGACGTGCGCCGAGAAGGTCGACAGGTTCTGCTCAATCGACTGGTAGTCACCGATATCGGCCAGCACCGCGTCGAAAACCGGCAGCTCGGCTCGATCCGCGGGAACGGGTATGCCGGCCTGTGCCATCAAGGCCAGCAAGCCCACAGTTTTCAAGGCTACCGTTTTGCCGCCGGTGTTGGGGCCGGTGATGACCAGTTCGAGACGTTCCGCCTCCATCTCGATGCTGATGGGGACGACGCGGCCGCCCTTCGCCTTGAGGTTTCGCTCGAGCAGCGGGTGGCGCGCGTTGTGAAGAATGAGCCCCGCTCGCTCGGGTCCCTCAGGGGCTGAAGCCCCGGCTGTTTTGGGCCGCTCATATGCAGGGCTAAAGCCCTGCTCCACCCTGGAGTCTCGCTCTGTGCTCGAGTTGTGCACTGTCGCGAGCTGTTCTTCAGGAAACTTCACAGGCACGCAGCTGTAGTCTTCAGCGAAGCGAGCCTTGGCAAACTGCAGTTCCAGGTCAGCCAATGTCTCCACCGCGAGCAAGATTGCGCCCGCATTTTCCCCGATGCGCCGTGTCATCTCCAGCAGAATGCGATGGACTTCGGCTTGTTCTTCATCCAGCAGACGCACCAGTTCGTTGTTCTGTTCGATAGTCTCCAGTGGTTCTACGAAGACGGTCTGTCCGCTGGAGCTGGCGCCGTGTACGACTCCTTGCACCCGGCGTTTCTGTTCGATCTTGATCGGTATAACGAAGCGCTCGCCCCGGATCGTGACCAGTTCATCCTGCACCGCGCCGCCTTCGGCCAGCCGGCGAAGGTAGCCGCGCAGCGATTCCTGGATCGTTCGCCTTTGTCGTTCGATCTCCCGGCGGATCCGAGCCAGCTCCGGCGAGGCCCGGTCTTCCAGTGTGCCGTCCGGCTGGATCTTGTTGCGAAAGGTGCGCAGGAAATCGGTGAAGTCGGTGATGCCGGAGGAAAGTTGGGCCACCGCGTTCCACTCCACCTTCATGGCCGCGGGCGGGCTGAGGGCAATTTCCCGCCACTCCGCCGCCCGGTCAACGACCAGCACCACATCGCGAATCTCGGTAGTTTCAAGAAGCGCGCCGGAAATTCGAGACTCTTCTACAAATCTTGAGATGTCCATCAGTCCGGAGAACTCGAAGCGGCCTCCAACCCGGCGAAACTCGCGAATTTCAGTGGTGAGCTGATGTTGTTCTCGTATCCAATCGGGATCGACAGATGGAGAAAGAGCGGCAATCCTCTCCTGCCCGAGAGGCGAAGAGGCGTATCCCTGGATCAACTCGCGCAGGGGCTCGAATTCCAGTACCCGGGCGCTAGTGTGAGTGAGTGGGCGGGGCGGCATCGCCTTCATGTTACAAGAAGCCGCCCGATGAGCTACAGAGGTGTTGACATCTGGCGCGAACGGCCACGGGACATTTCAACCACTCAGCCAGCCGCCTTCGCAGTCTCAGCAAGCTTGGGCACAACCTGTTTGGCTGCGGGAAAGCGAAGCTCAAAGGCGGCTCCGCCTTCAGGCAGATTCCGGCAAGTGATCCGGCCTTTGTGGTCCTGAACGATACCGTACGTGACGCTGAGCCCAAGTCCCATGCCTTTGCCCACAGGCTTGGTGGTGTAGAAGGGATCGAAGATGCGCTGCGGGTCGCGAACGCCGGGGCCGGAGTCGTAAAATTCCAGTACCAGTTCGTCGCCTTCCCGCACGGCGCTCACTGACAAGGTGCCGCCGCCCACCTCTTCCAGAGCGTCGGTCGCGTTCCCGATAATTTCGACACAGCACTGGAAAAGCTGGTTAATGTTTCCGAGGATGTGCGGAAGATCGGTTGCAATCCGACTTTCGAGCCGGATGTTCTTGTTGTCGATGCGAAGCATTTTCATTTGCAGGGCGCGCTGCAACAGTGATCCCATGTCGAGCAGCGTCTTTTCCCCCGGTGATTGTTGCGCGAAGCTGAGGAGGCTGGAGACTAGTTCCCGGGTACGCCGCGCCTGCTGGCCGATCTTGCGCGCCATGTTGACCTGGTCCGTCGCCAGAGCAGGGTCGGACGTCAGCAACTCGGAATATCCCAGAATCGCAGCCAGGGGATTATTGATCTCATGAGCAGCTCCGGACACCAGTTGCGCCAGCGATGCCAGCTTTTCCCGTTGCACCAGTTCGGTCTGCAGGCGCTTCAGATTTTCCAGGCTCAAACGCGACTCTTCCAGCAGACGTACCAGTTCGCGGTCCATCAGATATTGGCGAAGAAATACGAACAAGCCGAGCACCAGCATGGCTGCGAGCGTGACCAGCAGCCGGAACTGCCTGGTCGCCGCAACCGGGTCGCGAAACCACGCCCAATAACCCATCACGGGAAGAGAAAGCATGGCGAGCATGGCGAGTCGCGGGGCAAGCATCTGCCAGGGCGATTGCTCCGCCGCGGCAGACTCACAAGCCGGTTTCGATTTTCGCGCCAGCAAAGCGGCCCAGATCATCCAGCAGATGGAAGCGACGAACGGAATGTCATAAACGCTGCCGGTGTGGTATTGACCGCGAGCAATAGCAGCATTCGTGACCATCGAACTTGTCGTGTAGAGTCCCGAAGCGATGAAGAGATTCCAGTAAATCTCTTTCCACACATCGCGCGCCTTCCACGCCAACATGCCGAGCACACCCAGCATGGCCAGATTCTCCACCAGATAGAGCAAGTCGAAATGGGGACTATAAAGCGCGACGTTGAGGACTACATACTCGTCGGGGAAAACAATAAACGCATAAAGGAACACCCACCAGGCCAGCAACATGAGGAAGTTCAACGTGCTGAGGTAAAGCTTCCTTTCCTCGGACTGGTGGGGACGCAGAGCCACCGCCGCCATGAACGGCACCACATGGATAAAGAGGATCAAATCCCCCATAAACGGTTCGGGTAATGGGCTGCGTAGCACCACCTCGTAAAGCGTCCATAAGGCCAGGCTGCCGGACCACAACAGGCAGCCCAGAGCCATCAGACTCCAGAACAAGCGAATTTGTCCGCGATTGGAAACCGCGTTGGCAACCATCAGCACGAAGGCCAAAAACAACAATAAAAACTGGGTGATGTCACCAAAGGCGAGCATGGCGAATCCGGCGGACGAACTGAGCGCCACAATTGCATAGGCCACAGTGATGCCCACAATGCAGGCTAGCCGCCATTTACGCCATGAGTTCATCGATATTCCGCATTCTAGAGGCTGAGTTTGCAGTCGATGGGCTTTCAGGAGAGACAATGCGTTACTTTAGTACCCCGCAGTATTAGCTGAGGCAGCCGCAGCAAGCGCCTCTGCTAGAATCGGCCCATGGCCTTTCCGGTCACACGCCTCCGCCGCTTGCGCCAGAACGACCAGCTGCGCGGGCTGGTGCGTGAAACCCGCCTGACTCCCGAAGCCTTTGTTTATCCACTATTTGTCTGTCCCGGCGAAGGCGTGCGGAAGGAAGTACGGTCCATGCCGGGCGTATTCAATCTTTCGGTGGACGAGGCAGTCAGGGAAGCAAATCAGGCCCACTCGTTGGGGGTTCCCGCCATCATCCTCTTTGGCCTACCGGAGACCAAAGATGAAGTCGCCACCGGCGCCTGGGCGGAAAACGGGATTGTGCAGCAGGCCGCCCGTGCCATCAAGCGCGAGGTTCCCAACCTCATCATCCTGGGTGATGTTTGCCTGTGCGAGTACATGTCTCACGGACACTGCGGCATTGTCCGCGCCGGTAGCGGCGCGCAATCGCTGGGCGCTGCCGTGGCCACCACTCCTGCGATCACAGGCGACTACGAAATTCTCAATGACGCAACCCTGGAGGTGCTGGCCCGCACTTCCGTTTCCCTGGTCCGCGCCGGAGTGGACATTGTTGCTCCGTCGGACATGATGGACGGCCGCGTTGGGGCCATTCGCAAGGCGCTCGACGAGGCGGGTTTCCCCAACGCCCCTATCCTCTCTTATGCAGCCAAATTCGCGTCTGGCTTCTACGGACCGTTTCGCGAGGCTGCCGACTCTGCGCCCCAGTTCGGGGATCGCCGTTCCTATCAGATGGATGGGGCAAACCTGCGCGAGGCCATGCGGGAGATTGAGCAAGACATTGAAGAGGGCGCGGACATGATCATGGTCAAGCCCGCGATGCCGTATCTGGATGTAATCGCCGCCGCCCGGGAGCGCTTCGATCTGCCATTGGCCGCGTACCAGGTTTCAGGGGAGTACGCCATGATCGAAGCCGCGGCCCGCAATAACTGGATCGACCGCGAGCGCGTCATGATGGAGTCGCTGGTCTCCATTCGCCGCGCCGGCGCCAGCATCATCGTTACCTACTACGCCAAGGAAGCTGCGCGGTTGCTGGGCTAGTAGCGCTGCGGATTCTGGATATACACAACCCGATCATTCTTGCATGCCCAAACCAGGGCGACGATCCATCCAATCAAACTCCATCCTAAGAAGAGATTGAGAAGAAAGATGGAAAGTCTGTCGTGCCTTTCGCGTAGCAGGGCCACAATGCTGGGCAGGAAATAGAAGACAAACCCAAATCCAAAGACCGGGAAAAGGAAGAACCCAAAGACGTGCATAGAGACCTCCTCCAGCCAATGTTACGTCCAACGCAGGCTGGAAGTTCCCGTTAATTATGCGCCTTATGCCGAGAAACAAGTCAAGCTGCATTGCCGCTGTCGCAACTTTGCCTCTCCCTGTTCTAGAATCAGACGTTTGCTCAACGTCATTTCTTTCATACAGAGTCCAGGCCGAGCGAAGTTCGGCGGTTCCGGGAACGCTGGTTCCAGAAGATACCTTGTGATCTACGCCAAGAGCCTTGTAGCCGGACTCGCAGCCGTCCTCCTCGCAATCATGCTGCTCCCCTTTGTTATGGCCATATACCTCCGGATCGTCTACAAGCCTTTCGGGAACGAGGTGGCCGGGTGGGATCCCATCGGCCTTGCAAGGTGGCCAGTGGCATGGGCGGCCGGCACTCTAATATTCCTGATTGGATTCATCTGGGAATTCCGCCGGACCAAAGCAAAGTAATCACTGGAGTTTGGTCATTCCCTCTCGCTGATCTAGAATCAAACGTTTGCTCAACATCATCTCTTTCATACAGAGGTCTGTAACTTGTCTGAAACTATCTACGACATTGCGATCATCGGCAGCGGTCCGGCGGGATACACGGCCGCGATCCGCGCCGGCCAATACGGCCTGAAAACCGCTCTCATCGAAAAAGACAACGTCCTCGGCGGTACCTGCCTGCACGTGGGCTGCATTCCGACCAAGGCTCTGTTGTTCAATGCCGAACTCTGGGACCACCTGAAAGATGCTAAGGAATTCGGCATCGAAGGCGTTGACGAACGCAAGCTGAATTGGGCGGCAGTCCAGGAGCGCAAATCGAAGATCGTAGCCAAGCACACCAAGGGTCTCGACTTCCTGATGAAGAAGAACAAGGTGGAGACGATCCGAGGCTACGGCAAACTAACCGGCCCGGCGCAAACCGGCGTGCTGACCGTCGAAGTCAGTGCCGACAGCAAGACTAAGCAGATCAGAGCGAAAAATGTGATTCTCTGCACCGGTTCTGAAGCCCGCATGCTGCCCGGCCTCGAGCCCGGCGACCGCATACTAACCAACATCGAAATTCTCTCGCTCAAGGACATTCCCAAGTCGCTGGTGATTGTTGGTGCCGGGGCTGTGGGCGTGGAGTTCGCGTCCATCTTTCGCTCTTTCGGCGCGGAGGTCACCATCATTGAAATGCTGCCCCGGCTCGTTCCCATCGAAGACGATGAAATCTCCAAGGAGTTGGCACGCGTCTACCGCAAGCGCGGCATCAACTTCCACACCGGCGCCAAAGTGGACAAAATTGAAAAGACCAAGGCGGGCGTCTCGGTCACGTTTAGTGTGGATGGCAAACCGCAGAAACTCGAAACCGAGAGAATCCTGATCGCGGTTGGCCGCAAGCCGCGGACAGAGAATATCGGTCTGGAGAAAACGAAAATCAAGCCCGACCGCGGATTCATCAAGACCGATAGCTGGATGCAGACCAGCGAGCCTGGCGTCTATGCCATCGGCGACATTGTGCTCGGCACTCCGCAACTGGCGCACGTTGGCGCGATGGAAGGCATTGTCGCCGTTACTAAAATCGCGGGCAAGCCCGGCAAGCCGATCAACCCGGAGCACATTCCCAACGCGACCTACTGCCATCCTGAGATTGGCAGCGTGGGCTTGACCGAGGTCAAGGCGGAAGAGGCCGGTTACAACATCAAAGTTGGCAAGTTCCCATTCAGTGCGAACTCGCGCGCTTCCATCGTGGGCCAGCATGAGGGCTTCATTAAGATCGTCTCCGACGCCGACTACGGCGAGATTCTGGGAGTGCACATCATTGGCCCGCAGGCGACTGAGTTGATCGCCGAAGCGGTGGTCGCAATCGAACTCGAAGCTACGGTCGAGGATTTGATGTGGACAATTCATGCCCATCCCACGCTGGCTGAAGCCATGCTCGATGCCTCGAACAGCGTGTACGGAATGGCAATTAACGCCTAACAAATTGAGTAATTTGATAATTGGGTAATTTGAAAAACTATGTGGTCTTAAATTACAAATTACCAAATTACTCAATTACCCAATCGCCCCTTGATTTCTGTCCTCCAACTCGGCACGATTGACTACTCTACCGGCCTGCGCCTGCAACAGCGCCTGGTGGAACTGCGCAAGGAAGGCCGCATCGGCGACGTTCTTCTCCTCCTCGAACATTCGGCAGTCATTACCCTGGGCCGCAACGCAAACCGGGAAAACATTCTTGCTTCGCCGGCGTTCCTTGCCCAGCGTGGAGTAGAAGTGTTCGAATGCGACCGTGGGGGGGATGTCACTTTCCACGGCCCCGGACAGCTCGTCGGCTACCCCATCTTCGACCTTCGCGGATTCGACACTCCTGATGGCAAGCGCAAAACACTGGGCGCGATCGAATATGTGCGCCGCCTGGAAGAAGCCCTCATCCGCACCTGTGCGGATTTCGGACTTCCAGCCAAGCGGATCTGCGGCCTCACCGGCGTCTGGACCGACCCAGACCGTGTGGGCCCGGGTCTTCGACCCGGGCAGGGCGAGTCGGAGACTCGCCTGGGCCTTATCAAAGATGAAAAAGATGGGGACAAAAAAGACGAAGCCAAGATCGCCGCCATCGGTGTCCACATTTCCCGCAGTGTGACTTCCCACGGCTTCGCCTTGAACGTGAACCCCGACCTCAGTTTCTTCGATCTCATCGTCCCCTGTGGCATTACCGCAAAGCCGGTCACGTCCATGACGAAAGAGCTGGGCAAACAAGTCTCATTGCAGGATGTCGCGCACTCAATCTCTCGCAACTTTGGCTTGATTTTCAGCAGCCCAATGCTTTGGCTGGAGAATCTGGACGCAGTCCTCGGACACTCGGTCGGCGTACCGCTAAAAACGCCGGAAGAATTGCGCCAGCTGCACCAGGAACAAAAGCAGGAACAAAAGGAAGATACGTTCTGGGCCTAGCCGCTATGGCGAAGAAGAAAAAAAAGCAAATCACCGTGAAGGCCAGTGGAAGCCGCCCTGGCACTGACCTCGCTAGCGCCAATCGGCGCACGTATACGATCCCCGACTACCGCCTGGAAAAACCCGCCTTCACTATCCGCCAGGTTCGCAAAGGCGGTGCCGTCAGCTACCAGGTCAGCGGCGACTTCAGCGCTCCTGTCCCACCCATTCGCGAATCGAAATATCTCAGCCGGAAACAGTGCATCGAGATCTACCGCTGGATGCTGCTCAATCGCAAGATGGAGATCGCGCTCGAAAATCTCTACAAGCAGGGCAAGGTTGTTGGTGGCGTGTATTTCGGACTTGGTCAGGAAGCCTGCTCCTGTGCCTCGGCTTACGCCCTGCATAAGGAAGACTGGCTGGGACCCCTGATCCGCAATCAGGGAGCGACGCTGGTCCGTGGCTTCTCCCCTCGCGACATCATGATGCAGTACATGGCCAAGGCCGGGTCGCCCACTGGTGGTCGCGACGCGTCGTCGCACTTCGGTGATATTCAGGACCGCAATGTGGTCGCACCCATTTCAACTCTGGGTGATCTGATTCCTGTTCTAGCCGGCGTGGCTCTGGGTGCGCGCCTCCAGGGCCGTAACATCGCCGTGATGACGTACATTGGCGATGGCGGCCAGTCCACCGGCGTCACCTACGAGGGTTTGAACTTCGCGGCCGTCCAGGATCTCGGCCTGGTCCTCTTCGTCGAAAACAATCTATGGGCCTACTCGACGCCGGCTGATATGCAGTTCCGGGTGAAAGATCTGGCCGAGCGGGCGATCGCCTACGGCATTCCCGGTGTGATCGTGGACGGCACCGATGCCTGCCAGGTCTACGACGCCGCGCACGAAGCCTGCGAACGCGCTCGCCGCGGCGAAGGCCCGACTCTCATCGAAGCCAAAATGATGCGCATGAAAGGCCACGCCATCCACGACGCGGCCGACTATGTCCCCAAGCCGCTTTTCGAATACTGGACCCGACGCGACCCGATCGCCCGTTTCGAAAACTATTTACTGAACGTAAAGAAGTGGCTCACTTCAACTGAGAACAGAGAACTGATATCTGGTGTCGATCAGCAATTGGAGGCTGACCGCGAATTTGCAGTCGCCAGCCCCATGCCCACCCCCGAGTCCGCAGCTGGGGGTGTCTATTGCGATAACGGATGCCACACGATTAAACCGAAGTACGGAACACCAAAAGCAAAACGGGGAAATTCTGCGGTTCTTCGACACACCGAAGCAGCCGTGCATTTGAAGTGATCGCCGTCAGAAAAACGCTATGCCCCAACTCACCTATCTCGAAGCCATCCGCCAGGGCATCTGGGAAGAAATGGAACGCGATCCCACGGTCTTCTGCATCGGCGAAGACATCGGCATTTACGGTGGAGCATTCAAAGTCACGGATGGCTTCATTGACCGCTTCGGCCCCGAGCGAGTCATTGACACGCCCATCGCGGAATCGGCAATCGTAGGTGCGGCTTTCGGAGCTTCGCTCACCGGGCTGCGTCCGGTCGCGGAGTTCCAGTTCATGGATTTCATCGGCTGCGCTTTCAATCAGATCGTCAACATGGCGGCTAAATCCCACTACCGCTGGGGCGCACCCGCGCCGCTGGTCATCCGCGGGCCCAGCGGCGGCAACGTTCACGGCGGTCCATTCCACTCCCAGAATCCGGAGATGTGGTTCGTGCATGCGCCCGGCATGAAAGTGGTTTGCCCGGCTAGTGCTTACGACGCCAAGGGCCTGATAAAATCCGCCATTCGCGACAACAACCCCGTCATCTTCTTCGAGCACAAATATCTTTACCGCCGTATCAAAGAAGAGGTTCCCGTCGAAGACTATACGGTGCCGCTGGGCAAGGCTCGCATCGCCCGTGAAGGCAGTGATCTCAGCATCATTACTTATGCCGCCATGGTTTATACCGCGCTGGAAGCAGCCGAAACCCTAAGCAGGGAAGGAATTGAAGTCGAAGTTCTGGACTTGCGCACCCTCTCTCCGCTGGATCGTGAAGCCATCGCTCACACGGTTCGCAAGACCAACAAGGTGATTATTTTGCACGAGCACTCGCGCACCGGAGGCATGGCTGGAGAAATCGCGGCCATCATAAACGAAGAGGCGTTCGACGATCTCGACGGACCGATCGTCCGCATCGCCGCACAGGATTCCCCGGTACCGTTCTCGCCGCCGCAAGAGGAGTACTTCTTGCCTAAAGTGAGCGACGTGTTGCGGGAGGCGCGACGGCTGAAGGCATACTGAGGCCACGTAGGGACAACCGCCCCCGGCCCATCCGGCCGAGCAAAGCTAGGCAGTGAACAACATGCACGAAACCCTCGTCACCATCGCTGTGTTTCACAACCAGCCAGAATTTCTTCTGGCCCGCACGCGTCTTGAGTCGGCCGATATCGAATGCTTCGCGTATGATGAAAATATGCTCCGTATCGGTGGTTGGCATTCGCATGTTTTTGGCGGGATCAAGCTGCAGGTGCGTGAATCGGAAGCGCAGGATGCTCTCGCCGTGCTGCGTCACACCGTTCCGCTGGACAATCCATAGCCGCGTCTTCTAAAAACTTTAGGGTCGATAGGAGGCAGAAAATGCGCAATTTCATTGTCGGCGTCATCGTTACCTTGCTTCTGCTTGGTTTGGGAGGACTGGCCATTGCCATGCTCGGCCTGTTGCCCACCAACGCTGATTCCAGTCCGCCCCGAATCGAGCGCCGCATCGCCATGACCGCCATGGATGCCTCTATGGAGCGCCACGCCCCCCGCGTGACCAACCCGGTGCCGCCAACCGACGACAACCTGATCGACGGAATGAAAATTTACACCATGAACTGCGCCTCCTGTCATGGTGGGCTGGACAGTAAACCCAGTGTGCTGCAGAAATCATTCTATCCTCCGCCTCCGCAGCTGATTATGCATCCGCTGGATGATCCCGAGTGGCACATCTACTATGCCGTTCGTACCGGTATTCGCTACACTGGCATGCCCGCCTGGAACAAGGCCTTGAGCGATGAGGAGATGTGGAAGGTCACCGCTTTCCTATCGCGCATCGAAAAGCTGCCTCCCGCCGTGCAGGATTACTGGAAGAAGTCCATTGGCGCGGCGCCACCCGCCCCCGCCCCGGAAGGGGCTGAGCACGGTCCACATCACGATTAGAGATGGACTTGAAAAGGGGTGAGCCACAGCCGGATATATATAATATGAGTTTGCGTGCCTGAGCGCGTGGAAGGGAATTATGCCGACTGATATCGTCATGCCCCAGATGGGGGAATCGATCTTTGAGGGCACAATCACCAAATGGCTGAAGAAGCCCGGTGACAAGGTGCAGCGCGACGAGCCGCTCTTTGAAATTTCCACCGATAAAGTGGATGCTGAAATTCCCGCTCCAGCCGCCGGCATCCTGCAGGACATTAAGGTAGCCGAAGGCTCAACCGTTCAGGTAAATACCGTGGTGGGTACCATTTCCGGGGATGGCGAGAGTCCTGCCCCCAAATCCGCGCCCGCGGCCGCGCCGGCGCCGTCAGCCCCGCCGAAAAAGGAAGCGCTCTCGGCCAAACCGCCTGCCCAGGCCGTTGAATCCAAGCCAGTGGCGCAGATTTCACAACCGGAAGAAGAAGAGGATCACGCCCGCTCGTCGCCGCTGGTCCGTAAGATCGCGCGCGAACACAACATTAACCTTGCACAAGTGCCCGGCACCGGGCTCGGCGGACGCATCACCAAGCAGGACATCACAGCGTTTCTCGATCGCAGTCAGGCCTCTCCGGCCGCCTCGACGACGCCTTCTGCGCCCGCTCCTGCGGCGAAGTCCGGTAGCGCCGCCACGCCTGCCCCCGCTTCCATTCCCGGCGATCTGGTGCCGATGACGCAAATGCGCAAAATCATTGCGCACCGCATGATCGAATCGCGCCGTACCAGCGCTCACGTCCACTGCATGTTCGAGGTGGATCTCACGCGTATCGTCAACCTGCGCAATAAGACCAAGTCGGGGTTCGAAAAACGGCACGGCGCGCGTCTGACCTTCATGCCCTTTTTCGCACGCGCCGCCATGATTACGCTCCAGCAGTTTCCTATCGTCAACGCTTCGATCGAAGGTGAGAGCATCCGCTACCATCGCCACATCAACCTCGGCATCGCGGTTGCGCTCGACTGGGGCCTCATCGTTCCGGTACTGAAGAATGCCGATGAACTCAATTTTCTAGGTCTTCAGCGCGGCATCAGCGATCTGGGCGAGCGTGCCCGCACCAAGAAACTCAAACCCGACGAAGTGGAAGGCTCCACCTTCACCATCACTAATCCGGGTCAGTTCGGCGCGGTCTTTGGGCTGCCCATCATCAACCAGCCGAACTCGGCCATTATGGGTGTGGGCGGAATTACCAAGGCGCCGGTCGTGGTCACCGACGATGATGGCAATGACTCCATCGCCATCCGCTCGCTGGTTCATTTGACCCTTGGCTATGACCACCGCATCATTGACGGCGCTGTCGCCGACCAGTTCATGGCCCAGGTCAAGAAGACGCTCGAAAACTGGAGTGAAGAGGTCGGATGACTTCAGGGCTGGGCCGGCTTTGACCAGGTCGAGGCGTTCAAACACAAAACCACGCCATCGATCACATTGCTCAGTCCAAGTTTGAATTTCTCTTCGTCAACGATGTGGCGCGAAGTGACAGCGTCGCTGACTTGCAGCGCGGCCGAAACAAAAGACATGGCCGCGTCTTTCTTTTGCGCCCCGGAACGATTTCCAAATAAACCCTCCAGCGTGTTCGCATCGGAGTTGAAAACATTTAGCAGACCCAGTTGCACCGCTTGCCCGTTGTTGCTGATCACCTTTGGGCAATGGCAAGTCGAGTCGAACCAGAACAGGCCGAAGTTCGCAACGCCGGCGGGAGCGGTCGTCTCCGCGATTTGGATGACATCTGCGGTACTGCAATTGGCGTTCCCATTCGCCTGAATGCCAGTGGCAAAGCTGCCAGTGCACTGTGTCGGGGTCTGGGAAAACACAAACGAACCCGCTTGCACCGTGCCCAGCACCGTAAGCGTGCCATCCATCTGAACGTCGGTTTTGAATTCCTTGAGGCTGCTGGTCAAACGCTCCAGCCAATTTACCCCGTCCCCCACGTTCCCGATGTAGTTGGAAAGCGATTGCGGTGCCCCCATGCTGATCCCGACATTCTGCGCGTCCCCATTGCTCTGGTCGTATCCGATAAAGGAATCGTTCGCGTCGTTGGTTGGGCGATTGTTCGCGGTGGCAATCGTCTTCTGGAAATTGGAATCGGAGAGCGTAATGATGTGCCCGGGCGCCGTCCCCACCGTAGAAAAATTCATCCGGCCTTTGAGATTCGTCCGCAGCCCGCCGTCGCCTCCGGGTTTGACCGCCATCAGGAACGCACCCTGCTCGTAAAACGAGGAGGGTGCCTCGGCGGAATAGCAGCTCACCCAGAGCGGTGTCCAGGCTGCGAGTGCGTCGCAACTGGTGGCGATCAGGGCGGGTGCGACCATGCCTTGCACCGCGACCACGCTCGAAGTTGCGCTATCCATCCAGGCTCGGGCCGCATCCAGAACGCTGTTGGAATCCTGATTCGCGGCCAGCACCAGGCTTCCCGGCCAGAATGTCAGCAACGGATAGTACGTCGGGACTGCCACGGTATAGGACTGAAGCGCGGCCTGCGTGTCGGTAAACGTGCACACCCCGTTCACGCAGGCCGAGGTGCGGGAGACATTCGTCGCCACCGCATAGTTCCCAGTTCCAAAAGGCGCCTGCTCCCGGAAGTCCAGCACCGGAGTGGCGCGCAACAAATCAAACGTGCTGGCCCCCGCGATGTCTGGCGTCGTCACCGTAATGCTTCCCACTCCGTTGCTCAAGGCGCTTCCAGCATAGAGCGGGTTCGATGGACCATTCGAGGCGTGGTGCGCAACTATGTAATAGCGGTAGTCCGTGGTTCCCGTGTTCGCGAATTGTGGCACCGCTCCCACCGGCGACTCTCCCCCGTGAATCTTCACCGTGGCCCCTTGCGCGATTACACCCGCCTGCCCGATGGCCCCCTGCGGGTTGGCGCACGCTCCCACCTCTTCGTACACGTTGTCCAGTTCAAACCCGCCGAACCCGCCACGGCGTACGCCCGCCCGCACCCCGTACTGCGCGTATCCCTCGATCACGCTGTCGGAGATTCGCACCGTGTTGCCGCTCTGCCAGTCGATTCCGTTGCCCCCGCATTGCAAGGCGATATTCAGGTGCTTCAGCCAGCCCACTCCGGGAAAGGTGGCAAATGGCCCTGGCGCGGAGATGATCGGATTGCACACGGTTGCGTCGCATCGCACCCCGAAGTTCCCCCCCGCGCCGCCCAGGGTCGTATCCAGTCCATCCAGGAGAAACGCTTCATCGTCGTCTACCTGCACATAACTTCCAAATGTCCCACCGGAGAACGCAACCCGCGTCGCTACATTGAACAGCCTGGTTTTCTGTGCGTTTACCTCAATGAATGGCTTCTGGCCGTTAGCGATCGTCGGCCGCCCGCGCGGATTGATGAGCGTAATATCCTGATAATTTGTAGAGCTCGACGGATCGCCCAAAAAGAGGCACGTGTCATCCATCCAGCACTCGATGATGGATCCGGAGAAGTCCACTGTGATGTTGGAGGCGCGGACCGAAACCCGGGCAAAGGCCTTGTACTCCCCCGGCGGCACAATCACTTTTCCTGATTGCGAAGACCCTGTCGGATTCGTCGGCGTGAAGCGCACGACAATCAAGCTCTCCTGTAACCCGCCCGACGCGCTGCCGATCGTGTATCCCGCGGAATGGGCATTTACCGTGGTGAATTGCAGCGTCCCCGGCTGCCCATTTCCGCTGCACGTGCCCCCCGTCACCAGGACTGCCTCCGCCGTCCCGGTAGCAGAAACGTAGACGTAATATTGCTGTTCCGTTCCGGTCACCCCCGCCGGGCATGCCGTCAGGTTCACCGTCTGGGCCCCGGGCGTGCTGAGATTCGTCGATGGCGACAGGGACCAGTTGAAGTCCGGCGCATATTTCACCGTAGCCATGCCCGCCGTGACCCCACTGCCTGCTCGCGGTTGATATTTTCCCGATGACGCAACGTAGGTGATGACCTGGTTGTCGGTCGGCGCGGTCGTGTCGACCGGAACACCCTGGATCGAGGCGGCATTGCTGCTGGCGCCGCAGGCCCCCCAACTCGAGTCTCCGTGCAGGCACAGACTGTTGTTAGCCGTGCCATTCGCCAGTTCTGCGGCTGGGACAACTCCGCCAATCAGGTCCGCTTTCACCGCGAGCCCGCTATCGACGTAGTGCTTGGTGGTCGCTTGATTGGCGGCCGAGGGATCCGCCGGCAACTGCAGTGGGCCGGTCATCGTGTCCCCGGCTTTGCTCACGAACGAACCACCGCCTGATATTGTCACCGCCGCATCCACGTACGCTTTGTTCACCGCGTCTGCCGCCAGCACTGGCGTGGGCACGTTGGGGGAAACGGAGAACTGTTTGACTCCGGCGATGGTTTCACTTCCGGTCTTATGTACGACGACAGCATCGTTGGCTTTGCCGGCGATCAATGAGTCCACGTACTGCTGGGTTGCTGGAGGCGTCGCCGAATTTCCCGACCCCAAAACGGTTCGTACCGCTGCGATAGTGGTCGGAGAAGTTGATGCCACAACCCAGAACTCGGTCTTTACGGTTCCGTCGTCCAGTTGGTACACCACCGTGTAAAACGTGCCAGCCGGGTTCGCCCCTGTGTTCGGAACCAGGGCTACCGACAACGTTCCGCCCGGTCCGAGCGTCACGCTCTTCTTCCCCGCGGCCACCGACTGCCCGGCAGAGGTGCTGAACGTCGGCCAGGAAATCAGCAGCGTTCCTCCCGCGAGCGTGCCGTCGGCGCGGTACACGACGTCACTGATCGTGGTTGTCGTCGGTGTCTGTCCCAGCGACGTCCCCAACAACACCACTACGGAGAGCACCAAATAAAAAAGCCGCCCTAGGGGGCGGCACGCGTCCAACATATTTTCCTCCGTAAGACTGACAACCGCGAACCAGAAACAGAGAACTGGTTTCTTACTTCCCGGTCTTTACCTGCTGATCCAGGAAGCTCTCCACGCTGCAAACCCAGGCGTCCTGGCAGCAGAAACTGACAACCGGGAACCAGAAACAGAGAACTGTTTTTTTACTTCCCGGTCTTTACTTGCTGATCCAGAAACCTCTCTACGCTGCGAACGTAAACGTCCGCAAAATCTACCACTGGACGTTTCATCTCGATCAACTCCTGGGCCGCTTCCGGGGTCCAGCCAAACCAGCATAAGACGGCCAATCCCATCATCGGCGCCCGGT
The DNA here is from genome assembly GCA_963801545.1 of Terriglobia bacterium. GTDB lineage: Bacteria > Acidobacteriota > Terriglobia > Terriglobales > Acidobacteriaceae > JAIQFF01. Next base: position 115,361 of record CAWDFF010000042.1, on the reverse strand, counting down.
GCACACCCGCCGCGCAGTGGATAAACAGCTTCGTACCCTCCTGCTCCAGTGCCTGGGTCGCGAAATCCACTCCTCGCTGGAAAATCTCTGGCGGCTTGGGCTGAAAATCATCGTCTATCGGATTCCACAGCACTTCGATTCCATGCGGCTCCGCCAGCTTGGTGTCGTCGAACTCGATTTGCATGTCGATGATGTGCGTTACGCCCGCTCGTGCCACCGCCGCCATGTTTTCTGCTGTCCAGATGCCACCCCCGACCGCAATTCGGCCGGTCATCCAAGTCATATCCATTCTGAAAGTCCCGTGCAGTAAGGCCGCCGACAAACGTGGTCCCGCCAATGACCGATGGCTGGCAGCCAACCGTTTGGCCGCCGTCGTCCAACTCGTGGCCTTCATTCTAAGCCATCATCTGAAACTGTATTGGGCATTTCGATATCCTTGGTAACTTTTTGTTCCTGCATCGGCGATTCCGGAAGTCCCAGACGACGCAGCAGCGTCGCTGCCATCGAATCCTCGGCCGGCGACTCATCCGCAACCGTCGCAGGATAAAGCCCGATCAGTTCAAACAGGTACTTCATTCCCAGGTAGTGGCCCTTGCCTACTTCTTCGATCATGGTCTCCACCATGCCCAGGGCGCCGTTTCCAACCAGATTGGTAATCTGCTGCCGGATCTCGGCTAGATCCACGGGATCACGCGAACTCTTGTTTACCGCTGAATGCTTCTTGGGGCCTGGCTTGCCGGTTCTCTCTTTCGCCGTCTTCATGCCTGGTACTCGCCGCATTCGCTGACCGCCAAAAAATATGGGCGCGCCTTAGCGCGCCCTCAAACTTTCTTTTCTCAATCTCTAAATTAAGAATATCAAATCCGCCGTGACCAATGGGACATGCCCACCAAGAATTTATTTCCCATCGTCACAGACACTTGCCGAGGTTTCTTCGATTCTCCCCGCTTGACAGCTTTGCGCCCGGGCCACGTCGTTGCTTGGCAGCCGAACTAGCAAACCGGCTTCCAGGAAAACTTCCGTCAGTTGATCTACAGCTTCCGGAAAGCGCCGTCCCACTGTGCGCCGCCCGCACCCCAGCAGACGCGCGGTTTCGTTTTGCGTGTAGTCCTGCAGCACTATCCTCGCGATCAACTTGTGTTCAAACCCCTTCAGTCTTTCCAGGCCGCGCGCCACATCGTGTACGAAAATCACCGCATCTTCGAACGTTGTTGCGCGATACGAGGTAACTCCGGTCCGGAAAAACTCCCGTCCCAGCAGGGACGGCAGGCGTCCCACCTCCACCGACAACTGCAGATACCGTCTCAGCAAGCCCAAGGTTCGGTCTCGATACAGCCATAAGTCGGGGTCGCGGTCAGGAACGGGAGCAGCCTCGCCCCCATGCGATCGCGGCCCTGACCTTGTGCTCAGGCGGCAGCGCTGCGGTTCATCCCCGGCTACATCGGCGTCGCCATGCGTCGACATTTTCGGGGTCAGGCAGGGAAGGACGGTCATGCCGTTCCCCCTTGTCCACAAAACGCAGACCCGTTTGCCTGCTGTGTCCTGCCCTCGACCTTGTGGTTCCCTGGTAAGCGCGGCTTGCTGGGCACCCTGCGGGGTGACGGCAGGTCCAGCACCTCCAGATCGCACGGACCGCAATACACATCTTGCGCCCCGCGCAATCGCAACCACAGCGCTCCGCAACGTTCGCAATACTTAAGTTCCAGCTGAATTATTTCCGGATCTTCATCTTCGATTTTCATGATTGCCTCCGTAGCTCTCAGCTTTCAGCTATCAGCCCTCAGGACACGCTCGCCACGCCGTGGACGATTGGGGGACTCTGGCCGTAGTTGGGCAAGTCGGCCAAGGTGCCCGCGCTGGCGTATGCGATCCAAATGTTTTTCCTGACGGCTGACGGCTGAGAGCTGAGAGCGAATTAAAAAAGCCCTGTGCCGATTGCTCGGTCACAGGGCTCGTTTCTCTTACGATGACCTGTTGGATTATTTAGTTATAAGTGCTGGTAAGCGTTCGGATGGGGAACTATCGGCCGGACACGACCTAGGAAACTGTCGGCTGGCGGAAATAGCCCTCCTCGTAGCCGGATTTCAGCACGCGGCCATTCTGCACCACGACGCTGAGCCGGCCAGTAAACCGGAGTTGCTGCAACAGCCGCTCCATAGCGGAGGAAAGCATTTCCGCGGCTTGTACCTTGCGACGGAATTCCACGAAACTGGTTTCCTCTCCCTCGGATTGTGAATTGCTTGGCATCGTTTTATGTGGCTCTTGGTTATGAATTCCCCCTCAGAGACAAATAGCTATACAGGTCGCTGATCGTATAGCTCCTGATTTACCAAAGTCAAGAAATATATTTGCTTGCAGATGTTTTTGCTCGGCTTGTGAATAGCAGCACGCTATATCTGCAATGCTATACTCGGGTGGATGAAATTCCGCGCGTTACAGGAAAACCTCCGCAAAGCGCTTTGGCAGCGCATCGGCGAGGGCGAGTTGACCGGCCTGGGCCTGGCCCGGGAAACCGGTTTCAAGCAGGCCCATATTTCCAACTTCCTCAACCGCAAGCGCGGTCTGAGTGTCGAGGGCATGGATAAAGTGTTGAACGTGCAGCGCCTGTCGGTCCTGGACCTCCTCGATCCTAAAGAGATTAACAAGCGCGCCAGCATCATTCCTCCCAGTGAGGACGAGTTCCATAACGTGCTCTTGGTGGATGGCGTGGTTGCCGCCCGCCAGCCCGCGATCATGAGCATGCGGGTCAAGGACGTTGTGAAGTTCAAGAAAAGCTTCCTCCGCAAGCTGCGGCCGGAAATGGAAGGCGATCGCGAAGCGTGGGAGCGCTTCGTGATCATTCGCGCCGACGGGCGCGAAGGCATGAGCATGTACCCTCGATTGCTGCCCGGTGCGACCCTGCTGATCGACCGCCACTACAATTCGCTCAAGCCCTATCGCAAAGGCGAATCCAACATGTACGCGGTGGCCAAAAACAACGCCTGTACCGTAAAGTATGTCGAAGTGGCCGGGAGCAACCTGGTGCTGCGTCCCCACAACCACGCGTATCCCGTCGAAGTGATGCCAATGGATTCGGGCAAGAAGGTCCACGACTACTTGATCGGACGGGTTTGCTATGTGGGCATCGAGACCTAGGGTGGGGGACGGAACGTTTTCTGAGCCGGCGCCTGGTCGTCCTTGGCCTTTGGTCGTTGGCCACCGCCAAGCGGCGACTCGCTTCTCAGCCGTTTTTGAGTCCCGCAATCGGTAGGCTTCTCCCCCGCGGCATTACACCGATTGCTTCAAACTTAACAGCAAGAAGCCAAGCTAGTTGATTTTGCCAACGACCAACGACCCATGACGAGCGAAACCAAAAAAGGGGCCCCTGAACCAGGCACTCTTGCGGGCGACGCAAAGAGTTACCGCAGTTCAGAGGCTGGGGAGAAAACCGTATTTCAGACCTCGGACTTCAGACCTCGGACTTCAGACCTCGGACTTCAGACCTCAGACCTCAGACCTCAGACCTCAAGCCCTGTTCCTGGTGGGCCGACGCCCGAAGTCTGACGTCTGACGCCGGCTTACTGCTGGTTATTCGGAGCGCCACTGGAGGGAGGAGCGTTGTCTCCACCCTTCCATTTACCCATCCGGCCGTGTTGCTCTTCGCGCATCTTGTCGAAATTCTTCTGCTGGTCTTCGTTCAGGACGCTCTTGATCTGAGTGTCGGAGCTTTGTCGCAGCGCCTGCATCTTGCTGAAGCGGTCCTCGCGGGAAAGTGACGAGTCGTTGTGAACCGTTTCCATCTGCTTGCGTTGGTCCTCAAGGATGGGCTTCAGCTTCGCCTGCTGGTCGTCGCTCAAGTTCAGCTTCTTGGTCAGGTGCTTGATCTGATCGTCTACACTCGGCATCATCGGGCCATGGCCCATACGATGTCCCATCCCTTGTTCGGATTGCTGGCCGGACGGGGGTGGTGGCGGCGGCGCTGCCTGGTCCTGGTCCTGCCCAAAGGCAGTGCCGAAGCAAAGGCTAAGCAACGCCACCAGAAACGCCGTGGCCATGAAAGGTTTGCTTCCGCTTCGCCCGAAAGACGATCCGCGGGGGAATTTTGAATTCAACATTTGTTTGCTCTCCAATTCATTTCGGTTAATTCATTTTCGTTCGACATTCGGGAGCCATATTGCTACGGCTGGAAAATCCCTCCCTAGTTAGAACACGTCACGATCAGCAACAGAGTAAAGACTTGGTAAAGTCACGTAAAAGTTCGTAAAGCCAGCATGGTCGTTGGTCATTGGTCGTTCGTCGTTCGGTCCGCGACGTCGGTCCATGCTCGCAGGGCTAAGGACCAACGGCCAACGGCTGACGACCGACGACCAACGACCGACGACCATTACAACTCTTTACCTGTCTTGACGCACTCTTTACGCTGATCCGGCAACCTCGCATCGAGCCGCGCGCATCACTTCGTGTTTGCAGTAAGGAACTCCAACTTTTTAATCAGAAGAGGTGAATTGTGGGGCGACTGTTGCGGGTAATGCCGTTGTGTGCCGGAATTCTCTGTCTGGGCTTTAGCCTGCTGATTGTAGGATGCGGCGGTGGCGGAAAAACCCGCTTCCAGTTTGTCAACGCAGTGCCGGACCGCACCAACCTGGATTTACTGATCGACAGTACCGCCGTGGCTAGCAACGTCGCCTACGGCACCACTACGGGATATCAAAACACGCAATCCGGTTCTCACAATATTCAGATTGAGCTTTCCGGAACGAGCAACGCACTGCTGCAGCAGTCCGTCACTTTTGCTTCCGGTTCCGACACCACCGTTATTGCTTCCAATTTTTCTTCCAACATCTCCGCCCTGGTCCTCAACGACAACAACTCCACGCCGCCCTCGGGCGATTTCAATCTTCGATTGGTGAACGTCTCCCCGGGTCTGGGAGCGACCGACGTTTACATCGTTGCTCCGGGAACAGACATCAACACGGTGGCGAGCCCTACGGTGAGCAATCTGGCTTTTAATTCATCTACCAGTTACCAGTCCATAACCGCCGGCTCCTACGACATTATCCTGACCCTCGCTGGCCAGAAAATTGTGGCCATTGACACCGGTTCGCTCACCTTCAGCGCGGGCCAGGTTCGGACCTTTCGTGGGCCTGAACAACCCGTCGGGTGGTTTTTCCTACGCCGTGCTTTCAGATCTGAATTAGGCGAAGGAAGAAGGAAAAGAAAAAGGAAGGAAGTGGATCTCTCGATCCACCTCCTCCGCTTGCGCCCTCGGGGGCGTCGGCCAGGTAAAGTCTGTCGTCCGGGCTTACTTCGAATCGCCGTCGCGATCGGCGTCGCCGCTGCTGCTTAATTTGACTGAATCCTGCACCGGTTGCGACTTGGCGGCTGGCGGCTGCGTTGCTTTCACCTGGGCGCGGTTCGCTGAGGACTGGACTAATGGTTGGGTCGATACATTCTCTGCCTGATGGGGTGTTACAGGGTGATGCACTGCGCTGACCATGGAAAAGTTCTCCTCACACAATTACATCGGCGGTTCAGGACGGAGCTTTAGAAAAGAAGGAGCTTTAGAAGATCTGTGCCACGTAAAGTCTCAATCACGGAACCACCCCAAGAGACGATGCCGACCGACTCCCGACGCTGAAGTGTTCTGTTATCATCAGCTTTTAGTGAATTAATTTTTCTCCAATCGCGAGGATTACCAGTCCCCAGGAGGCAAGCATGGAGGAAGTACCCGCGGCAGTATCCGGTTCGCGCCGCAACGAAGACATCGCATTGGATCTCATGAAGTTCGTCGCCATGACCACGGGCTACGGCCGGACCAGTTCGTCGGGCGTGGGATTTCAGGGCAGCGGCGCCGCGGCCAAGCCGGAAGAATATGCCGCGCACCTGCTCGAGCTTTACGGGAAATGCCTGCAGGCAGTCGCGGGCAAAAAGTAGCGACCACGGCTGACGGGTCGATTCGGCGCTCGCCGGTCCCTTTCTTCATTTGCCACACAAATCCTCCGTCTTGCGCAAATCCAGTCCAAGGCGCAAAATGTGCCGTCCTGAGATTCGACTACTGTAAGGAGGCACATTATGGCTCTACAATCACCGGCCTCGCTCTTGCGGCAGGCGACCGGGTGGTCCATTGCCTGGGGTGTTCTGCTGGTCGTCTTCGGAGTGTTGGCGATCGGCGCACCGCTGCTGGCGGCGGTGGCCGTCAGCGCACTGATTGCGTGGCTCATCGTTCTCGGCGGCGTAGTGCACCTGGTGCTGGCGTTTCACGCCCGTGGCGCCGGTAACCTGATCTGGAAGCTGCTGGTAGGTCTGGCTTACATTTTCTTCGGCGGGTACTTGCTCATGCATCCGCTGCTGGGAGTGGCGTCATTGACCCTGCTGCTGGCGTCGCTGTTCCTGATCGAGGGCGTCCTCGATATCGTGCTGTACTTCAGAGCCCGCCAGGCTCATGGATCGGCCTGGCTGCTCTTGGATGGAGTGGTGACCTTGCTGCTGGCGTTGCTGATCGGAGTTCAATGGCCATCAAGCTCGGCTTGGGCCATCGGCACACTGGTGGGTGTGAGCCTGATCATGAGCGGGGTTGCTCGAATCATGATGTCCGTGGCTGCACGCAGACTCACCGCAACGGCGACGCTACCCAAGGCAGCGTAGCGGTATTGCTTTGTTCCAGGGCTGGAAATCGCGCCGGGTTCATGCCTTCGTGCCCGGCGGGGAGGCGAAGACAGTCCACGCTCTTCTGCGGTCTGCCTTTCGCCCGGCGCGATTGCTGCTGAGGCCCGGCTAACGCCGGCGTCCGCCCTTGCGGGCTGATTTCTTTGCCTTGCCCGCTGGCTTCTTCTTCTTGACGGACTTAGCCGGTTTTTTCTTTGCCGGCTTTTTCGCTGGCTTCTTCTTTTTGGCCGGCTTCTTCTTTGCAGCCTTGGCAGCCGGCTTCTTTTTCGCCGGTTTACGCGCCGCGGGTTTTGGCGAATCTCCGCCACCCGAGGGCCGTGGCGCCGCTGGCGCGGGTGCAGCCGGCTCCGGTTGCGGCTCAATCAAGCCCGGCACTTCGGCTTCTTCTTCCTCTTCTTCCTCGTAGTCTTCTTCTAGCGTATCGCCGTAGGCGCCGCTGTCGCCAAATTCATCGGTTTCGTCATCACGTGCGTAGAGGGTTTCGTCAAAAGTCATTTCTCCTCCTGCTGGTTTTGGGCTGCACTGGACGCTATGCCGCTGCGCAAGCGCTGCGGGTACTAGGGAAATAAAAAGAAAACTTAAAGACTGATCCGTTGGCCGAACGGGGCGCGATTATAGCACAGCGATTTCGCAGGACCACATCGACCGTGCGCAGGTTGCATATTACACTGAGCGGGCAATGTCGAGTAGGAGGCAAAAAGTATTTTGTGAAAGCCGAACGCGGTATGGGAATGATACGGTTTCGTTCGCCCAAAGCCCAACCCTCAGCGGCTGAAGCCGCCCAATATACGCCTGTTCCTGGTGGCACGGCTGAACCCGTGCCCTCCCAAATTCCTTTTCTTGTTCGAGACTAATGCAGGTTAGAAGATTGAGAAGAGAAACCAGAAGCTAGAAGCCAACAGCCAGCGCTTCTACCGCACGTCCCGGATCACCAGAATCATGCCCGGCCGCAGCATGGCCAGGTTGCCATTGTCCCGCTTCAAGGCGGCCACCGTGGTGTGATGAGTGGTGGCAATTGATACCAGGGTCTCGCCCGGCTGCACTTTGTGATGCTGCACCGGATTTCCATCCGAAGAGCGTAAGCTATTCTTGGGTTTGGACTTAGTGGCAGCCGGCTGATCACTTGTCAGGGCGTTTGGGGTCACTGGCAGGTGTACGTATACGATACGGCGTCCGCGCAAGCTGTCGCCCTTCAGGTGATTCCAGCGGCGAATCATTAACGGAGGAAGGCTGAAATTGTCCGCCACCGACTGCACGGTATCTCCGTGACGCACCTTGTAGCGAGTGGCATGCCGGGCGTAGCTGGCGCCGTCTTCAGTGGCTGCGTGTTTGCCCGGCGGGATCGGAATAATGAGTTTGCTGTCGGGCTGAAGCTGGTCATCGCTCTGCACATGATTTTCCTGCTCTATGGACTGCTGGCTGGTGCGATAGGTGCGAGCAATCGAGGCTAACGTGTCCCCCTGTGCCACCTCGTGATACCGCCACCACACTCGCATTGGCGACGGGATGGGCTCGATCGCCGCCTGATAGCGCTCCCTGGTTCCGACCGGGAGGTGAAGTTCGAAGGGCACGTCCTTAGGAGTAGCCAAGCGCAGCAAACTGGGATTCAGGTCCTGCAGGGTTGCCGGTGAAATATCCAAGCACTGGGCGACCAGGCGCAGGTCCACCGAGTAGTCGATCTTCACTGTGTCGTACGGAACCGGCTGCTCGGGAGAAATGTCGGCCAGCCCGTATTGCGCTGGATTCTTGGCCATGATCGTAACGGCCAGAATGATGGGCACATAGTTGCGCGTCTCCTTGGGCAACACGTTGCGCTTGTAGAGTTCCCAGAAGTCGGCATATCCGGTTCGCTTGACCGCGCTCTGCACCGAACCGGGTCCGGAATTGTATGCGGCCATCGCCAGGTACCAGTCACCGAACTGGTTGTAGAGATCTTTCAGGTGGTGGGCCGCGGCGCGGGTTGCTTTCTCCGGATCCTGGCGTTCGTCCACCCACAAGTTGTGCTGCAAACCATAACCTCGGGCCCGGCTCGACATGAATTGCCACATACCCCGTGCGCCCACGCGTGACAGCGCCAGGGGATGGAAGCCAGACTCGGCCTGTGCCAGGTAGATCAATTCCTGGGGCACGCCCTCTTCCCGCAACGTGCTCTCGATCATTTCGCGGTAACGGCCACCACGTTCGAGCCCATGTTGCAGGACGTCGTGTCCCCGATTGGAAAAATAATTGATATAGGCGGCCACCGGATCAGTAAGCATGAGCGGCAACTCTGAGTGGGTGCCCTGGATCTCGGCTTCTGCCTGGGCCTTGACGTTGGGATCGACCGGCGGCGTGACTTCGTTGGTTTCATCAATGGGTGCGGGTTCAGACTTCTGTTTGGCCCCCGCGCTGTCTACCTGCAACGCCGCCAGTTCCGGACGGTTCACGCTTTCGAGGACTCGTTCCAGCTCATGCTGCAACCGCTCGTCCGACCGGATTTCGGGGGGGCTTTGCAGCAGCAGGTCAGCCGCCTTGTCAAAACTTTGCTTGGACTCTTCCAGGTCCCCGGCTTTGAATCGTTCCTCACCCTTCTGATATTCCCGCTCAACCTGCATAATCAGATCGGCGACCATATCTCGGCTGGACTGAGGGGCAGGTTGGGCATCCGCGACCGCGGGACCCGCTATGGCTTGGGGAAGGGGAGCCAGGACCGGAGCTATGGCTGGCGCGTTAGCTTGCGGCGCCGGGATTTTCGCCTGCCGTGGCGTGGTGGTGTGGCAGGCCGTTGTGGCCAGAGCCAGAGCCGTCACCAGCAGAGTCAGCAGGTTGAGCTTCTTAATTCCCATTTTTATCTATGACTTACACTACCTTCCCCTTTTGGCTTCCGAGGAGTGTGTGCCGGCAACCGGGCTTATGAATCGTATCTCCTTCAATTTGAAGGGTCAATGCGTAACCTGGATACGTCCCGTTACTTAAGGGACAGGCCGGGCATGATACTCGCGAGCGCTCCCGGCAGGCAAGAGTTTTGACGTGAAATTGACCGCCCCGGGTTGCTGGTACCAATGGTACGTTTCCACACGTGGACAACGGGTTTATACTCAAAACAGATTAAGGGGATTCTCGGTGCACACCTGCCCGCAGCTGTTTCGCTGTCATCCCAATCTCGACGACGGAGTGAACCGCAATATCGTCGAGTCGGAAATCGAAGGTGGCGCATTTCTCGACGATCTCCCTGCCAAGACTACGCTGCAGATCCAGACCCAACACCGCTGGTACACGGTGGTGCATTGCGGGCAAGGCGAGGCCTGGATCTGGGGCCATCCCTCATTCTGTCCCGAGCCGGTGCTGGTCAGAATTGAAGGTTCGTCCTGGGGCGGCTCCATGCTGAAGATTCGTTTCGTGGGCCGCGGCATGCATCTCGAATTCCGCCATCCCGCGTATCGCACGCCGATCGTGACTTCGCGCATTCTGGAAATTCGCCAATGTGACGATAGCGGCGTTCCCGAAAGATACTCTTCAGGATTCGAAACCCGTCCGGCAAATTAGGATCTAGAGAATCTCCATCCCAGCGCTTCAGATAGTCCGAGTGCAGCAAAGCTCCTGTCATCCCGAGCGCCGTCCCGAGCCGCGCTTGCGCGGTGAGGGCAAGTCGAGGGACCTGGGTTCTTGCGCCCAATCGGCACCAGCCTCGCCCCGGCAAAAACCCAGGTCCCTCGACAATCTTTCTTCGCGCGCAGCGCGAAGAAAAGATTGCTCGGGATGACACTAAGTTTGAGGCGCATTGCTGAGAGCTGACAGCTGACAGCCGAATCAAAACTTCCCACTACCCATCCCCGGCCTGCGTTGACTTGCCCGTTTCGCGGACGTACCATTTTTTGCAGTGATCGGGCGAACTATTTCTCACTACCGCATCGTCGAGAAACTCGGCGGCGGCGGAATGGGCGTTGTCTACAAGGCCGAGGACACTCGCCTGCATCGCTTCGTAGCTCTGAAGTTTCTGCCCGATGAAGTTGCCCGCGATCCCCAAGCTCTCAGCCGTTTCCAGCGAGAGGCCCAGGCCGCTTCCGCGCTGAACCATCCCAACATCTGCACCATTCACGACATCGGAGAGGAAGGCGGTCACGCGTTCATTGCCATGGAATTTCTGGATGGCGTGACCCTGAAACATCGCATCGCCGGGAGGCCGGTCGAGATAGAAATTTTATTGGGTCTGGCGATCGAGATTGCGGACGCGCTGGATGCCGCGCATTCCGAAGGCATCGTGCATCGCGACATCAAGCCCGGCAACATTTTTGTCACTAAGCGCGGTCACGCCAAGATTCTCGACTTCGGCCTGGCGAAAGTAACACCGGCAGATCGCAGAGGCTCAGGATCGGCTGCAACCATCGCCCTGGAGACGGCCATGACCGAGGAGCACTTGACCAGCCCGGGTGCGACTCTTGGTACGGTCGCGTATATGTCCCCGGAACAAGTGCGGGCCAAAGAACTGGACGCACGAACCGATTTGTTTTCGTTCGGAGTCGTCTTGTACGAGATGGCGACCGGTGCGCTGCCTTTTCGTGGGGACAGTACGGCGGTGATTTTCGACGGCATCATGAACCGCACCCCGCTGCCGCCCTTACGCGTGAATCCCGACGTGCCGCTCAGGCTGGACGAGATCATCAACAAGGCGCTGGAGAAAGACCGCGAGGTCCGCTATCAATCCGCCGCTGAGTTGCGTGCCGACCTCAAGCGGCTGAAGCGTGACACCGAGTCAGGCATCGTCGCACCGCCGCCCCCAATCCGCAGAAGTTCTTTACGGTTGGGCATGGTTGCAGGGTTCGTAGTCCTGGTCTTGGTCGCTGCGGCCATCGGATTCTATCGCTACCTGGGACGGAACGCGGCCCCGCCCACTTCCACCAACTGGGAGCAGCTGACATTTTTTACCGACTCCGTCGTGTACCCTGCGCTTTCTCCCGACGGGCGCATGCTCGCGTTTATTCGAGGGGACGACCCTTTTTTTGGCCGAGGGGATATTTACGTCAAGCTGCTTCCTACCGGGGATGCGGTTCAACTGACGCATGATTCGGTGGCTAAACTAAGTCCCGTGTTCTCTCCCGATGGCTCGCGCATTTCTTACGGGACGGTTGGTCCGTGGGACACGTGGGTAGTCCCGGTCCTAGGTGGGCAGCCTGAGATTCTCCTGCGAAATGCGTCGTCGCTTACCTGGATCGATGGTGGCAAACACCTTCTTTTTTCGGAGATCAAGCAAGGGCTGCACATGGCGGTGGTCACCACCGACGAGGCGCGTGGGCAAAGCCGTGACGTCTACGTTCCTCCTGGGGAACGCAGCATGGTTCATCACTCTTACCTTTCTCCTGATGGCCGCTGGGTCCTGGTGGTGGCCATGGACAATCGGGGCGAGTTGGCGGCGTGCCAGGTGGTTCCGTTCGACGGCAGCGGAGGCGCGCGGGTCGTGGGACCTCCCCAGGCGACTTGTACTGCTGGAGCCTGGTCGCCCGATAGCAAATGGGTCTACGTCGCTTCCAACGAGGGAGGGCGTTTCCACATATGGCGGCAAAAGTTTCCCGACGGATCCCCGCAACAAGTGACCTTTGGGACCACGGAAGAAGAAGGCATCGCCATGAGCCCCGACGGAAAATCGCTGCTCACCTCGGTGGGCGCCCGGGATGACACGATCTGGATCCACGATGCTGGCGGGGATCGTCAACTCTCGTCGGAAGGAAGCGCTTACTGGACTACTTTCTCCCACGACGGAAGCAAGCTTTATTACCTGATGCAGAGCGGGCATAGCGGGATCGAAATTTGGCGCCGAGAACTGAGCTCCGGCAAAACCGAGCGGGTGGTATCAGATTCCGCCGTCCAGCCCGGATCCACTATGGAATTTTACAGCGTCTCTCAAGATGACAAGCAGGTCGCTTTTTCCGTGATAGATCAGAAAGGCTTCTCGCGGGTGTGGCTTTCGCCCACGGATCACCGGTCGTCGCCACGCGCATTAGCGTCTGCTACCAGCCAGGACTCGCCGCTCTTTCTGCCCAATGGCGACCTGGTGTTGCGTTCCACTGAAGATGGACAGAATTTCCTGTATCGCACCCGTCCGGATGGTACCGACCGGCGAAAAATCACTCCCGACACGATCCACATTGTGGACGCGATCTCGCCTGACGGCCGTTGGGTGGTGGCCGGGGGCAACAGACCGGACGCCGAACATCAGGCTGTCATCAACGCCTACCCCGTGGATGGTGGTCCGCCCTCCGAGCTGTGCAACACCCTTTGCGAACCTCGCTGGGACATCAGTGGGAAGTTTTTCTATCTCTTCTTCGGCGCTTCGGGTGATTTAAATACCTATGCCTTGCCAGTGAACCCAGCTCGCGGCATTCCAGGTTTCCCTCCTGGCGGCCTCAATACAGCGGCGGACTTGAAGGCGGAGAAAGGGCTGATCGTGATTCCGCAACAAATTGATTCAGCCGTGGCCCCGAACCATTACTCCTACACGCGCGAAAACACGCGGCGGAATATCTACCGCATTCCGTTGCACGACTAGCCTGCTGATTCCTTTCGGCGAGTTGGCTAAACCTCCGATGAAACAATTGTTATTTGTGATATTGGAAAACCACTATCGCCCGCATCCACGATGTGTGTTTTCCTTGACGAAGCCGCATACGGCTCACTAATCTAACCGGTTTGCGTGTAAAGGAATCTGCACTGACCGCACCTCGCTTTTTTCTGGAAATCGATTGGAGAGAACTCATGAATCGTAGGTTCGTCGCGCTGCTGTTCATTTTGGTACTTGCGTACATCCCCACTGCGGTCCGGGCTCAAACCCTGACGCCGGGCGCTGCGAGCGACCTTGCGGGCACGGCGGATTCGTTTCTCGCGTCCTGCCGCAGCGATCTCGAGGACACCAAGAAGCGGATCGCTGGGCTCAAAGCCAGCCAGCCGCCACGCGACGCCGTGGCCACGCTGCAGGCCTTCGACACCGCCCTGCTCGTGGGCAGCGACGCGATAAACCGCGCCGGACTGGCGGAGCAAGTCCATCCCTCCAAGCCATTTCGCGATGCCGCCCAGGTCTGCGAACAGGAAGGCAGCCGGGTGCTCACCGACATCTCGCTGGATAAAGAGATGTACAACGTGCTGGCGTCGCTCGATGGCTCCAAGCTCGACGCTGCGGGCACCTATTTTTTCAAAACCACGCTGCGTGACTACCACCGTGCTGGCGTCGACCGCGATGATGCTACCCGCGAGAAGATCCGAAACCTGCAGGACCAGCTGGTAAAAATCGGCCAGCAGTTTGACGAAAATATTGCCGCCGACGTGCGCAAGCTTCAGGTCAACGCTTCCGACCTGGATGGACTGCCGGAAGATTTCAAACGCTCGCATCCTCCCGATGCTTCCGGCAAAGTTACGCTGGCCACCGACAACACCGACTACTTTCCATTCATGGATTACTCCAGCAGCGAGCCCGCCCGCAAAGCTTTCTATTCGCTCTACCGGCAGCGTGCCTATCCCAAGAACATCGATGTCCTGGCTCAACTTATGCAAAAGCGCTATGAGCTGGCCAACGTGCTGGGATATCCCGACTGGGCGGCGTACATCACCGAAGACAAGATGGTCGCGACCGAACAGAACGCCGCCGGCTTCATCGAAAAAATCACGGTGGCGGCGCAGCCGGGTTCGAAAAACGATTATCAGGAACTGCTCGCCTACAAGAAGCACGAAGATCCCAAGGCGGACAGCGTGAATCCCTGGGACGTGGCCCATCTGCTGCGCGGTGCCAAGATCGAAAAATTCGGATACGACGCACAGGTCATGCGGCCCTATTTCGAATATTCAAGAGTGCTGCAGGGAATTCTCGACATTACCAGCCAGATGTACGGCATCACCTATAAGCCGGTGACCGACGCGAAAGTCTGGCATCCCGAAGTGACCGTGTACGACGTTTTCGATAAAGGCAACCGCATCGGCCGGATCTACTTCGACATGTTTCCCCGCGAAAACAAGTTCAAACACTACGCCACCTTCAATCTGGCGACCGGCAAGCAGGGCTTCCGGCTCCCCGAATACGTTCTGGTGTGCAATTTCCCCCGCGCTACCGGCGAGCCGGGGCTGATGGAGCGCGACGACGTCATCGTCTTCTTTCACGAGTATGGACACCTCATCCACGGCATCCTGCGAGGCAACACGAAGTGGGCAACCGGCGATCTGGAGAATGATTTCATCGAAGCGCCGTCGCAGATGTTCGAAGAGTGGCCTAAAGATCCAGCGATCCTGAAGCTGTTTGCTCGAAACTACAAGACCAACGAACCGCTGCCCGCGGACCTGGCCGAAAAAGCACGTGCCGCCGATGATTTCGACCGGGCGCTGGACGTGCGCACGCAAATGTTCTACGCCGCCATCAGCCTCGATTTCTACAATCGCAACCCGCAAGGCCTCGACCAGGACAAGCTGGTAGCCGAGTTGCAGACTCGCTATACCCCCTTCAAGTTCGTTGAAGGCACGCACATGCAGACCGCTTTCGGCCACCTCAACGGCTACTCGGCGGTCTACTACACCTACATGTGGTCGCTGGTGATTGCGAAGGACATGTTCACCGAGTTCAAGAAAAATGGGCTACTGAATCCGGAAGTCGCGGCGAAGTACCGCAACGACGTCCTGGGAGCCAGCGGCACTAAGCCAGCGGCAGAATTGGTACGCGATTTTCTGGGACGTCCCTATTCGTTCGACGCGTATGCGAATTGGTTGAACGGGAAATAATTTCAGCCACGGATTTGCACGGGTTCACACGGATAAGGCAAGAGAGAAATTAGGGTTTTGATCCGTGAAAATCCGTGAAATCCGTGGCTGACTTTTATCTCTTCCGTGAATACCCGCTCACATACGCCGGCACCGCCGTCTTCGGATCCAGCCGCGGATCGTTCTCCGGTGCGCCTGCGACCATCTCCAGCGGAATCACTCCAGCCCAGGTGGGGAACGAATAATCTTCTTCGTCGTCAATCGGCGGACCTTGCCGGACCTTCGCCGAAAATTCCTCGATCGGCAGCCGCATCACCAGCGTTGCTTTCAGTTCCTTCTCGTTAGGCTGACGCGATTCCGCCCAGCGTCCGGGCAGGATGTGCTCCGAAAGCGACTTCAGGGCTTCCAGTTTTTCTTTCGGCTCTGACACTGGTGTCGCGGTTCCCAGCACCACCACCGAGCGGTAATTCATGGAGTGATTGAAAATCGAGCGGGCCAGGACCAAGCCTTCGAGCAGCGTAACCGTCACGCACACGGGAATGCCTTTATCAAGATTGCGCAACATGCGGCTGGCGGCCGAGCCATGCATATAAAGATTGTCGTCCACACGGCCATACGCGGTAGGGATGACGAACGGTTGCCCATCCAGCACAAATCCCACGTGGCAAATGAAGCCTTCATCAAGAATCTGGTAAGCCACAGCGCGATCATAAACCCCACGATGAGGCTCGCGGACCACACGCGTCCGCGCAGTGGGTGCTTGGTCTTCGGACATGTAGAGGAATCTCCCGGCAATCGCGAAGAGTAGAAGCGGACCTCAGACCTCAGACGTCGGACATTCGCTAACCGAGTTCATTTTATCTCGAAACCCCTTGCCCGAGGTCCGACGCCCGAAGTCCGACGTCCGCGCCTACCAGTTCAGCTTCAGCGCGAACTGGAACTGGCGCGGATCATACGCCGCGGTCGTCTGTCCTGCGCTGGTAAACAATGGATTCACGTCGGCAACGTTGTACCGGTTCGCCACGTTAAACATGTCCGTAATCAGGTCCATGCTCATGCGCTCGCTGAAGTTGATGCGTTTGGAGATGCGCACATCATTGAATATCGTCCACGGTTTGAGCCCGGCGTTACGGGGCAGGTTGCCGTCGAGCGCCAGCAAAGTGGGCGTGCCGCCCGCGGCAAACACGAGAGGGCAGGGTTCTTGGAAGAACCCCGTGGGCGAAAAACTTGAAGCCACGGTCGGCCCGCACGGAGTGGCCGGTGTGCCCGCGGCCACCACGTTGGGGCGACCGGTGCTGGGCGAAAACTGGAAATTGTCCGCGCCGCCCGTGATGATGTTGAAGGGCCTGCCGGACGCGACTTCCAGGATGGGAGCGAAAGTCCAATTGCTGAAGACGCGGCTGAAAAAGCCCTCGCCGGAGAGCTTGCCGCTCTGGTAGACGCCGCTGAACACCATCCGATGACGCTGGTCAAATAGTGAGGTTGAACGCTCGTTGCCGGGAAAATAACTGTCCTGGGGCGCCAGCGGCGATTGCAAGTCCGTGGAATCGTCGATGGCGTGCGACCAGGTGTAGGACGCCAGAAACTCATAGTGATTGCCAAAACGCTTCTTCAAATTGGCGGTAAGCCCGTGATAAACCGAACTGCCATTGGAGTAGTTGGCATCCATGTCGCTGAACGGGACGCAGCCTGTGAGTCCGTTGGCGGCGGGGTTGCACGCCGTGCTAAGCCCTCCTTGCTGCAGGATGGCCAGTGCCGCGTTAATGCAGCCCTGCGCGGGCGTGCCGATCAGGGCGCTGGCGATCGCGGGGTTCAGGCCGCCCGGCCGGAAGAAGTTCGTCAGAGCAGTCGAGACCCACGGCACGCCACCCACGAATCCGCAAGGGGCCGCGCCGTTGCCGACAAAAAGAGGTCCGGCAGATGCGTTCGAAGTGGGATCGTTCAGCGCCACCTGCCAATTTCTCACCATCAGGTCGCCGCGGGTGGTGTTGGCGTTGATCGGACGATTCAGATGGCGGCCGCCATTGAAGTTGTAGCCCAGACTGAACGACATATTGTGTCCCAGGTCCTGCTCGAAAGTCAGGTTGGCCTGCTGGGCATAGGCGTAAACAAAATCCTTCCCCTGGGGATAGCCAAAGGGCTGAAACGCGACCGGAAAAAAGGTAGCCGGGTTCAGATAATTCTGATTGATGAACAGATCCGCGTTCGAGGGATCGAAGCGCTGCTGGTTGGGCAAATATCCGGGAATCGTGGGCAAGCATGCACCCGTGGTGAGAATGCCCTGGAAGATGTTGGTCGCGTTGAGGCTCCCCGCTCCGGCATGCGCCGGGTTCTGGTCGCAGGGAGCCGCCCCGGCGAACAGCAGTTGCCCGCTCTTCGAACCGTCGGAAGCATCGCCCAGGAAGTACAGGCCGAGCAGCGGGTGGTCGTAGAAGATGCCATACGAGGCGCGCAACACGCTCTTGCCGTCTCCCCGCGGGTTCCACGCCAGGCCGACCCGCGGCTGAATGTTGTTGTAGTCGGTCTGAATGCCCTTCTGCAGGCCCAGCTGGTTGTAGGCCGCCAGGGCCAGCGCATTGGGCTGGCTCAACTGGGGTGGAAACTCGACGTCGTAGCGAATGCCCAGGTTGATTGTCAGATTGTGCCGCACCCGGACGGAATCTTGCCAGAACAGTCCCAGCGGTTTGTTGGAAAAACTGTCCTTGGGATTTCCGATGCCCTGCACCAGCGTGCTGGGAACGCCCAGCCCGAAGGCCTGCAACCCGGTGAAGCCGGGAAAGGTCGGGCACAGCGCCGCCGGCGCGCCATTCGCCGCGCATACATTCGGAAAGCCCGCGCTGGCTGCGTCCAGAGGACTGAAGTTATAGACCCCGCCGTAGTTCACGGTGAAAGTCGCGGTCAGGGGAATGTAGTTGAAGTCCACGCCGAACTTGGTGTCATGGCGTCCGATCGTCCAGGAGAAATTGTCGGCGAATTGATAGCGCTCTTCAGTCCGCTGAATGTAAGAGTAGGGTTCGCGGCCGACAAAACCGAACCCCGCGATATTGGAGGCCACGTTGGAGCCGCCGGGCGCGTCCGAATAAAAATACTGCAGGCCGCGGCGGGCATATTGGAAGCGGAATTCATTTACCTTGCTATTGCCGATGGTCATTGTGTCTTGCACAACCCCAGCCACATCGCGATAAGTTTGTGAAGACGTACGGGAAAAAGCGTTCTGTCCGAAGGTTTGGTTCTCGCCGTTCACCTGAATGCCGGTGACCGTGCTGGGACTTACGTTGGCGCGAAGGCTCAGGCGATTACTGTTGCTGACGTTGTGATCCAAACGCAGCGAGTACAGGCTGGTGCCTTCGAAAATCGGGTAGTTGCCCGCTTGCGGGGCCAGGCCGAGGAAAGTACTCGGCAGGCCATTGCACAGGCGGTTTCCGGTGGGGTTCGCGGCGGTAGGCGCGACGTTGCAGGAAGTGATGAACTGGGTCAGCGGCGTGGGTGTGCTCGCAGGACCGGGAATCAGCCCGATGGGCCCACCCTGCTCCAACGCCGCGAATGAGGCCGGATAGGTTCCGTTGAGCGCAATGCCCGACGAGCCTCCCACAAACGCTGCGTACAGCGCTGCTTCCTGGCCGTAGCCTGCGGCCAGAGCTGGGCTGATTGCTCCCAGGGTGGCCAGGGCAGCGGGCAGGGTCTGCTGGAAGTATGCCGCCTGGTCCGGCGTGGCCTGAATATTGAAGCCGGAACCCGGCGGCGCGCCAAATACAGGAGAAGCGTCGAAGTTCACCATGCCAAAGGTTCCGTTGGGCGAGCCCACACTGGAAAAGCCGGTTTCGTGCCGCCGCGTCACTTCGTAAGAGAAGTAATAGAAAGTCTTGTCCTTCTTGATCGGTCCGCCGAACGCCGTCCCTGCCTGCACCCGCGTGTAAGCGGGATTGGGAACCGTGCTGAACGGATTGACCGCCTGAAAATTGCGGTTCCGCAAATAACCGTAGACGTCGCCATGAAAATCATTCGATCCGGAGCGGGTGATGATGTTCACCACGCCGCCCGATGCTCGTCCATATTCCGGCGCGTAACCGTTGGTGATGATCTGGAATTCCTGCACCGCTTCCTGCGAAACCGTGGAGCGGACTCCATTGGTCGAATTGTCGGTGGCGTCGGCGCCGTCCACATTGACCAGATTGGCGCGGGCGCGCTGACCGCTCATGTTCAGCCCGGAGGTAGGCGCGGCTCCGATGCTGGGAGCGTTGTCGCGCAACACCTGCGAATCGGTGAGCGCGAAGTTGATGTAGTTACGTCCGTTGATGGGCAAATTGTCGATGCGGCGCTGGTTGATGGTATCGGTGGAAGAGGTGCGTTGCGTTTCCACCAGTTCCGCGGCCGAGCTGACATTGATCACTTCCTGGGTTCCCGCCACGGACAGGCTGATGGGGATTTCGGCCATCGTTCCTACGGTGACCGCCACTCCGGTGACCGTGGCCTTGGTGAAGCCGGGCGCCGTCACCGTAACCGTATAAGTTCCAGGGGGCAGCAGCAGGATGCGGTACTGGCCGTCACTGTTGTCACTGGTGATGCGCTCCAGGGCCTTGGTTTCATCCCTCGCTGTGACCGTGGCATTGGTTAGCACACTGCCCTTCGGGTCCCTGACGTTGACATGAAGATCGCCGGTGGCGACTCCCTGAGCAAAGCCGAGTGTGGCGAGCAGAACTAATTGAAACGCGACTGAGACGAGTGTCCGCACCTTCATAAAAGTTCTCTCCATCGACACTGGGGGTTCTGGGGTCTCGCCGCCGAGCGGCAAACGCCCTTCGTTGGCAGGATTTGAAAAAGCACGACGCGTGAATGCCCGTCGTTATGTACATCAGAATGGACAGTGAAATCAAGCTAAATCACTGACCAGAATCGGCTTAGTTAGCGAGAGAAAAACTGAGAACCGAGAACTGACAACAGACAACTGGTATTAAGCTTTCCGTTCGATACCAGAACTCTCGTGTTTTGATGTTCTCAGCGCCCACGCCATACGCGGCGTGTTGTGGGCGATGCCGAAACGGCCGCGCGTGTCGAGAAGAATCATCCCGCCGTGGCCGTTTACCCGATCTTTCAAATAGTTGATCGCCTCTGCCGCCACCCACTCCGGTGCGCTGCCCGAAGCCACGCGGTCCGCTGCCCACTTGGCGAGCACCAGCTTCATAATGGGTTCGCCCCACCCGGTAGTGGAGGCGGCCGCCGTCTGGTTGTCCGCGTAGCATCCGCATCCGATGAGCGACGAGTCACCCAGACGGCCCGGAGCTTTGTTCAGTGTGCCGCCGGTCGAAGTGGCGGCGGCAATGTTGCCCTCGCGATCGAGCGCGACCGCGCCCACCGTGTCGTGCGAGATGGCTGGCGCAAAGAGGTCCGGGCTTTGCTCGGAGCGCTGCTGGAATTGCTGTAGGCGTTCAACCTCGCGCGGAATGATCAGATCCTGGTTCCGGCATAGCGGGATGCCATGCTCGGCGGCGAAACGCTCGGCGCCTTCGGCAACAAAATAGACGTGTGGGCTGTCGCTCAAAATCTTACGCGCGGCGCGAACAGGATTGGCGATGCGCTCCACGCAGCCCACGCCACCGCCGCGCAGGGTGGCGCCGTCCATGATGAAGGCATCGAGCTGAACCTTGCCATCACGGTTGAGGAAGCTGCCGCGGCCGGCGTCAAAGGTCTCGTCATCTTCCATGATGACTACAGCTTCTTCGACCGCATCGAGCGCGGGCCCGCCGCGTTCCAGCACCCGCCACCCGGCGGCCATGGCGTTACGAACGCCGTTGAGATGGGCTGCGACCATGTCGTCAGGAATGGCCCAGGCACCGCCATGAACAACCAGAACCGGATCGGGCAAAGGAAAGTCCTCGGAAGAAATTACGGACAAGGATAGCAGGTTGGACCCAGGAAGAACCGTGTAGGGACGGGTCTCTGACCCGTCCAGCCGAGCGAAGCTCGGCAGTTTTCTCGGGAAGGACAAACTGTCTCGGAAAAGAGTCTGCCTCCGGTTGGATCAAATGGCGTCGGATTGCTTTTTCGGATTTATCTATGGTGGCTACGCAAAACTGCCGAGCTGCGCTCGGCCTGGACGGGTCGGAGACCCGTCCCTACACGGGCATTGCTAGAGCCATGAGCTACGCCGCCTGCCCGGCTTTGGCTGGAATCGGGTCCGCGCCTTCGGTGCGGGTGTAGGTGTAGCGGATACGGTGGATGACGGTGATCGTCGACAGCACTGCAATCAGCCACAGCACCGGCGCCATGCGGTTGAACAGGGCTCCGATAATCACCAGGACCAGGCGCTCGGGCCGCTCCATGAATCCCACGCGGCAGGAACCGATAAGCGATTCGGCGCGGGCCCGGGTGTAGCTGACCATGATGGCACTGATCATTACGAAGGCGGTCAGTACGACATAAAAGAAGCGGTCTCCGCGAGCGTAAAAAACCAGCAATCCGAGAAATTGGGAAGCGTCGCTGTAACGGTCGATCACGGAATCGAAGAAACCGCCAAAGCGCGTCACCTGGCCACTGGCGCGAGCCACGCGTCCGTCCACCAGGTCGAAGAACCCGGAGCCGATGATGACCAGCCCGGCGTAGCGGAACATGCGAGCCTGGTTGTCACCGTTGGCGTAGCCGAACAGAAGGGCGGCGATCGTATTCACTACCAGCCCCAGAAACGTGAGCACGTTGGGATTGATCCGCGACAGCGCGAGCCAGCGGACGATGGCATCGAGCAGCACGCCGCAGCCGCGCCCAAAGGCGCTGGTCCAGGTCATGCTGTCCCCGTCGCGACTGCGAAAATCTTCAGCACGAGATTCTCACCATCCCAGCTTCATCCCTTCGACTCGGCATCGTGGATGGTGGTCATAGTCAGAATTTCCATCTCGCGATTGCCGTTGGGCGTGACCACCGACGCAGTGTCCCCTACTTTCTTGTTGAGCAGGGCCCGGCCGATGGGTGAGCTGGTAGAAATCTTGCCCGCCGTCACATCGGACTCCTCACTGGTGACCAGCTTGTATTCAACTTCGGCGTTCTTCGAATTGTCGTACACCCGGACGGTCGAGCCCAAACCAACCTTATCTCGAGGGATATTATCCATGTTGATAAGGGCGAGCTCCGCCATGCGAGCCCCCAGCTGCCGGAGCCGCGCTTTGACGAACTCCTGGCGCTGTTTCGCCATGTGGTACTCAGCATTTTCACTGAGATCCCCCAGGGCGGCCGCTTTCTTTATTTCCTTCGGAAGATCGTGGACCAGCTCGTGCTCGAGCGCGTTCATCTCATCCTGCAGCTTCCGCTTGATCTGCTCTGTCATGTGCTTGAGAATTATAAACCGGACGGCGGGCGTCGGGCGTCGGACGCTCGGACCTCGGACGTCGGACCTCGGACCTCGGACCTCAGGCGTCGGACCTCTGATATGGCCGTCTGCGTCGAAACGGAGCGGGTTTATGCGTGACGATGACGAAAAGGCCGACTGTAGGACACCTGTGTGGGGACGGGTCGGAGCCTGTCCTGAGCGAAGTCGAAGGAACCCGTCCAGGGCGAGCGCAGCTCGCCAGCTCTCGGCGGCTGAATCCGCAGTCGGATAGATAGTCCGCCAACAGCAAGTCCTTCCGGCGGCGAGACTGGGCGGCTGACGCCTGACTCCCGAGGCTCGGCGCCTGAGGTCCGGCGCCTGA
Source organism: Terriglobia bacterium (assembly GCA_963801545.1). Taxonomy (GTDB): domain Bacteria; phylum Acidobacteriota; class Terriglobia; order Terriglobales; family Acidobacteriaceae; genus JAIQFF01. The sequence continues at coordinate 92,325 of CAWDFF010000042.1, read as the reverse complement.
GGTCCGACGCCTCCGCCGACACCGACTCCTAACCCCTGAAGCCCGCCTCTGAATTGCCTTTCCTGTCTGTTTGCGATAAACTGATTGAGTGTTGTTCCTCAAGTGCCCTGCGCTCGTGGGTGTTCCCTCATGATCAGCGTCGACGGCAATTTTCACATAGGCGACAAAGTCGTCTATCCCAATCATGGCGTTGGAGTTATCGAACAAATCAGCAGCCGGACGATTGGCGAGACTGTGGAAAAGTTCTACCTCCTGAAAATCAAGTCCAGCAGCCTTAAGGTCATGGTGCCGTTCCACAACGTGCACACGGTGGGATTGCGACGGGTGGTAAAGAACGGCGAAATCCAGAAAATCGTTGATTTTCTTACAGATGGCGAGTGTGACAACAACGCCGACTGGAAATACCGTTTCAAGGAAAACTCGGAGCGGATGCGCACCGGGTCTTTGCTGGAAGTTTCCGCTGTCCTTAAAGGACTTCTCTTGCTGAACCAGTCCAAGCCCCTCTCCTTCCGCGAAAAAAAGATGCTGGAGCGTGCTCGCTATCTCCTGGTAAGCGAACTGGCCATGGCCAAGAACACCGAAGAAGTGGAAATCGAGGAAATGCTTTCCAAGGCTTTGGCTAAGAGCAAGCTACGCTTTCCCGAAGCTTCGGATTTTGTGGCATAGTCGCTGGTCGTTGGTCTTTAGTCGTTAGCCTCTTTCAAGCTGCGATTGGCCTTAGCGACCTGATTAGCGCATTCAAAGTTTTAGCCAACGTTTCGACCAGATCAAGTAGTTGAGCCGTGTCGAATCCTCCATCGGGCCCATATTTCAATCCCCGCGCAATGAGAAGTTGGGTCTCAACCTCAAGAAGTGAGCCTCGAGCATGATGAAGAAAGAGCACGAGTTCTTTGTCGGACGATCGGCCCTTGCCTTCCGCAATGTTGCTTGACACAGAAACGGCCGCTCTTCGTAGCTGACTCGTTAGCCCGTACCTCTCCTCCCTGGGAAAACTCTCTGTGTAACGATAGATCTGTAGAGCCAGTTCCATCGATTGCTTCCAGGCTCTCAGGTCTTTGTAGGATCCAGCCATCACTCCATCCTCCTCACTGTAAGGGTTGATGCTGCTTTACTGGAAAAATGAAGAAGAAGTCTGTGACGGGTGACCAAGACGGGAGGACAGACGACCAACGACCAACGACCAAAGACCAAAGACCAAAGACCAAAGACTAACAACGACGCCCGCCTCACTCCCCCATCCACGCCCCGTACGGCTTCAGCGACTCCACGTGGTCGAAGACGATTTTCATGGCGGCCGTGATAGGGACGGCGAGAACCAGTCCCATCGCTCCCCATAGCCATCCCCAGACCAGCAACGCAATCGTCACTGCCAGCGGATTCAACTGCAGGCGGTTGCCCAGAAACTTGGGATAGAGCACGTTGAGAGCGATCAGGTGAAGTACCAGGACCGTTAGCACAATCACCACGGCATCTCCGGAGTTGATGTGTCCGACGCTCACGAAGATCGGAGGCGCCATGGCCAGCACCACTCCAAGATAGGGAACCAGGCTCAGGAATCCGCTGATGAAGCCAATGAAATAAAAGAACGGCACATGCAGAAACGCGAACGCGATCGTGCCGGCGGTTCCCAGGAAAAGACCAATCAGCAGGTTCCCCACCATGAAGCTGCGAATCATCGCTGAAATCAGGCCCAGGGTGACGTATGCAGCGTGGCGGTTCTCCAGCGAAAACAGCATCACGGTTGCCGAGCGGACATGTTGCTGCCAGCTCAACATGAAATACACAAGGAAAGGTACAAACGAGGCCGCCAGCAAGGCCTGCGAGACGGAACCGAAGCCGCGAGTGAGGACGTCCGCCCAATTGGTGCTGGAACGAGACTCTGCGGGCTTGGCCTGCGGGCCAGTGTCCGCCGTTCCCAGGTTTTCCGCCTGCAGCCAGACCTGAGAGATTTCCTGCCGAATCCTTTGTGTGTATTTGGAGAGATCATGGGCGAAAATGATGGCCTGGTTCGAGGAGTAATAAACCAGTCCGGTAATCAGAGCCAGTAGCAGAAGCACAGCCGCGGCGGCGGCGACCCCGCGAGGCAGGCGAAGTTGGATGAGCAGGTCCATTACCGGAGCCAAAATGAAGGCCAGCAACACCGATACCAGCACGACAGCCAGAACCAATTCGCCCCAATAGCAAAGGCCCAGGATGGTGGCGATTCCAATCGCAGTGAACGCCCAGTGAGGCTTCGCCGCCTTGGGTTGTAGGGGTGCCACCGCCTGCAGGGGAGGTTGGCGAAGCTCTGCTTCGTCGATGGCCATAGCGGTATCGTAGCCTAACTCACCGGGGTACGCGCGGGACATATAATCGCGACGTGCCTTCTCACCAAACCGCTGCCCCCAAAATTGGGCGCCAGCCACGAATTCTGGGGCTGGACGTAGGGTCAAAAAGGATTGGCGTGGCCATTTCTGACCCGCTGAGCATCACAGCGCAAGGTCTGGAGACTCTCCACCGGCAAAACAAGCGCCTGGACTTCGCCCACCTGGAACGGGTGATCCGCGAGTACCGCGTCGCCGAAATCGTGATGGGCCTGCCCTTGCGCATGAGCGGCGCCGAAGGCATTCAGGCCGAAAAGATGCAGGCCTTCGCCGAAGAAATCCGCCGCCGCTTCAAGTTGCCGGTGCATCTCTGGGACGAACGCCTGACCTCCGCCCAAGCCAACCGCCTGTTGCGGGAAACCGATATGTCGATCAAGCGCCGCGGAGAAGTCGTAGACCAGATGGCGGCAGTGCTCATCTTGCAGAGCTGGATGGACGCGAGAGGGGGAGGGTAGGCGCGCGTCATTTGTCGTTGGTCGTTGGCGGCTGTACTGCATTCAGCACTCAGCTACTCAGCACTCAGCCGTCAGCTTTCAGCGACGCAGCCAAACCCAACCCTTTGTCATCTTGTCATCCCATTGTCATCCCGAGCGATCTTCTTCGCGCGGAGCGCGAAGAAAGATTGTCGAGGGACCTGGGTTCTTGCCGGCGCAACGCCGCTTCCATGGGCGCACGAACCCAGGTCCCTCGGCTTGCCCTCACCGCGCAAGCGCGGCTCGGGGCGGCGCTCGGGATGACAGTCGGGGTGGTGTGCGCCGGGGCGGCGCTCGACGCCTGACGCCCGACGCCTGACGCCATCTCCCGCCGACCAAGGTCCAACGACCAAAGACTAACGACCCACGACTCGTCTTCATCTAAACTATTTCTAACTTGCGTACGTTCCTGATACTCCTGCTGCTTGCCGTCATCGGAGTTGGCGGCTGGATGGCGTGGGCGCTGTTGATGCCCGTTACGCCGGAGGGGCAGAAATTCGTAATGCTCCGCCCGGGATACTCTACTCGCCGGATTGCCACTGAACTGCAAACTGCGGGCGTGATCCGAAGTCGTCTGGCCTTTGTCCTCTGGCATCGGTTCCATGGCAAACAGTCGTTGAAGGCCGGCGAATATCTTTTTGACAGGACCGCGAGAACCGTGGACGTGCATGGCCGCCTGGTGCGCGGCGATATTTACGTGCATACGGTGGTGATTCCCGAAGGCTATACCATGTTTGACATCGCGCAGGCGGTGCAGGACGCGGGATTGGGGTCAAGCCAGGAATTCCTGGAAGTGGCCAAATCCGACGTCGGATTAATCTCTGATGTGGCTCCGGAAGCGAAAACCCTGGAAGGCTATCTCTTCCCCAATACCTACGAGTTCACGCGCACCCAAAGCATGAAAGACATCGTGGCAGTGATGGTGAAGCAATTCCGCCAGGTCGCGGAGCAGATCGGTTTGACTACTGATCTCACAGAAAGCAGACGTGCAGAAGACGGTCACCATGGCCTCCATCGTCGAGAAGGAAACGGCGGTGCCCGAGGAGCGCCCGGTGGTGGCCAGCGTTTACTACAACCGCCTGGCGCGAAACATCGCGCTGCAGGCCGATCCCAGCGTGATCTATGCCGAGTTGCTGGATGGGAAATACGGCGGAGCGCTGCATCACGCGGACATGCAGTTTCAGTCTGCCTACAATACCTACACCCATCCCGGCCTCCCGCCCGGGCCAATCGGAAACCCGGGTCGCAGCGCTCTCGAAGCGGCTATGCATCCGGCGCAGACCGACTACTATTACTTTGTCAGCGACGGCAACGGCCACCACCGCTTCTCGCGCAGCCTCGAGGAGCACAACCAGAACGTGGCCAAGTTGCGGCAGGCAGTGCAGGGAAGGTAACACTCTTCTAACCTGTTGCCGGACCACGGGATGCTAATCTGATAACCCCGGCGCGGACGAATCGTCCCTGATTCGCATATACTTAGCCTTACTGGTGAACCCAACTGTCTTCTCGGGAATCCAATCCAATCTAGATGCAGCACTTTTCCCCGCTTCCGGGTCATCCTTGTTCTTTTGGCGGTCTTCCCTCTGACGGGATGTCTGTTCCGCTCGCGCCGGGTTGAAAGGCAGTTCAGTGCCGCCCCGCTGAAGTCCGCTACCCAGGCGGAATTGATCGACTATGTCGACGCCCAGGCCGCCAAAATCAAGACCCTGCAAGCCACGGTGGATATCGACACCTCCGTGGGCGGGGTCAAGAAGGGCAAGGTCACCGACTATCAGCAGATCCGTGGCTACATACTGGCGCGCAAGCCCAGCATGCTGCGCATGATCGGGTTGATGCCCATCGTGCGCAACCGCGCCTTTGACATGGTGAGCGATGGGCGCGACTTCAAGCTCTGGATCCCGCCCAGGAACCGTTTCGTGGTCGGCCGCAACGACATCGAGAGCCACAACGCCGAACAACCACTGGAGAATCTGCGTCCGCAGCACATTTATGACGCGCTCATTTTGCGGGAGATCGATCCGCAAAGCGAGATCGCGGTCATGGAAAACAACTTCGAAATCGTCACCGACGCCAGGAAGCACCAGGTGCAGCAGGCAGACTACGAAATTGAAGTAATCCGCAAATCCGACCGGGGCTGGTTTCTTTCCCGCAAGATCATTTTCAGTCGAACTGACCTGCTGCCTCATCGTCAACTGGTCTACGATCAGGATGGCAACCTGGCCACCGACTCGCGTTACGAAGGCTACAAGGACTACGATGGGGTGAATTTTCCATCGCAGATTGAAATCTGGAGGCCGCAGGAAGAGTACGACATCACGCTGACCATCGTGAAGATCCAGTTGAACGAGCCGCTCCCCGACGACAAGTTCGCGCTCGAACAACCTCCGGGCGCCCAGGTGGTGCATCTGGACCAGCCCCAATCCAGCCTGGTGACCGGCACGGATGGGAAGTAAGCACTTAGCATTCAGCCACTATTCTCAGAAATTTGGCTGAATGCAGTTTCCAGTTGTCAGTAGCCAGTAGCTAGCAGCAAGAAGCCAGAAGCGCCTCTCATGATGAACAAAATGATCGTCGCCAATCTTGTGCACCGGCCCCTCCGGTCGGTGATCAGCATTGTGGCGATTGCGCTCGAAGTCACGCTGATCCTGCTGATTGTGGGACTGTCGGTGGGGATGCTGAACGATTCCCGGAGGCGGCAGGCTGGAATTGGGGCAGACGTCATCGTCATGCCTCCAGGTTCTTCCTTTATTGTCGGGTTAACCGGCGCGCCCATGTCGATCAAAGTGGGGAACGTCTTGGCCAAGCTTCCCCACGTGGTCGGAGTAGCGCCGGTCGTCACGCAGGTCTCGACTGCCGGTGCGCTCGAAGTGATTGCCGGGATCGACCTGAAAAGTTATGAGAGCCTCTCCGGGCAACCGTTCCATTACGAGAAGGGCGGCCCCTTCCAGGGTCCAAACGACGTTCTGGTGGACGGCCTTTTCGCCAAGGCCAAACATGTCAAAGTGGGGGATACGATCGAGATCCTGAATCACAACTTCCATGTCGCTGGCATCGTGGAGGAAGGCCGGGGCGCGCGAAAGTTCCTTCAGATTGAGACCTTGCAGGATCTGAACGGGGCGCAGGGCAAGGCCTCGGTGTTTTACCTGAAGCTGGATGATCCCAGCAACGCCGACGCAGTCGTAGATGAAATCAAGCAGGTTCCGGGCATGGAGAAGTACGTGGCCAGTTCGATGGCCTACTACCTGTCCATGATGACTCCGAGTAACTATCCTGGGCTTTCCACGTTTATCCGGGTTGTGATCGGTATCTCAGTCATCATCGGGTTCATCGTGATTTTCCAGGCGATGTATACCGCGGTCATGGAACGCACTCGCGAGATAGGAATCTTGAAATCGATTGGCGCGTCGAAGTTCTATATCGTGAATGTGATTCTGCGTGAGACGATACTGCTGGCCATTGGTGGGATTATCGTCGGAGTAGTGTTCAGCCTGGCTGCACGTGCGGGAATCAAGTACCGCCTGCCCACGCTTCCGGTGGTCGTGACCGGCGGGTGGATCCTGCGGGCGACCATCATCGCAATTGTCGGCGCTATCCTGGGCGCACTATATCCGGCGTACAAGGCGGCGCAGAAGGATCCGATTGACGCGCTGGCGTACGAGTAGCGGGGCAGCGTCGGACCCCAAACTTCAGACCTCGGGCGTCGTTGGTCGTTGGCCCCTGGTCGTGGCCCTTGGTCGTTGGCCGAAGACCAAATCAGCCACGGATGTCACGGATCCACAGATGCGAAACCTTAATTTGTTTTTCTTCTTTTGGATCCGTGGGAATCCGACGAAAATCCGTGGCAGCATTTTCTGAGGTGGCCAACGACCAACGACCAACGACGAACGACGCCTGAAGTCTGACGTCTGACGACGCCCGACCCCCAACTTTCGTTGACAATAATAGCCATCCTACGTTATCTTTAAGTCTTTAGCAGTCCTGCGGTTGCCCGCCTGGTAGCCCTGCGCCTTCGGCGTTGAAGTGGGTACTCAGCGGTCTTCTTTGTTTTTTTAATTTTCTTGGGAGATTCGTAATGTCAACCTATTTCCCCAAAGCGGGGGAAATTGTGCGCAAGTGGTACGTCGTGGATGCATCCGGGCAGACGCTCGGACGGCTGGCCTCAAGGGTCGCCCTCATCCTCATGGGTAAAGAGAATCCGCGCTACACGCCGTTTCTCGATACCGGAGATCACGTCATCGTCATCAACGCCGAGAAGGTGAAGACGACCGGAATGAAGTCCGAGCAGAAGGTGTATCAGCATTACACTGGATACCCGGGCGGGTTGCGAACGGAAGAATTCCGCAAGCGCTTCGACCGCAAGCCGGAGTTGATCGTCGAAGAAGCGATCAAGCGCATGCTGCCCAAGACAAAATTGGGCGGGCACATGATCAGCAAATTGCAGGTTTACCGCGGCGACAAGCATCCGCACGCGGCCCAGAAGCCGGAAGTGCTGGCGCTGGTAGAGAGAGCGTAAGACGGTTTCCAGTTTCAAGTTTCTGGTTTCTTAGATTGGTACGACACAGTTCTGAAATTTTGCGAAAGGTTGAGCACCGGTTGGCTGAAAGCTGACGGCTGAGTGCTGATAGCTAAATGGCAGAGTTAGTTCAATATTACGGAACGGGACGCCGCAAGTCGGCGATCGCGCGCGTCTATTTACGTCCTGGCAGCGGAGACTTCAAAGTTAACGGACGTCCTTTTGAACAGTACTTTGTGACTGAGTCACAGCGTTCCAGTGCGAAGCAGCCGTTGCTCTCCACTGAAACTGCGGCCACCTTCAACGTGGTGGTTCGGGTCACCGGCGGCGGAGTCAATGGGCAGGCTGATGCGGTCAAACTGGGGATCGCTCGCGCCCTCATGCTGTTCAATCTGGAGTTTCGCAAGAAGCTCAAGGCAGAAGGCATGGTCAGCCGCGACTCGCGTTCGAAAGAGCGAAAGAAGTACGGACAGAAGGGCGCCAGGAAGCGGTTCCAGTACTCGAAGCGGTAAGAAGTTGCCAGTACCCAGGACCCAGTAAATTCTGGGTACCGGGTACTCGGTACTTGCGACTGAGGTGTTCAATTCTTCCTGTGCCTCGCGGCGCGGGGCGGGAATGGCAATCTGGAGCAGCCTTAGGGTGAGCGCCGGATGCAGACCAAATGAGGAGGTTAATTGGCTAACATTACCATGAAGGAGTTGCTCGAAGCGGGAGTCCACTTCGGGCATCAGACCAAGCGCTGGAATCCCAAGATGAAGGAATACATCTTCGGAGAGCGCAACGGGATCTACATCATCGACCTGCAAAAGACGCTGAAGATGTTCAAGGAAGCGTCGAAGTTCGTATCCGAATTGGCGGCCGCCGGCAAGATTGTGCTCTTTGTGGGCACCAAGCGCCAGGCCCAGGATGCGATCGCGGAAGAGGCCACCCGCTGCGGCGGCTTCTACGTCAACCAGCGCTGGCTGGGCGGACTGCTCACCAACTGGGTCACAGTTCAGAAGTCTGTAAAGCGGCTCAAGGAACTCGATGAGATGGCCACGGATGGCCGCTACGAGTTGCTGCCCAAGAAAGAAGTCATCAAGCTGGAGCGCGAGCGCAAGCATCTGCAAGCCAACCTGGCCGGCATCAAGAACATGAGCCGGCTGCCGGATGCGATTTTCGTGATTGATTCCAATAAGGAACAGATCGCGGTGCGCGAGGCCCGCAAGCTGGGAATCCCCGTGGTGGCGGTGGTGGACACCAACTGCGATCCCAGCGAAGTGGATTACGTGATTCCGGGCAACGACGATGCCTTGCGGGCCATCCGCCTGTTTGCGTCGAAGATATCCGATTCGGTGGCCGAGGGCGCACAACTGATGAGTGACAAGCAAGCTGCCGACCTGGCCGCTGCCGTGTATGCCCAGCCGGAAACGGTTCCGGCCGCGGAAGCTCCGGCTGAGGCAGCCGCTGCTGACGCGGGTGCCGAGGACATCAGTATGGAAGACGTGTTGGGCAAAGGAGTACGCAAGCAGCCTGCGCCCGCGATTGAGACCGTAGACGAAGACGTTCCGCAGGTTGAGACGCAAACGTATTAACACCGTCGTTGGTCGTTTGTCTTTGGTCGTTGGCCAAGACCCTAGCCCCTGAGGGAAATCGGACCCGCGCGGGTCGTCCGGCGCGGGTCAACGTTTGTCAGGGCTTCTGCTGGTCGTTCGTCGTTGGCCAGTCGCCCAGAGTTTCTTTACAGCCAACGACCAACGACTACCGACCAACGACGTAAAATAGAAACAACAATCTGGAATAATCTAGACAATGAGCACATCTACCGTGAATATTTCTGCCGCGCAAGTGAAAGAGCTCCGGGAAAAGACCGGGGCGCCGATGATGGACTGCAAGAAGGCCCTGGTTGATGCGAAGGGCGACCATGAAGCAGGCAGTCATTCTGCTGCGCAAGCGTGGTGCCAGCATCGCGGAACGGAAGGCGGGTCGTATGACCAGCGAAGGCGCAGTCGCCAGTTACATTCACGCTGGCGGCAAGATCGGCGTCCTTCTGGAAGTTAACTGCGAGAGTGACTTTGTGGCGCGCACCGATGATTTCAAGGAACTGGTGCACGACATCGCGATGCACATCGCGGCCAGCGACCCGAAGTTCGTGCGCAAGGAAGACGTCACGCCCGAGGCCTTCGAGCGCGAAAAGGATATTTACCGCGCCCAGGCTGCGGCGACCGGAAAGCCCCCGCAAGTCGTGGAGAAGATTGTGGAAGGCAAGATGAGCAAGTTTTATGAGGAAGTCTGTCTCCTGGAGCAGCCTTTCATCCGGGACCAGACGGTCAGCATCGGCCAGCTCATTGCCACCAAGATCGGCAAGCTGGGCGAGAACATCGCGGTCCGCCGTTTCGCGCGCTTCAAAGTGGGCGATCCGGGTGAGACCATCGCGATCACCAAGCCGGAACAGAAAAGCGAATAGGTTTTCAGTTTCTGGTTTCCAGTTTCCGGCATCGAACCGGACACAAGAAACTGGAAACTGGAAACTGGAAACTGGAAACCGATGCCAACTCCGGTCTTCAAGCGCATTCTTCTCAAGCTCTCCGGTGAGGCCCTGGCTGCAACCCAGGGTTTCGGCGTGGATCCTCTGCGCATCCACGAAATCGCGGCCGAACTGGCCGACGTTCATTCCCTCGGCATCCAGATCGCCATCGTAGTTGGCGGCGGAAATTTCTTTCGCGGCGTTGCCGAGCAGGCCCGCGAGATGGATCGTGTCTCCGCCGACCACATGGGCATGCTGGCCACCGTCATCAACGCGCTCGCCCTGCAGGACGCTCTCGAAAAACAGAGCATCCATACCCGGGTGCAGTCGGCGATTGAGATGAACCAGGTGGCCGAGCCCTTTATCCGCCGTCGCGCCATCCGTCATATGGAAAAAAACCGGGTGGTGATCTTCGCCGGAGGCACGGGGAACCCTTATTTCTCGACCGACACAGCGGCCTCCCTGCGTGCCATGGAGATCAAAGCGGACGCCATTCTCAAAGCCACCAAGGTGGATGGCATTTACGACGCGGATCCGATGCTGGTGAAAGACGCCAAGAAATTTGCCGAAATCAGCTACATGGAAGTACTGAAACGCGGACTCAAAGTGATGGATTCAACCGCCATCTCCCTTTGTAAAGACAATAATCTTCCCATCATCATCTTCAATCTCAACGACCGGGGAAATATCCGGAAAGTCGTGATCGGCGAGAAAATCGGTTCGCTGGTCAGCGCTTGAACCGCAGCCACGGATTTGCGCGAATCTATACGGATCACCCTAGTAATCATTTACCTTTCTCTGGTTGATCCGTGCTAATCCGTGACGATCTGTGGCCGCTTTTATCTTGCAAGAGGTTTATAATTCAGCGTTTTGATACCTGAAGTTCCACGGAGCTGACAATGGCTCAACCTACGATGGCAGCCGTACCCGGTCTCAAAGACACTTATATTCAGCTCAAAACCCGCATGGACAAGGCCGTGGAAGACTTTCGCAAGGCCATGGCGGCGACCCGTACCGGGCGCGCCTCGGTGCACATGCTGGATGCCGTCAGCGTGGATTACTACGGTTCCCAGATGCCGCTGAACCAGATCGCCCAGGTTCACGCTCCCGAGCCACAGCTCATCACCGTGCAGCCCTTTGATCCCAGCTCGCTGACGGCGATCGAGAAGAGTATCCGGACGGCCGATCTCGGCCTGAACCCCATGAACGACGGCAAGATTATCCGCGTGCCAGTTCCGCCGCTCACCGAGGAGCGTCGCAAGGACATGGTCAAACACCTGCACAAGGTGCTGGAAGAGCACAGGACAGCGGTGCGCAACATTCGTCGCGATGGCAATGATGCGATCAAGAAGGCAATGAAGGACAAGAAAATTGCCGAGGATGACGAGAAGCGGGCCATGGAAGAAATCCAGAAGCTGACCGATGACGAAATCAAAAAGATGGAAGAGATGAGCAAGGGCAAAGAAAAAGAAGTGATGGAGATCAAATAGTCGTCGGTCGTCAGTCTTCAGCCCATCGACCGGCGCAGCCGGTTACCCGCAGGATTCGCAAGTCGACATATTCATCGGCATCAAGTAATCGATAGTTTGTTTTCCTCCCTGGTTCACGCGCACGATTCAAACTCGCCAGAGTCCGCTCCCAGAGCGGGAATTACGTTCGTACCCTGCCCCAAAGTAACGCAACTTCCTTAAAGTGGGCGTGTTTTCATATCGGTACACGAACTCGTAGTTTTTTCAGCATATAGGAGTTTTTTCATGAAACGCTTTCGGGTGCTTTCCATGTTTTTGGCACTGTGCGGGCTGACCCTGGTCGGCTGCGGCGGGGGAACGAGCTCAACGACTCTGACTACAACGCCGCAGGCGGGAGCGGTTTTTGTCACCGGGGAGGATGCTCCGCTGCCATCCGTCGTGAGTCTTAACCTTACGATCAACTCCGTTACCCTCACCGGCATGAACAATTCTCCGCAACTGGTGACGTCTCCCTTCACCGTCGATTTCGCCCGGCTGGTGGGTCTGCGCGCGCCATTGGGTTTCAGCGCTGTACCAGCGGACACTTACAGCAGCGCAACCTTTGTGTTGTCCAGTCCGGTCATCAATTACATCAGCGCCGTCAATCCTCCGCAGGTCAGTACGCTGAACGGCACGTTTGCCAGCCCGACCAGTACCAGCCCGCAGACCACTTCCGTAACCGTGAATTTTCCGACGCCCATGGTCGTGGGTGCGAGTGGCCTGGCCGGGATGCATACCGAATTTGACATCCGCCAGTCTCTGGCTGTGGACAACACCGGCCAGATCACGGGTGTCATTGACCCGGTTATGTTCATCGAAGCGGTGAAGGCGACCAATCCCGAAGGCCAGGTCACCGACCTTACGGGCACGATTGTCTCCGTGAACACAGCGAGCAATTCCTTCATCATGCAGGGACCGTTCGGACACCAGTTCACCGTCGACGTAAATGGCAGCACCAACTACAACCAGGGTTTCACTCTGGCGACATTGCCCACGTCAGGCGGATTTGTCTCGATCCAGGGCACAGTGCAGATGGATGGCAGCGTGCTGGCCAATGACGTCGAGTTCATCACCACCGACCGGGCGTTCATCTCCGGCCGCATCCTGGCTCTGAATCCGACCAGCGGGCCGGTACAAACCGTCACCATGTGGGTGGGTGAAACCGGGGGAGACGCTTCGAGCCTGGTCGACACCGTGCAGACCGTGAATGTCAGCGCCGTATCCACGTATGACATCTGTTTCTTCAACAACAGCTGGTTCAGCCCCAACAACCTGTTCGGCAATTCGTCGATGCTGGTGGGTCAGCGCATCTTCATCGGCGGCAGCGTCAGCGGCTCCACATTCACGCCTGACCTGATCTCGTTGCGGCGCCAGGGAGTGTCCGGCACAGTGGTGCCGGGTAGCGTGACTGTCACCAGCGGCAATGCCGGCAACTTCCAACTGCTCAATACCGGACTGCTGGGCATGTCGCTCGGCGGGCCGTTGACCGTGAACACGGGTGCTGGAACCCTGTTCTTCCAGGGCAACAGCAACACGCTCACACTCACGGACCTGCAGACAGCAACCGCCACGGCTTCTGTTTCGGTGGTCGCGCGCGGGCTCGTCCTCAAAGACTCGACCAGCGGCGATGCTGTGCTGTGGGCGCATCGCGTCCGCGAAGCGCAGTAGCTCGGATCAGTGGATGTTCCAGCGGGCGGTCACAAGCCGCCCGCTTTTTCTTTCTCCGCGGCCTACCGGCCTGGTTGTCATCCCAGCAATCTCTTTTCGCCCTGGGCGCGAAGAAAGATTGCCGAGGGACGTGGCTGTTTGCCGGCGCAACTTTGGTGCCGTGGGCGGCCAGAACCCAGGTCCCTCGACTTGCCCTCACCGCGCGAGCGCGGCTCGGGACGGCGCTCGGGATGACAATCGTGGTAGTGCATTGGTGGTGTGCGTAGGTGGAGTGGCCGAAACGACCCCAACTCATTGTCATCCCGGCTTGCCCTCACCCTGCAAGCGCGGCTCGAGGGCGGCACTCGGGATGACAGCCTCGGTGTGGTCGCCTTCGAGGCTTTATAATCATCCCTCGATGAAGAAGGTCGTCCACGCTGCCTGTCCGCACGACTGCCCGGATGCCTGCGGCGTTCTCATCACGATCGAAGACGGAAAGGCAACCAGGATCCAGGGCGACCCGGCGCATCCGGTGACGCGAGGGTTTCTCTGCGCCAAGGTGGCCAAGTATCTCGACCGCGTGTACTCGCCGGATCGCGTGCTCTATCCCATGAAGCGGGTGAGGCCGAAGGGGCAGGTCGCGGGCAAGGGCCCCTTCGACTCCCGCTCAGGGCAGGTCCGCGCCACACAAGGTTTCGAGCGCATTACATGGGACGCGGCGCTCGACGAAATCACCTCCCAGTTCCGCGCCATGATTGCAGAGTTCGGTAGCGAGTCAATCCTGCCTTACTCCTACGGCGGCACGCTGGGAGCGCTCAACGGTTCCTCCATGGACCGGCGATTCTTCCATCGCCTGGGTGCTTCCCAACTGGCTCGCAATATCTGTTCGGCGGCGGGAGAGGCGGGACTCAAGTCGGTCATCGGCATCAAGACGGGCACGGAGCCGGAGCAGTTCGCGCATTCGCGCTACATCATTGCCTGGGCCTCGAATATTCTCGGAAACAACGTTCACCTGTGGCCCTTCATCGTGGAGGCCCGCCGCAAGGGCGCGAAGCTGGTAGTCATTGATCCTTACCGCACTCGCACTGCGGCCTGCGCGGACTGGTACCTGCCCATCAATCCCGGCACCGACGCGGCGCTGGCGCTGGGCATGATGCACGTCATCATCAACGAGAGACTGTACGACGCTGACTACGTCGCTCGCCACACCGTGGGCTTCGATCAGCTTCGCGAAAAAGTCCAGGAATACCCGCCCGAGCGGGTGGAGACCTGGACGGGCATTGCAGCATCGGACGTCATCAAGCTGGCGCGTGAGTACGCGACCACGCGTCCCGCGGTGATTCGTCTGAACTACGGTGTGCAGCGCTCCGAGGGCGGCGGCATGGCCACGCGCGCTATCACCATGCTGCCGTGCATTACGGGTTCGTGGCAAGAGGTTGGAGGCGGCCTGCAGCTTTCTACCAGTGGCACCTTTGGGCTGAATCGAGAAGCTCTGGATCGGACCGACCTGATGCAGAAATCGCTGGGGCGGCCGGCGCGGACCATCAACATGGTGGAACTGGGCAAAGCCCTGAACACCTTGAAAGATCCGCCGGTCAAGGCGCTGTTCGTCTACAACTCGAATCCGGCGGCAGTTTGTCCCAACCACAATGACGTGATTCGTGGATTGCAACGCCCGGACCTGTTTACCGTGGTGCACGAACAGTTTTTTACCGATACAGTCGACTATGCCGACATCGTCTTGCCGGCAACCACTTTCTTCGAGCACAAAGATCTTCAGGCCGCGTATGGACACTATTACCTGCAGATGTCGGATCAGGCGATTGAACCGCTGGGCGAGTGCCGCTCCAACGTAGAAATATTTCGCGTGCTGGCCGAACGTATGGGATTTCAAGAAGAGTGCTTCAGGGACTCCGTAGACCAGATGATCGATAGCGCGCTGGATTCGGGAAGCCCTCGCTTACGGGGGATTGACCGGGATCGTCTGCAGCGGGAAGGACACGTCAGGCTGAATTTTGAAAAGCAGTTCTTAGCCTCTGAGTCCCAGGTTTCTGGTTCTCAGTTCTCGGATTTCTTGCCTTTTGCGCACGGCAACTTCGCTACGCGGAGTGGTAAAGCTGAACTTTACAGTGAGGATTTGAAGGCCCAGGGTTTGGACCCCGTGGCGGCCTTTACGCCGCCAGGCGAATCGCGGCACAGCGAGCAAGCCAAAGCATTTCCCCTCGAACTTCTGGCGCGGAAGGCGGACAACTTCCTCAACAGCACTTTCTGCAACCTGGCCGAGGTTCAGAAAATGGAGGAAGTTGGTCTGCTGGAGATGAATGCGGTGGATGCGCGAGCTCGGGGAATCGCCGACGGCGATGCGGTGCGCGTTTTCAACCGGCGGGGCGACATCCAGTTGAGAGCACGGGTCGACGGCGCGGTGCAGAAAGGTGTGGTTTCGGCAAAGCTGCACTGGGCTAAGCTGAGTTCTGGCAGTCGCAACATCAATGTCCTTACTTCAGAAAAACTTACCGACCTGGGCAACTCCGCCACGTTTTATTCCGTCTTGGTTGAGGTAGAGCTTTATAAACCGTCTCATTTAGGTCGCGGAAGGGCTGATTTGGACGGTCTCCACAGCTCTACCGTATAATTGCCACTTTCCATACTCCCAGAGTCCGAGGTAGTAGCGATTCTTCGTTTTCATCAGGATAGCCCTGTAGTGACGAAGACCGGGGCGGGCCACGCTTGGGCCCCGCCGGTTCTGGCATCGGACCCATCTCCTTCAATTATAAAGATTTGTAAACGGTCGCGACTATTCCTTTGCCTGCTGTTTAGTGTTTTGTGGCTGTGCCCGGGAGGTTTGGGCCAGCAGGATGTCGTAGTAGAGATCGCGGTACACGGCAACCGCCGGATCCCCGCCGAAACGGTTCGCGCCCGCATTTTCACCCGCCCGGGCGACGTTTATGACGCCGCCGCCCTGGAGCGTGACTTCAATTCGCTGTGGAACACCGGCTATTTCGAAGACATTCGCTTCGAACGCGAGCAGACTCCCAAGGGCTGGCGCATTCACGTTTACGTCAAAGAGCGTCCCACTATCAGCGAAATTGAATACTTGGGGCTCAATTCGGTGTCGAAGAGCGACGTGCTCGACCGCTTCAAGGACCGCAAGGTGGGGCTGTCTCCGGAAAGCCAGTACGATCCCACCAAGGTCAAGAAAGCCGAAGTTACGATCCGGGAATTGCTGTCCGAGCACGGGCGCCAGTTCGCTACCGTGCGAACCGAAGTTCGACCCATTCCTCCGGCCAAGGTGAGCGTCACGTTTGTAGTGAAGGAAGGGCCCAAGGTCAGCGTCGGCAAGATTACATTCGTCGGCAACAAGCACGTCAGCTCTCGAATTCTTCGCGGCGCGATGAAGAATCTGAAGCCGATCGGCATCCCTCACTCCATCTTCCTGGAAAACATCTTTGCCAAGACTTACGACGCGAGCAAGCTTGAGGAAGATACCGAACGGGTGCGGGCGGAATTTCAGAACCGCGGCTACTTCAAAGTCCTGGTGCAGGATCCCAAAACCGAGATTCACGACACCGGACACCCGGGGTTCCATATACCGCTGCTGACCAAGGGACCGGGCAAGGCGGTGGACATCACGCTTCCGATCGATGAAGGTGAGCAATATCGCCTGGGCAGCATCACGTTCAATGGCAACAAGGAGGTCAGCAACGTCAAAGCCCTGCGCTCGCTTTTTCCCATGAAGGATGGCGACATTTTCTCCCGCGAAAAAGTGGCCAAGGGCTTGGACAACCTGCGTGACGCATATCGCCAGTTGGGCCACATCAACTTTACTTCGATTCCCAACACTACTTTTGACGAAGACAAGAAGCTGGTGAACCTCTCCATCGACATCGACGAGGGCAAGAAATTTTACGTGCGAAGAATCGAGTTTGCCGGCAACACCACCACCCGCGATAAGGTCATCCGGCGTGAAGTGGCGCTGGAGGAAGGACAGGTCTACGATGAGCGCCTGTGGAAGCTGAGCCTTCTGCGGCTTAATCAGTTAGGGTACTTCGAACCACTGAAGCCGGAAGATCCCAATGTCACCGAAACTCACCTCGACGAAAAAAACGGCACTGTCGACCTTACGCTCAAGGTCAAAGAGAAAGGCAAGAACAGCATCGGACTGAACGGCGGCGTGAGCGGACTGGCGGGGGCATTCGTCGGAATCAATTACAGCACCAACAACTTTCTCGGCCTGGGTGAGACCCTTTCGGTGCAGGCCAGCATTGGCAACAGCCAGCGCATTCTGTCCTTTGGTTTTACCGAACCTTACCTTTTTGATCGTCCGATCCAGGGCGGTTTTACCGTCTTCACCCAGAAATACAATTACAACCAGGCGCGGCAGGAAGCGATTCTCACCGGCCAGCAGATCAACCTGCCCTCCACCTTTCTGAACAATCTCCAGAATTACACCCAGTCCAGTTCGGGCTTTACCGGCAGCCTGAGTTACCAGCTCCATCATTCGTTCAAACGCGTGGGCTTGACCTATTCCTTCGATCGCTCTTCCATCGTCGCGGTCAGCGATGCTTCGAAGATATTGTTTACCGACCTGGCATTTCGCGGGATCAGCGGCCCCAATTCCCTGGAAGGAATCGTTACCAGCAAGATTCTCCCCAGCTTCTCATTCAGTACCATCGACAGTCCGATTTCACCGAAGCGGGGGACGAGCGTATTTTTCGGAGGTGAAATCGCGGGGTTGGGTGGCACGGTACGTTCAGTGCGCCCGATCGTTCAGTACAAGCACTTCAAGCCGATGCAGAAGGGTCGCAACACGGTTGGGTTCAACGTGCAAGGTTCTTTCCTGGCGGGCTACGGAGGAGTGGTAGCGCCGCCGTTCGAGCGCTTCTATCTGGGCGGCGAAAACGATATACGCGGCTTCGATATCCGTTCGGTTTCTCCGGTCGCGTTTCTGCCGGACAAGAGTTCAATCACGCTGACCAACCCGGACGGCACCGCGGTCCCCAAGGATCCGAATAATCCGCTGCGCGGCGCCTATACCATTCCGGTACCGGTCGAGCGGATCGTTTTCCCCGGTGGAGATGCCAGCCTGGTCACGAACCTGGAGTACCGATTCACCATCGCCGGACCCGTCGCACTGGCGCCGTTCGTGGATGTGGGCATGAATCCCATCATCAGAGGCTCGCAGTTGCGCATTAATCCCGGGCAGCTTGCGGACATCAACACCACGGTATTTGGCTGTCCGGCGCTCGATATTGCCCTGAACTGTGCCGGCGGCCATCTGCAGAACCCGCAGTTCTCGCAGAATCTGCAGATTGTGAGCTCTACGAACTGGATTCCCAGAATGTCCACGGGATTGGAAGTCCAGGTATTTCTCCCCGTGATCAACGCCCCGTTCCGGGTCTATTGGGCATACAACCCGCTGCGGTTGGACACCTTTACCCGGGGGCCGGTGCCCATTACCCGCGACATGTTCCCACCCGGAGCCGCGGGCGATTTTACATTCCAGCAGGCCGCAATCAGCCTGGCGCCCCAGTTTCAATTGCGAGAGCCGCGCAAGACGTTTCGATTCAGCGTGGCTACGACGTTCTAAATTCGGCGGCGGGCGTCGGCGTCAAACCCCTAACTCGACTTCGGGCGTCAGACCTCAGACCTCTGACTTCAGACCTCTGACGTTCAGACCTCTGACTTCAGACCTCTGACTTCGGACCTCCGAGTTCGCCTAACCGCCAAGGCTTTCGTCATCAAGAGTCCGACGTTCGCCCTCCTGTTTGACCTCGAACGGAACCTGTACCTATAATGGGAATATTCACGCCCTGAAGGTGAGGAAGCCACGGGTGGTCGCCATGCCGACCAGGTGCGGCGTGGGTCGCTGGGGAATCCGGCCCAGTCTCTTCCGTCGACGTCGAACGGTCGGGTTATTTCCCGGGACAAAATTCCAAGGAGTTCAGATCAACCACATGACAAGCAAGTTCGCGCGGTTTCTCATGCCCGCTGTATTCGCTCTTTCTCTCGCGGCCCTGGCCCAGACGGCCGCGTTACCGGCCGCTCCGAGCGCTGCTGCCAGCAATGCCTCCGCTCCCGTAGTCACCAATGCAACCGGAACCAAGCTGGGAACGATCAATGTCGAGCAGGCCATCTTTGCCACGAACGAAGGCCAGCGCGATTTCGAGGCCTTGAGCAAGAAGCTCGAGCCCAAGCAAAACGAGCTCAAGGGTCAGAACGACGAAGTGGAAAGCCTGAAGAAGCAGCTCAACACCCAAAGCGACAAGCTCAACGACGAAGCCCGGGGCACGCTGGTGAAGCAGATCGAGCAAAAGCAGAAATCCCTGGAGCGCTCGGTACAGGACGCGCGTGACGATGCCCAGAACCAGCAGAACGAGATCGCGCAGCGCATTCTGCAGAAGATGGGTCCGATGCTGGTGAAGTACGCCGCTGATAACGGCTACGGCGTGATCATCGACACTTCCAATCAATGGCCGAATGGGCCAGTGCTATGGGCCGGTCCCGCGGTAGATATTACCCGTTCCGTGGTCGACCTCTACAACGCGCAGTCTGGTGTGGCAGCGCCCGCTCCGAGGCCCGCCGCAACCCGACCCACTACTCCTGCGTCCAAGCCGGCAAGCACGACTCCGGCAGCGCCGAAGCCGCAGGGCACTCAGGCTCCCAAGTAATTTTTGCGATATCGAGTTCGCAGAAAATTTAGAAGGCCGCGTTCGAACGCGGCCTTTTCCTTTTCGTGAGTCGAGAGAATAAGTCTGTCCGAAGATTTGCCCGCCGGTGTCCTTAGTCATAGCTGTATCCGCAATGGCGGAGGACACCATGTTTGCCGATTCCTTCTGCGATTCCGGTTGGTCGAACCGTTCTCACCGGGGCTGGACAACGCTGCTGTCGTTTGCCCTACAGGCGGTCGTCGTGGGCTGCGCCCTTCTGCTGCCGGTGCTCTACACCCAGAGATTGCCAAGGCTGGCAGCGCTCGCGCCCCTGCTGGCGCCTGCTCCGCTGCCGGCTGTGCCGGCGGCGCAGCAAGCTCGTCCGGCTGCGGCTGCCCAAAGCAACATGACGGGAATCAGGCTGGTCAGTCCGGCGCAGATTCCTCAAAGCATAAACATGCTGACCGAAACTGTGCCCCCACCGCCGATGGTCGATCCCAGTGCGATCGGCGTGAGCCATGGAACCGGCGATCCTGGTGCACGAGGCACTGTTCCTGGGGGAATCCTGGGATCCGATCAGATCCTGCCGCCGCCCCCTCCGCCCGCGCCACATCCCCGCCCGTCGCACATGATGGAGGGAAATCTGGTTGTTCGTGTGCAACCAGATTATCCGCCGCGGGCACGGCAGATCCGGATTCAAGGGAAAGTGGTGCTGCGAGCGGTGATCAGCCGTGAAGGCACGATCGAGAACCTGCAAGTGGTTAGCGGCCACCCCATGCTGGTGCGGGCTGCGGTTGACGCTGTGCAGCAATGGCGATACCGGCCCTACGTGCTCAACGGCGAGCCGGTGGAGGTGGAAACGGAGGTGACGGTGAATTTCGTCTTATCGGGTGGACAGTGAATGAAAGGGATGAGCTCGGGAGTAGCACAGGGGTAACGTGGGGACGCTCTGGCGCGCCCGCTATAATCGCCTGCAGTGGCTACTGTCGAAATTGTGAAACGGACCGCGACCCGCCCCACCTGGGCCCAGGTTTCGCTGGAAAACCTGCGCTACAACTTCGGCGTGGTGCAGCGCCACATCGGACCGGGAACGACTGTATGCGCCGTGGTAAAGGCGGATGCCTATGGCCACGGTGCGGTCGAATGCGCGCGCGCCCTCGAAGCCGAAGGAGCGCGGTGGCTGGGCGTGACGTCGCTCGATGAAGCCATCCCCTTGCGCGATGCCGGAGTGCACACACGCATCCTGCTGATGACGGGGTTCTGGCGCGGCGAAGAAGAAGAAATCATCCGTCTGCAATTGACGCCCACAGTTTGGGAACCGGGCCAGGTGGAGTTGCTGGAAAAGGCCGCTGCCGGCCTGGGTTTGCCCAGGCACCCGGTTCATCTGAAGGTCGATACCGGAATGGGCCGCCTGGGGGTTGCGCCGGAAGACCTGCACCAGGTCTGTTCCGCCCTGAAGTCGTCGCCACACCTGCTGCTGGAAGGTCTTTCCACGCACCTGGCGTCTTCCGAGGTGCTCGATGCGCCTTCGGTCGACGACCAGTTGCGAGCATTCGAACAGGTGCGGAGCTTCCTGCGCAGCGAAGGATTTGATCCGCCGCTGGTTCACACGGCGAATACCGGGGCAATCATTTCGAGGCGGGAATCCTGGAACACGATGGTGCGGCCAGGGATCGCCCTCTATGGCTACCACTTGCCCTTTGAGCGGGCGGGAAGGGAAGTGAGCGGCAGCAAGCTGCGGCTCGCAGTCAAACCCGTGCTCACCTGGAAGACCCGCATCCTCTCACTACGCCAGGTGCGTGCCAACCAGGCCTTGGGATACGGCGGCACCTACGTCACCAAGGCTCCGGCGCGAATTGCCGTGCTCCCCGTCGGATATGCCGATGGATTGAACCGCGCCCTCTCGTCCCAGGGAAGAGTGATCGTTCGCGAACACTACGCTCCCATCGTCGGCCGCATTTCGATGGACTTGACCCTGGCGGACGTAACCGGCTTGCCTGGCGTCTCGGTGGGTGATGAAGCTATCCTGCTCGGTTCCCTCGACGGCCTAAGCGTCGATGCCCATGAGCACGCCACCCTCGCACACACAAATGTGTACGAAATTCTCTGCGCGATTTCGAAGCGCGTGCCGAGGAAGTATAGCTAGTCGTTCGCCGGTGGTCGTTGGTCGTTGGCCAAACCATCCAATCTTCGCTAATACCGCGGACTGTGTGGGGTCGGGTCTTCGACCCGGCCAGGCCGAGCGAAGCTCGACAGTTGGTTGTGTGTCTGTTTCACAAACCTTTGCGTGGTATCGGCTCAGCCGTGACCTGGCCGCGGTCCGGCGGGTCCAAGACCCGCCCCCACACAGTCCGTGTGACGTCCAATTAAAGCTCTGATTGGCGAAACAACTGGCGATTACCACGTTTCACTGCTGGCGCGCTGACCTTACACCATCGTTTTGCTATGCTGACCCATCGATGTCTTCTCACTACCAGCAGTGGATGTATGACTGGGAGACCCGGCTCACCTCGGTGGACAACAATCGGGTGGTGCGACCCATGGAGTGGGGCATCGAGTGGGCGCGGGATTGGCCATGCCGCAACGGCTTTGCGCCCGGACACCTGCCTCCGAAGGAAGATTCCGAAAAATTTCTGCGCGACTACAACCGGCGCATCGTGCGATCGAGTGACGAATTTTATTCCTACGCTTCACCCCCAGATTTTCGGATTGAGCGTCGCGAAGTCCAGGTCTTCAGCACCAGGGAAGTTCCTGGACCCGAAACTGGAAGCCAAGGTGCGGGGCACGTTCGCTAAATTTCTACGTTTCACTTCACCGGTCCACACTCCCTATCCGGAGAACAATCTGGCCAATGCGCGCTGGTTTCCCGCTCGTGGGCGGCGTGCGGTGGTTCTGCTGCCACACTGGAATTCCGATGCGATCGCTTACACCGGACTCTGCCGGGTACTGAATCTGCTGGGCATTGCCGTGCTGCGCCTGAGCATGCCGTATCACGACATCCGCATGCCGGCGGACACCCTCCGCGCCGACTACGCGGTCTCCGCCAACATCGGACGGACCCTCGACGCCTGTCGCCAAGCCGTTATTGATGTGCGTTGCTGCTTTGACTGGCTGGAGCAGCAGGGATACAGCCGGCTGGGCATTCTGGGCACGAGCCTGGGTTCCTGCTACTCCTTTCTCGCGGCGGCCCACGACCCGCGGATCCGCGTGGCAGCCTTCAACCATGCGGCCACTTACGTCGCGGACGTGGTCTGGCACGGGCAATCCACACGCCACATTCGCGAGGGCCTCGAACCCAACATCAATCTCGACCGGCTGCGCGCCCTGTGGAGCGGTATCAGCCCGATTTCTTACTTTGAGCAATTCGCCCGCTGGCCGAAGAAGTCGCTCATCGTCTACGCGAAATACGACCTCACTTTTCTGCCTGAATTTTCTCGCCATGCGGTGCAGGAGTTCGAGCGGCACGGGCTTGACCACAAAGTCGTCGTGCTGCCTTGCGGCCATTACACCACCGGAGAAACTCCGTACAAGTACATGGATGGCTGGCAACTGGCCTCGTTCATGCGAACCGCGTTTGAGAGCGTATAGATCAGCTTTTAGCTTTTGGCTCTTAGCTATTACCCCCGTCCCAGTTTTGCATGACATATCTTCAGGCTAAAAGCTGACAGCTAAGGGCTGACAGCTAAGTTAGAATGACAGCAGAGTGAAAGCCTTAGAGAAGCAGATCACGGAGCACCGCAAAGGCAAGTTCGTCATCAGCACAGATGAAGAACGGCTTGATCTGGATATGGTCCATGGTTTCCTAACCGAGTCCTATTGGGCGGAGGGAATTTCGCGCGAGGTCGTAGCCCGCTCCATCGAGAATTCGCTTTGCTTTGGCGTGTTTTGTGATGGCAAGCAGATAGGTTTTGCGCGCGTGATCTCGGACTATGCCACCTTCGCTTATGTCGGCGACGTGTTTGTACTGGAATCTTATCGAGGGTACGGCCTGGGAAAGTGGCTGATGGAGTGCATTGTTGGCCACCCACGGCTACAAGGTCTGCGCCGCTGGACCCTGCTGACGCGCGATGCTCACGGACTTTACGGCCAGTTTGGTTTCATGCCGCTCAAGAGGCCTGAGAGATACATGGAGTTGCATGACCCAGAGGTCTATAAGCATGACCAGAACCTCCGGGGCTGAAGCCCTGGAGTTTTGGCAGACTCGAATGCAGGGCTGAAGCCCTGCTCTGCCAAAGACCAACGCTGCTTCGGGTGGTTGGTCTTGCTGAACTGAGAGCTGACAGCTGAAACAAAGAGCTAGAAGCGAGCAGCTAGAAGCCAGTAGCTAGAAGCTAGAAGCTAGAAGCACAGAGACCCAACATGAAAAAAGACGCTATGTCCCGCCCGCTCTATGAAGTTGATCCGCAAGTGGCCGCCGCGATCGATAACGAAGTCCGCCGCCAGCATGAAGGCCTGGAGCTGATCGCTTCCGAGAACTTTGTCAGTGAAGCCGTGCTCGAAGCCATGGGCTCGGTCTTCACCAATAAGTACGCGGAAGGCTATCCCGGCAAGCGCTACTATGGCGGCTGTGAGTTTGCCGATGTGGTGGAAGACCTGGCGCGGGAGCGCGCCAAGAAGCTATTCGGGGCGGAATACGCCAACGTGCAGCCGCACGCCGGATCGCAAGCCAACATGGAAGCTTACGCCGCCGTCTTGCAACCCGGCGACACCATCCTCGGATTGAATCTGGCTCATGGCGGACATCTCACCCACGGCCATCACCTGAATTTTTCCGGCAAGACCTACCGAATCGTTCCTTATGGTGTGACCAAGGACGCTGAGACCATTGATTACGACGATCTGGAGAAGCTTGCCGAGAAGGAGCGCCCCAAGCTGATCATCGGCGGAGGCAGCGCCTATCCTCGAATTATTGATTTTGCCCGCATGCGGCAGATTGCCGACAAAGTGGGTGCGCTCTTCCTCGTCGACATGGCGCATTTCGCCGGACTGGTTGCAGGCGGCGTTCATCCGTCACCAGTGCCCCACGCCCATATCGTTACTACGACCACGCATAAGACTCTGCGAGGGCCACGAGCCGGGATGATCCTTGCCAAACAGGAGTTCGGTGCTGCCATCGATAAGGTGGTGTTCCCCGGAATGCAGGGTGGCCCACTGGTCCACATCATTGCCGCAAAAGCGGTGAGCTTTCATGAAGCGATGCAGCCCGAATTCCGCGAGTATGCGCGGCAGATCGTGGCTAACGCCAAGGTGCTGGCTGAGACTCTGGCGGCCGAAGGCTTCCGCATCATCTCCGGGGGCACCGATACACACCTCATGCTGGTGGATGTGTTCTCGAAGGGCATGCTCGGCAGCGAGGCCGAGAAGGCTCTGGGCGAGGCCGCCATCACCGTCAACAAGAACGCGATCCCGTTCGACGTGAATCCTCCCATGAAACCGAGCGGCATCCGCATCGGAACCCCTGCCCTGACCACGCGAGGCATGAAGGAAGAACAAATGAAGCAGGTCGGGCGCTGGATCTCCGAAGCCCTGCACCATCGCTCGGAAGCAAGTGTGCTGGGCAAGATCCGAAACCAGGTGCTGGGTCTGGCGGAGGCTTTCCCGCTGTATCCGGAGCGCAGAGCGAAGGCCCAGCTGGAAGTAAGAGCGTAAGTGGAGGACGGGCGTACCGCCCGTCTTTTCGATGATCGACCTTAAAACCGGACGGGGACGCCCGTCTCTCCATCAAAGGGCCAGGGGCGTTCCTGCACTGTGCCTAGCCGAAGACTGGTCTCTGTGATTAAATCTCCCCGTGAGAGTCGCCATCGACATACGGCGGATGACCGAATTTGGTGTCGGCACCTACACGCGTAACATTGTCCGGGCGCTCGGGCGACTGGACAGCAAGAGCAATTATTTCCTGATCGGTCCTCCGGAAAAAGTGGCTGAGATCGGCTCGCTGCCGGCAAATTTTCGCAGCGTACCTCTGCTGGGAAACGACTCGACCGTCAAAAGCTATTTTGACTTTCGCGCCATCCTCAAGCGCTTGAGTTGCGACCTGGTCCACATTCCACACCTGTTCTGGCTGCCGCGAAATCTGCCTTGTCCATACGTGATGACTGTCCACGATGTACTCGATCACATGTATCGAGCGCGCGACCAGTCGGGCTTCAGACGCTCGCTGCATTTCTTTCTCACCCATCGAGCCCTGCAGGGAGCGGCCCGCCTCTTCGCGGTTTCCAACTTCACCAAGAGTGAAGTCGAGAAGTTGTTCGGCATTCCTGGGGCGCGCATTGAAGTGGTGTACAACGCGATCGACGAGCGTTTCCTGCGAGGTCATGCCAGCGAGGCGGACCGCCAACTTCTGGCGGAGCGTTATCTGGTCAACCATCCGTTCCTGCTCTATACCGGAAGAATCAGCCCGCACAAGAACGTGGTGCGCATCATCGAGGCTTTTTCGGCGCTGAAAGCGGAGCTGGAGAAGGAAGGGATGTTTCCGGGCCTGAAGCTCATCGTCATCGGGGACGAGTTGTCCAAGCACCCGGATTTGCGCCGCACTGTGGTTCGCAGCAGGATGCAGAATGACGTGCGTTTCCTCGGATTTGTCCCCATCGAAGTGTTGCGCATTTTCTACGACGCCGCTAAAATTTTCGTCTTCCCGTCGCTCTATGAAGGATTCGGGCTCCCTCCGCTGGAAGCGATGGCCCACGGCACGCCGGTGGTGACTTCGAATACGTCGTCATTGCCCGAGGTGGTGGGCAACGCGGCCGTGCTGGTGAACCCGGAAAACGTTTTTGAGATCATGCGCGCCCTGCACCGGGTTCTGCTCGACCAGGCATTGCGCGACAAACTCAAAGAGCGAGGATACGAGCAGGCAAAACGTTTTTCGTGGGATGCTTCAGCCCTGCAGATTCTCCGGGTATACCACGAGGTATCAGAGAAGCGGCCGGTACGACCGCAACTTGCCGATGAACGCATCGCGTCCCGAGCGGCGAATTCTTGATCTAACTCACGCTCAGGCACTCTTGAGCAGCGGATGCCCCGGCGAATTCAAGCCCAGGCGCAGCAGTTTGGCCGCGATCCGGGTGCGGTCGGCTTCGGTCGATGCGGCAGCATGGCGTTTTCTCAGCTTGGCAATCTTTTCATTGCGGGTACGGCGGCGGCGAATCTCAGGCCTGCGGCTCGGTGCGGACATAATAGGCTCCTGATTCTGTTGGTCGAGAACCAGTTTATACCAATGCCCTCAACTTTGGTGGCAGTCGGGGCCTGCGGGCCAGAGATTTCAACCCTGGTGGAAGGAGATCCGCGCGACTGCCGTGCTAGCGGCCTTCTCCGTCCGGGGCGCGCAGCATCTTCGTGCCAGGTTCGATGTAGAAAGGATAGGGATCCCCGGATTGAGCCTGCACAGGCTGCGGCGCCAGGTAGGGTCTGATGGCAATCGTAGTTAAGGCAATCGCGATCAGGACCAGCAGGAAGTTAGTTCGTATCTCTATTCTCATTTTCCTCTTTCATCTTCCTATTTTTTGGAACTGCGCTTTCATTGCGCCCTTCCGGAATCTCCTTTTGGCCCGGCAAGAATAGGACCGAACTTTACGGCAAAGACCGGCTGAGGAATCGTGAGAAGATACCAGATTCCCCGGCAAAGTATAGAATGTCGGCTCCAAAGGAAGAATATGTACAAACCGATCCTTCTTCTCTCTCTCGTCTGCCTTGCGGGATGCCTGATGGCGCAATCGAAAGCCGGCATGACGAAAATTGATTCGTCAGCCGTATGGCAGGTCACGCCGCAGTTCCTCGCTGCGGCCCACGCTGCCTGCGACTCCCATCCCGGTGACGTTGAATGTCTGATCGGCCAGATGTCGAAAGCCGGCGCCCCACTCGCCGCCGTCAGCTTTACACGCGAACTCTACAAACAGAGCCACGGCGAATTCGGCATTATGACCGGTTTCCAAAACCATGAGGGGCCAGTTGCTTTCGCGTGGATCACCTACCCCTTGCGCGCCAACACCAACTACGGTCTTCTGCTGGTGAATGGACAGCCTTCCATAGTCAATGTCGAGGATCTGAAGATGCTCGATACGAAAACGATGAAACAGAGCGGCCAGTTTCAAGATCTCAAGAATCAATTTCCCAACGTCGATGTGTGGCCGGGGGACCGGGACGGAAAAACCTGGCCCAACTCCCAACCAGGTTCGAATGGCGGAACGCAATTCGTGGTCGGTTATCCGCTGATTAATGGATGCCACGCCTGCGCACGCGCCGGGTCCGCCATCTTCACCTGGAATTTCGATGCCCAGGGAAAATTTCTCGGAACAACATTCATGGGGATGACTCCGGCGCCACTTTAGCCGCACGCCCGCCATGCTGCTCGCCAGTACAACTCGTATGACGAACTCTCCATCAAGGTTATTGCAGTAGAATCGGATTCGTCATGTTGAAGCGCCTCGGTTTGGTCGTCGCTCTCCTCCTCCTGCAATTCCACTATGTGTCAGCGCAGCCGCAGAGCGCCGGCACCCAACAAACCGAGCCTCGAAAAACCAGTACCCCCTACACTGGCGACCTTTCCATCTTTGAATCTCCGGGAAGGGACGAGCGGCTCCAGATTAATCGCGTGATGGACATTCTCCGGATTGCTCCCGGGAAGAGTGTCGCTGACATTGGAGCGGGCTCGGGATGGTTCACAGTGCGGGCGGCGAAACGGGTCGGCGATAACGGGACAGTCTATGCCGTCGACATCAATCCGGAAGCGATTCGTTACATTGAATCTCGAATCCAGAAAGAAAATGTGCGCAATGTCAAAACGATTCTGGGCAAACCTGACAATCCCCTCTTACCCGGCTCAGTCGACGCGGTTCTACTCCTCAAGACCTACCACGAGATTGCTCAGCCAGTCACACTCTTGCGTAACCTGCGATCATCTTTAAACGCCGGAGCCAGGGTCGGAGTGATCGACCGCAATGGAAACGGCGAGAATCACGGTATTGCCCGGGAGGTCGTAATTCGAGAGGCGAACCAGGCCGGCTATCACTTGCTGGAGGAAGATGATTTTGTCAAAGACGGAATGGATTATTTTCTGGTTTTTGGCGCGAAATAGAGCGGGGGAAAACCGCGACCGACCGCGGCTGGAGATGTCGAATCAGTCAAGCTGACAGATCTTGCCGCGCCGCCTGCGTCGGTGTCTCCTGGAGAAGTCGCTTATCTCCCACCCACTTTAAGCTGCGAATCCGATTTGCTATCTTGCTATCTTCTTCCAACTCCGCGATCTGGGCAGCTGCTTCAAGCGCCTCATTGATCGCCAAGAGCGCCAGGGAACATCCTCCGCGCTTGAGACTCGTCAGACCATAGGTTTTGCAAAGATCTTCTCCCAGCGTCATAGAGCACCTCCGTGCCTGAAATCGACGAAGTGGGGCGCAGGCTTCGAGGCGTGGCGTGAGGATTGTGCTCCCGGGACCCGGCACAGTCAAGTCGGCAGATGGCCATACCTCCGTGCGATTCTGGCAATGCCACTTGTGCCGGGACGCATGGTCAAACGTCCGAAAACACGGTTCGTGTTTTAATACCAGATCGAACCCAACCCGGTTTCGAATTACGGAGAACACTTTTTGTCCCTACCCATCGAAGATTACGCGATGATCGGTGACTGTCATACCGCGGCCCTGATATCGAAACAGGGATCGATTGATTGGCTGTGCCTCCCTTATTTTGACTCCGGCGCATGTTTTGCGGGGTTGCTGGGAACGGAGGAGAACGGCCATTGGTCTATCTCTCCGGCGGAGCCGGTACGTCGTATTCGGCGTCGCTATCGCGAAGGAACTCTCATTCTTGAGACCGAGTTTGAGACCGACAGCGGATCGGTCCTGCTGGTCGATTGTATGGCCCCTCGCAGCGAAACGCCGGAGCTTCTGCGCCTGGTCGTGGGCACGCGCGGGCAGGTCCAGATGAACCTGGAACTGATCATTCGATTCGATTACGGTTCGATCGTGCCCTGGGTTCGGCGTACTGACCGCGGTATTTCCGCGATCGCCGGTCCCGACATGCTCAGCCTGCGAACACCGATTTCGCTTCGTGGTGAAAACCTGAAGACGGTTGCAACTTTTACCGTGAACGAAGGAGACAAAATACCGTTTGAGCTTGCCTGGTATCCCTCATGCGAGGACGAACCGTCACCGGCAAACGTGATTGATGCGATTCAGAGCACGCAGGACTGGTGGCAAGAATGGTCTGGCCGCTGTTCATACCAGGGCAAGTGGCGGGATGCTGTAATGCGTTCGTTGATTATTCTGAAGGCCCTGACTTTTCTGCCCACGGGAGGAATCGTCGCCGCCCCCACCACTTCGCTTCCGGAATTATTGGGCGGCGTACGGAACTGGGACTATCGATTTTGCTGGGTCCGCGATGCGACGCTTACGCTGCACTCGTTGCTGAATGCCGGGTATCGCGACGAGGCCCTGGCGTGGCGGGAATGGCTTCTGCGGGCTGTCGCCGGCAGTCCTTCCGAGCTCAATATCGTCTACGGCCTGCGCGGTGAACGCAGGCTCCCGGAGCTCGAACTGCCGTGGCTGTCAGGCTATGAAGCCTCGATTCCGGTGAGGACGGGAAACGCGGCGTTCAGCCAGTTTCAGTTGGACATCTTCGGAGAAGTGGCCGACACCCTTTACCAATATCGGCAGGCAGGCCTCGAACCGCCGCAGGACGAAGGCAAAGATATTGCCGAGACGTTGCTTGCGTTCCTTGAGACGGGCTGGGACCAGCCCGACGAGGGCATTTGGGAAATGCGCGGCCCGCGGCGAAATTTCGTTCATTCGAAGATGATGGCGTGGGTGGCTTTCGACCGCGCGATAAAGTCCGTGGCGAAAGGTTGGTTCTCAGGCGACGTAGCCCGCTGGAAGACACTTCGAGAGAGAATCCACGACCAGGTTTGCCAGCAAGGCTTCGACGCTGAACTCAATTCCTTCGTGCAGTACTACGGCTCCAAGCACCTGGATGCCAGCCTCCTGATGATGCCGCTGGTCGGATTTCTTCCAGCGAGCGATGCGCGCGTAATCGGAACCGTCAAAGCCATCGAAGCCCATCTCATGGAGGATGGTTTTGTCGGACGCTACACGCAGGATCCAGCAGTTGACGGCTTGCCTCACGGAGAGGCGAAGTTCCTCGCCTGCTCATTTTGGCTGGCGGACAATTATGTCTTGCAAGGACGGCATCAGGAAGCGGAAGCGCTATTTGAGCGCCTGGTAAGTGTCTGTAACGATGTCGGCCTGCTTTCCGAAGAATATGATCCAGCCGCGAAACGACTGTTAGGCAATTTTCCGCAAGCGTTCTCTCACGTCGGTCTGGTAAACACAGCCTTCAACCTGCGTGGCAAATAGTTGCTTTTTTCAGTGCTTCCAACTCCAGACAGGTTCTCCCTTTCCGTCTCGCAACGCGAATGTATCGTTTCCTTTCACGATTTCCCGCGCCAGGATGAGATCGGTTTCGCCCTGTTTCACCTTCGACCCGGTGATGGCGATCTCGTCTCCCTTGGCGAAACTCATGCCCATGTCGTCGAAAAAGGACTTCGGGCACAGGTAAACGTCCATGGAGTTCGTGCCCTCCTTCACCAGCAGGTGGGCAATCTCTTTCTCGCTGCCTTTCGGCGGCAGCTTCACTTCTTCTATCGTTCCTTTTATTTTGGTCTCGCTGTGGAGGTCGTACTTTGGAGGACTTGTGGGCTGGGTTTTTTGTGCATGTGCCGGTAGCCTGACAAAAACTGCAAAAAGCACCAGCAGCCAGACATTCTGGCGAGAACGACTCGAGCCGAATCCAATCCGACGACGCATGGCTCCTCGCTTCCCAAGCAGGTACCAGGGAGCCAGCGCTGGATGAATTAGAAGGAAAACTGTCGGCTCTCGGTCCTCTTGTTCCTACGTAGGATGAAGCCAGCTTTCAGCGGCACCATGGTACTCCATTTTTCGGCGTGAGAGGGACGGTCGCCGAGGACGGATTGACTCTTAAGGTCCGCGCCGGTTCGCTCAATCAGGCATGCAGAGCAAAGTCAGGAGGGCTAAGGTTTGTGGCAGCCAGCCCTGCAAGCCGAAAACCCACGCCACGATCTTCATTTCCACTCGCCTGAAACGAACCTGTCAGATGCCGGCGTACCAGGCATAGCCTGCTTCGGGAGACGCGGAGCCCAGACCCTTGCCGAATTTTTTCAGACTGTCGGTGACCGTCAGGTGGGTGACGAATTTCACGTTCTTGTAGCCGAGCTGGCGGGGGACTCGCATGCGAAGCGGCCCTCCGTTGCCCACGGGAAGCTCCTCGCCATTCAAGCCATAAGCGAGAAACGTCTGCGGGTGCAAGGCATCAGCCATATCGATGCTTTCCCACCAGTCGGGATCGATCGAGAAGTAGACGACGTATCTGGCCTGGGGCAGGACTCCCACGAGTTCCAGCACGTGAGACAGAGGCACGCCGGTCCACTCGGCTATATACGACCAGCCCTCTTCACACTGCAGCATCGTGACATGGCTGCGAGACGGGTAACTCTTAAGCTGGTCAAGCGAAAACGAGGCGGGCCGAGCGATCAGGCCATCGACAGTGAGCCGCCAGTCCGTGAATCCTCCCGCCTGAAGGCGCTTGAAATCTTCTTTCAGGGGCGCGATTTCGTTCGCGAACGGAGTCTTCGAAATCTGGCTCCGAGGAAACTCTCGGGCTAAGGAGTGGCTGGTCAGCAGCCGCTGGGAGGCGTAGGTCAGAGTTTCACCGAGGCCATAGATTCCGCCGTGGTCGGGCGGGACCAGTCCATACTTCTGGGCAAGGTGCGCGGCTACGCCCAGGCCGGTTACGCCCGCTGCGGCGGCGAGTCCCGTGGTGATCAGTTTGCGGCGTGATAGATCTCGTGAGGACGGTTCGCGGGATGACGGTTCGCTCATGTGCGCTCCATATCTGCACCGGCATGTGTCGCGGGGCGGCCCGTGATCATCGCCCGCATGCGATTCCTGAATCCGGCACGCCAGACCATCACGACGTGGACCACCACGAAGAGCAGCAGTGCCAGGGAGACGAAGAAGTGAAGCGTGCGCGCGGATTGCTGGCCGCCGAGCAGGTTGACGGTCGCCGGAACTGCGGAAACAAAGGCGGGCGACATTGCCAGGCCCGTCCAGATGACGAAGGGAAAGAGAACGAAGATAACCAACAGGTAGGTGAGCCGCTGGACCAGGTTATACGACCAGGCTTCCTCCGCACTCGGACGCGGGAAGCGCAAATGGCGAAAGATCGCGGCTGAGAAAGGCCGCCACGAAAGATCAGGCTGACGCGGAACCAGGTTCTTCCGAAAATGCCCTGTAAACAAACCGGAGATTACGTACAGCAAGCCGGTCAATACCACCACCCAGGCAGCTTGAAAGTGGAGATACCGGCTCCAGCCGTTCTGGTCCGGCAGCACATACCCGTAGCCGGTCGGCACCAATGACCTCGAGGCAGGGATCGGCAGTTTGAACAACGTTGGAGTCAAATCGTTGCCGGTTTCGCCCCAATAGAAGCGGGGGTGAGAGATCACAAGTTCAACTCCGCTGACCAGCAAGGCAAGAAAGCACAGCGTGGCGATCCAGTGAGTAACGCGGACGAGGGCAGAGTGCCGCGAAGCGACCGTCGTGGTTGGGACGGCCGAGGCAGCACCAGGGATGCAAGCGGAGTCGCCCACGCGGGAATGGTACCATGTGGCGCGCATCGGACATCCACGAATCTGCCGGCTGTGTACCAGAGAGAGGAACGTCGTCGCCGCTGCCCAAGCATGTCAGACCTGCCTCACAACGGGCTTTACTAGCTTTGGAAGTGATCGAAATTAAAAGTTGTGGCAGCCGGACCTGTAAGCCGAATTCGCCGGACTGCATTGCAAACAGACAACTTATTTGAAATCAGTCACCGTGAAGTGTCAATGATGTCAACTTTGGCAGTGTTGGCAGGTTTTGCGTCACACCGGCGTCACAACGGGCGGTCCGAGACGATTGTTTGCTGGTAGTCGCGATCAGCCTACCTACAAGTTTGCCTTGGCAAGTTGACGCAAGAAGCTCTCCTTGGCGGCGTGTGTCTGCCGGATCTTCTCAAGTTCCATCTGAAATTTGGCCCTCTTGCCCCGGCGGACTGCGAGATCATGCAAGTCGGTCAGCAAGCCAACCGCCCTGGCATAGTCGTTGGGCTGCCGCTTCAGGATATGTACGGCGACCTGCTCCCAGATTTCCGGTTCGCGGCGCCCTAGTTGATCGAGAAAGCGAGCTCGCTTTGCCTCGTCCTCGGCCTTTCGTCTTGCCTCTTCTACCGCGCGCCGTTCGTTCATCTGCTGGATTCTTTCCTTCGCTCGCGCGTGGGCCACGGCCAGGATATCGCCTGCACTGCGCCGGACCGTTGCAACCGTCTGCGAAGAGTGTTGAGAGTTTTGACGCTGAAAACGCCGTATGAGATTGCTTCGCCAGAGTTCACTCGACTCCACTCCCGCAGCAATGAGTAACTCGTTCTTGTCCTTTTCAGGCAGGCCTCGAATCCATGCGGACAGCTCTTTGCGGCTAGGTCCAGCGGCAAGCGGTTTTGAAGCTTGTGCTGCAACCTCGACGAGATCCTCATCGATTTCGAGGAATTCGATCAGAGCATCGAGGGAACCGGACAATTCTTGCAAGCCTGCAGGCACGGGCGGCTCCATTTCATCTTCATCAAGTCCTCCATCCTGCGCACTGCGAAGCCAGCCGAGATACAGGCATCGGAGGTCGCCGCGAAGCAGGTCGGAGCGCAGAGGCATCAGGGAGGCCATCCATCCCGTCCCGTCGTCCTCGCCATCCCACTCCGACTCACATCCAAATTCAACGATCACGAATCTCGCGGTTCTTCGCACACGCACGGTCTCGCCTGGGATCATGGCCTTGAGCAACTTGTAGTCAACCGATTCCTGCGAGAGGCGAATATAGAACTCATGCGTCCCCCAGTTCGCGACATAGACAAAAGCGTCGAAATATTTCTCCAGTAGCTTGCTCGGATTGGCTTTCAGGTCTCCCCATTCGTAGTGGTTCGTGAAGCTCGTGGTGGTGATTGCGGCCCGCGTCGAAATGGAACGGAGCGCTGCCATCTCTTTTTTCGTCAGCGGACGGTCGATTGCGCGGAAATCGTAATACTGGTATTCGCTCACCAGGTTCCTCGGCGCCAGTGACGATAAGCGACAATCCATTCCACGCCTGCCGGTGCCGGCGTTGGTAAAGGCAGGTCCAGGATTGGGATCTTCTGCCGCGTTTTGCCTCGACGGCAAATGGCAACAATTTGGCCATCTAGCGTCATGTCGACCTTCTCCACGTCAGCATCGACGCCGAGGACCTTCACAGAGAACGGCAACGCTAGGTGTTCCTCAATCATGGTGAAAAAACCGCCTGCTTGTTCTTCTTCGCCGTAAGCATCCACGATCGCTTGTTCGATCAGTTCCTTCAGCCTCGCCTTGCTGAGCGAAGGGAGATTTGTCCCAGACTCGCCTTTCAGCTTCCGCAGATGCAGAACCGCCGGGCGACTGTTCCGTTTCGTCATGTTTCTCCGTTGATCAAAGGCTCTTTGGAAGATCGATTTTCAACCTGCTGAGAGAACGATCTTTCGTTGCTGGCGTCCCGGATCGTGTAGCCGATCAGGTTGTACCCTTTCAGGCGACGCGCGTACATTCGCGCCAGCATAAGGACCTTGGAGTCCACGTAATCGTAGACTCGCACAACACGCTTGGCATCATGAAGTCGGTGGAGACGCCCTACGTATTGCTGTAGCGTTCCCTTCCAGGAAATGGGCATCGCCAGAAAGAGTGTATCCAAGCGAGCGTCGTCGAATCCTTCGCCTATGTAGCTGCCGGTTGCCAGAATGACTCTCGGTTCGCACTCGGGCACAGCCGCAATTGCCTCTGCTGTCGATCGTCGTTGTTTCTTGCCCATGCCACCCTTCAGCGTAAACACGTTGTTCACCTTGCCAGCAAGCTCTGCCTCGAAATATTTCAAGTGATCAGTTCTGCCGGTAAGAAGCAACGGTGAACGCCCGTCTGCGGCTGCCTGGACGAGATCGGTAAGGATTAATTCATTGCGGACGCGGTCATCGACAAGTGCGGCGTACACTTCCTGAATCGTCATATCGGCTTGCTCAGGCGGCAAGCAAAAGTCTGTCAACCGAGGAACTACCTCATGCTCGAAAGGGGTAGCTGCCGTCATCGAGCGGGCGCTGAGCTTGAATCGAATCGGACCGCACTGCATATAGATGATGGGATGGTGTCCATCTTTTCGCTCGGGAGTTGCTGTCAATCCGACGACGTACTTCGCTTTCACCTGCTTCATCACCTGCTCAAAGGTAAACGCTGATAGATGGTGGCACTCGTCAACAATCACTTGACCATACTCTGCCACGAAGTCTTTCACGCCTTCCTTGTCGTGGCTACTTTGAAGAATGGCAATATCCACGCAACCACTGCGTTTTGTCGTCCCTCCTCCGATTTGTCCGACTGACTTGGCGGGAAGGTTGAGGAACATTGCCAATCTCGCATGCCACTGGTCTAACAATTGTTGACGATGTACCAAGATCAGAGTGCTCACCTTTCGTGCCGCGATCAAATATGCTGCCACAGCCGTCTTGCCAAAAGCCGTGGGAGCACAGAGGATTCCTTCATCGTGCTGCACGAACACATCAACGGCATCCTGCTGTAACGGGCGCAGTCGGCCGGAGAATTCTACCTCGATCGGACGACCGACAAACCGTTCGTCACTGACTTCCGGCTTGATGCGGTGAGATTTCAACAGCTCGATGACCTCCCAAAGACAACCGCGTGGTAGGGCAATGTGGTCAGCGAGTTCCTCGCCACAGGCGATAACTCGTGGCTTGTTGAAAGTAGGAAGCCTCATGGCCTGCGCCTTGTAAAATTCGGGGTTCTGGAATGCCCCAAGGCGAAGCAACCGGTTGAGCATCGCGGAAGGAAGATCCTTCTTTTCGATATACAAAAGGTTGGCGCGAACAATTCGAACCTGCACCGGAAGGGGTCCTGGTATTGGACGCTCTGCTCGCTTTCGAGATGGTGGCAATGTCCAAGGGTCTTGTCCGTCATCTTCCGCAGAGCTGATTCTCACTCCGATAAGGTCCCCACTTCGTTGAGCATCCAGAACGATGGCCTCAGCAGCAGAAGCGGGCATCCGTTTCACGCTTGCCAGAAACGCCCATTGGTCACCATACGGACGAAACTCCGCATCCACGAAGACGCTGTTTCCATCTGCGCGCGGAAGCTTCTGCAGCGGCAGAGCGATCAGGTTGCCAAGTCCGCCCTTTGGCATGGTGTCTTGGTTGGGAAAAAAGCGGTCATATGAATCCAATCCAAGTTCGTGACGGGACTCCATGGCCCGAGTCAGGATTACACAGCCCAGTTTTCGCGCGGTGGTTGCGGGGATTGATCGGTCGAAGAAGATCCACACGTGGCCACCGTTGCCTGACCGTGAACGCTCTAGTGCCGCTGGCGCGCTCAGTTCGCGACATACTGCCAAAAACGCAGTGGCATCCTTTTGCCACGTTTTCTTATCGAAATCGACCGCGAGGAACCAGCAGGTCTCGTCCTGCAGAAGCGAATAAACACCGATGGTGTGATCTCCGACGAGGTGTCCACGCACTACCTCGTCGGTTAGCGGTCGGAACTTTCGCGTCAGGCGATCAATCTTCTTGCGGTCGTGGTCTTTGGCGCGAAGATATGCCTTCCAGTCACGATCCGCCTTGGGCATGTATCCAGACCGCCCATCGGCGTTCTCCCAGCGAACAGCATAAACGTCTTCGCGCCCGTGGAAGAGGCTCCGGAACAAAGCAATGCGTTGTTCAGCTTTCAAGACAGGAGTGTGCGGACTTGGTAGGGTGCTCGTTGTGACGGGAATAACGTTCGGGGACTGAACCACCGGAAGCTGTATGCCATGGTCCTGCAAAAGACGCCGCAGACGAACACTTTCTTCCCGTAGGCGCTGCACCTCAGCAAGAGCAGATTGCAGATCCAAAAGTTTGGGATCAGATTTGTTCACGTAAGGCCATCATCACCTTCTACTGCCAGAACTCGATCAAAGAATAATCTCACAGCTTGCGGACGTCCCTGTGCGTCCGCGGACGAAGTGAGAAAGCAGTCCACACACCACGCCTTTTCGGGGGATTGTCAGTTCTTTTTCGCGGTGGGTGTATCTAACGGCGGGTGCATATCGGCGAGTTCGCGGGTTCTCCGCTGGCGTTCAACTGCGTCACACCGGCGTCACAACGGGACTCGGTGTTCCGTAAGTGATTGAAAATAAAACCTTGTGGCAGCCGGACCTGTAAGCCGAATTCTGTCCGCCGGATTGCTCCGGCGGGACGGTCATTCCTCTGGGCCGCACATTGCTGGGCGGCTCAAGCGACCTACCCGGAGGTTGTGACGCGCCGAGCCGGCACGCGCCTGAAGCCGAAGCCTCAGGCTCCCTCCCTATTTGGTCTTGCTCCGTGTGGGGTTTGCCCTGCCTGCCGCATTACTGCGGCAGCGGTGCGCTCTTACCGCACCTTTTCACCCTTACCTCGGCGTTGCCGCCAGGGCGGTATGTTTTCTGTGGCACTTTCCGTCAACCGGTCTTGAAACCGGCCTCCCGGACGTTATCCGGCACACTGCTCTGCGGAGTTCGGACTTTCCTCCCGCGCCTTCCGAAGATGGCGCGAGCGACCGTCCGGTCCAGCTGCCAACAGTTCATTGTAACAGTCGTCAGTCGTCGGTCTTCAGTCGTCAGACTTCGGGCGTCAGACCTCGGACCTGAGGGGTTAGGGTTTCTCCGCCAGCGACAACCGTTGGCTGAACCCGACGGAACCCGCATCCCGGACGCAACGCCCAACGACAACTCGGTTGTCATCCCAAGCGCCGCCCCGAGCCGCGCTTGCGCGGTGAGGGCAAGCGGAGGGACCTCGGTTCTGGCCGGCACATTTAGAAGCAGCGTTGCGCCAGCAAAAACCCAGGTCCCTCGGCAAACTTTCTTCGCGCGCAGCGCGAAGAAGCTTGCTCGGGATGACAACTGAACACCTGCAGCGTTTTGACCAAGGGCCAAGGGCCAACGACCAACGACCAACGGCTGCCTCAGTTCGGTAAGTTCTTCTCCAGCTTTTGAATCTTCCAGAAGGCGTTGGGCAGCCTCTCATTGACTGGCGGCAGCGGGAGCAACTTCTGGTGCGGCTCGGTCTGGTACCAAAAGGCTACGCTGGTGTAGTCGTCCTCGCGGTCGTTGGCGTGGCCGTGTTCGATGGTTGCGCGGAGAGATTTCTGAAAGTAAATCGGGTCCTCGACGTGGAACCGGTACATGGTGTGGCTGCCCGTCCAGTCCCGATTGCCCTGTTGCGAATAGCCGATAAACGGGTAATTGAACTCCTTCTGGAACATCCACGCGTTGTTGAAATAGTCTTCCATGCCGGTTCCGTTGATGGTGGCGCGGGACATCTCTCCGTCGACAAAAAACATGTCATCGCCCTCTCCCCACCATCCTGTCGAAAGCCCGAAGACATTCAGGATCGTTCCCACATATTGGCCCTTGCCCCTGGCTTCCATGAATAGATAGTTATTTTTGCCATCGACATTCTTGCCGGCGGATTCGGACTCGGGAATGGCGCGGGTCTGTTCGTGCCTCCACTGGGCATGAAAGCGGCCCTGGTCCGCGACTCTCTGCGCGTCGCGGTACTCCTGGTAGTCGACGTGAAAATAGAGGTTGGGCACGTCCTGCGTTCCCTCGTTGGTCAGCGTGATCCGCGCTCCGTTTCCAAATGGCATCTCGAAGTAACAGTTCATGGCACGGTCCTGCACGGTTATGGGCAAAGAGACCCAGGATTGATATTTCTGCCCGCGATGTCCGCCCGGAACATCTTCGTATTCGAATCCGGTCCCGAAGAAATCGCCGATCGGAACTTCCACACTGGGCTCGGTCTCGCCGTCCCAGTACATGCGCAGCACCAGTTCGCGCAAATGAAATGGACTGGGCGAGTTGATGGTGAACCAAATATGCCGGATCGAGCCTGCGCCTTTAATCTCCGCGAGCGTGGCGGTGGATTTGGCTTTCACTTCCACCCAGTCCGCGTTGCCGCCAGAACGGTCTGCACTCGATGCGCGCCGGGAAACCGCGTCGTTGAGATCGGCCAATCCTCTGAGCGGCCCACTCTCTTGCCCGGCCGCGAACGCCGAGAAACACACCAGAACCACAACTATCCGAATCGTGCCGATGCTCATCGTGGCAGCCTCCTGAAAATTGCGGTAGGAACGTTATCACAGGCTCAAAATGTTATGTGCCACGAGGACGCGGCGCGTGCCGAAGGGCACGGTTTTAGCCTGTCTGCGCTCTGCTAGACTTAATGCAGCGCCCGGCGCTTCACGCCGACGCCTGACGCCTTATTTTCATGACAACCCTCGAAGCCATCCGCATCGCGCTCCTCTCGCTCTGGGCCAACAAGCTGCGCTCGGCCCTGACTCTGCTGGGCGTGGTGATCGGCGTTGCAGCGGTGATCGCTGTGGTCACATTCGTAAACGGAATCAACGGCTACGTGGCGGAGAAGATTTTCAATCTGGGCGCGGATGTTTTCATCATCAGCAAGGTGACTCCGGTGGTCACCAACGTCGACCAACTGCTCGAAGGCCAGAAGCGCAAGGACTTGACCATGGAGGATTACCAGGCCGTGCTGGAGTCCTGCAAGCATTGCGTCATGCTCGGCGCTGCCACCATCAACACCAATGGCCACGTGAGATATGGGGAAGAGTCAATCAGCGACACCTGGATCCGGGGACTGACCCCCTCGATGGCCCCGATCCTCGATCTCGATCTCACTGCCGGCCGGATGGTGAACGAGAATGATGAGGAAAACCGTTCGCAGGTGGGAGTGATCGGCACCGACGTCGTGGATAATCTTTTCCCCACCGTCGATCCGCTGGGCAAGGAAGTACGTGTCGAGGGCGAAGTTTATCGCGTGATTGGCGTGGGAAAAAAGCAGGGAACCACTCTGGGCCAAAGCCGTGATAACTACGTGGCCATCCCCATTACCACTTATCTGAAGCAGTTTGGGTCTCATTCGCCCATCCGCATTTCGGGCAAGGCGAACGGAATTGGCATGGAGTTGGAGGCTGCAATTGACGAGTCTCGCGCCATCCTGCGCGCCCGGCGTCAT
This sequence comes from Terriglobia bacterium, assembly GCA_963801545.1. Taxonomy (GTDB): domain Bacteria; phylum Acidobacteriota; class Terriglobia; order Terriglobales; family Acidobacteriaceae; genus JAIQFF01. The sequence goes on along the minus strand of CAWDFF010000042.1, from coordinate 51,533 downwards.
GATCTTCCCGGGCGTCCGGACAGTTTTGCCGCCGAGACCAACGCCAGCTTTCTGAGCATCTGGTCGAATCTGAGCGGGGCGTTCTTCATCGCGATGATCGCCATCGCGAATATTTCGCTGGTTGTGGGGGGCATCGTGATCATGAACATCATGCTGGTTTCAGTGACCGAGCGGACGCGCGAGATTGGCATACGCAAAGCGATGGGAGCGCGCCGCCAGGATGTGATGTTGCAGTTCCTGATCGAGTCCGGAACCATGGCACTGGTGGGCGGCCTGCTGGGCGTGCTCTTCGGCATTACCGTCGCCAAGGGCATCACTGCGATCATCGGCATGCCTTCAGAAATCAAACTTTGGGCTGTGGCAGCCGGGCTGCTGGTTTCGGCCAGCGTGGGTGTGTTCTTTGGTGTGTATCCGGCACGGCGCGCGGCCAAGCTGGACCCGATAACAGCGTTGAGATTCGAACTGTGAGAAAGATTGAGTAATTGAGAAATTGTGTAATTGAGTAATTTGAAAATCCCAATCGTATTAGTTTGAAAAATTACTCAATTACTCAATTACACAATTACTAAATTTATTATGCTGCGTAGACACGATTACGGCGAGGTCGTCCAGATGGCGCTGGATACCATCCGCACCAACAAGATGCGGTCGGCGCTTACTGTGCTCGGCATCGTTATCGGTGTCGCCGTCGTCATCGGTATTTCCTCCGTGGTGCGGGGTTTGAATGACAACGTCAGCCAGGTCATCAGCAGCCTGGGCTCGAACATCATTTTCGCGTATCACCAGCCGCTTACATTCGGCAGGCCGACCGAAGAGATACGCAAGCGTAAGGAGCTTACGTACGATGATGCGGAAGCGATAAAGCAACTGCCGCATGTAAAGGCGGTGAGCGCCGGCTTGCGGTTTTTCCGCCAGGAATTCGGGACCGGCACTTACGAAGTGAAATATGGCAATCGCAAGGCCAAGAACACTATCCTGGAAGGTAACGCCGGCACCTGGAGAGAGGTCTTCGATCTAGAGATTGCCTCCGGGCGATGGGTCAATGAGATTGATGAAGAACGGCATTCTCCCGTCATTATTCTGGGTTCGGACACGGCCGAAGAACTGTTTCCCAACCAGGACGCTCTGGGCAAGGAAATCAATATCGATGGCCAACTGTTTACCGTGGTTGGCGTCGCCGCGAAACGCAAGAGTGTGTTCGCCGGCGGCAAAAATCCGGACGATAATATCGTTTACTTTCCTCTGAGCGAATTCCGGAAGCTGCATCCGGAACTGAAGAATTACTGGATCAGCGTCAAAGCCACTTCGCATGACGACATGCCGAAGGCTATTGACGAGATCCGTGAACTGCTCCGCCGCCGCCGCAAAGTCGCACCAAGCCAGCCCGATAACTTTGCCGTATTCACCCAGGACTCGCTCTCCGAGGTGTGGAACCAGGTGACGGGTGCGGTTTTTGTCTTCATGTTCGCGGTTTCCAGCGTTGGTTTGATTGTAGGCGGCGTCGGGGTGATGAACATCATGCTGGTTTCGGTGACTGAACGCACTCGGGAGATCGGAGTGCGGAAGGCGATCGGAGCGCGAAAAAGCGACATTCTGCTGCAGTTCACTCTGGAGGCCATCACTTTGACCGCGCTGGGCGGGAGTTCTGGGCGTATTGCTTGGAGCCGTCGTCACCTGGACGATTTCCGCGATCTGGGACTCGCTGCCGGCGCGCATGTCCCTTTTCTGGGCTACGTTCGGCTTGGGTGCGGCTGTCATCGAGGGTCTGCTGTTTGGCATTTATCCGGCCTGGAAAGCGGCCAATCTGGATCCGATCGAGTCCCTGCGCTACGAGTAGCTTCCTTCGTGTACCTTAGTGTCCTTGGTGTTGGTGATTTGCTCTGACCAACGAAGACACTAAGGGATTTCGCGCGTGATTCATCATATTGCTCCGATCCTCGAAATTGTTACTTCTTCGCTGGGCCGTCGCGAGTCTGGCCTATTACGGACTCTGCCTTTTCAGCGCGGCCAATTTTCTGCGCGAGCGAAGAGCGGTGGGTGGGGGCGGCGCCCGCCCTACACAGTCACAGCAACCCGTCTCAATCCTGAAGCCGCTTAGGGGAACCGATCCTGAGATGTACGAGAGCCTGCGCAGCCATTGCCTGCAGGACTTTCCGGAATACGAAATCATTTTCGGCGTCAGCGAGCCTGACGATCCTGCGATACCACTGATCGAACGCCTGAAGCTGGAGTTTCCTGGTTGTCCGATTCGCTTGATGGTGTGCGCCAAAAGCCTCGGCGCGAACGTCAAGGTAAGCAATCTGGCGCAGATGCTGCTGGAAGCGAAGCATGAAATCATTCTGGTCAACGACAGCGACATTCGCGTCCACTCTGACTATCTGCGGCGGGTCACCACTCCGCTGGCCGATCCGCAAGTAGGGCTGGTGACATGTCTCTATCGCGGCGTATCCGGCGCTACCCTGGGATCGCGCCTGGAATCGCTTGGCATCAGCACCGATTTCTCCGCCGGCGTGTTGGCGGCGCGGCAGCTGGAAAGCAGCATCCGCTTCGGACTCGGCTCCACTCTCGTGTTTCGCCGGCGCGATCTCGAGGCCAATGGTGGATTCGAGTCCTTTGTGGACTATCTGGCGGACGACTACGAAATTGGCCGACGTATCGCGGAGCGAGGGCTCGAGGTAAAGCTTTCAGAAGTCGTAGTCGAAACCTTTCTTCCAGCCTACACGCTGGGCGAATTTGTGGATCATCAACTGCGCTGGGGGCGCACCGTGCGCGACTCGCGCCGCTGGGGATACCTCGGGCTGGTGCTGACTTTCGGTCTACCGTGGGCCCTGGTGGCGCTGTCTCTGAGCTTGTGGCTGAGTCGTGGTGCTCTCGAGGCGTGGCTTTTGCTGGTTGCTGTTGCCGGGTTGCGAGTGGCGGTCGCGTTGCTCGTTGGATGGTCGGTTTTGCGCGATCGTCAAGTGCTGCGCTTGCTGCCACTGCTTCCGCTCCGGGATCTGGTTGCATTGCTCGTCTGGATCGCGAGCCTTGCGGGGCATACCGTGATTTGGCGGGGCGAGTCTTTCTGTTTGAGAAATGGCAGGCTGGTTCGGAGCGGCTCCTAGGGAGTTCTGCAATATTTGTCGATGGAGTAACGGGCGTCCTGACCTGTTCGCGCTCGCGCTGATTTTCTCAACCTGCCCTTCAGAACGGCTCAATTCCGGACGGTCGGCGACGCCCGTCGCTCAATCGACAAAGAACGGCTACAACTTCGCACCCACCGCACTCTCTGCCGGTCGATTTTGCGGAATGATTCGGCCGCCTTTGCTGAAGCGGTACATTTCCCCGCGCCAATAAAAGGAGCGGCTACTGAAGCTCCCGAGCCAGGTGAGGAAACCCAGGAAGTCGCGTATCGGATAGGCCCATGACAAGTACAAGGCACGCCGGTCTCCGATAATTCCCCATCCCACCGCGACTGATTGGACGACCCGATTCACGAAAGCCGCGGCGAACAGCCCGACACCAAGCGCCATCCGCCCGCTGGCCGCGCCCGCTACCAGACCAAGAACTCCGAACGGCATAGCGTATGTCAGGCCCGTGCCTACATGGCCGAGGGGACGCGAGAAGCGAGTGCTCTTCATCCAGCGCAACTGGTCTCCGAGGGTTCGTTTCAAGGAGCGAGGCGTAAGCACATGCTGGATGATGTGATGAGAGAAAATTACTTTGTAGCCCGCTGCCCAGATCAGGTTGCCCAAAACAAAATCGTCAGAATAGTAGTCGGCGGTAGCGGCGATGCCGCCGATTTTGTCCAGAGCGTCTCGGCGCAAGGCCACCGCGGGACCCAGCGCGAAGCGGATGCCCTCCAACATTTCTGCCACCATCACGCCGGAAGGCATCTCGACCGACATGCCCAGGGCCTCCAGGGTGGACCAGAAATCACCGGCAGACACGCCGCGGTAAGGGCATGTCACCAGGCCGATCTTCGGATCGAGCAACGCCGGGACTACCTCGCGCAGAAAATCAGGCGAGACCCGCACGTCGCTGTCGCTGATCACAAAGTAATCGTTGGCTGATAACGGAATCATCTTGCTCAGTGAGAACACTTTGGCATTGGGCCAGGTAGGAGGGCCCGATGCGACAATCCGGCTCTTGATCTGAGGATGGCGCTGGCGGATTCTCTCTGCCACCTGCAGTCCGGCATCGTCGGCTTCCCGGGCTCCAAGAACGATCTCAAACGAAGGATAGTCTTGCTGGAAAAAGCTCTCCAGGTTCTTTTCCAGCTCCGCTTCCATTCCATGCACAGGCTTGAAAATGGTGACCGATGGCAGGGAAGACTCAGGGGTTGTGGCGGCCGATTTCTGCGCGGCGCGGGCCCCGCCGCGCCAGCGAATGGCGGCAAGCAGAACCATGAACAGAAAAATTGTTGAACTAAAGACGCCGAACACTGCAATCCCGAGCAGCACATTCCACACTGCCGTAGTAGCGGTCACGGCGCGAGCTTCCGATGAGCAGGGGTAGGCAGGATTGAAGCCACTGGCAAGTTCATTCAGGATTCCGGCAATGCAATTATACGAGAGGGAGGCGAGGCCCAGAAATGATGGAATCCCTCGCGACCTTATCGTAACGGCTGCAAAGGATGAACGGGTCGTGTGCAAACTCAAACTGATTTGTGATCCAGACGGAGGGTCAGACGGAGGCGGCGGCCGCGGCGGCGAGGGCGGGCACATCAGCGTCAAGAACTTCGCGGATCTTGCGGGCCAGGGTTCTTAGCGAAAACGGCTTCTGCAGGAAGCGTGTGGTCACGTCGATGGCCCCGTGGCGCTGAACCGTAGTTTCGGCATAACCGGAGACGAACAGCACTTTCATGTCTGGGCGCTCATGTGCGAGCTCTGCCGCCAGCCTGGCCCCGCCCATCTGCGGCATGACCACATCGGTGACCATCAAATGGATAGGTCCCTTGTACTCCCTCGCAACGGCCACAGCGTCAGATCCGTTCTTTGCCTCCAGGACAATGTATCCGTTCAAGCTGAGGAAATCGCGCGTGGACTGCCGGACTGCGGGTTCGTCTTCCGCAAGCAGCAGGGTCTCGCAGCCCCCCGGGTAGCCTTCTACTGGGAGGGCAAGCTGGGGCACGACCCTCGCATCCCTGGCCCGGGGCAGATAGATCTTAAAAGTCGTTCCCAGGCCGCACTCGCTGTAGACCCAAATGAAGCCGCTGTTCTGCTTCACGATGCCATAGACGGTGGCCAGCCCGAGTCCGGTGCCCCGCCCTTCCTCCTTGGTGGTGTAGAAAGGCTCGAAGATGTGAGACAGATGTTCGGGCGAGATGCCCTCGCCTGAATCCGTAACCGTCAGAAGAACATATTCTCCCGGAGGAACAATGGAATGTGCCTGAACATAAGCGTCGTCGAGCCTTACGCTGGTGGTCTCGATCACGAGCTTGCCGCCCTTGGGCATTGCGTCGCGTGCGTTGGCCGCCAGGTTCATGAGCACTTGTTCGATCTGCACCGGATCCGCCTTGACTCTTCCCAGCTTCTTCCCCGGAACAAACTCCAGTTCGATATCCTCTCCGATCAGACGAGGCAGCATCTTGTTGATCTCCTCAATGATGGAGTTCAGGTCGAGAAGCTGCAGGGTCTGCATCTGCTTGCGTCCGAAGGCCAGCAGTTGCCGGGTCAGGTCAGCGGCACGGCGCGAAGCCTTCTGTATCTCATCCACATTGCGGCGCAACGGATGTTGGGGTGCCAGCGAGTCCAGCATGAGTTCGGCATAGGAACTGATCACCATCAGAAGGTTGTTGAAGTCATGCGCGACCCCTCCGGCCAAAAGTCCGATCGCGTCCATCTTCTGCGCCTGCTGGAGCTGATTCTCGAGCCGGCGCCGGTCCGTAATGTCCCGGTCATTGGAGATAAAGTGCGTGATCAGGCCCTCACCGTCGCGCAGGGGGGTGATGACTTTCTCCGTGACGAAAATCTCTCCATTCTTTTTCTGGTTTACCATGGTGCAGCGGAACACACTGCCCGAGAGAATGGATTGCCACAGCTCCTGGTAGAGTTCCGGAGCTTGCTGGCCGGACTTCAGCACCCGCGGAGTCTGACCCATCAGTTCCCCGGGGGAGTAGCCGGTCAGCGCTTCAAAGGCTGGATTCACATACTCGATCACTCCGGCGCGATCGGTAATCATGACCAGGTCCGCGGATTGCTCAACCGCCCGCCAAAGTTTGCGAAGCGTATCCTCCGTCTTTTGGCGCTGACGCTCCTTGCCGTAGACGTCGATGGCATGGCGGATGGTGCGCGTGAGAGACGGCTCTGCGGGAATTGAGCCTTGAGTCGGGTCGCACGGTTCCGGTTTTCAGGGCCGCGTCGATCGCGGCCTCGTTCATGTGATCGCTGAGAAATATCACGGGTGCTCCCGGACCGTTCCGGCGCAGTTCATGCATCAGACGCAAGGCTGCGCCGTCTCCCGATTCGTATTCACAGATCAGCAGGTCATAGTTGGTCTTGCTCAGCCGGGCCAACGCGTCTTCGGTCGAGTCCGTGTAGTCCAGGCCCAGATGTCCATTCCCGCTCTGGCTCAGAAGGTCGCGCAGATAACTGAAGTCCTTGTTCTTCCCAACCAGCAGCAACTGCATCTGGCCATCGCTGACTGCGGACTCTCCTGGGCCTTGCATGTCTGACCTGTCGCTGCTCCTGTTTGCTACATCGGAGGCGACTGGCTCGGGCATAGCTCCGGCTAAGCTGGTCACGAAAAGAAGGCGAAACTGATAGGCCAAATTGGGACCCGTGCCACTTCCGGAAGGAGCGCACCGACATCGTCATTAGCATCGACCAGAGCGTCGACCACGGGAATGCTGGAACAAGAACGACATGCTGCGCGTAACACTCCAGGTTGCCCAAATGAGGTTGCCCAAACCAAATTCAAGGCGAGGAAACCGTCCATGAAAAGAACGATCCCAGGGTTTGTCATTTGCCTGGCCCTGGCAGGGACTGTAACGGCGCAGCAGAGTGCACCACCGCAAGAGAAGTTCGCTGACCGGCTGCTGAAGAACCGCTATCAGCTGAACTTGCAGGACGGCAGACTGTCCGGACCGGCGCTGCCGGTTCTGCAAAGCGCGCTGTCGGGGGAGCAGTTCGTGCTGATTGGCGAGGACCATGGCATCTCGCAGATCCCACAGTTCGCGAGCGCAGTATGCGACATGGTGGGTCCACAAGGCTTTCACACGCTGGCGGTTGAAGCCGGCCCTTTGGCGGCTCGCGAACTCCGGCCCTGGATCGAGCGGGACGATGGTCCCGCTCGACTTGTCGAGTTCGAGAAGAAGTATCCGGAGACCATCGCTTTCTATAATTTTCAGGAAGAATACGATTTCCTCCGGCATTGCGAGCATTCGGCGCAAGGTGGCAAGTTCCAGCTCTGGGGGCTCGATCAGGAGCTGATGGGCGCTTCCGGCCTGATCCTCACACGCATTTTGGAAACACATCCCAGCAAGCCGGCTGCGGACGAAGTCCAACGCCTGCTGCAGAAGAATGACGAGGCCCACGCCGCAGCGGTCAAGAGCGGCAGTCCCGGCGACACCTTCATGATCACTTCGTCCGAAGACGAATTGAGGCGGCTAAGAGAGCTGTTGCGCAAGCAAGGCGGCGCAGATTCTCAATCCGTGGCATTGAACGACGCCCTGATCGTGAGCCGGGACATCTACCTCAAGAATATGACCGCAGGCTACGAATCCAATCGCGAGCGCGCGCTACTGATGAAGAAAACCTTCGAGATGGAATACACCGCGGCTACGAAAGCTGAAGGCAGGCCACCCAAGGTCTTACTGAAATTCGGCGGCGACCATACCTACAAAGGGTTCAATCCGCTGCGAAACAACGATCTGGGGAACTTTCTGACCGAGATGGCCGATAGACAAGGCGCGGCGTCGCTACACATTCTGATCCTTGGCGTGAAGGGGTCACAGTTGCGCTTTGCCGGCATCGGACGCCCGTTTCAGCCCGGAGACTTCAACCTGGCGGAAGACAAAGACTCGGACTTTCTGTTCCTGAAGCCTATGTTCGACAACCTGACGAGTGAGGGCTGGACTATGTTCGATCTGCGCGGGCTGCGGAAAGGTTTCCGCTCGCTGGGGCCGGTGGACAAAGAGCTGGAACGCATGATCTTCGGAAACGATCTGCTGGTGTTGATCCCGCAGGCGACGCCTGCTCACCAGATTCAATAAGGCGGTCATGGCGCGAAGCCTCGCTGACGGAGAAAATCGTGGGCCCGCAGCTTTCCGCAGGGACGAATCCAGCACGCATCCCGCCTCATCCGTTATTCTAGTAATGGATATATGGCCACCCGACCCAAATCTACTGCTAGTTCTGCCGGCTCTGGCGTGCTGGATGCCCCCAACGGGGACCGTGAGCGTGTGTTCGACCCCTTCCGCCATTGGGGATACCTGGAAGCCGACCTTGACCCGCTCGGTTTTTTGCCTTCCGTGTCACATCCAGATTTGCGGGCCGATGGGGAAGTCGCCCAGCAGGCTCGCCGGATATACTGCGGCACCGTCGGCGCCGAGTTCATGCATATTACGGACCCGGTGCGGCGCCGCTGGATCCAGGAACGCCTGGAAGGTCCGCAGCCCGAGGTGGATCAGCATGCTGTGCTCGAGCAGTTGATCCGGGCTGACCTGTTCGAACAGGTGCTGCAGCAACGCTACCTCGGCAACAAGCGGTTTTCTCTCGAAGGGGTCAGCGCACTTATCCCGCTGGTGGATGAAATTCTCGAGGGTGCCGGTCAGCGCGGCGCGGTTGAACTGGTGATGGGCATGAGCCACCGCGGCCGCTTGAACGTGATCGTGCAGGTGGCCCGGCGCGCTCCCGAGGAGGTCTTCGCGGGATTTGAAGATGTAGACCCGCGCAGCGTTCTGGGCAGCGGCGACGTGAAATATCACATGGGCGCCACGGGCGAATACCTGACTCGCTCGGGGACCAAGATTCATATTCATCTGGTTTCGAATCCCAGCCATCTGGAAGCGGTCGACCCGGTTACCGTCGGCCGTACCCGGGCCAAGCAGGATCGTGACGGAGAAGAAGGCAGGGAGAGACATCTGCCTTTGCTGGTTCATGGCGATGCCGCGTTCGCGGGCCAGGGCATCGTTGCCGAAACCCTCAATCTCTCCGACCTGAAGGGTTATACCGTGGGCGGTACCATTCACATCATCGCCAACAACCTGCTCGGCTTCACCACCTTGTACAACGAGGAGCACTCGTCACGTTTTTCCGCGCAACTGGCGCGCCGCCAATCCATCCCCATCTTTCATGTCAACGCCGAAGATGTGGACGCCGTGGTCCGAGTGGGCCGGATGGCGCTCGATTACCGCTACACCTTCCGCGGCGACGTGGTGGTGGATTTGATCGGCTACCGCCGCCACGGCCACAGCGAGGTCGATGACCCAACCGTCACCCAGCCGCTGCTCTACAAAGCGATCAAAGAACATCCTCCGTTGTGGGAGATTTACGCCGAAGATACCGGCGCGGAGAATGTGCAAGCCCGGGCAGATGCAATCCGGGGGGAATACGAAGCAGCGCAAAAGAAGGCGAAAGTCCGTCAGGAAGAAGCCTTCTCTGCGCGAGCTGCCCCGATATTGGAACGACTTCAAGGGCGGACGTTACAAGCCCGAGTATGAAGTGGACACTGGCCTCTCGGCAGAAGAACTCGACGAAATTACCGGCAGGCTTACCACCTATCCCGAGGGTTTCCATATTCATCCCAAGGTGAAAAAGCTGCTGGAGCAGCGCGCGGAGATGGGTACCGGAAAACGCCCGGTGGATTACGGCATGGCGGAGGCGCTGGCTCTCGGGGGCTTGGTCAAGGCTGGCATACCGGTGCGGCTCAGCGGTCAGGACACTCGTCGCGGCACTTTCAACCAACGCCACTCCGTGCTGCTCGATATCGAAAACGAGCAGGAATACGTACCGCTGGAGAACATTTCTCCAGGCCAGGCCCGCTGCGAAATCTACAACTCCACGCTTTCTGAAGCCGGGGTGCTGGGCTTCGAGTATGGCTACAGCCGCGACTACCCGGAAGCGCTGGTGATGTGGGAGGCCCAGTTCGGGGACTTCGCCAATGTCGCGCAAGCGGTGATCGATCAATTCATCAGCGCCGGCGAAGACAAATGGGGGCTGCTCTCCGGACTGGTTCTGCTCCTGCCCCACGGTTACGAAGGCCAGGGCCCGGAGCACTCCAGCGCGCGCATCGAACGCTTCCTGCAACTGGCGGCGCGGGACAATTTTCAGATCTGCCAGCCATCCAGCGCAGTGCAATATTTCCACCTGCTGCGGCGTCAGGGGCTGCGCCACTGGCGCAAGCCGCTGGTGGTCTTCACTCCCGAAGAGCATGCTGCGCCATCCCGACGCCTCTTCTCCGATCGAAGATTTTACCCACCAGCGCTTTCTGACCGTGCTGCCCGATGCCGAGGTCAGCGATGCGAGCCGCATCCTGCTCTGCACCGGAAAGATCGGTCACGAACTGCGCGGTGAACGCAAGAAGAAGAACTCCCAAGGGACAGCCATCGTCTTCCTGGAGCAGATTTATCCGTTCCCGGAAAAAGAGTTGGAGCGGGTATTCAATCTTTATCCGTCAGCCCGGGAAATCGTCTGGGTGCAGGAAGAACCCGCCAACATGGGGGCATTGTTCTACGTGCTGCCTCGGCTGCGCCGGATCGCCGGAGAACGTTCCGTCCTGTCAGTAAAGCGCTCTGCCAGTGCCAGTCCAGCAACAGGATCGGCCAAAGCGCACGAGGTAGAACAAAAAACGCTGATAACCCTGGCGCTCACGACAAAAGGTTAAACCACGGACCGCGTAGGGGCAGACGTCATCGTCTGCCCAGCTGCGCGAAGCTCGGTAGATTTTTGTCGACCGGATTTCAACTATTCTCTTGCTGCTCCGAATCGTCCTATCCCCGCCGTGATGTTAATCTTCACGGTTAACTTTCATGCCCCGGCGCCCACCAACTTCGCTTCTCCAGATCGCCATCGACACCGGTGGCACTTTCACCGACTGTGTGTGGGTCGAACGCGGACGACCCCGCATGCTCAAGGTTTTTTCTACTCCGAACGATCCTTCCAAAGCCATCGTCGCAGCCTTGGAAAAGGTCGGCGTGCCAGGCAGGATGATTCTTCTGCACGGCACTACCGTCGGCACCAATACTTTGTTGCAACGCAAGGGCGCCCGCGTGGCCCTGGTCATAACCGCCGGATTTGAAGACGCCATCGAGATCGGCCGCCAGGCCAGGCCCAAACTTTACGATCTTTTCTTCGATCGCATAGAGCCGCTCGTTCCTGAAGATTTGCGCTTCGGGGTTGACGAACGCACCGGCAGCGACGGTGAAATCCTGCATTCGCCGTCGCAACAGGATTTGCAGTTCCTGGTCGAGCAACTTCGCCAAAAGCGCCCTGATGCGATTGCGATTTCGCTGCTGTTCTCCTTCGCCAACGCGAAAGCCGAGACCGCGGTCGCTCGCGCCTTGGAAGAGCTGGGAGTACCGCTCTCCATCTCCCATCAAATTCTTCCGGAGTTCCGCGAATACGAACGCAGCCAGCACGGTCGTGGTGAACGCTTATCTGCAACCCCTGATGCAACAGTATTTGGAAAACCTCGAGCGCCGGACGCAAAGGCCGGGGCAATCCGACAGCACTTCGTCTCGCATCTTCGTCATGCAGTCCAGCGGAGGGATCACGAGTCTTGGTTCCGCCGCCCGCGAACCGGTGCGCACCGTACTCTCCGGCCCGGCGGGCGGGGTAGTCGGGGCCGCGGCCATGGCGCGCCGCAGCCGCTTCGATCACATCATCTCATTCGATATGGGCGGAACCTCCACCGACGTCGCATTGGTCGATCGCGAGGCCAGCGCCAGCGGCCAGTCCGAGATTGCCGGTCTGCCAATTGGCGTGCCCATGCTTGATATTCACACCGTGGGCGCGGGCGGAGGCTCCATCGCTCGCTTCGATGCCGCCGGTGCGCTGCAGCGTCGGCCCTGAATCCGCCGGCGCCGATCCCGGACCCATCTGCTACGGCCGCGGCACCCAGCCCACAGTCACGGATGCCAATCTGCTTCTCGGCCGCTTGCAGTCGCAACGCTTCCTCGGCGGAGATTTCGTTCTCGACCTGGAACGCACGCGCCGTCTGGTGGCGGAGTGGCTCAAACGCCATGCAGGCAGGCTCACGCTGGAACAGTTTGCTGCGGGAGTGATTCGCGTCGTCAACTCCACCATGGAGAAAGCCATCCGCGTGGTATCCATCGAACGCGGTTATGACCCGCGCGAATTTACGATGGTTGCCTTTGGCGGCGCCGGCGGGCTTCACGCCTGCGAACTGGCGGAGGGGCTAAGCATTCCGCGGGTCATGGTTCCCGCAATGCCCGGCGCGCTGTCCGCATTCGGCATCCTGGTCAGCGACATCGTGAAGGACTATTCACGCACCGTGCTCTGGCGGGCCGGAGCGAAGCATCCCGCAGAGCGCCTCGAGCAGGAGTTCGCAATCCTGCACGCACGCGCTGAGACAGACTTCCGAGACGAAGCCTGGAGTGGCTCAATCACCCATAGGCGCAGCATAGACATTCGCTACCGGGGTCAGGGATACGAACTGAACATCCCGTACACCCGCAACCTGATCCGGGACTTCCGCCGTGAACACGAGCGCCGCTACGGCTACAGTTATGCAGATCGCGAGGTAGAACTCGTCACCCTCCGCTTGCGCTCGACGATCAAATCGCGGCAAGCACGATTGGCACCAGGCAGCACCACAAACCACGTAGGGACGGCCGCCCCCAGCCGTCCTGGCCGAGCAAAGCTGGGCAGTGTGTTGCAGAATCGTGCCCCCGTGTATTTCGCTGGGAAAAGATTAGCCGCTGCAATCTACGCCCGCGACATGATGAAGATCGGGAAAAAATCTTCCGGTCCCGCTATCGTCACCGAATATAGCGCTACCACGGTTGTGCCTCCCGGCAGAAGCTTCTGGCTGGATACGCAGGGAAACTTGTTGATCGAGTGAATTTGATGTTAATGCCGCAGCGGGCCCTCCTTAATTCAGCGGACTTCTTTGCGAGGATGCAGACTAGGTAGTCCGCCCATCCCACCGTTACAATACCCCCATGAAACCGAGCATCTTTGTTGTTGAAGACGACCCGGATATTTCGCGCCTGGTGCGGCACCATCTCGAAGCGGACGGATTCACCGTGAAGGTTTTTGCCACTGGAAACAACGTCATCCCCGAGTCGGAACGGCAACGGCCTGCGCTCTTCATTCTGGACATCATGGTCCCGGGCAAAGATGGACTGGAACTCTGCCGCCAGATCCGGCAAATCCCATCGCTGGCGGCGACCCCGGTCATTTTTCTGACCGCCAAAAGCAGTGAAGCCGATCGCATTCTCGGACTGGAATTGGGTGCCGACGATTACATTCCGAAACCCTTCAGCCCGCGGGAACTGGTGGCCCGGGTCAAGGCCGTGCTGCGTCGTTTCGAACGGCCGCTGTCGCAAGCGCCAGTCAAGATCGGTGATATCGAAATCGATCCTGGCGCAATGACCCTCACCGTGCGCAGCAACCTGGTGACGACCACCGCCACCGAGTTCCGACTGCTCGATTATTTCGCCCGCCACATCGGGCGGGTTTTCACGCGCGACCAGTTGCTCGATTCGGTCTGGCGCGATACCGCCTATGTTACGCCTCGTTCGGTGGATGTTTACGTGCGCCGCATTCGCGAGAAGATCGAGCCCGATCCTGAGAATCCGCGTTATCTCAAGACCGTACGCGGCGCTGGGTATCGCTTCGAGGCTCCGAAGTGAGAAACCGCGTTTTCTTGAAATTTCTGGCTGCGTTCGCCCTGGTGATCGTGGCTGCCCTGGTCCCCCTCGGTGTTTCCATTCGCTATGCGTGGAAGGGCGCGCTGGTGGCGTTCCTGGTGGCGGTCGTGATCTCTGGTATCGCGGCACAGTCCAGGGTTCAGCGCTTGCAGCGCATCGTGCAGTTTGCCCAGCGCGTCGCCGCTGGAGACCTGGCAGCGCGCATCGAGGAAAGTTCCGCGGATGAAATTGGACAAGTGGCCGGGTTTCTCGATAACGCCGTCCGCCAGTTGGAAGAAAACTTTGCCGCTCTGCAGACCAGCCAGCGCCAACTCGAAACCCTGCTCAACAGCATGCAGGATGCGGTTATCGCAATCAGCGCCGATGATCGCGTGCTGTGGGCAAACCAGACCATGGACAGACTGGTTCCTCAGCACACCCGCAAGAATGCGCCCCTGGTGGAGACGGTTCGTGATCCTGACTTTCTGGCCGCAGTGCGTGGAGCGAACGAGGTACGGAAGGTATTTACCGCCCGGGCTGCATCGATTCTTCCGGGACGCACTTTCGACGTGACTACCGCTCCCATGCCCGGCGGGGGAGCGGTGGCTGTCTTGCGCGATCTGACCGAGACGGAACGGGTCGAGAAGACGCGCCGCGATTTCATCGCCAACGTTTCACACGAACTGCGTACGCCGTTGACCTCAATTCAGGGCTATACCGAAACCCTGCTCGACAGCGCACCAGATAACAACCATACCCGGGAATTTCTTGACATCATTCGTAAGAGCGCTCTGCGCATGTCGCGCCTGACGGAAGATCTGCTCACTCTGGCGAGAGTGGAATCCGGCGAACAGCGTTTCCACATCCAGCCCGTCGCACCGGCTGACTTGCTGCAGGAAACAGTGCAGAGCTTTCGTGAAATCGCGCGCGCGCAAAATGTTGAACTCAAGGTCGAGGACAGCGCTGCTGTCCAGGTCGGTGCCGATGCTGAGGCCATTCATCAGGTTTTCTCGAATCTGGTGGACAATGCGTTGAAGTATGCGGCTTCGGGTGGCCGCATCGTTTTAGGAGCGCGACCCATCGCCGGAAACGTCGAGTTCTTTGTTCAGGATTTCGGCCCCGGCATTCCTTCCGAGCACTTAGGTCGCTTATTCGAGCGCTTTTACCGAGTAGACAAGGCTCGCTCCCGCGAGTCGGGCGGAACCGGGCTGGGGTTGGCCATTGCCAAACATATTGTTCTGGCCCACGGTGGCGCGATTCGCGCCCAAAGCGAACTTAATCACGGATCGACTTTCCTGTTTACGCTGCCATCGGCGTAGACGGCTGGCCATGTCGCTGGGGCCGCGGGCTCCGCCAGGGGGCTCGTTGCGCGCTTTGCGGTTCCTTGGCGAACTTTGCGCTGAAAAGCTCTTAACCGCAAAGGTCGCGAAGACGGCGCAGAGAACGCCAAGAAGATCCATTTCTGTCTCACGCCGATCTGTGCGCTGCTGCCTGGGGACAACCGGTCGTTCGGCCTGACCAAGCCGATTTCTCTTCCACAAATTCACGCCCTTTTAACCAACGCATTGAAAAAATAACCTATTCTCGTGTATTGACGACTAATAGCAAGCGCAGGATCAGACCGAGGGTGTTGCGGCCGGCCGGGGCCGCTTCCGGAAGGGATGCGCGCATGAGTACCGCCATTTTGAGAAGCCCGGAACCGGAGTCTCCCTACGCCCACCTGGTGAAACGTACCATCGAAGCTTGCCGGGTAGCGACCGAAGCGGCCGCCACTGCCGCCGAAGGAATTGCCACTGCGTCCTGCCCGCTGCTGAATACGCTCCGCGAACGCGAAAAGGAACTCGACCGTCTGGACATGGAAATCGACGCAGGCGTGACCACGGCCATTACCCAGGTCACCGCAACCGAAGCCCGCGAGTTGCTGGCCTGCATGAAGTTCATGATCAGCCTGGAGCGCATCGGCGATCTTCTGCTCAGCTTCTCCAGCAGCGCGCAATCCGTCTGCTCCCGGCTCGATCCGCAGGATATCCGCGACCTTACGCACATGGCCACCGTGCTGGAGAAAATGCTTTCGGATGCGGGAATAGCTTTCTCCACCCGCGACGTCAAACGTGCCGTCGATGTGCTGCGGGCGGATGCCGAGATCGACCGGCTGCGCAATCTCATCTTCCTTCGTCACATCGAAAATCCCGAGAACATGCAGCGCCAGGCGAGTCTGCAGGTCATCTTCATGACCCAATCGCTCGAACGCGCCGGCGACCACGCCAAGAATCTCGCCGAGGAAGTGTGCCACTTCGTCAGCGGCCATACCGTTCGCCACGTCCTGATGACGTATGACAAGCCCATCGAACAGATGTTTCTTGATTGGCTGCGTGCCCGCGAAGGCCGCTAGGTCTCGCACTCTTACAGCCTTTCCTGTAGCAAGTGTCTAGGGGGAAAGTTTGTCCTCAGGGCATAGAAAAACTGCAATACCACGAACCGACGAATGCGTTAAATCCCGGCGAATAGCTCATTCCGGGGCCTTGGCACACATCGTGCACTACCTAATCGTGGACATGATCCGCTCGGTCCTAATTTGAAATGTGGAGGAATGTTCATGAAGAAAAATCTGAGTCTGTTGGCCACACTGGCTCTGGCGGCGGCATTGTCCCCGGCAGTCTTTGCGCAGCAGGATCAAACCGCGCCTGCGACCGATCCGCAAAGCCAAACCGCGCCAGCGCCGGGTAACTCTACCGACACCCAAGCCCAGACTTCATTCTCGGGCACGGTGGTCAAAGTGCAGAAGCACTACGCCCTCAAAACCGGTAGCATGACCTACCAGCTTGATGACCAGGCAAAGGCAAAGCAGTTTGCTGGCAAGCAGGTAACCGTGAACGGCACACTCGATAAGTCAACCAGCATCATCCGCGTCACTGACATTCAGCCGGCTTCGTAGCCAGGTTTCTCCCCAGGGGACCCAATTTCTATGTTCAGGAATGGGTCCTCTGATTTTTTCCCAAAAGCACGCGTCTGCCCGCGCAATTGTGACATCCGTCACAGCCAGATCTGAGATCTGGCATCTACACTCGGAAAACGCGAGATTGCTATGTTTTCCGGCCGCTTCACTCAAGCCACGATTCACGTCATCGACTGGATTGCGCTAAAGATACTGCCTCCCGACCAGACTGCGGATCACTTGCGTACGGGCCGCCGAGGCGAGGAAGACGCCTATTTCTATCTTCGCAGGCTTGGATACGTGATGGTTGCGCGCAATTTCCGTGCACCCAATCGTCGCGGCGAAATCGATCTGATTGGCTGGCAACAGGACACACTCTGCTTTGTCGAGGTCAAGACCCGCACCACACGCGACGTGAAACCTGCCGAAGCCGCCGTGGACCGGGATAAACGCCGTGAACTCTTTGCGGTTGCGCGGGAATACCTGCGTCACCTGCCACCTTCGTGCCAGTGGCGCTTCGATGTAGTCAGCGTGTATTATGATCAACGATCAGGCCAGCCGCAGATTGAACTATTCAGGAATATTTCCCCGTTGGGGTGAAATGTTTGTGCCTCACCCCGCCAGGTCTGTGGTTTCGCGCCGGAAAGGACGCCAGTAATTGCCCGAGCTGAGAAAAGATCCAATTGTTGGCCGTTGGGTCATCATTTCGACCGACCGGGCCAAGCGTCCATCAGATTTCGCCCGTGATGGAGTGACCATCAAGGGCGGTTTCTGCCCCTTCTGTTACGGCAATGAATCCAAGACTCCACCCGAGATCCAGGCCTACCGCCCCAATCCCAATGGCGGGACGCCGCCCCAGCGCGACAGTCCGGGCTGGACAGTGCGGGTGGTTCCCAACAAGTTTCCCGCGCTCGGCATCGAGGGCAATCTCAACCGCCAGGCCGAGGGCATGTTTGACCGCATGAACGGCATCGGCGCCCATGAAGTCATTATCGAAACTCCAGACCACAATGCCAGCCTCGCTAACCTTCCTCCCAAGCGCATTGAAGACGTGCTCTGGACCTTTCGCGACCGCATTCTTGATTTGAAGAAAGACCGCCGCTTCAAATACATCCTGATCTTCAAGAACCACGGCGAGGCGGCCGGCGCCTCGCTTGAACACGCGCACTCGCAACTTATCGCGCTGCCCATTCTTCCGATTTACGTGACCGAAGAGATCGAGGGCGCGAAGCAGTACTACATTTACAAGGAGCGCTGCGTTTTTTGCGACGTCATTCGCCAGGAGACCGAGACGGGCACGCGCGTGGTCGCCGAGAATGGCGACTTCATCACGCTCGCGCCTTACGCGCCCCGTTTTCCATTCGAGACCTGGATCCTGCCCAAGCAGCACGAGTCGGCATTTGAAAATTCATCCACCCATATGTTCGAGAATTTAGCCCGGGCGCTGAAGACCCTGCTCACCAGGGCTGAGCGCGTCCTGGATAATCCACCATACAATCTGGTCATCCATACTTCGCCGGTGCAGGACCCGACCAACGACCACTATCACTGGCACATCGAGTTCATGCCCAAGCTCACCAAGACGGCGGGGTTCGAATGGGGAACCGGCTTCTACATTAATCCCACGCCACCCGAAGAAGCTGCGAAGTTTCTGCGCGAGGCAAGGGTGGAAGACGCCGTTACCACTGGCTAGCAGAAACCCTGCAAGAGACCAAAGTGCTTGCAGTTCTGAAGGCCCGCTCCACTCTTTTGATCGGTTTGACACCTTCTTTGACCCTTACTAAGATTGCCCGACTCGCGAGACCTCTATGAGACGACTGCTTCTCCTGTTGATGATCCTTGTGCCGGCGGGCTACGCTGCGGCGGGGCCTGCGTCGTCGATCAACAACATTCCCAATCGCACCACCATCAGTTTGAACGGCTCGTGGCACTACATCGTGGATCCCTACGAGACCGGACTTGAAGGCTCGCTTCTACACGAACGCCAAGCCAAAGGATAAGAATGACCTCGTCGAATACGACTTCGACAAGTCCGATATTCTCAACGTTCCCGGCGACTGGAACACGCAGAAGAAGGAACTGTTTTTCTACGAAGGCCCGGTCTGGTATGAGAAGTCATTTTCCTACCACAAACGTGAACACACCCGGGTATTCGTCGACTTCGGCGCCGCCAACTACTTTACCCGCGCGTATCTTAACGGCGAAGCGCTGGGCGAGCACGAAGGCGGGTTCACGCCCTTCAACTTTGAGATCACCGACAAGATCAAGGAAGGCGACAACTTCCTGGTGATAGAAGTCAACAATGCCCGCCGCCGCGATGCCGTGCCCGCCCTCAACACCGACTGGTGGAACTATGGAGGGCTTACCCGCGATGTCGTGCTGGTTGAGGAACCCGAAACCTTCATTCAGGACTACGTAGTCCAACTTGCCAAAGGTTCAAGCCAGGAGATTTCCGGCTGGGTGCAACTGGATGGCTCCATGGCACGGCAGCAAGTCACACTGGAAATCCAGGAAGCGGGAATCAAGAAAACCGTCCTCACGGATGCCGGCGGCCACGCCGAGTTTCGCGTTCCCGCAAAGCTCGACCTCTGGTCGCCATCCCGTCCCAAACTCTACGATGTCGTGCTGACCGGCGGGGGTGACAAGGTGCACGACTCAATCGGCTTTCGCACCGTCGAAACCCGCGGCACCCAGATCCTGCTCAATGGCAAACCCATTTTTCTTCGCGGGATTTCCATGCACGAAGAAGCGCCCATCCGCGGCGGCCGTGGGTTTACTCAGCAGGATGCCGAGACCCTGCTGGGATGGGCTCATGAGCTCGGTTGCAATTTCGTTCGCCTGACTCATTATCCGCACAGCGAGAACATGACTCGCCTCGCCGACCGCATGGGCCTGATGGTCTGGTCGGAGATTCCGGTCTACTGGGACATCGACTGGCAAAATCCGGCCACATTGCAGAACGCCAAAAACCAGCTTCACGAAATGATCGCGCGCGACCACAATCGCGCGTGCGGTAGTCCTCTGGTCGCTCTCCAATGAAACTCCGGTCAAGCCCGAGCGCACCGCGTTCCTGCGGGAACTCGCAGACACCGCCCGCCAACTCGATTCCACTCGCCTGATCACATCCGCGCTGAATCATGTAGACGAAACCGCTCCTGACACCCGTGCCCTCAGCGACCCGCTCGGCGAATATCTCGATGTGATCGGCTTGAACGAGTATCTGGGCTGGTATTGGGGGCGTCCAGAAGATGCCGACCACATGCATTGGAAGACCGCGTGGGACAAGCCGCTTATCATGAGCGAGTTTGGTGGAAGTGCTCCTTACGGCAGGCACGGGGGCGCGGATGAACGCTGGACCGAAGAATATCAGGCCAGCATCTACCAGCATCAAATCGGAATGCTTAAGGGAATCCCGTCACTGGCGGGCTTGTCGCCCTGGGTCCTGATGGACTTCCATTCTCCCCGCCGCTTGCTATCCGGCGTGCAGGACTACTACAACCGCAAGGGGCTGGTTTCAAATCTGGGGCAGCACAAGCAGGCCTTCGACGTCTTGCAGAAATATTATCGAGAAATCGACTCAGGGAACCAATCTAACAAGTGAAAGGGCCGCTTAGTGCTTTGGGATGGGCTTTGATGAGGGACTTTGGGAAGGGCACGGCTTCAGCCGTGCCGCTGATTGCCCGCCGAACGCGGCTTTAGCCGCTGTGGTTTGCTCTTACGCCTGAGTGCGGTCCAGAAACTCCGAGTGCCAGGCCATCTGGATGGCTTCCAGCTTTCCCTCACTCGACTTTTTGGGATCGTCCTTGAACTCGGGCAGTTCGGTCACCAGACGGTGCAAATCAGTGAAGCGCACGGCCAGCGGGTCAGTTTCCGGATGCTTCTCAGAGAGCAGGATTCCGATGTCGTCAGGATCGTCCCAGGTCAATTCTTTCGGCATGCATGCTCCTTGAATCAGTTTCCAGTTTCCGGTTTCTAGTTTCAAGACCCGAAACTGGAAACTAGAAACCGGAAACTGCTCTAATGTTCTTCCGACACGTAATTCCGGTTCCAGGCTGGAATCTCAACCACCACTTTGCCGGGCTTGGTAATTACCGCTTGGCATCCGAGTCGGGAGTTTAACTGTAAATCGGCGGCCATGTCCAGCCGGTCAGCTTCATCGTCATCCATTTCGGAAAGATTCTCAGCCCCTTCTTTCACCCAGATGTGACAGGTCGTGCAGGCGCAATTGCCGCCGCAAGCGTGATCCAGTCGTATGCCATGGTTCAGAGCGACGTCGAGCAGCGATTCCTCTTTGCCGTGGTCCTTGTAAGGCATCTTGCCGTGCTCGAACTGCACCGTCTTGCCCTCGGGCAAAAACGTAACCTGGACCGTGTTCTCGCCCGGTGCTTCGACGGTTGCTGCTCCCGCGCCCTGATTTTTCTGTTCTGCCATCGCAGCTCCTAATCTAAGATCTTCTGCGTTCTTAGCTGACGACTGATGACTGACGACCGATGACTGTTCTACTCAAACTCGGCCTTGGCCACGGGATGCGGCGCATCGGGCCCTTCGCCCATGTCCGCCTGATCCATCGTCTTGCCCTTGAGGGCGGTTGAGACCGCGCTGTCCATCATCAGCTCCGCCAGGCGCATCGTTCCCTGATTCAGCCCGTCAATGGCGGTGCGGATTGCCTGATAGTCGTCTTCATCCTTCACCCGGTTCAACGAATTTTCCAGCTTGGCAATCTGCTTCGTCTCAGTGCTGGTGAGCTGTCCCCACGCGGGGCTCTTCTTACCCTTTTCCAGAGCCGCCTGAATCGTCGCTGCCTCGTTGCGCGCCTCGATCAACTGCCGTTGCCGAAAATCCTCTTCGGCGGAGTCGAACGAATCGAGGATCATACTCTCGACCTGTTCATCGGTCAGGCCGTAGCTGGGCTGGACTTCGATTTCTGCTTCCTTGCCACTGCGTTGCTCCCGGGCCGACACGTGCAGAATGCCGTTGGCATCGATCAGGAACTTCACTTCGATGCGCGGAATCCCCGCCGGCATCGGAGGGATCCCTCGCAGATCAAAGCGTGCCAGTGACCGGCAATCCTTGGCCAGTTCCCGCTCTCCCTGCAGCACATGGATGGCAACATTCGCCTGCCCATCCACCTGCGTGGTGTAGTGCTGTGTAGCCGAAGCCGGGATCGTGGAATTGCGCAGGATGATTTTGTCAGTCACGCCGCCAGCCACTTCAATCCCTAGCGACAAGGGAGTTACGTCAAGCAGCAGCATGTTCTCGGTAGCTTCGGAGCCGCCGGAAAGAATATTGGCCTGCACGGCCGCGCCCAGGGCCACAACTTCGTCCGGATTCAGGTCGGCGTGCGGTTTGCGCTGGAATAGTCCTTCGACTAATGAGCGCACCTTGGGGATCCGCGTCGAGCCCCCGACCAGCACAACTTCGTCAATCTGCTCGGGCTTCAGGCCTGCGTCTTTCAAGGCCTGCTTGCATGGGCCGACCGTGCGATCGATGATGGGCTGCATCAACTGCTCGAACTGCTCCCGCGTAATTTCCCGCAGATACTGCCTGCCGCCCGGCAGTTCAACTTCGAGCGTGGCCGCCGGCTGCGAAGAAAGGGCAATCTTGGCCTCAATCACTGCCTTGCGAATGGTGGCCACGGTTTCGCCATTGCGCGAAACATCAAGGCCCAGGTCACCGCGGATATCGTCCAGCGCAATCGTGATCAGCAGATTGTCGATATCATCGCCGCCCAGGTGGGTGTCGCCGTTGGTGGCGATGACTTCGAAAATTCCGTCGTGCAACTTGAGGATGGAAACGTCGAACGTGCCGCCACCCAGGTCGTAAACCGCGACAATGCCGTTCTGTTTCTTGTCCAGTCCGTAGGCCAGGGAAGCCGCGGTGGGCTCATTCACCAGACGCAGCACTTCCAGCCCCGCAATACGTCCGGCGTCCTTGGTCGCCTGCCGTTGAGCATCATTGAAATAGGCGGGAACCGTGATCACGGCCTTGGTGACGGGCGCGTTAAAGAACCGCTCCGCATTCCGCTTAAGCTGGCGCAGGATGAACGCGGAAATTTCGGGCGGCGTAAATGTTTTCTCCCCAAGCCGGATTCGCAAGACTTCGCCCGCCTGGAGATCGTCGGCCAGCTGGAAGGGGAACAACTTCAGTTCCTGCTGGATGTCCTCGATGCCGCGCCCCATCAGCCGCTTGATCGAATACACTGAACGCTCGGGAGTCTCAATCAAATACTTCCGCGCGGCGTTGCCGACGATGATCTGATCTTTCTCATCCAGCGCCACTACGGACGGCACCAGATTCAGCCCATCCTCCCCCGGAATCACCACAGGGCTATCCCCCTGCATGAAAGCCACCAGGGAGTTGGTGGTCCCGAGATCGATTCCGACGATGCGATCAGAGTTCATCGAATAATTGTGTAATCGGGTAATTGAGCAATTTAAGAATCAGAAAAAATCGGGGTTCAATTACCAAATTACCCGATTGCCAAATTACCCGATTGCCAAATTACTCAATTGCCCAAAGCTTCATTCACATCCCTCACCAGGTTCTTGATGTAGCTTCGCCGGTTCAGCAGATCGACCATCCTGTCCAGAGCCCGGCGACGATTCTCCTCATTGTTGACTGTCAGCCACGCGATCCCACTCGTCCCAATGGCTCTTAAGTTCGTGCGACAGCGCTTCAGACTTTTTCTGAAATGTATCCTTGTGGGCTTCCAGATCATTTCACCAGCGCAGGATCGTCTTCGCCCATTTTCTTGTTCATGCGCGCTTCTTCAAGCTGCATGTTCAACTCGAACACTTCCTCCAGCAGATCGGGAGGCACAATCTGTTTCTTGACTTCGCCGCTGGCACGGGCCTTCTCGGTCGCGGTCTTCGATTGCTCTTCAAGTGCAATGCCTTCCAGCCCCAGTAAATACTGCGTGCGCTTGATCGGATCTTTCAAGGTACGGTAAGCGTCATTGAGCAGCGAACTCTGCTCCAGGCTCCATTCCTGCTCCCGCTTGTCGGCGCGGGCATTCAGGTCGGGATGCAGCTTGCGGCTCAGTTCGTAAAACTCCCGCTCCAGGCCCGCCACGTCGATGTTCAGCTTGCGCGGCATCCCGAAAAACGAGAAGTAATCCACCGGCAAAGGGGGTTGTACCTTGCCGCAGGCCTGGCAGAAGTGAGCGGCGCGCATGTCGCCGCAGGACCAGCAACTGGAAGTGGAAGTTTCCATCGCCATCAATCTGCCTTGTGGGGTTGCTGTGATATATGTGACCACGTGGGGACAGCCGCCCTCGGCTGTCCAGCGGAGCGAAGCTCCGCGGTCTTATTCTCCGGCAAAAACCCGTCGAGCCTTGCTCGACCGGACAGCCGAGGGCGGCTGTCCCCACGTGGTCACACAAACCACGCCTTACCCTGAGAACGATGTTCCGCAACCGCAAGACTTCGATGCATTCGGATTGACGAACACGAATCCCTGCTGCATCAAAGTCTCCTGATAATCCAGGGTCATGCCGTTCAGGTAGATGAACGATTTCGGATCCACGAAAACACGCACATCCCCGAACTGAAAGATTCGATCACGCTCCCGCGGCTGGGTGTCGAACCGGATGTTGTAGCTCAACCCCGAGCACCCGCCACCCTGCACGCCCAGGCGCAACCCGCCCTGCTCAGGCGAGATGCCTTCCTTGACAATGGCCGTCCGAACCTTGGCCAGCGCCTTGTCCGTGACCTTGACGCCGCCCTTGGTCGGCGCAGTCTTCATCGTTTCTTCCGCAACAGGAGTCATAGTGGTTAGCCAACGCTTAAAGACTAGCGACCGACGACTGAACTCGCCGGCTTCGCAGCCCCCTGCTTCGCCTTCCAATCGTGAATCGCCGCACGGATGGCGTCTTCCGCCAGCACCGAACAGTGAATCTTCACCGGTGGCAGCGAGAGTTCCTTGACGATCTCGGTGTTCTTGATCTGCAGCGCTTCATCCACCGTCTTACCCTTCACCCACTCGGTGGCCAGGGAAGACGACGCGATCGCGGAGCCGCAGCCGAAGGTCTTGAACTTCGCGTCTTCGATGATGTTGGTCTGTGGATTCACCTTGATCTGCAGCTTCATCACGTCGCCGCACTCCGGGGCGCCTACCAGACCCGTCCCGACTTCGTTGCTGTTCTTGTCCATGGAGCCTACGTTGCGCGGGTTTGAGTAATGATCGAGAACCTTATCGCTATATGCCATTGTGAGACCCTCTCCTGATATTCCAGATAAAAGCTAAATTCCTGACACTAAATTCCCAGCTTTTGCTCCAAGCCTGAGTGAGCCGCGTCTCCCTTGTCTGCAATAAGCGCTTACTCCGCCGCCCACTTCACGCTCTTCAAATCCACGCCCTCTTTCGCCATCTCATACAGCGGCGAAAGCTCGCGCAGCCGCACGACCGTCTCCACTACACGGTCAGCCACGTAATCCACTTCGGCTTCGGTATTGAAACGTCCGATGCCGAATCGAATCGAACTGTGAGCCAGGTCATCGCCGGTGCCCAGAGCCTTCAATACATAAGATGGCTCCAGTGTGGCCGAGGTGCACGCCGATCCGCTCGAAACTGCTACATCGTTGATGCCCATCAGCAACGACTCGCCTTCCACATAGGCGAAGCTGATATTCAGGTTGCCGGGCAGCCGATGCTCCATCGAGCCGTTGATGTAAACCTCGTCGAGCCGACCCATGATGTTGTCTCGCAGCCGGTTCCGCAGACCCGCCATGCGACAGCTCTCTTTGGCCATCTCTTCCATGCAAATCGCGCAGGCCTTGCCCAGTCCCACAATTCCCGGCACGTTCAGGGTTCCCGACCGCATGCCGCGCTCGTGACCGCCGCCGTCGATGATGGCGGAAATCTGCACTCGCGGATTCTTGCGTCGCACATACAAGGCACCCACGCCCTTCGGACCGTACATTTTGTGGGCCGAAATGGACATCAGGTCAATGTTCATCTTGTTTACGTCAATCGGTATCTTGCCTACAGCCTGGGTCGCGTCGGTGTGGAAAATCACGCCACGCTCGTGACACAGCTTGCCGATCTCGGCGATGGGTTGCACCACACCAATCTCGTTGTTGGCGGCCATGATGGTCACCAGGATGGTCTTGTCATCCATCACGCGCTTCAATTCTTCCAGATCAATCAGGCCGTCTTTTTGCACCGCCATGTAAGTGACGCGATATCCATACTTCTCCAAGCGCTTGCAGGTATCGAGAACAGCCTTGTGCTCGGTCACCGCGGTGACGATGTGGTTGCCCTTTTCCTTGTACATCTCGGCCACGCCCTTGATTGCGAGATTGTCGCTTTCAGTTGCGCCCGAGGTGAAGATGATCTCTTTGGTGGTGGCGCCGATCAGCTTGGCCACGCGCTCCCTCGCCGTCTCCACACCTTCTTCGCCTGCCCACCCGAACGAGTGGTTGCGGCTGGCGGCGTTGCCGAATTTTTCCATGAAATAGGGCAACATCTCCTCCAGCACCCGTGGATCCATGGGGGTGGTGGCGTGGTTGTCCATGTACACCGGCAGCTTGACTCCGTTAGCGGTGGTCCGCTGCTCCTGTCCAGCCGCGCTCTCGTGCCCGTTTGTCCCCTGGGGGATAGTTTTTACATCCGTGCTCATAATTGCTCTCCTATCAGAACCTAAGAAACTCACGTGGGGACAGCCACACCGGGCTGACCCGCAGGATGAACAGTCCGCAACTACCCGATGGTCACCAATTCCGTCGGCCCACTCTCGGTGGCTTCTTCCTTCATCTCCAGGATAGTGATGCGCCGCAGCACCTCTTCGATGCTATGGTTCACTCGCCGCAAGGGCTCCCGGATGTTACAGCGATCGCTCTGATCGCACTCACCCCGCACCGTGACGCACGAAGTGATGAAAAGCGGGCCGTCAATTGCCCGGATAACTTCGAATGCCGTAATCAACCCTGGATCGCGGGCCAGGGTGTAGCCACCGTTGGTCCCGTGTTGCGAGTGCAGCAGCCCGGCTTTCACCAGCCGCTGCAGAATCTTGGCCAGCGCTTCCGGAGGGATCCCGTAGGAATCCGCGACGTCCTTGGCGCTACAGGCTCCCAGCTCTGCATGCTCGGCCAGATGCTTCATGGCCATCAATCCGTAATCGGCCTTCTTGGTCAGTTTGAGCATGGCCAGGTAAATCCGACCTTTTTAGTCGGACATCTATATTCTAAGAGCCAACCTGCTCAAATGCAAGCCCTTACAGGCAATGGTCGAAAAGGATCGTCAAACTGTCGCAGGACTGCGCCTAACCGCTTGTGCTGTGGAGATTGTCATAAGCACCAGGATCAGGCCTGCGTCTGGGGCCGCTCCACAGAAAGATCAATCGAGGGACTTGACAACCCAATAAGCCGGTCTAAAATACCGCCAAATTCCGGCGAAATCCCCCTTACCGTTAGAAACAGGGAAATCCCACACCCGGATTTATGACTCCAACCCCGCCGTCCCAACTTCCCGAGAAGAGCAGCAACATGGCACCGTGCAAGCACCCGCGTGTGCAAATCGTGGCCCGCGAGGAAGACGAAGAATTCGTCGAGTGCCTGGAATGTGGCGAAATCTTCGAATCCAGCGAATTCAAAGACATGGCCATCGAAGACACGAAACTCTCGAACGAATCCTGATCCGCCTGCGCAAAGTGGTCACAGCCGTGACATCGGTAAC
The DNA here is from genome assembly GCA_963801545.1 of Terriglobia bacterium. Classification (GTDB taxonomy): domain Bacteria; phylum Acidobacteriota; class Terriglobia; order Terriglobales; family Acidobacteriaceae; genus JAIQFF01. Next base: position 24,129 of record CAWDFF010000042.1, on the reverse strand, counting down.
CTGCCCTTGCCCTTTGTCGTTGTTGCCCCCTTAACAATTTGTTAATGTCACCCGGGGAATATTTTGCCTGCAAACCATCCAACACCGTTGATAGCCCTGGTTGTAGACGATTCGATGCTCATCCGGCACACGGTGTGCCGGTTTCTCGAAGAGCGTGGCTACACCGTGGAGTCGGCGAGCAACGGCGAAGAGGCGCTTCCCGTCGTCAAACGGATCCGTCCGGACATCATCATTACCGACATGCAGATGCCGAAGATGAGCGGCCCGGAGTTCATCACTGCGCTCAAGGCCAACCCCGAAACCGCCGCCATCCCGATCGTCATCGTGGCCGGCAAGAACAGTGGCTATGACGCGCGCGAGCGGCGAGTCAGCTTCGCTATCTTCAAAGATATCGATATCGAAACCCAACTCACCAAGGCACTCGATGCGGTGCTGGGAAACCGCGCCGCTCAAGGGAAAGCAGCAGCGGAGTAAGCCTGAGAGCTCAGGCCTGAGAACTCAAACCTGAGAACCGGGAACTGGGGTCAAAAAACTGCGCCATCCCAGCCAAGTGACCTAAAGCTTCAGCGCTGCGTCCGCCGAGAAATCTTCCGCCGCAAAGTCCCCCGCCATGAATCTGGGATAGGCCGCGGCCGCAATCATGGCTGCGTTGTCGGTGGAAAGCGGGCGAGAAGGGAAGTACACCGGCAGTCCTTCCCTGGCAGCGTCCTGCTCAAAGCGCTGGCGTAACTCATTGTTCGCGGCCACGCCGCCGGTAACGAAAAGAGTAGCGACATCGCAGGCGCGTGCCGCAGCCAGAGTCTTCATCACCAGATCTTCCACAATTGCCCTTTGAAACGATGCCACCAGATTCAACGTCTTCTTGTCGCAATTGAGCAGATAGTCTTCAAGCCCGGGCTTTTCAATTTCGGCCAGCGCTTTCCGGCGCGCTTCAATCGAAGCCTGCATGCTATGAACTTCGACATAGCGCAAAACCGCCGTCTTGATCCCGCTGTAGGAGAAATCAAAGCGCGGCTCCGGGCCTGAATCACCTTTGTCCTTCCGGTCGCGATGTTTGAGCTGCGAAGGTGGAAATCTTACCGCTGTGGCGTCGCCGTGTGTGGACAGCTTGTCGATGATGGGGCCGCCGGGATATCCCAGCCCGAGCAGCTTCGCGACTTTATCGAACGCTTCCCCGGCTGCGTCGTCGCGGGTGTGGCCGATGTTCTTGTACGACCAGGCATCCGCCAGTTGCTCCGCCAGGTACAAGTGGGTGTGGCCGCCCGAAACTACCAGGGCCAGCACCGGGAATTTAATTTCACGATTGTTTTTCTGCCGCTCCTCGAGCAGCACGGCATGAATATGCCCTTCGAGGTGATTGACGGCGATCAGGGGCTTATCGAGCGCAAAGGCCACTGCCTTGGCATAGCTGATGCCGACCAGCAGCGCCCCGGCCAAGCCCGGCCCTTGCGTCACCGCCAGTGCGTCGATGGATTGATAGGTCTGCCCCGCATCGGCAAGCGCCTTGCGGACCACGGGCACAATCGCTTTCAGGTGCTCCCGCGAGGCCAGCTCCGGGACCACGCCTCCGTAAGGCCGGTGCGCGGCGATTTGCGAGAAAACTATATTGGAAACAACCTGCTCTCCGGAACGCACCACGGCGGCAGCCGTCTCGTCGCATGAGGTTTCGATGCCGAGGATGTAGGCGTCAGCCATGCTGCCAGTCTAAATCACGAACTTGCACGGACCATGCCCGACGGGCGAGGACGCCCGTCCTCCATGGGGTTGTCCGCTAGCTGCGCAGGGCGACTACAATATCCGGTGATGTCGAGCGGAAACCCGAGCGCGCCACCTGCCACCGAGCCGGTAAGCCCGCTGTATGATACCCGCCCGCCCGAACTCTCCCGCTGGCGGCGGATGCAGATTCCACTCATCGCCGCCGCTGTCATAGCAACTATTCGTGTGCTCGGTCCGACGCTACGTTTCGAAAGCCTGGGCCGGCAGCACTACGAGCAATCCCGGGCTCGCGGCGAGCCGGTCATTTTCACCTTCTGGCACCGCTGTATCGTTTCCGCCACGTGGTATTGGCGCAGCCGCGGCATCGTAGTCATGAACACTACAAATTTTGATGGCCAGTGGACACGCCGCGTCATCGAGCACCTTGGCTTCGGCACCGCGCAAGGCAGCTCGACCCGCGGAGGCCTCCGCGGCCTCGCGGTCATGGCGCGAAGTTTGCAGGAGGGTCACGATGCAGCCTTTACCATTGATGGTCCACGCGGGCCTCGCTATGTGGCCAAACCCGGACCGGTGATGCTGGCACGGCGCAGCGGACGGCCGATCTACGTGTTTCATATCGGCGTAGAAAATGGGCGCACCTTAGAAAAGTCCTGGGACCTGATGCAGATTCCCAGGCTGTTCTCGCGGGCGGTGATGGTGAGTGCTCCCCTGATCTTCGTTCCATCCAAGGCCACCGCCGACGAACTCGAGCGCAAGCAGGCTGAGATGCAGGCCACGCTTGAACGCGTGCGTGACGTGGCCGAATCGTGGTTCGGATTGAGCGAGGCGGAGCGCGAGCGCCTGCGTAGGGAATGGAATGCTGGTGCTTAGCAGACATTTTGGCCCGATCGCCCCAAGTAGTCGTGTGCGGAAACAACAATGCCTGAGGTGAAGAAACACGCCGAGCGGATCATCCGCACCCTCCGTGAAGCAGGGCATCAGGCCTACCTCGTGGGTGGATGCGTGCGCGATCTTCTGCTGGGTCGCGAGCCCGCAGATTACGACGTTACAACTGATGCCACGCCGGATGAAGTCATGCGCATCTTTCCCGAGACCTATGCGGTGGGCGCGCAGTTCGGAGTCGTGCTGGTGCCAGAGCGAGAGCCTTCTTCCGTGTCCGTGGCCTCTGCACTCTCCGTGGCGGCCACTCCTGATTTAAACCACGCTGCTTCAGCCCGGGCGGGCTGTGTTGAAGTCGCCACTTTCCGTTCTGACATCGGCTACAGCGACGGCCGTCACCCCGATCGGGTGCGCTTCAGCAAGAGCGCTCGGGAAGATGTCGAGCGCCGCGACTTCACCATCAACGGCCTGCTGCTCGATCCCGTAACCAACGAAGTTCTTGACTACGTCGGCGGGCGAGAGGATCTGCGAGCCAAAATCATCCGCACCATCGGCGATCCTGGACTGCGTTTCGCCGAAGACAAGCTGCGCATGTTGCGCGCGGTGCGCTTTGCCGCGCGGTTCGGTTACGCCATCGAGCCGCAGACATTCGGCGCGATCCAGAAGCTGGCTGCCGGGATCCATCAGGTTTCCCGCGAGCGTGTGCGTGACGAGTTGACCAAAATGCTCATCGAAGGCCACGCTCGTCAGGCCTTTCTCCTGCTCGACCAAACTGGTTTGCTGCAAGAGGTGCTGCCGGAGATTTCCGCCATGAAGGGCGTAGGACAACCGCCGGAGTTTCACCCCGAGGGCGACGTCTTTGTGCACACTCTGCTTTTGCTGCAGGAATTACCAGACCCGTGTCCGCCGACGCTGGCCTGGGGCGCGCTTTTGCACGATGTGGGCAAGCCTTCTACGTTTCGCGTGGCACCGGATCGTATTCGTTTCGACGGACACGTGGACGTGGGTGTAAAGATGGCGGAAGAGATCTGCCGGCGACTGCGTTTCTCGAACCACGACACCGAGCAGATTCTCGCTCTGATCGCCAATCACATGCGCTTCGCACACACGGTGCGGATGAAAGAGTCCACGTTCAAGAGATTTGTGCGCATGCCGCGCTTCGAGGAACATCTCGAACTGCATCGTCTGGATTGCCGGGCCAGCCACGGCGACCTGACCTCTTACCAGTTCACGCGCGAGCGCATCGCGTCGATCCCTCCCGAATCAATTCGCCCCGCACCGCTGGTCAGCGGCGACGACCTGATCGCCGCCGGCTACGAACCCGGTCCACGCTTCAAGGAAATTCTCTCACTGGTGGAAGACGCTCAGCTCGAAGGACGACTGCCATCGAAGGAAAGCGCCATGGAGTACGTCAGGCAGATTTTTCCGCGAGAGGGCGGCAATTCCAGCGCTGCTGAGTAGACCGGAAGAGCCTGTCAAGCCCCGCCCAGCGGCGATTCCTATTCAAACGGTTGAGGGGAAACGAAATATATTGTTGCCTCGCATGTCCCATTCTCCCTGCGCAAATTGTTATGCTGGAAACATAGAAGACGCCGAGTGACCAACCCTTCGGCGCAGCAATTGAGCGCCATATTCTCGAACGGCGGCGCAGATGTTAAAATCGAGTTCATTCCCACTCAGACTTTGAGTCACAGATGACCCGAGCCATGGAACAAGTCGGCGCCGGACTGGAGAAGATTGTTGCGGGCAGCCTGCGGCGCGCGCCTGCGGGACAGGGACCCGTGCTGGCGTGGGCGATGGCTTGCGGGCATGCGGTCGCGGCGCGGACCCGGGCGCTCGATTTCTCACAGAACATCTTGCGGGTGGAAGTGCCGGACTGGGGCTGGCGAGCTGAGTTGCAGGCGCTGGCGCCACAGTATCTGGCGGTGATCAATCGGTACGCTGCCGAGAGCGTGAAGCGGATTGAGTTTGTGGTTCCGGAGAAAGCCGCGGGCGAGGGCCCCTTCGACTTCGCTCAGGGCAGGTCCGCGCCACACAGAACGTGAGAGCATGAAGGTCACCGAAAAAGACGTTGCCTATGTAGCTGATCTCGGCAATCTGGAATTGACCGAAGAAGAACGCACCCGCATGGTGCGCGATCTGAACTCGATTCTTGGTCACATTGACAGCCTGAACGAGCTGGACACGACGAATGTTCAGCCGATGGCTCAGGTGTCGGACCGCTACGGTGTGGACCAGTCGAAGCAGGGAAGTGAGCGCTTCGCGTACGCCAGTCGGGAAGACATCCACGAAGGTTTGCGGAAGTCTCTGCCGCACGAAGTGGCGCTTGCAAAATGCGCCAGATTCGGACGGAACGTTTTTCAAAGTGCCAAAGGTGATTGAAAGATAGAAAAAAACGGTCGTTGGTCCTTGGCCGTTGGTCTTTGGCCAACGACCAACAACTACGCCAACGACTGATTCATGAATCTGAACCTGCTTACCATCGACGCCGCCCGCTCCGCCGTTCAGGAGCGTAAGACCAGCGCGGCGGCGCTGGCAGAATCGTTCTACGCCAAGATTGAGAACGACGATCCGAAGATTGGCGCGTTTCTGACCTTGTCGAAAGAGCGAGCGATGGCGAAGGCTGCGGAGATGGATGCACTCGCTGCCAAAGGAGAAAAACTCCCGCCGCTAGGTGGCGTGCCGGTCGGAATCAAAGACGTAATGGTCACCCGAGGCATTCGTACCACCGCCGGTTCGAAGATTTTGGGCAACTACGTTCCGCCGTACGATTGCACGGCGGTGGCTCGCCTCGAAAGTGCGGGCGCGGTAATCCTGGGCAAATTGAATTGCGACGAGTTCGCAATGGGCTCGTCCAACGAGAACTCGGCCTGGAAGCCGGTACACAATCCCCGCGATCTTACGCGCGTCCCGGGCGGCTCTTCCGGTGGCTCGGCAGCCGCCGTGGCTGCGGATATGGCGGTGGCGGCTCTCGGGTCAGACACCGGCGGCTCGATCCGCCAGCCTGCTTCCTTTTGCGGGGTAGTCGGGCTGATGCCAACCTACGGACGAGTTTCGCGCTACGGCTTAATTGCCTTTGCATCGTCGCTCGATCACATCGGACCACTCACAAAAACGGTGAAGGACGCCGCCATCGTATTGCGAACCATTGCGGGCCGCGATCCTATGGACTCGACTTCTGCCGAGGTCCCGGTTCCGGATTATGTCGCCGACTTGGAGAAGCCGGTGCGCGGCTTGAAGATCGGAGTGGCCAAAGAATATCTGGGAGAAGGTTTGGATGGCGAAGTTCGCAAGGCCATCGAAGCGGCGATTCAGAAGCTGGCCAAGCAGGGCTGCGAGATTGTGGAAGTCTCTCTGCCGCACACCAAATATGCGATTCCGACTTACTACATCGTGGCCACCGCGGAAGCTTCGTCGAATCTGGCGCGCTTTGACGGCGTGCGCTACGGGTACCGTGCCAAGGACGCGCGCACGCTCTCCGAGATGTACCGGCGCAGTCGCGATCAGGGTTTTGGCGCTGAAGTGAAACGCCGCATCATGTTGGGCACGTACGCGCTGAGCGCCGGCTACTACGACGCCTATTATTTGAAAGCGCAAAGGGTGCGCACCCTACTGGCCCGGGATTTCGAAGAGGCATTCAAAAAAGTGGATGCCATCGTGGCACCGGTCAGTCCCACGGCTGCATTCAAGCTGGGCGAGAAAGTGGACGATCCCCTCGCCATGTACCTGGCAGATATTTACACCGTGACGGCAGATCTGGCGGGCATTCCGGGCATTTCCGTGCCCTGCGGTGAGACCAAGACGAAGTTGCCCATCGGGCTGCAGATTCTGGGGCGGCATTTCGACGAGAGCACGATTTTAAGGGTCGCGCAGGCGAGCGAGAACGCAGCCTAAGAGGACCGAGGGGTCAGACCCCTTCAATTTGAAATCTTTATAGCAATCGCCATTGGCTTCGGCCGGTGGCGATTTTTCTTTTGCGGGCAACTAAGAAGCCGAGCTTCGCTCGGCTGGACAGCCGGGGGCGGCTGTCCCGACGTGGCTCGTGGCACTCCAATCCCACATTTTCCAGTCAAACAGAATCCTTAATCCAGGAGAAATGCACTCATGAACTTCAATTCGATGAGCAGAATCGTGCTGGCCTTTGTGTTGAGCTTTTCATTGACTACCACGGGATGCAGCGCCCAATGGATCGGCGTGGCGCTGGCCGATTTGCCGGTGCTAACCCAGATGGCGTTGAACATCGCGGCGCTAGTGTCGACGCTGCAGTCCGGAAAGCAAATAACTCCGGCCGAGGCTCTTGCAATTCAGAACATTTCGGCGGAAGCCAGCAAAGACCTGACTCTTCTGCAGGCGCTCTACAATTCGTACAAAGCCAACCCGAGTCCGGATACTTTGCAGAAAATCGAGAGTCTGATTCAGGACACCAATCAGAACTTGCCGGCATTGTTGCAGGCAGCCCATATCAACGATCCAGCGCTATCCGCCCGGATCACAGCTGCAGTAAATCTGATCCTGACCACGGTGAGCAGCTTCGCTTCACTGATTCCACAGGCGCCTACAGTGGCACCCAGAACTGCGCGGCAGAACACTGCCATCCCTCGCGCGAAAGACCTGAAGAGGCAGTGGAACCAGCAGGTGTGTGCTCCCAGCGGGAAACCTGCACTCGATGCTGCACTCGCCGAACGAGCCCTGCGATAGGAAACCAGTTCGCGGTTCACAGTTCTCAGTTCTCCGATGAGGTTGCGCGATGAGTCTTCCGGTGATCGCAATCACGAACGTATCCACCTGCCTGAGCGATGGGCAGGTGGAGTCTGTGATTCCAGCTTTGCAGCGGCAGGTCAGTCTCGATTTCAAAGCCTATTGGGAGGTGGACTGCGAGCTGACTTTTCTGCCTAAAGAAGAACCGTTGACCGAAGGGTGGTGGCAGATTTCAGTGACCGACAATCCTGACCAGGCCGGCGCACTGGGCTATCACGAACTCACCAGCCGTGGAACGCCGCTGGGGAAGGTCTTTGCGGCACTTGATCTCCAGAGCGGAGGATCGTGGACGGTGACATTGAGTCACGAACTGCTGGAAATGTTGGCCGATCCCTGGATCAACTGGTGTGCGCAGGGGTCGGATGGCAAGATCTATGCCCTCGAAGTCTGCGACGCAGTGGAAGCGGACAATCTGGGATACAAGATTGACGAAGTGCTGGTCTCCGACTTCATCACGCCCTCCTGGTTTGAACCCACGCGGGCGGATCGGGTGGATTTCAAGCGGCGAATCTCGAAGCCACTCCAGCTTGCCTCGGGGGGCTACATTTCTGTCTTGGATAACGTGGGCAGATGGGTGCAGATGGCGGCGCAGGACGCGAGTGCAGTCTCGATTCCGTCAGGGAGCAGAAGGCAACGACGGACTATGCGGAAAGGAGAATGGAGAAAGAGCTTGAGATGAGATCTATTTCCGGCGCCAGCGCACACCATCTTTGGTGATTTCGATAAGCAATCCGGCGGAGGTAAGTTCGGCGCGAATGGCATCAGAGGCTTGAAAGTTGCGGGCCCGGCGGGCGGCCTCCATCTCAGCGATCTTCTTTTCGATCTCGGCATCTGAGACGCCTTGCGTTCCCACCGAGTGGAGCAATTCCTGGCTGACATCTTTTTCGCGGCCTTCCGCCTTCGCCCACTCAAGGATGGTCTTCATTTTGGGAGCGTCGTCATCGCGCAGGACGGCGAAGATTTCGTCGAACCTCTCGAGCGCAGCCAACAACGGCGCAACGTCATCCTTCTTGACCTGTCCGCCGTCAATCATGACATTCGCTTTGCGCACCATCTCAAAGATGGCTGCCAGGGCCTGCGCGGTGTTGAGGTCGTCTTCAAGCGACGAAGTCATGCGTTCGACGGTCTCGCGGGCAAGAGTTGCATCCGAAGCGCCGGAAGGGAATTGACCGGTTTTCAGGCGTAGCTGGAAATTCCGCAGCTTGTCGACGTTGCTGGCCATCTGCTTGAGCCCGTCGAAGGTGAAGTTGAGTTGATGGCGATAGGGAACGGAGGCGAGTAACAACCGGATGGCAGAGGGCTTGTATCCCTTGAGCGCGAGGTCGCGCAAGGTAAAGAAATTCCCGGCGCTCTTGGACATCTTTTCGCCTTCAACTAACAGAAAGCGGGCGTGAAACCAGAAGCGGACGAAGAGCTTCCCGGTCAGCGCCTCCGATTGCGCAATTTCGTTTTCGTGGTGCGGAAAAATCAGATCCTCGCCACCGGCGTGCAAGTCAAAGGTTTCCCCCAACTCTTCCATGGACATGGCAGAGCATTCGATGTGCCAGCCCGGCCGCCCGCGTCCGATCGAACTCTCCCAATATGCTTCGCCGGGCTTGGGTGCCTTCCACAGTGCGAAGTCGCGGGCATTATCTTTTTCGTATTCGTCCACGTCCACGCGCGCGCCGTCTTCCATTCCTGCAAAATCTTTTTTCGAGAGCTTGCCGTAGCCGGGAAACTTCGCAATGCGAAAGTAATAGGAGCCGTCCTCGGTGCGATAGGCATAGCCCTTCTTTTCGAGTTCGCCGACAAATCGCGCCATCTCCGCGATGTGATCGGTGGCGCGGGCGAGAACCGGTTGCTCGATATTCAAGGTTGCGCTGTCCTCGAGGAACGCCTTTTCGTACTTGGCGGTGTATTGCTTGACGCTCAGTCCTTGCTGCGCAGAATTGCGGATGATCTTGTCGTCCACGTCGGTGATATTCATCACGTGGCGCACGCTGAATCCGCTCTGCAGCAAGAAGCGGCGCAGAATGTCGACCGCAACAAAAGTGCGGAAGTTGCCGATGTGTCCGTAGTCGTACACCGTAGGCCCGCAGGCGTACATGCGAACTTCATTGCCTTGCAAGGGGTGAAACTCTTCTATTTTGCCGGAGAGCGTGTTGTAGAGGCGCAGGGCCATGAGAGGGAAAGAGCGCGGACAGAACACCAATTCTAGGGGGACACGGGAAAAAGGGTCAAATCAGACTCGCGACCCGAGCACAGCATCACATCGCATCACTAGGCCGCTGGCTTGGAGCTTTCAGCGTGAACGTGATTTACCGCCCGCAGTCGGTGGCCAACCAAAAGTACATAGTGCAGTGCGGAGACGATGGTGAACCCGACCGTGGCATGAAGAAACGTAGTCTGAGTAATCCAGACCCAGCGCGTATGTTCGACCTGAAACAGCAGCACAAAAAAAATCGCAGACACCTGGGCAAAGGTATTGGCCTTGCCAAAGATGCTGGGACGGAAGTCACGCAGTCCGGCGATGGCATAGAGCACGGCGCTGGCACACAGAATCGAGATGTCGCGACTGAACACCAGAACGGTGTACTTCCACGCGATCTTGTGCAGGATGGCAAGCACCATGAACATGGTGCTGAGCAGAAGCTTGTCGGCGATGGGATCGAGATACTGGCCGAGCATGGTCTGCTGCTTCAGAGTGCGGGCCAGCAGCCCATCCAGGCCATCGGTGAAGCCCGCCAGAACAAACAGGATGAGCGCCCATTTGTAGTGACCGGCCACCAGGTTGATCACAATAAAGGGCACAAACATCATGCGCACCAGGGTCAACTGGTTGGGCGCGGTGAGCAGTTGAGAGAGCTTCACTGCTGGTCTCCGGATGGATCGAACAGGCCGGCTAGTTGACGGGTAAAAAACGAAGCAGGGTCGAGCCCGGTCTTCGCGGTGAAACGTTGCGAAAGCGAGGGCACATTGTCGTTCGGCATATCAAGTTCAACGCGCTCGATGCGATGCATGGGAAAGAAGACTACACCCGAATCCGTGTGTTCGCCTGCCTTGATCATCGAAATCAGGTCTTCAAACGAAGCCAGTTCGACGCCTGAGAGACTGAGTCCCTGGCCCACAAGCGCAAGGATTGCTCCCCAAAACTTCTCCCGAGGGTTGGCCAGCGTTACCAGCACAACAGCGCCCACTTGAAAGGGAGTCGTACCGCTGGCGCTCATGGCATCACGCGGACTGATAGGCTGCACAGAGGATTGTCGCCGCGAGAAGGGCAGTTTTGCAACTGCAGTGAGAAATCCTGCGCCAATATTGCCCAGAGATAGTGAGCCCGGTACAATAACCAGATCGTATGTAGGCGCGTAGCTCAGTTGGTTAGAGCGCTACCTTGACACTCTAGCGAGATGCGCGAAATCAAGGAGTTAGCAGGCATGTAGGGAACGGTTGGGCACATAAAGAGCAGTCAGTATTGGTTTCCGTTCCCTGATTCGTTCCCACGGCTGGCGGGCTATCTGGCACTGGTTTACATTCATAACTTCGCACCAGAGCACTCGCTTGGGGTGCGAGGGGTCGGCAGTTCAAATCTGCCCGTCCCGACCATTTAATCTTTCAACGACTTACCAGCAACTCGCTCCAGGCTGCAAATCATAGGCGAGTACTCAATCGAATTCAAGAAGAAAGGCTGCGGCTTGCGGGCGGCTGCGCGGTTGGATGCCGCGATTGCCCTGGTGGAATAGAGACCGGCCACGGTGCCCGTGCGCCAATGGTGATCACACGGTTGTGCGGTCCGCGACATATAATTGTGTGAGCCTTTAAGGGGAAGCCCGACATGACACCACTGTTCCCCGTGCTCTTGTTGATCGCCATCGGTTGGTCGGTCGTGGAGAGTTCCCGCCGCTGGATGACTTTGCTGTGGATCGTCGTCACCCTCACCGCTGTCGTCTTCGCGCTCTGGGGGGCCAGCTTGATCTGGCCTTACGGCGCAGAGATATTTGGGCATATCGTGATTCCCGTCGGGTTACTGTTAGCCGCCTTTGTCGGCGTCAGCCACATGCGCTTGCACCGACGTGTTCGTGCTCCCAAGCCACAATGAGATGAACAGTTCGCAACCGCGCACCGATGCATAACTTCTATTCGATTCGCTCGGAGCGAGACTTGCTGCAGAACGAGCACGGGCAGCCTGGGCGAGAGGTACACTTGATTTCCACTCGCCAACTCTATGCCAGAATCCTTCGGGCCGGGAATGGCCCGTACGTAACCAGACGAACGTGAGCGCGGGCGGGACAGTATTTCCGGGAAAGGTGTCGAAACATGGGAGCTACAAATTGGGCATTGTTTAAGCTGCCGTCTGACAAGGAAACCGACCCACCACGTTGTGAGCTATGCCAATTATCCATATCCGGCTACGTCACTGGTGTGGAACAATTGCTGCACATGGCGCTCTTGCTCGACAGGCAGACGAGGTTCGGAAAGACCCCGGATGCTTCCGAGATCATCGCTAAGGTTGAGACCCACACCGCAGAACTTGTGAAGAGCTGGACAAATTATCTGACTCACGTGCAACAAAGTCACGCGGATGGACTGTAGGTGTTTAGCGTTATACTTCCATCCATGAACTCAGACAGCTACAACTTTGTTGCTTATTACGAAGAGTGCAAAGAGAAGCGAGGAGTGAGTTGCAGCATCGCGGACATACGATCTGGCAAACCAGTGAAGGTCTATGCCATTGCCTGCGACCACTCATGGACTCTGACTCCAGAACAAACCGAAGCACTGCGGAAGAACAGCACCGTCGCCAAAACTCTCGGTTCATGCGCTCCAAGCCTGTGACGCGCACAATGGCACGAAAGTTTGTTACCCCCGGCCTTGGAGAGAATCTTGAACTGGTGGAGACAAGCCGATTGGTGGATGGTCATATTGACCGGTCTCGCGGTTTTGTTTGCCGGTTTGTCTGCCGTGTTTTTCTACCTTCAACTCGAAGATACGCACACGCAGCTCCAAGTGGCGCAAAAAGAGTTTGAGGCGAGCCAGAAGAGCGCGCGACTCGACCAACGAGCGTGGGTTCAGGCAACCCTGGTGAAGGAAAAACTGGTGAACCACCAACAACAAATCGAAATTCACCCGAACGCCATTCTAACAGTGCCAATCCGCCAAACTAACACCGGGAAGGTGCCTGCCTGGAATGTCAACTCTGAATTTATTGTTGAGATAGTCGAGGCGACGAAGTCCCCTACGCTTAACTTTGAGCGCGACCACTTCGGGAATTTCGGCGGGGTCCTTTTCCCTTCCGAGAAGTTTGACCTTTCCGTCCCGTGGCTACTACCGAACACAACAGTCGCTAACCCTCCGCCCTTGTCGAAACCTACGTATGATCGACTAATGGCTGGTGAGACATATGTGGCAATTTTTGGACAACTCAGCTACACGGACGCATATGGTGATCATTGGCAGCGCTGGTGCCAGTGGCAGGCTTACAAATCGGGCTCCAATTTAGTGCCAAAGCCTGCACCGACTACAACCAGGTAAGCCTCAACTAGGCGCGGTAACTCCAACAGAGCAATCGCGGCATCGCTGGCAGCCGAGTGAGATTGACTCTCGGCGTTTTTGACGCTAGTATGCCCGCGTGGCCGTACCTCTCATCTCATCATCGGCATTCTTGCGTGGCTGATTCCGACGCCGATGGACATCCTCGCCTGTTTAAAAAAAATCTGATTTTAGCGTACGGTCTTTAGGGTTCCGGTTCTTCTGGAGGCGGAAGAAACGGATTCTCGCCGCGCCACGGTGCGTCTTCGCGCAACCATGTTACGAACGCAATCCGGCTCTCCTGCAGTTCCTCGGCGATCATCTACCGAAGGCTTTCCCGCAGGAACTTCGCAAGGCGACTCTTGAAACCTGCCCACCAGAAGATAGCTACGACAAGCACAAGCACTTGGCTCCAAAAGGGCCAAACGCCTATTTTCGAGCGGTACACGACCAGGCCATAAACGACAGAGAGCAAAAGGATGCTCGCGAACGGCCACAATACCAATGCCTCGACCTTGCTCCACAGCGTTTTCATTGTCATCGCTCCTCCTTGTGCATCATGCATTTGTCCGTCGGGAGTACAAGAGACAAATGCCCACAGAGCGCGATTCGCAGTCCGGACAAAATTTTATCTTTGTCCCATCGGCGAAGGTGTGCGCCCGCAACCGAAAGTGACGGCAACTGCTAAGAGCATCCATGTGGCCCGACCACCAAAGATAGGGCGGGCTCTAACTTCTCCCCCGAGGCCGAGCCCGCCTTCTCGTGACAACGTCCGGTATGTTGCATGATTGGCTCCAATTGGCTCCAAACTACTGATGAGTGGGTGGTTGTGATCAGCTAAGCTCGTGCAAGCCGGGGACATTGAGATCTCTTCCGCTGATTACTCATCAGACCGGACCAGACCAAGAGGTGGCGAGGGTGACTAAATCTATTCCAAGAAAATGGGTAATCTTGTTCCATTGCTGGGCTCGGACTGCTACGCGGCCAGCAAGGTAACCTTCTGATGGATGGCCTGCAAGTCCTCGGTCATCAGGTTCGCGTACCGCCGAGTCATCTCAAGGGTGGAATGCCCGAGCACCTTCTGAAGATGGAACACAGAGCCGCCCTTCCGGAGATAGTTCACCGCGAACGTGTGCCGGAATGCGTGGAGCGTTCTTTCCGGCGAACTGATACCCAAGCGACGGCAGAGCAGTTTCACATCGCGGAGCACTATCCTTCTGCCGAGCTTGCGGCCTCCTCCATTCTTGCGTGTGGCAAACACTAAGTCCGAGGGGAAACTCCTCAGGAACCGCGAGAGTACGCGGCGAAGCTCAAACGAGAAGGGGATCCGGCGCTGTTTGCGTCCCTTGCCGGTGACTGTGAACAGTAGATTGTCCAAGTCACAACCGGCGACTCGGAGGCTTAACACTTCATCGATTCGGCAGCCAGTGTCCAACAGGACGAGAATCAGTAGATGCAGTCGGTGCTGGTAGAAGTTTTTCGGCTTGTAGCTGACGAGTTTCTTAATGTCCGGTAGCTTGAAGGTCGACAGCACGCGCTGATCTTCCTTTAAGTACAGAACGCGATGAGGTGAGCCGAACCATTTGAGATATGCGTTGATGGCCCGGATTGCTGAATTGCAGCCGGTGGCCTTCAGTCCCTTCTCACGCATCCGCATCACAACACCGCATCTAGCTCGTTCGGTTGGTGTCAGTTCTGGTGTGAGTTGTTTTTTTGATTTCGGTGTTCTTTCTTGCCTGCATTTCGCTGCCGATCGTCAAAAGGGGTTACAGTTCGGAATACAGCCCCGCCCGGACCCCTCCCAAGTGAATGAAAGCAAATAGCGGTCGGTCCCACCGCTTACTGGGGATCGAACCTGACTTCGATCAGTTCCCGAGTCTCATGGGAAGCGGGCGCCCATTTCCACTTATAAATCGCGTGCTGTGCCGCCTCCGCCAGCACGGGATGTCCGCCCTTGACGTCGACGAGCTTGACCGTGCCATTGGGCGTCACTACCGCTTCCGCCTTAACGCTACCCCTTAAATTCATGGAACGGGCCATTTCGGGATATACGGGCGTTACACGATTCACAATTTTGCGAGTGGTTTCGGTCTGGTCCAGTTGAGCAATCAAAGCCGGCATTAAGACGAGAGGCGAAAAGAGAATCAGGAACGTTGCCGCCAGGGAGCGCTTCATGAGTGTCAGGTAACCATTCGCAGCTTATGGGTCTTCCTCACGAGCGCAAAAGATAACCGAGGTAACTGACCCACGGTTTGCGAATCCAGCCCTTGGCGCGGTGCCTCGTTTTGCCGCATCCTGAAGTTTTCTACTTCGGTGAGGCGGTCTCCGAAGACTTCCTTTCCTCGCGTGGGGTCATGGAGACGACGCTATATTCGCGCTCTTTTTCATCGACGTCTTCCACCTGCAGCAACATCTTGTCCTTCTGGATGCGGAATTGCGCTCTTTCGCCCACCGGCAGCAAGACGGGATGCTTTTCGTCGCGCGGGCGGATGCGGTAAATCACGGTATCGCTCTGCAGGAGATATTCCTGGCAAAGTAGGGCATGAGTCTTTTTGTGAGCCGAATCGGTGCCCACCAGTTCGCCGACAACGCTTTTGCCGCTGTTTTCGTCCACTCCGCACTCCGCCGAATCCATTTGCAGTAGAGTGCCAGTCTGTTGGCGCTTTGGCTCTTTGGCCTGAGCCAAGCAAGTAAGTACGACGGCAGCGATGAAAATCCTGGCTCTCACTATGCTTCCCCTCTCCAGCAAGTTTTGCGGCCAGTTTTGCGCCGCTGCTGATATTTTCTGGGGATGGGCAGCCTTCTGAAAGGTCACTACAGTCATTGGCCCTCAGTAAGGCACTCACCGCAGTTGTCTCTTTCACCTGAACAAGGTCCGCTCGTTCGGTGACCTTAGTTATCAGGATTTAGGCGCAGTCGGCCCTCGGGCGTCTCTAGGTACGCGGCGTACTTCGCTGCGCCGGTCCGGAACCGTTCGAAGTCGTCATTGGCGGTCATTTCCTTCATGCGCTCAGGCGAAGTCGCCCCGTTCCACGCCATTCAAACTTGTCTGCCACCAAACACTAGTTACGATTCATCACGGTTTCCACCAGATCACTCAATTGTTGCGCTGTGAACTGGTTGCCCTCCAGGTTCGCGGCCAGATTTCCGCGTCGGTCGATGATGACGGTATGCAGTGAATGGATCATCAAGCCTTCGTCTGTCCAGGCCTCCACTCCAAACCTGCCGCACAACTGCTTGACGTCGGGCAGCGGCCCGGTGAGAAAGTGCCAGCTTCGAGCATCGGCCTTCCATGTTTTGGCAGCCTCCGCCAGAATTTCAGGCTGATCGTGTACTGGATCGAAGCTAACTGACAGCAGTACCAAATCGCGTCCCATACGATCAGCAAAATGCTTTTGCAGGTTGGCGAAGTTATTGGAGAGGCGAAAACAAAATTGCGGCAAAGCGCAGCGAGTGTAAATAAAGTTGACGGCCACAACCTTGCCGGCAAACTGGCGCAGAGTGATCGACTGCCGGTTCTGGTCGACCAACTTGAAATCCGGCACCGAGTCCCCGATCGACATGGCCTTGCTTGCGGATGTGCCGGGCGCAACCAGCCCTTGCAGGTTTTTCAACTGATGGGCCGTAAACGGGTCCTGCTCCGCACTTTCGAAGTTCCGAATGCGAATATTTTCGGCATACGCAGAATCCGGACCTGCCACCAGCGTAAAGTCGACCATCAGACCGGGTCGCAGGCCCATCAAGACTTTGGCATCATGCACAGAAAACGGCATCACCATGGCGTCCATGTAACCGGGAATTGTCTGGCAGGAAATAGCCAGAGTCTGGTGAGTCAAGTCGACGTCGACAACCAGACCGGTTGCGGAATACCGCTGCTCGGCCTGCCTATCACTCGCCACGAGCAGAGTTGGCGTGACTACCAGCCACACAATCAGCAATGCCGCAAAGCTTCTCATTGTTGTTTTTGTCCCAGTTGTTGTCCCACGCCAGTCTCAGCGTCCCGCTTCGCTCCTCCCAGCCGGAAGGACTTCCGATCGAGCCTAGTGTAGTCTTTGGCCAACTCCTTGATCTCGATGAACTGGTTTTTGCCCACGTTCAGGAAAGTCTGGCGCGTGTTGCTGGCTGGCCACCAGACTTCCAGGTTGGCGATTCGTGCGGATTTGCCCAACCCGATATGCTGTTCGAGCGGCGATGCACCAAAAGAACCGCCACTGCTTACAGTGCGGTAAATTGAGCGCGTCCCACGGCCTTCACTTTCCACCGTCACCGTAATTCGCGCACCGATAGCCGCCCGGTTTGTCTTCACGCCGACCAGGTGGACATTGATCCAGTCATTACCGTTCCCGCTGCCGGGATTTTCGAAGAAGCGGAATGCGTGACTGTCGCCTGGCGTGGCACCTCCGACAACAGTCAGAATGTCCTCGTCACCATCGCGATCCATATCTGCGAAGGCGACGCCGTGTCCTTTATGCAGTTCACCGGTGCCGGCGGACTCGGTAACATCAACGAAAGATTTCCCTTCCCGGTTTCGAAGCAGAACGCTGGGGACCACAGCGGTGTATGGGGAGGCCCCGGAACCCAGGTAAATATCGAGGAAACCGTCATTGTCTATATCCCCGAAATTAGACCCCATGGGCATGAAGATGCGATCGAGGCCGACTTCCTTCGACACATCCTTGAAAGTTCCGTTGTGCAGGTTTTTATACAGCTTCAGGTTTTCAGCGTTCGTCGGAAGCCCGAGATAGCTGCGCATGACCTCGTCGCTCGAACCCGCGTAGCTGCTTACAAACAGGTCGGGCCAGCCGTCATTGTCGTAGTCGAAAAACCAAGCCGGGAAGCTGGCCCACGGATCCTGCACGCCGGCGAGGCCGCCGACCTCGGTGAATGTTCGGTCGTGATTATTGTGGTACAGAAAGTTATTGCCGTTGTAGTTGGAAAGATAAAAGTCCACGTACCCGTCGTTGTCATAGTCGCCGGCAACTACGGCCTTGGTGAAGGCTGTCCGGTCTACTCCCGCGGAATGTGCGATGTCCTCAAAAGTCCCGTCACCCTTGCTCCGGAAAAGCTGGCCCGGACCACTCTCGCTGCCTATGAACAGATCGACGAAGCCATCGTTGTCGAAATCTGCCCAGGCTCCGGCCTGGGTCGCGTTGGCCGTGGCGGCGAGACCGCTCTCGCGGGTGACGTCGGTGAACGTTCCGTCGCAATGACCTTGTAACAGCGACATACGCTGGGGAAATTCCCATCCGCCGCGCAGCACCAGAATGTCCAGGCAGCCGTCATTGTTGTAATCGGCCTGGATCAGGTTTAGTCCGCCGAGCTGATCGGCAAGCCCGGATTTCACGGATTGGTCCGTAAATGTTCCGTCTCCGTTATTGCGGAAATAGTGCATGGGCTCGCAGACTCCCACGCTCGACGTGACCACGTCCAGCAGACCGTTGTTTTCGAAATCATCCACGATGATTCCGCCCGCCATGGAAAACGTATTCATTCGGAGCAGGGGCGCGACATCCACAAACCGGCCTACGTCTTCTTTGGATTCAAAAGCCACAGTCGGAATCAGATATTTCGCCGGAACCCCAGCGGGATAGCTTCCCAAAGTCAGATAGGCCATATTCAAGAGCCATTTCACTTCCAGATCGTCCGGCTTCTGCTCAAGATACTTCAGGAAATATTCGATCGCTTTTTGGGAATCCGCAGTGTCTTGATATTTCGAACTGGCGCGTGGCGGGAAGATGCATCGGTCGCCGGGATTGCGGTAGGCGTCATTCTCCATTTCGGATTTGTGCAAATAAGCGATTCCCAGCGCCTCCAGAAACTTGGGGATTGCCGTTGGTACGGCATCGGTTGCAGTCTGACAGGCGGCCTGCCATTGCTCGATCGCCTTATCCATGTGCCCTTGATACGCCTCGAGTTGTGCCAGCGAATGATGCTCTCCCAGCACATCGTAAGGATGCAGTTCCGCATCGGCAGCAGCGAGTCGTTTTCCCAACTGCTCCGTGGCTACCGAGAGCGACTGCTTCCTCGCCTCGCAGATGGCATGCAAATCCTGTTGCCAGCCGTCGGGCTTGGGCAGAGCGCTGAAGACGGCATCCGCATCGTTGAGGCCGCCCACATTGAGGGCGAAGCGCACACTACCCCGGGCGGCTGTGGAAAGGCTCGGACGCGAGCTTTGGCCGTTCGCCGCGTCCGATGGGGACAGCACCTTGAGGATGGCATAGCCTTCGGAACTCTTGACTACGCTGGTGATTTGCCCGGGGCCAATTTTTCTTAATGCGTCCCGCAACTCCGCCCGCAGGGTTGCCGGATCCAATCTTCCCATGTAACCGCCGGTGGCCGCGCTTGGGTCAATGGATTGTTGCTTTGCCAACGTCGCGAAATCCGCTCCGTTCCTGAGCTCTTGCAGAATCCGGTTCGCTTCGGTTGAAGATTCCACCACGATAATTTGTATATTGATTTCGCCGGATTTGTCTCCCTGCCAGGCCGCGGCGATCTGTGAGAGCAACAGCGCACAAAGAAAGGCTGCCACCGGTCGCGACCGGAATTTCCGCAAACACAGCATTGCAATGTCAGATATCTTGTTTACTTCCACTTGCCTTGACCCTCGACAATCGTGATGTAACGATCGATGGGCAAATCAGTGAAGTGTTCTCTCGCGCCGCTGGGCTGCGGCCAAGTCACTTCCAGCCAGTCGATTTTGGGTCTTTTTCCAATACCCAGCACCATGCGGGGATCGTGTGAGGAAAGATAGCTTCCGCCGCCAACCTTCACACGAGTCCGTTTCAGATCTGCGGCCTGATAGGTAACGTGGGCGCCGATTCCATCGGGATTCGATTTCTTTCCTACGAGATTCACGCCGAGCCAGTGATTCTGAGATCCGACCTGGTTGCGCAACAGCAGAGGGGCTGCATCATTCACGGAAACCAGGACGTCCAGCGCGCCATCGTTATCAAAGTCGCCGATAGCCATGCCCCGCGCGGAAACATTCCTGGCAAATACGGGGCCGCTTTGCGCACTTACGTTCTGGAATTCTTTGCCGTTGTTGTGAAAAAGCATCAGAGGCTCACGATAGGTCACGCCGGGGTGCAGGATTTCGATCAGATCATCCGGATTTCCGTTCGCCAGGAACAGATCGAGGTTGCCATCGTTGTCATAGTCAAAGAACTTCAATCCCCAGCCGCTCATCAGTTTTGTGGCTTTTGCGATTCCAGTGGGCAGGGCCATATCGTCGAAGGTTTCGTCGCGATTGTTCTGATAGATCGAATACATTTCGCCGTCGATATTGGCGACGAACAGGTCCATCCATCCGTCTTCGTTGAAATCGGCAGCGTCCACTCCCATGCCCGAGCGAGCCCGGCCTTCGGCGCTGTAGGCGACGCCGGCCTGGTCCGCAATCTGATCAAAACGTCCATCGCCTCGATTGACGAAAAGAAAGTTGGCTACGGTATCGTTGGCGACAAACAGATCCATACGCCCGTCGTTGTTGACGTCGGCAGCGACCACTCCCCATGCTTTGCCGGGATATTTCGCGATGCCGGACGACGTGCTGACATCGCTGAACGTGCCATCGCCGTTGTTGTGAAAGAGCCAACTGGCCATCGGCCCATAGAGCCGCGGGATGCAGTACTCGGGTTTGCCTCCCGCGCCGCAGGGGCGATTCTTGGCTTTGTCAAAATCTACAAAGCGGCAGACAAAAAGATCGAGGCGGCCGTCGCTGTCGATCAGTCAAACCAGACCGCGCTCGAAGCCCATCCCGGTGCGGCGACACCGGCTTTATCGGTAACATCTGTGAAGGTGCCGTCGCGGTTGTTGTGGTACAGAATGCTCCGGCCGTATTGGGTGATGTAGAGATCAGGGAAGCCATCGCCGTCGTAGTCGCCGACGGCTACACCCTGGCCATAGCCACCACCGGCGACGCCTGCTTTTTCGGTGACATCGGAGAACGTACCATCGCGATTGTTGCGGTAGAGAGCATTGCGCAGGGGCGGGTCAGGACTCAGGAAGTCGCACTTGCCGCTGTTAACCAGGTAAATGTCCATCCAGCCGTCATTGTCGTAGTCGAGGAACGCGCATCCGGCGCCGGTGGTTTCGGGCAGATATTTCTCGGCGGATTTTCCGGCTGTGTGCGTCCAGAGGATCCCACTGGACGAAGGTAAAACCTCTGCAAAAGGATAGACCGCATCGGGCACGGCGCCGGCAAATCGTGACAATCCGGTACAAGCCAGATTGCCGGCCATGCCCCAGAGAAACTGGCGGCGGGAAAAGCCGAGTGGGGCGCGGGTTTGATGCGAGACCAGCTTGTTCAAATCCGTGAACCGTGTCCCCATGACCGAAGAGAATGACGATCGTCGAAAAAAACGATCGAAGAACTTCCGTGCCCCTGGCGAGCTTTGCTCGCCCGCTCGGACGAGGGCGTCCGGGCCTACGTGAGCACGCCCGCCATCGGCCCCGCCTAGTTGGGATTCTCCTGCGGGGACGCCGGCTGCGGCTCACCGCCCGGACCGTTTTGCTCGGTCATCCTCCGGTGAATGGCGAATTCCCTGTCGGCATCCGATTGTCGCCCGCCCCGCCGGTACGCTACCGCGAGACTGTAGTGCGCCGTAGGGTTCTGCGGCTCCAGCTTGACCGCAGTCTCGAGCGGTGGAATGCTTCAGAATATTTCTTGACCGACACCAGCGAGGTGCCTAGATCGAGAAAAGCATCGCCAAAACCGGCATCGAGCTCTTTGCTGCCCGTGAAAAATGCTGGATAGCGTCATCCCATTGCTGGTTCTGCCGCGCCAGGGCCCCCAGCACGTATTCTGCGCCGGCGTTGGAAGGATCGATCTCCAAACTCCTGCTGGAACTCACCTTTGGCCTGTTCCGCGACCGCCGGGCTGAAATCGGGTTTGGAAAGCAAAATCCGACCAATCTTGTAGTGGATACCGGGCATGCGCGGGTTTTCGTTCAGGATCTGCCTGTATTCCTTTTCGGCTTCATCCCACTTTCCCTGCACTTCGAGAGCTTCGGCGTTCAGTTGGTGTGCCTGTGGAGAAGCCGGGGCCGTCGTCGCCAAATCCAGCGAGGCCCGGGTCGAAAGGTCAGAGTACGTGTGGACTGCAAGATAAAGCACGTCAGGGTCGCGGGGGCATTCACGGTTCAGAAAACGGAGGAAATCGACCGCCGCTTCGCTCTCACCCGTAGCCATGGCACAGCGCACGCCTGCGAAGCCGGCATCACGCTTCAAAGCCGAGTCGGCGCCGTGCTGGGCAGCTTTCTTTAGCCCAGGAAGGGCCTCCTTGCAGTGGCCTGTCTTCGCCAGATTCACCGCTTGTTTTGCAGAGGACGAGGAGTCAGCCGCGGGCGCCTTCTTGACGACCGTTTTCTGCAACCGCTTTTTCTGGAACCTGCGCAGACGCGAGACAGAGAAGTCCACAGAGAAAAAAGGGAGCGGAGGGAAAAGCGCCGGGAAGAAGTATCTAGGCATAAAAAACGGGCAGGCGCCGAAGCGACGCCTGCCCAATCATACAACGGTCAAAAGTGGAATTTCAGAGCGAACTGAATGTTTCGTTCTCCTTGTCCGGTCGTGATCTGGCCGAAAGTGGAGCCCAACAGCATGTTCGGCGCATTGAGAATCGGATGGTTGAACAGGTTGATGAACTCCGAGCGGAATTCGAATCCCTTAGTTTCACTGATGGCGAATTCCTTGTGAACACCCAGATCGACCTGGGCCAGCGTAGGTCCGCGAACCGAACCGTTGTGGCAATCGCCGAAGGTGTTCAGCGCAGGCACCGTGAACGCGCCCGGATCAACCCATTGAATGCCGGTGTGGATCCGGTCAGGGATCGGTCTTGGGATAGCTGGGCGCGCCGCCGCAGTCCGAGTCGACGAACCTTCCAAAACAACCGTGCCGCCGGTTCCAGAGTTGTCAAAAACGCCAACCTGCCGTCATGGCGTTGCCACTGTGCCAAGTAATGATCGGGCTGACTCCCAACCACCACGACTGCATTGGCGACGCGATTCATGTTCGCGCCCATCCTCTTGCCGTGGCCGAAGGGCAGCTGGTAGTTGGCGTAGGCGGAAAGAATGTGGGTCTGATCGAAGTAGCAGGGTCCCCATTCCGCCTTGCGATCGTAGATGTTCTGCCAGAACGATGCCGGCAGACTGGTTTGCGTGCCACCCCAACCGCCGCCGAAGTATCCCGTTGCGTCAGTCATGCACTTCGAGTAGGTGTACGCCACCTGACCCTCCAAACGTCGGAGAGACGTGTTTGCCGAGAACCGCCTGCAGTGCGTTGTAGGCCTGGTTGGCCCCGGAGAAGGTCGCCAAGGCTGCCGGCAAACCGGTAAAGTTCGCGCCGCCGCTGATCTCGTCCCTGAGGGCGGACTTCCCGCGAAAAATGGTCCGGGAGTTCCGACGCAGGGAGAGGGCGGAGTGGTGGGAGGGCAGGAACCTGGGGCGGCCAAAATACGTTGCGTAATAATCTCTGGCACCACCAGGTGAGCGCCGCGCTGGCCGACGTATCCGACCTGAAGGGTCGTATCGTGGGTCAGCTGTTGCTGGACTGAAAGATTCCATTGCTGCACGCTGGCCGGCCTGAGGTTCGGATCCCGGGGAGATCTGCACGCCGTCTGTAACTCCACTCAAGGCCAGCCCCGTCCGCAAAGTGGAGCAGGCGGCCCAAAGCCTGTCGTGGAATTGGTGTCAGTGACTGAAGAGACGGCCGGAACGAATGGTCGGTTCTGGCTCATGCGAAGGTTGGAGCCCATCCCTTCCATGTAGGAAGACACCGAGTAGGCGGCACGAACCACCGCTTTTCCACCCAGAAAACCTGGGGTCCAGGCAAATCCAATTCGCGGCTGGTCGTTGCCAATTCCGTTGTAGGAGTTGACCAGCGCGCGGCTGTTGCCGCCCTGCCCGGCAACTTCGATTGCTCCAGTGAACAATCCGAAATTCACCATGCGATTGTGAATTTCCGTACAGGGAGTGTGATCTTCATAGCGCAGGCCGATATTGACCGTCAGGTTGCTGGTAACGCGCCAGTCGTCCTGGACGTAGGCGGCGTAGGTATCGCCGCGCATTCCCCATTCCTGACCAGCGCCCTGGCGTGCTCCGGTGGACACCAGGCCCAGCCAGAAGTTGGCGGCATCGGACAAGGTTTGATCGTTGGCGAAGTTCAAATGTCCTAGCACTCCGTCGTTTCCGGAGTAGGCCGAGTTTTCACGCATTCGCCAGTACTGGAAGCCCAGGTGAATGATGTGACGGCCGCGGGTCCAGATCAGGCCCTCTGAAA
>CAWDFF010000041.1:0-88911 GCA_963801545.1 Terriglobia bacterium | reverse complement strand
GCCTCGTCAACGATGCCTTAAACGGACGAACGTTCGATAGACATGGCTACAGCTTACTCAATGGCGTCGGCACCCTTCCGGGCAGATTCCCGCTTCGACCGCCAGCTTTCCCGCATTCTCAACCATGCTACAGCTATCTTCTACGAGAAGGGGTATGAAGGCGCTTCCATTCGCGATCTCTCACGCGCCACCGGCTTGTCCCTCGCGGGACTCTACTATTACTTTCAGTCGAAGGACGAGCTCTTATATCTGATCCAGAAGCATCTCTTCACTTCCGTGATGGAGCGACTGAAGGAGAATCTCAAAGCCGAGTCGGATCCGGAAAAGCGTTTACGCATCTTCATTTCGAACCATCTGGCCTATTTCCTGGCCAAGCCCAAAGCCATGAAGGTGCTCTCCCACGAAGATGATGTTCTGAAAGGCGTTCTGGGAGCCGAGATTCGAATGCTCAAACGTCAGTACTATCATTGCTGCGCAGATCTGATCGAGGAACTCAAGCTGGCAAAGAAGCTCGAGTTCAACTCCCGGGCTGTGGTCCTGTGCCTATTTGGAATGATGAACTGGATCCACACCTGGTATAACCGGCGTGTGGACGGCGATGCAGCGACTGTAGCCCGCGAGATCGGCAATGTATTTCTTCGCGGTATTTACGCTTCGGCTGATGGCCGATGAAAATACGAGGGGCCGGGCAGAGTCCTCGGTAAAAGATCAAGACGGAGAAACGCTCATTTGATCACCGACTGCCATATTCATATCCATCCCATGGAGATGCTGCATTCGGGTGCGCTCGAACTGATCAAGCGCAACCGCCCGAATTTCGAACAGATTGCAGATTTCGGCCATTCTCCCACGTCGCTGCTTAAGTATCTGGATGAGGCGGGCGTGGAACGAGCTGTGCTCATCAACTACGTCGCACCGGACTTCATCGGATTCACTCCCACCATCAACGAGTGGGTCGCCAACTACACAAAAGAAAATCCCCGCCGCCTCATCTCCTGCGGCGGACTTCATCCTCGCCAATCGCAAAACATCATGGCTGAAGTGGAGCAGTTTCTGCGCCTCAAAATACGCGCGATCAAGCTGCATCCGCCTCACCAGCTTCTGTTTCCCAACGATTATTTGAACGGAGTCAAGGAACTCGAGGTCATCTACCGCGCCGCTGAAGCCAATGGGCTTCCGATAATATTCCACACCGGAACGTCAATCTTCGAGGGCGCACGAAACCGCTATGGCGATCCGATGTATCTGGACGATGTCGCGGTGGACTTCCCCAAGCTGAAAATCATCATGGCGCACGGGGGGCGCCCGCTGTGGATGGATACTGCGTTTTTCCTGCTCCGCCGCCACCCCAACATGTTTCTCGACATCAGCAGCATCCCGCCCAAGAGCCTGCTGAGATATTTTCCGCGGTTGGAAGAAATCGCTTACAAATCCATGTTCGGAACCGATTGGCCGGGACCGGCTGTCCCGGAGATGCGCAAGAATGTGGAAGATTTTTGCGCTTTGCCGCTGGGTGAAAAATCCAGGCAGCAGATTCTTTGGGACACCGCATTATCTATCTGGCCACTCTGACAGGCGCCTCGCCGCCGGTTAAGCCGGGTTTGTCGAGCACCGGTGGCCGCTCCAGCGAGGTTGGTTCGGGCGCTGGCTTCGGGGCCACATGCTTGGGTACCCCGTAGCGAGCGCGATGCCTTGTGCCCCACGCTGACATCAACTTCAAAATCGGCTTCAGACTCTCGCCGTGTTTCGTCAGCGAATATTCCACCCGGGGCGGAACTTCGGCATAGACTTTGCGCCGTATGATTTCGTCTCTTTCCAGTTCGCGCAGATGCTGCGTCAGCATTTTCTTAGTCATCCCTGGAATCAAACGCTGGAGTTGGCTGAACCGCTTCGTCCCGCTTTCCAGGTAAAACAGAATCAGCGGTTTCCACTTGCCTCCGATGATGTCTGCCGTGAGCTTGACCGAACACTGAAATGTTTCCATGGAAAGCCTCCACAAGGCGACCAGGTTACAAAAATGTACCTACTAGCATTAAAGATACTTTAGCCTAGAATTGCCTCCGCCGCAGCAGGAGAATCTGCGGGCTTTTGCCGCCCGCGGGCTGGGGACAGGACTCAAGACAAAGGCCGGAAATGAGTTAGCCGGCTCCGGGACAAAGCGATTCGGAGCAACAGGAAATGAGCAAGCGACCAGTAGTGATCTACGGCGCCAGCGGTTTTTCCGGGCGGCTGGTGGCCGAGTTTTTGCGCGAATATCACCTCCCCTTTATGGCCGCGGGACGAAACAAGACCAAGACCGAAGAGGTCATGGCGCACGTTCCCGGCATCGAAACTGCGGATTACGAGGTCGTCGAAACCAGCAGTTCGGTGGATGATCTGGTCAAACTGTTCTCCGGGGCCAAGGTGGTTTGCAACACGGTAGGACCATTTATCTACAACGGCCCGGGCGTCATCGAGGCGGCGTTACAGGCGGGTTGCCACTACGTTGATATCGGCGGCGAGCAGGCGTGGGCGCGCGAAGTGGCGGAGAAGTGGGGCTGCCGTTTTGCCGAGCGCGGGTTGCTGGCCGCTCCGGGAACCGCGTTTATGTCGGCGATGAGTGACGCCGCAGCGCGGCTCTGCCTTGAATCGAGTGCCGTCGATACCCTGGAAACGGTCACGATGTTCAAGGGCAATCCTACTTTCGGTTCTACGCAAACCATTTTTGCGGTGATCCAGACCGACGCATACTACCTGGAGCAAAACCAACTCAAGCCCTGGCCGCGCGCCACTCGCTACGATGTGGCGGTGCCGGGATATTTACCCACGCAGTTAGCCCTGGCGTGGGGCGGCTTCCCCCAACCGTTGTGGTTCAAGAACCACCCGCAGGTGGCGAATGTGCGCTCCATGGGAGGCTTGCTCGACCGGCAGATCATGGAGAACGTCGCCGCAACCGAAAAGCTGTTCGAAGAGCAGATCCGCCCCTTGCCGAAAGTGGAGCGCGAGAAGAAACTCGCCGAGATGGCGAATGCGGTGCAGGGCGCGACGCCTCCGCGCGAAAATGTGCACGATCATCGCACCATCGACGTCGTGGTCGGCCGCGGCACCACGGATTTCGTGCAGTGCGTCATATTCGGCACGTGCTGCTATCGCCAGACGGGCCTGATTCAGGCTTTTGCCGCGCATAACCTGGTGCATGCCAAGCCGCGAAAAGTCGGATTTGCCTCGGCCGCCGAAGCTTTTGGCCATCGAGAAGTGCTGCGCGCTGTGGAAAGCCATGGGTTGGCGAAAGTCAGGCTGACTTCATAGAGCGCAGCCGCTGCTTCAGACTCCGGCGCACAAAGGACAACATCTCTCCACGCCCATGCGTGCCATCGATTATTTCGACAAGAGCGCCGACACCAGTCCCGACCGGACGGCCATTCTCGACGGTGAACGCCGCTATTCGTATCGGGAGCTACAGTCGATCAGCCAGCGGATTGCCCGCGCCCTGTGGGCCAATGGCATGCGTGGAGAGCAGCGGGCCGCCATATACTCGCACAATCACGCCCAAGTCCTCTTCTGCATGTTAGGCATTCTGCGCGCGGGCGGCGTGTGGGTGCCGGTGAACTTCCGCAGCGCCGCCGAGGCCAACATTGAATACCTCAACTATTCAGAGACGGCGTGGCTTTTTTATGACAGCCATACCAAAGAGAACGTTCCGCAATTGAAGGCCAACGTGCCGTCGTTGCGGCAACTGGTCTGCATCGACGGCGAGGATGGTGAGAATCCTTCGCTGGAACAGTTTATGGAGCAAGGGGCCAACGTGAAGGATCACGATTGGGCCGATACCCGCGGCAATATCGATCGCCTCATGGGCCTGGTGCCGACCGGTGGAACCACCGGCCCCGCCAAGGGTGTGCGCGTGACCAATCTGGCGTGGGGAACCATGACCGAAATGGCCTGCCACTACTGGAAGTCCGATCAACCGCCAGTGTGTCTCTGCACCGCCCCGCTCTCCCATGCCGCGGGCGTCGTCGCTTTCACCATGTTCGCGATTACAGGAACGAATGTTGTGATGCCCGGCTTCGACGCGCTGCAAGTTCTGAAAAGCATCGAGCGTTACCGGGTGACACATCTCTTTCTGCCGCCCACTGCGTTTTACTCCCTGCTGGCTTGCCCGGAAGTCAGCCAATTCGACTACTCCAGCCTGTGCGTGTTTCTGCTCGCCGGCTCGCCGGTCTCACCCGATAAGCTCAAGACAGGCGTGGAGATCTTTGGACCCTGCATGTGCCAATCCTATGGCCAGACCGAGGCGCCAATGTTGCTCACCTTCCTGGATGCCAAGACCCTGGCCGCTGCAGCCGCGGGCGATCACCCCGAGCGCCTGCGCAGCTGCGGAAGAGCCACTTCGGCGGTGCGCCTCGCTGTTATGGACGAAGGCGGCCAGATTCTCCCTCCTCGCCAGATCGGTGAGATCGTCGCGCGCGGCAGCCTGGTAACCGCGGGGTATCACAACATGCGGGAAGCAACGGCCGAAATTCACGCTCACAACTGGCACCACACGGGAGACGTTGGTTACATCGATGAAGACGGCTACGTCTACATCGTTGACCGTAAGAAAGACATGATCATCTCCGGTGGTTTCAACGTGTTTTGTGCGGAAGTCGAAGCCGGGATCATGGCGTTGCCCGCGGTGCAGGAATGCGCGGTGATCGGCGTTCCTGACGACCACTGGGGAGAAGCGGTCAAAGCCGTCGTCGTACTTCGGCAAGGTGAAACGCTCAGCGAAGAGGCTGTAATTGTGCACTGCAAAACCAGGCTCGGCGGCGTGAAATCGCCGAAGTCAGTCGAGTTCTGGACAGAGCTTCCGAAAACGCCCGCGGGAAAGCTCGACCGAAAGGCGATCCGCCAACCCTACTGGGCGGGAGCAGACCGGCAGGTCCATTAAAGGCTTCTAGCTCCTAGCTCCTGGCTTGGAACGTAAAGGCCAGAAGCCAGGAGCTAGAAGCCAGAAGCCAGAAGCTAATTTCATGCCCGATGACGTTTTTATCATCGCCAGCTACAGCACGGCGGCCGGCCGTTTCCTCGATCTTTCCCCCAAAGACCTGGTGCGCCTCGCCTACGCCGGCGTGCTTGCAGATGCGCGGCTTGACGGCTCCGCCATTGGACATATCTGGTTCAGCAACATGATGCTCGACTTCTGGGGACAGCCTAACGTCAGAGGCCAAGTCTGCCTCATGCCGCTGGTGGAAGATGGCATCCTGCCCGCAGGTGTGCCGACCACGAACGTAGAGGCAGCCTGCGCCAGTGCCAGCTTGGCTGTGAATGGAGCGTGGAAAGACATCCTCTCAGGCCAGTGCGAACTTTCTCTCGCCATCGGCATGGAAAAAATGTACGACCCCAGCCGCCGCTCGGAATTCTTCGTTCGTCTGGAAAAGGGCACCGACTATCTGGACCCGGAAGCATGGCGAGATCTGTACCGTGAAATGGCTTGTAGTGTGGGAACAAAGTTCGAGCAGAGCCCCGATCGCTCAATTGCGATTGACATTTACGCGTTATGGGCGAAGACGCACATGGCGCGCTACGGCACCACGGCGGGGCAGATCGCCAGCGCCGCTGCCAAGAACCACACCAATTCCGTAAATAACCCCCGCGCCCAATATCGCTTTCCGATGGACGTAGACGCTGTCCTGGCGGACCGCATGATAAGCGACCCGCTCACTCGTGCCATGTGCGCCCCGATTGGAGACGCCGCGGCCGCGGCCCTGCTCTGCTCGCGTTCTTTCCTCAGCACCCTCAGCCCTGACATTCGTGCCCGCGCCATACGAGTGCGAGGACACGCGATTGCCTCCGGGCGCATGCGGGCCTCTTGGGAAGACGATCGCGCCTCCGTCCTCGCTGCCCGGCGGGCATATCAAATGGCCGGACTCACGCCCAAAGATATCGATGTAGTCGAACTGCATGATGCGACTTCTTTCGCCGAGATCCACATGGTCGAAGATCTGTGCTTCTGCGCGCGCGGGCAAGGCGGCCCATTCACCGCGTCCGGCGCGACCCAGCGCGATGGTGAAATCCCGGTGAATCCGTCTGGAGGATTGGTCTCCAGAGGTCACCCCATCGGAGCTACCGGGCTCATGATGCTCAATGAACTCTGTCTGCAGCTCCGCGGTGAAGCCGGCGGGATGCAGATTCCCAACGCGCGCATCGGTCTCGCGGAAAATGGCGGCGGCCTCATCGGCAACGACTTTGCCGCCTGCGCGGTAACGATATTGGAAAGGCCGGACTAAAGGCCCGACAAGGCTTACGGCGGTAAATGACTGCTCAGGAAGACAGTCGACTTCCGGCTTGACAGTGATTCAAGCTTGCAGTATTTACCGTCCCGACGTTTGATCAAGGAGGAATCATCGTAACCACCGTTATAGTCCCGAAATCCGGAGGAGTCACCAGCACGAAGGCGGTCGTGGTGCGCTGGCTGAAGCGGGAAGGCGATGCCATCAAGCTGGGAGACCCGCTTGTTGAATTGGAAACCGAAAAAGTCAGCTACGAACTGGAATCTCCGGCAGCGGGAGTTTTGCTGAAGATAATTGCGCAGAAAACTGCCGAAGTGCCGGTGGGTGATCCGCTGTGCCAGATTGGCGCACCGAAGGACGCCCCCACCCAATCGCGGAACAAAGGAGTCAGCCATGCCAAAGCCCGCAAGCCGAAAAGCGGCAAAGTCAAAAAATAGCAAGCTCGGAAAAGACCGTCTTATCTGGGTCTACACGCAGATGGTGCGAATCCGGGAGTTCGAAGAGGCGGTCAAAAGGACCTTCATCGAGCACCCCGGAGTCATCCGCGGACATTCGCATCTCGGCGACGGGGCCGAAGCCAGCATCGTAGGCGCGCTTTCGACTCGTAACCCGGCTGACCTGGTGATGCCCAGTTATCGTTGCCATGGTTATCCAATTGTTCTGGGTTCGCCAATGCGCAACATGATGGCGGAAGTCTACGGCCGTAAAGACGGCCTGTGCCACGGTTTTGGCGGCTCCATGCACCTCGCCGACCCCGCCCATCATTTTCCAGGGACCTCGGGAATCATCGGCCAGAGCATTGCCCACGCCACGGGCGCCGCGCTCACCGCGCAGGTAAAGAAGACTGGCCAGATCGTCTATTGCTTTTTCGGAGACGGCGCGTCAAAACAGGGCGCGTTCTTCGAGTCGGTCAATATGGCGGCCATCTGGAAGTTGCCCGTGGTGTACGTTCTCGAGAACAATCAGTATCAGGCCTACACCCACTTCATCCTGGAAGATGCCAACGCCATGGCCGGCGATCCGCTCTCCAAGAAAGCCGAGGCCTTCAGCATACCCGGCGTTACGGTCGATGGCACCGATCCGGTTGCGGTGCATAAGGTGATTGCCAAGGCGGCGGAGCGCGCACGAGCCGGGCAGGGACCCAGCCTGATCGAATCGAAGTTCTATCGCCTCAGCGCCCACGGCAATGTCATCACCGTGCCTCCGTTGCCAACTCAGTTCCCCGACCACGAGGCGATCTCGGTGTATGGCAACAAGAAAGAATTCGCCAAGTGGAAGGCCAAAGATCCGGTCGTTCAATTCCGCGCCAGGTTGCTAAAAGAAAAAGTGCTGACCTCGGCCGAAGCTACGCGCATCGATGCCGCAGCCCGCGCCGAAGTCGACGACGCGGTTCAGTTCGCGCTGACCAGCCCTTTGCCGGCGCCCGAAGAAGCAGTCAATTTCGTCTACGCATAGGAGGAGATATGGCGCGGGAAATGATGTACGTTGACGCGATCTCAGCAGCCATTGCAGAGGAAATGCAACGCGACTCGAGTGTAGTGATGTATGGCCAGAATATGGCCATGACCGAGCGCGATCCAATGCTCAAAAAATTCGGCAAGGACCGTGTCCGCATCGCGCCCATTTCCGAAACCGCCGAGATCGGAATTGGCATCGGTGCTGCCATGACCGGCCTGCGCCCGATTGTGGAGCTATGGATGAGCGAATTCATGCTGGTCGCGTTCGACCAGGTAATCAACGAAGCTCCCCGCCTGCGCTACATGTCGGGTGGCCAGGTGAAGGTGCCGGTCGTTTTCAAGGCGGGCTTCGGTTTCGCCGCCGGCTGGGCCGGACAGCACTCGAATTGCATTTATCACGCGCTGATGGGAATTCCCGGCCTGAGAGTCGTGGTCCCGTCTACGCCCGCCGATGCCAAGGGCCTTATGGCGGCGTCCATTCGCGACGACAATCCTGTCGTCTATCTCCATCACTACATGCTGACGCTCGACAAAGGCGAAGTACCCGACGGCGAGTACGTCATTCCTCTGGGAGTTGCGGACATCAAGCGCCCCGGTACCAACGTCACCATTGTCGCAACCGGATGGATGGTCAAGAAGTCGCTGGCTGCGGCCGAGCACCTGGCGAAAGAAGGCATCAGTGCGGAAGTAATCGATCCGCGCACTCTGGCCCCGCTCGACATCAACACCATCCTTGCCTCAGTTAGGAAGACAGGCCGGCTGGTTTTAGTTGACCAGGCGCCGCGCCATTCGTCCGCGGCCGTGGTTATCGCCGGCGAAGTTGCCGAGCAAGGCTTCGAGTACCTTCGCGCACCGGTGAAGATGGTGACTGCGCTGGACACGCCAGTCCCCTACAGCGAACCGCTGGAAAATTTCATCCTGCCGAACGAGGAAAAGATCGTGCAGGCGGTGAAGTCGGTGCTGGCCCATGACGCGGTGGCCGCCTGATGGCGGGCGCGGCTTTCCCGAATCACTGAACCGTCGGACGACCGACCACGAGACTTCACCATGAGCCCCGACCTACTCGCCTCCTACTGGACCATCTCAGCCGGCATTCCCCACACCGACCAGGAGTACAGCCCATTCGATTTCGAGGATCGGGTAGAGTCCGCCGCCAGAGCTGGTTTCAAAGGAATCGGAATCTGGCACGCGGACCTGGAACACATTCTGAAACGCCGAAGCCTCAAAGAGATCAAGCACATCCTCGACGACAACGGGATCCGGCACGTTGAACTCGAATTCCTGACTGACTGGTTTCTGGAGGGCGAAAGAAAGAAGCAATCCGACGCGCGCAAGAAAATGTTGCTGACTGCTGCCGAAGCGCTGCAGGCGCGCCACGTAAAAGTCGGCGACTTCTTCCGTGAAAAAACTCCCATGCCCCGCTTGATTGAAGCATTCTCCACACTATGCGCGGAAGCGGCAGAACATGGCACCAGAATTGGTTTCGAACTCATGCCCTTCGCCATGCTGGACACTCTTGAGGATTCCGTCGCCATGGTCGAGGGCGCAGGGGCAAGCAATGGGGGCATTGTCCTGGATCTCTGGCATATCGTGAAGCTGAAGATCCCTTACGACAAACTCGGTCGCATTCCGTTGAAGTTCCTGGTCAGCGTGGAACTGAACGATGGCACGTTCGAAGCTCCCTGGAGCCTCCACGAAGACACCATCAACCACCGCAGACTGTGCGGCGAAGGAGAGTTCGACATCAGGAGCTTCATTGAGTGTGTGCGAAAGATCGGTTATCAGGGCCCGTGGGGGATCGAAGTTCTTTCGCAAGAGCTGCGAACAAAATCTCTCGATGAACTTACGCAGCGGTCCTTCAGAACCACTGCGGCACAATTTGATCAGCCCTAGCGATTTCAGATGCAGCGGTACACATCTTTGCGGGCCTGTTCCTGTGCAGCCCTTGCTGATCGAGATCTTGGGTCACAGCCCCGGGATTTGGTATGTCGCACTACTCAGGCAAAAACCTCCGCCGTGGGAAAGGCGTCGTTGGCAACGCCTTTGAACCACGTGGAGGGTTTTTGTGTCTCTGCCGAAATTGGTCGTTCCTTGAATGTGTGGGTTAGGGTAGGTTGTCTTCGGTCAGAGTATTGTCGAGGGTATCGCCCTGGGCAATCGAGCCATCGGGAACGTGCAACTTGGGACCGGTATAACCCGGCAATTTGGTAATCGGGTCAATGCGGTTGCCGCCCTGCACGTTGTCCAGTTCGTGATCGGAGATTTCGTTTGGCTGTTTTGGATCAGACATATTACTCCTCCTGTGAACGTCTTATATTTGTAAGCGTCCTGTTGGGGCCCTTCGGAGAATTGTTACCCCGATCTTAATGGTTCCTATCGGTGGACTCGGCCTTATCCCCAATGCACCCGCGACTGGCTTTGAGTTCCGTCTCCGACACTTCGTCGTTCTGCCTCTGGTTTCCCTTTATCTTCTATCTTCGGAAATGCTCCTGAAAAAACTGGATTAGTCGTCACTGAGTCAGGCCGGGGGAAGGAAAAACACGTTACTGCTGGAGCGGGATTATATTCCTATCCATCGGTTGTGACAATCGATGCTCTTTTCTCGAAACCGATCCGCCGCTTTCCGTAACCACCGCAGGTTCGGCAGCACCGTGGTGGGTGCACCCGTTATCGGGGTTGTGTGCCTGGTCAGGGCACTCAGCACGCAGGAAGCAGACATCGCAGACGTAGAACGATGGCGTCAGGCACGCTCTCTGTCCGGTGGTCGCCGGGCACGCGGGCGGCGAGTGCGAGCAGGGGCTGAGCCTCCAAAGAAACCTCCGAAGTGGGCAGATTGTACAACACGCGACCCGTCGGACCAGCTATCCTCTCTCACGAAATTTCGGGAATCCCCGACGCCTAAAATTGTTTCGTCCGCCTAACTTCTCACCCCTCAAGCATTTGCGATTGGCGTCTCTTTTGCATTAACTGGAACGGGCATTGCACTTATGAAACAAAATGCATCAAGGGAAATTAAGAAGTGGATTTCTTAGGACTTTGAATCACCGGAATTCCAAGGAGAAAGAAGATGAATAGAAAATTGCCCACTTCTTTGAATGAACACGGAACCAGTGAGGGGTTTCCTGCGGAATTTCGGAAACCCCGTCACGAGGTGGACGCAGCGTCTGGTTTTTGAGGCCATTCGCCCCGATTGACTTTGGTTGGCCACCTTCCTAACATTGCCTACCAAGGCTTGGGGCTCCTCAGCAAAGTTCGAGAATGGGTGACCGACGACGCTTCATCTGAAGCATTTCGTTGATTGCTCCTCGCACTGTTGTCTGCGAGGCCGCGCCTACATGTGCCTCTTCATCTTCATATGCCGCTAAAGATGCAGACAGACATTTCGGGCGACGTGGTCATTCTGTACTGCGCTGGACGCCTTGTGTTTGGCGACGAGACTGCTGCCTTCCGCGAGAGAGTAAGAAACATCCTCCTGGGAACCCGACAGATTGTCGTGAACCTCGGCCGAATCGACTACATCGATAGCGGTGGATTGGGTACGCTGGTTGCGGTCCTGGCGTCAACCCGGAGCCGGCACGGTGAGATCAAACTGGTTCGTCCTAACCGGCGCGTGGCTGAATTGCTGCAACGGACGAGACTGAACACGGTCTTCAAGTCATACGAAAGTGACGAAGACGCGGTTACGGCCTTCCGCTCCAACACCTAGCGCGTTTAAGCCTGCCTTGACGGACCGGAGCCGATCCCTGATTCTTGCCGCCACTACTACGCCGGCCGCGGCAGAATCACTCTCACTCTGCAACCCCGTTCGTCGGGACGGTTCGTAAGTTCGAGGGAACCGCCGTGCGCTTCCGCGATTTGACGGGAAAGAACAAGACCGATCCCGCTACCGGAAGGTTTTGTCGTGTAGAACGGAACAAACGCGTTGCTCGGATTCAGCAGGCCGGGACCGTTATCGTCGATAGTCAAGTCCACATTTTTATCGAGCAGCTTCCAGCTGATGATAACGCTCGGCTGGAACCCGTTGGTGGGACTGGAGTCGGCTGCGTTTGGGCTTTTTACGGAAGGCGAGCCTTCCAGCACAGCCTCCGCCGCGTTGCGCACGAGATTGATCAACATCTGCTCGAGTTGATCCGGATCTGCCATCACGGTCACCTCGGGTCCAGGGATCACTTTGACTTCAATGCGGGTCTCCAGCCCAGCTACCCGCGTCACTAACGGCGAAAGAGTGGATTTCTTGAGAACCGGCGGCGGCATCTGCGCCAGTTGCCGATAGGCTTGAAGGAAGCGGTTGAGGGACGCGGCACGAGCTTCGATGATGCCCAATCCGCGCTCGAAGTCCTCGCGCTCCTCCGCGGGTAGTGCAGTTCCAGAGAGCCGCGCATGCAGGCTCCCGGCGATTGACTTGATGGGCGCCAACGAGTTGTTCAATTCGTGACCCATCACGCGAATCAGGCTTTGCCAGGCCCGCCGCTCTTCCTCCCTCAAAGCCCGGCTCACGTCGGAGAGCACGACCAGCGTGTGCGGTATTCCCCGCTGCCGGAACGAACTTCGCCGTACAAACCAGCGCGCGTCGCTGTTGAAGTGCAAGGGGACGATGGAGGCATTCTCGGCGGAAAGACACGCCTTTAGTCCGAGGTCGGCTGCCGTCTTGCCGAGCAGTCTGGGAGAAGCCTGTTGAAGAAGTCTTTCACCGGCAGAGTTCACCAGCCGCAGGGCTTCGCTCGGATCGAAAGCAAAGAGTGGAATGTCCACTTCTTCGACGACACGCTGCAGGAGCGCAGTCGCTTCAATCGCTCCGATGCGATGTTCTGCCAGCAGGTCGGCCAGCATGTTGACTTCGAGAGACAGCTCCCCAAGTGCATCGTCGGGAACCGCCATCCGAGCGCGAAAGGAATAGTCCTCTTCCCGCAGCGCACCGACGACGTTGGCCAAGGTCTGCAACGGACGAATAATCTGATCGTGAATGGCGGCGACGATCAATCCGCAGACCACCAGCTCGGCGAAGAGGAGGGCCAGCTTTGATTCAAGGGTCCAGTCTTGAAGCCAGATCAAGACGCCGCTGACTACCAGTCCAGGGACAGCAAGCCAAAGAGCTGAACGAATAATGCGGCGTTCAAAAGGCGCCCGATTCGGTTTCCTGCGCCCGGACCTTTTCCCATCGGCCGGGCTAAAGCCCATATTTTTCCATTCGGCGATACAGCGCGCCGCGGCTCAGGCCAAGTGCTTCGGCGGCCTGGCTTACGTTGCCGTGGAACCGCTGCAGGGCCTTCCGGATCAGGATCGTCTCCACCGATTCGAGGCTGAGTTCCTCAAGGTTTTGCGCTTGTGGCTTCTGCAGACTCAATCCAAGGTCGGCGAGTTGGATTTGTTCGCTGCGGCACATGAGGACAGATCGTTCCAGCGTATGCTCCAACTCGCGAACATTGCCGGGCCAGGAATACTGCATCAATGACTGCAAGGCTGCGGGATCGAATCCTCGAATCGCGCGACGATAGCGGGAGGCGTAGTGTGACAGGAAGTGCAGGGCGAGAACCGGAATGTCCTCGCGGCGTTCACGCAAGGGTGGCAGGTGGATTTCAACCGTATTCAGCCGGAACAACAGATCTTCGCGAAACTGGCCGGCCTGACAGGCAGCCTGGAGATCCGAATTCGTCGCGGAGATGAGCCGCACATCAATTCGCTTGGAGCGGGACGAGCCCACGCGCTCGATTTCTCCCGACTCCAGCACGCGCAGCAATTTGGGTTGCTGTCGCATGGGCACGTTGCCGATCTCGTCAAGAAAAATCGTGCCCCCGTCAGCCAATTCGAAGCGGCCGATGCGGTCCGTCCGGGCGTCCGTGAAGGCGCCCTTCACGTGGCCGAACAGTTCACTTTCAAAAACACCTTCGGCTAAGCCGCCGGTATTGACCGCGACCAGCTGACGCGAAGCCCGCGGCGATAAAACATGGATCGTCCGAGCCACGATTTCTTTACCAGTCCCGTGTTCGCCGGTGATCAGGACATTCGCATCTGATGGAGCGAAGCGAGTGATGGCTTCCAACACCGGGATCATTGACGGGGCCGTGGCAATGAACTCAGGGCGACCCGGCACACTCAGCAGACGGTTTTCCGCGGCCAGCCGTTCCGCCCGCTGTAGGGCACAATGAAGTTCGACCTGGGTTCGCAGAATGGAGAGCAGCCGCTCGTTCTCCCACGGTTTCTGGATAAAATCCCGTGCTCCCCGGCGCATGGCTTCAACCGCCAGGTCCACGTTGCCCCAGGCCGTCATGACGATCACAGGGAGCGTGCTGTCCATCGCGACAATTTCTGAAAGCAGACCCAGGCCTTCCTGTCCAGATGTGGTGTCCCGCGTGTAGTTCAGGTCGATCAGCACAGCATCGTAGGAAGAATTCGCGAGGACGTCGCGGGCGAGTTCCGGAGAGCGAACAACGTCAACTTTGTATCCCTGCGGCTTTAGCAGGAGCTCAATGGCCTCGAGAATATGCTGCTGGTCGTCTGCGGCTAGAATGCGGGGAGCTTGGGATGCGCCTTGCGCCAACCCGGCGGAAAGCTCAGTCTCCCCCGCTTTGGTTGAGCTTGGCATGGGCTAAGGGCTCTGACTGGCGATGGTGCCGTTTTCTGCGTCCTGCACCCTGATTCCATTATGTTCCAAAGTGCTGCCAGTTGCACGATCGAGTTCGACTTTTGCCTTTTCGTAGGTAGTCATGGCGGTGACCATGTCCAGTTCGGCGATGGAAAGGTCGCGCT
Source organism: Terriglobia bacterium (assembly GCA_963801545.1). Lineage (GTDB taxonomy): Bacteria > Acidobacteriota > Terriglobia > Terriglobales > Acidobacteriaceae > JAIQFF01. Next base: position 74,456 of record CAWDFF010000041.1, on the reverse strand, counting down.
GGGCGGTCATGGTCTGGAAAGTCGACCCCGCGCCCAGCGTCTGCTCCTTCTGCATGATCTCAAACGTGCGTTGCGCCAGGTCCCGCGCCTTTCGAGCCGCCCCAACTCGCGCTCCGGTCTGTTCCAAAGCATATTGCGCGTTCCGAACCTCGATGCGAATCTGCTTTCTCAGTTGCTCGCGGCGCAACTCCGCCTGCCGGTATTCCAGTTCGGAGCGGTACTGATCGGCCTTGGCCACACGATTCCGCAATGGGATATTTAGACTCAAGCCGATGTAATAGTCTGGGGACGAGTTATTAAAGGCATTCGCCAGGGCTCCAGAGTAGTCTATGGGCACGTTCGAGGAATTCGGAGTCGGGAGGTTGTAGATTGGATTCAACGGACCCGCCAGTCCTGATCCGCCGTAGAACCCGACCAGTGCCAGCGATGGCAACAGCGCATTGCGCGCCGCTCTTCCACTGATCTGCCGGTTCGCCAGGTCAACATCAGATTCGGCAAGTTCAGGCCGGTCTCGCAATCCCTGGGCGATGAGGTCCTGAACCGCTTCAGCCGACGGCGTTTCGACGGAGTCGAGGCGGTCCGTAGGTATTACCGGCACTGCCTCAAGGACAGGATCATCAAGACTCTTGGTCAATGCATTTTTGATGAGCAGCTCCTGAAGTTGCAGGCTGGTGCGCGCCACGGTCAGATCCTGATCGCGCTTTGACACTTCAGCTTCTGCGCGCATCACGTCCATCGCGGGGACGCTCTGCAGCTCAAGTTGTTTCTTCGCATTGTCCAGGGAATGCTGGGCAAACGCCAGCGACTGCTCGTTGACCCGCGACTGTTCGTAAGCGTTCACCAGGTCCCAGTAAATGTTCCTGATCTGGGTGATGGTTGCGATCACCTGATCCTTGAAGGCGATGTCGGAGATCTTTTTATTATTCTTCGCGATTGTCAGATAGCGCAGATTGGGCCCAAATCCGAATCCTGCCAGCAACTGCTGTTGGAAAGAGAAGCGGTACATCGAATTCAGCACGGGAGACAAATTGAAGAACGGGCTGTTCGTGGTCTGGCGGCTGTTGTTGAATTCGACGTTAAGAGTAGTTCCGGTCGGAAAGGACTGCGAGTAGGTAACGCTTGTCTGTCCGGTGTTCGATTGCAGCGATGGCACACCGTAGATTTGTTGATTAGCCAGAGGTGTGGTCTGGTGCTCAGCGCCGACCGAGCCGGTGATTAAAGGATCGTAGGAGGCGACCGGAGTGCCCGTGCCCAAGGTGGACTGCACCAATCCGGATGCGCCTGCACCTGCTCCGCCTGCGCCGCCGGTCGTGCCACCCGCTCCGGCTCCGGGAGCTCCAGTGCCGAAGCCGCCAACCCCGCCGCCCGGGGTTCCCTGCACCACGCCGGCATTCACGCCGCGGAAAATTCCGCCAGCCTGAGTTCGTAATATATCCATGTTTGCGATCGGCAGGTTGTACCGGGCGATGGCGAGATCGAGATTGTTTTCGAGCGCCAACCGGATGGCATCCTTCAGCGATAAATACAGCTTGCCGTCGCGAATCAATTGCCCGAGCAGCGGAGAATTCGTCAGGTCTGGCTGAGGAACCTGATCTGCCGAATAGGCGCTGAAGGGATTATGCGATGTGGGCATGTCAAAGCGAACGGACGTGTTTGTCTGCCCGGAAGCCGTGGCGGTGAGTCCGATGAGGAGCCATGACACACAGCGCACCAGAAAATTAGGCCGGCGAGCGGTCTCCTTCATTGCTTCACCGCCTCATACGGCTTTAGGTCCGGGTTCGCAGTGTCGCCGACCATCCAGCCATCGCGCAGTTGAATGGTGCGGGTACCATAGGCCGCATTGACCTCTGAGTGGGTAACCTGAACAATCGTCGTGCCCTGCTGGTTCAGTTCGCGAAACAATTCCATGATTTCCTTGGCCTGAGAGGAGTGCAGGTTTCCTGTAGGCTCGTCGGCCAGCAACAGCGCGGGCTTGTGGATCACCGCGCGGGCAACTCCCACCAGCTGTTGTTGTCCTCCGGAAAGCTGGCTGGGGAACAAGTCTTTCTTGGCGACGATCTGAAACCGGTCCAGTGTGTCAGCCACCAGGCTCTGCCGCCGGTTGCTTGGAACATCTTTATAAGACAGCGGCAGGTCGATGTTCTCGCGGACGGTCAGATCGTCAAGCAGGTGATAGCTCTGAAAGACCATACCGATGTTGCGTTTGGCCAGTTCGCCACGCTGTTTGCGTTTCAGCTCGTGGACTGCCTGCTCGCGAAACCAGTACTCGCCCTGCCATTGGTCGTCGAGCAACGCAAGGACATTCAACAGCGAAGACTTCCCTGCTCCGGATGGCCCCATGATGGTAATGAACTCGCCCTGTTGAATTTCCAGATTGATGCGGCGTAAGACCCAGGTTTGTCCGGCTGCAGTTTTGTAGCTGCGTTCGATGTTTTTCAATTGGATCATTTGTATTCCCGACTCAGAATTTGTTCTCTCATTCGCACCGCAGCGCCACCATGGGATCCACCGCGGTCGCCCGGCGGGCTGGGATGTAGCACGCGAGCAAGACCACCGCGGACAGCAGGACCGCAACTAGGGCATATGTCGCCGGGTCGGCAGCGCTGACCCCCAGCAATAACTTGCCCATCGCGCGAGTCAGGATCAATGCGACGACCACGCCAATTGCAACGCCTGCAATCACCAGCCGCAACCCCTGCCGCGAAACCAGCTTAATGATGTCGCCTCGCTCTGCCCCGAGCGCGATGCGAATTCCAATTTCCTGGGTGCGACGCGTCACCGAAAAAGCAACCACACCATAGACGCCCACAACCGCAAGGACCAGGCCAAGGATGCCCATGGTCGCAGCCAGCGCGGCCGCAAGACGAAAAATGAACATCCCGGCAAGTCCATGCACGGTTTGGTCCATGGTGTGGATATCAATTACAGGCAGGTCGGGAGCCAGCTTGTTGATCTCCTGCTGCACGTTCTGAATCAGCAGCTCTGGCGGAATCAAAGACCGAAGCTGGAGGGCCGCAAACGCAGACGGATTCTGCGCGAAGGGAACATAAAAGTACGGAGAGGAATCCGGCGAGAGAAAGAAGTACTGCCCATCGTGAGCAATCCCGACCACTTCGATGAACGGACCGCCGGCGCTTTTCAGGCTGAAGCGCTTGCCGACAGGATCTTCGTTCGGCCAAAAATGATTTGCCATGGCCTGGTTCACAATCGCTACCAGAGGCGCTTTCTCATTGTCGGAGTCTCTGAAATCGCGGCCTTGCAGCAAGGGGACGCGCATGGTGCGAAGGTAGCCAGGGTCGATGCTGTTGGATGAGACTTTAGGGGGCTGCTCGCCAGGAACAGCGGCGCGGCCTTCAACATAGAGAGGATCCGAATGTCCGGGGAATGACATCGGCACGGAAAAAGCGACGCTGGCGGATTGCACGCCAGGCATCGCTCGCACGCGCTCTACCAGATCCCGATACAGGTCTGTGCTGCGTGCATCGCTGTAACCAATTTGACGCGGGTCCAGCATGACGTTGAGGACGTGATCGGGATCGAAGCCCAGATACATCCGCTCAGCATGGCTCAGACTACGCACGAACAGTCCGGCGACCACCAGCAGCATCAGGGAGCACGCGACTTGCACGACAACCAGCACACTGCGAACGCGATGTCTCTCCAATCCGCTGGAGGCCCCGCGCGCGCCTTCGTGCAATGTCGTGAGTATGTCAGTTTGGCCGGCGCGAAAAGCAGGCCAGAGACCGGCAATCACTCCGGTGAGAACTGCGGCTCCGAGCGTGTAGGCAAATACCCTCCAGTCGAAGCTGCAATCCATGCGGTAGCCCAGGTTGGATGAGGTGGTGACGATCGAATGAAGAAAGGAACCAGTGGCTGCGATGGCCCACTTTCCCAGTAGCGCGCCCGAGGCCCCACCCAGCAGGGCGAGAAGAAGACTCTCCGTGAGGACCTGCCGTATCAGCCGGACGCGGCCTGCGCCCAGGGCGGCGCGAATGCCCATCTCACGCTGGCGCGCAGTCGCGCGGGCGAGAAGAATACTGGCGACGTTGATGCAAGCCAGCACCAGCACCATCCCCGCCAATCCGAGGAACAAAGCTGCGATTATGGGAACGAAGCTGGAGACAAACGGAGCCGGCCGGGACATCCGCTCGGGAATTAGCCGGATTTTGAACTTGTCGTTCGTAGAAGGGTATTCCGCTGCCAGGCGCCTGGCGATCACGTCAACCGAGGCTTGTGCACGATGCCGGCTGATGCCCGATTTCAGCCTGCCGAGCACGAACAATTCCCGATCACCCCGATTGGACCAGAAGTCATTTGAGTTTTGGCTTTGCGTCAGGAAACTCAGCGGCAGATAGCCATCCATCTCGAAGGCGAAGAAGGTGCCATGAAATTCCTTTGGCGCGACCCCAATGACCGTGGCCGGTTTGCCATTGATGAGGACCTGCCGGCCGACGACTGCCCGGTCCTCACTGAAAGTTTTCCGCCAGTAGGAGTAACCCAGAACTACTTGAAGGGGGTCCCCTGGCTTCTCGCCCTCGGCCGGCAGGAATACACGGCCGAGCAGCGGTTTCACTCCGAGGGTGGAGAAATAATTGCCGGTCACCGCGCTGTAAGCAAATTCACTGGGAGTGCCATTGGTACTGAGTCCTGCAATTCCCGTGGCGTAAGCGAACACGCCGGAGAATAGGTCTGCCTCCTGGCGCACATCGGTAAGGTCAAGAAATGAGAACTTGGAGCCATCTTCGCGCGGTGCGGCCAGAACCGTGATCTGATCCGGCGAGGGTACCGGCAGGGGACGGAAAAGCCACCCGTTCAGAACGCTGAATATGCCGGTGTTGACACCGATGCCCAGCGCAAGCGTGATCACCACGACAACAGTAATGGCAGGCGTTTTTAACAGTTGCCGAATTGCATAACGCACGTCTTGAAGGCATCCATTCATCGGTGTTCCCCTTCACTCGTAGCGCAGCGCCACCATGGGATCGACTTTCATCGCCCAGCGTGCAGGTATGTAGGCTGCCAGAGCTGCTACAAAAGCCAGCAGGGACGTGAGCAAAGCGAATGTCACAATGTCGATCTGCACCACACCGAAGAGCAGGCTCGAGAGTGCGCGGGTCAACAGCAATGCAAGCACCAGACCGATGCCCAGCCCAATGGCGGCCATTTTCATCGCTCCACCGACGACAAGCCTGAGCATGTCAAAACGTCGCGCTCCCAAGGCCATGCGCACTCCGATTTCATGGGTGCGTTGGGTGACCGAGTACGCCATGACCGCGAAGATCCCGGCCGCGGCCAGGATGAGCGCACAGACAGCGAAACTCATCATCATCCGCGCGGACGACTCGATGCCGCTGAGACCGTCGGCCACAACCTGCTCCAGGCTGCGAATGTCATACGCGGGTTGGTCCGCGTCCACGGCGCGCAACTGCGCGTTGACCGAGCCCGGCAAGGGTCAAAGGGTCTCCCGAGGTTCGCACCACGAATGCCGAAATCGCTTCGGGCTGTTGCGCGAAGCGGCACGTATGCAGTTGGAGCGGGGTCATGATCCAACGGAACCGGCTGTACCTCACCCACCACTCCTACGACAGTTCGAAATGGCTGGGCAGCTTCGGGCCTACCCAACTGGATATGCTTTCCCAGTGGGTTCTGGTCAGGCCAGTTCTGATGGGCCATAGTCTCGCTGATGACCACGACCGGAGGAGCGTCTGCTCCATCCTGATCGGAAAGCAGCCGGCCCTGTCGCAAGCGAACTCGTAACGTCCGGAAGAATTCCGGAGTCACGACTTGCGAAATGGCCGACGGCATGTCTGCGGGAGAAGCCGGCGGTTTGCCCTCCGCTGTGAATGGGATCCAATTCCACGTCCATCCCGAAGGCAGGCTGGTCACGCACGCCGCAGATTCGACGCCCGGCAGGGCCTGAATACCTCGCAGAACTTGTTCGTAATAACCGCGAATGCGGTCTTTGTCACGGTATTTGGCTTCCGGCAACACGACATGAAATGTCAGGACGTTGCTACGATCAAAGCCCATGTCAGTACTTACCAGAGTGCGGAATCCCTTCACCATCAAGCCTGCGCCTACCAGCAGGACCAAAGAGAGCGCGATTTCGGAGATGACCAGCAAAGTGCGAAAGCGCCGACGGCTGGCCGTGGGGCTGGCGCCACGGGAGCCTTCCTTCAGCGTGTCATTCACATTGGGGCGTGAAAAATGCCACGCCGGCGCAAGACCTGCGAGAATTCCGGTAAGCACGGCTATCAGAACCGTAAACGCGAACACTCGTGAATCAACCTGCAAGTGCTTCAGCCCTGCAATGTGCTCGACGACAAAGGGGGGAATGGTGTGGCGCATGATGTCAAGCCACCAACCAGATAAGAAGATCGCGAGTCCGCTTCCCAGCAGTGCGAGCAAGACACTCTCCACCAGCAACTGCCGACCCACCTGCCAGCGGCTGGCTCCGAGCGCGGCACGCAGCGCGATCTCCCTTTGACGGCCGGAAGCGCGGGCCAGCTGGAGGTTGGCGACATTGGCACAGGCCAGAAGCAGAACAAAAACCGCCGCGCCCATAAGCATCAGGACGAACTGCCGCGAATCGACCGTGAGATCTTCGACGGTATTTTTGACATCGACTCCGTGACCGGCATTGCTCCGGGGATACTGTTTGGCCAGGCTAGCGGCGATTGTCTCCAGGTTCGCCTGTGCCTGAGGCATGGAAACGCCATCTTTCAGCCGTCCGAACACGGTCAAATAGTGATTGTCGCGGTCTTCTGCTGCAGTACCATTCAGGTCGAGCGGAGTCCAAACCTTTGATCCAGTGGGGAAGTCGAGATCTGCAGATGCAATGCCAACTACGGTGAACTTCTGACCATTCAAGAGCAGTTGCCGGCCGACGATTCCAGGATCAGCACCCAGATGCTGCTGCCAGAATCCATAGCTGATGACTACCACTGGCGCGACCCCACCCTGGAAATCTGCGCTCCCAATGTAGCGGCCGAGTTGGGGACGCAATCCCAGCAACGAAAAGAAGTTTGCGGTCACCTGCGAACCTTCGACATGCTCCGCCACGCTGCCGCCGGTCAAATTCGCGTCCCAGCCGCGTACGGCCGAGAGCTGGTTGATTTGCTTGCTTTGCTCGATCCAGTCGCGGAAGTTGGCAGGCGCAGGACTGAGATGGTAGTCATTCTGCTTGGGCGCCGTTTCCCAGACCGTGACCATGCGATCAAGCTTCGGGAATGGAAACGGACGCAGCAGCATGGCATTGACCGTGCTGAAAGTGGTGGTATTGGCTCCGATACCCAAAGCCAGAGTAATTACCGCAACCGCCGTGAAGCCGGGACGCTTCCGCAACATGCGGAGTCCGTAGCGAATATCCTGAAGCAGTCCTGTCATTGCTTATTCCTCATTCGTATCGCAGAGCCACCATGGGATCGACCCTGGCCGCACGGCGTGCCGGAATGTAACAAGCAGCCAACGCGACTAGTATGATTAACGCCGCCACGCTCAAAAATGTCACCGGGTCGGTCGCCGTCACGCCAAACAACTGGCTGGCCATCAAACGTGTAAGCCCAAAGGCAGCAGCAATCCCAATCCCCGTGCCGATGAGGGCGAGTTTCGTTCCCTGTCCCAGGATCATGCGCAATATGTCCCCGCGCTGCGCGCCCAGAGCCATGCGGACGCCAATCTCGCGCATTCGCCGCCTTACCGAATATGCCAACACGCTATAGATCCCAATCGTGGCCAGCAACAGAGCCAGCCCTGAGAACACTGACAGCAACAACATGTTGAAGCGCTGATGGGAGAGAGAGTCGGCCACAATGTCATCCATGGTGATCACGTCGACCAAAGGTTGCTCGCGATCAACTTCGTGCACAGCGTTTGAAATCGCTGAAACCAGCGTGTTCGGTGGCGAAGACGTCCGCACTACCAGCGACATATAGGGTGTGGGCTGCTGAGCTAGTGGTACGTACAACGTGGCAACCGGCTCTAACACGTCCAAACCGTCCTCTTTGACATCGCCGACCAGCCCGACCACTTCTCGCGACCTCTCCGGAGAGAAAGACATCGTCAGCCGCTTGCCAATCGGATTCTGCCCCGGCCAGAAACGCTTGGCCATCGATTCGCTGACCACAATCACCGCCGGACGGTCCACAACATCCGAACTACTCAACTGACGGCCTTGCAAAAGCGGGATCCGCATAGTTGCAATGAAGCCAGGTTCCACGACGCGAACCGCCACTTCCGGTTGTTCTGACATCGGGACCTGGGGCCGTCCCTCGACCGCAATCGGCTGGATAGAGCCTCCACCGCCCAGCGGCAAACTATCAATTGCGCCAGCCGACGCAACCCCGGGCAACGTGCGCACTCGTTGCAGGAGCTGATCGTAGAACGCGATCTGTTGTACGGATTTTTCGTATTTCGTTGGCGAGAGCGCAAACGACATAGCGAGGACGTTATGGGAGTCTAGCCCCGGGTCTACGTTTTGCAATCGAGACAAGCTGCGGATCATCAATCCCGCCCCAATCAGCAGCACCAACGACAGCGCAACTTCAGAGACCACCAGCACGCTGCGGGTCCGGCTCCCACCGGAATCCGCGTCGGTGCGGCCTAAACCCTGCTTCAATGAATCGTTCAGGTTCGATTTGCTCGCGCGTAGGGCCGGCACCAAACCCGCGACTAGACCGGTCAGCAGAGAGATCACAAGAGTGAATGCCAACACCCAGCCATCCACGGTGATGTCCGTAGTGCGCGGGAGGCTTTGAGCCAGGAAAGCAACGATCAGCTTCACACCGAAATGCGCAAAAACGAGCCCAAGCATCCCTCCCGTCAGTGCCAGCAACAGAGTTTCAGAGAGTATCTGCCGCGCCACACGCACCGAGCTCGCGCCCAGGGCGGTTCGGATCGCAATCTCTTTCTGCCGCGCCAGTGTTTTGACCAAAACCAGGTTGGCCACGTTAGCGCACGCAATCAGCAATACAAATCCGACCGTTCCGAGTAACACCATCAAGGCTGGACGGACATCCCCGACCAACTGCTCTCGCAGTGGCACAACCTTCGCACCCCAACCTTTGTCATCTTCGGGATACTGCTGCTCCAGACGGGAGGATATGGTGCTCATCTCCGCCCCGGCCTGTTTCACATCCGCTCCCGGGCTCAAGCGGGCAATCACGAGATAATTGTGGTTGCCGCGAATCGCGCGCTCCGCATCGGTCCACGCCAGCGGAATCCACAACTGGGGCTGAGCTTTTGGATCGGAAGACGTCGGAAAAACCGATCTCGTGGGTATGACGCCGACTACGTTATAGCTCAGGCTGTTGAGGAAGATGGTGTGGCCGACGATGTTGGGATCTGAAGCGAAATGAGTCTGCCAAAACGACTGACTGAGGACAGCGACACGCCCGCGTCCGCTTTGATTTTCCTCAGGCGAGAAAACGCGACCCACCATCGGCTTGATCCTGAGTATGGAAAAAAACTCCGGCGACACTCTTATCCCGGTCACCGACTCTGGGTCGCCGGTGCCGGCCAGGCTATAGCTGGAGTAACCGTAGATCGCCATGTTTTCGAACACATGGTTTTGTTTCTCCCAGTCCAGATAGTTCGCGGGAGAAACGGGAAACAGGGTGATTCCGGGAAAACTCTTCGGCGGCGGAACGTGCCACACTTGCACCAAACGTCCCGGATCCTGAAACGGAAGTGGCCGCAGCAATATCGCATTGACGACACTAAAGATCGCGGTATTCGCTCCGATGCCGAGCGCCAGCACAACCACCGCTACCATCGTGAACCCAGGCGCCTTCCGCAACATTCGAGCTCCGAAGCGAAGATCATGAAGTAGAGTTCCCATATTCCCTCACTCGTACCGCAGTGCCACCATGGGATCGACCCTGGCCGCACGGCGCGCCGGAACATAGCTCGCAAGCAGGGCCACAACAATGAGCACCAAGGCGACCACCGCAAATGTCAGCGGATCAGTCGCGCTCAGCCCGAACAGCAGCGATTGCAGGGTGCGAGTCAGAATCAGGGCTCCCGCCATTCCAATCGCCACGCCAATCAGCGCAGTTACGATTCCCTGCCCCAGCACCAGGCGCAGGATATTACCGGGAGACGCCCCCAACGCTGTTCGCACTCCAAACTCCCCGGTTCGCTGGGTGACCGCATAGGCCATCACTCCGTAAAGCCCTGCTATGGCTAACAGCATGGCCGTACCGGCGAACACACTCACCAGCGTCAGGTTGAAGCGCCGGGCCTTGAGAGAATTGGACAACACCTGGTTAAACGTACCGAAACTGGGCGGGACATCGGGTTCGAGCCTGTGCACAATTTTTCGGGCGGAGGGGATTATGGAGGTCGGGTCGGCATCGCTGCGCACGACCGCCGTGAAGTGGTATGTCGCCTGAGGACGCTGGCGGTAGTTCACATAAATGGTTGGACCGGGAGGCGTTTCCACACTGTCTTCGCGCACATCACCGACCACGCCGACGATGGTGAGCGGGCGCAAATCACCGTCCATGTTGCCGAATTCGAGATTATGGCCCAACGGATTCTGTTCCGGCCATTTTTCGCGGGCCAACGACTGGTTGATGATGGCCACGTGCGGCGCATCCATGGTGTCCCGATCATCGAATAGACGTCCTTGAAGCAGCGGGATTCGAAGAGCGCGAAAATAGCCGTCACTTGCTGGGCTGTAGTTTGCGTATCCGGTACGCGCGGCGTTGTGGGACCAGGTCTCCAGTTGCTCGATGGCGTGCGGCGGCTGGTCGCCGGGCGCCAGTAAGACGTAGGTCCCATTCGACAGCATGCCAGTTAACGGCAAGTGTCCGGTGCCCCCGACGTCGAGCACTCCCGGCATGGCGCGCATTTGCGCAAGCAACTGATCGAGGAATTGGATGCGATGCGTCTTGTCGGCATCTTTCTCAGCAAAGGAAAGCGCTAGATCAACGGTTATGATGTGCTCGGTATGAAAGCCCGGGTCGGTGGCGAGAACGCGCAGCAGACTGCGCCCCAACAGGCCCGCACCGGTGAGCAACACCAACGTGATTGCAAGTTGCCCGGCGATGATGGCGCGGCCCAGGCTATGGCTGTGCGGCGCGCCGCCCTGCGACCGGCCACGCTCCGCCAGGGCCGGTTGTGAATTCCCCGATGTAGCTCGCAGCGCACTGAAAACTCCCAGCCCGGCCGCCACCGCTGAAGAAACTCCAAAAGCAAAAAGCAATACCGGGAAGCTGACGGAGACCTGTTCCACCAGCGGCAGTTCAGGCGGAGCCAGCCGCGCCAGCGCAACCACCCCCCAGCGTGCTGCCAGGACGCCTGCGGCGCCTCCGGCCACAGAAAGCAGCAAGGCTTCCGTGAGGAATTGCTGCACCAACCGGCCTCGGGTCGCGCCAATTGCGGTGCGAATCGCCAACTCCCTTTGCCGGGCGGTGGCTTGCGCCAGCAGCAGGTTCGCCACGTTGGCGCAGGCAATCATCAAGAGGAAAGTGACAGCGCCCAGCAGAATCATTAAGGCGGGACGCATGTTGCTGGTCATGGCATCCTGCAGACGAGCCACAGCAACGTCGGTCATGTCGACATCTTGTCCGTACTGCTGGTGGATCTGGCGGGCAATCGATGCCAGCTCGGCCCGGGCCTGCTCCGGAGCAATCCCGTCGCGCAGGCGTCCCAACACATGCCAGTTGTGCGCACTACGGCTCGGCAGGCGCTGATTGAGTTCTCGCGGCATCCAGATGGTGGAATCGTCGGGAAAGCGGAAGCCGGGTGGCAGCACACCGATGACCGATACTGCCCGGTTCTCAATGTTCAGCTTGACCGCCGAAAGGTCGGTGACACTTCCAAGATATTGTTGCCAGTATCGCGTAACTCACCAGGGCTGTGGGCGCTGCACCGAAGTGCTGCTCATCCGCAGCAAAGCCGCGCCCCAGCACCGGCCGCACGCGCATGACTGGGAAGAAGTCCTGCGAAACTGCGGCCACCATGGTGCGCGTCGGTTCGGAACCGCCGGAAACCGATTCAGATACCGCTCTATACTCGGCCAGCCCCTGGAGAAAATGGCTCTGCGAACGGATGTCTTCAAAATTCGGGTCGGTAAAATTCACCTGCCGCCCCTGTGCATTCACCTCCCAAAGGCGGACGATCTGGTCGGGCTTTTCATAAGGCAGCGGCCGCAGCAGCACTTCGTATACCACGCTGAAAATTGCGGTGGTTGCGCCGATCCCCAAGGCAAGCGTGAAGAATGCCACCAAGGTGAAACCCGGATTTTTCCGCAGCACGCGGAGCGAAAAACGCAGATCCTGGAGCAGTATTTCCATCTTTCCCTTCATTCGTAGCGCAACGCCACCATAGGATCGACCTTGGTGGCGCGCCGCGCCGGGATGTAGCTGGCCAGCAGGGCCACAGCCAGAAGCAGGAGCGCGGCCTCGGTCAACGTGGCTGGGTCATTTGGCTTTATCCCAAACAGCAGCGAGCCAATCCAGCGAGCCGCAACCAGCGAACAGAGAGCACCCGCGATCGCGCCGCCGGCAATCCAGCCCAGAGTCTGGAACACCATGACCCTCGTGACTGTAGCCGGATTCGCGCCCAACGCCAGACGAATCGCAATTTCCCGGGTGCGTTGGCTCACCAGCAAGGAAACCAATCCGAAGATACCCACCGCCGCCAAGAGGAGGCCGCCGGCGGCAAACAGCGAAAGCAGCGCAGCGGTAAATCGCGGACGCTCTGCAAGCCGGTATAAGGTTTGACCGAGGGTGCTCGATTCCACGGGCAACGTCGGGTCGAGCTCGGCAACGGAGTCTCGTATTTCTTTGGCCAACCGTCTGCGGATCGATGGCACTGCGCACAACCATGCTGATGCGCTGAGAGTCTGGATAATTGAAGATGCGGTCGTCCGCAGTATGACGACGCACCACGTAATACTCGGGACCCAGTGTGCCCGCCGAGTCCCTGATTCTGCGTGTTGGCAGCCACGCCTACGATTCTGAACGTGGCGGCGGTGCGCGCTTCTTCCGAACGAAAGTGGATCGTCTTGCCTACGGGGTCCTGGCCGGGGAAGAGGCGTTGAGCCAGGGCTTGGTTAAGGATCATGGCGCCATACGCTGATGTGCGGTCCTGTTCCTCAAAAGCCCGTCCGCGCAGCAGAGGAATGCCCAGCACCGAGAAGTACTTCGGGGTCACAGATCTCCAGCCCACAATTCCACCAATGCCTTGGTCGGGGCTGAGAGGCGGCTGCCCTTCCCCTTCGAGTGCAACCAATGGCATTGTGCGGGCCGGGGTCTCAGGGGGAAGCGAGTCACTAAGGGCAGCCGCCGCGACGCCGGGCAATTGCTGGAGTTTCTGTTCCAGTTGCTCGAAGAACGCAAGACGCTGTGCCGGTGCAGCATATTTTTCCTGCCCGAGCGTGATCGCTGCCGTAACGATGTTTTGCGTATCCATCCCCAACGGCTGGAGCTCGAGGTTGCGAAGAGTACGCAGGAATAGCAGAGCACCGGTTACAAGAATGAGAGTCATCCAAACCTGAGCAGCCATCAGAGCTTTTCGCAGGTTGCTTCGCCTTGTGCCAGCTACAGTCATAGCCACCAGAGCTTCCGGACGCGGCTTCTCCAGGGCCGGCAAAGTGCCAAACGCAACTCCGGCAGCGCTCGACGACAGAAGCGCGAAGATGAGAACCCTGATGTTTACCGTCGCCTCCGGCAAGCGGTGGTATTCCTGCCGGGGAAAGAGCGACAAAGCCATGAACAATCGCGTAAGCCAGCCCGCAACCGATTGCTCCTCCAACCAGTGCAAGCAGAATGCTTTCCGTGAGTCTTTGCTGAAACAGGCGAAGTGCGGGCGGCGCCGAGCGCAGACCGGACCGCAAGCTCGTGCCGTCGTCCCGTGCTGCGGGCAACTACGAGGTTGGCTACGTTGGCGCAGGCGATTAGAAGTACTGCAAGGGCTGAGAGCAAGAGAAACCAGGCCGCGAGACGGGAGTCATGAATCTGCAAATCGCGTATGGAGCGAACCTGAAGCCGCAGTTCCTTTCGAAACGGTGGCGGCGCGGCTTCAACGAAGCTCCGAAACAAAGGCTGCAACTGCGCTGCTGCCGCCGCGATGCTGACGCCTGGTTTCAGGCGTCCGTATACGCGGACCGTCGGCCCCATCAAATTGCGTTGCACAATAGATTCATCGAGGGCCTCAGGCACGACCAGTCCCGTACGAGCCAGCGTGGGAAATTCAAAGTCACGCGGCAAGATTCCCAAGACCCGGGTTGGTCTTCCATCCAGCGAAATCGTGCGATCAACAATGCCGCGGTCGCCTCCGAACCGGCTCTGCCATAACCCGTAGGAAAGCAATGCAACCTTGGGCGAATCGGGACGATCCTCTTCCGGCGTGAAGTTTCGTCCCAGGATGGGTTGCACACCGAATGTGGGCAGGAAGGTGGACGCTACCGAGGCGCAGGTTGACCGGACGGGGCGGTCATCGGTGAGATCACAATCGTTGACGCCGGTGGACGAAGTAAAGCTTGCGAACGGAGTTTGGTCGCGCCTCCACGCCAGATAGTTGGCTGCAAAGAGAAACTCACCATTAATAATAGGAGCGATAACTCCGACCGATGACCAACTGGTCGGCATGCGGATAGCGCAAGCTACGGAAGAGTGCGCCGTCCACCAAGCTGAACATCGCAGTGGTGGCGCCGATCCCCAGCGCCAGCGTGAGCACGGCAACGGCAGTGAAGCTCGGGCTCTTGCGCAGTTGGCGCAGCGCGTAACGAACGTCCTGCGGCAGGCCCCTCATTGTGTTCTTCTCGTCATTGCTATCACTCGTATCTCAGCGCCACCATGGGGTCGACCTTCGACGCGCGGCGCGCCGGAATGTAGCTGGCCGCGACTGCCACCCCGCCCAGCACCAACACCGCTGCAACGAACGTCGTGGGATCTGTTGGTCGCGTACCGTATAGCAGGCCAGCCATCAGCCGGCTCAAGGCCAAAGCCCCGGCCAATCCCACAGCGATTCCCGCCATCGCCTGGATTATTCCCTGGAAAACCACCAGTCTCAGCACGTCTCGTCCTTGCGCGCCCAGTGCCATTCGGACACCGATCTCGTGGGTCCGCCGCGAGACGGAATAGCTCATGACGCCGTAGATCCCTACTCCCGCCAGAATCAGCGCTATCGCGGCAAACGCGCCCAACAGAACCATGTAGAAACGGGACTGACCGTTGGCTTCAGCGACCACCAGGTTCATGGTCTGGATCTCAGAGATGGGAATGTTTTTGTCGAGCGAGCGAATCGCTTTCCGGATGTCCGGCGCCAGGGCCGCGGGGTCGCGACTCGCTCGCACGACCAGCGTCAGGTAGGCAAAGGGCGGTGATGGAGTGTCGAGGTATGCGCGGTTCTGCAGGTACGGCAGGAATACTTCCTCCTCGGGCGGACTGACCCAGTTGCTGCGTGCGGTGTTCTTCGCTACACCCACCACGGTGAGCCATGAAGGATTTTTCGCCGGATCGTCAAATGTGATTCGTTTGCCGATCGCGTCTTCGCCAGGCCAGTAGCGGTGCGCAAGATATTCATTGATGACAATCACTCCGGGCGAGCGCAAATTGTCAGCATCGGTGACGTCACGGCCTCGCAGAATCGGGATTTGCATGGTCTGAAAGTAGCCGGGAAAAACCACGCGGTAGGTAGCTACGAGATCTTCTCCCGGACGCTCAGGCGGACGCCCCTCGATGTGAAACGGAAAGCCCCATTCGTCGCCCGCGAGCGGCAGATGGTTGATGCCGCTGGCGAATTCAACTCCTGGCACGGCGCTTACCTTCTGCAGCACCTCGCGATAGAAGTTACCGGTATGGCCGGCCGCCGCCTGTTCCGTGCCTGCGACTCCAACCACCATGGAGAGCACGCCCTGCGGATCAAAACCCGGATCCACATGCTGCAACGCGAAAAATGTGCGGACCATCAGTCCGGCTCCGGCCAGCAGCACCACCGCCAGGGCAAATTCGGAAGCTATCAGGAGTCCGCGCAGACGGTTGCGGCCTAGTCCCTCGCTCGATCCGCGTTCTCCCTCCTTGAGGACGTCGCTAAGATTGACCGCAGTCGCTTTCCAGGCCGGAACTATGCCGAAACCCAGACCGGTCACTAGGGAGATGCCCAGGGCAAACAGCAGCACATGGCCATCCACACGCACGGTTTCCGCTCTGGGTATGCCTTCCGGACTGAGGGCAAGCAGAACGCGAACGCCCCATACCGCAAGCAGCAAGCCTGCGCAGCCGCCCATGAATGCCAGGGCCACGCTTTCGGTAAGAAACTGGCGGAACATCTCCCACCGGCCAGCCCCGAGAGCTGTACGCAGCGCAACCTCCTCTCGACGTGCAGCCGCGCGCGCCAGCAACATGTGACTGACGTTGGCGCAGGCAATCAGCAGCACAAAGCCCACTGCTCCCAGAAGCACAAGCAGGGCGGGACGAATGTTTCCCACCACTTTCTCGCGCAGCGAAACAACGTGCATGTCCTGATTGGTGCCGGGGAACTCGCGCTCCATGCGACTGGTAATTCCGAACATCTCGGCCTGGGCCTGCTCCAGGCTGACTCCAGGCTTCAGCCGGGCAAATACGCGGAGCGAACTACCACCGCGATCTGCAAGCCGCGAACCCAAAGCCAACGGCGTCCAAAGCTCTGCCTTCGTCGCCCAAAAGGGAGCGAACTTGAAATCGCGCGGCATCACTCCGACCACGGTGTAGGTTTCGCCGCTGAGCGCCACGGATCGTCCGATGATCTCGGGGTCGCCGGCAAAGTGGCTCTGCCAGAGAGAGTAGCTGAGCACCACTTCATGTTCTTTGCCGGCCTCCTGCTCTTCAGGCAGGAACACCCGACCCAACAGAGGATCGACTCCCAGCATTGGAAAGATGTCGGGAGTAATATGCAGCGCCCACAACTTCTCGGGATTGTCTGTGCCGGTCAGGTTCGGGGTCCAGTACTCGGCCGCCCCCATGTGCGAGAAGGATTGACTCTGACTTCGCCAGTCAATGAAGTTCGCCGGAGCCACCGGGTTGCGCCCCTTGTTGAGAATTACCACTAGCCTGCTGTCATTCTTATAAGGAAGCGGTCGCAACAGCACGGCATTGACCACGCTGAAAATGGCCGTGTTCGCCCCGATCCCCAGAGCCAGGGTGAGCACGGCTACGGCTGTGAAGGCTGGATTCTTGCGCAACTGGCGCAGGGCATACCGGGCGTCCTGGATGAGTCCGGTCATGAATGCACGTCGGCCATCAGTTTTTTCAGTTCTTCCTCGGCCACAACTTTGCCGTCGAAGAGATGCACCTCGCGCTCAGCGTGCTTGGCGAAGCGCGGATCGTGCGTGACCATGCAAATCGTCGCGCCTTCGCGGTGCAGGTTCTGGAGCAACTCCATCACCGCTTCGCCGTTGCGGGAATCCAGATTTCCTGTGGGCTCATCGGCCAGCAGGATGGATGGCTTTCCTCCCAAAGCGCGGGCCACCGCCACGCGCTGCTGCTGGCCGCCGGAGAGTTGCGAGGGATAGTGACGTATCCGGTGCGCCATGCCCACGCGCTCCAGCGCCTCCATCACGCGTTTCTTGCGTTCGACCGCGGGCATCTTCTGCCTGTAGGTCAGCGGCAGTTCGACATTTTCATAGACCGTGAGATCGCCAATCAGATTGAAACTCTGGAAGATGAAGCCGATCTCCTGGTTGCGAATGCGCGATCGTTCCGCAAAGCCCAGGTTCTCCACCGGTTGGCTGTTCAGTTGGTAGCGTCCGTTGGTCGGCGTATCGAGCAGCCCGATGATCGAAAGCAAGGTTGACTTGCCGCAGCCCGATGGACCCGACATAGCGACGTACTCTCCCTTGCGGATCGCCAGGTGCACTCCGGAGAGCGCGTGGGTTTCCACTTCGTCGGTATAGAAAACCTTGGTCAGATCTTCAATCTGAATCAGCGCTTGTCCTGCTTCAGTCATGGCGTCTGCCTCGGTCGGTTGTCTTTTTCAGTCGAGCTCGTCTTAATCAAGCCTGATGCGGTCGGTGTTGTCCGAGCGCGACATGTCGGAAAGAATCACGGTGTCGCCTTCATGCAGCCCTTCAATAATCTGGATCGAATTTACTGACGCGCGCCCTACCTTTACCGGAACCCGAACCGCGCCATTCCCGGCAGCATCCAGTCTGAACAGGCTGATGGTGCTGTTTTCCTGTCCAAAGGCAGGGCGGCCGACATAGAGCACGTTCTCCAGCCTTTCCAGATCGATGGTTCCGTCGACACTCAAGTCGGGCCGCGCCCCCTTGGGAAGTTCTCCGGTGAGTTGCACGTCAACTGTGACCGTCCCGTTCTGTACCGCCGGATCGACCCGCATCACGGTTCCCGGGACGGTACCATTGTGGGTGTCGACCATTGATGGTTGGCCAATCTGAATGTCTCGCGCCTGGGTTTCGGCAATCTTTAACTCTGCTATCAGATGATTTGGCTGGACGACCTTCGCCAGCATCGCTCCCGGCAAAACGTGTTGCCCCACCTGCAATGGCAAGTCGACCAGAACGCCATCAATGCCGGCATGCACTTTAAGTGCGTCCAACTGTTTCTGCTTCAACTCAGAGAGGGCTCGCATCTGGTCCACTTTGGCCTGCTGCTCGGCCATCTGCGATTCAATCGCCTTCTGATTGATATCCAGACGTTCATCTTCAATGTTGTTTCGTGTGGTGAGTTCGTCGGCCTTGCCCTTCGATGCCTTGTATGCAAGCCCGGAAATCACTCCGAGGTCGTATAGCGCTTTATCAGTCTCGGACTGAAGCTTGGCCTGGCTGTAGTCTGCGGTCACGGTGGCAGCGCCGGCTTTCTGGTTCATGAGATCGCTCTGCAGCTTGACGCGCAGGCTCTGATACTCGGCTTCCGCAGCCTTCAGTTGAAGTCTGGCGTCGAGCGCCGCCTGCTCAACTTGCGGATTGCTCATCTCCAGCAGAATGCTGTCAGCTTTCACCTGGGAACCCGGCAACATGCGGATTCGGACGACCGTGGCTTCTGTCTCGGCGGGTATTTGACGGGTAAACTCCTGGCTGGGAATGAGGGACCCAAGACCCCTGACCTGGCGCAGCATAGGGCCGCGCTTGACGGTGTCTGTCCACACCGTGCTCCGTTCCACTTCCGGCGCCGCCGGTTTCAGGCGAGCAACGCCGACAGTGACTATTCCCAGAAGTACAACGCCGATGACCAGTCCCACGATCTGACGGCGTCTCTTCTGTCGCTTGATATCTGGCCGAGCGATATCCATCACTGATTCTTCTCGCAACTGTCGAGCCGTTTGGAATGACGTTGTAAGTCTCTGCGATGACAGTGAGATAGGGCTGCATCAATGCTTTCGAACCGCTTCGCTTTGTCCGCAATCGAAATCAGGTGTCCATTTGTGAACACTGCGCACTAGATATTTTCTTCGCGTACTCTGGGTGCTTTTCTCGGCGTCCTTTGCGATTAAAAGCCTATGACCGCCAAGAGCGCAGAGAAAGTCACCCGAAGAACGCTGAGAAAATCTCGCGAACTCACTCTGTCCGAAGTGCTCGAATCGGCTCCAGCGTCGCTGCCTTGCGAGCCGGGAGCAGCGTAGCCAGCAGAGCTGCCAAGGTCAACACCAGCGTCGTGCCCAGCAAAATATCCGGAGCGTAAGGCTTCACTCCAAACAGTTGGGTGGTCATCGCGTAACCCGCAAGAATGGTTGCCGGAATGCCGATGGCCAATCCGATCCCGATCTGCACAAACGCGCCCTTCAGCACCAGCTTCAGAACATTCATCCGGTCGGCACCCAGAGCCATGCGGATGCCGATTTCGCTGGTGCGCCGTTCCACCGAATATGCGGTGACGCCATAAAGCCCGACAGAGGCCAGCACCAGCGCCAGCAGTCCAAACAAGGACGTCAGCTTCGCAAGCATCGGTGTTCTGCGGCAAAGTTCCCGTCCACCTGTGCGGTGAAGCTCATGAAATCGATCACCGCCAGGTCCGGATTCACCTGCGCAAGAGCGCGCCGGACCTGCGCTTCCAGCCCGGGCACATTGCCCTGGGTCTGCAGCACCGCAGCGTTCAGATAGTGTGTGCGATCTTCGAAGGCCTTAAAGCGTGCGTCGTCGTACGACAACGTACTGTGCTTCCGGCAGAAAGAACATCGGTGGAATCTCGGTCGGTCGGCTCGCGGTATTGCGTATTTTCGGTGACCCCGACGATTTCGAAACTGCCCTGCATACTTTTGATCCAGATCTCCAAAGTGCTTTCCGATCGGGTCTTCGTCTTTGAAGAATTTCTTCGCAAATGTCTCGTTGATCACGGCGACGTTTCGCGTAGTGTCCGTGTCCTGTTCCGTAAATGCGCGGCCCTTCACGATCCTGGTGCCGACGCTTTCGAAGTAGCCGTCACTGACTCGCACCCACGAAGTGCCTGATTCTGATTCGTTCCCGCCGGAGGCGGAGCCTGGCCCTCGATGTAGACGGTCTCACCCCAGTTATCGCCTTCCATCGGGGTGTAGAGCGCGAAACTAACGCGGCTCACGCCCGGAATTGCTGCCAGGTTGTCATGGAGCTGACGATAGAACGCAGGCAGCTGCTCCGCCGTATATCCGGCCATCGACGGATCGATGTGCAGGATGTAGCGGTTCGCAACCTCGAACCCGAAACTCTGGTGCTGCATGTTGCGCAGGCTCTGGGTCAGCAATCCCGCGGCGCACAGCAGCACCAGCGACAAGCGCCGCCTGGGTCACCACCAGCGATTTCTGCGTCCAGCCAGCCGCCTGTGACGGTCGAACGGTGGGCTCCGCGCAAGGCATCAGCCGGATCGGCGTGTGCCGTCATCCACGCCGGCGCAACTCCAAACAGAATTCCGGTCAGCAGGCAGACGCCGAAGGTGAAGCCCAAGTACCGGCAACGAAGGCATGGCACTGATCGCCACATGATTGTCTCGAAATGCGAGTCGCAGGATGAGGCGCGTGCACGCGAACGCAAACGCTACGCCCACGATTCCACCGAGCAGCGCGAGAACCGTACTTTCCGTCAGTACCTGCGCCATCTGCCGCGACCGGGACGCACCCAGAGCCGTTCGCACGGAAGTGTGCTGGCGGCGGCTCGCGGCTCGCACCAGCATCAGATTCGCCACGTTGGCGCACGCGATCAAGAGCACGAAGCCGGAAACCCACATGAGCAAGTGCAAGCCCGACTGATACTCATCGCGCATCATCTGCACCCCCGCGCCGCCAGGAGACAGATGTAGAGTCTGTTTCGGCACCAGCTCCCGTTCGCCAGGCTGCAACTTGCTGCTGGAACCCAACAGCCACTGCTTGAGTTCTACCTGCATCTGGGCCTCGATGCTCCTGGGATCGGCACCCGGCGCGATCCGGCCGATGAGGTCAAGCCAGTCCGACTCCGGAAATTGCAGAAGGTTGGACGGGCCTTCGATCAGCGCTTCGGCATTGAGCGGCAATCCAGAAAGCCGCCAGACTCTCCACCCGATCGCCATAGAACTTCGGCGGCGCAACCCCGATCACCGTAAAAGGCAACCCGTTGAACGTGAAGCTCGCCCCGATCACCGACGGATCCTGCCCGTATTTCTGTTGCCAGGTCGCGTAGCTCATCACCACGACCGGCTCTGCTCCTTTTCGATCATCCTCCGCGTGAACATCCGCCCGGCATAGGCGCTGATCGCCAAACATCGAGAAGTAGTTTCCCGAAACGTACTGGCTGCGCAGCGATTCGGCCGGCTGGTTGCTCCCGCTGCGTCGAACACCCAGAGAGACCGCGTCCGGCCTGGAAGGCGGCCAGTTCGGTGAACCCGCGTCGTCCCGTCGCGGAACGTTTTGTACTTGTCGTAGGAGAAAAGCGACCAATTCTCCTGCAGGCCGCCGTTCACGCAGCAGTTCTCGTTGTCGCCGATCCGGATCAGTTCACTGGGCTTGGCTACCGGCAACGATTTCAACAACACGGCGTGCACCAGGGTGAAGATTGCGGTAGTCGCGCCTATTCCGAGCGCAAGGGTCAGCACCGCCGTCGCGGTGAAACCGGGTGCGTGAGCAAATTGCCGCACCGCATAGCGGACATCGTCTATGAATTGCATAGCGCCTCTGGTCGTCTATACGGAGAGGTCTGATTCGTTGTTCCCGGATAGATCAAGAGCGGGGAAGGGTTTCCCCTAGCCCATGGGATTGGACGCTCGTCATCAGTGCTTGTGAGCAGTCTCGAAGTGCGGCGAAGCGCTCAGAGCGGCGGCAGCACCGATTGCTCTACTCATAGCGCAGCGCTGTCATGGGATCCACCGCCAATGCGCGCCGCGCCGGTTCGGCACAAGCAATGGCCGCCACCAGGCCTAGCAGAAGAGTCACGGCCAACAGGATGAGGGGGTCACGCGAGCTTCCCTCCGCCCATTGCGCCAGCACTTTGTTCAACGCCAGCGTGAGCGTCACACCCGCCACGATACCGCTACCCACACTCGCCATCGTGGACGCAAACACAATTCGCAGCACATGCCCACGCTGCGCGCCCGAGTGCCACGCGAATGCCGAACTCGTTGGTGCGCTGGGCCACCGAATAGGAGACGACACTGTAGAGTCCGACCGCCGCCAGTGCCAGAGCCAGTACGGCAAATGCGCCAAACAACCACGCCACCAGGTGTTCCCGCTGCCACTCTTGCTGGCTGGTGATCCAGTGCTCCAGGTCCTGGACGTCTCCATTGATCTGCTGGTCCGGATCAACCGAGTTCACCTCGACTCCCACCGCATGCAGCAGCGAAAGGGGCGGAACATCTGAACGCACCAGGATCTGGATGAACATCCGCATGGACAGCGTGTAAGGCACGAATGCCTCAGGCAGGATCGGTTTCCTCAATCCATCATCCCGTTTATCCGGGATGACGCCCACGATCTGCAACCAGCCCCTGGGGTCCGGCGCGGCTACGTTGAAAGGCGGTTCATCCCTCATCTCCGGAACCCGCAGCGAATGTCCCAGGGCGTCGCCGTTCGGGAAGTACTTTCGCGCCATGGTGTCGTTGATCACAGCCACGTGTGCCGCATTGCGATTTTCGGTCTCGTCCCAGATTCGTCCCCGCGCAATCGGAATGCGCAGCACGGAAAAGTACCCCGGATTCACAAAGTTGATCCGGGTCTTTTGATCCTCCTGCGAGGGCTTGCCCAGAATCTCAACGTCGGTTGGCCATCCATTCGAGGGCGGTGTGGCATTGCTGGAGATCCCCACCATGGTCACGCCCGGAACGGCTGCCACCTTCTTCAGCAATTGGTCGAAATAGGCCGAGCGCGCCGCCCACGTCGGGTAGGTGCCATCATGCACAGGGATCCCCACCGACATGACATTGTGCGGATCATAGCCAAGAGGGGTGCGCATGAGCCGCAGAAAGCCCTCCATGGCCGCGCCTGCGCCCGCCAGCATGAGCAGAGTCAGCGCGATCTGCCCGGCGATCAGAACATTGTGGGTGGTGCGTCCGCGCACGCCTCCGACAATCTTGCGCGTGGTCCCTTGCATGACCTGATTGACCTCGGGGCGCGAAAGCTGCAGTGCCGGCCACAACCCGAACAAAATCCCCGTAAGCAGCGCGGCCCCCACAGTGAAGAAGAGAACCGGCAGATTGATCTGAATCGCCGCCTCATGCGGGAAGGAATACTTCGGCAGCATCTCCACAATCACTGCGAGCGCCCAATAGGCCAGCAGCACGCCCAAGAGTGCTCCGGTGAGGGACAGCAGCAGCGCCTCGGTGAGCAGCTGACGAATAATCCGGGGCCGGCTGGCACCGATCGCAGTGCGGACGGCAAACTCATGTTGCCGCGCCGTGCCCCGCGCCAGCAGCAAGATTGACACGTTCCCACATCCGATCACCAGCAGCAACGCCACCGCGCTGAACAGCAGGTACAGCGTACCGCCGAGGTCGCGGACAAAATCGTCATTCAACCCAACCACGTAAAACCGTAAGCGATTGGCGGGGAAATGTTTCGGCGTTTCCTGGGCAAACTGTTCCAGCAGCGGCTGCAATGCGGCATTTGCCGCCGCGTGGGTCACCCCCGGTTTCAACCGCAGGCCGGGATAATAGGAGTGCACTACATCCTGGGTCACCTTCAACGGAAGGTAAACGTCTCCGTCATCCCAGGTGAAGCGTGGTGCAGTGACGCCCACGATGGTGCAGTTCTTGCGCACCAGTTGCAGAGTCTGCCCCAGCACCGCCGGATTCGAGTTGAAGTGCCGTTGCCAAAACTTGTAGCCCAGCACCACGACCGGTTGAGTATCCTGACCATCGATGGCGTCGGAGGGCAACAGTCCCCGCCCCAGAAATGCCGGCACACCGAAATAGTTGAATGCATTTGATGTCAGGTAAATCCCAGCCACATCCTCGGGCAGATCGTGGCCGGTGACGGTGAGGTTCCAGTCGTCGCTGATAAAGGCGTCGTCCACAACTGGCGACTTCCTTATCTGCTGCCATTGGCCGCCGGTCAGTCCGAAACCCGTCTCGTGGCCGGCTTTGTCCATGAGCCTCATGTGGACCATCCGGTCCGAACCGGTGTAGGGATACGGATTCATCAGGATCCCATATACCACGCTGAATACCGCTGTGGTCGCGCCGATTCCCAACGCCAGCGAGGTCACCGCGGTGAGCGTGAAGCCAGGGCTCTTGATAAGTTGTCGCAGGCTGAAGCGGAAGTCCTGAAGCAGGGTTGACATCTGCGTGTTTCCTCAATCTGAATGGACAGTCTAACCGCAGGTGCACGTCAGGCTCCAATCACTAGAGAGGTCATCTCGTTTCAGTTTCATAGAGAAGCGAAGAGAAGCAACCTTGATGGAGCGGCCTGGATGTCCGGTTTCACTCCGCAGTGTCCATAACCGAACAGTCTTGCCGAGTGCCTGCCGGAATCTGGCGCCTTTACTTCCCGGATGCTCACAATTATTCGAGACAGCCGTCAATTGCTACGTCAGCAACCGCCCGCCCGTCGGCGATACCATAGGTGTTGCAATCCGACTCCGGCGGTGGCATCCCACATCGCGCGGACGCCATGGAAACCTTTCTTCGGGACTTGCGCCACGAGTTCCGCATGTTGCGGAAAGCGCCCGGCTTCACCGCTGTGGCAGTGATCACCGTGGCGATTGGGATTGGGGCGAACACGGCGATATTCAGTGTCGCGAACTCTGTCCTCTTTAGTCCGCTTCCCTTCCATCAACCGGGCCAGATCGTGCGACTGCAGGAATACCACCAGCGTGCAATGAACGTTACTGGAGCCACATTTCGCGATGTGCGAGAGCGTAATCACGTGTTCTCTCAGGTGGCAGCGTACCGGATTTTTGCACAGAATCTGAGCGATGCGCGGCGAGCAGCGCCGCCGGAGCAGATCGACACCGCACTTGTTTCGCAGGATTTCCTGCCGCTGCTGGCGGCAACGCCGTTCCTGGGTGCGGGATTTACCCCGGATCAATTTCACAAGAATGCTGGAGGAGTGGTGATCCTCGGCTACGGACTCTGGCAGCATCATTTCGGATCGGACCGCGACATCGTGGGCAAAATGATCACGCTTCATGGAGAACCTCACCTGGTTGCTGGCGTAATGCCGATGGGCTTTTCGTTTCCGGAGTCAGTCCAGGCGTGGGCTCCGCTCAGTGATGACCAGGCGTTCCCGCAGAACCGCCGCGCGCACTTATTTACCACCCTGGCGCGGGTGAAAGCCGGCATTTTGATGGAGGTGGTGCGCGCCGATTTGCAGGCAATTTCGGACCAAATCCAGCAGGAGAATCACAACGTCGATCTGGGATTCACATTCCATGCCGAGCGCCTGCAGGACAACCTGGTTTCGAGTGTGCGCCCTACCCTGCTGATTCTGATGAGTGCGGTTGGGTTCGTTCTCCTGATTGCATGTGCCAACGTCGCGAGCCTTCTTCTCTCGCGGGCGGCCGTGCGGCAGAAGGAGATTGCGATACGTTCGGCCTTGGGGGCGAACAGGTTTCATCTTGCCCGGCAACTGTGGACCGGAAGCATGTTGCTTGGGCTTCTCGGTGGCATGGCCGGGTGTCTTCTTGGCCTGTGGTCGGTGAAGGCTTTATATGCTCGTATCCCGGCGCCATCCCGCGCCTGACTTCTCCACAAATCAGCCTGCAAGTCCTGTTGTTTGCGTTCGCGGTCTCACTACTGGCATCGATTTTGTCGGGAAGCCTTCCCGTCGCGCAATCTTCAAGACTGAATCTGCAGGTGCAGCTTGCGGATGGTAGCCGTGGCACCGGGTCGGTACGCCATCAGCGCGTTCGTTCGTTCCTGGTGGTCACAGAAGTGGCACTCGCGATGATTTTGCTGGCCGCTGCCGGCCTGCTGGTCCGAAGCTTCATTCTGTTGCAACGGGTTGACCCGGGGTTCGACGGTTCGCATCTGGCGGTGGTTCGCCTCTCACTGCCCGACTCCCGCTACCCTGAGCTCCCGGAGCGCACACAGTTTGTCAATTCCGTCCTGGAAAGGTTGCATGCGCTGCCTGGAGTTCAATCGGTTGCAGCTGCCGGGACTCTGCCGTTTGATTCGGTGCCGAACACCGACCTCGAGATCGAGGGTCATGTCTCCGAACCCGGAAACGAGCCGGATGCGGAGATTCTGACGGTCAGCCCCGAGTACTTCGGCACCATGGGGATTCGCCTGCTTGCCGGAAGAACATTCACTCCACAGGATATTCCGGGGCGTTCGACCACTTTGGTGATCAATCAAACCATGGCGCGACGATTCTGGCCCGGAGAGAGTGCGCTGGGGAAACGGGTGGTGATGAAAGACTGGGGACCACCCCTGCCTGGCGAAGTCGTGGGTGTCGTTTCCGACGTGAAGCAAGATTCGCTGGAGATGGATACCCAGCCTGCCATCTACTACAGTTTCGCGCAATTCTCGCAAGGAACGCTGACCACGTACCTCATAGCGCGGACCACTCCGGAACCGCTTCGCCTCGTGCCTGCCATTCGGGAGCAGATCTGGTCGGTTGATCGGGATCAACCCGTGAGTGTGCTGCCCATGGACCAAATCATCTCAGGGTCGCTGGAGCGCCGCCGCTTCGTTCTAACCTTGCTGGGCACATTCGCCGGACTTGCTCTGCTTCTGGCCGTGGTGGGCATTTACGGCGCCATTGCGTACGCGGTAGGCCAGCAGACGCGTGAATTCGGCATCCGCATGGCCTTGGGCGCACAGCGGTACCAGCTTCTGATCATGGTGCTGCGCCAGACTGTCCTGAAACTTACGGTGGGTCTGGCCGTCGGAGTTGGAGGAGCGCTGATTATGACTCGATTGATGGGAAGCTTGCTATTTGGAATCAGCGCCAGCGACCCGCTGACATTTTCGCTGGCTGCGGCGACCTTGCTGGTAGCGGCTCTGATCGCCAGCTTCATTCCGGCACGACGGGCGGCTACGGTTGATCCCATGTCGGCATTGCGTAGCGAATAGAGTGCCGACTCTGAGTGCGTCGTCAGAGTGCATCGTCAGAGTGCATAATCGGACGCTTAGTCTCACGGTTCGCAGTGACCGACCACTGCCATTCAAACGTGAACCGAAAGAACAGGGCAGGATCCCAGCTGAATGACCCTGTAGGTCGTCGAACCGAACACCGCAAGATTCAGGGCGCCACGGCCACGCACCGCCATAACCACTACGTCGGTTCGCGCCTCCGAGGCGAACTGGATGATCTGCTGGTACGGATGTCCCGTGCGCACAACAATATTGATCCCGCGCGTATCAGGCCTTTCCGGTGGAATCATATTATCCAGTTGTTCGATCGCCGTCGCTGTCGCTTCATCAATGCCGCAACCGCCCGGGATCTGCTCCAGCACGTGCAGCAGGGTGAGCTCGGCGTTGTACTCTGCGGTCAGGGAAATCGCATAACTCAAGGCCCGCTGCGAATTCTCAGAGAAATCCGTACAAAAAAGAATTCGGTTCAAGTGGACGGGATCACGTTGCTTCGTTGAACTGAGAAAATCGGGCGACGGGTTGTGTACTGCCAGCACCGGACAGGAGGCGTTTCGCAGGACCCGCTCTGTGACCGATCCGACCATCACCCGGTCAAATCCGCGCCGGCCGTGAGTTCCCATCACGATCAGATTCACTTTCTGCTCCTCGGCAAGCGCGAGGATGCAGTCTGCCGCGATTCCCTGCCGCACAAATCGCTCCAGCTGAGTTTCATCGTCTTCCTGGTTCTTCGCGAACCTTTGGAGTTCCTGCTCGCTGTTCTGGAGAAGCCGCCCGCGGAACTCCTCGTAATATTGCGCCGCGGCAAAGTCAATCTCAGGATGTCGCCATAGCTCTAGGACATGCTGCACCAAAAGCTTGGCCCGATAGTGCTGGGCCAGTGATATGGCATAGCGAAACGCTATGTCCGAGAACTCTGAGAAGTCCGTGGGACAAAGGATGCGTCTGATGTCCGGCATCCCTCCTCCTTGTGGGATCGATCAGGTTAAGGTTGAAAACTTCACTGCTGCCAATCGCCGAGGCTCCTGTGAGCGCGTACCAGCCACAAACTCATTCGGCTGAACCGGAGCGACACCGAGGCGGGCCACCGCGAATCAATTCAGGTACCGGTGTACCACTCTAATGCATGAAGGCAATTACCTGGTAAGCCTTGGCCACGTTGGACCCCACGCTGTGAGGAAAGTCGGGGTCAAACTTGTCGGCATACCGGGCGATGAGCACCTGCGACACTCGTTTCTCAGCCTGTTCCTCAGTGGCCCCTTCGGCGTAGGCCTGTGCCGTCTGACTCAAGAGTTCGCCGAAGTACTGCTTCCACAGTTCGAACTTTTGTTTGCCCTTCATGACGTCCCCATGACCGCCAATGACTTGATCAAAGTCCAGCTTCTCGGCAGCGTCAAGGGTGGTAATCCAGTCATAGGGATAGCTGTCGCCCATGTAGGGTGTCCAGCCGTGCAGCGCGTCGCCGGTGACCAGGACTCTCTCTTTGGGAAGATAAACAAAGACATCGCCGTCGGTATGCGCCTTTCCCAGCCAGAGGATCTCAACCATCCTGGATTTGCGGTGCAGGATCAGGCTGCGGTCGAAGGTCAACGTGGGCAGGGTCACCTGCATGCTCTTGAGCTCCGCGAGATAGTCCTCGGCTTGGGCGACATTTCTTTTGATTTCGTCTTTCTGTTTCGGGTCGCTGGTTTTCTCCAGGTCGGCTTTCATCTTTTCGATTTCCTGGGGCATGGTGACGATTTCGTGCTTCACCCGCGGGATTCCTCGCTGTTCAATGCTGGCGCGGGTTGCCTCCGACGAGATGATCTCAACGCCCGCCGGCCAGGAACTGGGATAAGCCTGGTTGCCCTGGTAGTGGTCCCAGTGAAAGTGCGTGTTGACGACGTACTTCACGGGCTTATCAGTCATCTTCTTGATCTGTTCGATCAGGCCGCGCGCCGCGGAAGGCTTCGAGTGGGTATCGACCACGAGAACACTGTCGTCAAGAAAAATAATAGCGGCGTTGCAGTTTACCTTGTAGGCGGGCTTGGCGATGGCAGCGTAAACTCCCTCCGCAACCGGCTTGATGTCGAACAAGTCGTCGGCCAGGCAGGTAACAGAAAGCGCCAGAAAAACCGCAAACCATGCTGCGAACCGGGGGAAGCGTCTCATCGAATTCTCCTCTTACGGGCCGATCTTCAGTCAGCGCAGCCTACTACACCGGTTTAGCCGCCGTAAAGTGTTCGCCATCGCTGGCGGCTCCTCGATTGCTCGAACCTTCAAACGCACGCCACGGCACTATGCGACTAGAGACGAATCACTTAGAATCGGCTCGCGGTTCTTGATGCGCCTACGTGAACAACCATTGCTGACCGTACTAGGTTTGGTCCTTGTTTGCGTGCTAGGCTACGTGCTCTATTCGGCGGGTCAGAGCGGCTTCGTATCGAATAAGGAGGTGGGGGCAATGACAACGCCGGCGCAGTGCGTTTCGCAGCCTTCCGAAGTTGTCGCCTCCTATGTGGCCCGCGAGATCCAGCTCGGAGCCGCGAGTCCTGCGCCCGAGTGGCAGAGTGCCAATCCGATCGTTTTTTGTTCTGACTGGCAGGGAAAGAATCATGATGAGGAACGCCAAACCCAGGTTCGCGTCTTGTGGTCTCCGCAGACCCTCTATTTGAGATTCGAGTGCCGCTATCGCACGCTGCACGTATTCGAGAGCTCCGATCCGGACGGACGCCGCGACCACCTGTGGGACCGCGATGTGGTGGAAGCCTTTATCCAGCCCGATCCCTCGCGGGAGCGCTACTACCGGGAATTCGAAGCGAGCCCCAACGGGATGTGGATTGATCTGGACATTTTCCCGGGAGGACTCGCGGATCTCAAGAGCGGTATGCAGAGATCAGTGACATTGGACGATAAGGCACATCGATGGGCGGTGGAGTTGGCGATTCCGATGAAAGCGTTGACTCAGAACTTTGATCCGAACGCGATTTGGAACGCCAACTTCTATCGGGTGGAGGGGAAGAACGAGCCGCGAGCCTACCTCGCCTGGCAACCGACGGGTACGCCGGAGCCGAATTTTCACGTGCCCAGCGCGTTCGGGAAGCTGCGATTTGCGGTACCGGTGGAAGGCCGGTAATTAGTAGTAAGATTAGTTCTCAGTTCTCGGACTTAGGTTCTCAGCCGTGTGGAGGGGAGAT
This sequence comes from Terriglobia bacterium, assembly GCA_963801545.1. Classification (GTDB taxonomy): domain Bacteria; phylum Acidobacteriota; class Terriglobia; order Terriglobales; family Acidobacteriaceae; genus JAIQFF01. The sequence continues at coordinate 43,870 of CAWDFF010000041.1, read as the reverse complement.
TCATGAAGCGACGGGTTGGTGTGGCGGTGATGCTTTTCTCTTGTCTACTGCTGGCTCAACAGCCGAAGCCTGGATTGCTTGGGGGCGACGATCTGAAGAAGTTTGTGCCCGCGGCCTATTTTTTCCGTGGGCAATCGGCTCCGGTGCAAGTGCGCAATTCCGCGGGATTCAGTATGCCGGATGGAAAGCTGGTTCTGGCCGGACTGGTAGATACCTCAGGCTATGCCTCTGACGTGCAGGCCAAGTACCAGGGATTTCTGATCACGGAAGTAAAGCTCAATATCGAGGGATCGGAGCTGGCGCCAGGGCAATACGGTTTTGGGTTTTCACAAGCGGGAAAGTTTCTGGTGATGGACGTGGGGGCCAACGATCTGTTCAGCGTCGGAGCCACGATGGACGACAAACTGGCTCGCCCGGTGCCGCTGAAAATGGTTAAGGATGGCGGAGGGTACCGGCTCTATACCGGCAAAAAGTGGGTCCTCCTGAAGGCTGAGTAGACTGTCTAGTGCGGCAAGGGTTGCAGTGGCCCTAACACCGCCGATACTCCCGCTCGCTTGCGTAGTTCGCCAAGAATAGCCCGGGCTGCATTGTGGTAGGTCTTGCTGGGATCAGAGGTATCAGACCACACTGCGTCGTAAATCACCTGCGTGGCTTCTTTCAAGTCCATGTGTAGTGCGGCTTCCAGCAGGTCCACCCTTCCCTGCAGCCGGATGTAGCATTCTTCACAGACCGCCGCGGGTTCCAATTCGCCGGAATGGTTCTGTTCCAGGCTGCACTTGAAACCTTCCACGTCGATGGGCGGGGCCTGGGACTTGAATTCACGCAAAAAGCGTTCGCGTTCTTCTTCCAGCGCCGCCTCGTCAGGCACGGTGGCGGCGTAAGGCTCCGCAACCTCTGCAACGGAAGCGTCAACTGCGAGGATGGTGGGCGAAACGCGCTCCCCGGACTTACACACAGGGCACGCCGACAGATCGGCGCCGTAATACGTCTTGCACTTCGCGCACGGCAGACCGTATCCGCTCCGCCTGGGCCCGAGCTGGAGCGAGGCCGGGAGCTTTTCGTATGAGGCAAGGGGCCGGCGGAACTCGGGGTCAGCCTGAATTGCGGCTGGCGCGACCGTTGGGTCTACCGTCTGTGGCTGTGGCATCGAATTCATGGGTTACTCCCGGGCGCGCAAACAGCTCTCGCGCCCATCCAAAAATATTCTAGGTCCGGTGGACCGGTTCGCCGATGCACGTCAGTGCATGTAAGCCATTGACCGAAAGTGCTGTGCAGTTCGGCGGCCAGAACGCCCGATGCAACGATAATCGCCGCGTTCCGAATTGGCCGATTTCCCGTTGCGGGAATCCTTTCTAGCGGACGTTGGACGCCTTCATCAGCTTCAGCAGCTCTTGCTTGCGACTGCGGTACAAATCCTGCGACGGCTCAAGGCGGGCCGCCGTTTCGAGTTCAGTGAGAGCGTCGTCGTAGCGTCCCTGGCTCATCAGGCAGGCGGAAAGATAGTAATGGTTGCTGGCTGTAGGTTGCAGGCGCACTGCCTGACGAAACTCGATTTCTGCGGCCTTGAAATCCTCTCCATTGAAAAGCGCCGTGGCCAGGTAATGATGGGCTAACGGCGAGTCCGGTTCCAGTTGCACAGCAAGCCGCAGCTCGCGTACCGCCTCCGGCTGACGGTGCACCAGGAGAAGCGCCTGCCCCAGGTAACGGTGCTGATCGGAGTTGGTCGGATCCTGCAGAATAGCGATCCTCAGTTCTCCAACCGCGGATTCGTAGTCGCGCTGCGACATGAGTGCCCGGGCGAGACAGTCGTGACCGCGTTGCCAACCGGGATCCATGCGGAAGAGTTCACGAAACTCGGTGATAGCGGCAGCGTAATCGCCTTTATCGCAATAGGTTTCGCCGAGATTGTTGCGGACGGAGGACTCACCGGGCACCAGGCGTTTGGCCTCCAGATACTGGGCGACGGCCCCATCGAAGCTCTTGAGGTCGTGCAGCAGCATTCCCAGGTTGTTGTGGGCCTCCCACAAGTTTGGATTCAGCGCAATGGCTTTGCGGTAAGCGGCCGCAGCGGCATCGACGTTGCCCTGGTCGCGAAGCGTAATTCCCATGTCGTAGTAAACGTCAGCGTTGCCGGGCTGGCGCGCGAGAGACTCCTGGAAGGCGTGAACCGCCGCCGCATATTGGGCGTTGGCGTACAAACCCAGCCCAAGGAAGCGGTACGCTTCGGCATTCCTGGGATCGATGCTGAGCGCAGTACGCGCCTCGGCAATGGCACCGTCAGCGTCGTCGGAGCGATAGAGCAGATACGCCATCCGGCCGTGGACATCGGACAGACCAGGCATCAGCGCTTCTGAATTCTGGTATGAGTCCGAAGCTTCGTCCCAATCTTCCTGCTGTTGGTGAACATAGCCCGTGGCAAAGTACAGGGCGGCATTGTTGGAGTCGGCCGCGATCATCTTCTGCAAAATGGACTGGGCTTCCTGAAATTTCTTTTGCTGGATCAGCTCTGCGGCCTGGATCAGAGGCATGGGACAGCCAGCAGCATCCAGCCTGCCGGAGGCCGGGGCGGGCAGGTTGTGGAGTAACACTGGGTCCACCCCCGCCGCTAACAAAGACCTGGACGTAGCCTCGTCCACGGCGAATGCGGTCCCTCGCAGGTGGGCAAGCCGGTCAAGTCGCTGGCTGGACATTCCCCCGGCGGTCCAAGCGACGAACTGAGTACAAGTCACCGGAGCGGAATCGTCCTGCTGTGCCGGAGCAGACGCCACGAAGAGGGCAACCAGCAGAAAAAACAGGACTTGAAGGCGCACTCGGACTCCTTGTTCCGGAATACAGCCGTCAGCTTTCAGCTGTCGATCATCAGGTTGTCTCGAAAAACCAGTGCTCTGATGACTCGACGCTGTGGAATAAACCCGCCGGCTGGTAGTTGGCAACATAGAACCACGGAGTGACCGCGGGTAGGTCACGAAGGTAATTGTCCTTCGGCCCGTCTTCACCCGGCCACCGGGCAAGTTGACGTAAATGCCCGCTTTCGATAGTGTTGGGCTTGCTGCCAGTCGTAGGCGGCGGAGGAGTTTTATGCTTGAAGGCCTGTTTCAGCCGATGCATCTGCTGGTGATCTTCTTTATCGCTCTGCTCGTGTTCGGCCCGAAGAAATTGCCGGAGCTAGGTAAGGGGATTGGCGAGGGCATCCGCGCCTTGAAGAATGGAATGAAAGAGGGATCCGTGGAAGAGGCAAAAGCCCCAGGCACTCCTGTGGAGACCAAGGCAGCAGACTTTTCTAACCGGTCCAGCTAATCTTTGATCCCTGGGCACCCAGCCCAGGCGCCCCTCGAGCCGCGACTATGCAAGGGTTTTGACGCAGCCTTCCTGCGGGCTGTGCCTGCCTGCCCGCGATCAGTGCCGCGTTTTATTTCGGCGGCGACGTGCGTATTCAGCTCATGCCAGATCACTTCGACTTCACTTTTGGCCAGGCTCTTCACTGCCTGAAAGCCGAGCAGCGGAAATCTCAAACTGAGTCCACCGCCAAATCGATGGTCAAGCTTTTGCCGTTGCCACGCCGGCTCTCATATAATTTGCTCTCGTCTTCGCAACTTAGGCGGAGGACTGTAAGAACGAGTGACTCACGCAGTCGGTGATTCCAGCTGTTGATCCTCTTTCTTCTTCAGCGGTTGACGCTCTCACGCTACTCATGAACTGACCCACGATCCATATCAATTATTTCGGAGGAACGACGTGTCCAAACGAGGAGTTCTGGCCGTAATTTTCGTTTTACTATTTTCCGCGGGGCTATTCGCAGATCAGGTTGTGTTAAAGAATGGTGACCGTTTAACCGGAACTATCGAGAAATCCGACGACAAGACGCTGCTGATCAAGACCGAATTTGCCGGCGAGGTGACCGTACAGTGGCCGGCAGTTCAGGAGATCAACTCCAGCGCACCTTTACACGTCAGCCTGAGCAACGGGCAGACCGTCGTGGGAACGGTGACCACATCGGATGGCAACCTCGCGGTGGCTACCGCCAACGCGGGCACAGTCAGCGAGCCCAAGGCGTCCGTCACCCTGCTCCGCAGTGAAGCGGAGCAGGCGGCATATGACAGGTCGCTGCATCCCGGCCTGCTGCAGGGGTGGGAGGGTGGAATAAACGCCGGCTTCGCGCTGACCCGCGGCAATAGCCAAACCAAGAACCTGGCGATCGCGTTCACCGCCGACCGCAAGGGATGGCACGATAAGTTGAGCCTGTACACCAACAGCGTGTACGCCACTAACGACGCGCCGGGCGCGGTTCCCAGCACCACCTCCAACTCGGTGCAGGGCGGAGCGCGCTACGACCACGATTTCACTCCCCGGTTGTTCGCTTATGTGGGAGCCGATTTCCAGACCGACGCGTTGCAGACCCTGGATCTTCGCTCCGTCTTCGGAGGTGGCCTGGGCGTGCACGCGATCAAGAATGACCGGACGACGCTGGATCTGCTCGGCGGCATTAACTACACGCGTGAAAAGTACACACTTCTTCCCAGCCGTAGTTTTGCCGCGGTTTCGGTTGGTGAGGAATTGAGCCACAAGCTGGGGATGAACACGTTGCTCAGCGAAAAGCTGTTCTTCTTCCCCAATCTGAATGACACCGGCGAGTACCGCGCCACATTCAACTTTGGCACCGTGACCAAAATCAGCAAATGGCTGGGTTGGCAAAACGCGTTTGGAGACATCTATGTGACCAACCCGCCTGCGGGAAGCAAACAGAACGATATTCTCCTGACCACCGGATTGAATTTCTCCTTCACCCACTGAGGATGCCGCGATGGCAGCTAGGGCTGGTTGTCGCCGGGGTTGGTTTTCAGCTGAGTTGGTTTTGGATGGACTGAGCTCTTCGACGGACTGTCTTTGGGTGGAGCAAGCCTTCAGGCCTGCAAATGCAAGTGAGTCTTGTGACGGGCTTCAGCCCTGAGGTGCCTTGCGCTGGCTGCAGGAGTACCTCAGTGGCTAAAGCCATCCGTTCAATTTACCCGGAATGCAGGGCTGAAGCCCTGCTCCACCCCGCTGAACGAATGGAACGCTGAAGGCCTTGCTCCGCCCACGGCGGAATAGAGCGCTGAGCGCTGCTCCAATCCCTGGGGAATAAAGCTCCGAAGTCTGCTCCATGAACAGGCTGTGAAGGCAAGGGACGCAACGGCCCTTCCGCATCTAAGCAACCATGTTCCCGTCATGGACGGTGTGTTTACGAAACTTTACGGTCATTGACCAACTTTTTACCCCTCGGGCAAGGCCGGCAGTGTTGAATGTAATAATGGGACTTCCAGTCCATTGGAATATCTGCGGATGACCAGCCGAGCCGAATCCTACCGGGACGTCGAATTGTCTTTCCTTTCCGAGGATATTGTTCGTAGTCATCCCGAGCATAGCGTTTCTTCTGCTGTTTGCCGTCGTCGCACCTGCGCAGATCTCGCCCGCCGCGTCAAGCTTCTCGATTTCTGGGGTAGTGAAATCGGGCAATGCCGCCATTCCCGGGGCAACGGTCACCGCGACGAATTCCTCCACGGGAGAACAGAGCGTAACCACCACCGACCTTGATGGCACCTACACGCTCCCGGTGACTGCAGCGGGGAAATACCAGGTGCGGGTCGAAATGCCTGCATTTGCACCCAGCACGCGCGAAGTTGTCCTCGATAACTCCACCGCTCGTGGCGACATTGATTTGGCTCTGCTGTCGCGGACACACCCGGCCACGCGCAATGAGCAGCGTCCGGCTGCGACTGCGGCCAGAGCGAACCGGGGATTTCAAAGTTTATCGGTGATGCAAGGCATGGCTGATGCTGCCAGTACGGGTCCGACAGACCAGATCGTGCCTTCCGGAATGCCCATACCGGGCCTTGCGGCCGACTCGGCGACGGAATCAGTGTCGATTTCCGGCAACACCTCAGGTGTGGGAATGTTCGGCATGAGCACCGACGAATTAGACCAGAGGATGAGGGAGGGTCGGGAACAGCAGGGAGGATTCGGTGGAGGCCAAGGTGGCGGCGGAGCCGGTGGCCCGGGGGGCCCCGGCGGTGGCGGTCCGGGTGGCGGCTTTGCAGGCGGTGGCGGGCCCGGCGGAGGATTCGGAGGTTTCGGGGGAGGCGGAGGACGAGGTGGCCCCATGGTTCTCGGCGGCGGCAGGGGCAGATTCGACATCAATCGGCCGCACGGTTCGGTCTACTACACCGTCGGCGATTCCGCGCTGGACGCCGCGCCTTACGCCCTGAACCAGACTGCGGTAGAAAAAGCCGCCTATATGAAACAGCGCTTCGGCGCCTCGCTCGGTGGCCCGCTGAATATCCCTGGAATCTACAAGGGCGGTAACAAGACATTCTTCTTCGTAAACTACAACGGCTCGCGCGGCGATTCTCCCTATGATGCTTTCTCCTTTGTGCCCACGGTGGCGGAGCGTAGCGGAGATTTTTCCGGAGTGGCTGGAGTTCAGCTGGTCAATCCCGGCACTGGACAACCCATACCAGGCAACAACTTTCAGAATGCCGGGCTGACCATCAACCCGGTTGCGCAGGGGCTGCTGCAGTACATCCCGCTGCCTAACGTGCCGGGAGCCGCTCCTGATAGCCAGAATTTTCATTTCGTCACCTCCACGCTCAATGACAGCGACGACCTGAATATCCGCATCATTCAACCCCTGGGCAGCGCCCCCACCGGCCAGCGAGGTCGTGGGCGGCGTGCTCCGCGAAATAATCTGAACGTCGGTTTCCACTACCACTCGGCGAGCGCGAATGTGACCAATCCTTTCCCCAGCGTTGGAGGCAATACCAGCACTCGCAGCTTTGATGTGCCTGTCGGGTATACGCAAACCTTTGGCAAGCTGATCAACAATGCACGGCTGGATTTCAATCGCTCCCGCATTCGTTCCCAGAATCTCTACGCCTTTAATCAGGACATCACAGGAACACTCGGCATTAAGGGCGTTTCCACGAACCCGTTCGACTGGGGACTGCCCAATCTTTCGTTCACCCATTTCGGCAGCCTCAACGATGTGAGCCCGCAACTCCTGCGCAACCAGACATGGACTTTCACAGACAACATGATCTACAACCACGGGAAGCACACGTGGCGTTGGGGCGGAGATTTCCGCCGGATCCAGATCAATCCCGAAACCGATAGCAACGCACGCGGGACATTCACTTTTACGGGTGTCAACACCGGCTTTGATTTCGCCGACTTCCTGCTCGGCCTTCCCCAACTTACCTCCGTGCAATTCGGCAGCAACAACTACCACTTCCGCGGCAACTCGTGGGACCTGTTCGCACAGGACGAATGGCGGGTGCGGGGCAATCTGACTTTGAACCTCGGCGTGCGCTACGAATACATTTCGCCGTTTTCCGAACTGAACAATCGCATCGTGAACCTGGACCTGCCTGTGGGCTTCACTTCCCCGCCGGTCCCCGTACAGGTCGGCCAGTCGGGTCCCTACAACGGGCAGTTTCCGGTGACCCTGGTTCGTCCCGACCGCAACAACGTTGCTCCGCGTATTGGCCTGGCTTGGAAGCCGTTGCGGAATACGGTGGTCCGCGCCGGCTATGGCATCAACTACAACACCAGCGCGTATCAGAGCATCGTGCAGAACATGGCGTTCCAGCCGCCGTTTTCGATCACGGCCACCAACACTCAATCGCCGACCACGCCACTCACACTGGCCAACGGATTCCCTCCGGTGCCGCCAGGATCGATTTCGAATAATTTTGGGGTGGATCCCAACTATCGCCTGGGCTACGTGCAGATCTGGAATCTCGACATCCAGCAACAGATTCGTCCCACGCTGATCCTGAATCTTGACTACACCGGGACGAAGGGAACACGTCTCGACATTCTGGAAGCGCCCAACCGTACCGCGACCGGGATTCTCTTTCCTGGAGTACAGCCGTTTTATTGGGAAGATTCAGTCGGCGATTCCACCGCGAATGCGGGCTCGATCCGAGTCCGCAAGCGCCTGCAGGGGGGCCTCTCTATTGGCGGCCGCTACACGTTCTCCAAATCGCTGGATAATGCTTCTACCATCGGAAGCGGCGAGCCCTTGGTCGCACAGGGCGGCGAACGGGGCGGCATTTCGGGCACGACCAACGTGGCGCAGAATGCGTTCGACCTGGCCGCAGAACGGGGTCTGTCCAGTTTCGACCAGCGCCATCAGTTCAGCGCCGACTTTCTGTGGGAACTTCCCTTCGGCCATGACCGGCGATGGCTGACGGGCAATACCCCGCTGCGCGCGATCCTCGGGGATTGGAACTGGAGCGGCGACTGGACCTTCGCGTCGGGATTGCCCTTCACTCCCCGGATTCTTGGCGATCCTGCCGATGTAAGCCGCGGTACCAACGGCACGATCCGCGCGGACGTAGTACCCGGGCAGATGGTAACCGTCCCGGATCCCTCGATCGCGGAGTGGTTCAACACGGCTGCATTCGTGACGCCGGCGGGCGCGTTCGGAGATGCACGGCGCAACAGCGTCGAGGGGCCGGGCCAGCGGCTCTTCGACATGTCATTCACCAAGATCGTCCCCATCCGCGAGTCGCGTTCTCTGGAGTTTCGCGCGGCGTTCTCCAACATCTTCAACACCCCCCAATATGTGGGGATTGACACGGTCGTGAACTCGCCCACATACGGGCGGGTGATTTCCGTGGGAGGGATGCGCTCGCTGCAACTGACCGCACGTTTCCGCTTTTAGTGTTTTGCTTTTTGAACGGTTTGCTTGAACGAAGGAGCAGAAAATGACCTCGACTATCGACCGCGTGAACTGGGCCAAGCGGACGCTCGCCGTGGCCCTGGTTCTGCTCCTGGCCTGCTCCAGCATGGTCTCGCAGCAGGCGTCGAACGATTACACCTTCCGTGCCAAGACCGAATTGGTGCTGGTAAACGTGACGGTACGCGACAAGAATGGCAACCTGGTGCGGGACCTCAAGCGCGAAGATTTCACCGTGCAGGAAGACAACAAGCCGCAGCAGGTAATTTCCTTCGATCTGGAAAACACCGATGCGGTACTGTCCACCGCGGCAACCGAGGCGCCGTTGCTTCGCACCACCCAGCCCCACAGCAACGATGTGCGACAGGCGATCGCCACGCGTCCTTTGAAAGACCGCCGGCTGATCGTTTTGTTTTTTGATCTCAGCTCGATGCAGCCCGATGAAATCGATCGCGCGACCACGGCGGCACAGAACTATGTAGACAAGCAGATGGTGGCCGCGGACCTGGTCTCTGTGGTCTCGCTGGGCAGCACCCTTTCAGTGAACCAGGACTTCACCTCCGACCGGGCGCTGCTGAAGAAGGCCTTGCAGGACTTCAATCTGGGCGAGGGCGGAGGTTTCGAGGAAGGCAGCACGGGGACGACCGAGGGCACGGCCGAAACCGGCGGGTCTTTCGCGGTTGACGACACCGAGTACAACATCTTTAACACCGACCGGCGCCTGCAGGCGTTGCGTTCGATCGCAGACAAGCTCACTCCTATCGAAGAAAAGAAATCTCTGATTTATTTTTCCAGTGGGATGGATCGTACCGGCATCGAAAACCAGTCGCAGCTACGCTCCGCGACCAACGCCGCAGTGAAGGCGAACATGGCCATTTACACCATGGACATTCGCGGCCTGCAGGCCCTGGTGCCGGGCGGCGAAGCGCAAAATGCCAGCCTGCGCGGGACTTCACCATACTCCAGCAAGTCCGTGGCTAGCGCGTTCGACTCCAACGCCACCACCCAGGAGACACTGGTCACCCTGGCGGGGGACACGGGCGGAAAAGCATTCCTCGACTCGAATGACTTCAGCCGCGTGTTTACGGGCGTCCAGCAGGACAGTTCGGTTTACTATCTGCTGGGTTATCACAGCAACAATCCGGCCCGCGACGGCCGCTTTCGACGCATCACGGTAAAGATCAACCGGCCCGGGCTCAAATTAGACTTCCGGCGCGGCTACTATGCTCCGGCGGACTTCCAGCATTCCACGCACGACGATCGTGAGCGCCAGCTCGACGAGGAACTCGCTTCCGAGCTCTCCACCACCGATCTCCCGGTTTATCTTTCGGCCGCATACTTCCGGATCAGTGAGCGGAAGTTTTACGTGCCGGTGTCTCTTGTCGTGCCTGGTTCGCAGGTTCCGTTCACCCGAAACAACGATCAGGACAAAGCCACGCTGGACGTTCTTGGAATTGTGACCGACACTGATAAACGGCCGGTGGGGCAAATTCGGGACACGGTAAAGCTCTCGCTGAACACCAGCCAGTTGGTGCAGCGAAAAAACGTGCAATACAACAATGGCTTCATTCTGCCGCCCGGACAGTATCACCTCAAGTTTGTGGTGCGTGAGAATCAGAGCGGACGATTGGGTTCGTTTGAGACGGATCTGATGGTCCCGGATCTGAAAACGGCTCCGGTCAAGATGAGCTCGATTGTGCTGGCCAGCCAACTCCAGCAGAACACAAAACGGAAGAGCGAGAACCCGCTGATACGGGATGGTTCAGAGGTAATTCCCAGCGTGACTCACGTGTTCTCCGCCGACCAGCACTTGTATTTTTACTACGAGGTGTACGATCCCACTCACGCAGCAGCTCAAGCCGATGCTAACGGCCGCAACAATCCCACCATCCGGCTGCTGACGAACGTCGCTTTCTTTCGCGGAAAAGCCAAAGCCTATGAGACTCCGCTGGTCGAAAGCGCGCAACTGAATGCTCCCGATCGCAAGGCTGTAATCTTCCAGCTCGACGTGCCGCTCACCCAACTTAAACCCGGCTTCTATACCTGCCAGGTCAATGTCATCGACGACGCGGCCGGACAGTTCCGGTTCCCGCGATTGGCGTTACTGGTACGGCAATAGGAGCTGATTTGGGTAGCGCCGCCGTCCCGGCGGCTGTCGTGAGGGCGTCTCGCCCTCACCACCGAGGGCAAGATGCCCTCGGGACAGCCGGCGAGACGCCGGCGCTACGGAAAATCGTCCTCAATCTCAATGTTTCCACCCGTGGGCACGCTGCGCTATAATTTGAACTTCAGTTGCAATAAGGATTAGCTGCCATGCCCTTACCCCAAACCGAGATTCCTGGACGTCTGCAAGCCGAACTGATGTCACGCGGACTGCGCATGACTCGCCAGCGGCGCACCATTCTCAGCGTTGTCGAAACCGCGAAACAGCACCTCGACGCCAGCCAATTACTGCGGCGCGCTCGCCGTCTCGATCCACAGATCGATCGAGTTACCGTCTATCGCACGCTCGGTCTGTTGAAGCGGCACGGTCTAATTGATGAACTTGACCTGATGCATATGCAGGGCGAGAAGCACTACTACGAGCGCCGTCCCCAGCGGGATCACATTCACATGGCATGTCTTCGCTGCGGCAAGATTACGGAATTTGAAAGTGACCTCTTCGATCGCCTGAAGGGACAGATTCAGCGGGATTGCCGGTTCCATATTGTGGTCACCCGGCTGGAAGTCGGCGGTTACTGTGCTCAGTGCCGCACCGCGGAACAGCCTAACGGATAAGATCTTTTCTCCCGAACGCCTTCCCTCGGTGTCTTATCCTTTCTTTGGCCCGGGCGATTCATCGTTGCATCTAGTTGCAACCGGGGTGCAACACAAAATTGGTCCGCCAATTGACCTTCGTAGCGAAAGCCATTAGAGTCAGTGAAGTAATAGTAGTTGCAACCCAGTTGCATCTAAAGCCCGCCATAACCTATGAAACCAGCCATTCGTGCCGTGCTCTTTCTGTTTGCGGTGCTGCTTGCATCGGGGTGCCGGGCCCAGGAGCGCCCTTATTTCGTCACCTACTCTCATGAGATGGAAGAGCCGGGAAACCTAGATATCGAGCTTTTCAATGCGGTGGGAAAGCCCCAGGATGGAAACCGCTTTATCGGCAGCAATATCGAAGTCGAGTATGGTGCAACTGCCTGGTGGACCACGGAATTCTATCTCGACGGTCAGGTTACGCTGAACGACAGCGCGATCTTCACAGGTTACCGCTGGGAAAACCGCTTTCGGCCCTTGTTGCGCGAACACTGGATCAATCCGGTTATTTACTTCGAATTTGAAAACACGAGCGCGGACAAGGCGCTGCGCGAGGTGGTGGGCCACGATGGAAAGGACGACTTCCTCGAGACCAATGCTGAGGCGCGGCAAGACAAGGAACGCGAGGTCGAACTCAAGCTGATTCTGGGCAGCAACTACCGGGGATGGAATATCAGCGAAAACATCATTGCGGAAAAGAATCTTTCCAACGAGCCATGGGAATTCGGATATGCCTGGGGGGTGAGCCGTCCGTTGAAACTGGCGGCCAGCGCTCAGGACTGCACGTTTTGCGGCGAGAAGTTTCAGGCCGGAATCGAAATGTACGGAGGGCTGGGGGACCGCTACAGCTTTGGCACAAACCAGACTTCGCACTATTTCGGACCCACCATCAACTGGGCCGCACCCAAAGGAATAACCTTTTCGTTCTCGCCCCAGTGGGGATTGAATGACTACAGCATTCCCCATTTGTTTCGCTTTGGGGTTTCGTACGAAATCGACCAGTTCTTCGGACGGTTTCATCGAGGAACGCGATGACTAATAAAGCTATATTCGCGTTGCTGCTGGTTGCGCTTCCCGCGGTAGCCCTGTTTGGTGCCGCCGATGGGAGCTGGTTGAAGAGTGTCCCCACGCGTGATCACGAGAGAGCAAGCCCATATCGCGACCAGCCGGATGCCATCGCCGCCGGCCGCAGGATTTTTGTCGATCGCTGTTCGCACTGTCATGGCGAAAACGCCGAAGGCACGAAGAAACGTCCGCCGCTACGAAGCGAGCGCGTGCAGGAACAGGCGACGGAAGGCGATCTGCACTGGTTACTGGTGAACGGAAATATGAGGAAGGGTATGCCGTCGTGGGCGAAACTACCCGATCAGCAAATTTGGCAGGTCATCACGTACGTGAAGTCGCTGCACAAATAAGCTGTGGGGAGACGGCAGACCGCAGCGGCTAAAGCCGGTTCCAGCGGCTTATGGCACGACTCAAGTCGTGCCCTTCCCAAAACCCAATTCGATCAGACCGCTGCTGCGGGCCGCAGTTGTGTGAGGCGCGCTGCCAGGAAACTGAGATAGTCTTCCATTCCCTCTCCAGTTTTCGCAGATACCCGGAAAACCCGCATGCCTGGGCGCACTGCCTGGATATTGCTGTACGCAGTATCCCAGTTAAATTCGACCGCAGCCGCGAGATCCATCTTGGTGACAATGGCCACGTCGGCGCTATTGAAAATGGTGGGATATTTCAAAGGCTTGTCTTCGCCCTCGGTCACTGAGATAAGCACGAGGCGGAGGTCTTCACCGAGGTCATAAGAAGATGGACAGACCAGGTTGCCGACATTTTCAATAAACAGAAAATCCAATTGATGCAGATCCTGCCACTCGTCTAGCGCTTTCTCGACCATGGCGGCTTCCAGATGACAAAGGGTTCCGGTGGTGATCTGCCTGACCGGAGCTTGGCTTCTGGCCAGCCGCGCGGCGTCATTTTCGGTCGCAAGATCGCCGACCAGTGCGGCCACACGATGGTTTGGGCGCAGCAGGGTCAAAGTCTTTTCGAGAAAAGCAGTCTTGCCCGAGCCGGGACTCGAAACGAGACTTACTACCGATACGCCGGCCGCCCGGAACCGATCGCGCAGGGCGCGGGCCACAACGTCATTCTGTTTGAGGACATTCTTGCGAACTTCGACCAAGCGAGGTTCTGGATTCATTCCTGTATCTCCAGTGCAGTCACTTCAAGTTCCTTGCCTTGCACAATTTCCGACGTGGGTGTTCCGCATTCAGAGCAACAAAACCACTGCACCGAGCTGAGAGTTCGGTGGGTCTGGCAATGGGGACAAAAGACGATAACCGGGACCTCTTCGAAGATCAGGCGCGAGCCTTCCAGCGGAGTGTCCGCGCAGGCCATTTCATAAGACGAGAGCAGTGCCTCTTTGACCACGCCGGAGAGAGCTCCAAGTTTCAGGTGCACGGCATTGATGTGGACACCGCGACGCTCGGCTTCTTCTTCCGCCAGCTCGACGATGCTCATCGCGATGGAAAGCTCATGCATAGTCTGGCTCCGCGTCCTGTTCCGCCGGAGATCGAACGCTATCGAACTGGCCAAATGCCGCGAGCGCGGCCTGGCCGAGGCTGAGGCCGCCATCATTCGGCGGCACGGCATGATTGGTCCAGACTTGCAGCGATCCGCCCTCCAGCAGAGGCTTCAGGTCTTGCAGCAGCAACTCGTTCTGGAACACTCCACCCGAGAGAACAACTGTGTCCAGTAAATGTTCTTGGGAGATTGCGACCAGGGCACGGTACAGACCGTATGCAATTCCCTTCTGAAACGAATGTGCGATTTCTCTTGCGTCCCGCCCGCGAAGGCGGTCTTCGATCACGGCTCGAAGCAAGGGGCGGAAATCCAGTTCACCTGCAACGAAGGGGAAGGGATACGGAGTGCTCAGAGGGGCGGAGCGAGCCAGTTGTTCCAGCCACATCGCCGCCTGCCCCTCGAAGGTGATTTCCCGGGTGAAGCCCAAGAGTGCGGCAGCCGCGTCAAACAGGCGTCCTATCGAGGTGGTGGCAAACGTTCTCACATCCTTGCGGACCAATTGGACCGCATTCCGGTAGCGCGCGGGAAAACTGAATGGGGCAGCATTGAAGTCCGGCACGTGATCCAGTTGAGCGAGAAATCCAGCCGCAGCCTGTACAGGGCATTCGGCCGCGGCATCTCCGCCAGCGAGGGCGGCGGGGCGCAGATGAGCCACGCGGTCAAAACCTTCTTTGACGCTTCCGACGAAGATCTCGCCGCCCCAAATGGTTCCGTCATCTCCGTACCCAGTGCCGTCGAAGCTGACGCCGGCAACTCGCTTCGTCCATGCGCTGCGCTCCGCGAGCACTGAGGCGATGTGGGCGCGATGGTGTTGCACGGAATGCTTTTCCGGAGACGCAAGCGTTGCAGCATGCGCGGTTGAGACATATTGGGGATGACTGTCGTGAACAATCAGCAGTTCGTCCCAGCGCACTTCGTACATGGAAACCAGGTCGTGAATGGTCTCCGCGAAGGCGCGGAAGGACTGGTAGTGATCCAGGTCGCCGATGTGCTGACTGACGAAGGCCTGGCCGTCCACAACCAGGGTGACTGTATTTTTCAAATCGCCGCCCACCGCCAGCAACGGACGATGGATCGGGAGAGTGGTAACGGCGCCGGGAGCGTATCCCCGGGCCCGGCGGAGCACGACCGCGCCGAATGTCCCCACTCGGGCCACAGAATCGTCGACCCGGCGGGCGATGGGACGTTGTCCGATCAGGAACGAGTCGGCAATACCGGAAAGACGTTCGAGCGCGTCCTTGTCTTCGTACGCGATCGGTTCGCTGGAACGGTTGGCGCTGGTCATGACCAGCACTTCCGGGGCGCCCGCCGCGAATAAAAGATGATGCAACGGGGTGTAGGGCAGCATCACGCCCAGCTCAGTGTTATCCGGCGCGACTCCACTGAGTTCCTTTTTCGCGGGAGCGAGCACGATGGGGCGGGCAATGGAAGTTAGCAGTGTTTCCCCTAGAGAAGAAAGCTCGACCAGCGTGCGCGCCACGTCGACATCCTCTGCCATCACAGCGAAGGGTTTTTCTTTTCGATACTTGCGATCGCGCAACGCAGCCACAGAAGCTGGATTCCGGGCATCGCACGCCAGGTGATATCCGCCAAGGCCTTTTATGGCGAGAATTTTCCCAGCGGCAAGAAGCCGCGCAGCGACGCGGATGCTTCCTTCGCTTCCCTGCGCAACCCGATCGTGGGGTTGCAGGTAATAACTCGGCCCGCATGCAGGACAAGCTATGGGCTGCGCGTGAAAGCGCCGGTCCGCGGGATCGGAATATTCCGCGGCGCAGCGGTCGTCAAGCAGCCAGTCTTTCATGGTCGTGTTGGGCCGGTCATAAGGCAGGCCCAGGACGACCGTGTAGCGCGGGCCGCAGTTCGTGCAATTGATATATGGATACAGATAGCGCGGGTCGGCCGGATCGAAAAGCTCGGTCAGGCAATCTTCACAAACAGGTAGATCCGGTGAGATGCGAACCGTCGGCTGTTCCCGCCGCTGGCTCGTCCGGATGGTGAACTCGCGCAAGCCCACTGGCTCGGCGGGCTGCACATCGATTTCTGCGATGCTGGCAGCGGCCGGCGGTTGGGCTTTCAAATCGCGTACGAAGGCCTCCAGACCGGTTTCGGCGCCTTCGAGGTGAATTTCCACGCCTTCTTCCGCATTCAGCACCCATCCGTTCAGGGTATTCGCGCGAGCCAGGCGATAAACAAACGGACGGAAGCCGACGCCCTGCACTACTCCGCGAACTCGAATGGAACAGGCGCTAGCCATGTTAGCTTCGGATCGGAATTGCGGACTTAAGTCTTTGGATTTCAGTTGTCAGTTGTCAGTTTGGCTAGTCGTCCACGATGCAACCGTGACCTTGCCAACCTACCTCGACTACTTTGCCGTCCTCGACCAGCATGGGCACGGTGCGCTGTCCCGCTGCTATCTGGCGCATGCGGCCGCGGGCGGCAGGGTCCGCTTCGACGTCATATTCGACGAATTCACTGCGTTTCCACTCCAGCCAATCGCGCATCTCCGAAGTATGGGGACAGCGCGCAGTTCCGAAGAGTTCAAGCTTGGCCACGGCTCAACACCTCCAACGATTCGCGCATCACGTGGTAAATCGAAGCCTGCACTTCCTGAATCCGGGGAATATAGTCGCAGCGCACCACCAGGGGAAAGGCCGCCAAACCCTTGCGATGAATCTCGCCACCGTCATAACCCAGAAGAGCGACCGTCAACAGCTCCCGTTTTCGCGCCTCTTCGAGCGCCATAATGATGTTGCGCGATCCGCCGCTGGTCGAAATGGCCACTGCAACATCTTCGGGACGAGCCTGGGCGATAAGCTGGCGCAGGAAGATAGCGTCGGTCCCAATGTCGTTGGCGACAGCGGTGATGTTGGCTGGTTCGAGTGCCAGCGAAACCGCGGGAACAGGTTTAAAGCCGAGCGGCGGCAGCACGCAGTCGATGGCAAAATCGTTAGCGTCAGTGGCAGAGCCGCCATTGCCGAAGATGATCAGCTTGCCGCCGCGCTTCAGGCGCTCGTGAATCGCCAGCGTCGTGTTGCCAATATGCTCGGATTCCTCTCGCGCTACCTGGGCGCGCAGTCTGGCGTCGTCCTGGACCTTCATCAGGATCGACGCGGCGACCTCGGCGACCAGATCGGTGGTTCCCTGCTTTTCCCGGCCCAGAAATGGATAGAGAAACTCTGAAGCTCCCACATCGTGGCCTAACTCACGATGCTCGAAGAAGACATGCACCGTCTCCCAGAGCGTGTGGTAAAGGACTTCTACCAACTCCTGGTGCATGAAGGCATCTTCGATACCGGAGTCCAGACCGTAAGAACCCTCCACACCGGGCAAAGCGAACGTCATCGCGTCCTGCAAATGCGCCTGCTGGAGCGTGGCCCAGACTTCCGGATCACCCTCGGGCGGACCGAAGCCCATGACGATGTCTTCAGGACGGAGTATCGCTTCTATCCAGGGGCGGAAGAGAATGGAGAGGTCCAGCGCAGGAAGCGCGCGCTTGCCGACAATGACGGGATGAACGAATTCTACCGAGACGTGTTGCGCGTCAGTGGCATATGGTCCGCGCCCGAAAGCCAGTAAGCGCCCTCCGCGAAGGAAGCGTTCGGACATTTCAAGGCAGGCTTCCGCCAGTCGCGGGGCCTCGCGGGTGAAGAAAAGATCGAATACCTGATTGCGCTCGAGCAGGCGCTCTTCGACCCGGCTCGTTAGTTTACATGTCGTTGGCATAGCTTCGATGTCTGATGCTCCTAACAAATTCGCGGCAACGGATCGCCGACCAGCATATCTACAATTCGGCTTCCCCCATATCGGGTCGTGACCAGCACAGTGCCGGCGGGCTGTTCGCGAATTTCGCCAATGACCTGCGCTTCGCTTCCACCCGGCGCCAGGCTTAGTGCGTTGATTGCGGCGTCGGCATACTCCGGCGAGACCACCGCCAGGAATTGGCCTTCGTTGGCGATATGGAGCGGATCAAGTCCGAGCAATTCACAGGCGCCGCGCACGGTATCGCGAACCGGGATCTGATTTTCAAAAAGAACCATCCCCAGTCCGCAATCGCGCGCCAACTCGTTCAAAGATGTAGCCACACCACCACGAGTTGGATCGCGCATCCAGCGGATCCCCGGTCCGGCGGCGCGAATCAACGTTTCGACCAGAGGAAGCACGGAGCGGGTATCGGAACGAAGATCCGCTTCAAGATCGAGCTCCCCTCGTGCCAGCAGGATGGTGATGCCGTGATCGCCAATGGGTCCAGAGAGGAGAATCCGGTCGCCTACACGCACCGAGCCAGGATCGATGGTCACGCCATGAAGCGGGCGTCCAATGCCCGTAGTAGTAACGTACATCTGGTCGGCTTTGCCGTGTTCAACAACTTTGGTGTCACCGCCCGCGATGCGCACTCCGGCGGCCCGCGCGGCTTTCGCCATGGCGCGAACTTCAGCTTCCAGAATTGGAGTGGGAAGGCCGGCTTCCAAAACAAAGGTGACGACCAGAGCTTCTGCCCTGGCGCCCGAGACGGCGAGATCATTCACTGTGCCATTCACGGCCAGTTCGCCAATCGAGCCTCCGGGAAAACTCAGCGGCTTGACCACGAAACTGTCAGTGGTGATGGCGACTTTCGCGCCGTTGATGTCGACGTGCGCGGCATCCCCCAAAGGGCCGGAGGCAGAGCCAAAAAGCAGGGGAGCGAAAAGACCTTCAACCAGCTTTCGGCTGGCTTTACCTCCGGCTCCGTGCGCCATCTCGATTTGGGGATCGCGAAACCGGATGGCAACGGCTTTGGCGTCGGTGGCCGCCGGAGTGCTCAAGCTATCGAGGTCAGGCTGGTCACCATTGCTGCCTTCCGGTGTTCGTAGCTGTGATAAGCGGCGCATGATCCTTCCGATGAGACCATGAGTGCGCCGATAGGATGCTCCGGCGTGCACTCACGGCCAAAAAGTTTACACTGATGCGGCTTCAGCACGCCCTTGAGCACTTCTCCACATTGCGCGGCTTTGGGATCGGTCACGCGAATGCCAGGGACCTCAAAGCGTTGTTCGGCGTCCCATTCCGCATATTGTTCGTTTATCCGAAGGGCGGATTGCGAGATGAATCCCAGACCGCGCCACTCAAAATATGGACGCAACTGGAAAACCTCGGCCATGGCGCGAAGCGCGGCGCGGTTGCCTTCCCAGGGAACCACGCGCTTGTACTGATTCTCAACCTTGCATTCGCCCGCGTTCAACTGGCGCAGGAGCATGACGATGGATTGCAGCATGTCCAGCGGCTCGAAGCCCGAGACCACGATGGGTTTGCGTTCGTTCTGCGCGATCCACTCGTAAGGACGGCAGCCGATGACGGTCGAGACATGTCCAGGACCGATGAATGCGTCGAGTCGCATGTCGGGAGAGTCGAGAATGGCCCGGATCGCCGGAATAATAGTGACGTGGTTGCAGAACACAGAGAAGTTCCGGATGCCTTCTGCCTTAGCGCGCATCATGGTGAGTGCGGTAGAGGGCGCCGTGGTCTCAAAACCGATGGCGAAAAACATTACGTGCTTGTCCGGATTGAGGCGCGCGAGCTTCAGCGCGTCAGACGGTGAGTACACGATACGAACGTCCATGCCGCGAGCCTTGTGTTCTAGCGGACTCCCCTGGGTGCCGGGGACGCGCATCATGTCGCCGAAGGCGGCGAAAATTACGTCCGGTTGCTGCGCGATCGACAAGCCGTCGTCAATTCGCCCCATGGGAAGAACGCATACCGGACAGCCGGGGCCGTGGATCAATTCGATGTTCTCCGGAAGAATGTCTTTCAGGCCGAAGCGATAGATAGCGTGAGTATGGCCGCCGCAGACTTCCATCATGCGGTAGTGGCGCTCGGTGCCAGCGAGACGGCGAATCTCATCGGCGGCCCGTGAAATCAGCTCGGGTTGGCGGAACTCATCCACGTATCTCATAGTGCTCGCTTCCTCGCAGGCTGGACGCGCGGCGTCAATTCACGTCGGCTTTAGTCGTGTCCTCCAGTCCGTATCCCTGGACTTCCTGCATGGCTCCGTCGATTTCTCCCAGCATGCGGAGCGTGTTCATCTGGTCGAGAGCATCGTGCTCGCTGATCTTGCTCATGGCAAAACCTACGTGGATAAGCACCCAATCTCCGGGGGCCGGTCTGTCGTCCTGCAACAGGCCAAGATCAATCCTGCGCCGGACGCCGACGACATCGACGAGAGCTGAGTCTGCATTGTCGGAAGAAATTTCGACGATCTTTCCTGGTATGGCTAGACACATGCGGCATCCTCCCGGATTGGTCGTTGGCCCTTGGTCTTTAGTCGTTGGCAAAAGCTTATACCCCCCGACTTTTCTTTTCGCTGCCTACCCACCTCGGAACCGGTCTTGCCTTTGGCCAACGACGGGGTTCAAACCTTTCGCGCAGTGATGTTGAAGGAGAGCTTGAGTTCGTCCTTCAGCTTCACCGTGCCTCCGGCGGCAGATACCGGCTTGATTTCATAATCGCTCTGCAGCACAGGAAAATCCCCCACCGCCCGCAAGGTATCGTCGTTCAACGTCACTCGCGTCGAAACCGGTTGAGCACGAGTGACGCCGTGCAACGACAGTTCTCCGTTCAGAACAACCGTAAATAAACCCTCACCCATCTTCTGGATTGACGAAACCCGGGGACATTCATAAATGATCTCGGGAAATCCGTCCGCCTCCAGGACTTCGTGATGCATTTTACGCTCGATCTCCCGGCGGTCCTTATCGCTGATGTCGTCGGTCACATTCAGTGAAGCCGACTGGATTACGAGCCGCAAAGACGCATCCTCCAGGGCACTGGAACTCCACCCGACCTCACCCTGGAAGTCGGTAATTGCAATGGTTGGGCTATGGGCAAAAGCCGCAAGCATCCCGGTAGCAAACCCCCGGACAATGAATGTACTCCTCTTGGCGTCAATTAAGTATCGAACCGTTGTGGCCTGCGGCGTTCCCACTGTAGACAAACCGATATTCCCCCTGACTTATCTGGCGAACCTGGTGTCGCAGCTGCTACATGGCTCGCAGTTTCAAGTACCGATCCAGGTCCGGCAAACCCAGACTGGCCAGATCGCCGATTCCCACCTGGCCCATGTAACGCCTCGCGATCGGATTGGTAAGAATCAGGCCCGCACCGAAAACCATAAGCGCCACACCGCTGAGCAGGAATAGAGTATCTCTGTCGCTGAAGCCCCCGTTACCGTTTTCCATTGCCCGTCTCCTTTACGCAGGATGTTTACAGCTTCGGATCAAGTTTGTTCGAACCAAACTTGAAACCAGGTCCCTCGTCGACATCTTTGTTGCCCAGAACTTTATTGATGACTGACTCGACCAGCTTGACCGCGTCATCCACCGCGGCCTCGACCGGCGCGCTCAATCCCATCTGTCCCTCTTCGCCTCCGAGAGTTTCCGGCTCGCACCCGACCAGCAGAACATTCTTCAATTCGATATTCATGGCGCTGGCCATACGCAGCACGTTCATCGGATTCATGGTGTGGCCTTCCATCACGACTTCTGGGGCCCCTGGTTCGTCCAACGTTTTCAAGTCAGGCTCGATGATAGAGAGCGTGCCCGGAGCCTGACCGTGCGGACAGGCATCCACCAGAATGGTAGTTTCGTAACCATCCTGCAGGGCGTAAGCCAGGTCGAAACCGCGAATGCCGAAATCGGATACGCGAACGCTGGCAAGGGGATTGCGGCCGGCCATGCGGCGGACGACTTCGACGCCAAATCCATCATCGCCGAGGAAGATATTGCCGATGCCGGCGACCAGAATTCGTGGCTTTTGCACCACGGGCATTTGCCGAGCTTCGTCTTCCGGGAGCGGCTCGACTTCATCAGCATCAAAGAAGAAGCGATGTCCCGGCTGGCGCAGTAGACCCATGTCACGTCCCGGATCTTCATCGAGAACCACGCAGACGTGGCTCTTGCCTTCATAGTCCTGCTCGATGCACTCGATGGTGGCAACCTGCCCGGCGAGAGCGATGTCCATTACGTCGCCGCCCTTGCGGGGACGCAGACGGACGCGGCTTCCGGTCCTCACCTCCACGCCGGAAATGTCCAGATGATCCAGCGGAGTTTTTTCCTCGAGGAGTTGCCATTCCCACTCGTTCATTGGGTCTCCTCCTTCAGTGGACGCAGTCCGCGCAAGACCCCGTGCAGCTTCATAAGCTGTTCCACCGGCATGGTTTCGGTGCGCTCCAGCATGGCGCGGGCACGCTCGTCGGACTGGCTCATTTCTCGTTTTTCGTCGTCAGTTAACGTCATGATTCGCAGGGAGAGGATCTCGTCAATCTCGGTTCCGTCAAACAGGTCTCCAGCACTTTCCGGCGCGATCTGGGGATAGTCGTAAAGGATGATGGGCGAGGAGAGCAGAGTGTCTCGTTGACCTTCTTCTCCAACGAGCACTGGCCAGGTTCCGACGTTCTTGCAACACGCTACAATATCCTGAAGCGGCTCCGGAGGAGCAAGCAGCGAAACAAATCTGCCGTCCTGCACGCCCAGAACGGTATGAGTAGATGCCAGTGAGCCAAGCAAAGCGTCGTCGCGGGTGGAATCCTTGGTCGCTTCAAATGGTGTGGTGTTGCGAATCCGCACACTGACCTTAAAGATGCCGTCGTCGACTCTTTCGCTCATGCTTTCGACGGCGCCGCAAAGCTGCTTCCGCTCGCGAACGATTACCCCGACGATCAGCCCTCCGCTTTCACGCAAATATTCGAATTGGGTTTCCGCCGGAAAACTGAAGGCATCAGGCATGAGCTTGTAGCCCAGTCCTTCCACGTTGTAGACCGGCAGACTGACTTCGCGTTCAACCGCTTCCTGCCAGGGTTGGTAGACACGGCCATTCACGGCGAGTCTGTCTACCAGACGGAACTCCGGTATTTCGTCAGGGCGGAGCTCGTTCAATGGCAGGGTCAATTCACCGACGGAGCGTGCAACCAGCTGAAGAAAGCGCACCCGAACTTCGAGCCCGGTCATTGAGCTGCCTTCGACCAGGCACTCGGTTTGCATGGTCCAGGCCTCGCTGCCGTTCTGGGCCTCACTATACGTCTGCGGACAGAGCACACCGAAGTTCCAGCGCTGCTGGTTTTTCACGGACGAGGGGCGATAGGGATAGAGCATGTATCCCTCGTAAAGCACCGCTTTCGCGATCTGCTCTACCACTCCCAGATTCATGAGATCACCGTCTCTTCAACCGGAATGATGCTCTCCAACACTTCTTCCCAGGTGGGAATGCCGTGTTTCACTTTGTACTGATAGAGCCGATCGAACGCGTCCTTATGAAGGCAGAGCCACGCGCTGTTGGGATAGTAGGACTCCATCATGTCGCGCCAGAGTTTCACCGGTAGCTTGAACCGGGCTTCCTTGTCCCAGGAGATTGGCGCCACCTGCAATCCGCCTTCCGGGTTGGCATAAAACACGGTGCCGCTGAACTGCACGCACACCGGGACTTCGCCGTCAGCCAGACCGTCGAAGTACTTGGTGGCAGCTACGTTGAAATCGAAAGTGCAAGGCACAGGAAGATCGACCAGTGTGTTTCCCTTGAACGAAGGAACGACCAGATTAGCGTGGGTCCACAAAAGATTCCGCAAGGTCTGGCCCCAGCGGCTGGGCTCGCCGAACAGATCGAGCAATCGCTCCTGATCTTCTGGTGTGTATTTGCGGCGGGTGACCTCGAGCTGAATCTGGCAGCGGAGCGCGACCGTGTGAATGGCCTGTTCCGGATTAGCGTCGGTGAGACGAAGTTTGAAAGCCAGCAGCGGAGTTGCTGCGTTGGCGACAACCTCGGCTCCCTCGACTTTGAAACTCAGATCAGGCACGGGATTCCTCTTTTTCCTGCTCTTGTTCCTGAGATGCTTCTTTGACCTCGGTTGATCGCGCTTTCAAAGTATTGAAGAACTCGCCCAGTTCCCGCCACACTTCCGTGCCGCCGGAGAGTCCTTTCCAGTGCATGCGAATCAAGCCTACCAGCTTGTAGCATTCGTCGATGGGAAGCATGTAGTACTCGGCGGCGGAGTATCCGCGAGAATAGCCCAAGCGGTTCACCAGCAGCCCTTCTACGTCGGATTCCATTTCGTTCAGAATCGAGTTGCGCGCCACAATATCATTCCAGGATTCGAGCGCCAGCAGCGATTCGGTCGCACCCGCGGGACTGGGATAGAGAGCGATGACCCGGTTCTCCAGGCTGCTCCTGAAGAAGAAGGCCATGTTGATCGGAACCATCAAACCGTTCCACTCGGCGTCGCTGAGATTGAAGCTGGGCAGAGAACGAACCCGACCGGGCACACGCTTGAACTTCACTCCCTGGCCACTGAACAGAATTGCGCAGGCTTCGCAGGTGCAGAGAAGCTTGCGCTGCGCCACCTCGATCAGGTGGGAATGACTCGGCGCTAATCCGATACTGCACAACTCGCAACGCTCGAGCGGGCGTTCGCGGCGCGCAAACTGGCGCAGCGTTCCGAAACCGTCGGAGGAGTCTGTAAATTGTCCCGCACTCATAATTTCAAAATTCCCAAAATCTTTACCGTAGCGCCGTCTCTGCGATGGAGCGACGGGCGTCCACGCCCGTCAACCCGGCCGGTTCCGGACGGGCGAGGACGCCCGTCGCTCCATAGAATCCCCCTCAATCCGCACCTTGCGGCTCGAGCGCTGGACTGCCGATCAATTTGTCCAAAGCCACAAATCCGGAGGAGGGTTTTTCTTCAAACCCTTCGATGACCAGCGACACCATATCCGGCGCCGCCTCGTACATGGCTCCCTCCAGGGTGGTCCGCACGGTCTTTGCAGTCGAACCACACGTGTGCGATCCGGTTTCAACCCGCATCCGGATAGCGCCATCGTTCACTCCGAGCAGTTCGACTTCGCAGCCCTGCTTTCGCAACTGCGGCTGTATTCTCTCCACCGCCTTCGTCACCCGGGTTTCGAGGTCCTCGGGGTGGAGGCCGTAAAGAATGAGCACACTGCTTACCAGCGAATCGCGGCCCAGCCGGCTAATGATGTTCATTCCCGGGTCTCCGGCCTCGGCGACAATGTCGAGTGCTTTTTCCAGGGCCGCACCATGCAAATCCATGAGCGACTGCACCAGGTCCTTGGTGGCGGCTCTTACTGCGGGATCGGCGATGGATTCAATTTCCTGAACCAGTCCGCCGATGCGTTGCATGTCGTCCCGAAAATCTCTGTCGTCGGCCACAAGGCTCCTTATCGAAACTTGTCAAACCGCAATCCAACGGCGCACCATGATCCTCAGAACAATGGTTCTCAGCAGTCAAAAATTAAGGAGTGAGAGCGCAGTCTGAGATGCCAGTTCCCCTCCATGGAGTGTTTCTGGCGGTTCTTAACAGCTACCACTCTCACCCCTAGTCAACCATGGTGCGGGTTCACGGTTGAAGGCCAAACATCGGGGAATGGTGCGTATCCAGTACCTTGCCATTCCCCAGGTACATATGCACGCCGCAAGGCAAACACGGATCGAAGCTTCTTACCGCGCGCATGATGTCGATTCCCTTGAACTTGTCGGGGCCGTTTTCTTCGAAGATCGGAGTGTTCTGCACCGCGTCCTCGTACGGACCCGGAGTGCCATAAATATCGCGTGGATTGGCATTCCAGGGGGTCGGAGGATACGGATGGTAGTTGGCGATCTTACCATCTTTGATCACCACGTGGTGCGAGAGCACGCCGCGAACCGCTTCATGGAAGCCGCAGCCGATGGCCTCTTCCGGGACCTTGAATTCGGTCCAGGTCTTGGTGTGGCCGGCGTGCAACTCCGCCAACGCCTTTTCCATGAAGTGCAGAGCGGCGCAGGCAGCATAGACCTGGAAATAGGTGCGGGCGCGGTCGCGTTCGATGGCGTTGCTCCACTTCGGGATCTTCCACTCGAACTCGGCTTCGGGCAACGAGGTTGTCTTGGGCAGATACATCTTCACGCTGTTGCCGGTGGCCTTGATGTATCCGATGTCGACCAGGCCGGCCAGAGCGGTCGCCCACAAGCGGGCGATCGGACCGCCGCCAGTGTCCATCGCCAGGTGGTCACCAGTGCGTTTGTCGAACCAGCGCGGTGACATGACCCATGTGTACTTACCGCCAAAGTCGCGCTTTTGCGGCCTCGGAATTGTGGTCTGGTTCCAGGGATGGTTCTTGTCCACCGGATTCCCGAGAGGATCCGTCTTTACGAAGGTCTGCGAGTTCTTCCACTCGTCGTAGTAAGAACTGCCCAGCAGGATGCGGATGTTCAAGTTAATGTCCACCAGATCCGTGGTCACCAGCTTGCCGTCCACCACAATTCCTGGAGTCACGAACATGGAGCGACCCCAGTTGGTCATGTTCTTGTAGGTGTAATCGCAGACATCGGGATCGTTGAACGATCCCCAGCAGGCCAGCAGGACTCGCCGGCGTCCGACTTCTTCGTAACCAGGGAGGGCGTCGTAGAAGAAATCAAACAGGTCATCGTGCAGCGGAACAACTTTCTTCATGAACTCCACATACTTCATCAGGCGCACGAGGTAGTCGGTGAAGAGCTGGATGGTCGGCACCGTGCCGACGCCGCCCGGATAAAGAGTGGAGGGATGAACGTGACGGCCTTCCATCAGGCAGAACATCTCGCGCGTCATGCGGCTCATGACCAGGGCTTCGCGATAGAAGGCTCCGGTGAAGGGATTGAGCGCGGTCATGATATCGGCAATGGTGCGGTAGCCGTGCGCGCTGGCGTGCGGCGCAGCCGTCGATTGCGCTTTCGCCCAGACCTTGGGATTGGTCTCCTTGACCATCTGCTCGCAGAAGTCCACGCCGACCAGATTGTCCTGGAAGATATTGTGATCGAACATGTACTCGGCCGCTTCGCCGAGGTTGACGATCCACTCCGCGATCGGAGGCGGTTTGACCCCGAACGCCATATTCTGCGCATACGTAGCGCAAGTAGCGTGATTGTCGCCGCAGATGCCGCAGATGCGGCTGGTGATGAAGTGAGCGTCGCGCGGGTCTTTGCCCTTCATGAAGATGCTGTACCCGCGAAAGATAGACGAGGTGCTGTGGCACTCGACCACATGCTTGTTCTCAAAGTCAATCTTGGTAAAGATGCCCAGGCTGCCCACGATCCGGGTGATCGGGTCCCAGTTCATTTCCACCAGGTTCCCCTTCTTGCCGGGAGCATCCTTTGTCGGTGCGGTAATAGTGCTCATTTGCGATCGCTCCTTTGGATTCTCAGTGTGCCTCTCAGTGAGATGTTCTCAGTAAGAACTTCCCCAGTGGTCTTCTCAATACGACCTCGGGTGGTACCCGGTGGTCAGTTCCGCGCGTGGATGACGCCACTTCGGCTCTTTGTTGGCGGTACTCTGGGTCATCGAGCGCAGTGCGCGAATCGCGCGGCCATAAGCGCCGATCGCTGAACTGGAGACTCTGGCACCCGGCGGCTCATCCATAAAGGGCATGAACTTGTCCGGAAAACCGGGCATGGTGCAGCCGATGCAAATGCCGCCGACGTTGGGGCATCCGCCAATTCCAGCCATCCATCCGCGCTTGGGCACGTTGCAGTTCACCACCGGACCCCAGCATCCCAGCTTCACGATGCATTTCGGGGAACCGTACACTTCCGCGAAGTCGCCTTGCTCGTAATAACCGGCGCGATCGCAGCCTTCATGCACGGTCTTGCCAAACAGCCAGGTGGGACGCAGTTGATCGTCAAGCGGAATCATGGGCGCCAGTCCTGCCACCTGGTAGAGCAGGTAGAGAACGGTTTCCATGAAGTTGTCTGGCTGTACCGGACATCCGGGAACGTTGACGATGGGCAGGCCGGCTTTCGACTTCCAGTCCCAACCCAGATAATCCGCCAGTCCCATGGCGCCCGTGGGGTTGCCTTCCATGGCATGAATGCCGCCGTAAGTCGCGCAAGTGCCGCAGGCCACCACCGCAAGGGCCTTTGGAGAGAGGCGATCGATCCACTCGTTGGTCGTGATGGGTTGACCGGTCTTCGAATCCGTTCCGAGACCCGCCCAATAGCCTTCCTTCTTGATCTTCTCGTTGGGAATTGACCCTTCGACCACGAGCACAAAAGGATCGAGCTGTCCCTTTTCCGCCTGATACCAGAATTTGAGAAAGTCATCTCCGTTTTCGTAGGCTAGTACTGGATTGTGCAGGTGTACTTTGGGAAGTCCAGGAATGGCTCCCAGCAAGACGTCTTCGATACTGGGTTGAGTTGCTGCGGTGACTGAAACCGAGTCTCCGTCACAACCCAGGCCGGCTGTGATCCAGAGTATGTGTACCTCAGCGACCGGGGACGGTTTTTGCGTGACCCGACCGTACGGAACTGTTTCCGCTGCCATAGCTGGAGTCTCCTTTCCCTCCTCAAACTTTAAGGAGGGGATCTGCCGATTTTCGTCTGCGCGAATTTCTCATTAACGGATGAGCGAATCGTTCTAATGCCTTGTCCTGGTAGCGGTTCTCTCCCCGCGTAAGAATGGGTGCCTTAAAGGGCTGTACTTTGGTGCGACAACGCCCCCTAGAATCAACCTCCCCGCGAATGGCCACAAGCGGGAGCACCACTTTTTAGCTTTCGTGGGAAGCACTATTTTTTCTATCAGGGAATCCCCGATGCCGAGGAAGCAAACGTCAAGAGAGGTAATTTCTTTATTCCCGAATCCGGAGGTCGACGGGAGTGGAATTTGGAATTTCTTTGCGTCCTCTCATTGTTTCTCAGCGAACTTCGCGGTCAAAAGCTTTTAACCGCAGAGGACGCGAAGAAGTTGCAGAGATCGCAGAGAAAATCTCATACGGCCTTTTCGTTCATGTTCCACTGTATCGCGTGCTGCATGAGTTCGCGGGCGCTGCGGAGAGACAATTTCTCCTTGATGTGGGCCTGGTACGACTCGACAGTCTTTATGCTGAGGTGCAGCTCTTCGGCAATCTGCCGGGTCCCATGACCTTCTCCGATGAGGCGGAAAACTTCCAGTTCGCGATCGCTCAGGTCGGCGATGGAGGAGTGCCGCAAGGTACCCGACCCGGTGATGTAGTGTTTCAGCATTTTGTTGGCGATGCGGTCACTCACATAAATCTCGCCGCAGAGAATACGGCGCAGCGCTACCAGAACTTTTTCTGTCGCCTCCTGTTTCATGATGTAGCCATTGGCGCCGGCCCGCAAAGCACGCTCCGCGTAGATGGACTCATCATGCATGGAGAGGATCAGCACCGGAAGAGTGGGGTAAACGTTTCTTATATTCTTCAGCAGATCGAGGCCGTCGGGTCCGTTGAGCGAAATGTCCACGATGAGGATGTCAGGCTTGGCCGAAGCCAGCATGTGCATGGCGCCTGTGGCTTCTTCGGCTTCACCGCAAACCAGTAGATCGGCCTCCTGATTGATTAACAGGGCCAGGCCCTGGCGCACGATGGGATGATCGTCGACTACGAGTATTCTGTTTTTTCTCGGCGCGGCATTGTTCTGTATTCTGTGAGTGGAATTCATATTCCCTGATCCTCAACCGGAAACAGGCAGGTCACCACTGTCCCGCGAATCTCGCCACGCTGTATCTGCAGCGACGCTCCGATCATCCTGGCCCGATAGTTCATAAGATGAAGTCCCATGCCTGCGGCTTTGCCTAAGACCTCCGGGATACCGGTGCCGTCATCCTGAATTACCAGGGCGCCCTGACCCTGGGCAGCCGCCAGACGAATCACGATCTGCTTGGGATGGCCATGCTTGATCGCGTTATTTACCGCTTCCCGGGCAATATAGTAAAGATGAGTGGCCATGGCGTCATCATGAATCAGGACTGGAGCGAAGCACTGGAAGCGGCAGGAAACTCCGAACAAATCTTCCGCTTCGCCCGCCCACTGCTGAAGAGCCGACATAAGTCCTTGCGCGTCGGACACAACCGGCAGCAAACCTCGAGCGAGTTCACGCGTTTTGTTGATAGCTTCGTTGACCAATTGCACGATCTTGGCCGCGTCCGTCGCTTCGGGCAGGCTTTTTTCTACAAGCTTCTGTTCCTGCACCTTGCTCATGAAAGCGATTCCGGTAAGATGCTGGCCCAGGCCGTCGTGTAAGTCCTGTCCAATGCGTCTCTGTTCTCGTCCGCTGATCTCGAGTATGGTCTTCTCCAGGTGCTTGCGCTCCGTGATATCGCGGATGGCACTCGAAACCAGCACACCCTCTTCAGTCTCCAGCGGGCTCAAACTGATCTCCACCGGAAATTCGTGGCCATCTTTATGCAAGCCGTAAAGTTCCGCGCCGGCTCCCATGGGCCGGACACGCGGCTCCTCGAAAAAGGCCTTGCGGTGCTGGGGATGTTTGCGGCGCAGCCTGGGTGGTACCAGCAGTTCTAGTGCCTGCCCCAGAAGCTCGTCTCGCCGATAGCCAAACAGTTTTTCCACCTGGGCATTGACCAGAACGATTCTGCCCTCGCGGTTGACCACAACCACAGCGTCCGGCGCAGCTTCCAGCAGTCCGCGGAACTTGGCCTCGGCTCGCTTGCGCTCGGTAATATCAATTCCCGAAGCGACCACGTAATTCGCGGTTTCGCTTGTGCCGGGAAGGATTGTGGTGGACCATGCGATGATTCTCTGCCGGCCATCTCGACTGACCCACCGGCTCTCATATTCATTGGGACGCTGATCGGTGCGAGTCTTTTGAAACGATGCCTTGAAGTGCTCAACTTCTTCGGGAACCAGGAAGAGGTCCCAGATGCACCGCCCGCTGACCTCCTCGAAGGAATATCCGGTCATCTGTTCACAGGCCCGGTTGAAGCGAATGATCCGGCCTTCCGGATCCAGCACAACTACCAGAGCCCCCACGGTGTGAAGGATGGCCGAAACTACGTTGCGTTCTTCCTGCAACGCTTCTTCAGTCCGTTTCAGATCGGTGATGTCGAATCCGACGCCGTGAATGAACCAGGGCTCGCCGTCTTCTTTGCGAATCATCTTGGCTTCGCAGTGGAACCAGATCACGCGGCCATCGCGCGCCACCACGCGATAGGCCGACCGCAGAGGGCTGCCGGTAAGAAACATCTCGGCCGCTTCCGTGCTCCAGCGCTGCTTGTCGTCAGGATGAATGTGGCTATACCAGCGCACCGGATCTTCCAGCCATTCTTCCTGCGAAAAACCAAGGGCCGCTTCGATCTGCGGGCTGACGTAGGCTTCGCCGATCCCGCGATCGAGATAGGCCATGAACACCACGGCCGGAATCTGCTCCACTAAGGCGCGATATCGGGCTTCCAGATTGGGAAGCTGAGTATCGTCAGACCATCCTTGGTCGCGCCCTTCCGGGGGATACATGACGCGTCTGGCCTTCGCGGGATTGTGGTGGCCGAAAACCCCCGCCAGGCCCTGGAGAATTTCCTCAGCCTGTGAGGGATCCAGGTCAGGCTCGGCAACCGGGGAGGGATGGAATGTGGGTCGGGCACTCGCTTCGACTTCGCTCAGGGCAAACTTCTCCGCCGTTGACTTTGACTCCATCATCGCAAGTCTCATTCCCGCCCAGCGAATTTCTGTACCAACCCTAAGACCACGTTCAAAAGTGGCGGGCGAGGGCGCCCGCCCCGCACATTCTTCTTTCTACTTCGCACGCGTCGGCTTGCGCCAGCTCGGCTCTTTGTTTAGTGACGACTGGGTGAACCGCCGCAAAGCGTGAATCGCGCGACCATAGGTTTGCACCGCCGCCGAAGACAACAGCGAGCCTGGCGGCTGGTTCATAAAGGGCATGAACTTGTCGGGAAAACCGGGCATAGTGCAGCCGATGCAGATTCCGCCGACGTTAGGACAGCCCCCGATCCCGCCCATCCACCCGCGTTTCCCCACGTTGCACTGCACTACCGGCCCCCAGCATCCCAGCTTCACGATGCAGAGCGGCGATCCGTAGTCCTCGGCAAATTGCGCTTGTTCGTAGAAGCCTCCGCGGTCACAACCTTCATGTACGGTATTGCCAAAAAGCCAGGTCGGCCGCAGTGCTTCATCGAGCGGGATCATGGGGGCACGGCCCGCGACCATGTAGAGCAGGTACAGCAGCGTTTCCATGAAATTATCCGGCTGCACTGGACATCCGGGCACGCACACGATGGGAACCTTCGCCCGGGATTTCCATTGCCACCCCAGATAATCGGGGAGGCCCATGGCGCCGGTGGGATTGCCTTCCATCGCATGGATTCCGCCGTAGGTAGCGCAAGTTCCCGCCGCCACGATCGCCCACGCTTTAGGCGCCAGGCGATCGATCCATTCGCAGGTGGTGATCGGCTGGCCGGTCTTCGGATCGGTGCCGAGGGATGCCCAGTATCCCTCCTCTTTGTTGTGTTCGTTGGGGATGGATCCTTCGACTACCAGAATGTAATTCTCTATCTTGCCCTCGGCCGCCTGATGGAAAGGCTTCATGAAGTCATCACCATTGGCCAGGGACAAAAAGGGATTGTGCAAGTTCACTTTGGGAACCCAGGGGAGGGCACCAAGAACAACATCCTCGATGCTGGGCTGAGTCGCGGCGGTCATGGCAATAGTATCGCCATCACAGCCCAGACCGGCGGTGATCCAAAGAACCTCGATCTCTGCAATCGACGAGGGTCCGAGTTTCTTGCCTTCTAAACCTGGGTCAGCCATGGCGGCAGCTTCGTTGATACCTGTTTTCCCGTGGCATTCTACTCTGTTTTGAGTTTCGGCCCGCCGCTACTCTTCGATCTTCATACAGGATTTACCGTATTGACGCCGATTTTCTCCGATATAGATTGTTGTCTACTCCGACGTGTGCGGCGGTTGAACCTGAATCTTTTGCCCGCCTTTCGCGAGTGGCCTGCTGTCTCCCGAACCGTCCGGAAAAACGGGAGGGCACCCCGTGCGATCTTTTGAATCGGGGCCAAAAAATCGCCAGCATTGACCCCGGGCCAGTCATCCCACGATCGGATCTCCCGGAATGTAAAGTCTTGTAAAAGCGGAAGATAAACCGCAACCGGCACCTACTTTTTCTCGTCAAAAGTGGAGCGCTGCTCTAGGCTAAGAGAGATAATTGCTAGCTAAGGCGTTCGCGGGGGAAACGATACAAGTGAGCTTATCCATTGAAAACTGCCGGCAGGAGTCACACGCCGGCCGCAGGGGCGGTGGGTCGAAAAAGAGCGAACTGGGTCGCCGACATGGTCTCGCGATACTTATCGTCGGTCTACTGACCGCAACTCTAATCGGCTGCAGCAGCGCGAACTCCAGGTCGGCTACGGCGCGGGCGTCAACTCAGATTGTGGTGCCGGTTGGCGTGGCAACCGCCGAGCGTCGCGATGTGCCCGTGTATCTCAAAGGCCTGGGCAGCGTAACCGCGTCCAACACGGTGAGCGTGAAGAGCCGCGTGGATGGCCAGCTCGCTCAGGTCAATTTCAAAGAGGGCCAGAACGTAAATAAGGGGGACCTGCTGGCGGTCATCGATCCCCGCCCGTTTCAGGTGGCGCTCGATCAGGCCCAGGCCAATTTATTCCGTGACCAGGCTCAACTCAGGGACGCGCGATTGAACTACGAGCGGTTCAAGAGCCTGCTGCAAGAATCAGGCGCGGTTTCCGTACAGCAGGTAGACACTCAGAAAGCTACCGCGGACCAGTTGGAAGGCGCAGTTGCCGCGGATCAAGCGCAGATCGACAATGCGAAACTCAACCTGGTTTATTCGCACATCACGTCGCCCATCAGTGGCCGCGTCGGGCTGCGCCTGGTCGATGTCGGCAACATGGTGCATGCTGCTGACACCAACCCGTTGCTGGTGATCACCCAGTTGCAGCCGATCGCCATCCTGTTCACCCTGCCAGAAGACCAGTTGCAGATCGTGTCCAAACACATGCATCAGGGCACGCTCCCGGTCGAAGCTTACAGCCGCGACGATCAGACCAAACTGGCGACGGGCACATTGTTGACGATTGACAATCAGATTGACCAGACCACTGGCACCGGCCGTCTGAAGGCAATGTTCACCAACCAGGACAACATGCTGTGGCCCAATCAATTTGTGAATGTCCGGCTGCTGCTGGAAACACACAACGGCAGCACGGTGGTGCCATCCGTCGCCATTCAGAACGGTCCCCAGGGAAGCTATGTGTTCGTAGTCAAGCCGGACAAGACGGTGGAAGTGCGTCCGGTTACAGTTTCTTTTACCCAAAATAACGTCGCAAGCATCACCAGCGGACTCACTCCTGGAGACACCGTGGTGATCGACGGACAGGATAAGCTTCAGGCGGGCAGCAAGGTAGATCCGCATGCGGGTGGGGGAGGAAACCGCAATGCGCAGTCTGGGTCTGGTCAAGCTTCGTCCGGTCAAGCTTCGTCCGGTCAAGCTTCGTCCGGTCAAACTCCCGCGCCGACTTCGCCAACGGGAGCGCCATGAGTCCGTCGCGGCTTTTTATTCTTCGCCCGGTGGCGACGACCCTGCTGATGGTCGGCCTTCTTCTGGTCGGCCTGGTCGCATACTCCCAGCTTCCCGTATCCGCGCTTCCCGAAGTTGACTATCCCACCATTCAGGTAGTGACCTTTTATCCGGGCGCTGATCCGGACGTGATGGCATCTTCGGTGACTGCGCCGCTGGAACGCCAGTTCGGCCAGGTTCCAGGGCTGAGCCAGATGACTTCGACCAGTTCCCTGGGCAGCTCCATCATTACTCTGCAGTTCAATCTCAACGAGAACATTGATGTCGAAGAACAACAGGTTCAGGCTGCGATCAATGCTGCCACCACTTACCTGCCCAAAGATCTGCCCAATCCGCCGATTTACAGCAAAGTGAACCCGGCAGATTCGCCCATTCTCACACTGGCCCTGACCTCGGACACCCTGGAGCTTTCGAAGGTAGAGGATCTTGCCGACACCGCTTTGGCGCAGAAAATTTCCCAGCTTCCCGGCGTGGGTCTGGTTTCAATCAGCGGTGGGCAGAAGCCGGCGGTGCGGATCCGGGCGAATCCCACGGCACTGGCTTCCTATGGAATGAGTCTGGAAGACCTGCGCACCGCCCTCGCCGCGGCCAACGTAAATCAGGCCAAGGGAGTGCTGGACGGCCCGCGCCAGTCTTTCACCATCGGAGCCAACGACCAGCTCAACTCGAGTTCGCAATACGGTGGCGTGGTGGTGGCCTACAAAGACGGCGCACCGGTTCGGCTCTCGGACGTCGCCACCGCTGTAGACAGCGCCGAAAACATCAAGCAGGCTGCCTGGATGAACCTGACCCCGGCGGTAGTGCTGAACATTCAGCGCCAGCCGGGCAGCAACATCATCAGCGTCGCCGACCGGGTAAAGGTGCTCTTGAAGCAGCTGCAGTCGTCGCTGCCGGCCGCGGTGAAAGTCCAGATTCTTACCGACCGCACCGAAACCATTCGCGCTTCAGTGGCCGACGTTCAGTTCGAGATGATGCTCACCATCGGCCTGGTAGTGCTGGTGATTTTCCTTTTCCTGCGGAATCTGTCGGCCACCGTGATTCCGAGCGTGGCCGTCCCGCTGTCGCTGGTAGGAACGTTCGGCGTCATGTACCTGCTGGGATACAGCCTGAACAACCTGACCCTCATGGCACTGACCATCTCTACCGGATTTGTGGTCGACGACGCCATCGTGATGATCGAAAACATCGATCGTTACCTCGAGGAGGGCGAATCGCCACTGCAGGCTGCATTGAAAGGTTCGGGGCAGATCGGCTTCACCATTGTGTCGCTTACGGTCTCGCTCATCGCGGTGCTGATTCCTTTGCTGTTCATGGGCGATATCGTCGGACGCTTGTTTCGCGAATTCGCCGTAACTTTGGCCGTAACCATTCTCGTTTCGGCCATGGTCTCCCTGACCCTGACGCCGATGATGTGCGCCAAGCTCTTGAAGCGGCACGATCCTCATCATCAAAGCCGTTTTTACAACTCCACGGAGAATTTCTACAACCGGGTCATCGAATTTTACGGACGAACCCTGAAATTTGTTTTGAAGCACCAGACCACCACGCTGCTGGTGACAGTGGGCACCCTGGTTCTCACGCTCTTCTTATACGTCGTGGTGCCCAAGGGATTTTTCCCGGTGCAGGATACGGGCGTGATTCTTGGTATTTCGGAAGGGCCGCAGAACGTTTCCTTCACCGCCCTGGCGCAGAGCCAGCAGGCGCTGGCGGCCGTCATTCTGAAAGATCCAGACGTTGCCAGCCTTTCTTCCTTCATCGGAATCGACGGCACCAACGCGACTCCGAACAGCGGACGCATTCAAATCAACCTCAAGCCGCGTGACCAGCGCAAGTCCACCGCGACCGAAATTATCCGCAGGCTGCAGCCAGAACTGGCCAAGGTGAACGGCATCACCTTATATATGCAGCCGGTGCAGGACCTGACGGTCGAAGATCGGGTGAGCCGCACCCAGTATCAATACTCGATGGAGGATGCCGACTCTCAGGAATTGTCCGTCTGGGCGCCCAAACTGGTGACCGAGCTGCGCAAATTGCCCTCCATGCGCGACGTGGCCACGGACCAGCAGAATGGCGGTTTGAAAGCTGACCTGGTGATTGATCGCGACACCGCATCCCGGCTCGGTATCCTGCCGCAGACTATTGACGACACTCTCTACGACGCCTTCGGACAGCGCCAGGTCTCCACAATTTTCACCCAGTTGAACCAGTACCATGTGGTGCTCGAAGTTGATCCGCAGTTTGCGCAGAATCCGGATTCTCTCAAGAACATTTACGTGCATGGAGGCGGGACGACCCAGATTCCACTCGCTTCTTTCAGCCACTTCGAAACCACCAATACCGCGCTGGCGGTGAATCATCAGGGACAGTTCCCGGTGGTCACGCTCTCCTTCAATCTTGCGCCGGGAGTTTCCCTGGGCGAAGCAACCAAGGCCATCCAGCAAGCAGAGCAGGACATTCACCTTCCCCCCAGTATTCACACCAGCTTTCAGGGAACGGCGGCGGCATTTCAGAATTCACTTTCGTCCGAGCCCTGGCTGATCCTGGCTGCAATCGTTACCGTCTACATCGTGCTGGGCGTGCTCTATGAGAGCTATATCCATCCGGTGACGATTCTTTCGACGCTGCCTTCGGCCGGCGTGGGGGCCATCCTCGCCCTGCTTTTGACCGGCAACGATCTTGGAGTGGTGGCGTTGATCGGCATCATTCTTCTAATCGGAATCGTGAAGAAGAACGCCATCATGATGATCGACTTCGCGCTCGAAGCCGAGCGCGTGGAACACAAGCCGCCGGAAGAAGCCATCTTTCAGGCCTGCCTGCTGCGTTTTCGTCCCATCATGATGACTACCATGGCGGCGCTGTCTGGGCGGCCTGCCGCTCGCTCTCGGAACCGGCACCGGATCAGAATTGCGCCATCCGCTGGGCATCACCATCGTCGGCGGCTTGCTGGTGAGCCAGCTGCTGACTCTCTACACCACCCCGGTTGTTTACCTCTGGTTTGACCGGCTGGCGCAGCGATTCTCGCGCTTCCAGATTGGCAATACCATTGAGGAACCGAGCGAAGCGTCGGCGGACTGAGCGTCTTTGGACTAACCAATGAATATTTCGGCGCCATTCATCAAGCGTCCGATCGGCACATCGCTGCTGGCAGCGGCCCTGCTGATGGCGGGAGCGTTGGCATTTAATTTCCTGCCGGTGGCACCTTTGCCGCAGGTGGAATTCCCGGTCATCTCGGTCGGCGCCAGCCTGCCGGGCGCAAGTCCGGAAACTATGGCTTCGTCGGTGGCGACTCCGCTGGAACGCCAGTTCGGCCGCATCGCCGGCATCAACCAGATGACTTCGACCAGCCAGTTGGGGTCAACCAGCATCGTTCTGCAGTTTGATCTCAACCGCAACATCGATGCCGCGGGCCGCGACGTGCAAGCTGCCATCAACGCAGCCCGCAGCCAGCTTCCCGCCAACTTGCCCGGCAATCCGAACTACCGGAAAGTGAACCCGGCGGATGCGCCCATCCTGATTCTGGCTCTCACTTCTGACATTGTTACCTTGCCGCGCATGTACGACGCAGCCGATTCGATTCTGTCGCAGAAACTCGCGCAGGTGGAGGGAGTCGGTCAGGTGTTCGTAGGCGGTGGCGCCAAGCCGGCAGTCAGGGCCGAAGTAAATCCGACTTTATTGAATAAGCTGGGTGTGGGGTTGGATACGGTACGCACCGCGCTCAGTTCGGCCAATGCCAATCGCCCCAAGGGTGAGGTCTCAGATCCACGCAACGCCTGGACCATCGACGCCAATGACCAGATTTTTCTCGCCGATCAATACCGCAGACTGATCGTTTCCTACAACAACGGCGCGCCGGTGCGTCTCGGTGACGTGGCCAGCGTCGAGGATTCGGTCGAGGACATCCGCAACGTCGGCCTGTCGGGCGGTAAGCCGGCAGTCCTCATCATTGTGTTTCGGCAGCCCGGTGCCAACATCATCGCGACCGTCGATCGGGTGCGCGCCGCGTTGCCCCAGCTCAGGTCCTCGATTTCGCCGGCGATCGACGTCAGTGTGGTTCTTGACCGAACAACTACCGTGCGCGCTTCGGTGCAGGACATTGAGTTCACGCTGCTGATCTCAGTCATCCTGGTCATTCTCGTGGTTTTCGCATTTCTTCGTACCTTCCGAGCCACTCTCATCCCCAGCGTTGCGGTGCCGTTGTCGCTGATAGGAACTTTCGGCGTCATGTATCTGTTCGGATACAGCCTGGACAATCTATCTCTAATGGCCCTGGCCATTTCGACCGGCTTTGTGGTCGACGACGCCATCGTGGTGCTGGAAAACATCACGCGCCACATAGAGGAAGGGATTCCCCCAGTGCCGGCCGCGTTCCAGGGTGCTCGTGAGATCGGCTTTACTGTCCTGTCGATGAGCACCTCCCTGGTGGCTGTGTTCATTCCGATTCTGATGATGGGAGGGATTGTTGGCCGTTTATTCCGTGAATTCGCCGTCACCCTGAGCGTGGCCATCGCGGTATCGCTGCTGGTTTCGCTCAGCGTAACTCCCATGATGTGCGCCAAATTTCTACACTCGGCAGACCAGGAGAAGCACGGCCGCATCTATCGCTTCAGCGAGAAATTTTTCGACACCATTCTCAGTCTCTACAGCCGCTCTCTGAAGATTGTACTTCGCCACCAGCCTCTGACCCTTTTGATTACGATCGCCACTGCTGCTCTGAGCGTGTACCTCTACGTCGTCGTTCCCAAGGGCTTCTTCCCGCAGCAGGATACGGGCCGGGTCATGGGATCGGTACAAGCCGCGCAGGATATCTCTTTCACGGCCATGAAGGATAAGATGACGCAGTTCGTAAACATCGTCATAAAAGATCCCGGCAGTCCAAACTATTGTGGGCTTCGCCGGCGGCAACACTTCGGCTAACCAGGGCCGCATGTTTATTACCCTGAAACCGCTCGCCGAGCGGAAGATAAGCGCTGACCAGGTGATCGGCCGGCTACGCCGCAAACTGGCAGTAGTACCTGGCGCAACTTTGTTCATGCAATCGGCTCAGGACCTCACCATCGGCGGCCGTCAGAGCCAGGCGCAATTTCAGTACACCTTGCAAGGCGAAAACCTCGATGACCTCAATCACTGGGCCCCGCTGCTCCTGCAAAAATTTCGTTCGCTTCCCGAACTGCGTGATGTGAACACCGATCAACAGGACAAGGGCCTCGAAGCCACCGTGATTATCGATCGTGATACCGCCTCGCGATTGGGCGTCGACGCCACGGACGTCGACAACGCTCTTTACGACGCATTTGGCCAGCGCCAGGTCTCCATTATGTACAAGCCGCTGAACCAGTATCACGTGGTCATGGAAGTCGCGCCGGAATTTTCAAAAAGCACGGAGGCGCTGCAGAACATCTACGTGCGCGCCGCCAACGGAACCGCCGTCCCACTTTCCTCGTTCGCACATTTCGGCCCGTCCAACACACCCCTGGCGGTGAGCCACCAGGGCCAGTATCCCGCGGTGACGTTGTCGTTCAACCTCGCGCCGAACGTTTCTTTAGGCCAGGCAACCGAAGCCATCAACAACGCGCAGCGCTCGATCAACTTTCCCACCACTATCGACGCCAGCTTCCAGGGCACCGCTGCTGCATTCCAGTCCTCTCTAGCCAGCGAGCCTTTGCTGATTCTGGCTGCGCTGGTGACGGTGTATATCGTGCTGGGTGTGCTCTATGAGAGTTACATCCATCCCATCACAATTCTCTCGACCCTGCCCTCCGCCGGAGTGGGCGCCATCCTGGCTTTGCTGCTGACCAAGAGTGAGTTGAACGTGATGGGACTGATCGGCATCATCCTGCTGATTGGCATCGTGAAAAAGAACGCGATCATGATGATCGACTTTGCGTTGGAGACGGAACGGAAGGGCAAGGATTCCGCGGAGTCGATCTATGAAGCCTGCATCCGCCGCTTCCGGCCCATCATGATGACGACCATGGCTGCTCTCCTGGGCGGATTACCTTTGGCGTTAGGGACCGGCACTGGGTCGGAGTTGCGGCGTCCGCTGGGCATTACCATCGTCGGCGGTCTGATCATGAGCCAGGCACTCACTCTTTTCACCACTCCCGTCGTGTACCTCTATCTCGACCGACTGCGCCTGCGGTTCGGAAGCAAGCGCCATGCGACCGATCCGAACCAGCTGCCGCCGCTTTCTCCTCGGCCGACCGCGGCAGATTGATTCCGCTCCCGTGTCATCATGAGGCGACATGCTTTTCGTCGCCGAAGGACCCAGGCGCGCCGCGCGAACACTCTCGCGTTTTTTGCGAGAATGCAAACTCGCCCGCTGGGCGCGCTTCTCTACCGAAAACTACCTTCTAGCTCTTGGCTTCCTGCTGAAGCTCTTGTCATCCTGAGCGCCAGTCGAAGGATCCCTCAGGCGATGGTGGGCCAACAGCACGGATGCCCCGGCGCACATTGCTGGTTCAGGGCGACGGCATCCGCGGCAAACACCTAAGTCCCTCGACTACGTGAATCATTCGCAAGCGAATGATTCAACTCCGCTCGGGATGACAATTGTTCGGGCAGATTTCGACTTCGCTCGGGATGACTGAGTTGGGTTTCCCGCCAGTTCTCCTCAGTGCCGGTGGCCGTGCCGGTGCGGATGGCTGTGAAGTTCGCCAGAGGCGTGGGCGTGACGATGAGCGTGTATCAGATTTGTGCTCAGGAGGAGGGCGTGATCGTTCAAAATCTCAGCGGGCGTGCCCGTAGCGACAATCCGTCCGCGCTGGAAAATATGGCACGAGTCGGCAACATCTTCGATCAGGTCAAGATCGTGGGTTGCCGTGACTACCGTCTTCCGCCCGCCGCTGCAGCTTACCAGGAAGTCAATCATCTGGCTTTCACTCTTGGGATCCAGCGCGGCGGTGGGCTCGTCGAGGAGCAAGACTTCAGGGTCCAGAATCAGCACCGAGGCCAGTGCGACCCGCTTTTTTTCTCCCGTCGACAGATGATGCGGCGAGCGATCCTTTATGTGCATGATTTCCATTTGCTCAAGCATTTCGGAGACCCGAAGGAGAATTTGATCGCGGGGCCAGCGCATCTGCAAAGGTCCAAACGCGACTTCGTCAAACACCGTGGGATTGAACAATTGGACGTCGGGATTCTGAAAGACCAGAGCCACCCGGCGCCTGAAGTCGAACTCGACCTCCCGGGTCTGCAGGCGATTTTCCGTTAGAGGCTCACCCCGAAACTCGACGCTGCCCTTTTGGGGAAAATAAAGCCCGTCAAGAATGCTAAGCAGGGTCGATTTTCCGGAACCATTGGCTCCGAGGAGAGCGACCCTCTGACCGGGCATGATTGCCAGGTTCAGGCCATCCACAGCGGTTACTTCCTGATAGCGGTAGGTCACATCGCGCACTTCAAAGATGGGGCCGGTCACGAATTGTCCCTTCACGTATTCTCCGCAGATATTTCAAAGGCCGAACCAGAAAGCGAGCAACGCGATCGAGCCGAAGAGCGCCAGCATCACCCAATCCAGCCAGCCGGTCTGGAACTCATCCAGAACGTAAACTTCCCCCTGAAAGCCGCGGGAGCGCATGGCCAGGTAAACGTCTCCACTGAGCTGAAGCGTCTTCGACATCAACACTCCGGCACTTGCGGTCGCCATTTTCCGAAGTTCACGGCCGTCCAATTGACCGACCATCCTGCTCTTCCGCGATTCGAACATATCGTGCGCGGTTTGCAGCAGCAGAAAAATGTAGCGGTAGGTCATCCCTAAAATCATTACCAGCACCGCAGGTGCCCGGAGCACGCTAAGCGCCTTGAGCATGCTGCTCCAAGGCGTACAGAGAATTAACACGACAGAGAACGTCGCCGCCGTCTCGGCACGCATGATCAGATAAACCGCGGCGCGCAGTCCCGGTGCGGTGATGCTCAATCCGAGAAGGGGCAGGGTGTAAATCGCGCGGCCGGGAGTGAGGAAGAGAGCGGGCGTCGAAATAAAGCCGGTGAAGGCCAGCACCGCGAGCCAGACTCTTTTCGCCAGAGTGCCGAGGGGCACTCTCGACAGCAAGGCAATTGCAATGGCAATGGCAAAGAGCACGATGACGACTTGCAGCCGTCGGGTCAGAGCGGCGATCACGACAAGGGGCAGGACTGCCAGAATCTTTATCCGCGGGTCGAGCCTCTGCAGCAACCCCTTTTTCTTCGCGATTTCTTCCGCGTCAAAGGTGTGCTGCAGCACGTCGACAAACGACGCCAGGCTGCGTTCGATAACGCCACGGGGCTTGGCGCTCATGGTGGTCCCTTGGACAAACCGTTTTCTCGTCTGGCGAAAATCCAGCCTGCCAGCAGGAAACAACCCATAATGAGACCGCTGCCAAACGTGGCGGACATCACGTATCCGAAGGCGGGACGGCGCACAAACCTGGGCGCATACTGTGGAAAGGGAGCGCTCCACAATGATGAAAGCCGCGCCAACCCCTGGGGTTGGCGGGCAGGGAGTGCGACATTGCCTGAGGCTGCCGCAATCTTCTCTCGCATTTCAGGATTGGAAAAGTCACGCACGCTCCATTCTCCCCAGGCCGAGCCTGCGGCCAGAATGCCGAGGGGCGTCAAAAGCATGAGCAGCGCCAAACGCAAAAAGAGCGGTCGGGTCAATCCCGAGTTGGTTCCGGAAAGTGGCTGGCTATGTTCGTCAGCGTTGCCTGAAAAGCTATGTTGCAACAGCGAAGAATTGGTGCGCTGGAGATAAGCCACCACTCCGCCGGAAACGAAGAACTCCGCCAAGCCCGCGATGGTGAGATGCCCGATCATCATCGCCGGGATCGCGATGTGCAGCGAGTAGGGTGCGTACAAAGGAGCTCCGCCGGCATCTTTGAAAAGCAGCGGCTGAATTCCGAGCTCGCATGCCGCTAAGAGTGCAGACGCGTTGATGGCAGCGTAACCCGCCAACGCAGCCGCCATCACCCGCCGTGAGGAGGTGAGCGCGCTTCTACCCGCCCCCAAACGGTAGATCATGTGGGCGACCAGCGAACCCACAATCGCCATGTTGAAACAGTTCGCACCGAGCGTGGTGATGCCACCGTCGCCGAAAAACAAGGCTTGTATCAGAAGCGCGACTGACAGGCAGAGCATGGAAGCCCACGGCCCCAGCACCACGGTGGCGGCTCCCACGCCGACGGCGTGTCCCGTAGTCCCGCCCGGGAGCGGGATGTTGAACATCATGACGACGAAGCAAAAAGCGCTGGCCACCGCCAACAGAGGAACTAACCGGGTATTGAGCAGCCGTTTGACCCGGGCGAATGCCACGTACCAGAAAGGCACGGCGGCGCCGTAGAGCACGGCGCAGGTCGAAGGACTGAGATAGCCATCAGGGATGTGCATGCGCTGACAGGCCACATGGGCAGTAAACGAAGCCCTGCAAATCGCCAGAGTAGCACA
>CAWDFF010000040.1:0-43143 GCA_963801545.1 Terriglobia bacterium | reverse complement strand
TCGTGCATTCCACCTTTCCCCTGTTTCCGCTACCATGAGGGCCTCATCTCAACCACTCAGGTTTCCCATGGCAGATATCATCTTGCGAGTGAACGGCCGTGAACGCAAAGTCAGCGTCGCGCCCCAGACGCCCTTGCTGTGGGCCTTGCGCGACACCCTGCAATTAACCGGGACGAAGTTTGGCTGCGGCGCTGGATTGTGCGGCTCGTGCACAGTTCAGGTCGATGGATTGGCCGGCGCTCCTGTTCCATCCCGGTGTCGCAGGTCGCAGGGAAGAACATCGTGACCATTGAGGGGCTCACGGCGAATGGTCCTCACCCGCTGCAAGAAGCGTGGATTGCGGAAGACGTGCCGCAGTGCGGCTACTGCCAGGCGGGCCAGATCATGGCAGCCGCGGCTTTGCTGTCGAAAACCCCGCACCCCTCGGACGACGAGATCACCCAGGCCATGTCGGGTAACATTTGCCGCTGCGGGACGTATGACCGTATTCGCCGCGCCATCCACCGCGGCGGCCGGCCGGAGGTGCGCAATGAGTCCGCTTTCGCGTCGCGAGTTCTCGCCGCGGGAGTGGCCGCCGGCGCCGGATTGGTAATCGGCTTCTACCTGCCGCACGGATCTTCAACGCCGGCTCGACCTTCGCACCCAACGCTTATCTGAAGATCGCTCCCGACGGGAAAATCACCGTGATGGTGGCGCGCTCTGAAATGGGCCAGGGCGTGCGCAC
Organism: Terriglobia bacterium; assembly: GCA_963801545.1. GTDB lineage: Bacteria > Acidobacteriota > Terriglobia > Terriglobales > Acidobacteriaceae > JAIQFF01. The sequence goes on along the minus strand of CAWDFF010000040.1, from coordinate 42,419 downwards.
CTCGCTGCCCATGATTCTGGCGGAGGAACTCGAAGCCGACTGGAAGCAGATCTCGATCGAGCAAGCCGGAGCCAGCACTCTATTACGGAGACCAAACCACCGGCGGCAGCGCCAGCGTGCGCACCACCTGGGATCCGATGCGCAAGGCAGGCGCCGCGCCCGCGAAATGCTGATCACCGCCGCGGCCCTGGAGTGGAGCGTGCCGCGATCCGCGTGCAAGGCCGAAAACAGCAGCGTTGTCCACCCGGCCTCAAACCGGCGGCTCACCTTGCAGAGCTCGCCAGAAGGCTGCAGCTTACCCATCCCCAACGATCCGCCGCTCAAAAAGCCAAAGACTACAAGATTGTCGGAACCGGTCCAGCGTCTGGACACTTCCTCCAAAGTGGACGGCACGGCAGATTACGGTATTGATTTTCGTCTGCCGGATATGAAGTTTGCAGTGCTGGCGCGCTGTCCCGTGATCGGGGGCAAGGTGGCCAGCTTCGACGACCAGCAGTCGAAGAAGGTTCCCGGTGTCAGCTACGTGGGAAAGATCAGCGACGCCGCTGTGGCCGTCGTCGCCGACAGTGTGTGGAGTGCGATGGAAGGCCGCCGTGTGCTGAACATCACCTGGGACGAAGGTGCGAACCAGGATCTGAATTCCGCCGCAATCTTCGACATCGTCAGGAACGGCTTCCGGAAAGGCGGTACTTTTATTCCGCGGGCGATGTTCGCAAAGGCTTCGGGCGCGCATGCGAAGCCGAATATCAGCTTCCCTTTATGGCGCACGCGCCCATGGAGCCGGGCAACTGCAGTGGCTCATTTTCGCGGATCGGATTGCGAACTCTGGGCGCCGACGCAGGTTCCGCAGGACGTGCGGGACTCCGTGGCGCACGCTGTCGGGCCTGATCCCGATCAGGTGAAGGTCAACATCACTTTGGGCGGTGGCTTCGGACGCCGCCTGGAACACGACTATGCGGTCGAGGCGGCGCTGGTTTCAAAAGCTATCAACGGGCCGGTGAAGGTGATCTGGACGCGCGAAGACGATATGCGGAACTCGACTTATCGTCCCGCGAGCTTCCATCAGCTGAGCGCGATGCTCGACGGCAGCGGCTGGCCGGTTGCGTTTTCGCACCGCATCGTCATGCCATCCATCAACATGCAAAAAGGATTTCCGGCCGAAAGGGAGGTGATTCCGAAGTCAAGGACGAAGCTCGTTTATCGCCTTTCCGAACGCTGTGATCGATTACGTGATGACCGAAACCCCGGTGCCGCTGGGGTGGATGCGTTCGGTCAACGCGCTGCAGGTTGGATTTGCCAGCGAATCTTTTCTCGACGAGCTGGCGGTCGCTGGCGGCAAAGATCCGCTGGCACTTCGCCTGCACCTGCTGTCGAAAGACGAAAACCTTAACGGATGGCAGACTGCGCGAATGCGCGGAGTGCTGCAGCTGGCCGCGGACAAAGCCGGTTGGGGCAAACCGCTTGCGGCCGGCCACTACCAGGGCATCGCCTGCTTCGCCTGCTTCAACACCTACATGGCGGAAGTGGTCGAAATTTCCATGGAAAACGAAAGCCGCGCGTGCACCGCGTGGTCGGCGCCATCGACTGCGGCCAGGTGGTGAATCCGAACATCCTCGAACAGCAGATTCAGGGCGGGGTAATTTTTGCGCTGGCCAACGCGCTGCAGCGCAGATCACAATCGACAAGGGACGAGTAGTGCAGGGAAATTTTGATGATTATCCACCCATCCGGATGAACGAAGCGCCGGTCGTCGAGGCGTATTTTGTGGAAAGCACGGAAGCGCCGACGGGCGCGGGCGAGCCGCCGGTTCCACCGCTGGCTCCCGCACTATGCAACGCAATCTACGCAGCGACCAAGAAGCGGATTCGCGCGCTCCCGATTTTGGCGTAGGTTGTGTGGTCGCGGGCGACTCGCTCGCGCGGAGTAAATCTGGCCCCACCGCTAATGGTCAAAGACCTGCGGAGCTTTGCTCCGCCGAACAGCTGGGGACGGCTGTCCGGACGTGGTCCTGGATAGACAGCTTGAACAGCGAAATGTTGCGGCCAAATGACTCGTAGTTGAGATCGCGAAACTCTGGATTTTTTTCCTGCAGCCCGCTCGCCAGTCCGATGTCCCAGCCCGCTTGATATACCCAGACGGTTTGACCTGGTTTCAAATCATAGGCACGCACCATCTCGCTCCAGCGGCGCACGAACGTGTCCGCGGTCAGCACGTTGGTGTCGGAACTGGTCGCGATCACGCGTTTGCCGCCGCAGGAAAACGCCCCGAAGCCAGAGGCAGAGAACTCCCCATCGTCGACTTCGGGACAGAGATAAAACCTGAGCAGAAAGCTGGTCTGGAAATCAACGAAGAGCATGTCGCCCGGTTGAACCTGTTGCCGGATCGCGTCTATCGCTTGCGTCATGTTGGCGCGGCGCTGATCCTCTCGGAGCATATATGGGCGATGCGGTTTTCCCAGTCCCTGGCAGACGGCAATGGTGAGAAGGGTCGCACATAACGCATAGGCCAATCTTTGGCGAGCCAGCTTCGCAATCGCGTAGCTGACGCTGGCGATTGCGAAAGGCAAAAGGAAGGCCGAATGACGCGTTCCTCCGTACGGATAGAGATCAAGAATCGCGGCCACGCAGTTGATCAGGAACGGCAGCAGAAGAAAAACTCCCAACTGCCGGGATGACGGGCCGTGCGAGCCCTGAACTTGTCCGTTTTTGATTCGTCCATTTCCAATTCGTGCGTCTTTGCCCTGATTTTCTGGCTTCAGCAGTAGAGCAACCCCGGCGACGAACAACACACCTGCGATATCGCCAACCGCAAGCTGTCCGAAGGTGTATTGAAGGACTCCGAAAGTTCTTGCGAATACGAACAGGAGCAGGTGGTCGTGTCCCCGGTGAAAATAGGAGTTGGACAAAAACACTTGTACATGCCGCTGCATTGCTGCGCTGTCTTTCAGGTGTGAAATTTGCGTCTGGTAAAGGAAGGCCAGGAGTCCCAGCGCTCCAGCCTGCCCTGCGATCCAGACGGCAACGATGCGCCGCGAGAGACCAGTGCCGATCAGTCGCCAAAGCGAATACATTCCGACGGCACCGGCAAAGAAAATCGCCGAGAAGTGGGTGAGCACGGCGAGATACAGGAAGACGAAGAAGAGCGCCAGCTTGCCCGTGGAATTTTCCGCCAGCGCCAGCTCAAGAAAGTACGCCGCGGCGATCAGGAAGCAGAGCAGCAGTGCGTACTGACGAACCTCGGATGAAAGCTCGACAAATGGCGGAAGGAAACACACCAGGGTGAAGCCAGCCCATCCCGCTGTAGGGCCCAGGAGTCGCGTCAGCCATTTGAAGAACAGCCAGCAGAAAATCGTGCCGGCGACCACGGATGGCATTCGCAAAGCGAGTTCGGATGTTCCCAATCTGCGCCACATATTCAGCAGCAGAATCAGCAACGGAGGATGCGCCAGGCCCAGGCTCGCCCGGTAGGCTTCTGCCAGTGAGTTCGTGTTCGCGGCCAGGGAGTGCATGGCCTCGTCCATATTCAAAAATGTGCCGGAGGCTTTCCAGAGCCGCATTAGAAATGCCAGCAGGACCACCGATCCAACGGCAACATCAGGATGAGGACTGGCCTTGGGATGAACCAACCCGTTAGTGGGCGCGGGGTTCCTGCTCATGGCTATTCAGGTTCAGGTTGGCAGCCACCATGATACGCGGCTTTGATGTGGGCTTCTGGCTTCTAGCAGCCAGAAGCCAGAACCCTCGCTTCCTTGACACCCTTTTCCACGCCCTTTATTCTTGATGTTACTTTCCTGGAGAACCTGCTCTTCAGAGCGTGCTTCCGCGGGTCTTCGCGGTACGAGGTTGGCGGCGCGGGGGGTGCCTGATGTTTATCGAACTGCAAGAACTGGAGCAGCATCCCATTGATTTCGAAGAGGAAATTCGCCCGGGTGTGCTCGATCTGGGCGAAGACCTGCGTCAAGTGGGGACGCTGCATGCCGCCGGGCGGGCGCAACTGGTGGAAGAGCAGCACGGCAAGCATCAGATAGTAAAGGACATACGCCTTAACGGGAAACTCTCCACCCGGGTTGAGTTGGCTTGTGCACGTTGCCTCGAGCCGGTTGTCCAGGACGTGGCGCACCCGTTCGATCTGTTGTATAGGCCCCTGGGCGCGGACGCGGGTCGGGAAGAACTTTCCGTCACGGCGGCCGAGGCCGAGGTCAGCTACTATCAGGGCGAGGGGCTGTTGCTGGAAGATGTCCTGCAAGAACAGGTTTTGCTCGCTCTTCCCCTGAAGGCCATCTGTCGCGATGACTGCAAGGGTCTTTGCCCGCACTGCGGCAAGAACTTGAACGCGGAACAGTGCGCGTGCGCTGAACCGGTGGAGGATCCGCGCTGGTCGGCGCTGAAAGATATTCGCGGCAAGCTGGATCACTGATCTTCAAGAAACGATCTTTGAGAATTAGATCGAAACGAAATTAAGCTCGAAAAGAAAAGCAGAGGAACTTCATGCCAAATCCGAAACGGCGACACTCCAAAGCGCGCACCAGCACTCGTCGCGCTCATGACGCACTGAAAAGCCACTCGCTCTCCGAGTGCCCCAACTGTCACGAGCGCAAGATGCCCCACCGCGCCTGCCCCAAGTGCGGTTACTATAAGGGCCGTGAAGTCCTGGACGTCAAAGAAGCCAGCTAGTCTGAACTCTCCATGCCAAGCGTCATAGCCTTGGACGCGATGGGCTCGGACCGGGCGCCGAAGCCTGAAATCGAAGGTGCGATTCAGGCCGCGCGGCACCACGGCGTTCGCGTCCTTCTGGTCGGAAACGAACCCGAGTTGCGGTCCGAGCTCGACCGCTATCCCTCCGCTGCAGGACTCCCCATTGAAGTCGTCCACGCCAGCGAAGTCATTACCATGGACGACAAGGCCGTCCAGGCAGTGCGCTCCAAGCGCGATTCTTCGATTCACGTCGGCGTAAGGTTGGTACGGGAAGGTCGCGCCGCCGGCTTTGTGACGGCGGGCAATACCGGGGCGGCAATGGCTACCGCGAAAATGGTGCTGGGAGGAATCCCTGGGGTAGACCGTCCGGCTCTGGCCGCAGTTTTTCCTACTGCCGTGAGCACCGTCGCGATCCTGCTCGACGTGGGTGCGAACGTGGATTGCAAGCCCGATAACCTGGAACAGTTTGCAGTCATGGGAGAGATTTATTTTCGCAGCATGTTCGGCACCCGGCGTCCGCGGGTAGGTTTGCTTTCCATCGGAGAAGAAGAGTCCAAGGGAAATGAACTGACGCGTGAGGCTTTTCAGCTGCTGAAGCATTTACCTCTGAATTTCATCGGCAACGTGGAAGGCCGAGATATCTATAGCGGCAAGGTGGATGTAATCGTCGCCGACGGTTTCGTAGGCAACGTGGCGCTGAAGACGTCGGAGGGCGTGGCCAACCTGGTACGCGCCACGCTCAAAGAAACCTTGAAGGCCACTATCACCCGCCAAGTGGGATACCTGCTCTCCCGCAGCGCCTTCGCCGATTTCAAGAAGCGCCTGGACCACACCGAATACGGTGGCGCGCCATTGCTCGGCGTGAGAGGCGTGTGTTTCATCACCCATGGCTCTTCGAATATGAATGCCATCAAGAATGCGCTGCGCGTGGCGGCCGAATTCGCCGAACGCAAAATCAACGACAAGATTGCAAAAGAAGTGGCAGGCCTGCGGCCGCCGGTTACGGTAAGCACCTGAGACCACATAGGCCCGGAAGCCCTCGTCCGGGCCGGCGAGCAGAGCTCGCCGGAAAAACTGCGGAGCTTCGCTCCGCCGGGCGGGTGAGGGCACCCGCCCCTACGTGTTCTCGGATCGAAAAAGCAAAACATGACCACAGCTCAAATCGCATTCCTCTTCCCCGGCCAGGGATCGCAGGCCGTCGGAATGGGCAAGGAACTGGCAGAAAAATATACCGTCGCCCGCCACACTTTCGATGAGGCCGACGAAGCCCTTGGCTACAAGCTGTCCCAATTGTGCTTTGAGGGTCCGGAAGAAAAGCTGCGGATGACGGAAATTACCCAGCCTGCCATCCTGACGGCATCGGTTGCAGCCTGGCGGGTGTTGAAGAAAAGGGGTGTGAGCCCCGGCTTCACCGCGGGGCACAGCCTCGGAGAATATTCCGCGCACGTGGCGGCGGGAACGATCAGCTTTTCCGACGCCGTGCGCACAGTGCGCAACCGTGGCAAATACATGCAGGAGGCGGTTCCGGTGGGCGTTGGAGCCATGGCGGCGATTCTGGGGATGGACCTGGAGAAGCTCGCATCCGTCTGCACGGACGCTGCACAAGGCGAGGTTTGCCAGCCCGCCAATATCAATTCACCCGAACAGATCGTAATCTCAGGTCACACGGCGGCAGTCGAGCGCGCCGCCAAACTGGCCAGCGAGTGGGGCGCCAAGCGTGCCGTCATGCTGCCCGTCAGCGCGCCCTTTCACAGCTCACTAATGATGCCTGCCCAGGAACGGCTGGCTGCGGATTTACTGTCCGTGCAATTTCAGACGCCCAGGGTTCCAGTCGTATGCAATGTCGACGCCGCATCGCTGGAAGACGCGAATCCTTCCCGGGATGCTTTGGTTCGGCAGGTGACGGGCGCGGTGAAGTGGGACCAGTCCATCCGCCTGCTGATCGCCAAGGGAATACAGACGTTCGTGGAAGTCGGCCCGGGCAAGGTTCTTTGCGGCTTGATGCGCCAGATCGATCGCTCGAAGACATGCCTCAGCGTGGGCGACGAGGCATCGCTGCGGAAAACGCTGGAACATCTGGGGGATTGAACAGCCAGCCCCAGCGGCTGAAGCCGCACCAAGGTGCAGGGCTCGCGGCCCGACTGAAGTCGAGCCCTTCCCAGAATATCCCGATTGGCATTTTTCCACTGCCAATCGTCATTCCGCATCCAGATCAAAGTCAACGAAACAGCAACTCGCAAGGGGGTGGGCTCAGAGTCTTGTCCGACTTCTCCACCCACAGTTGCGCGTGTTCGGCGCGGTCGTTGACTACCACATCCACCACGACGCCGCTTCCGCCACGGCCGCAGGTGCTGGCCCCATACACGCTATAGCTTTTGATCGCGCCCCACTGCCCGCCTGTGCCCCAATCCATGACGAACTGATTTAGGGGATACCGGGAATATTTTTCGGGATGCTCCTTCCATTTTGGGTCGGCGAAATAAATTCCGTAGGCGGTCTCATAGTCTTTGTTCATCACCGCGGCAAAGAACTTGTCGACGACCCGCTTTTCCGGATAGTAGCGGTTCGTCCAGACCAGCGCCGCGAGTAAAGCGACGACGAGGATCGCGGCGGCAATCCTGATCCTGCGCCGGCGCGCCGGCCGGGGATCGTATTGTTGAGCATCCAGAAGAGTCATGGCTCCTAAGCATAATAGATTGGCGGAGGCAGGTAAAAGTTCCCAATGTCATCCTGAGCTACAAAGTCGAAGGGTCCCTCGTACGCTGCACAATCAGTAGCAGCACCTTCGTGGCCTTCAAGGGCGATTGCCGCCAGACATTCCCACCAGGGGACGAGCCCTTGCAATGCAGAGGTCCTTCGACTCTGCATTGGGTGACATCTGGAAGTCTCGCCGTGTTAAAGAGTTCTCTTAAACAGCGGGGTCGCGATGCCCAAAGCCACTACCGCGAACAAGGAGAGATAAATCATGTCGGGCAGGATGGCCGACAAGCCGGCTTCTTTGAGCAGCAAAGTCTTGAATCCGTGCACGGCGAAAGTGAACGGGTCCACCTTGGCAATTCCGCGCAGCCACCAGGGAAATGCCTGGATGGGATAGACCGCGCCGCTAGGGAAGAATAGCAGCGTATTCAGAATCCCGAAAATTGCCCGCGGCACCAGCGGATCGTCGACCCGCACCACCACCAGGAACATCATCGTGTTCAAGGCCACTGCGGTCAGCACAATCATGATGAATAAACCCAGCGCCGTGGAAAAGCTGAACAGGGTCCCGACGCCGGCCAGCAGCGACCCGACCACGGTGATGACCACTCCCACCATCACCGCCTTGACCGCGCTCGATGCGTTGAGGCCGAGAACCAGCTCGGCCTTCGTGATGGGAGTGACCAGATAGCCTTCGTGAACCCCGCGGGCCTTGTCGTCGATGTAGAGCATGCCACCGCCGATCATCACCGACATGAATATGGCCAGCGTGATCGAGCCCGGCAGCAGGAATTTCATATATTCGATATAGGGATACATTTCGACGATCTGCAAGACGCTTTGCTGCAAGATCCGGGGCTCCACTGTGGGATTATTCAGCGCGTTGGTGATTTGCGTCATTTCATCTTCGAGCGCTGCGCTCATGAAATTGTCGCTGTTGTCCACCAGCAGCGCGATCTGCGGCTGGTCGTGCTCGTAAACCTTGCGGGAATACTGGGGCGGAATAATGACGGCGCCTTCAATTTTCCCGTTGCGCACATCTTCCATCGCCTTCTTGGGGTCGCTGTAATAGATCGGCTCAAACGTCCGCATGTTGGCGCGCACGGAATCGAAAGCCTCGCGGATTCTTAACGCCTGCGTGCCTCCATCCTGATCCACCAGGCCCAGCCGGGCATCGCGAATCTTGCCGCCGAAAGCATTTCCCAGAACGATGAGCTGTACCAGCGGGAAGATCATCGACACGAACATCAGTGCCGGAGAGCGGAAGAACTTGCGCATTTCACGTTCAATAATTGCCATCATCCGGTTCATGGCTGCATTCCTGGCCTGGGTGGCATGACAAAGCTGTGCGCTTTTACCAGTTCGTCGCGTAACTGCCGTCCCGTGTAATGGACGAAAACGTCGTCCAGGGTGGTGTTTTGCACTGACAGGGATTTGACGACCACGCCTGCCTGTACCGCAGTTTCCACCAATTCGGTGGTGGTGCGCGATCCGTCGCCGGTCAGAATGCGATACATGCCGGCGCCCTCGTGCTGCACCGACGTGACGCCGCTCAAAGCATGCAACTTTTGCTCCCAGTCTGCAGGCGCGTTGTCGAATTGTGCTTCGATCACATTTGAACCGGGCACACTCGCTTTCAGCGCGGGAGGAGTGTCGAGGGCAACCAGCTTGCCGTGATCCACGATGGCAATGCGGTCACACAAGCGGTCGGCCTCGTCCATGTAGTGAGTCGTAATGAGGATCGTAAGCTGCCGGTGTGATTTGATATTGGTGAGCATCTCCCAGACGGCCACACGGGAGACGGGATCAAGGCCGGTCGTGGGTTCGTCCAGAAAGAATATTCGTGGACTGTGTACCAGGCCGCGGGCAATCTCCAGTCTCCGCCGCATGCCGCCTGAGAGCGTCTTGGTTTGCGCCCCGCGCCATTTCGTCAAATCCACCACCTCCAGCAATTCGTCGATGGTGGCCTTCCGCTTTTTCGCCGGAACGTCATACAGCTTGGCGTAGATGTTGAGATTCTCTTCGATGGTAAGATCAAGGTCGCTGGTGAGCGCCTGGGGAATTACGCCGATCGTTCGGCGAACGCCATCGGGATCTTTCTGCACGTCATGTCCTCCAACCCGGGCGGATCCCGCAGTGATGGGGATGAGCGTAGTCATCATGCGAATGAGCGTTGATTTTCCCGCTCCGTTCGGCCCCAGCAAACCGAAAATTTCTTCCTCCTTCACATTAAAGGAAACATCGTCGACCGCGGTGAACTCGCCATAGCGTTTGACGATATGGTCCACCTCGATAGCATTTTCCGCATTCGCCGCCGGACCACGCCTGTCCGTGAAAGGCTGGGTCGTTGGAGATGCGCCGTTCGGTTTGAAGTCAGCAACCATAGTGCCTGCTCACTGCCGCTTGTCCGAAGCTTCAGCCTGACTCGGCGCCGATGCCTTAAGTTGCTCCGGCGCGACCAGGACTTCCGCCGTCATTCCAGGTACGTATGCGCTCTTGGGGTTGTCCAGTCGAACCTTGAGTACAATGGTCCGGATGTCACGCTTGCGCCGGCTGACGTCACGCTGGGTGGCGAAATCGGCCTCGGGAGCTTTGAAGAAAACCTTTCCGGAGGTCAGCGTGCCCCCGGGCATTCGAATGCGCAGCGTGTCACCCAGGCCGATGTGGTCGGACTCGGTTTCAGGAATGGCCGCGCGCACCCAGGTATCGCCCAGGTCCATGATCGTGACAATTGGTTGCCCGGCGGTCAGCACTTCACCTTCGCGGGCGGCGCGCACAGAAACGGTCCCGCTGACTGGCGCATAGATCTTGGTGTAGCCCAACCGGACTTCTGCTTCCTTTAATTGGGCCACAGCGTTGGCCAACTGCGCGCGGGTCGACTGCACGGTGCTCTCCGCGGCATGGGCCTGATGCGTGTTTGCCAGCGCGGTATTCAGGTCTGCGTCGGCCGCGCTCACCTGATCTTTCAGCGACTGCACGGTCGCAAGCTGTGCCTTCAGATTGCTCTCCGCCTGCACCCGATCCTGGTCGGAGGCGACTCCTTGCTTCGCCAGCTCGATCATGCGGCGGCTGTCACTCTCGGTGCGTTGCAGCGTGGCTTCCGCCTGCAGCAACTGGGCCCGCGCGGATTGTAATCGCGCCTGGGCGTTCACTACGTTGCTCGACGTCGATCCCTGGGTCGCTTCCCTGGTGGCCTGGGTGGCCGAAACCTGCGAGCGCAGGCTATCGATCATGGCCGCGGCGGCCCGCGCTTCCGCTTCCAACTCCGACGGATCGAGCACCGCGATCAAGTCGCCTTGTTTGACCTGCGTTCCCTCATCCACCAGCAACTTGAGAATCCGGCCCTGCATTTGTGGGCTCACGATTATCTGATTGGAGTCCACGGTACCGATCAGCACCAGATCGCGGGAATGGGGAGTCGAGAGCAGGTAATAGATCGTCGACGCGACAAGAATTACCCCGAGGACGATCAGAAATTTATAGCGCGCGTTCACGATCTTCCTCCTTGCGGAACAGCGCCGCAGATATGAAATCCAGCACCGCGGCTCGCCGGGCAGCGACCATCTCCGGTGAGTAGGGGTCGGCGCCGGTAACCATGCGCAGCACCGGAGCGTTGGTGAAGTGAAAGACAATCACTGCAATCATGGAAGGCATGAAGTGCATGGGATCGACGGAACGAAACTCCCCCGCCGCTTTCCCTTCCTGGATCACGGCCGCAATTTTTTGAAATAGCGGGACAAAGTATCGCTTCACGATCCGCGCCAACTGCGGTGTGCCGCCGCGCGCTGCGCGCATCATTTCGCCCTGCGCGATTCTGGGGTAAAGAGGATGACTGGCGATGTAGTCGAAATGAGCTCCCACATACGCTAGTAGCTTTTCCCGGGGAGGCAGATCGCTGGACAGCGCTTGTTGAATGCTCTCATGCAATCCTCCGAAAACCTGATCCAGAACTGCGCTGTACAGGGTCTCCTTGTCCTTAAAGTAGTAATACAGAAGCGCCTTATTGACGCGGGCTGCGCGCGCGATGGCGTCAGTGCGGGCTCCGGCGATACCTTCGCGGGCAAACTCGCGTACTGCAGCTTCCAGGATGGCGGCGCGGCTCTCTTCGGGGCGTCCGCGGGAGCCCAATCGCGGTTTGGATACGGCGGTCTTCATCCGGTCTCCTATTTTAATTAACCAGTTAGTTAGATTATACACAGGGCCGGGACGGCGCACAAATTTCTTTTCCCTTCCCTAACGACTACAATCTAAGTCCTTTCACCTCATCAGGGAGGACCATGAAATACCGCAAACTTGGCCGTACAGGTTATGAGGTTAGCGAAATGGCCCACGGGCTCTGGGGGATGAGCGGGTGGAGTGGCTCGGAGGATCAAGAGTCGCTGGATGCCCTGCAACTAGCCACTGATCAGGGATGCAACTTCTTCGATACCGCCTGGGCCTACGGCCAGGGAAAGAGCGATGGCCTGCTGGGTGAAATTCTATCGCGCAATGCTTCTCCACCCAATCCAGCCAAGCGTTTGTATGCGGCCTCCAAGATTCCTCCGCTCAACGGCAAGTGGCCGGCCCGGTCTGCGTACAAGTATCAGGATGTTTTTCCGGCGGATCATGTTTTCAAACACACCGACCTGATCCTGAATCAACTGCGGACCAATTCCATCGACTTGCTGCAGTTTCACGTCTGGGACGACAGTTGGACCGACGAACCGGAATTCCGCGACACGGTTGAGAAGTTGAAGCGCGACGGACGCATCCGGTCATTTGGCCTCAGCCTCAACCGCTGGGAACCGGAAAACGGCCTGAGGGCCCTGCGCACCGGCCTGGTCGACGTGGTGCAAGTGATCTACAACATTTTCGACCAGGCGCCCGAAGACAAACTCTTCCCCATCTGCGAGGAATTGAACATTGGCGTGATCGCGCGCGTGCCGCTCGACGAAGGCAGTCTGGGCGGAAAGATGACGCCGGAAACCACTTTCCCCACAGGCGACTGGCGGGCCATGTATTTTGGCCCCAAGAATCTAGTCCCGACTCTGGAGCGGGTGGATAGGTTAAAGGCAATCCTTCCCGCGGGGATGACGCTGCCGGAAATGGCGCTGCGCTTCATTCTTTCCAATCCCGCGGTGAGCACAATTATTGTCGGAATGCGAAAACTGGACCACGTGCGACAGAATATTTCGATGAGCGACGCAGGCCCGCTCGACGCGGCGCTGCTAGGTAAGTTGAAGAGTCATCGCTGGGACCGCAAGCCGCAGCCCTGGGCAGACTGAGTTGTGATTGTGAATTGCTCGTGTGGGACCGGGTCTCTGACCCGGTCGGGCGGCTCGGAGGGCCGCAGTGTTAGATTCGGCGCAGACTTGTTTTTCATCCAGGCTTAGCCGCGGTGCTTCGCACCGCCTGACCGGGTCGGAGACCCGGTCCCACACGAGCAAGACGGGCTATTACCTCGCGCCGCCGGCGATCGAGGGCACCAGCAGCACTTCATCCCCATCCTGAAACGCGTACGCTTTCCCGCCCAGAAAGCGGATATCTTCCTCGTTCACATACACGTTGAGAAAGCGGCGAATCTCGCCCGACTCATCGCGAAGATGAGATTTCAGGTCGGGGAACTGCTGATCGAGCGCGCTAAACAGTTCTCCCAGATTTGCCGCCGAGCAGGTTACCCGCGCATTGCCCGCCGTCAACCGTCGCAGCGCCGTCGGAATCTGAACAGTGATTGTCATCTAGGCTTCCACCGGCTCCGGCACTTCCTTCTCGGAAACGTCCTTATCAGAAGTACCCAGCGTTCTTTTCATATACTTCTCGAACTCAGCGAACTTGGGTGCGATGGGCTCTTCCAGTTCGTACTTGCCCGCCAGCGCATCGGTGGTTTTCAAACCGTTGCCGGTGATGCACAGTACGGTGGTTTCACCGGGCAAAATCCTTCCCTGCTTGTAGAGCTTGCGTGCCGTGCCTACGGTCACGCCGCCGGCCGTCTCGGTGAAAACTCCCTCTGACTCGGCCAGCAGCTGGATGCATTCCACCAACTCGGGATCCGAAACATCCTCCGACCAGCCTCCGCTCTTGGTGATGACCTTGATGGCATAGTGTCCATCCGCGGGATTGCCGATGGCCAGCGAGCGCGCGATCGTCGAAGGCTTCTGCGGTTCGATGTCGCTATTGCCAGCTTTGACGGCCGTCGATATCGGAGAGCAGCCGGTAGCTTGCGCTCCGAAATATTTCACCGGCTTCGCTTCCACCAGGCCGAGATGGACAAGTTCGTCAAACGCCTTTTTGATTTTTATGATCAGCGATCCGCCAGCCATGGGGCACACGACATTGTCGGGCAATCGCCATCCGAGTTGTTCGGCGATTTCGAAGCCAACAGTCTTTGAACCTTCCGCGTAATAAGGGCGCAGGTTCACGTTGACGAATCCCCAGTGCCGCTCGTCGGCGATTTGCGAGCATAGCCGATTGACCTGGTCATAGCTTCCGGAAATGCGCACCAGCTTCGCGCCAAAAACCTGCGTGCCCACGATCTTCGCTGGCTCGAGATCGGCCGGAATGAAAATCACGGCCTTGAAGCCATTACGTGCCGCTTGCGCCGCCACCGAGTTGGCCAGGTTTCCGGTGGATGAGCAGGAGACGGTGTCGAAGCCAAAATTTCGTGCCTGCGACAAAGCCACTGCGACGACGCGGTCCTTAAAACTCAGGGAGGGCTGGCAGACCGCGTCATTCTTCAAATAGAGGTGCTGCGCGCCCAGCTTTCGAGCCAGGCGTGGCGCCTCCAGCAGTGGGGTAAAACCGGCGGGAACCGTAGGCCGAAAATCTTGCGGCAGCGGCAGCAAAGCCGAATAGCGCCACATGCTCGCAGGTCCCTCGGCAATACGCTCGCGGGTAAAGCTGGAGCGAATTGCATCGTAATCGTAGAAAACTTCCAGGGGAGAGAAACAATCGTCGCAGATGGAACGGGGCTGGTTTCCCCAGCTCTTTCCGCATTCCCGACAGCGTAATTCGTATGTCATTGCGCTACTCGCTTCGGAGTAGCTGGCGGGACGAGCCGTCTGGAAAGTGCCTAAAAGTCGAAATCCTCTTTCCCTGGTATAGGAGGAAAGAGGAACGAGATGCTGGAAATTCTGCACCCCGAATCTCATGTTCCCCCTGTGTAGGGCGAGAGTTGACACCGGGCGACCAGAAAATGAATCCTGATCCGGTTGTCGTGGCTTCTCAGGGCTCGTCCCTCAGCCACTCTGCATGAAATCCAAGGTCTGCTCCGAAGAGCAAACGTGTATGGATGGTACCGGGGAAGACGGGGTGTCGTCAAGGGTGAAGGCTGGGGGCGGGATGAAGGCTGGGTGCCCCGGTCAGGAGCGGGATCGGTCTATACTTGTGCGCTGGACGGAGTGCCTCCGGATGTCCGAGCAAGTACTAGGTCTCAGCGTCAATCAGGTGATGGCGTACACTGCCATCGCCAACGTGCTGATGGTGGTGGTACTTACCGCGATCAACGTCTACTACGCGGGACATGCCAAGCGGCAGGCTGACGCCGCCAAGGCGCAGGTGGACGCGTCCAACCGGCAGTCGGAAATTGCCGCGGAAACTCTTTCTCTCCTGCGCCTGCAGATGGACCAGCAGCGCCGCGCTGACATCACTTCCGTAGCCTTGCAGCTCAAGGTTGCCATTCACGTCATTGAAGACTGGCTCAAGCGCATCAGTTCGGAGAAGATTCCCCAGCTTCCGCCCGAGATCGGCATTCTTCCGCCTGACTTCAGCCTGGCCACACAACGGGCCAATTCCATCGACCAGATTGTCGCGGAAAATATGGGAGCAGCGTCGCTGTACGTGGCCGATGCCGAAACCAATCTCAGAATCCTGCGCCATCGCGACCCGGGAGATCCGGAGGGCTGGAAGGATAACCAGCAAAAGGCCGCCAAGAGCCTCAACGCCGCCAAGTACAAGCTATCCGCGGCAAGGGCGCGGTGGGAGACGATGGTCGAGCAACAGCCTTGACCCCCGGAATCTGGCAGCGCATAATTCCTAACCGCAGCTTCTAGCTACTGGCTCCTCGCTACTAGCCGAGGCAAATGCCAAGCCAGAAGCTAGCAGCCAGAAGTGGAGTTTTCACAATGACTGACGAGACCAACAAGCGGATCGGCGATTATCAGATCCTGGATGAACTGGGCAGCGGAGGAATGGGCCGGGTATGGCGGGTGCGCAACGTCATCTCCGATCGCATCGAGGCCATGAAAGTCCTGCTCCCCGACCTCGCGGGACGCCAGGAACTGGCGGCGCGCTTCCTGCGCGAAATCAAGCTGATGGCCAGCCTGAATCATCCCAACATCGCACAGCTTCGAACCGCATTTACCGCGGACAACCAGCTGTACATGGTGATGGAGTATGTCGAAGGCACAACTCTCGCCGCCAAACTGGAGAAGGGGCCTATCCCGGTGCCCGACGCGTTGAACTATATCGGCCAGGTACTCAGCGCGGTCAGCTACGCCCACCAGCAACACGTGATCCATCGCGATATCAAGCCCGCCAACATGATGCTGACCCCGCAGGGCGTGATCAAGCTGATGGATTTCGGCATCGCCCGCGCCGGCGAGGATCGCAGTCTGACCATGACCGGTACCACCATGGGTTCGTTGAGCTATATGTCGCCCGAGCAGGTCAAAGGCGAGCCCACGGACGCACGCTCCGACCTGTATTCCGTCGGCGTGTCTCTGTACGAGTTCGTCACCGGACGGCAACCGTTTGTGGCCACCAGCGACTACTCGATCATGGCCGCACACGTCCGGGAGATGCCTAAGCCGCCAATCGAACTGCATCCCGGACTGCCTTCGGCGCTGAACGACATCATCCTCATGGCTATTGCCAAGGACCCGGCACAACGCTTCCAGACCGCCGACGCCTTTCGCAATGCCTTGAGCTCTGTGCCGGTCACCCTCCCGGCGACGCCGGCGATCACGACGGGTGTGCTGGGAGCGACTACGGTGAACACTCTAACGCCGACCGTCGGAAATTTGCAGCCGCCGCCCGGGGCCAACCCCAGCGGCCCGGTTTCCGCGCCGGTCGCGGCGCCACAGGAGGCCAAGATGCCATACGCTACACCAGTTCCAGTCCCGCCGCCTCCCCCGCCGAGCGGTCATCGCGGCCTCTATATGACGCTGGGAGCATTGATTGTGCTCGCCGTGCTGGTGGTGGCCGGAATTTACATGCCTCGCAGCTTCAAGACCCATGCCAAGTCGCCAGATGCCTCGCAAGCAAACACCGATACCCAAAGCCCGTCACCCCAGAGTCCGGAAGCGGCCCCGCCGTCTACTGTTCAGCCGGGCGAGACCACACCTTCGTCCACCCCACCGCCTGCTCCACCCAGCCTAGTAACGACGGACTCGGCGCCGGCGCCCTCGGCAACCAATGGGACGGTTAACAACTCGAATTCTCTCGTGCAACAGGCTCCTGCTACGCCTCCTTCTGCACCGGCCGCTCAGATGAATTCGGCGCCGGTTAGTTCATCAGCCGGAAAATCGTCCCACCTCCACGCCAGGAAGCTCGCTCCCGGCGGGGGCGCCATGAGTGAAGCCGGGGGGGCGATGCAGAACGATTCCAGCGCGCCTTCGCAAGCGGGCAACGGCAGCAGCGCTCAACTGGACGAACTGGAACACGAAGTGGATCAGCTCTCCAACCGCGCGGCCGCGGTAAACAGCAGCCTTGATCGTCTGCAACAGGAGCAGTCTGCCTCAGGCTACGGCCTTCGCGGCGACATGGTGGAACGGCAGGCCAGCATGAAGGCAAACCTGTTCAAAGCCGAAGAAGCCATGCAACACAAAGACGCGGCGCGAACCAAGAAATACGCGGATATGGTCAATGCAGACCTGGAAGTTCTGGAGCGCTTCGTCGGGCGCTAGAAACAACTGGCCACGGATTTTCACGGATTTCACGGATATGGATTTTTAGGAAGAATCAAGAAAAGGCTTTAATCCGTGGGAATCCGTCAGATCCGTGGTCCAGATTTTACTTGCTGTACTGGTTCCTTTTCTTTTCCTCATGCCGCTCTTGCCCTAAGCGGATCAACCGCTCGATCAGCTCCGGATAGGCTAGTCCCGAAGCAGCCCACAGTTTGGGATACATGCTGATCGCGGTAAAGCCTGGCATGGTATTGATCTCGTTGAGATAGATCTTCCGGTTCTTTGGGTCCATCAGAAAATCCACTCGCGCCAGGCCGGAACAATCGACCGCCTTGAAGGCGCTGATCGCGAGTTGCTGAATCTTCCTGGTTTCAGTCTTGCTGAGTTTGGCCGGAATAATCAGCTGGGAACCTTCATCAACATATTTGGCGGTGTAATCGTAGAATTCTTTGCCGGGAACGATCTCACCTGGAACCGAAGCTTCGGGCTTGTCATTTCCCAGCACCGAGCATTCGATCTCGCGGGCCTTCTGCTTCGTTCCTCCCACGCCTTGTTCGATCACGATCTTGCGATCGAATTTCGCCGCTTCTTCAATCGCCGGGCCCAGTTCTTTGCGATCATGCGCCTTCGATATTCCTACCGACGATCCCAGGTTCGCGGGCTTCACGAACACCGGATATTTCAGCTTGCTCTCCACCAGCTTCTGAACTTTCTTCGGTTCGGATTCCCAGGCGCTGCGCAGAATCGTCACATGCTTCACAATGGGCAATCCGGCAGCGAGGAACAAAGACTTCATGACGTCCTTGTCCATGCCCGCGGCCGAGCCCAGCACGCCCGCGCCGACGTAAGGAATGTCAGCCAGTTCGAGCAAGCCCTGGATGGTCCCATCCTCGCCGAACGTCCCGTGCAGGACGGGAAAGATGACGTCCACGTTGATGGCCCGGTCGGATACCCGGCGGGCCAGGCCAGCTTCAGTCTGGAACGGGGTCATAGACCCGGGTTGCCGTTGCGGTTCCGGCGGGAATATTGCCGCCTCGCCTCTGGCCAGGACAGCCGCGCCTGGGGTGGCTTCCGGGTCTCCTGCCCGCAGGTGAGCCTGGGAGCCGGATTCGCTAACCCCCTTCCCCTGCAACAACCGTTCGGCATCCGCCGCGGTCAGCCAGCGGCCCTCCTTGGTGATGCCGATGGGTACCACTTCAAACCTGGTTTTATCGATGGCGTTGAAGACAGACGCTGCCGAGAGCAACGACACTTCGTGCTCTCCGCTGCGCCCGCCAAACAGGATGCCGACGCGGAGTTTCTTCATGGTAATGATATGGGCTTGATTAGACCTCTCCATTCTTGCACAATGTCATACCGTCCGGGTTGACCAGGGCTGTACCCCCGAGCAGGCCGCGCCCCAGACCGGGACCGGAGAGTCTTTTTTGGTCCTAGATTTCTTTCAGAGGGAGCATTCTGCCATGCGAAAAGTAATGTCTCTGGCCGTCCTAGTTCTGCCTTTTCTTTGTCATTGCCGTGAGCGCCCAGGCGCCGCCGGCCCCCGGAGCCCCATCCCCAACCCAGGGACGCAAGAAGCGGGTGGCGATCATGGATTTCGATTACGCCACCGTCCACGGCGGCATCGCAGCCATGTTCGGCCAGGACGTTGACGTGGGCAAGGGCATCTCCGACCTGCTGGTCACCTACCTGGTGAAAGACGGCAGCTACTCGGTGATCGAGCGCAAGGCTTTGGACAAGATCATGGCGGAGCAGAATTTTTCCAACAGCGACCGGGCGAATCCTACGTCTGCTGCCAAGATCGGGAAGCTGCTGGGCGTCGACGCGATCATCGTCGGCAGCATCACGCAGTTCGGCAACGAGACCAAGAACATGAACCTGGGCGGTGCGGGCGGCGCTTTGGGAGGCTTTGGGCTGGGCGGATTCGGGCACAAGAAGTCCAAGGCCATCGTGGCCCTGACCGCGCGCATGGTGGACATCGATACCGGCGAAATTCTGGCTGTGGCTGAAGGCAAAGGTGAGTCGCAGCGGGAGAGCACGTCCCTGCTGGGCGGCGGAGGCAACTGGCACGGATTCGGCAATGGCAACGCCGACTTCGGCAGCAGCGACTTTCAGCAGACCATCATCGGAGAAGCGGTTAAGGCTGCGGTGGAGCAGACCAGTACCGAGGTGATCGCGGACAAAGACAAGCTGGTGACCCGCACCGTCGTGGTTGAGGGACTGATTGCCGCCGTCGACGGTGGACAGATCATTCTCAATGTGGGAGCCAAGGCTGGCGTGAAGGTGGGCGACCAGTTGAACGTCGAACGGGTCAGCAAGGAAATCAAGGACCCGTCGTCCGGCAAAGTGATTCGCCGCATGAGCACGACCGTAGGTGTGGTGAAGGTTACCGATGTCGACGATATTTCCGCGGTGGCGACCACCGTCTCAGGAGCCGGGTTTAAGACTGGCGACGCGGTGAAAACAGTAACTCAGTAGATAGTGTGTGGGGCGGACCTGTCCTGAGCGAAGTCGAAGGAGCCCGGCCCGCGACTTTTGAAGTTGGTTTTGACTGTATATCGATCCGGTCTTTATAGATTTGCCCGGGCCCTTCTTCCAAGACTGCCGGAGCCCCCGGCTTCCGTGGAGGTTGTTCATGCGACCGAGAAAGATCGTGAGCATCGCGATTGTGATTTTCCTGACTCTTACCACCCTGGCCGCCCAACAGAAAAACCCTCTCACCAACGCCGACGTCATAAAAATGGTGAAAGCTGGGCTGGCGGAAACCACAATCGTGGCCGCCATCGCAGCCAATGACACGCAGTTCGATCTTTCTTCCACCGGCCTGCAATCGCTGAACCAGGCAGGCGCGAGCAGCAAGGTGATCCGCGCCATGTTGGCCGCGGATGCCAAAAAGAAGAACGCAGCCGAAGCGGCACAAAATTCGACGCCTGCACAGGATTCCTCGAGCGCGCAGAGTTCGGCCGCAGATGCATCGTCAGGCATGAGTCCCCAGGGGATGCCGCAGGGAATGTCGCCGGACCAGACGCAGCAAATGCAGCAAATGATGGCCAACATGCCTCCCGAAATGCAGGCTCGCATGCAAGCCTCGATGGCCCAACGCAACGCAAGGAGGTCTGGAAAGGGAGGAGGATCGGCTAGCTCCGCCAACTCCATCCCATCTCATGGCGGTGTGCCGGTTCCAATGGATAGTGTGCTCTACACTTCATTTATCCGGTTGAAGACCCAGCCCGGGTATCACATGGTCATGACCATGCAGACCAGCAATCCCCAAATGGCCGCGATGGCACAGAGCATATTCAGCCCGGGGGAACTGCTGGTCCAGGGAAATACCCGGCAATACACAATGCACTACAAAATGGCCGCCACGGATGTGCCGGGAACGGTGGACGACTGGGAGATTCGGGCGGTGGTGCAGAACGGCCGCGCGGCGCGGCTCATTACTTCGGCAGCGGTGCCGCGACTACTGAAGGAGGCCGAGGAAAAGGCAGCTCATGACCTGGCGGAGTTGGACCGCATGGCCGCGACCACGGTCGCTCGCGCCGCGGCAGAAGGCCCCATGGGCGCGATCGGGGCAGGAATGACTGCCGCAGGGGTCGCAATGACGCATGCGGAAGTTCCCAAAATGCTGAAGAAGGAGCGCGATCTGTTTTCCTGGCAGTGCCGTGACGTCCCACAGAGCGACGCGTCGGGCAGTCAACCCAACCCGAACCTCACCGACCTGCACCCGATCGGCGACCAGAACGTGAACGGCGCGATGGCGGACGGCTATGAGTTCTACGACCGCGAAAACGAGAAGACCCAGGGCACGGTGCACCTGTTCGTTGCCAAGGACACCGGCTTGCCGCTGCGGATCGAGATGGTGGATGCGGGCGGCATCGGCGGAATCCAGATGAACTACGGCCCACTCACCGGTCCGGCAAGTATTGAAATTCCGGCCTGCATGAACGCCAAATAGCCGACCAGCACGGTCGTAGGCTAGCTTGGTCATATTGAAGAATCGAAGCACGCCCATGATAAAGCTCGCTGGCGCGTTATCCATCTTGCTGTGCACCGCGCTGTTTGTCCCGCAGACTCAGGCCCAGCAGACTCAGCCCGTTTCGCCGCCAAAGAATCCTCTTCTCACCAATGCCGAGGTCGTCAAGATGGTGAAGGCCGGCCTTCAGGACAGCACCATCCTGAGCGTGATCGCCACAAGCGATTCGGACTTTGATGTTTCTGTCGACGGCCTTCTGGCGCTGAAAGATGCGGGCGTCAGCGGCCCGGTGATGGATGCAATGCTGGCCGCGAAGAGCAAGAAACGAACTCCGGCGCCGGCAGTAACTGTCGTCCCGAATGTTCCGGCATCACTGAGCGCTATGCCGCAATCCCCGATGACGCCGGGCTATGGTAGCGCGCCGATGACACCGCAAATGGCGGCAATGATGAGCCAGATGGGCGGAGCTGGCGGTATGGGTGGGATGTCTGGCATGGGCGGGGTAATGTATGTCCCGCCTGCTTTGCCCAAGATTAACCTCTTGCTGGGGTCCGACCAAAAGCCGATGACCAGTTCAATGGCCCAGATGGCACAGAGCGCCACCAAGGGCGGGCCCAGCGCCGGTTCCGCCGCAGGATCAACCCTGCGTAGCTTCGTCACTGAGGGCTTGAGTTTTGCCGCGATCGCCGGCGGCGGCATGTTTGCCGGCCCGGCCATGGGCATCGCCTCCGGCATGATGGGAGGGATGATGGGCGGCCATCACGGCATGCCCACGACCACCTACGTCTGGGCGCTCCCCGGTCACACAGCTTCTTATGTGATGCCCACCCCCCGGCCGAAATTTGATCTGGAGTTCGGAAACATCGCCGGGCTTGATCCTGACCGCTACGAGCCAGTCCTGGTTCATCTACCGCAAACAAAAGACAACTACCGGCTGGTCGGCGCCACCAAGCAGAAGACGAGTTACATGGGTCCCGGGCAGGCACAATCTATGATCGACGAAGAGCGTACGCCGTTGCAATCCACTCGCCTGGGGCGCGGACATATGCAACTCGAGCCGGCAGCACCGCTCGCACCGGGAGAGTACGGGCTGGTTCTGCGACCAACCAAAGCTGACAAACCGAAAAAGGGTATGTCGCAGTCGGGCGCCGAGCAGGGTGTGTTCTATTCAGTATGGGATTTCTCGGTTGCAGGACAAACAGCGGCCGCCGTCCCCCCGAAAAAATAGCTTTGGGTACGTGGGGCGGGCGCCCTCGCCCGCATGCGCAGCAGTTACAAAATCTTCTTTCCGAAGGCTGACAGCGCCAGCTCCACTGCCAGGTCTGCCGTTCGGTTGTGTTCATCAATGACCGGATTCACTTCGACGATTTCGAAACTCAGCATGCGCCCGTGATCGGCAATGATCTCCATGGCGAGATGTGCCTCGCGATAAGTCGCGCCACCGCGAACCGGGGTGCCCACGCCGGGTGCGTCCTCGGGATCGATCCAGTCCATATCGAGAGAAACGTGATAGCCCGCGGTGCCGCGCCCCGCCATGCGCAGCGCTTCTTCCATTACGGTACGCATGCCACGTTCATCAATGTCGCGCATGGTAAACACTCCGATGCCAGCCCGGCGGACGTTTTCCTTCTCCACTGCGTCGATGTCGCGCACTCCCACCAGGACGCAATTCTCCGGCCTCACCTTGGGCGAAAAATCGAAGATGTTCGACAGCTCAGCCGGTCCCAGGCCCATGGTCGCGGCCAGCGGCATCCCGTGGACATTCCCGCTGGGCGAACTCTCGGGAGTGTTGATGTCGGTGTGAGCGTCGATCCAGATCAAACCAATTTTCTGGTTCTCGCGGCGGTAATATTCGGACACACCGGCAACCGTGCCCGCGGCCACCGAGTGGTCGCCGCCCAGCACCAGGGGAACCATATCCGCCTCGAGAGTTTTTAGAACCAGTTCGGCCGCCTTGGTGCAAGTGGCGGTAATTTCCTTCAAGTACTTGGCTGAAGGGTCGCCAGCCTTCTTCTGTTCCGCAATGGCCACGGCTACATTCCCAGCGTCCTCGACCACGTGTCCGAGCTCTTCGAGGCGCGCCTCGAGTCCAGCCACGCGCACCGCGGAGGGCCCCATGTCCACACCACGGCGCGACTGTCCCAAATCGAGCGGAACCCCGATCACACGAATCTTCGTAGGGACGATGTTGGAGGAAGAAGCGATTGGAGGCGTCATAGGTTTTCGTCAGCGTCGCGGCTGACGTCGATTTTGAGGTCCCGGAGGGACCATTGATAGTAGCCCGCCACTTCAGTGGCGGGTGAACCGACGAGACAATCCGCGTGCCGTAGGCAGGCCTGAAATGACCCCGATTCATTTCAGCCGTCCCTACGGGACGGGAATCATGCGTTGTCGCGACCCGGCGTTGAAACGCCGGGCTACTATCAGGCGTCCCTCCGGGACGCACGCCAGCAAACGGCAACGTCAAAATCGCCTGCGTGCTCGTTATCAACGCGCTCTACGGGTACAGCCGGTTCAACATCCGCGGGAACGGAATCGTCTCGCGCACGTGCTCCAGTCCGCAGATCCATGCTACCGCTCGTTCAATACCCATGCCGAATCCGCCGTGCGGGACACTGCCGAATTTGCGCAGGTCAAGGTACCACTTGAACGCTTCTTCGGGAAGGCCATGCTCGTGAATGCGCTGCACCAGCAGATCGTACGAAGCCATACGCTGCGAGCCCCCAATAATCTCGCCATAACCCTCGGGGGCCAGCACGTCCACGCATAGCGCCAATTCTGGACGTTGCGGGTCGGGTTCCATGTAGAACGCCTTCACCTGCGCGGGATAGCGATGCACCATCACTGGCTTGTCGAACTGTGATGAGATGTAGGTCTCGTCGGGCGATCCCAGGTCGCCGCCCCACTCGAATTTATTTTCCAGCGCACCCTTGGCGTGAGCTTCCTGCAACATCTTCACGGCTTCGTCGTAAGTAATCCGCGGGAATGGGGCCTCAATCTTCTCCAGCTTGGTGACATCGCGCCCGATGATCTGCAGATCGGGGCGCCGCTTCTCCAGACAACGTTTCACGATGAAGCTGATCAGGCCTTCCGCCAGATCCATCAGATCGTCGAGTTCAGCGTATGCAACTTCCGGTTCAACCATCCAGAATTCGGTCAGGTGACGCCGTGTCTTGGATTTCTCCGCGCGAAAAGTGGGTCCGAACGAGTACACCTTGCCGAGCGCCATGGCCGTCGCTTCAATATAAAGCTGGCCAGACTGGGTCAAATACGCCTGCTCCTCGAAATAGTCGACGGGAAAAAGCGTGCTGGTGCCTTCGCACGCAGCGGGAGTAAGAATCGGAGGATCGGTCAGGGTGAAACCACGTTCATCGAAAAAATCGCGGGCGGCCTTGATGATCTCCGCTCGCACCCGCAGAATCGCCGCCTGCCGCGGACTTCGCACCCAAAGATGGCGGTGCTCCATGAGGAATTCCACGCCGTGCTCTTTGAGCGAAATCGGATACGGATCACTCTCGGAGACACGCTGCAACACCTGAACTCCGGACACATCGAGCTCGAAGCCGCCGTGTGCTCTTTTGTCGGCGCGAACCTTGCCTTCGACAATCACGCTCGACTCCTGCGTGAGGCCCTTGATGGCATCGAAGACTTCGGGCGGAACCGCGCTCTTGGGCACGACTCCCTGAATTACGCCGGAGCCGTCGCGAAACTGCGGAAACAACAGTTTCCCGCTTTCACGCAGGTTGTAGAGCCAGCCACGAATCGTGACAGTCTGGCCCTCGTGCTTGCCAATCTCAGCGATAGTGGTTACAGGTGAAGGCATTGCTAGACTGAGAAATCGGGTAATCTGGTAATTGAGTAATTGAAAACGCCGAAACCGTGGCACTGAAATTACCGATTACTAAATTACTCAATTTCCAAATTTCTAAACGCTTCCCCCATCTTCTCCACTGGATTCACTTTCTCGTCCGCTTCGATCTCCAGCAGCAGGGGTGGGGTATGCGGCGCCGAACGCAACAATTCCATTGCTTCCTTCCAGTCGATGGAACCAGCGCCCGGCCACAGATGCGAGTCGCGATCCTTGGCGTTATCGTGGACGTGGGTCGAATGGATATAGCCTTTCAGGATTTCATACGCTTCCGCCACACTGCTCATGATGTGGGCATGGCCGAGATCGAAACATACGCCCACATCGTCGAAGTGGGTGCCCTGGATAAACTCCACCAGCTTGTCCGGCGTGGACAGCTCGTTGGGAATATTCTCCAGCAGGATACGCACGCCCAGCGGCTTGGCAAACGCACGCAAATGCTCGATCGAAGTCATCGCCGATTCAAACTTGCGGTCGTCGAATGACTCGTCCGAGACGCCGAGGTGCTGCACCAGAAAACGAAATGGAATCTGCTCCGCCACTTCGATCGCCCGCTTGATCTCATCCATAGCCTCGATGCGTTGGGCCCGGTCGGTCGCGGCAACGTTCACCGGAGGCGCTCCGGTGCGGCCGCGCTCGTAGTCGGCGAACATGGGGGAATGAACCGAATGGAGCGGAATGCCGCTGCCGTGGAACCAGTCCGCGATCTCTCGCACATGCTGTTTGCGATTGGCATAGTCGAGGTGCTGCCGGGCGGCGAAAATCTCAATCGCCTGCGCCCCGCCCCGCACCAATCCGTCCAGCAGCCCCGGATGCAGCCGCTCTTTCACGTAAACGTATGTGGACATCGCCTTAAGCATGATAGGTCCTATCTTCCACAAACCACGTAGGGGCAGGTGTCTTCACCTGCCCAGCCGAGCAGCGCTCGGCAGTTCTGATCTAGAGGGCGTCCGTACATATTTCTTGTTTCTGTCGAGCTTCGCTCGACCCGGGCAGGTGAGGACACCTGCCCCTACACAACCTAAAACCCCACTGCCCTTCCATTATTACGCTTGTCGCTCGCGCCCAGCCGCTCTCCGCTCTTAGGGTCAATCATGATGCACTCCCCATCGCTCCAAAAGTCTTCCGCGTCGACCCGGTGGCCCATCCCTTCCAATGCCTTGATTGTAGCGGGAGGAAAGTCCTGCTCCGCGGCGGTCACGTCGGGCAGCCACTGATGATGAAAGCGTGGAGCGTTTACTGCTTCCTGAATGTCCATCCCGTAGTCCACTACTCCCATCAGGATATTCGCTACCGTGGTAATAATCCGCGGCCCGCCGGGAGAGCCTAGCACCAGAAACAGTTTGCCGTCTTTCAGCACGATGGTCGGCGCCATCGCGGACAGTGGACGCTTGCCTGGCCCAATCGCATTGGCCGGGCCTTGTATCAGTCCAAACATATTGGGCGTTCCCTGCTTGGAGGCGAAGTCGTCCATCTCATCATTCATCAAAAAGCCCAGGCCTTCGGCGGTCACGCCGGAACCAAAGCTGGCATTCAAGGTGGTAGTCACCGCAACCGCATTGCCTTCGGGATCGACCACCGAATAGTGCGTCGTATGGTTGGGTTCTGCCAGGGTGCCTGGGCGGGAATGAAGCGCGGCGTACTGTTCGAGTTCGCTGAAGATCGCAGGGCGGCGCAAGTCTTTGCTGACGCTGGTGTGCGCCGGATCGATGGATTCCCGCCAGGCTGCGGCGTACCGTTTGTCGATGAGCTGAGCCACAGGAATCCTGGAAAAATCCGGATCGCCCAAAAAATCTGCGCGATCGAAAAACGCCCGCCGGAAGGCTTCCACCGTCAGGTGCACTGCCTGCGGCGGCCGTCCCCGCAACTTTCCCAGGTCATAGCCCTCGAGGATGTTCAGGATCTCGATCAAAGTGACCCCGCCGGAAGACGGCGGCGGAGCACTGATGATTTCATATCCGCGATAGCTCCCCCGAATCGCCTCGCGCTCCTTCACTTCATAGTGCGCCAGATCGTCGGCCGTAATCAGGCCGCCGCCTTTTTGCATTGCGGCGGCCAACTCGCGCGCCATCGCTCCCTGGTAGAAGTCGTCGGGCCTGGCGGCGATGCGCTGCAACGTCCGCGCCAGTTCCGGCTGCTTGAACACTTCGCCGGTCTTGTAGTAATTCCCGTCGCGCTGAAAGATACGCTTCGATTCCGGGAACCGGGCAAGTACCTTCGCATCTTCATCATCACGCAAATCTTTGGCGTCCCCGGCAGCCAGGACGAATCCGTCCCGCGCAAGTTTGATGGCCGGAGCCATGACCCGCTCCAGGGACAGCTTGCCGTACTTCTCTTCGGCGTACACCATGCCGGCGACAGATCCGGGAACCCCTATGGCTTTATAGCCGACCGTGCTGGCCTCCTCGATGACATTTCCCTTCGCGTCCTGGTACATGTTGGCCGAGGCCGCCGCCGGGGCCTTCTCGCGGTAATCAATGAAGCGTATTTTGCTGTCCGCGGTGCGGATCAGCATGAAGCCGCCGCCGCCCAGATTTCCCGCCTGCGGATACACCACCGCCAACGCGAATCCAACGGCCACTGCCGCGTCCACAGCGTTGCCGCCTGCTTTCATCATCTGTGCCCCGGCGCGTGAAGCCAGCCGGTGCACACTCACTACCATGGCACGAGGCGCCTGAACCGGAATTGCAGCCGTACCGAAAGCCTGGGTCCCTGCCCCGGACGAAATCAGGAGCAGCAGAATGAATAACTTGCAATGAGATCGCATAGAGGAGAGGACTGTCAGAGGCTAGCCCAGCAAGCAAGCGAGAGTCAAATTAAGGTTAGGAGTTTCTTTGCGTGCTCGAATGATTTCTCTGCGTTCTTTGCGGTCAAGAGCTTTTAACCGCAGAGGGCGCAGAGAAAGCCATCGAGAACGCAGAGAAAAGAAGGCACTACTTTCTTTTCTTCCTGGCGCTGACGGATTTTTTCTTCTTAGCCACTTTCCCAATCTTCGCCTTCGCGGCGACCATCTCATACGACGCCCGTAACAACTCGGTCACCTCGGGCCACGACAATACTTCTAAATCCTCGACCAAAACCCACTTATACCGCCCCACGTATGGCGCCGGCACGATCCCCTCCCGCTCCACCAATTCGGCAAAGGTTTCCGGACTGCACTTAAACGCCAAGCCGGGCGGCACTGAATTCAAATTCAGCATGGCAAAAATCTTTCCCCCAACCTTGAAGCAAAGGTCGTCCCCCCATTGCAGGTTCTCGGTCGCCTGCGGAAACGACAGGCAAAACCGCTGGATGACTTCAACGTTCATTTCTTCTACCCTAGTGAATCGGACTCGAAATAGGCTGAATCAAAGGCTGTCAGGAGATTCAAATGCAAACCCGGCAACTTGGCAACTCCGACTTGCATATCACTCTGGTCGGCTATGGAGCCTGGGCCATCGGCGGCTCGGGCTGGCAATTCGCGTGGGGAGCACAGGACGACAACGACTCGATCGCCGCGATTCACCGATCTCTTGAACTGGGCGTGAACTGGATCGACACCGCCGCTGTCTACGGCCTCGGCCACTCCGAAGAAATCGTGGCCAAAGCGCTGAAAACCTGGTCCGGCCCCAAGCCGTACATCTTCACCAAATGCGGCCGCCTCTGGGATGAGCGGGGCAACGTTCGCGGAGGTCTGGGCGCCGATTCCATTCGCCGCGAACTCGAAGACAGCCTGCGCCGCCTGGCCGTGGACGTGATCGACCTCTACCAGATTCACTGGCCCCCCAACCCGGATTCATCCCAACTCGAAGAGGGATGGACAACTCTTGCCGAGTTGAAGCGGCAGGGCAAAGTGCGCTGGATCGGAGTCTCTAATTTCGACGTAAAGCAACTGCGCCGAGCCCAGGCCATTGCGCCCGTCACCTCGCTGCAGCCGCCTTACTCCCTGATTCACCGCGAGGTCGAGGAAGACATCCTGCCCTATTGCCTGCGCGAAGGTATCGGCGTGATTGTCTATTCACCCATGGCATCAGGATTATTGACCGGAGCGATGACCCGCGAGCGCGCCGCTAACCTGCCAAAGGATGACTGGCGAAGAGGGAATCCAAATTTCAACGAGCCCAAGCTCTCGCAAAATCTCGCCCTGGTCGAGCGACTTCAGGAGATCGGCAAACGTCATGGGCGATCACCGGGCGAAGTCGCGATCGCCTGGACCCTGCGCAATCCCGCAGTCACCGGAGCCATCGTCGGTGCCCGCAACGCCCGCCAGGCCAACGGCGTCATGCGGGCTGGAGAACTGCGGCTGACCGACAAGGAAGTGAACGAAATTGAAGACTTCCTGGACGAGTCGGCAGCGTAGGAAACGCAGCACTTGGCGCTTGGCACCAAGCATTTGGCCACACGGTTTTGGCTAAGTGCCAATTGCCAAGTGTTAAGTGCTTGCTACTTACACCTGCTCGCGCGCCTCGCCTAGCACCACGCTGACATCCATCTTTTTCTTTCCGCGATAGATCGTCAGCCGTACCGTGTCGCCGGCGCGGTGACTGTTCATGACCTGGCTGAGATCCTGCTGGTCCTGAACGTCCTGGCCGTCGATGGCGACAATCAAGTCACCGCCTACCATGATCGGGAGGTTGCCGAGATAAGCGCGCTCGGTTCCTCCTTTTAGTCCGGCGCGGTCCGCGGCTCCGCCTGGAACCACCTGCACGACCAGCAAGCCGTTGTCCGCGGCCAATCCCATCTGTTCCGCCAGCTCCGGAGTGATCGGAATTGTGCGTACGCCCAGCGCCGGGCGCCGTACCCGCCCCAGAGTGACCAGATCGTTCAGGACCGCTTTCGCGGTGTTCACCGGAATAGCAAAGCCGATTCCCGCGCTTTGTCCGACGTTCGATGCGATCATGGTGTTGATGCCGATTACCTCGCCGTGCCAGTTGAGCAGCGGCCCACCCGAATTTCCCGGGTTGATGGCCGCGTCGGTCTGAATAGCTTCATCAATCTGCATGCCGTCAGGCTCCTGCACCGGGCGAATCGAACTGATGATGCCGCGGGTCATGGTGCCGGAAAGTCCGAAGGGATTGCCGATAGCGTAGACTTTCTGACCTACCTGTAATCTCCCTGAGTCCCCGAGGACCATCGGCGTGAACTCCGAGCCTTTGATCTGGATTACCGCCAGATCGTGAGAGCGGTCAGTCCCGATGACAGTGGCACGGTATTTCTTGCGGTTGTGCAGGGTCACTTCCACCTGTCGGGCGTCGGCGATCACGTGATAGTTGGTTAACACGTGGCCTTCTTTATCAATGATGAAACCTGAGCCCTGGCCCTCCTGTGGCACCAGCCCGTAGAAGAAATCAAAAGTCACGGCGCGTGACGTAATGTTCACAACCGAATCGATGTTCTTGCGATAGACGCTGATATTGTTCTGCTCTTCGCTGTCGAACGGCTCGACCACCGCGGCCTCAGTGATCTCCACCTTTGCGGGTCGGCCAAACCAGTTAGCCGGATGGAATTGACCAGAGCGATACGTGGTGAAGTAATAAAATGCGCCGGCAAAAACCACCGCCAGCAGAACGGGACGCAGCAGCTTCATATCAAAAAACCTTCCAATGCGATTCTAAATCCAGAGCTGCTTTTGTGTGGGGCGGGCGCCCCCGCCCGCCAGGACCCGGATGCTCGGCACGGACGAATTTCATGGAATTGAATCGGTTCGCTGTTCCCGACCCCACCCGCTGTAAGCGGTCAAAGCGGGCGAGGGCGCCCGCTCCACACGAGCAACTCCGCGTAGATTTCTTTGACCTGCCGGCGGGTTTCATCCAACGGCCCCGAGTTATCCACTACATAATCGGCGGCTTTGATCTTCTCTTCATCGGGAAGCTGTGCCGCCATGCGGCGTGTGACCTCGCGGCGCGCCGTTTCCTCGTCTACATTCAGGCGCCTGGCCCAGCGCTCGATTCGCTGCTCCGGCCGGCAAGTCACCACCACCAGCCGGTCGAGGCCCTTGGCCATCCCTGCCTCCAGAATGAGCGCGGCCTCCACGATCGCAACCGCCTGGGGATCGCGCTGGCTCACTTGCTCCATCCACTCTTCTTCCCGTCGAATTACTGCCGGATGCACGATCTGATTCAGTTCCTGGACACGGGAGGGCTTGCCGCTGAAGGCCAGCTCTGCCAGCCGAGGCCGGTTCACACTGCCATCCGGATTCAGGATTTCAGCGCCGAAGTGAGCCACGACCTCGCGGTAGACGGCCTGGCCGGGTTGCATGAGCTGGTGAGAAATCTCGTCGGCCTGGATGACGTGAGCGCCCAGGGCGGCGAACATTTCGCCCACTACCGACTTCCCGGCAGCGATGCCGCCGGTCAAACCAACCTTGAGCACTTTCTTAGGCAGTTCTTTACGCACTCTGGGCGTGCTCCGCAGCCAGAGCGGGCAGGCGCGAGCCTTTCCTCATTTTCGCCGCCTTGACCGTGTTGGACATCAGCATCGCGATGGTCAAAGGCCCTACGCCCCCTGGCACCGGCGTGATTGCCCCTGCGACTTCAGCCACCCCGGGATGGACATCGCCTACCAGGACGGAGCCTTTGGTCCGGAAACTCTCCTCCCGCTTGGCGTTGCCGGCAAGAAGCCGGTCGAACTCAGCCCGATCGGTCACCTTGTTCATCCCGACGTCGATCACCGTCGCCCCCGGCTTTACGAAGTCACGCGTAATCATTCCAGCGCGGCCGATGGCGGCCACCAGGATGTCGGCGCGGCGGCAGACGCCGGGGAGGTCTCGCGTCTTGGAGTGGCAGACCGTCACCGTGGCGTTCCCGTTGATCAGTAACATCGCGGTAGGCTTGCCGACGATGTCGCTACGCCCCACCACTACCGCTTCCTGGCCCGCCACCGGGACATTGCTGCGCTTGAGAATCTCCATGATTCCCGCCGGCGTGCACGGCACCAGACCCGGTCGCTGGGTGGAAAGAAAGCCCACGTTGACCGGATGAAAGCCGTCTACGTCCTTGCCCGGATCCACCGCCATCAGGATCCGTTTAGAATCAACCTGCGCCGGCAGTGGCAGCTGAACCAGGATGCCGTCGATTTCATCGCGCCGGTTCAACTGCAGGACCAGTTCCAGCAACTCCTGGGTCGAAATCGTGTCTGGCGGGGCCAGCTGTTCGCTGTAAATCCCTACTTCCTCAGAACTCTTCACCTTGCCGCGAACATAGATTTCAGAGGCCGGATTGTGGCCCACCAGGATGACGGCCAGTCCAGGCCGCATTCCGGCAGCGGTAAGGCTCTTTACCTCGGCAGCAACTTCCGCCCGGATTTCGGCGGCGATCCTGTTACCGTCCAGAATGATGGCAGCCATGCGGTCGCGCCTCCAGAGAGGTATCGTAAACCAGCTGTCAGCTTTCAGCTATCAGCTCTCAGTGGAAGGGGGAGCGCTTAGCGCTCTGACTGCTGGTTCGTCAACGATGGCGTTCTTTCGCCTTGACCTTTCCCCCCAGACAAGGGTGATCCGGCTGACAGCTGACAGCTGAGAGCTGACAGCTGACAGCTTCTAACCTTCCCGTTTGGTCCCTTGAACAAAAGGGGTAAAATCGGCGCCATGATTCCCCAAGATTTGCTCGACATCCTGGTCTGCCCTATGTGCAAAAAACCTCTCGTACTCCAGGCTGAGGGACAGAGCCTGAAGTGTGCCGTGTGTCGTCGGGCATATCCGATTCGTGACGGAATCCCCATCCTGCTGGTGGATGAAGCTGTCACCGAACCTTCCTAAAGCCATATTCTGTCGTCCCATAACGACACAACGTGTCAATCGCGAGAATTCCTGATATGGCCCGTTCGTGCCACTCCGTCTTGGCTCACAAAAATCACGCTGGCTGCAACTTGCCGCAACGTAAGGGGTTTAAGAAACCAAACAGCCGCTCATAACGTATATAGAAAAGAGCGCTGGCTGCGGCACCAAAATTGCATGCAACGTTGCAGGCTGTGATTGAGTCTAATAAGCAAAGAGAAGTCAAGGTCGGAGGTGAACGGCCATGAAAGAACGATTCTCCAGTACCGAATTAACGGCTCTGCGAAACGATCTGTTGCAGGGAGGCCTGATCGATTCGCGCGAAGCCGCGGAACTCCTGCAAGTCTTCCTCATGGGACGTGGCTACGGAGTATCGCCTCAAGCAGCCATGGATGCCGTGGGCCGGGTGGAAATGTCAGGCTGCTCCATGCCCGTGCTGCAGAAAGAGCTGGAGGGTCTGGCGCTGGTCATGTAAGGGTGACACATAAGCGGTGACGTCAGGATGTAAGAAATCTACGGGGGACCTCAGAACCAAGCCGTTCTCCGCAAGGTGAGTAAAAGATGAATGCGCCGGGCTAACCCGCCCGGCGTTGCTGTTTTTAGGAACAGCTTTCAGCCATCAGCTCTCAGCTCTCAGCGAACCCAACACTAGGTTTTGAAAAAGGTCCGTTCAGGGCTGGAAAAGGTCGACGCTGCTAAACCCATCGGCCCGGCCGAAGTCAGATTTGGCTGAAAGCTGACGGCTGAGAGCTGACAGCTTTACTCGTGCCTCAAACTCTCCACTGGATCAAGCTTCGCCGCTCGTGCGGCTGGGACCGTACCAAAAATTACCCCCACCAGAGACGACACCAAAATAGCCACGATAGCGGACAGGCCTGAAATCGGGATTCGGTATTCCGTCAGGAAGCGTACTGAGTACGGAATCGCCAGGCCAATCACCACGCCAATCAGTCCCCCTACCAGCGAAATCGTCACCGCCTCAACCAGGAACTGGAAGCGAATTTCTCGATTGGTAGCCCCCAGGGCTTTGCGAATCCCGATCTCGCGGATGCGGGAGCTCACCGTGGCCAGCATGATGTTCATGATTCCGATGCCGCTAACGAGCAGCACCACTGCCGCCACCAGAAGCAAGACCAGGGTCAAAGCGTTGGCAGTTTTCTCCGCCAGAACCACCAGTTGGGTGAGGTTCATCACGTTATAAACCGACTCCGCCCGATGACGGCTCTGGATCACGCGCCGGATCTGGTCGGTTGCCGGCTGCACCATCGCCGGGTCGGCCGCCGAGAAATAAATCTGCTTCACTGTGGGAGTGTCGGTGAAGTACCGGCTTACCGTATACGGGATCAAAAGCGTGTAATCGACCACTTCGGTTTGTCCGAAGGTGTCCACTCGCTCGCGGAATGTGCCTATGATGGTGAAGGGAAGGCCGCTCAACTTGATGACTTTTCCGATCGCTTCCTCCTGCGACCCGAAGAGTTCCTCGGCCATTTTCTGGGTGATTACGCCGACCTTGTTGTGCTGCTGCTCGTCCTGGGCATCGAAAAACCTGCCGGTCAGGACCACCAGGTTGCGCACGATGCGGTAATCGGGAAAGACCCCCAACACCGAGATGTCGCGCTCCTTGCCGCCGCCCACCGGAATGCGGTCACTCAGTGAAACCACCGGAGATGCCGCCACGATTCCAGGCACCTCCCGCAGCGCGGCTCGCATGTCGTCGATGGTGAGGGGGTCGGGGGTGACGTTGGCGACGCGCTGCCCCCCGCTCTGGTATTCCGCCTCGATCTGGTTAGTGCCGATGGACTGGATCTGGTTGAGCACGTATTGCTTGCCGGTCATGCCGATGGTCACAACCAGGATCAGGGAAGCAGTCCCAATCACCATCCCCAGAGCGGTCAGTGCGAAACGTACCTTATTGGTGCGGAAGGTCTCGTAAGCGAAGCTGAGAACTTCGCTGTAGACCATCTTGGGCGGGCGTTGTTCCAGCGCGGTAGGAGTGGCAGTTACCATGCGTCTTCAATTAGATGCTAGTCGCAACCGCCGGGAGGCGCAATTGGATCGGCCGTAGCGCCCATGGCCGCACCCAATCGGGAGGGCACGGCGTTTAGCCGTGCCGCAAAGTCCCAGCCCGATCAAGCGGCACGGCTGAAAGCCGTGCCCTTCCGGGTCCTGTCCCTAGCCTGGCGGTTCCGCTGCTCCCCGCGCGTAGTAGGTGGCATATCCAGGCTCCAGCTTCCGGCCTTTGGCGCTGAAAATCCGGAAATGCGCCACCCCGGCCCGTTGCAGGGCAAACTGCAATGTCGTGCGGAGCACGCCCAGACCGTAGATCACACTGCGCCGGAAGTTGATGGACGAGGCTTCCTCGAAGTATTTCGTCGGGCAAGACACTTCGCCAATGCGAAAGCCAAAATTCACGCACTGCGCCAGCATCTGATTATCGAAAACAAAATCGTCCGAGTTCTCGAGCAGGGGAAGCTCTGACAAGACTTTGCGGCTGAAGGCGCGATACCCGCTGTGGTATTCCGACAGCTTGATTCCGAGAAACAAATTTTCGAACGCGGTCAGGAAGCGGTTCGCCACATACTTGTAGAACGGCATGCCTCCGCGCAGCGCCTGACCCCCGATGATGCGCGAACCCAGCACCAGGTCGTAAACGTCGTAGGCCACCATGCTGGCCATAGCAGTCACCAGAAGAGGAGTGTACTGATAGTCGGGATGCAACATGATGACCACGTCCGCGCCCGCTGCCAGGGCTTCGCGATAGCAGGTCTGCTGGTTGCGCCCGTAGCCATAGTTCTGGTCGTGCACAAAATAATGCAGCCCCAGCCGCTCGGCAATCTGGACGGTGTGATCGGAGCTGTGGTCATCCACCAGGATGCGGATGTCCACCAGCTCGGGCAACTCCGCCACGGTCGTCGCCAAGGTCTTCTCCGCGTTATACGCAGGCAGTACCACGGCAATACGTTTCCCGTTAATCATGAACAATCATCATAATCGTTTTTGACTGGGTGGAACCGGATCTCGGACCCGGTCAGGCGGCCCAAGGGCCGCAGTTTTGTCATTGACCATAGATCTACAGCGGTGCTGCGCACCGCCCGACCGGGTCCGAGCCCGGTCCCACACAGGCAAACTCACACCTTCAAAGATCCTGCCCGGCAGCCCCTTTGTTGATAAAATATCTCTTTACAAGTCCATGCCCGCGCGCACCCTATTCGAAAAAGTATGGGACGAGCACATCGTCTGTTCGCCTCCCGACCGCCTGCCGCTCCTCTATATAGACCTCCACCTGGTCCATGAGGTGACGTCGCCGCAAGCCTTCGACGGCCTGCGCGCGGCTGGACGCCAGGTGCGCCAGCCTCAGAGAACCGTGGCCACCGTCGACCACAATATCCCGACCGAACCCCGCGGCACTCCCATCACGGACCCCATCGCTGCCCTTCAGATCCAGGCGCTGCAAAAGAATTGCAAAGAGTTCGGGGTACCCCTGTTCGATATGGATTCACCCGACCAGGGCATCGTGCACGTCATCGGCCCGGAACTGGGACTCACGCAGCCGGGCATGACCATCGTCTGCGGCGACAGCCATACCAGCACTCACGGCGCCTTCGGAGCGCTGGCATTCGGGATCGGCACCTCTGAAGTCGAGCACGTGATGGCCACGCAATGCCTGCCTCAACGCAAGCCGAAGACCATGCTGATCGCCGTGCGGGGTGTGCTGGCTGAAGGGGTAACGGCCAAAGATCTCGCGCTCGGCATCATCGGACAGATCGGCACGGACGGGGCCACCGGACACGTCATCGAGTACGCCGGCGAAGCCGTTCGAGCGCTTTCGATGGAAGGCCGGATGACGCTGTGCAACATGAGCATCGAGGCCGGCGCGCGCGCCGGCATGGTGGCGCCCGACGAAATCACGTTCGCCTACGTCAAGGGCCGCCGCTTCGCGCCAAGTGCGACAAACGGCGAGTGGGAAAAGACGCTGGCTCGCTGGCGCAGCCTGCCGTCTGATCCTGGCGCGAAATATGACAAGGTAGTTGAAATCGATGCCTCGAAGCTTTCCCCCTTCGTGACCTGGGGCACCAACCCCGGCATGGTGGTCGCAGTCAGCGGGCGAGTCCCGATGCTGGATAGTATGAAGACCGAATCCGACCGTCGCTCCGCCGAACGCATGCTGGAATACATGGGCCTCGAGCCCGGCACGCCGGTCGAAGAAATTCCGGTGGATCGAGTGTTTATCGGCTCCTGCACCAATTCGCGCCTGGAAGATTTGCGCGCCGCAGCCCGCGTAGCTCGAGGGCACCACGTAAGCCCGAAGGTGAGGGCCATGGTGGTCCCGGGTTCACAGGCGGTGAAGCACGCCGCCGAGCAGGAAGGTCTCGACCGGATTTTTCAGGAGGCCGGCTTTGAATGGCGCGAGTCCGGCTGCTCCATGTGCCTGGGGATGAACCCCGACATCCTGCAACCGGGCGAGCGTTGCGCGTCCACCAGCAACCGGAATTTCGAAGGCCGCCAGGGACGGGGCGGACGCACCCACCTGGTCAGTCCCATGATGGCGGCAGCGGCTGCGATTGCAGGGCATTTCACGGACATTAGAAACTGGAAATTTCAATAAGTAGCGCCGGTCCCGCCGGCTGTCCGGAGGGCGTCGCCCTCCGCAATGTTGGGAGAATCGAAACCCGGAGAATCATGCAACCGTTCCGCACTCATAGAGGTAAAGTCGCACCGCTCGATCGCGCCAACATCGACACCGACCAGATCATTCCGAAACAATTCCTCAAGAGAATCGAACGCACCGGCTTTGGCGAATTTTTATTTCATGATTGGCGCCGCGGGAAAGACGGCACGCATGATCCATCCTTTTCTTTGAACCATCCCCGGCACGCCGGGGCGAGTGTGCTGGTGACAGGGAAGAATTTTGGCTGTGGATCGTCGCGCGAACACGCCGTCTGGGCCCTGGATGATTTTGGTTTCCGGGTGGTGATCGCCCCGACGTTCGCCGACATTTTCGCCAACAACTGCGTAAAGAACGGGGTGCTTACGGTTGTCCTAAGCGAAGAGGAAGTTGCGGAAATCACCCGCCGCGCAAGCGATATGCACGACTACCACATCACCATCGACCTCGAACAACGCAAAGTGCACGACGATCATGGATTTTCCGCAACCTTCCAGATCGACGACTTCACCCGCCATTGCCTGCTCAATGGCCTGGATGATATCGGACTCACGCTGCAGCACGAATCGGAGATCGCAGACTACGAAGCCAGGCACTGTAGGAGGCCCCTCACCCGCCGCTTGTTCGCACCACAGCATCGCGAAGGGCCCGGACCTACATTGCTGGACATCGTTCGTCCTCTTCGGCACCCGAGATCCAACTACGACTTCGCGAAGCTGCCGGTCCTCAAGAAAAGAAGCCTGCCCAGTAGAAGCAACAAGCCGGGCAGAATGGCCCAGTTAACTGCACCGAACAAGACTAAGGGCCATTGCGGCAATACATGCGGATTCTTCTCGACCAGAATGCTCATCGCTACCACCAGACACCACAATCCAAGCATGACGATCGAGGGGAACAAACTCGCGGTGAGTTCGATCAGCCGTTCGGCTCCCGCGCGACGCGACATGCAAGCGCCCACCGCTCCAAACAGGGGCTGGGTGACAAGCCACACCAGATAAGGCATCAGCGGGAGCCCGGCGTGCAACCATGGCATGCGCGGCTGCGGGCCAAGTCGCTGCAAGAGCATCAGCCAAGTCATGGAAGCGGTCAGGCTCACGAGGCCGGGCAACCACAAGGTTTTTGTTCGATGGTTCAAACCGTCCTCCTTGCTTTTCGCACGGCGAATTCTCTTGGCGAGTCCGCGCCAGTTGGCCCTGCGACCCAGAGCCTGTTTGATGGCCTCTGGCTCGGACAAGCCAGCTTCGAGCAGTTCCTCATACGCGTCTTCGAGATGGCTGGACAACTCCGCCACGACTGCCGCGTCCTCGACGGAGGACGAGTCCGGCATGCCCAGATGCTCCCGAACCAATGCATTCCAATCAGGCATGGCTTACTCCGGCGAGCCGGTCAAGTGCCTGAAAAAACGAGCGCCACTCCCGTCGCAGCGGGCCAAGCTCCTTTTTGCCGGCGGGTGTGAGGGCGTAGTACCGGCGGTCCCGGCCTGTGCGGCTGGGCTGCCAGCGCCCTTTGATCAAGCCGCGCTTTTCGAGGTCATAGAGCATTGGGTATAGAGAAGCAAGTTCAAAACGAAGTGCGCCTTCCGTCCGGTGCTCGATCTGTTTGGAGATTTCGAAGCCGTAGAGTGGCTGTTCCGCCAACAGAGAAAGGATCGCAAGTTCGGCGCTGCCGCGTGTAATGTTGGCCGGGATGCGTTTGCCCATGATGAATATAGGATACCTATATTGCAATATAGGTATCCTATATTGCCGGCCTGTTGTCAAGAAGTATTCCTGCTCCATCTGCCCGAAGTCATCTAATCAGGCTGTGGCCTCTTTGGAAGCTCGCCGTCCCCTTTTCCTTAAACCGGCGGCCCCGCCGGTGCTCCAGAAGATTTCAGCTTGGGCGTGTTCTGCTCCGGATTCTGCAAGAACAGCGTGATCTCATGATCAAGCTGCTGCACTACCGGGTTTCCCGTTGCATGACTCTTCGCCGAACTCTGCACCTCATGCACTCCCGCTAGCGCCACGGCGCGCACTTCAGCCGTCGCCTCGGAATTTGCCGCCAACATCATCAACCGCTCCGCCACTTCGGTTTGCACTACGCCGGCCAGGTCCCGCTCCGCTGCCGTCTTCGAGCCATCGGAAAACGCCGCCGTAACCAGGGCCGACACGACATTTCCCGGAGTGAGCGCTTGCGCATCCTGACGTGAAATCACTGCCAGCCTCTCCATCCGCTTGGGATTCAGCAATCCGCCCACGACGATTTCAGCTACGGCTCGTGCCCCATCCTGCGGGCTGAACAAGTATCCCGCCGACGACGTGAAGCGTTCCGGATCGGGATCGCGATTTTCCACCGGGGCCAGTACCCGCCAGACTTCCGGAGGAAGGTTGAGGCGAGAAGGATTCAGAGCTTGAACTGCCAGTTGTAGAGCCTCTTGCTGACTCCCGGCCGGCCAGACGACCACCGGCGGCTGGCCGTCTCCAGCCAGCGAGAGTGGCACCTTGGCGCTGCCCACGACGTTGATTGCAGCTCCGAGCGCGTAACGATGAAACAGGTAGACCAGCGGAAGCCGGGAGGCCAGGATCGAATTGGGCTCGCCCGGACGCAGCATTCGCGAACCATAGTGGGCCAGCAAAGCATCGCGCACGGGCAGAACTTCTTTCAGCCACGTTACCGGGTCAGGTCCATCGTCGTAGGAATTCCAGCGCGGATCGTCGTAGTTCCCCCACACGATTCCCTTGGCGATGGCCGCGCGCACGATCGCATCCCGCCTCGCCTGCTCCTGCTCCGCGGTGCTGCCGGGTTTGCCCTGGCTGTAACCCCATTCGATGGCGTGACGATCGTAGCTGCCCGTCCCCTGCATATAGGCGTCGGAAAGATCGGCGGTGCCGTC
Organism: Terriglobia bacterium; assembly: GCA_963801545.1. GTDB lineage: Bacteria > Acidobacteriota > Terriglobia > Terriglobales > Acidobacteriaceae > JAIQFF01. The sequence goes on along the minus strand of CAWDFF010000040.1, from coordinate 2,015 downwards.
AGCGCGAATCTTCACTCGCGGCGCGAAGTAGTCCATCACCGACCCGCGCCCGTAGGTGCTGGCGACAAAGTTGTGCTCCAGGCCCAGCACGTGTCCCATCTCGTGGCAGGTGAGCAGAGCCAGCCGGTTCAGCATCACCTGCTGCTCGCTGGTCTGGGGATCGAGGTTATCGAGCGCAGCGAACATATCGAGCGCCGGTTCCGTCGAGTCGCGGCCAGACGGAATCGTTGATTCCCAGTAGTTGTTCACGGTGCGCATGCGATGCGAATCGAGTTGCACCACTGCATGCATGATCTCACCGGTACGCGGATCGATGTGGCTCTGTCCTACCGACCATCCCCGGCCCGAGCGGTTCGTCCACTGGATGGTCGGGTAGCGAATGTCCATCGGGTCCGCGTTCTCGGGCAAGTCTTCGATGCGAAGAGCATTCTTGAACCCAGCCTGCTCAAACGCCGCGTTCCACCACAGAGCCCCGCTGCGCGCCGCCGAGCGCACCGGCTCCGGAATCGCCCGGTCGAGATAGAAGACAATCGGCTTGACCGGCTCGCTCAGCGCAGCGCTCGGATCTTTCTTCTGCAAACGCCACCGGTTGACCAGATAACGCGTGAGCGGACGATCGTAAGCCTGGGAAAAATCCTGGAAGCTGCTGGAAATAAATCCCACACGAAGATCCTGCTCCAAGGGTTCATACCCAGGCGCCGGCATGGCAACAAACGAATGGTGCTCGCGCACGCTCAGGGTATGCGGATCGGGCTGGTTCAGATCGCTCTCCGAATCCGTAGCGAAGGTCAGCAGCGCTTCTACTTCGGTGTTGAGCGGGAAGCTTCCGGTGTGTTCCAGATCAATGACGCTGCGGTCCTTGTCCAGCCGCCAGTCTGCCGCCTTGGAGGATTGCTCCCGCACCATCACGCCTCCGACCGCGCGGGTAGGGCGCCGCAGTTGAGACAGCAGATCGAACGCGTCTCGAACGAGGAGTGTATCGGCGTTGACCAGCACCGTTCCATCCTGCTCCGCTTCCACCGGGAGCGAGGCCAACACCGCGGTAGGAAAGCTGTATTCCACGGAATGCTGTAACTCCGGAGTGCCGCCCGGAGCGCGAAAGCCCGTGTTCTCCTGGATCACCAGAACCCGCATCCCGACTCGCCGAAAACGGCACACCCAGGCACCGCCAAAGGAACTGCGATCCGCGAATGCCTCTGTAGAACCGATCCCGCTGCCCAGTCCGGTGAAGTAAAGAAACTCTCCACCTAGCGCCGGCGGCGACAGTTCAAACAGGATGTCGCCTTTTTTCTCGTCCCAGTAGTAGGGGAAAAAGCCCTCGTGCCTTTTTAGTCCGGCGGTGCGACCCGACAGCGTGGTTTTTCCCTCCGCCTGAGCGGTTGCGGTCTGGGCGGAGGACAAAACGACAGTGGAGCAAAAACCGATGACCAAAACAGACAGGAGCAATATTCGTTTCATAGATTTTGCCTTATACATCACTGGCGTCAGATCGCTCAAACCCTGCGTGCTGCCGGCTCAAGAGAAGCGGCCTATGACCGGCCCTTGTGCGCGACCCGCTTGCCGAGACGCACTTCCTTCAGACGGTGGCTTGCAGTCGAATCCAGATCCAGATCGTAAAGCCTTTTCAAGTCTTTGATGCGACGCAGGGATTCTTCCGAAAAAGGACTCTTTCCGTCGAAGGCATGAAGAACGATACCTTCCACAAGGTCCCCGAGGGTCATATCCAAATACTCCGCCAGCCCCTTCATGACCTTGAGCAACCTCTTCTCGATGCGAATCCCCGTCTGAACGCGCTGCACCACGATCCGGTCTTTTTCGGCCATACTTTCTTCTTCCTTTGCGCAGTTGGTATGAGAGTACCTCTGTACGTATATCCTCACCACCCCCTGTTGTAAACTAAACAAACCACCCACGGGAAGCGTGAGTGGTTGAACGGCGGTCGTCGAAACTGCTGTAGCAAAACTGTAGTTAGCCGGAGAGGTGGCCGAGTGGTTGATGGCTCCGGTCTTGAAAAC
>CAWDFF010000039.1:255000-313822 GCA_963801545.1 Terriglobia bacterium | reverse complement strand
TGTCGGCCACCAGCATGGCCAGGGTATAAGGCTCTTGTCCGGTGGAGCAGCCGCACTCCAGATGCGCAGGGAATAGTCGCGGTGCGCCTGCTTGCGGCGAATGAGTTCGTCCAGGACGTGCTTGTGGAACAGATCCAGTTGGGCCTTGTTGCGGAAGAAGCTGGTCTCGTTGATGGTCAGGTTTTCCAGCAGCTTGGCCAGCTCATCTTTTCCTTCCTTGCTGATCAGCAGGCGGTAGTAACTGTAGAAAGAGTCGAGATGACATTCTTTCAGGCGCCGCTGCAGGCGGGCCCAGAAAATGGGTGCGCCGCTCGTCGAAGTGCATGCCGCACTCCTGGTACACGAGCACCTGCAGAAGCTTGAGTCAAGCCTCGGTGAGCTGCGCGGGTACGCTGGATGTGCCCATGAGTTCCAGTTTGTCCTTGGCTTCATCGGCCCGAGGACCGCGATCGGCCGCGGCGGCGCTGCGCGCCTCGCCGCTGCTTCGCTCCGCTTCCTCTTTTCGTGCGCCGTTGTCCAGCAGCTTGGTCATGTCCAGCAGCACGATCAGGCGCCCGTGATACTTGCCCAGCCCGGTCACGCAGTTAAGCCCGCCCTCTTGCATGGCCGCGGGAGAGGCTTCGACATCGGCAGCCGGAATCTTGATCACCTCGGACGCCGAGTCCACAATCAAACCCGAAAGTCGGCCGCCATGCTCCACCACCAGAATGCGGTTGCGCCGGTTCAGCGCCTTCTTGGCTTCGCCAAAGCGCTTGCGCAGGTCAATGACCGAGACAATCTTTCCCCGGAGATTGATGACCCCTTCCATATAGTCGGGAGCGTCAGGCACAGCGGTGATCTCGGGCACGCGCACGATCTCGTGCAGAGACGTGATCGGGACGCCGTAGGTCTCACGCCCTACCTGGAACCCGACAATGTGCAATTCCTGATTCATATATTTGCCGCTCGTCAGGCGCGGGCGCCCGCGGCGCGCCGGGCGCTGACCGCTGCCTGCTCGTCGTAACGTGTCGGAATCCGTTCCTGCTGTTGCTCCAGGGCGAAACGGTGCATGGCATCGAGCAACTCGCGCGACATCTTCGACATTTGCTCGGCCGAGGCTGCCAGTTCGGTGGAACCCAAGTTGTTTGTGGCACCAGTTCGCGCATGCGCTCCATGGCCTTGGACTACAGCCTGCGCGCCTGAAAGCCTGCTCCTCGACCGCGGAGTTGATCTCGTGCGTGATTTCGTTCAAGCGGGTGGTGGCGCGCGCGATCTGTGACGAGCCATGCGACCGCTCGTTGGTGGCGGCGCCGATTTCCTGCGCGAACTTGTAGACCTCCGTCACCACGTTGGGGTAGATTTTGCGCAGCGCGCCATTCAGTTCCTGGCCCAGGCCGAGACCGTCGTTGACGATGCCGGTGCTGCGGTCCATGTTCTCGACCGCCTTGCGCGCTTCTTTCTGGATGCTCTGGATCAGTTCGGAAATTTCCTTGGTGGACTGGGCGGATTTTTCCTGCCAGTCTGCGAACCTCGTCGGCGACCACAGCGAAACCCAGACCATGCTCGCCGGCGCTCGTGCTGCTTCGATGGCCGCATTCAGTGCCAGCAGGTTGGTTTGCTCCGCCAGATCGTCGATCACCTCGATGATTTTGCCGATGTCGTCGGCCCGCTGCCCCAGCACGTCGATGATTTCGCCGGAAGAACGAATCGTGGTGTTGATCTTGTTCAGGCCATCCGTGGCCTTTTCCATGGTGGCAATTCCACTGTGGACTTCCTCCCGCGAGCGGTTCGAGATATCGAGCAGCACTTTCGCCGTGTCGGCCACCCGCTGAATGGAGGCGACCATCTCGTCGATAGAAGCCGAGGTCTCGCTTACGCTCGAGGCCTGCATCTGCGTGCTCTTCACCATGTTCTGGACGTTGACACTCATCTCGTGCATGGTGCTGGTCACTTCATCGATAGCGGAGGAAGTTTGCAGGCTGACCTTGGCCGAATCGTCGGAAGCGCCCGCCACCTGGCTGGAGGCGCTGGCGGGGACCCGGGAAGCGGCGTCGCGGACGTTGCGTACCAGGTTTCTCAGCCCATCCACCATGCGCACGAAGGCGTTACCCAGGGTGTCATCCTTCGACCGGGGCTTCACTTCCACCGATAGATTTCCTCCCGCAATTGCTTCAGAGACCGCGGCCATCTCCTTCAAGTATCCAACCATACCGTTGAAGGTTCGGCCCAATTCGCCGATCTCATCCTTGCGCTGGATGTCAATTTGGTGATCCAGGTCGCCGGCAGTTCCGATCTGGGCAGTTACGTTCATCAGATCGGTCAGGGGTTCAGTAATGGATTTGGAGGTCCGGAAGGCAATGCCCCAGCCCAGGACCAAGGTCGCCAGCGTGCTCAACAGCGAGATTCCGATGGTCCAGTTGCTGGTGGACTCGTCAATCTTCCGCCGCTCTTCGAGCACCTTCTTGCTTTCCCGGTCAGCCAGATCGAGATATTCGGACGAGGTCTTCACCCAACTGGCCGCGTCTTTCTGCAGGTAGAAGATTTGCAGTTCGGCCACGGTGGAATTCCCCTGGTCCACCTCTTTCCGCTTCTGCATCAGCGGCTCGGCGAACTCCCGGGCCCAGCTCTGTTCTGTCTGCTGAACTTTCTCCAGCGCATTTCGCTGTTCCACTGAGGTGGAAAGACTGGTTGCGACCTCCATCCGCTCCCCGAAGGTACGGATTCCGTCATTTACGTGGTCGGCTTCGCGGCTGTCGCCACTGAGCAGGAAGTTGGTCAGATACAGACGGTTCTGCATCATCTGAAATCTGATTCTGTCGGTTGCATCTGCGAGTTCCAGAGCCTGGGAGGCGGCAGCCTTGGCGCTGTGCTCGCGGTGCACGGACCACAAGTTGATGACAAAAAGCACCACGACCATTGCAAGCACGGCCCCGAAGCTCACGTAAAGTTTCTTGCTGATCGTCATGCTGCTCCTCCGCTCTCTGCGCCCGCGCTCCCTGGATACGGGGCAAGCTGCTTCAATTTCGGTCCTAGTTCAGAGGCTGAAAATTGAATTCCACAACGCCCGTGCTCTCTGTTGCCGCAGGTTCGAATTTCCATTGCTTCACGGCATCCATGGCGGCGTTGACCAGCACCGGGTGCCCACCCACGACCTTCGAGCTCTTGACCGAGCCATTGGGCGCCACTACGATGACCAACCTCACCGTGCCCGCTATGCTCATGCGCCGCGCAATGTCGGGATAGATGGGTGCCACCTTGGTCTTAGCCTTGCGCGATATCTCTTCTGTCTTTTCTGTCTTTTCTTCCTGGGCGGCAGCCGGCACCGGCGAAATTAGCGACGTTGCCACTGTCCCCGCCAAAACTCCCAAGACAAAAATCGCAACCCAGCGCTGCATGTTGGCCCTCCGCACAAAGTCTTTCCCAGGCAAGGGGAATTCCCCATCGGGGACAAGAGCAATGCCGATGCCAGCCTCGCCGTGATTCCCAAAAGAGGAACTACCTCTTACGTAAGTTATTCAATTTAAATACGATCACTCGGAATAGAGACCTCAGGCTGAGGTCAGAAAGGAAGTTAAGAATTGTCTCATTCAACCTCTCTTCGTCTCGGTTTGAGACACCGGTCAAGCGTCTTCGCCAACGTGTCACAACTCGGCACCCGACCCGTTATTCGCTTGACTCAAATTGAGATTACAGACTAATTTGCTTGTATATCAACTACTTGTAAATCTTACCCTGGGTGGGCGGTGACACTCTGACCATGTCAGCCGGAGATGCGACCGTAGTGCAAGGCAGCAATCCGAAGTTGGATGACGCTTTTCAAAGGCTCCTTCTCAGATTCTCCGCTGCTGCCGCTCAGGGAACCTCGTCCCACGCATTGATCCGTTTGTTTTGCCAGGCCACGCGTGAGTTCTTTCAGGTCGATGGAGCATATTTCTGGCAGCGGGTTTCCTCCGACGAACTGGTGGGAGTCGAGGCCGATGGGTTGATGGCCGACCGTTTCGTGGGCACCCGGCTGAAGGCCGACCAGAGTGCGGTCGCCATCGAAGCCCTCCGCTTGCGGAAGACCCTCTGCAGGAACCGCCTGGACCCTGGCCGTTACCCCATGGCAGCCGAATTTCGCGCCGTTTCCATCATGGCGGCGCCCTTGCTGGTCGGAAACGAGGCCATCGGGGCAGCAGCGTTTGTACATTGCACCGATCCGGATTTTTTCAATGAAGATCTGGCGGCCAAGGCCACCATTCTGGCGGGACAACTGGGCAGCCTACTGGAAGCAAGCCGACTCACCCAGGTCTCAAGGGAAGAGCATCGCCGGGCCGAGATTCTGGCGGAAGTGGCGCAGGCTCTGCGCTCCGCACCGGAATCGATGGCAGTGGTCGAGGCCGTCGCCGACCGGCTGCGGGTTCTGTTGCGCACCCGCCTGGTTTGCATTCTGCTGCGGGAAGGAGCTGTCTTCAGCCTGCGCGCGGTCGCCGCCGAGTCACCTCAATTGGCCGCCTCGGTGCGGGGCCGGCACGATCGCCGGGGAATGCAGTTTGCCGCGGATCTAGCCACACGAGCGATGGCAGCGGGCGAGCCGATCGCGGTAGCCATCGACCCCGCTACTCACGCACTCGGCGACCTGGTGCCTCCCGGAATGCTGATTGCCGCGCCCTTCCGCACCTCGGTCACCCAGGGTGCGATCCTGGTTTACCCGCGCCCCGAGGGCGTCTTCACCACGGAGGAGAGGTCGCTGATTTCCGTGGTGACCGGCTTTGGTGCGGTGGCCATCGCCAATGCGGAGCTCTGCAACACCGCCCGGGCGCAGGCCCACGAACTCCATCAACTGCTGGACATCTCGGCCGAGCTGGGCTCCATCGGACAGTTGGATGAGTTTCTCCAGCGTTTTGCATTACGTACCGCAGACTTTCTGGGGTTTGGGCGTGGCTTCATTGGGCTTCTGGAAAATGGCATCTTCAGGGTGCGGTGGGGTGCAGAAAACGGCCAGTCCAAGCGGGCGGATTTCCCCTTTCCCGCCGGACCTGTCAGCCAAGCCCTGCTCAACAAGCAAGTGTTCTGGTCCGACGATCCCAGCAAACTTCCCGGTGCGAACACCGAGCTTCTCGCCAGCTACAACGTGCGGCAACTGTTGACCGTCCCGCTGCTCGATACCGCTGGCGAAGTCCTGGGCATGTTCGGCGTTGTCGACCGGCTGGATGGGGCTGGCATCTCGCCGGAAGACATCCGCCGCGCCCGCGTTCTGGCGGCACAGGTTGCGGTCGCGCTTGATGTAAGTCGAAACCTTCACCAATCCGAGCAGCACCGCCGCCGCGCCGAGTCATTGATGGGGCTGGCCCTGGAACTGAATTCCCACCTGAGGCTTCCCGAATTCGCCAGAAGTTTTGTCAGCCGCGCCGCAGACATGATGGGCGCGCGCCAAGCCGCACTTGCGGTGAAGCAGGAAACCGGCCTGGAAACCCTGGTCTTGCAAGCTGGGGACGGGCAGGAAATTCAGGATCGCTCCCTGTTGCGGCGCTTCAGCCATGCCATTGAGGACGCCTTGACGCGGTATCAGGAAGCCGTCGTCTCCTCCACCATGACCGACATCGCAGGCCCAGCGCTCGCTTCCGAACTGGGAGGAAACGAAATCACCCTGGTGCGGCTGCTGGGAGCGTCCGGAGAACTGGTCGGTGTTCTATGCCTCGGCGGCCGGGCACAACCTTTGAGCATGGAAGATGAACAGGTTCTGCACGCCATTGCCGGGCATGCCGCAGTCGCCCTGGAAAATGCCCGCCTGTTCACCCGCATGGATCAGGCCAACCGGCATTGGATCGAAATCTTCGACGCCATCAGCGATTTCATCGTGGCCCACGACGAAGCCGGCAACGTCTTGCGGGTCAACCGCTCGCTGGCAGACTTCATTGGAGTGGAGCCCCAGGCCCTGATTGGCGTCAATATGTCCGCCCTGCTGGCCATCGGCAATGTGCCTCCCCTACGCTCCTGCCCCTTCTGCCGCAGCAAGAGCGAAGGAGACGACGAGTACGTTCATCCCGTCCTGGAACGCACCTACCTGGTTTCCACTTCGCGGGTACACGGTGCCAGCAGCGAGGGCATGCAGACGATTCACGTACTCAAGGACATCAGCGACCGCCGCGAAGTGGAACAACGCTACCGGGAGCTGTTCGACAACATCCAGGAAGGACTGTTCTTCTCCACCCCGGATGGCCGCTTCATCGAGGTAAATGACGCGCTGGTCCGCATGCTCGGCTACCACCAGCCGGGAGGAACTGCTGCAAGCGGATGTTCGCACCCAGGTTTATTTCGCGGAGGAACGATACCAGGAACTTGCCCGCCAGATGCAGGAACACGGGGTGGTCAGAAATCATGAGGAGACGCTCCGCCGTCGCGACGGATCTGTGGTTTATGTTCTCATCAACGCTTTCGCGGTGCAGGACAATCAGGGCCGGGTGGCGCAGTATCGCGGCCTGATGCTCGATATCAGCGGGCTCAAGAACTTCCAGTCGGAATTGCAGCGCGAGCGCGACTTCATCCGGAAAGATCCTGAACAACACCCAGAGCCTGATTCTGGTGGCGGACACGGCCGGACTCATCAGCTATGCCAACCGGCGCTGGCACGACATGGGCTACGAGCAGAAGCAACTGCTGGGACTGCCCCTGGAAGACCTGGTAGCGCCAACTCGGCGCAGCACGCTCAGCGAGGCTCTGCGCGCCACCCTGGCCGGACGACAGGTGGACAATCTGGAGCTGCAGATCCTGCGCGGGGACGGAAGGATCGGCCACTTTTCAGTCAACTTAAGTCCCATGCGCGATGAGCAGTCGCACGTGAGCAGCCTGGTCGTGGTGATGACCGACGTCACCGACGCCGCCAGCCTGCAATCGAAACTGATGCACGCCGAGAAGATGGCCGCCGTCGGGCAGCTGGTCTCCGGCGTGGCCCATGAGGTCAACAATCCGCTCACCGCCATTCTCGGTTTTGCCGACCTGTTGATGGAAAACCCCGAGGTTCCGGAAAGTGCGCGCAAGGACTTGCGGGTCATCCTGCAGGAAGCGCAACGCACCAAGCAGATCGTGCAGAACCTGCTCAGCTTTGCCCGCCAGATGCCGCCCCAGAGAAAGCCGGTGCAGCTGAATCCGATCTTGCGGCGGACGGTTCAACTGCGCTCTTACGACTTCCAAAGCCACGGCGTGGAAGTCATCGAACATTTGACCCAGGAACTGCCCAGCGTGATCGGCGATTCGCACCAATTGCAGCAGGTGTTCCTGAATATTCTGAACAACGCCTATGACGCTGTCAGTGAAGCCGGCCGTCCGGCGCGGATTGAGATTGCTACCACCCGCGTGGGCAACTCGGTGGAAATCAGCTTTCGCGACAACGGGCCTGGAATCTCGCACCCCGATCGCATCTTCGATCCGTTCTTCACCACCAAGGAGGTCGGTAAGGGGACGGGTTTGGGCTTGAGCATCTGCTACGGCATTGTGCACGAGCACGGCGGCGAGATTCTTTGCCAAAACAACAGCGGCGGACAGGGAGCGACCTTCGTGGTCCGTCTTCCGGTCACGCCAGAGACGGCCTCGGTCGGGGCCGCTGCCGGAGTCATACAAAGATGAGCACACAGCCTGTCACAAAATCCGCAACCTTACCGGTACTACTCATCGAGGATGAGGCTGGGGTGATGGCCTACGTCCGCGCCACGCTGGAGCGCAACGGCTACTCCGTGGTGTGCGCAGAATCCGGCGCCGAGGGCGTGCGGCTGCTGCAGTCGGGAGAATTTCTGGGCGTGGTTTCCGACATGCGCACGCCGGGAGGAGTCAACGGAGCCGACGTCCACGCCTGGGTGGTGCGCCATCGTCCCGAACTGGCGGCTCGCATCGTCTTCATCACCGGTGACATTGCCAATGAAGAAACCGTAGCCACCCTGCGCGAGACCGGCGCTCCCTGCGTGGAGAAGCCGTTCCGGGTGCAGCAGTTTATCTCGGTAGTCGAAAAAACTATGGGGAAGGCACTGTGAGCGAAGACTTACGAATCCGCCTCTTGATCGTCGACGACGAGCAAAGCATTCGCCAACTCTGCATGACCGTGGGCGAAGGCCTGGGGTTCATCTGCATGGAAGCCGACGGCGGCGAGTCAGCCCTGGCCCTGCTCGAAGAACAGCCCGCGCACATCATCCTTACCGACATGGTGATGCCCAACATGTCCGGGCTCACCTTCCTCGAAAGAGTGAAGAAGATGCTTCCCCGCGCCGAGGTCGCGGTCATGACCGGCCACGGATCGGTGGAGACCGCGGTCCAGGCCATGAAGCTCGGCGCCTACGACTACATCAGCAAACCTTTCTCCCCGCTGGAGGAGCTGCGCCTCTTCCTGCGCCGGATGGCGGAGAAAGTGCGCCTGGTGGAAGAAAACGAGTTTCTGCGCGAGCGCGTGGACACCGAAACCGAGCTGCACGGAATCGTGGGTGCGTCCGCCAAGATCCAGGATGTGCTGCGCATGATCTCGCGCCTGAAGGACACGCACACTCCCGTCCTGATCACCGGCGAAAGCGGCACGGGCAAAGAGCTGGTGGCACGCGCCATCCATTTCCGCGGCTCGTTTGCCAAACGTCCGTTTGTGGCGGTGGATTGCGGATCGCTCGTGCCTACGCTGATCGAGAGCGAACTGTTTGGCTACGAACGGGGCGCGTTTACCGGCGCGGTGAAATCCCGCACTGGACTGTTTCAGTCCGCCAATGGTGGGACGATCTTTCTCGACGAGATCGGCGAACTGCCTCAGGAAATGCAGGCCAAGCTGCTGCGGGTTCTGCAGGAGAAAGAAGTTCGCCCGGTGGGCAGCAATCAGAAAGTGAAAGTGGACGTGCGCGTCATCGCGGCCACCAACCGCGATCTCGAAGCGGAATATCGCAATGGCACCTTTCGCAAGGATCTCTACTTCCGTCTGAACGTGGTGACCGTGCGACCTGCCCTCGCTGCGCGAACGCCGCTCCGACATCCCGATGCTGGGGCACTGGTTTCTGGAGCGCTATGCGCGCGGCAGTTCGATCCAGATCACCACCGCGGCCATGAAGTCATTGCTGCAATATGACTGGCCGGGAAATGTCCGCGAGCTGGAAAATTGCATCGAGCGGGCCGTGGCCCTGGGGGATGGGCGGACGATCGATTTCAACGATCTGCCTCCAGCCATCACGTCCGGCGTCTCTGCCGCGGATCAGGGAGCTGACTCGCTTTCTTCCGGGCTCAGCGCCACCGACCTGGAGGACATAGAACGCACCACCATTCAGCGTGTTTTCGAGCAGGTGAAGGGCGACAAAGCGCTTGCCGGCAAGATGCTGGGCATCAGCCGCGCGACGCTCTATCGCAAGCTCAAACGCTACAACATCGGGGCCCGGGAAGCGGTCTCGACCAGCCAGGCACTGCAGTAGCGCCGGCGTGATGGAGGACGGGCGTCCCCGTTTTCGTAGCGCCGGCGTCCCGCCGGCCCGATGGAGGGCGGACGCCCTCCAGCGGCGAGACGCCGGCGCTACTAATCTATGAGACGATGTTTCATTCTGAGACAAAGACCTCGATTCTCCCCTTACGCCCAGCTTCTCTCAACTAGTTCCCAAGTAATCAGCAACTTACGCTAAAAGCTCCCAGATCCAGACTTTGGCCGGGGTCGTGCATCCTTTCCTTCGGATGCGGTCCGGGTGCCCATGCCGTGCTAACCGGCAGGCCCGGGGACCCAGGCCGCGTCGACCCTGGAGATCCGAGGTATTGCAGTGCCCGCACAAGCCACCGGCAGAGCGCGCGCTCCTCAGGAAAGCTGCACGGCCAAGCTCGCGAAATTCTTTCCCGAGGCCAGTCCGGTACGCATTCCTGTGCGCCTGACTCGCGTCGTGGGAGAAGGAAACGCGTGCACTGAGAGCACCGTGATCGAATTCGGCACGGCCCGTGAAGTGTTGTTTCCCTCGACTTTGCCGCTGGAATTTGCGGACATGCTGCGGCTGCAGAATTCCGATGGCACGCTGGATGCCGAAGCTTCGGTGGTGGCGTTGCAATATACCCGCGGACGCACGGCCGTGGCCGCCCGCTTTACCCAGGAAGTCTCCAACTGGATCGTGAAACCATGACCGTGACACCGAAAACGAAGGACCTCGCCTCCGAGTGGCGCGAAGCGCGCCTGCTCCATCCGCTGTACAGCGCCCTGGCCCGCGAGTTTGTGATCGAATTGCCGGCTTGCCAGGATCTGGAAGCGGGCATCGATGATCCGCCGCAGGAGTCCGTCGAGCAAGCTCGCCAGTGGTTTGCCGATATGGACCAGAAGATCCAGGTCCATCAACTGCGCCAGTTCCTTCAGACCACGAGTCTGACCAGCGAGGAAGGCTTGCAGACGCTGCTGGAACACCATCTGCACCGCGCGACTCGCATTGACTCGGATCGCGACAAGATCGATTTTCTGCTGGTCCAGTACTTCTCCCACTGCGCGCCCTCGCGCCTGGAAGATACAGACGTCGATCTGGCCTACGTGGCCCAGATGCTGGATCCGGTTCTGGGACCTGTGGACCTCACGCTTCCCTCATGGCTTCAGCCGATCGAGGATTTCATCGGGGCCGCCGACGGATGCCGGAGCTTGAATGAGCTCTTGACCAGCGGCACTCTGGACAAGGGCAGAAAACTCAAAACTTCCGCCGGAGATGACTACTTCGAGCCCATCGCCATGGTCGCGTTCGCCCGCTTCAGCTTCCTGATGCGGCGAGTGTTTTTCCGGCTGATGCACCAGGACCTGAACACCATCCTGGATGGGTTACGCGAGCTGGAAGCCCGCGGGGTCAGCACGCTGGATTGCCGCTCGGCGCAGTTTTCCGCCGATGAACCGGTGGCCCGGCTGCGCATGATCTGCCAGTCCTGGAAGGTGATGTTCCACGCTGAGTACTCCGCTGGCAGTCCTTTGCGCATGCTCGTAGACCTGCGCAATGTGGTGGACGCCGCGCTGGCCCGTACCGCCAGGAAAGCGGCAAAAGAAAAGTCTCAGCCCTCGGCGCCGCGCGCCAAGGCGGCGGCTGCGGCCGCTCAGTTTGCGCCGACCAGCTCCGACGTTCCCGAGTTCCAGGTGAACAGCGCTCCGGAGTGGGAGGAAAACTCGGCGGCTCATCAACCGGAGGATGACGACAACGTCTGAGGGGTGGAGCAGGGCTTTAGCCCTGCAATACGCCCTTTCAATGAATGAGGGCTTCAGCCCGTGCACGACTTCAGTCGTGCCACAAGTTGCTGGAATAGTTCCGGCTTTCAGCCGCTGAGGTTTCGCTGCTTTCCGGACCGACGCTCAGGCAGACGATTAAGAAACGGAGAGAACTTTGGATCAGGCCACGGCATTGATTATTTCGGATGATCCAGACTTTTCACGTGTAGTCATGGATCGTTGGCACGGCGAACGAAACGCACCGGCATTCACCCTGATGAGCGCTGACATCTGCCGCGATCTGGATGCAGACGGCTTCGATATGGCCATCGTGGGGGCCGTGAACCCCGGCATTCTTCCCGCGGTATTCAAGGCGCTCGATGCGCCCGGCAAGCCAGTATTGTTTGTATGCAAAGCGAAGCCATCCGCTGCGGAAGCACGCCAGGGTCCGCCGGGCGTCAGGATCCTGCAGCAACAGGAAGGCTGGCTGGACACGCTGGTGCTGGTCTCAGCGGAGGTTTTGCGGCTGGGTCAGGCGATGGCGCGGGCCCACGTGGCCGAGCAAGCCGTGAAGTCGCTGGAGCGGCAAGCAGCGCTAGGCCGCTACATTTTGAACGAACGGCACACGCTCAACAACTCGCTTACTTCGGTTCTGGGAAACTCCGAGCTCCTGCTGCTTGAACCCGGATCCCTTTCCGCCACGGCGCGCTCGCAAATTGAAACCATCCGTAACATGACCGTGCGCATGCACGAAATCCTGCAGCGCTTCTCCTCCATCGAAAAGGAATTGAACGCGGTGCAGAAGCAGGCGGAAAACGAAGCCAGAACCAGAGTCCGGGCCGCGACCGCGAGTTCCTGAGCCGTACCGAAGCCAGCCTCCCCTGAAAGCGCCGCTAATCGAGTCCGGCGCTGAACTTCCCCGGGTGGGGTTTGTCATGCTTAATCCGACGGCGAATGTCGCCCTGAGCGAGCGCGAACTTTCCGAACTGCGCCTTATTCTGGAGCGTCAGACCGGAGCGTTGCTCGATGCGCCGATGGAGAAGCTCATCCAGGCGGTCTCCGAAATGCTGCGATCGCGACACATCGTTTCGAGCACCGATTTGCTCGAACGCATGGGTTCGTCCGATGCCGAGTGCGAAGCTCTGGCCGAGCTCCTGCTGAATGGTGAGACCCGTTTTTTCCGCTACCCCGCCGCATTCGAATCCCTGACGAAGATTGTTCTGCCCGACCTCGAAGCACGCAAGTCAGCCGAGGATCCCCGCAGTCTTCGCATCCTGAGCGCCGGCTGCTCCACCGGCGAGGAACCGTACAGCATCGGCATGTCGGTATGCGAGGCCGTGAACTCCAGCAACGGCGGCTGGAACGTGCATATTGTGGCCAGCGACATCCGCCGACAGGCCCTCAAATCGGCAGAGCGCGGGCTCTACCCGCTTGCCGCTTTCGAGCAGGTTCCGGATCACCTGGTGCAGGCGTACTTTGCGAAAGTCGGTGATCACCTGCTGGTAAAGCCGCGATTGCGCAATCTGGTCAGGTTTTCCCATATGAACCTGGCCAAGCCGGCATTCCTGGGACAGTTCGATTGCATCTTCTGCATGGACGTGCTGCCCCACTTCTCCATGGCCCAGCGGGTAGCATTGGTGCAACGACTGCACCTGTATCTGCAGCCGGGCGGATACTTATTCCTGGGCCAAAACGAAAAACTCCCCGCCTCCGACGTGAAGTTCCAATCACAAACAGGCAACGGCTTTACGCTCTATCGAAAGGAAATGGCCCTGGCGGCCAGATCAGGGCGTTAGCTCGCTTGCCTTTGTGTGGCCACGGGCGACTGAGGGGTGCCCCATCCTAACGTCGTGCTTTTCGACGTGAGGGTGGGGGAGTTGACCGTCTCGCGACACGGGCACTTCCGCCTCGGGAGATCCGCCGCCCAAGGCAGAGCTTGGACGGGGCACCCGCCAAGAATGCATGCCGACGAATTTGGACTCATGCAATCAAGAATTCCTTCGTCCGCAATTCCTTGATCGTGTCTCTCAGCTTGGCCGCCTTCTCAAACTCGAAGCGCTTGGCCGCCTCGCGCATATCGCTCTCCAGCTTCTTGATGTAGGCGTCCAGCTCTTCCTGCGACTTAAAGTCGGGCAAGCCTTCGGTCTCGACGTCGGTCAGATCGGTGTAATCGGCTTCGATGATCCGGGCCAGAGTCATGTCCAGCGGCCGCACGATGGACTCCGGCGTAATCCCGTTGGCCTCGTTGTAAGCCACCTGGATGGCGCGCCGGCGGTCGGTCTCGCTGATGGCTTTGTTGATCGAGTCGGTCATGCGGTCCGCGTAGAGAACGGCGCGGCCGTTCAGATTGCGGGCACAGCGGCCAATGGTCTGGATGAGCGATCCACTCGACCGCAGGAACCCTTCCTTGTCGGCATCGAGAATTGCGACCAGCGAAACTTCGGGCAGGTCGAGTCCTTCACGCAGCAGGTTGATGCCAATCAGAACGTCGAACTCGCCCTTGCGCAGATCGCGCAAAATTTTTACCCGCTCCAGAGTCTCAATCTCGGAGTGCATGTAGCGGCACTTCACCCCCACTTCGCTGTAGTACTCAGCCAAGTCTTCGGCCATGCGCTTGGTGAGCGTGGTCACCAGCACGCGCTCGCCGCGCGACACCCGATCGCGAATTTCGTGCAGCAAGTCGTCAATCTGTCCCTTGACCGGGCGAATTTCAACCGGAGGATCCACCAGGCCAGTAGGACGGATAATCTGCTCCACCACCACGCCTGCTGACTTAGTCAGTTCGTAGGGGCCAGGCGTGGCAGAAACGTAGACCATCTGGTTCATCCGGTGTTCAAACTCCTCAAACGTCAGCGGGCGGTTGTCCAGCGCCGACGGCAGACGGAAGCCGTATTCCACCAGAGTTTCTTTGCGTGAACGGTCGCCGTGGTACATGCCGTGCAACTGCGGTACCGTCTGGTGCGACTCATCGATGAACATCATGAAGTCGCGAGGGAAGTAGTCGAGCAAAGTCGGCGGCGGTTCGCCCGGAAGCCGCCCGGTGAAATGCCGGGAGTAATTTTCGATGCCATGGCAGTAGCCCATGGCCTTGATCATTTCCAGGTCATACATGGTGCGCTGGTGCACCCGTTGCGCCTCCACTACCCGGCCCTGCTTCTCCAGTTCCGCTTCCCACCACAGCAGTTCCTCGCGGATGGACTGCGCGGCCTTGTCGCGAGTTTCCGGCTTCATCACGTAATGGGTCTTGGGATAAATCGGCAAACGGACATATTTTTGCTTGACCGCTCCGAACAGGGGATCGATCTGCGAGAGCGACTCCACTTCGTCTCCCCACAACTCAACCCGGTACGCCATGTCGTCATACGTGG
The DNA here is from genome assembly GCA_963801545.1 of Terriglobia bacterium. Classification (GTDB taxonomy): domain Bacteria; phylum Acidobacteriota; class Terriglobia; order Terriglobales; family Acidobacteriaceae; genus JAIQFF01. The sequence goes on along the minus strand of CAWDFF010000039.1, from coordinate 299,329 downwards.
GGAAGATTTCGATCACGTCGCCGCGCACCCGAAAGGTGCCGCGCCGGAAGTCGCCATCGGTGCGCTCGTAGAGAATCTCCACCAGCTTGCGAGTAATGTCCTCGCGCTTGATCTTCTGGCCCTTCTCCAGGAAAAGCAGCATGCCGTAGTAGGCTTCCGGCGAGCCCAGGCCATAAATACAGCTCACCGAAGACACGATCAGGCAATCGCGCCGTTCGAAGAGCGACCGGGTTGCGGATAAGCGCAACTTGTCGAGTTCGTCGTTGATCGTGGATTCTTTTTCGATGTAGAGGTCAGCAGCCGGAACGTAGGCTTCGGGCTGGTAGTAGTCGTAATAAGAAACGAAATATTCCACCGCATTGTGAGGAAAGAAGCTCTTGAATTCATGATAAAGCTGGGCCGCCAGGGTCTTGTTATGCGCCATGACGATCGCAGGCCGGTTGGCCTGCTCAATCACCTTGGCCATGGTGTATGTCTTGCCCGAGCCAGTCACGCCCAGCAAAACCTGGTGCTGTTCGCGATCGAAAATTCCCCGAACCAGGGCCTCGATCGCCGTGGCCTGGTCGCCGCGCGGTTCGTAGTCACTGACTAGCTTGAAATCCATAAGAATTGGGCCCCTCCGCACAGAAAGGAATTTCAGCGGGTGGGCATCTCATGATTATAACCCGGAGGAAACTGGGCGCATTTTGTGACCGAAGAACACGTAGGCCCAGACGTCCTCGTCTGGGCGGGCGAGCGGCGCTCGCCGGTGTGATCTGCCAGTGATATCGCTTTGCCGAAACTGCGGAGCTTGCGCTCCGCCGGGCGGGTGGGACACCCACCCCTACGTGGGCTGCGTGATTTACGGCAGCTTGAAGTTCACCGTGATCTGAGTCTGAATTTCGATGGGCTCGCCATTCAGATAGTAGGGTTTGTATTTCCACTGCCGGACTGCGTCGATAGCGGCGCGCCCCAATGTCCCGTCTCCGCTCACCTGCTTGACCGCCGTAATGCTGCCGGTCTTGGAGATATTCGCCAGTAATTCGACTTTGCCTTCCAGACCCATCTGTCGCGCCTGCGCCGGATACTCGGGTTGGACCCTCTTGATCAGGAGGCCCTGTGAAACGCCCTGGGACAGTCTCAGTGTCTGCGCGGGAGCTTTCTGAACATTGACCGCGTTCGTATTCACCAGACCCGAAAGCACGTTGCTGCTCGAATCGGTTGCGATGCTGGCAGGCGCCGGCGCTTGCTCCGGTTCCTGCGGTTCAGGCTCAGCCTTGGCCTCCGCTGCCGGAGAATTTTTTACCACCAGGGTCTCTGGTTGTTCCGGCTTGGCCTGGCCCGGCGCCTTGATCACGGTGACATCATTCGCGACAGCCGGCGTCTTGGCGGGGACGGAAGCCTTGGTTCCGGGGACTTCTGCTATCACAGCCGCCGAAGGCTTCGAGGAAGAAGGACCGGCAACCGGCGTGCCCCGGAGCCTGCGCTACCACCTCATCAGGTGCCGCTTGAGTATCGGAGGCTGCGGGCGAAGCCGGTGGAGGCAGCACGGCCGTTCCCAGATTTGCCGGAGCCACTGCTTGCGGCACTGGTTGGGAGTGGGTGGGTTGCATCTTGGTCCAGCCAAAATACCCGGCCGCAACGACTGCCAGGAGCACGACCACCAGCAGCAGTGTCTTCTTGCTGCCTCCGGCACCGGAAGCTTCCCGCTCAGCATTCTCGCCCAGAGAGGTAAATCGGATCTCCTCGACGCTGGGCGTTGCCGGGTTTGAATCCCAGGATCCCTCGGCCACTGGTTCCGTAATCTTCGCAATTTCAGGTTGTGAAATTTTAGGTTCCGCAAGCCCAGGTTCTGCAAGTCCCGGTGGGATTAAAGAGGCAGTCCTCACAGCCGGTTTCAACCCGCTCACACCAGCGCCGGGCGCCAGAACTTCCTTGGCGCGCGCAGGTGCAGCGGCGGCGCCGCTCTTCGACGTCAAAGCAATCGAAGCAGAAGATATCGAAGCGGAGGACGTTGAAGGAGCAGCAGGGCTCGGTGTTTGAGCTTCGAACTCAATTTTTCCCGCAGCTTCCGCCGCCCGGCGCAGCGCGGACGCCATGGGCTCAGCCTGAGGCTTGGAGCGCGGTTGCCAGGGATACTGTTTGGACTGGCTGGAATCTGCTGCTGCACGCGGCGATTTGTCGGTGCCTGAGGGCGCAGAGTCCGGCATGTACTCGAGCAAGGTAGCTTCGGCAGCATCGGGCTGCGGAGCGGGTTCTGCGTCCAGTTCGAACGCGGACGCGCTGGCCATTGGCGGCGGCGTGCTCGAATGCTGCGATGCGAACTGCGCGGATGACGCAGGCGCCGAAGTAAACGGCGCTGGAAACGACGGCGCAGAGATTGACGGTGCAGAAGGTGAAGGTTGCTGGGCTACCGGCGATTCCGCGGGCGTGCCAGCTCCCGCTGCAGGCTTCGCGGTTTGTCCCTTGCGCAGTAACCCGCGAGCGACACGCAACGTGCCCTTGGACTGTTCGACATGAATCGGCTTGGTCAGAACCAGATTGGCGCCGATGCGGAAGGCCTTGGCCACCCCCGCCTGTCCTTCCACCACCGCAACCGCCAGCGAAGCCTGGTTCGAGGTCGAATTTCGTGCGCTCTTGAACAACAGCGCTGCGTTCTGCTCGTTGTCACAGTCGACGACGATTGCGTCGAAGTGCTGGGCCATCAATTTCTTGACTGCGGCAAAAGGCTCATTGCAGGGCTCGACCTGGAATTCCAGTTCACTCAAGACCTGACTGACTACGCGGGCCGTTTTGTCGTCCGGGCAGAATAATAGCGCTTGGTAACTCATAGCATTCAATGCTAGGTACAGTGGTGCAGGCCAGCAAGTTACTCTGGTAATTGGCGGGTACAATGGCGGCCATGCGGATGCCGCTTTGGCTCAAGTTGGTGTGGACCATCTGGGTAGTGGTCTGGGCACCGCTCTACTGGAAGCACTACGGAGCCCAGAATTTCCTCTATTTCTGCGACTTAGGAAATCTTCTTATCGCAGTTGCGTTGTGGCTGGAGAGCCCTCTGATTTTCTCCTGGCAAGCCACCGGACTAGTCCTATTCCAAAGTCTCTACACCATCGATTTGCTGGGAGCGGTCCTGAGCAACCGGCACTTCATCGGCGGAACGGAGTACATGTTCGACAGCGGGCTTCCCCTGTATCTCCGTCTTCTAAGCCTGTTTCACGTAGTGACGCCGCCGCTGCTGCTGTGGGCCATCTGGCGATTGGGTTATGACAAACGAGGATGGAAGTATCAGACCCTCACCACCTGGGTGGTGGTGCCGATCAATTACTTCTGGCGGCCGCAGTATGACGTCAATTGGGCCCGCGGACCTTTTTTTCGTGAACAACACATAGTGCCGGGATGGGCGTATTTGCTGGGCTATCTGGTGGTCGTGCCGCTGGTCGTGTACTTCCCCACTCATCTGTTATTGCAGTGGTGGACAGCGAGACTGCGCCGGACTGCAGAATCAGTGGCTGCTACCAGCCGCAGCTAACGCCTTCTGCGTCGCCTCCAGCAAGGCCTCCGCGCCCACAGGCTTTCCGGTAGCATGCTCCATCCAAAGATCAGGCGTGACGTCGCCCATCTTTGCCATGCGTTCAAACTCGGACCCGATCGCTCCCGCCTTTTTCATCTGCTCCTCAATCTGAAACGCGATCAAGTGGCCGATGGGATAGTCAGGGAGGTAGAGAAACGAGTCAATCATGTGGGAGTAGACGCCCAGCAGCACTACATCTTTCTTGTGGAAGACGGGCGCGTAGTAACGGTTCCATACGTCTTTCGAAATCTGCACCGTGGCATCGTTCAGTTCCTTGGGTGTGGCCTGGGGATGGTCGTACATCCAGTGCCAGACCGCCATATCCACCAGCGCGACACCCGATATTTCATAAGTGGCCCAGAAATCGTTCAGCGTTTTTTCCGCCTGGCTCTTGGCATCCGGAGCCGGCAGACCCAGCAATTCAAGATCGTGTCCCTGAAAGACGAAGGCCAGCGCTTCGGTGAACGCGGTATTAGGCACGCCTTTCAGCAGAGTGTGGTCGACATCGTTGAGAGAAAACGTCTGTTCGACGTTATGCCCCATTTCGTGGACCGCGATGTTGAAACCCTTGTAATTCATGCCGCTTTTTTCCACGCGTGTCCGCAGGTGGGCTTTTTCCGCCCGCATCTCCGCACCCATGGCGTGGCCCGAGCCGCGCGCCGGGTCGACCACAATATTCTGCGCGACGTGTTGCGCGCGCTCGGGAGAGAAACCGAGTTTCACCAGCAGGTTGGGGATGTCCTGCTGATACGCCTGCGGCGTCGGATATTTCTTCGCCACCATTTCATCCAGTTGCGCCTCGGTGTACTGGCTACCCGGGCGGAAGCCGCTGTACCAGACGTCAAACGGCTCCAGCGGACGCTGCAGACGCGATTCGATCAGCTTTGCCACCTGCGGAACCAGCGGCGACGTTACCACCTGCTCCAGCATGGCGCGAACTCGCGCTTCCGGAATCTCGCGATCTTCGTCGAAGCGGCGGGCAATCAACGTGGGCGCGGTCGGAGAATACGGGTCGGCTTTCTTCGAAGCCAGGAAGGTCTTCTGCAGCATGGCGTAGCGCGTATCCGGTTCGCGCGCGTTGCTGGGCTTCGCCGCCGCGGCCGGCGTATCCGAATCTTTCGCCGCCGCAGCTGTCACTTCGTTGGTGAATGGATTCCAGTCCACGGCGGGGTTGTTGACCACGACCGCGGGAATCGTCTGGGTGACGATGCGCTCCATCACCTGCTGAATCATCTGCTGCTTGGCGAGACCGCTCGACGCATCCGCATAGTCGGACTTGATCTCGTCGCGCAGGTTCCAGTGGCTGAGCAGGCGCATTTTCGGCGGGAACAACCGCTGTCCCTGCGAATCCAGCAGGTGATACATCCAGATGTTGTACTCCGAGATGTACTGGCCGCTCTGCGCTTCGGCCTGCGCGATGCCCAGGTTTACGTCCGCGGGAATCCGTTTGGAGAACCCCTCCGCCAGGCGCACCTCTGCCCATTGCCGGCGAGACCACGACGGTCCGTCCTTCAGACGTTCCTCAAGCGTGGTGAGAGGAAAGTTCAGCAGCACCACAAAGGCCAGCTTGTTTTTGAAGAAATCATCCGTGACGTGCGCCGAGGGATCGTAGCCGCCGATGATTTCGTCAAAGGGAAGCACCGGGCCGAGATCGAGGTCCAGCTGCTGGCGAAACTCGCGGTTGATCTCATGCATGTGCCCGCCAAGTTGTTCCAGAAGCCGCTCCAGACGATTGAACATCGTATCCAGCGTGGCCTGGTCGCCGGCGAAGTTCGAACGTACGAAGTCTTCGAACGTGCCCGCGTCGCCATCCTCCGCGCGCCAGAATTCGGCAACCTGGTGCAGGCCTCGCTTGATTCGTGCCCGCTGCGAGTCTCCATACTTGGCCGCCAGTTCGGCTTCCAGCTTTGTGGAGGAATCCTTCACCCACGAAGGCGACACTTCAGCCACGGGCGAGGGGGGCGCGGTGGAACTCTGCATGGGTACCTCCCTGGAACAAACTTGCAGCGAAAAAACAGCCATCACAACTACCGTGAAAACCGAACGGACCAATGGACGCACGCTCATGCTCCCTTTCGGCTTCCCACCGCCGACCCGGGCTGCGGATAAGGCAGAGAATTGCTGATCTCGGAAATGTCGGAAGGGGGAAAGTCGGGAAAAGGCAACTGATTGTTTTCCCGCCATTTCTGCACCTCGCGAGCCGCGCGTTCCGCTTTCTCCTTGTCCACACCGGTGTCCCTGCCCAGGTAGACAGTCTGCGACGGAAAGGCAAAGCCGGTGCCGGCCGCGTTCACAACATCCATAATCGCGCAGCAGAATGTCCTCGCGAATGGCCAGGAACTCATCGTTGTCCCGGGTAAGGATGTAACAAAAGATCTCCATCGTCATGGCGCTCTCGTCAAACGAGATAAAACGGTTGCGGGCTCCTTCGGTTTCCACCTTGGGATGCTCATAAAGCAGGCGCCGGACCTGCACCAGCACGTACCGCATCTGGTCGGGTGAAGTCTCGTAACGCAGTCCTAGCTTGGCATTGAACAGAATTTTGTCCCGGCGGCTCAGGTTCTCCAGGTTCATCGTGGCCAGGGAACCATTGGGGATGGAAAGCTCGGTCCGCTCCGGAGTGCGTATTCGGGTTGAGCGCAAACTGATGTCCACCACCGTGCCCACGCGGTCACCGAAGCGGCAGACATCTCCGATGCGGATGACTTCGTCGCCCAGAAGCGAAACTCCTCCGAAGAGGTTCTCCAGGGTTTTTTGCGCGGCGAAAGCGACCGCAATGCCGCCGATGCCCAATCCGGCGAGCGGCGTAGTCAGGTTGAAGCCGAGCGTCCCCAGTACGATAAAAATCGCCAGCACGAAGATCGCGGCCTTGAGCATGCGCTCGCCCAGGATCATGAGCGATTCCGTGCCCATTCGTCCCGAGAGCGCGGCCCGTTGCCTCACACTCCGCATCACTTGCCGTAGAATCCGCCACAGCAGCCAGTTGGCGCCGATCACCGCCACCACGGTGGCGATCTGCTGGTAGTGATGCCTCTGCAGCACAGGAATACGGATGTATGAAACCAGCACCCCGTGGAGGAGAACGGCCAGCACCAGCCATAGTGGACGCTCGAACGAACTCCACGCCGTAGTCACGGCATGCTGCCGATAACGCGCCCAGAAATACCAGGGCAGCCGGAGGATTTGCACTGCCACCCATCCCAGCGCCCACGCGACCGGAATTGCGACCAGGATGGCCAGCCACTGCCATAACGGAAGCCCCAGAAACTCGTTCCGTACCAGAGCAACGGGAAGATGAGTCTCGACCTGATGTACTGCGGCTTGCTCGTAAAGCTCAGGCACCTTGGCCAGGGTCTCAGAAGAGATGAGCCAGATCTTTCCACGATCCGGGTCGGCGACACGGGAAAGAATGAGATCGCCTTCGACGTCGCCGGAGTTCAGACTGCCCACTCGCTGCTTATCGAGCGGCATCCCTTCCTGTGGTGTCCCCTCGGCTTGATTGCTGATTCGCCGCAGGTCGCCCGAGAAAGAACGATCAATCACCACCTTCAGCTTGGAAGCAATGTCTTCCCCTTGCGTCAGGCGACGGGCCGGGGGCATCTGCAGATATTGTGCTGCGGTCGAATTATTTCCGGACTGCGCGGCCTGAAGAAATCCATACAACGTGCCGCTGGGAGTGGTCCGGCCGAGCGGATCAGTCGCGGATCCGTTTGCCGGGGGATTCCCGTTGGCAGCCGGTTGTCCCGGCAGCAACTGATAAGCCAAAGCCGGCGCACCCATCGTTAAAACAAGGGTGAGACAGATGAGCGGCCACGGCACTCGCTTCAAAACGCAAAACATAATCGTTGCATTGTAATGTAGGCGCCAGCGTCCTCGCTCGTCGCGAGTCCACCGTGCCGCCAGACCGGCGGCAGTCGCGCCGATATGGATTCGTATGTGTAACGCGAGCGAGAGTTCAGCTTTTCCTGGGCCGGTAGATGTCCGTGCTGGTGCCGAAGAACACTTCGGCGGCTTGCATGACGGTCTCAGAAAGTGTGGGATGCGGGTGAATGGTAAGTGCCAGGTCCTTGGCGAGGGCGGCCATCTCCACCGCCAGCACGCCTTCTGCGATAAGCTCTCCCGCGCCTGCACCCACGATGCCCACGCCCAGCACGCGCTCGGTCTGGGGATCGAGGATCAGCTTGGTCAGGCCCTCCGTCCGGTCGAGGGTCATGGCCCGGCCCGACGCAGCCCAGGGAAATTTCGCCACCTTGATCTCGCGATTTTCTTTTTGTGCCTGGGTCTCGGTGAGCCCGCACCAGGCAATCTCAGGATCGGTGAAGACTACGGCGGGAATGGCCGCCGGCTCAAATGCAACCTTGTGTCCAGCGATGGCCTCAACCGCGGTGCGGCCTTCATGCGATGCTTTGTGTGCCAGCATGGGTTCCCCGACTACGTCGCCGATGGCGTAAATCGCGGGATCGCTAGTCTGCAACTGCTTGTTCACCGGGATGAATCCGCGCGCTCCGACCTGCACCTGGGTTTTTTCCAGACCTGGAATCTCGGAATTCGGCTTGCGCCCCACCGACACCAGAACCTTGTCGAAGACCTTTTCGCGCTCCTTGACTTCAGGCCCGTCAAAGCTCACACGGATGCCGTTCGTCTCTTCTTTCATCGCGGCAACAGTAGTGTTAAGAAGGATGGAATCGAAAATCTTTTCTACTCGCTTGTGCAGAGGCAGGACCAGATCCCGATCGGCGCCCGGCAGCAGCCCGGGCAGCATCTCGACCACCGAAACTTTTGAGCCAAGAGCAGCGTACACCGTGCCCAACTCCAGGCCAATGTAGCCGCCACCAACCACCAGCAGGGTTCCCGACACTTCGGTCAAATCCAGAGCCGAGGTGGAATCCATGACTCTCGGGCTGTCGAGTTTGAGGCTGGGAATAATTGCCGGACGAGAGCCAGTCGCAAGGATAATGCGATCGAAGCTCAAACTCTGATCGCCGCCGCTCGTCTTGGAAATGCGCAGTGTGTTCGAATTCTCGAACGCGGCGCGCCCCTGAATGTATTCGACCTTGCGCTGCTTCGAAAGTATGCCCAGGCCGCCGGTCAGCTTTTTTACTACGCCTTCTTTCCACGATCGCAGACGAGCCAGATCGATTTTCGGATCGGCGTACTCGATTCCCCAGTTCCTGGCGTGGCGGGACTCGTCAATCAGCTTGGCCACGTGCAGCAAGGCTTTCGAGGGAATACAGCCACGATACAGGCAGACTCCGCCCGGATTCGCTTCCGGGTCAATCAGGGTGACTTTCATTCCCAGGTCGGCGGCGAGAAACGCTGCGGCATAGCCACCCGGGCCGCCGCCCACCACTGCAATGTGCAAGTTTGAAGTTTCAGTCATTCAATCAGAGAGGCATCAAGGGTTGTGTGGGGCGGGCGCCCTCGCCCGCCGCTCTTGACTTGGACTTACCTACCCAAACAATTCGCAACACGAGCAAACAAGATTCCCAGCAAAATCAAATTCAAATGCGGCGGGCGAGGGCGCCCGCCCGACACAATCTATCCCTGCACCGACAGCAGGAACGGCTGCTCAAAGGCCTCCGCGATCCAGCGCAGGAACCGTGCAGCATCGGCGCCATCAATCAGCCGATGATCGTAGGAAAGCGAAAGCGGCAGCACCAGGCGCGGTTCGAATTTACCATTCATCCAGATCGGTTCCATGCTGGAGCGCGACAGCCCCAGAATGGCGACTTCGGGATAATTCACGATCGGCGAAAATCCGGTTCCGCCAATCCCGCCGAGATTCGTGATAGTAAAGGTCCCGCCTTCCATTTCCGCGGGCGCGAGCTTCTTGTCTTTGGCTTTGCGGGAAATCTGGGTCAGTTCTGCCGCGAGTTCGACGATATTCTTCTTGTCCACGTCGCGAATCACCGGCACCAGCAGGCCGCGATCGGTGTCCACCGCCACGCCGACGTTGATGTATTGCTTGTAAACAATCTCTTCCTTCGCCATGTCGATACTGGCATTAAATTGGGGAAACACTTTCAGGGCCGAGGCGCAGACTTTCAGCGCGATCGCGGTTACTGTCATCTTGCCTCCGGCTTCCACCGCCTTGGGCGCGAAGCGCGCGCGCAACTGCTCCAGTTCCGTGATGTCGGCCTTGTCCTGCTGGGTCACGTGCGGGATCGTGGTCCAGGCTTCCCACAGGTGCTGCGCCGTCTTGCGCCGCACGCCCCGCATGGAGACGCGCTCGATCTTCCCGAACTTGGTGAAGTCGGGAAGCGCCGGTTGCACGAAGGGACTGGCCTGCACCGACTGAGCTGCGGTAGCAGAAGTGAGCCGGGACTTTGCGTGGACCTTGACGTCATCTTCGCTGATCCGCCCGCCGGGACCGCTGCCTTTCACTTCGTAGATGTCCACCCCGATTTCCCGAGCCAGGCGGCGGACGTGAGGCGCGGCAGGCGCAGGCGCGCGTTGCTCGGTGCCCGCGACTTTGCCCAGTTGTTCGGGCATGGCAAAAACCTTGGGTGCTGCGGCCTGTGGCTGATCCGGCAGAATCACTTGCGCTTCGGTTTTGCCTTCGGCCTGTATCGCCGCCTGCAGCGACAGGCGAGCCTCATGCTGTTCGGAAATGTGCTCTACCGGTATGTGAGTCAGCCTTTCCGGTTGACCGGTCGCACCACCCTCCAGGGTAAAAATCACCTGGCCCACTTTAATCTTTGTGCCTTCCTTGACCTTGATCTCTTTCACCGTTCCAGTCACCGAAGACGGCACTTCGACCACCGCCTTGTCGGTTTCCAGTTCCATGACGGGCTGGCCCTCAGAGACTTTCGCGCCGGGGGAAATCATCAATCGCACCAGGTCGCCCTGATCAATGTTCTCTCCCAGTTCCGGCAATCTGAATTCACTTGCTCCAGTTCCCGCAGACTGGGGAGACGAAGACGGAGGAGCCGCTGGCCTGGATGGGGACGACGACGCCGGTCGCGCTTCCACCGGAGACGGAGCCGCCTTCGGCGCAGGCGTCTTCTCTTTGTCTTTGTCTTTCTCTATCGGCGTTTTCGCAGCAGCTTTCGATTCAGTGGTCTTAGCTTTTGCGCCAACCCCATTCTCGACCGTGAAGATCACCTGCCCAACCTTGATCTTCTGTCCTTCTTTGACCCGAATCTCCTGGACCGTACCGGTCACTGAAGATGGAACCTCGACCACCGCCTTGTCGGTCTCCAATTCCATCACTGGCTGGCCTTCAATCACGTTGGCGCCAGGAGAAATCATCAGGCGGACAAGATCGCCCTGGTCAATGTTTTCGCCGAGTTCCGGCAGTTTGAATTCTGTCACTGAGTATTGGCTCCCAAGTAGCTCAAACGTAGCGCCAGCGTCCGGCCGGCTGTCCGGTGGGCGTCCCACCCACCACTGGTTTGTGGGGAAGGGCACGACTTCAGTCGTGCCTCTAAACCCTCCAACTGAGTCGCGCTTCAGCGCGGTGGTCCGCCCTTCGTTCTTGACCGCTCAAGACAAAGCAAACCCGGTGGCTGAAGCCCGGCCGCTTAACGATTCGTACGGCACGGCTGAAGCCGTGCCCTCCCTGCAAAACCGAGGGCAGGATGCCAGCGCTACATTTTACGTGTTCGCCGGATTCGCTTTCTCCGGATTGATGCCGAGATCCTTGACCGCCTTCTGCAGCACGTCAGGCTTGATTTGCTTGTCGCGCGCCAGAGCGGTCAGCGTGGCCAGCACAATATGCTTCGCATCCACCTCGAAGAAATCCCGCAGCGCCGCCCGGCTCTCGCTGCGTCCAAATCCATCCGTACCCAGAGCTACCAGCGGACGCGGCAGCCACTGCGCGATCGATTCCGGCAGAACTTTCATGTAATCCGATGCCGCCACCAGCACTCCGGGTGCATCTTTCAGCGACTGGGTGACGAACGGCACCCGTGGCATTTCGCCCGGATGCAGCATGTTCCAGCGCTCGCAGTCGTTGCCATCGCGGTATAGGCTCTTGTAACTGGTCACACTCCAGACATCCGCCGCCACCGCATATTTTTCCTCCAGAATCTGCTGCGCCTTGAGCACTTCGTACATGATGGTGCCGCTGCCGAACAGTTGCGCCCGCAGCTTCGAATCTTTCTTGTTCGATGTCCGGAAGCGATAGAGTCCCTTCAAAATGCCGGCCTTGACGTCTTTCCCCTCCGGCATTCCCGGCATGGCCAGCGGTTCGTTGGTGACCGTCAAATAATAGAAGATGGACTCCTGATCGACGTACATCCTCTTTATACCGTCCTGAATAATGACGGCAATCTCGTAAGCGAACGCCGGATCATACGCCAGCAGATTGGGCACGGACAGCGCCAGTACATGGCTGTGACCGTCCTGATGCTGCAATCCCTCGCCGGCAAGCGTCGTGCGGCCGGCCGTGCCGCCTACCAGGAAGCCACGGGTTCGCATATCCGCGGCAGCCCAGATCAAGTCGCCGATGCGCTGGAAGCCGAACATCGAGTAATAAATAAAGAACGGGATCGTGTTGATCCCGTGATTGGCGTAGGCGGTCCCAGCGGCGATAAACGAGCAGATCGAACCAGCCTCAGTGATGCCTTCCTCCAGAATCTGCCCGTCCTTGGCCTCCTTGTAATAAAGGAGGGTGTCCATATCCACCGGTTCGTAGAGTTGGCCAACACTAGAATAAATTCCCACCTGCCGGAACAGCGCTTCCATGCCAAAGGTGCGCGCTTCGTCCGGAATGATAGGGACGATGAGCTTACCGATTTCAGGATCGCGCAGCAATTTCGAAAGCAGCCGCACAAAAACCATGGTCGTCGAAACTTCGCGCCCGTCCGTGCCCTTGCGGAACTCCTCGAAGTGGGATTCCGCAACCGGCGCAATCGGCTTGGAACGCACTTTGCGCTCCGGCAGGTGCCCGCCCAGCCGCTTGCGCCGCTCCTGCATGTAGAGAATTTCCGGACTGTCATCCGCCGGACGATAAAAAGGCGCGTCCTGCAATTCCTCATCCGGGATGGGGATCCCGAATCGCGAACGGAACATACGCAATTCGTCTTCGTTCAGCTTTTTCTGCTGGTGGGTAATGTTCTTGCCTTCGCCGGCCTCGCCCAGCCCATAGCCCTTGATGGTTTTGGCCAGAATGACGGTAGGCGCCCCCTTGTGTTCGGTCGCAGCTTTGTAGGCGGCGTGTACCTTGATGGGATCGTGCCCGCCCAGCCGCATCCGGGAGAGTTGCTCGTCGGAGAGATGCTCCACCATCTTCAGCAGCCGGGGATCGCTGCCAAACAGGTTGTGGCGGAAATAGGCGCCGCTCTCGACAAAATATTTCTGATACTGTCCGTCCGTGATTTCTCCCATGCGCTTGACCAGAATTCCGTCGCGATCATTGCCGATTAGACTGTCCCAGTCGCTGCCCCACACCACCTTGATGACATTCCATCCCGCACCACGGAAAATTGCCTCCAGCTCCTGGATGATTTTGCCGTTGCCGCGCACCGGTCCATCCAGCCGCTGCAGGTTGCAGTTCACGACAAAAATCAGGTTGTCCAGTCGCTCGCGCGAAGCCAGCGTGATCGATCCCAGCGATTCGGGTTCGTCCATTTCCCCATCGCCCATGAAGGCCCAGACTCGTCCGCCCGTGGCCGTCTTCAGCCCACGATTCTCCAGGTATCGAATAAACCGCGCCTGGTAGATCGCCTGAATCGGCCCCAGCCCCATGCTGACGGTTGGGAACTCCCAGAAATCGGGCATGAGCCAGGGGTGAGGATAGGAAGAAAGACCTCCGCCCGCTTTCAGCTCGCGGCGGAAATTTTGCAGCTTCTCTTTGGGAATTCTGCCTTCCAGATAGGCGCGGGAATACATGCCCGGTGCAGCGTGTCCCTGGAAATAAACCAGGTCGCGATCCCCGGATTCCGTTTGTGCCTGCAGGAAATGATTGAAGGCCACCTCATATAGCGTGGCCGCGGACGCGAAAGTAGAAATGTGCCCGCCGATCCCTTCCTGGATCTTGTTGGCCCGCACCACCATGGCCAGGGCATTCCATCGCACCAGGCTCTTGATGCGGCGCTCCATTTCCTGGCTGCCGGGAAATGGCGGCTGTTGCCGGGATGCGATCGTGTTCTGGTAAGGAGTCGTGGCGGTGAAGGGAAGGTTCACGCCGGCAGCCCGCCGTGCGTGCAGCGAAAGTTGCTGCAGCAACCGTCCCGCCCGCTCCGGGCCGCCTTGGGACAAAACGTAATCCAGTGAATCCAGCCACTCGCGAGTTTCTAGAACTTCTACTCCATTGGTCTGCGTCTCAGCCACGTCTGATTTTCTCCGTAAATAAATGCAGAATCTTTTATGATAGTCAATAATCCGGAATTTTGCTGGCAGGTCCCACCAATCATCGGTTAAACGCAGCTTTTTCGAACCGGCATCCCGAATCGGCAAGGTCTATAATAGACAATGTTTGGGTGTATCCGCTCCCATGCCAATTTCTTAAAACGCAACCGATGCGAACCAACTTCCATCTGAAACAAGCGACCATCTAGGGATCCGTCCCAGGAATCAAAAATAGGAGAACTTCGATGTCCAAGAAAACCGCTTCCGGCAACGGCGGCATTACCGCCCAGCCCCACTTTCACCAAAAAGCCCCGGAAATCCAGAAATACGGCACCGTCAGCCACGCCCTGCCTCTGGAACTTGAAGAACCAATCCGCCTGGAAATGACCGAGCACCTCAACCAGCTCTTAGCCGACACTATGACCCTGCGCGATCTGTACAAGAAATCGCACTGGCAAGTGGCCGGACCGACCTTTTACCAGCTCCACCTTTTATTCGACAAGCACTACGACGAGCAGTTGGAACTGGTGGACACTATCGCCGAGCGTATTCAACTGCTGGGGGGCGTGAGCCTGGCCATGGCTCCCGACGTCGCCGAGACCACCCGGATCGAACGTCCACCTCGCGGACGCGAGGAGGTTCCGGTGCAACTCTCGCGCTTGTTGGATGCCCATAAGATCATTATTGGGGAATGCCGTGAACTCGCAGAGCTGGCCGACAAGTTGGGCGACGACGGCACCAACGACCTCGCCGTCAGCGACGTGCTACGCACCAACGAATTGCAGGCCTGGTTCCTGAGCGAGCATCTGGTAAACATGCCGTTGACCGAAGCCAGCGAGTAACCCGCTGATCGATTGAAAAGAATGCCCAAGGGCTGACTTCCCGGTCAGCCCTGATTTTTTTCGTAGCGCCGGCGTCCCGCCGGCTGTCCCGAGGGCGTCTCGCCCTCGGTCATTCGCGGCCGAAAACGCTCCGCCTTCCGCGCCTAACCGCCGCTGTGTAACAATCTTCAATAAGGCGGAAAGAACTATGGACCCGACCGGCAAGACATTCACATCCGAAGACCCCCGCAAGTGGATTGGCCGGATCATCATGGCGGTGATCCTGGGAGAAGCCATCTGGAACCTGATTGTGTCGGTCATGAACAACGTGGTCGTGCCCTGGCTGGGGGATCTGTTCGGACAGTCTTCGGGATTACCCACCTCTTTCACCCAGCGGCCCTATAACTACCCGGATCTGTTCGTTTCCATCCTGGAGTTTTGTATTGCGGCGCTGGTAGCGGCAATCATCAACTATTTCTTTCAGCGGCCACGACCGGTGAGAGTGAAGACGGCGAAGAGCGAGGCTCCAGTCGCGCCGGTCGAGTCCCAGCGAGTCGTTCCTCGATCCGAGGCACCTGCGCCGGATCCCCAGTCGGCGATGAGCGCAGCAACGACAACCCATCCCACGCTGACCCAACCTGTGCTGACCCAGGCAACGAGGCCCGTCGCCCCGCCAGTGCCCGTCGCGAAGCCGGCCCCGATTATCCCAGCGGCACCTGTGATCGTAGCTCCGCCAGCGCCCGTTCCACCTGTCGCGCCGGCACCCGTCGCAAAACCCGCCGCAGTCGCTCCCGCAGCTCCTTCAGCTCCGATTTCCGCGCCCAAGCCTCAGCCGCCGCCCCCGCCGCCCAAAGCCCAGCCCGCCAAACCGACGAAAACCAAAGAGGTCTACTACAACATTGTCGGAGAACCCATGCCGTCCGACGATGAATAACCAGCGAACAATGGAGAGACGGGCGTCCCGCCGGTCGGGCAGAGACCTTCGGGAAAATTGGAACGGGCCTAACCCCAGCGGTGGGTAGTCCGAGGAGTTGGAGGCGCGGGTCGGAATCGAACCGACGTATAAAGGTTTTGCAGACCTCTCCCTTACCACTTGGGTACCGCGCCCTGTTACCGAATGGAAAAAGCCTCGCGGCCGCGAGACTCTTCCGCCGAGAATCTGGAGCGGGAGACGGGGGTCGAACCCGCGACATCGACCTTGGCAAGGTCGCGCTCTACCACTGAGCTACTCCCGCTCGGCGTACCTGATTATAAACAACCGAACAACCTTGCAGCAATGACGCCCGGTTGCACGCCTCTTCTACATGGATTCGTTGGCCTTCGCCGTGATCCGGTTCCTCACATCCCAAAGTTCCTTGTAGAACAGGTGCTCCATGCGCTGGTGCAGGACTTCCACCGGCGTTCCCATCGTGCCCACAACACCGCCGCCGATGATCCGCTGGGCCAGCTTCAGGTGATGAAAACGAAACAGGTGGACGCGTTCGTCGAAATCCAGCAGGCGCTCGGCCACATCGTGCAGGCCGAAAAACTCCGCATGGCGGCGATACAGGTCATCCACGCTGAGATTCGCCTTTTCCAACTGAGCGTGGAAGGCTTCACCCAGGCGTGGACCAATGTGCAGCAGGGCCAGAAAACCCGGCGAATCCAGCCCGCTGCCGTGTCCGAGCCCGGCGCGAATCAGGTGATAGTCGTACGGCGTGATGGTCTCCAGAACGTGCAGCATGGAGATGGGAAACTCCAGCATGTGATTGCCGCGGCGCAGAAGCTGTGCGGCATTGGAGAAATTCCCACTGGCGATCAGTGCCCGGGCGCGATCAAGCTCCCAGGCCACCCCCTTCAGCAACAGCTCGGAAGCCTGATGCACGACCTGGAAAGTCATTTCATCCGGATGCAGGAATTCTTCCGCGGTCTTCTGCAGCGACAGCAGTTCGTCGGTACGCAGGTAACGCTCGTAATCAGACGCCCCCTTGCCGGGGAGAATCGGTTTTCGCAGATCATCCATGGTCGTCGCTTGGATTACCCGTGTAGGGACGGGTCTCCGACCCGTCCAGGTCGAGCGCAGCTCGGCAGTTCTTCCTTGAAGAGGCTGTGCCGCTGGTATTCTTTCGTCTCTTCAGGGCTATGTCTTTCCCGCTTCGCCCCCCGCGGCTTGCGCCGTGGGCTGCATTCGTTCGCCGCTGTCGTGGCTGTGTACCGTGGCCCCTCGCGGCACGGCTGAAGCCGTGCCCTCCCGAATCTTTTCCAATGCCTTGCTAGCCCGAGTGCCCGCTCCACTGCGGATCTTTCTCCGGAGCGACGATCTCACCATCGCGCATATGGATGATTCGATCGCCGTAGCTGGCCGCTTCCGGGTTGTGCGTGATCATGAGCACGGTCTGGCCCAGTTCCTGGTTGGAATGCCGCAGCATTGCCAGTACGATCTCGGAGTTCTTCGAATCCAGATTGCCGGTGGGTTCGTCCGCTAGAACAATCGCCGGCTTGTTGATCAGCGCCCGGGCCAGCGCCACCCGCTGCTGCTCGCCTCCGGAGAGCTCGGACGGCCGGTGCGGCAGACGCTTCTCCAGCCCCAGCAGGCCCACAATCCGGTCAAAGTAGGCGGTATCCCGTGCCCCATTCGTGCCTGCAATGTCCAGCGCGATATCAATATTGGATCGAGCACTTAGGGTGGGCAACAGATTGAACTTCTGGAAAACAAATCCGATCTTGCGCTTGCGCAGCCGGGTGCGCTCGGCGTCGGAGAGTTGCGCGAAGTCGTCTCCGTCAATCACCACGTGACCCGAGTCGGCGCGCGTCAGCCCACCCAGAAGGTAGAACAGCGTGGACTTGCCGCTACCTGATGGGCCAACCACGCTTACAAACTCGCCCTTTTGCACACTGAAGGAGATCCCCCGAAGGGCAGGGACATCAATCTTGCCCACCCGGTAGGTCTTGCGCAGCTCCACGGCTTCGATGAACGCAGGCATCCAGCTCTTCGATATTACACGAAGCGACACTGAGTCTCGCGTTCGCAGACCCCGTCGGGTTTCTTAACCAGAGCTGTCAGCGCGAGAGCTGTCTTCACGAGAATTGTCTTCGCCAGAATCGTCATCCCGAGCAATCCTTGTTCGCGCGGCGCGCGAGCAAAGATTGTCGAGGGACCTGAGTTTTTGCCGGCGCAACGCTGGTGTCATGTGCAGCACAGACCCAAGTCCCACGCTTGCCAGCGCAACCCGGGACTGCGCTCGGGGTGACAATGAAGGGAGGACTACAACCCGATCAGGCAACGCGCTCTGTCACCTGGATGCCTGCGCCCAGTACCGTAAGAAATGACGCCAACCATGCCGGATGCGCCGGCCACGCGGGCGCGGTCACCAGGTTGCCGTCGACACAGGCTTTGTCCATGGGCACTTCGACGTAGGTGCCACCAGCGGCTGCCACGTCCGGCGCGACCGCCGGGTAGCAACTGCAGCGGCGTCCTTCGAGCACGCCGGCGGCTGCCAGCAGTTGGGCGGCGTGGCAGATCGCGGCCACGGGTTTGCGAGCCTGGAAAAAATGCCTCACCACTTCAAGCACCCTGGGATTCAGCCGGAGATATTCCGGCGAGCGGCCTCCGGGAATGACCAGGGCGTCATAGATATCGGCTTTCACGTCGGCGAAGGTGGCGTTCAGCATGAAGTTATGGCCACGCTTTTCGCTGTAGGTCTGGTCGCCTTCGAAGTCGTGGATCGCGGTGCGCACAAATTCCCCAGTTTTCTTCTCCGGACAAACCGCGTGCACCGTGTGTCCCGCCATCTGCAATGCCTGGAAAGGGACCATTACTTCGTAGTCCTCGACGTAATCGCCTGCCAAAAGAAGAATTCGCTTGGAAGCCATATTGTCCTCTGCTCATTATTTTGCCAGATTGAATGAGGGCGTGCGAATTCCAAGAGCCTATCCTTCCGGATAGCCCACCTATCCGATGAGATAGAGAATCAGTCTCCCCCGGAATTTCAGTCCCGCCGCCATCGCCTTAAGCGCGATTTCAGTCTATGCCTTACGCGCTCTGGTCCAGGTGCAGCGAACCGGTCCGGTTGCGGAAGTCTGCGTGCAGTTGCCTCGTCATCCCAGCTGAAAAGCACTCAAGCACGGCGAGCGGTTCGTCCGCCGTGCTTGAGATTTGAAACGCTAAGGAGGAACTATGCCCAGTGGAGTATTTGCGGATGGTGGCGGAATTTGGATTGGACCAGACGGGAAGATACACATCATTCCGCCGTGGAACCCCGACGAGAAGTACGCAAGAGCCGTACACGAAGTCCTGGTGGCTGTCTCAGGCGTCAGTGCGGCAACGACAATTCAGCAGGCGGGAATCCGGCAGCAGGCGGTTAAGGCAGCCGTAGAAACCCTGACCAGCCATGTGGCGAACCTTGGTGGGCTGGCACAAGGTAAAGCGGCCTGAAAGCACCCACGCGAAAGAAAGGGCCGCGTCCGGCGCGGCCCTGCTTCTACTGGTTAAGCGTAATGGCCAAGCGACTAGCCAGGCGCGAGACATCCGCGCCTAGTGCCGTCCCGGTGATTTCGTTAATGCGAATCCGCTTCTGAGGATCGGTGTAAGTCCAGCGGAAAGGTTTTGCTAATTTGGCATAAGCTTCGATGTACTTGCGTAGCTTTCGTGCCAGATCCGCAACGGAAGTGAAGATTCCGCGGCTGATCACGTCGCGCTGGATCTTAGCGAACCACAACTCCACTTGGTTCAACCAAGAGGAATAGGTGGGAGTGAAGTGGAAACGCACTTTGGGATGCTGCGCCAAGAATTCCTCTACTGCTTTGGTCTTGTGGGCCGAAAGATTGTCCAGCACGATGTGGATTTCCTTCGCCCACCGCGTCTTGCTGAGCAACTGATTCAGAAAGGCGATGAACTCGGCGCTGGTGTGCCGCTTGGCCGTTTTACCTTCTACTTCGCCGGTCTTCACATCCAGAGCCGCATATAACGAGAGCGTGCCGTGACGGTAGTACTCGAAGCCATGCCGTTCCGCTCGGCCCGGCGACAACGGCAACACCGGGTCGAGCCGATCCAGAGCCTGAATCGCCGTCTTTTCATCGAGGCAAAACACAGCTGCATGCTGCGGCGGATGCAAGTATAGACCGATGATGTCAGCCGCTTTGCTTTCAAAATCGGGATCGTTGCTGGCCGCCTGTCATGATCATAATCATGGTCATGATCGTCGTGATGGCTGTGCCGCCAGTTCCAATATGCCTTCTGCTGGTCGTGGTCCAGCCTGCGAAAGTCCCGATCGTCCCGATGATTTTCGACCGCCCACTGATGGTAGTAGACAGTTTCGTGATTGTCCCAGCGGTGATAGTCGTTGTAGTACGGGTCGTACACCCGGTAGCCCCGGGTCGTACAGCCCGTAGTCGCTGCTGGGGCGAGGAAAGCTGCGGCCAGCAAGAGTGAGCTGAGATAACGGTATCCACGGTGCATGACAGTCATGCCTCCCTTCATCGTTGCACTTCTAATTCGAAGGTTGGGTGCTGTCCGGAAGCTTTGAGTTGCCTCACTACAGTCACAAGGATTGCAACGGTTCGTATTGCTTGACCTGTTGCGTTCAGCGGATCTCCGTTCCCCGATTGTTCGTACCCTCATGATTCGGGAACAGTTAGGTCACGCTGCGTTCCGCCGCCTTGCCCCACCTCATGTCGCCCGCGTATGATGCAGCGTTTATGACTCCGAAACCTTCTCCTCGTCCAGCCAACCTGCGCGAGAAGTCCCAACTGATGTCAGCCTCCGAAATCGAGCGCACCCTGGTTCGGCTGGTCCACGAAATCATCGAGAAAAACAATGGCGCCGACGACCTCGGACTGGTGGGCATCCGCCGGCGCGGGGTGCCGCTGGCGCAGCGCCTGGGGCAGATGATTGCACGCATCGAAAAAACTCCGGTGCCGGTCGGCACTCTGGACATCACCTTGTATCGCGATGACCTCTCCACCCTGGGGTCGAAGCCCGTGGTACAGAAAACCGAAATCGGATTTCCGATCGCAGGCAAGAACATCATCCTGGTCGACGACGTTCTCTATACTGGCCGGACCATTCGCGCCGCTCTGGATGCCCTGTTCCGCGAGGGACGTCCAAAGCAGGTACAACTCTGCGTGCTGATCGATCGCGGTCACCGCGAGTTGCCGATCGAAGCCGCCTTCATCGGACGCAAGGTGCAGACCAGCGACCGCGAAATTATAGAAGTCAAGCTGCGCGAGGTGGATGATCTCGAAAAAGTTCTGTTGGTCGAGCGGCAAGACTGATCGCAAATCGGACAATGGCGCGAGTGGCTCGTCCATGCGCTGGTCGCTTGTACGCCAGTCGTTCACGCGCTGGTCTTCCATGCGGTAACCCGTGCAAACCATGAACAAAGCTGCGCGCGGCTCCCTGCTGGGCATCGAACATCTCGGAGCGGAGGAGATTCTGGGCCTCCTGAAGCTGGCCCGGCGCATGAATCCCCTGAAGCCCCGCGCTTTGCTGCGAGACAAGCGGGTGCTGCTTCTGTTCTACGAGGCCTCCACGCGCACCCGCAGTTCCTTTGAAATTGCGGCAAAATCCCTGGGCGCGATGACCACGCTGGTCCTCTCCAGCGGTTCGAGTATCGAAAAAGGCGAGTCCCTGCTGGACACAGGCTACACGCTGCGCGCGGTGGGCGCGGACGTCATCGTCATCCGTCATCCTCAGGCCGGCGCGGCGGCACTGATGGCGAAATATCTGGACATCCCGGTCATCAACGCGGGCGACGGTATGCACGAGCATCCCACGCAAGCCTTGCTCGATGCCTACACCATCCTGCGCCACAAGAAAACGCTGAAGGGCCTGCAGGTGGCCATCGTGGGCGACATCTATCACAGCCGTGTGGCGCGCTCCGCCATCCACCTGCTCAGCAAGTTTGCGGCGCGCATCACACTCTGTGGGCCGCCTGAGTTCCTGCCGGAGACCGCGACCAGCCTGGCGCCGGGGCTGCACATCACGCGCACCGTGGAAGAAGCGGTTCACGGCGCCGACGTAGTCATGACCTTGCGGGTGCAGAAGGAGCGCCTGGCCGGCACCAGGATCAGCTTGCAGGACTACATTGCCCGGTATCAAATGACCATGCCCCGGCTGAAGCTGGCCAAAAAAGACGCCATGCTGATGCATCCCGGTCCCATCATTCGCGGGTTGGAGCTGACCTGGGAAGTAGCAGACTGCCCGCAATCGGCCATCGTCGAAGAAGTCCACAACGGAGTTCCCGTGCGCATGGCCATCCTGGCCAAGGCGCTGGGGAGGGCAAGGTGAGGGCGGCTTCTTTCACCACGGAGGCACAGAGTCACGGAGAAAACACATTGGATGAAAATCTGAAGAATTTCTCTGTGCCTCTGAGTCCCTGTGGTGAGTCTTTACTTAAGAAGGCGATGTGAATCCAAAGAGAGAAAATCACAGCCTGCTGATCAAGGGCGGTCGTCTCATCGACCCGGCGGCCAAGATCGATGCGCCGATGGACGTCCTGTTGCGCGACGGACAGGTTTCCGAGATCGCGCCTCCGGGCAAGACACGGGGCGCGGCACAAGACAAATTCGACGCGCGGGGCCTGATCGTTGCGCCCGGCTTCATCGATCTGCATGTTCACTTGCGCGAGCCTGGCCAGGGCTACAAGGAAACCATCGCCACCGGCACCGCTGCGGCCGCTGCCGGAGGTTTCACGTCAGTCTGTTGCATGCCCAATACGCAGCCCGTCGTCGACTCGCCGGACTGGGTAACCTGGATTCGGCAGCCGGAGCGCGGCGCGGTCGTCAACGTTTTCCCCATCGCGGCTGCGACTCATGCCAGCAAAGGCGCGGTGCTCACCGACTTTCGCGGCCTGCAGCGCGCCGGCGCCGTGGGCGTCACCGACGATGGCAAGCCTATCCTCAATGACACGGTGATGCGCGAGACGCTGCGCTTGTCGTCGGAGATCAATCTTTGCGTGATTCAGCACGCGGAAGATACGCGCATGACT
Organism: Terriglobia bacterium; assembly: GCA_963801545.1. Taxonomy (GTDB): domain Bacteria; phylum Acidobacteriota; class Terriglobia; order Terriglobales; family Acidobacteriaceae; genus JAIQFF01. The sequence continues at coordinate 276,698 of CAWDFF010000039.1, read as the reverse complement.
GAACGTTGCTCCATGAACGACGGCCCAACTTCGTTTCGCCTGGGCCTGCGCGGCATGAAGGCAGCCGCCGAGGCCTCGATCGTCGAACGCGATGTGCAACTGGCGCAACAGTTCACCGGCGCTCGCCTGCACGTTGCCCACCTCTCCACGGCTGACGCGCTCAAGGCTGTCCGCCGCGGCAAACGCAGCAAGTCGCGGGTGACTTGTGAAGTGACGCCGCACCACTTCGCGCTCACCGATCAGGATGTCGGCGAGTACGATACCAACTTCAAAATGAACCCACCGCTGCGCTCCGCTGAGGATCGCGAAGCCATGGTAGTGGCTCTGGCAGATGGAACCGTCGACGCGATTGCCACCGATCACGCGCCCCACGCGCTCCATGAAAAAATCATCGAGTTCGAGCGCGCCGCTTTCGGAATCACGGGATTAGAAACCGCTCTCGGCCTGGCCGTGACCTGCCTGCATCGCGATCACAAGATCCCCCTCGGCAGAATTGTCGAACTTTTCACTGCCGGCCCGGCCCGGGTGTTCAGCCTCAGAGGCCGCGGAACCCTTGCCCGTGGCAGTCAGGCCGATGTGACTATTTTCGATCCCAAAAAACGCTGGACGTTCGAAGCCGCGAAATCCCACTCCAGATCGCACAACACCCCATTTGACGGACGGCAATTCACCGGCAAAGTGGTGGCGACCATCGTGGGCGGGAAGATCGTGTACCGAACAGATTGAACCAGAATGCTCGTGTAGGGACGGGCGTCCCACCCGTCCAAGCCGAGCGAAGCTCGGCAGTTTCCGATTCCTACCCTTGGCAGATCTCAGCCATCAAAGTAATATCGAAAGGTCAGTCCAAGAAAACCATGACCTCAAAATCGCCAGCCGGCACCGTAACTCTGGGCGGCGAACTAGCCGTCCATCGCCTGGGTTATGGAGCCATGCGTCTTACCGGACCGGGAATCTGGGGACCGCCAAACGATCGTGCCCGCGCGCTTGCCGTCTTGCGCCGGGCCGTGGAACTGGGCGTGAATTTTATCGACACCGCCGATTCCTACGGCCCCAATGTCAGCGAAGAACTGATCGCGGAAGCGCTGTCGCCCTACCCCAAGGACCTGGTGATCGCGACCAAGGGAGGCTGGGTTCGCACCGGTCCGGGCTTCTGGTCGCACAATGCAACCCCGGAACATTTGCGTAAGGCGGTAGAGGGCAGCCTGAAAAGACTGCGCCTGGACCGCATCGACGTTTATCAGCTGCATATTCCCGATCCAATTGTTCCTCTGGAGGTCTCAGTGGGAACATTGGCCGAGTTGCGCGCCGAGGGGAAGATTCGCCTCATCGGCCTGTCCAATGTCACTCAGGAGCACATCGAGCGGGCCCGCAAGATTGTGCCCATAGTCTCCGTGCAGAACCGTTACAGCTTCGCCGATCGCGAATGGGACTACGTAGTGGACTATTGCGCGCAGAACGGAATCGTCTTTATCCCCTGGTTCCCGCTGGGGGCCGGCCAGGCAGCCAAGGAAACGGTGCAGCGCATCGCAGGCGCGCATGGAGCCAAGCCCTTGCAGGTGGCGCTGGCATGGCTGCTGCAGCGCTCTCCCCTGATGCTGCCTATTCCCGGAACGTCCTCCCTCGAACATCTGGAGGAAAACATGCTGGCCGCATCGCTGCGGTTGAGTGGGCAGGAGTTTAAAGAGCTGGCGGGAGTTCCAGAGCTGACCTTCTCCAGGTAAAAGCGGCCACGGATTCACACGGATTTTCACGGATCTTGGAGAACACTCAAAGTGGATCCCTGTTAATCCGTGGCCAGATTTTTTCGCGCCTACTACTTCGGCTGGGGAACGATTCGCAAATACGGCTTGGGCGACTTCCAGCCCCCCGGATATTTCTGCTTGGCTTCATCGTTCGACACTGCCGGCAGAATAATGACATCGTCACCCGGCTTCCAGTTCACCGGCGTGGCTACTTTGTGTTTGGCGGTGAGCTGCATGGAATCGAGGACGCGCAGGACCTCGTCAAAGTTGCGGCCGGTGCTCATCGGATAGCTGAGCTGGAGCTTGATCTTCTTGTCAGGACCAACCACGAACACTGTGCGCACGGTGGCGTTGTCTGCCGCAGTCCGGCCTGCACAGCTCTCCCCCGCCTCAGCCGGCAACATGCCATAGAGCTTGGCGATTTTGAGCTGCGGGTCGCCGATCATCGGGTAGTTCACCTTGTGGCCTTGCGTCTCCTCGATGTCCGCGGCCCATCTGCCGTGATCGCTTACCGGGTCCACGCTCAAGCCGATAATCTTGGTGTTACGCTTGGCGAACTCGGGCTGCAGCCCCGCCATGTAGCCGAGTTCGGTGGTGCACACCGGAGTAAAGTCTTTGGGATGTGAAAACAGGATGGCCCAGCCATCGCCGATCCATTCGTGAAAGTGGATCGTGCCTTGCGTGGTTTCGGCGGTGAAATCTGGGGCGACATCATTGATGCGAGGAACGGAACTGGCTGGAGTTACGGTGGCAGTGCTCATGGTTGCTCTCCTCAATAATTTAGGATCATCCGGCAAAACTCCGGGTTTACGGTGCGGTCCCGCTGCGGCTTTCCGATAAGGGTGAGAAATCAGATCAAAAACGAAACCCACCCGATCTTGGCCGGGTGGGTGTCTGGAAAACTGTCCGCGCTACCCACACCCCGGCATCCGTGTACAACAACACAGGACCACCGGCTTGGGGCGTAGCCGCATAATCGTTAGGATACGCGGGGGCTGAAATTGAGTCAAACCGCCCGCTCATCGTTCTGACCCGCGCACCGGCGAATTACTGGCGCGACTGGCGGTACAATAAATCGCCATGAGTACCGACCTCCGCCGTTTTTCCTTTGTACAGTTCGATGTCTTCGCTTCGCGTCCCTTCGAAGGCAATTCTCTGGCCGTGTATCCCGACGCACGAGGACTCCACGACTCGCAGATGCAAGCCATCGCGCGCGAGATGAATCTCTCGGAAACCACGTTCATCTTCCCCCGCGATGCGGCAATCGAACGGGAGCGGGGAGTGCGGGTCCGGATCTTTACTGTGCAGGAAGAGTTGCCCTTTGCCGGCCATCCTACGCTGGGCACAGCTTTCCAGTTACGGGGTTCGACCGGGGCCCGCGAAGTCGCTCTCGAGCTTAGCGTGGGCAAGGTCCCCGTGCGCTTCGAAGAAGAGTCGGGACAGCCCGTTTTCGGCGAGATGACCCAGGCGGAGCCCAAATTCGGTCTCACACATGATCGCGAAACCGTAGTGCGGGCGACCAGTCTGCGCGACGGCGACATCGACCCCTCGCTGCCTATCCAGACCATTTCCACTGGACTTCCATTCACCGTAGTTCCTCTGCGTGGACTGGATGTAATGCGCCGCCTGCAAGTGGATCTCACCACCGCGGGTGAATATCTGCGGCGCTCCGGGGACAGCAAGTTTTTCTATTTCGTAACCCGGGAGACGGTCGATCCCGCAGCCCGCCTGCACGCCCGCATGCTGTTCTACAACGGCGAGGACCCAGCCACCGGCTCCGCCGCCGGTTGCGCCGCCGCTTGGATGGTGGCCAATGGCGTGGCCCAGGCGGACGAACGTGTGCTCATCGAGCAGGGAGTCGAGATGCTGCGGCCCAGCCGCATTTTTGTCCGGGCTTCGCGCCGGGATGACAGAGTGGTTAATGTTCGCGTGGGAGGAAATGCTGTGGAAGTCCTTCGCGGTGAACTTTTCTTCTGAGTGCCGGCGTAGAATCGCCCGAAAAAATACAACCATGCACAAGCCGGATTCTTTTTCAATGGGGCTAGTTTGCCATTGGCATCGGCGTCACTTTACATCCGCTGCTTCTACCTTTAGGATTTTGTCTCGCTCTGAATTCTCCTTACTTAGGAAAAACACTTGCCGGACTGGTTTGGCGCTTTGCCATTCCAGGCCGCCACTCGGAAGCAGGAATGAAGCCGAAACGAACCATTTTATGTGTAGACGATAACGATCAGTCTCTCTCCATTCGCAAAGTCATGCTCGAAACCCGTGGCTACCGCGTGATTGCTTGCAGCAGCGGGGAAGAAGCCCTGGAACGGTTTAAGCAAGGCGGCGTCGACCTGGTGCTCACCGACCTGGTCATGCCCGGCGTGGATGGAGGCAAACTCATCGAGGCCATCAAGACCATCTCGCCTCAAACTCCTGCGATTCTGCTTTCGGGGAAAGTCCGAATCTATGACCGCGATACCCAGGCCGATGTCTTCCTGCCCAAAGGAATGTACGCGCCAGTGGAATTATTGGAACGCATCCGTTTGTTGCTGGTTCGCAAGCGTGGCCCCAAGCGTGCGCAGTCACAACCGCAAACCACCGGCCGCGTGGGAGCAGCCTGACACGCTGCTCCTTCCAACCCTCCGAACTGCATAAACCCAGTGTCCGACAACAAGTGTCCGAGGGTCATGATGAATCGCGGCCAACCTCGCGTCCTCGCTCCCGTGCGCTGGTCCGGTAGGTTACACTAGGAAACTTTCAATTACTCTCAGGAGGATGAGCCATGCCCGAAGCCACCGTCAGTGGCGCAGATTTCAAAAAGCAGTTGCGCGAAGGCACGCCCAAGATGGGCCTGTTCTTGAACGCGCACAGCCCGACCGTCGCCGAGCAGTTAGCACACAGCGGCTATGACTGGTTGCTGGTCGATACCCAGCACGGCCCCATGGGCTACGAGAAACTTTCCGCCATGCTTTCTGGAATTTCGAATGGCGGCGCCAAATCCATGGTCCGCGTGGGCGGCTACGACGATCGCCCGGGAATCCAGCAAGCCCTCGATATGGGCGCGGACGGAGTTCTCGTGCCCTACATCAACACCGCTGAAGAAGCGCGCCAGGCGATCAGTTGCACCAAGTACCCCACGACCGGTACCCGCTCGGTGTACTTCCCGCAGCGCAGCATGAACAGAGCCGGACTGCTGGGATACGCGGGCAACTTCAATAACAACGGCATCGTAGCTTTGCAGGTGGAGACTGCGTCATGCATCGACAACATCGCCGAGATCGCGGCCGTGCCTGGCGTCGACATCCTGTTCCTGGGCCAGAATGACCTTTGCATGTCCATGGGCCTCTACGAAAAATACGAATTCCCGCACATGTATACTTCGCCGGAACTGGGCGCGGCTACCCAAAAGCTCGTCGACAGCGCGCGCAAGAATAATCTTATTCTCGGAATCTTCCTGTTCGGCACCGCTCGCGTGGGCGAGTTTCTGGAAAAAGGCTTCACTTTCATCAGTGTCGGAAACGACCTGCACCACGTCCTGACCCAGGCCGGCACCTACGTCAACGACATGGAAAACATCTCGAAGGAAAAAGGCAAGAACTGGAAACGCCGCCCCACCGCGTTGTTCTAAGCGTGATTTGCTGTAGCGCCGGCGTCTCGCCGGCTGTCCCGAGGGCATCCTGCCCTCGGCGGTGGAGGCGGGCAATGCAGTTTCCGGTTTCTACTCGACCGCTTTTGAAACTAGAACCAGAACTCGGCAACCATCGCGAGTTTCGACCGCGCCAACTCTACAACACGCAGTGTATCCAGCCCCTTGTGGCGAGGGCGGGACGCCCTCACGACAGCCGCCGGGACGGCGGCGCTACAGTCCGCGCCACACAATCTCACGACGCCGGGACCTCAATTCCCATCTCTTTGCCCAGACTCAACTGCTGCGTCTGAAATTCCGTCAGCGCCTTTTCCAGCTTGTCCGCCGTACCGGCGATTGCCGCACTCTCGCCCTTGGTTCGCCCAAGTTGCTGATCCAGCGCCTTCCTCTGTTTTGCCACTTCGGAATCCGCCTTCTCCAGCTTCTTGGTCAATTCCTTCAATCCAGATTTCTGCGATTTTGAAAAGCTCTTCACAAAATACTTGTTACCTCCCTGCGCATCTTCCAGCGCGTCCTTCAGCGCGGTAGTTTGCTTGGAGAAGTCAGCCGTGCGGTCCGCCTTCGTCGCCAATTGCAGGAGCTCCTGGGCCTGGTTCCGGGCCGCCGCCGTACTCTTCGCCAGCGTCTGGAACTGCGTAACCTGGTCAGGCGTGGCTTGAACCGCCAGCGCATGATTGAAATCCTGCAGACTCGAATCGGTGCTCCCGCCGGTCCCGGTACTGCGAGGCGCGCCGCTGCCGAGACCGCCGGCGTGACCACCGTGCTGGGCCAGCAGCTCGTGCGAACAAAACAGCAGAACGATCCCCAGCGTCACTACCGCCACTCGGTTCACGCGCGCACCCCTTCATGACAATCGCGAACAATTCTTTATTTTATGAAATAAGAGCTTGCCTGCAATGTAAAGACACAGTCAATTCCGGCAAACATTTGTAAAGCTTAACCGGACCAACGACCACAAAAAAGAAAAAGCCACGCTCATTTCCAGGCGTGGCCTTCTCGCACCGAATTCCAAACACCCGCGGATCTAGAACAAATTCCACAGGAACTGGTTGTAAACGTCGTGGTGATACTGCACTTCAGGCGCCTTAACAAAGGTGCCCAGCAGCCGCGGACAGCGGTCCGCAGCAGCCTTCTTCAAGTCCAGATATCGCGCTTTCACATCCTTGCCAAAAAGCGTGGTGGTCCATTCCGCCTTGTCGAAATTGGCCATCGCGTCGTAGATGTTGTCCGGCAGGTAACGCTGGGCCTGGCGGAGGTTCTTGATTTTTGCGGTATCCCCGTCGATGCCAGTCTTGAAGATCGAGAGCATCACCATATAAGGATTCGCATCCGGCGCTACCGAACGCACTTCCACCCGCATGCTCTTCTCGTTGCCGATCGGAATGCGGATCATCGACCCGCGATCCACCGCCGAAGCCTTGAGCTGGTTCGGCGCTTCGAAGTGCGGATCCAGCCGCCGATAAGCATTCACACTTGGATTGAGCAGCAGACAGATATCATTGCCGTGAGTAAGGACACGGTCTACAAACGACCAGCCTAGCTTGCTAAGCTTCTCCTCACCCTTAGGGTCCCAGAACAGATTCTTGCCACCCTTGCTGATGGATACGTTCGTGTGCATGCCGCTGCCATTCACGCCCACCACCGGTTTCGGCAGGAAGCTGGCGGTCAGGCCCATGTTGGTCGCAACCTGCCGGCAAACCAGCTTGTAAATCTGGATCTGGTCGGCCGCAGCCACCACTTCTCCGTATCCATAATTGATTTCAAACTGCGAGGGCGCCACTTCCGGATGGTCCTTCTCATTCTGGAAGCCCATGGCGCGCTGCACTTCCGCGGTGGTGTCGATAAACGTGCGCAACAGATCCCCAGGCAGCGAGTGATAATAACCGCCGGTGTTGACGTACTCGAACTTCCCAGTCTCGTGGTAGCGCCGCTCCGCATCAGGGCCCTTGAAAAGGAAACCCTCAATCTCATTGGCGGCGTTCAGGGTGTAGCCGTCTTCCTTGTAGAGCTTGTCGGCATACAACTTCAGAATGCCGCGAATGTCGGCACCGTATGGCGTGCCCCCCTTGTCGATGACGTCGCCGAACACCAGCACTTTGCCCGAACCGAAATAGTCCGCCGGTGCCCAGTAAAACGCGGACCAGTCAATCCCCAGCCGCAGATCGCTTTCCCGCTGCGCGGTGAACCCGCGAATCGAAGAGCCGTCAAACGTAAGATTGTCCCAGCTCTTGATGAGGAACTTCTTGTCGTAGTCCAGCATGTGCAACCGGCCTTCCAGATCGCTGAAAAGCACGGTCACTGCCTTAATGTGCTTTTCGTCGGTCAGGTACTTGAGCCGGTCTTCCTGGATCTTGTGCATGGCAACGCGGTTCTTGCGCTGCTCTTTCGCCTTCAGATTTAACTGTTCCAGTTGGTCATACGAAAGTGCCAGAAAGCTGCGCAGATCGTTCGACATGAATCTCCTTAAAGATGTGTTTAGAACTCAGACATAAACAGTGGGGATGCGACGGCTGGTTCTCGACTGCTAGGATATCGCGAAGCTCTGTCCCCCGTCTTATTAAAAAACCTTATAAGCCATATTGAAGGGATTTATTTAGCGAAAGCCCATCTTTGTGGGGCGGGCACCCACGCCCGCCAGATCGCATCCGGCCGCGAACCGACCGCCACCACCCCGAGCAGACAGCTCGAGGATCAGCTCGAACGCAACCGCCGCAGGGATCGGCCATACTTGCTCAAGCCTTGGGAAATTGATCTGAGCGAAGCGATTTGTTTTTGCCCACTCTCGCGTCCTCAAGGCAGGAGAATCACCGTCAGCGCCGACGGCGCACCGTTCGACAACAGTGTACTTGTTGCGGGCGAAAGAGCACCACTTGTTTGGTCGATCCGCTACTCGACCAGCTGAGCGGACGGAAAGCTCTCGGAAAAGAACAAGAACTTGCCGCTGGGATCAAGAGCTAGAGTGGTTGGGCCGACACCTCCATACGGAGAGCCGCTGATTGGCGCCAATGCCCCGCTAGCCGCGTCAACCGAAAATCCCGAGATACTTCCCAGTCCCACGTTGCCGGTATAGAGAAATTTGCCGGAAGGGTGAAGCGTCAACTGCTCGGGAATAAAGTTCGTCGGGAAAGGTGAGCTCGGGAGTGGAGTAACCGCTCCGGTAGAGCTGTCCACGCTCAATGCGGCGACCGAACTGGCGTTGGATAGCGCTGTGTACAAATACTTGCCCGTACTGCTGATTGCCATCCCCCACGGCCCGCTATTTGCCTGAAAAGTGAACGGCGAGCCCGGTACGGGAGTCAGGCCGCCGGTGCTGCCATCAATAGAAAACACGGAAATCTCATTCCCGGACGGGTCGGAATGGTCGGCGGCGTATAAGAACTTGCTCGAAGGATCAACCACCAGCTCGATCGGCTGGTTCGTATCCTGAGCCACAGGAGCCAACGAGAGTGTCAACGTTCCGTTGGAGCTGTTTCTTATGAACGTCACGATATCCCCGTTCGGATCGGCCACAAAAAACACAAATTTGCCGGCAGGATCCATGCCCAGCGGCCCACCGTTTCCAAAAAACGGAGTTGAATATGGAGAATTGCTGAGTGGGGTCAGATTCCCGGTCGCCGCATCGATGGAATACGCGTAGACCATGTCTGTGTTGAAGTCGGAAGCGTAAAGGAACTTTCTTCCCGAGTCCGCAACCAGAGTCACAGGATTCCCAGGTCCTTGCACTCCGGTTAAAGGGGTCAACGCGCCTGAGCTCGCGTCCAGGCTCATGGGCAGTATCTGACCTCCACCTCCGCCACCATTGGGAGTTAGAAAGCCTGCGTACAGCACCTCACTCGGTGCCACCACGGGCGGGCCAGGGCTTGGTCCGGAACTCCCAGAAGAGCCGCCACAACCGGCGAAAGCGGCAACCAGCATCAGAACGCCCCACGGCGCACTTGATCTTCGTATCGAGAGCCGATTCATGACTCCTAAAGACCCCGAAGTTGGAGGAAGGTTAGCAAAGAGCCTGAGTCCGCGTGAAGGCGGAGCACCACCGTCAATCCAGCGGCAGCATGTAACCGGGCGTTCCGCCCAATCGCCCTCCAAAGGCCTGGGCGTCAAGCACGGCCATGTCCCACGTGATCCACGAAACAGGTGTGAGCCGTATCGTGACATCGTCAAACGATGCAAACACCGGTCCGATGTGGGGATCGGAAATTGCTGCTGCACTCAAGTATCGGCTGTGAATCCGCCGGTTTATTTCCTGGGACTGCTTCCCCGAAATCAATTCCACTTTTCCGGAAGCAGTGACACCTCGCTCCGTCCCAGGCTTTCGCGAGTCCACCATCAGCGACGCTTTCGGTCGCGCCGCCACATTTCGAGCTTTTTGAGTCTTGGAAGACGTCGCGACAAACAAACTACCCGACTCGAAAAGGTACCAGACTGCAGTCAGATGAATGGTCCCATCCTGATTCTCGGTTCCGAGCGTCGCAATGTAGCGCCCGCTCAGCAATTCCTGGAGCTTCGGGTCCAGCGTGTGGGTCGGCATTTTTCCTCCGCTGCCATCTACTCTCAAGGGTGCCCCGTCCAAGCTCCGCTTGGGCGGGGGGTTTCTTTCGCGTGATAGTCGGCCGCAGGAACTCTTCCTCTAAACTTGCAAACTCTAAATTTGCGAACAGCCCAATGGACTCAAATATAAATTGGAAATATTGCTCACAATCTCCGCATCCGCATACTGCGGCCTCTGTGAGAGCTCCTTCCAGCCTGGATCATTCACAAATACGTTCCACTTCGCATTCAACTCCGCCACATCCACAAATGTCAGCATGTAGGTCAGGCTCGGCATCCCGGACCCTATCAGCGTGTCTCCAAAGAACACCGGAGTCAATCCTGTCCGCGTAAAGATCCCGATTTCCGCTTCATTGAACATCTGTACTTTGCGGATATGTCCCGCATAGCTTGCGCTCTCGTACGTTCGCAGTTGAAAAATTCTCCTTCCGCCCTTCGGCGCAACCACTCTCGGCCACCCCGCAAATGCCGCCATCAGCCAGCTTTCCACTCGCTCAAACGCTGGCGCCGACGCCGGCGCGCCCCAGAACGCCGCAGACGCTTTCATGAACTCCATATCCTCTGTCAGCCGCGTGTCCAGCGTAACCAGCGCATCCACCGAGGTTGCCGGAATCAACAAGTAGTATGTCGGCGTCTCCGGACCGATATCCAGCTTGAAAGCACCAACCGGTGCCATCGCCATCCGATTCAGCGCCGGAATCAAAGCACGCTCAAAATAGTCTTGGCTCAACGCCAGATGCGGTCCCGTCTTCAACGCGTACTTTCGCAGCTGATAGAACTCCCGCGGAGACTGCGCCATCGCCAGAACCTGACCGCCGCTCAACGCGGCCCCCGCCATCGCAATCGCCGACGTGACAAAATCTCGCCTCTCCAACGCGCCCTCCAATGAAAGCCGTCACAACAGCTTACGCGATGTCCATTTTACCGGCGACCCGACTATGACTCTCAAGGGTGCCCCGTCCAAGCTCTGCTTGGGCGGGGTTTTTGTTTGCCCATTCTATAAAGCTCGCCATCCCGACCGGAGCGCAGCGAAACAAGCGAAGTGGAGAGCCTGCCCTGAGCGGACCTCGAGTGCAAACGAGGGGGAGTCGAACGGGGACCTGCTTTTCGCGCCTGTATTCTCTGACTGACAAACACCCCGCCCAAGCAGAGCTTGGACGGGGCACCCTCGGGTCAAGCGCTCTAATAAAGTATTGACGGAAGATAAGCCCCAGCAGGTTCTTTGTAGAAGCCAAGGGCCATGAGGGTCATCGGCTGCACCACGCGGAGGCCGTTCTCCAGGCACCATCGGAACAGACCCGCGTTTCGCGTCGGAACGAGAACACCGGGCCCCACAAACACATCCGCATTGGCGATCAGCGCCTGGACATCAGCGTTGCCCTCGCCGACCATGTGTCCGAAAAAACCGATCAGCGTAGCATACGCGACGATTCGACCTTCCCGCTCGGCGACAACCGCTGTCCCTTGTTCGATTGCGTCGTGGAGTTCGCCGCCGCGGTCGTGACCATGTACGCTTCGGCAAAGCCGGTTGCACTCCTCCAGATCCGAAATGCGCGCAGGACGTACCCTGTAGCCCGGAGTCGCGGCCTTGATCGCTGGGCCTTGCATCGTGGATATCGGCTCGCGCGTGTCAAACCCGAGCTTGGTGTAAAGAGAAAGTGACCGGTTGTGGAAGGCTGCCTGCAGAAGGCGCGTACCCTGGTAGCGCCGTTCCGCGGAGCGTGCAAGCACCGCTTCCATGAGCGCGCGTCCGACGCCCTTATTCTGAACCTCAGGATCGATGGTAATCGGCCCAACGCCTGCAATCGCAGACCGCTCGTCAAGGCAGTTGCTGCCCAGTATCTGGGCGCCCGATTCTGCAACCACGCAATAGAAACCGGGATGAGCGAACATCATGGAAAGAACGCCCGTCGCCACCTCAACCGACGGAAAGTCGGGCGGAAAAGCGTGGTCAGTCGAAATCTTCGTGAAGGCCTCATAGCAGATCCGGCCACAGACGGAGGCGTCTTCTGGCTTGGCTTTGCGGACTGCTACAGGTGAGCTTTCAAACTCGGGCTGGCGCAACGTTGCCACGAATTCCCCCGATTCAGCTTCGACGCGGAAGTGTATCGCAGATGAGGCCGATGTTTCCAGATCGGGAGTCGACTTATAGCGCCGGTGGCCCACCCTTGCGCTTTTGCAAGGGTGGGATTCCACGGACGCTGCTCACAGGGCTCTTCCTAAATCTGCTCGGACAATGTGGAAAGCCGGGTGCCCCACTCATTCACGTTCTTTGCGAATGAGTGGGTTTCGTCACCGCCGGAGTGTTCGGGGATCACAGTCAGGTTCGAACTTTGTGTGTAATGTGATCGGGTGACGAAGGGACTGCACCGTTACTACTGCACCCGGAACCTGCATTTCATTACCTGCAGCTGCTATCGCCGTGAGCCTCATCTGGGAACCGCCGGGCGCCGCGACCTTTTCCTGAAGCTTCTGGAAGAGACCCGCCGCAAGTACCGCTTCGTGGTGCACGGATATGTCCTCATGCCCGAGCATTTTCATCTGCTCATGACGGAACCGGAAGTGGGCGATCCTTCGGTGGTGATGAAGGTGGTCAAGCAACGATTCGCGCGGCGGGTGAAGGGGAAGGGCAAGCGGGTTCAGCGGGACAGACGGGCTGGGGCTCTTTTTCTGATTTCTAGAAAAGAATCGCGCGCGTGATCCCCTGCCACCAGGTGGGATTGCCTCGCCACATATATAGCGAGAGGCTTTGACCAACGATCAACAACGGCAGCGTATAGAGATACACCTTATGAACGCGCCGATCCACCAGCAGATCGCGCGCCACGCCGAGAAGAATCAGCAGGTCCAGGCAAGGAAAGAAGAGATTATTGTTAAACAAGTAATCAAAGCGCCCAAAGGCCGCGTCCATGAGCCCGCAGGTTGCGATGAAGATCAGTCGGCGATGCAGCTCCGCTTTCGTGCGCCAATAGATGGCCAGCGCAATGCATACGCCAAACGCGATCATGTCGTAGAACGGGATGCTCAGAAAAGCATCCGCGTCGGGCACATGGAGTTTAACCATGTCAAAGCGCGCCATCACGATGGCGGTAGCAACGCCCAGCGGAACCATCACCGTTGCCAGTCCGGCGCCAAACCATCCAATGGAGCGATGCCAACTGACTTTGCGTACCCGCACCAGCGCAGACTGACTAATAAAAAAGATCACCCAAGCAGTGAAAGCCGAGGCATGAACCCAAAGAATGAAGGGCCGCGGGATGGCGGGATGAAACAGGTTCTGGTTGACGGTCCGCTTGAAGCCTGAAAACACAATCCCCGCCAACACCAACGACATCGCAAAATAAAAATAGCGGCACAAAATCCCGTTACGACCGGTGAAGGTCGTGGCACCCAGCTTTTTCCCCGAACTAATTGCAGCTCCGACGCGCTCTACATTGATAGTCGACATAGATGGAGGAGCCAGGACTTCATTCCTCTCACCCGGCCCACGGGAGCATACACCGCAAATGCCCGGCTCGTCATCTTTTTCGGATTCGCTAAGCAGGAAATGCCGGGGGCCCCATCCTTGCGCTGCGCAAGGGTGGGATTCCACGAACGCACATATCTGGGACTCTTGTATGAGGAGCGCCAATTTCGGATCGACTGCAAGCGTGCCAGCCGTAGTACCTGGAACCTGCCGGCGATTCAATTCGACGCCTCCTTAACTATTTCAGCATCAACTATTTCAGCATCGCGATCTTCATGTTGCGGAAATACACTTCCGACCCTTCGCATTGAAAGAGGATCTTGCCTCTGGTGGTGTTTGCATTCGTTCCCAGGAGGGCGAGTTTTCCGTTTACAAAATACATAATCCGGTCGTGATCAACCACCAGTTCCAGGACATTCCATTTTCCGTGCAGCCGTTCCAGATCGTTTACCGGATCACGGTGGCCGGTGACATTGACCAGCGGGCCCCTGCCAATATGCGGGATGCGAATATATGCGCCAGGCCCGGATGAGGTGCTTTCGTACACCTTGCCGTCCACGGTCGCGCCGGTGCCGCCGACCACCCACATATCGCCCGTGCCGCCTTCATTGATCTGAAATTCCATCATCCGCGGCCAGACCTTGAGCGGCCCCGTGATGTTGTATTGAATGCCGCTGTCCCTGGCCTTCCCGTCGCGTGGCGGATACGTCTTTTCGCCCCATTTGAATTCGGCGCGCAGGTAATAATTTTCATATTCCTTCTGGGTTACAAGCCCGCCGAACTCTTGCCCCGAGATGTGCAGCATGCCTTTTTCAACCTGAAAGACTTTGTTGGGATCGCTGTTCATACCTTGTTTCTCGAGCAAGGTGTCGAAGCCGGTCAAATCCCTTCCATTAAAAAGGGGCGACAGTTTTGCGTGTGGAGGTATGGAAGGCTTTGCCTGAGCCGATGCCGCCATGCTCAGCATGAGCCCCAGCGTTGCCATACCTAACATGTGTACAATCTGCGGCCCGATCTGAGTTCTCATTGGTATGCCTTTCGGAATCCATCAAGTTTGAATTTCATGGCAAACAAAATACCGTTTGACCCGCCCCCATTTTCCGTTCACGTAAGAATACGACAACTTTCTGTTGTCCCATCGGCAAGAGCGGGAATGGGCGTCTGGGACAGGAAGCCGGCGCTTGAGACCTCTCGCCTCAGTTCGGCGGGATTCCGGACGCCGGTGCCCCATCCTTGCGCGTTCGTTGCGCAAGGGTGGGATTCCGACCTTCCAGGGCTCTCGGGGGTCTCAGATGGAAAGACCCACCTTTCGCAAAAAGCGCGAAAGGATGGGCACCCCCCAGGTCCTGAGGAGACAAAGAGGGGGCCGCCCGCCTCTCGCGGTTTTCCTGTAACCTATAAAAACTCCTGAGATTGGGGCAAATCCATGAGCGTCGAACAGCAGGTCGCGAACTACTACACGCACGGAAAATTGGAAGACAAAATTATGGGCGTGCTGCGTAGCGCCGGCAAGAACGTTGAGCAATTACGCGCCGACGACCTTGCTGCAATTGACGAATTCCATCTTGGCGGTCGCGAAGCGACTCAGGCTTTGGCAGACTTCATGCAGCTTCGCCCCGGCATGCATCTGCTCGACGTCGGCTGCGGCATAGGAGGCCCGGCGCGCTACTTTGCCGGGCGCGGCTGCCAGGTCACGGGCATCGATCTGACCGAGGAGTTTGTTCGCGTAGCGGAGAGCCTCACTCGCCGGGTCAAGCTCGACCAGAAGGTGACATTCCGCCAAGCCAGTGCGTTCGAGCTGCCTTTCGCTTCGGACACGTTCGACGGCGCTTACGAAATCCACGTCGGCATGAACATCGCCGACAAGGCCGGGGTCTTCCGCGAGGTGGCGCGCGTGCTCAAGCCGGGCGCCCGCTTCGCCATCTACGACCTCATGCGCAGCAACGACGCAACGATTGCCTTCCCCGTGCCCTGGGCACAGACGCCCGAGACCAGCTTCGTCGCCAGCGTGGACGACTATCGCCAGGCGCTGCAGGCAGCGGGATTTCGCATCGATCACCAGCGCGACCGGCGGCAATTCGCCATTGAGTTCATGCAGCGCATGATGGCGCAAAGCGCATCCGGTCCTCCGGTTCTCGGAGTGCACGTTTTAATGGGCGAGCAAGCGCCCCTGATGCTCAAGAATGTGAATATGGGCCTCATCTCCGGAGCTTTGACGCCGGTGGAATTGGTGGCGATCGCTGGCTAAGCTAAGGTTCACCAATGTTCATCCATCACAGACAAGGTGGGCGACGTTGGTCTTTGATTCTGCATGCGCTTCAAGATCATCGGTCGCATCTCGGACGTCGAGACGATCGCGTCCGGCAAGGGAATCCGGGAAAGGAAGCGGCTACGAAAGCTGTACGGCCCAGGCAGATGGAGGAAGCTGAAAGGAACCGCCGCGATCGAACTTGCCGATGGTACGATATGTCAGGCCGAACTTCACTGGTACGAGGCCCACGGCATCGGGACAAGAGAATTCAAAATCAAGCGCATTCTGAGCTACGACAACGACTGAGCCAACGACCGAGCAATGAAACGAACTGAGCCACAACCCCGATTCGTCGTGTGCGTGAATAACAAGGACTATCCCGCATCGCTGGAGCTGCGAAAGCTGTACCAGGTCGTAGCCGACCAAGCCGCCGCCAAGCACCATCAACTCCGCGTGATTGACGAGTCGGGCGAAGATTATCTTTATCCCGAAGAATATTTCGTCCCTGTCCAGCTACCCCAAGCCGCCGAGAAGGCCGTGCTACGCGCGGCAAACCTCACTTCTGCGAAATAACTACGTCCAGAAATGGACAGCCCGGTGCCCCATCCTTGCGCTTTTTGCAAGGGTGGGATTCCACGGGCGCTGCTCACAGGGTTTTTTCTGCTGCTACCTGGGCGATGAAAAGCCCCCCTTTCGCACAGAATGCGAAAGGATCGGGCACCCTCAAGATTGAAACAAAGAGTGGGCCACCCGCCCGTCGAGAGTAAGATATGCAGGACAGGGCGATCCCCCCGCCTTGTAAATGTAAGCTCCTCGGCGAAGGACGGCGCAACCAGAATGCGTGACTCCAAGCCAAGTCGCAAACCAGGTCAGCTCTTTAACAGGCGAGAAGCGGGAAAAGCGATTCTGACCGGAGTGCTCGGTGCTGCAGGTGGTGCCCTCTATAAGGTTGTGGAATCGCTCGCGCTGTTTGAGGAGGCCAAAGTGGAAGGAAGGTTCCGGGCGCAAGATCTTGCAAAAGATCTTTTCCTGCCAACGAGCGCGTTTGACCTACTCCCTTCTCGTGATCATCCCAGTCTGCCGTTGGGTCCCGACGGTTTCTATCCAAATCAGCGTCATGTGGTTCGGCGCATCCGAGACTGGTTAGGAGTTGCACAAGAGATCGTGCCCCAAGCGTATCCGCCCAGCGTGGACACCGACTGGGTGGTGATCGGGAGCTCGACGTCGAACCTTACCACTCGATCACTAATGGGTTCCACTCACAGCCCAGCTTTTCATTGGCAAGGTGCTGGATTCCGTGTTCATTTCCCGTACTCAATCGCGAACCTGTCGCCTAGACGCAAATTAGAAGGTCTACAGGCTGGAGTCAGCTACGAGACGGAGGTCTGCGGAATTGTGGATCGCAATCGAAACATCCTAGCGATCCCGAGCACGAAGGATGGTCGTGTGACCGAAGATTTTCTGCTGGTTACTAGACTGCCGCGGGTACTGAGCGAGCATGATGTTGTGATTTTCGCGGGCCTACATTCACCTGCTATCTACGCGATCGAAAAGCTAATTTTGGAGTCGGAGTTGCTAGATCTGCAATTCTTAGTGCATCAACTTCAGGGCTCACACTGTTTCCAGGCGGTTTTTCGTGTACCTAGCGTGCACATGGCAGGGGATACACTCTTACCAGACTCCATCAGTCTGGAGAGATCAAAGAGCTTGGGACCGGTAAAGGTGGATGTCAAAATCCAGCACGGGAGAAATCATGAGTAATGTGGAAGCCTAGCTGGACAGGTAACAAGCCACCGGGCTCCCACAATCGGCCTCACTTCTTTATGATTCCCGCCTTAAGGCCGTCAAGCCGCTTTTGTTTCTCATAAGGCAGCTCGTGAATCAAGAACAAGAGCATTTGGAAGGTGTGCGTGAGTTTCTCCAAGAGCGCCCCGTCGAGCCTGACTTGGCTCGCGACATTTCCGTCGTTCGGGTGAATGGCACCATCGCCAAGCTGCTTCATGATGCTCAGAAACTCCCCATCTAGCTCGTACGCCCACTTTGGCGCCGTCTTAGCCTTTACAGCTGCTTCCAGTTCCGCCGGTTTTTGTCCCCACATCCCCTTCTGAAAACCTTGCTCGAAGAGCAGTTGATCAAGAGCTGCACGGAACATAGCGACAGCCGCGGAATTTGCGCCTACCGACCGTGATCTCTGCGCTTGGTCCAAGTAGTAGGCGACGCCCGCAGGAGTGTGAGGCGTCGTGAGGCCGCCATAGGTCGACGGAAGCACAGCCAAGTTCTTCCCGTCGGGGCCGACATAAACCAGACCCGTGAACAAAGTGTCGCACTGCACTACAAGTCATTGTTACAAGCATGGGGGCGTCAAGTGAGCTTCCGCTGCGCTTCAGCAGGACGGTCACGTCCATCCGCCGCGCATCGCCACATTTGGGGCAGTGGAGCTGACCGACGTTGCGGTAGGCACGCCCCTGATCCATTAGATAGGTGAGATTTACGAAGTTATCTAGACGGTCCAGTGGATCCTGACCCTTGACGACGGTTGGCTGCGCTTGATCTGGCATGCTAGAAATCGAGTCGTCTAATACCGCAAGATGTTACATCAGAAACGGAAAAGGCCACGCTGCTTTCGCAACGTGGCCTTTATTTAAGCCGGCGACGACCTACTCTCCCACACACTTTCGCGTGCAGTACAATCGGCCCTGCGGGGCTTAACTTCCGTGTTCGGGATGGGAACGGGTGGATCCCCCGCGGTAAGATCACCGACATTCGTAGCGGCTAGCTTCTAGCTCCTGGCTATTAGCTTGGTCATTGCCAACAGAGGAGCATCAGCTCAACTCCGGCAAGAACCACCGCAAACTTGTCGTGCTGCCCGCTCCGGAGCGCTAGCCCTTAACCCAACGATGTTGAGCTAGAAGCCAGCAGCCAGAAGCTAGCAGCTGATTGTAAAAGATCATGAGGACAATGCCTCACAACTGAATAGATTGGTTGCAGCTTACTTTCATCTTGGTTTACTTCCGATTTCAGCTGCTCACTACAAAGCTTGGCTTGTTTTCACAAAGCTCGTCGGCGCCCAGTTGTCAGCGTGTTCTTCTATCCCCGGCCCCAGGTTCGGGCGGGAGGGAAAAATTCTGCTTTCAATCAGCTCAGGTTCTAGCTGAAAGCTGAAAGCGGAATGCTGACAGCTGGTTCTGTGCACCGAGTAAATTTTATGGTCAAGCCGAACGGGCGATTAGTGCGGGTAAGCTTCACACATTACTGCGCTTTCACTTCCCGTCTATCAACCAGGTGGTCTTCCTGGGCCCTTCTTATCCCTTACGGGTTGGGAGATCTCATCTTGAGGAGTGCTTCCCGCTTATATGCATTCAGCGGTTATCACAACCGAACTTCGCTACCCAGCTATGCCGTTGGCACGACAGCTGGAACACAAGAGGTTCGTCCATCCCGGTCCTCTCGTACTAAGGACAGGTCCTCTCAAATCTCCTGCGCCCACAACAGATAGGGACCGAACTGTCTCGCGACGTTCTGAACCCAGCTCACGTACCGCTTTAATAGGCGAACAGCCTAACCCTTGGAACCTTCTACAGCTCCAGGATGCGATGAGCCGACATCGAGGTGCCAAACCGGAGCGTCGATATGAACTCTTGGCTCCGATCAGCCTGTTATCCCCGGCGTACCTTTTATCCGTTGAGCGATGGCCCTTCCATGCAGAACCACCGGATCACTAAAGCCTACTTTCGTACCTGCTCGTCTTGTAGGACTCGCAGTCAACCACGCTTATGCTTTTGCACTCGTCGGCTGATTTCCAAACAGCCTGAGCGTAGCTTCGCGCGCCTCCGTTACCGTTTAGGAGGCGACCGCCCCAGTCAAACTACCCGCCTTACTATGTCCCTCTCCCGGTTTACGGGAGTAGGTTAGAACCACAGAACTCGCAGGGTGGTATCTCACCGTTGGCTCCTCCAAGCCCGAGAGCCTGGAATCAAAGCCTCCCACCTATCCTGCGCAGCAAGTGCCATAGTTCATAGTAAAGGTATAGTAAAGGTGCACGGGGTCTTTCCGTCTAGTTGCGGGCAACCGGCATCTTCACCGGCACTACAAGTTCGCCGTGTCAGTCGGCAAGACAGTCGCACTTTCGTTACGCCATTCGTGCAGGTCGGAACTTACCCGACAAGGAATTTCGCTCGCATTGTTACGCTCCGCACACAATCCCTGCTCCTAGCTATTAGCTCCTAGCCTCTAGCTTGAATCGCTCTTAGCTTGAATCAGGATTGGGGAAGGGCACGGCTTAAGCCGTGCCGCTCAGAGCCCATGCCCCAAGCGGCTTTAGCCGCTGAGGATAGCTCTAGCGAAGTGGAGTGGACATTTCTGCCACTCTCTGCATATCGCTATGCAGTCCGGACTGTATCATTTCCAATTTTGAGTTGGAATCTGGCGTACAGTCTCTGAGGATTCCAGTGAGATCGGAAGCGAAACCTCAGGGGCTGAAGCCCCATCGATTTTGCCGCCTTAACGGCACGACTGAAGTCGTGCCCTCCCCGAATCTCGCTCGATCGAAAATCATGATCAAGAATCACGATCGAAAATCTTGCGAGATCCTTTGTCCCACCGGCCTTTCCTGCTGATTATCTGCACCTGACGCATTGTCACGTGATTTGCATCACGTAGCGCAGGATACTCAGACCTTCCAGCAAATAGCCAGATTTTACTAAGCTAGCGAATACTAACCTTAGGACCGTTATAGTTACGGCCGCCGTTCACTGGGGCTTCAGTTCGAAGCTTCACCTTGCGGTTGACCTCTCCCTTTAACCTTCCAGCACCGGGCAGGCGTCAGCCCCTATACGTCGTTTTCGACTTTGCAGAGACCTGTGTTTTTGTTAAACAGTCGCAGTGCGCATTTCTCTGCGGCCGCTTCGGGCTATGAACCCTAGTGCGGCACCCCTTCTCCCGAAGTTACGGGGTTAATTTGCCGAGTTCCTTACCAACTGTTCTCACGAGCGCCTTTGGATATTCTCCTCGTCTACCTGTGTCGGTTTGAGGTACGGTTCCCTTACGTTCTCCTTAGAGGTTTTTCTTGGCAGTGTGGAATCGGCAGCTTTCCTCCATACGGAGTACTGCTTTGCGTCTCAGTGATAACTTCCCCGCGGATTTTCCTACGAGAAACACCTTACACGCATCGACCGTCATAGCCATAGGACGGCCTGCTTATCCTACTGCGTCACCCCATCGTGATAACGAACACAAGGGAGGTCCGGAATATTAACCGGATGTCCATCGGCTACGCCTTTCGGCCTCGCCTTAGGGACCGCCTGACCCTGAGCGGATTAACCTTTCTCAGGAAACCTTAGACTTTCGGCGCGGAGGGTTCCCACCTCCGTTATCGCTACTTATGCCGGCAGGGTCTCTTCTCAACCGTCCACCAGTCTTTTCAGTCTAGCTTCAAACTGTTGAGAATGCTCTCCTACCACGCACACCCGTAAAGATGTGCATTCGCTGCTTCGGTACCAAGCTTGAGCCCCGTTATATTGTCGGCACCGGACCGCTTGACCAGTGAGCTATTACGCTTTCTTTAAAGGATGGCTGCTTCTAAGCCAACCTCCTGGCTGTCTGGGCGTTCCGACTTCCTTTCCCACTTAGCTTGGATTTGGGGACCTTAGCAGGCGATCTGGACTGTTTTCCTCTCGACGACGAAGCTTAGCCCCCGCCGTCTGACTCCCGGATTGGTTGTTCTATGGCATTCGAAGTTTGATTGGATTCTGTAAGCTGGAAAGCCCCATAGTCCATTCAGTTCTCTACCACCACGACAAATCATCCGAGGCTAGCCCTAAAGCTATTTCGGAGAGAACGAGCTATCACGGAATTTGATTAGCCTTTCACCCCTACCCTCAGCTCATCGGAGCTTTTTTCAACAAACACCCGTTCGGCCCTCCAGTAGGTTTTACCCTACCTTCAGCCTGGCCAAGGGTAGATCATCCCGCTTCGCGTCTATTCCTGCCAACTGATTCGCCCTATTAGGACTCGCTTTCGCTGCGGCTCGCTTTCGCTTAACCTTGCTGACAAGAATAA
>CAWDFF010000039.1:0-250000 GCA_963801545.1 Terriglobia bacterium | reverse complement strand
GAACAAAGGAGGGGAATTCATCATATGTCCTGCCATCCAAGAGTCGCCCAGCTTGTTTCTTCCGCTTACCACCCCATTGTTTGAAAAAGAAGGGCACACTCGCGGCCCTACATTGATCCCTAACAGAGGTGACCCATCCCGCCTCAATGGACCTCGCCTTCGAGCCGCTCTCTCCTCCCACGATGACCCAAGAAATTCCATCAAGCTTAATTAATCCTAGGTCTTCGAGTAAGGGTTCAACGGACAAAAAGCGGACCTTCGCTGTAGCGCTACGAAGATCTTTGATTCGCGGAAGTCCATACTTTCGGTTCTCAACGCTTACGCCCCACCAAATGTGCTGCTCGAGTGCGTATGGTTTAAGGGAGGTTTTGAGCATGTGTGCCAAGCGTTCAGATCGTTTCGTCAACACCTGGAAAATATGCCATTTCGAGAACGACATTACCTGTGCAACCTTTACGATGTAAGCGTCGGGCACGCGACTGTGGAACAAGTCGCTCATGGAGTTCACGAAAATCATGCGTGGCTTCTTCCAGCGCAGTGGCTCCGCCAGTTTCTCTGGCACTAGCCGTAGATCGAATCCGCGCTCGTAAGCATGCCCGGCGACACCGCGGAATCTTTCTGCAAACACCTCGGCGTAGCAATATTTGCAACCAGGGCTAATTTTTGTGCAGCCCCGCACAGGGTTCCAAGTCGCGTCGGTCCACTCAATGGACGATTGGCTGCTCATAGGGTGATGGTTAGCGCCCAGTGCGTATTATGTCCCATTTTTGGGGTATTTGCTATTTATTCGCCTATTTTTGGTGTGATTTCTCGCATCAGGACGGTCCGCTCCTCTCTTGCTCACAGCAGCAAACGCCAAGCGTCCAAGTAGGGCTCATATTTGCGCCTCTCGCGATGTGGGGACAGAGAGGTGTCAGACAATCGTAGTATAATGTCTGACATGTCGTCCGACCGCATCACAATTCGGGTCCCACAGGCGCTTGGGCAGCGGCTTCGCAGCCGCTCGCGGCTGAAGGGGCAGGCGGAATCGGAGCTCGTTCGGGAGGCGCTGGAGAGCTATCTTGGCCAATCCAGTGGCGAACGACCGGCTTACGAACTGGCCGAAGAGGCTGGATTAATCGGGTGTGTGCGGCGCGCGCCGAAAGACCTCAGTACCAATCCCCGCCATTTTGAAGGCTTCGGAGAAGACAAGGCGGCAAAAACGAGAGCCCGAATCAGCAGCAGGAAAAAGAACCGCAGGAACGGGACGTGAGGCGGGTGCTGGTGGATACCGGCCCGCTGGTTGCCATCCTTTCCCGAGCCGACCAATACCACGAAACTTGCGTCGAAGCGCTTCGGCAAATGCCGGGGCCGTTGTTTTCCTGCTGGCCTGTGATCACTGAGGCGGCCCGGCTGCTGCGAGGCTATCCTCGGGCGATCCAACAACTGTTGGGCAGTCTGGATGGCGGCTTTCTGGAGCTGCTTTCGTTGAGCGGCTCGGAGGGCGGGCCGATTGCCGACGTGATGAAGAAGTATGCGGATATTCGTCCTCAGCTCGCGGATGCCGCGCTGGTTTACCTGGCCGAGCGCGAGAGCATCGATACGATTTTTACTTTAGATCAGAGAGATTTTTCGGTTTACCGCTCTGGGCGTCGGCGGCCGTTTCGCATTTTGCCGGAGTTGTGATGGCAGTGCGGTGACACTTTGGCTTCTTGCTACTACTGGCCTTTTTCGCGGGCGAGGGCGCCCGCGCCACACAGGCAAGCTGCCGAGCTTTGCTCGGCTGGACGGGCGGGACGCCCGTCGCTCCATTGATCTGCTTGGTTCGCGATCCCTACTGGAATTCCAGCGTGATCAGCTTTGCGTTCTGCTGACCCACATTGGTCAGCGTATCCGCTGAAGCCGCCTTTTACCCAGGCCACGTCTCCGGCTTTGAGTTGCACGCTGGACGGGGCTTCTACCCTCGACGTCGCTGCGCAGATCCAGGTCGGTGACTGCGACCACCAGATGCGGCCCGGCGTGATGATGCTTGGGCAGGACGCCACCCGGCTGCAGTTGTAACTCCGAGCCGCGGGCGCGGTCTTTCACGAACAGAATGTCCAGGGTGCCGCCGTTCAGGATGTGCACGCCTCGATCTTCATCTCCATTCACTCCCCACTTCGGCGGAGGCGACTGGCGTGATTTTTCAGCTTCATCCTGCATAAGTTCGATGGTGATGTTACGGAACGGCTGGTTGGAAAGATTCTTGGCGATGTGGGCGAAGCCGCGGGGCAGGAACCAGGTTTCGCCGTCCTGCAGCTTGAGCGCGACCGGCGGCTTTCCGGCGACGTCGTTTTCTACCTGCGATGCTCCGAGGGTGACAAACACATAGTCGTGCCGGTGGCGGTGCATGAGCGTGGCTGCGTGGGGCGCGACTTCTACTTTGAAGACCCGCACGTACTGATTTTCGAGGACCTGGTGGTGGTTGGGTTCAGCGGTGATCTCGACTTCAGAAGCAGTCTGGGCGGAGAGCGTGAAAGCAAGCAGCAAGACACAGGCGAGAAAACAGCCGGCTTCGCATGGGGCGAGATTTTAGCATTGCTGAAGATGCTGGTTTGCGTTCGGAGAAGAGCTTTTAACCGCAAAGGGCGCTGAGGAAACCGCGAGGACGCAGAGAAAGGCTATCTGGAGATCCATAGGGCACTCCTGCGAGACGGACGGGTTAAACTTGTCGGCATGAGCGACCTGGGAAAATTTTTGGTGGTGGCTGGTGTGGTGGCCATGGTCGCTGGAATCGCGCTCATGCTGCTGGGACGGGCGAATATCCCGCTGGGGCGGCTGCCTGGGGACATCGTCTATCGCAGCAAGAACACAACGCTTTATTTTCCGCTGGTCACGTCAATTCTGTTGAGCATCGTGCTCACGCTGGTGATGTATTTGATCGGTCGTTTCCGGCGCTAGATGTTTTGCTCAAGAGGAGTCTCTACTGCCCGCGATGCAAGTGCGTCTGGATCCACTGCCTGATGGCTTGCGTACGCACATACCCCGACTGATTCCCATACCAAATCATGGCGCCGCCCGCACCCAACAAGGCGAGCAGCACGGCGTTCAGAATCCAGCGTCTGCGATGAGGCAAGGTGGTCGCTGCGTGAATTGATTTCGGGGCAGAAATTGCCACATCTGCATTTGTCCGCGGAGGCCGCGGCTGGAACCGCCGCCGCTCGCCGCGCACGAAAGCTGGCCAGCACCAGCAAAGCATTGGTAATCAGGATCACGGCGAACGCCAGCCCGGGAACGAAAGCTAGATTGGCGCCGCGCTCCTCGGCCACGCGGATGGCCAGCACGACCGTGATCAATCCTCGGGGCAGGACCCAAAAAATCAGTTCGCGGTTGTGCTCTCCGATTCCGCGCCACGACCAATAGCTGGACTGGATAGCCAACCAGCGCGCCAGAAACAGAGACCCCAGCGTTCCCGCCATGAGCAGGGGATGCTCCCGGAAGATTTCCAGCTGGGCAACGGCGCCGATCATTACGAAAAAGAAAGTGCGCACCAGGAAAGCGAGCTCGGAATGAAAGGTGAGCAGCGCCTGTTGCGACTCGGCCATCTGGGCGACCGGCAGCGACAATCCCAGGCCGGGATCGACGCCCGGGAAGTTCGATAGCGTCAGACCAAAGCCCAGCACCGCAATCAAACCGTTGGCGCCGAGGGCTTCCATTCCGGCATAGAGAACCAGCACGATAGAAAATGTAAGCACCTGCCAGAAGCGCTGTTCGGAGAGCACATGCAGCAGCCGCGACCACAGGATGCCCGCCGGGACTGCGAACAGCAAGGCGACCCCAACCTGATTCAGCACGCCGTGCGCCAGGCCTTGCACGACGGCGCCGCCCTGGCTACGCATCCCCAGAAGCAGGCCTACGGTGAGCACGGCCAGCACGTCTCCCCAGGACGCTTCCAGCATCAAGGTCACGCGGACCGGTTCTTCCGCCTGGAGCTGCTGCAGCACGGGCAGAACCACCGTGCTGCTGGTGCATCCGAGCACAGCTCCCACAAGCAGGCCGTCGGTCCATGACAGGCCTAGACCTTTCGCTACGATCAGGGCTACCAGCAGGGTGCTGAAGATGTAGGCCAGCGTTGCCAGCAGGAAGCTTCCGGGAAAGTGCCGCAAGGTATCGCGAAGATTGAGTTCCAGCCCGCCTTCGAAAAGCACGAGAACGATGGCCAGCGTTCCCAGCAAATTCGTGGTCTTGGCCAGCGTGCCCGGTTGCACGTCCATTGAACCAGGCCGAGCACCGGTCCCAGCAACACGCCCAGCATCATCAGCACCAGTACGTCGGGGACGCGAGTCAGTCCGAAGACGCGGTTGGCGAGAAACGCCACCACCAGCAGACCGCCGATTAATCCCAGAATCAGTGCGGGAGACATGTTTGCTTCGCCTTGTTCGTTAACGACGGCACGCTGACTTTATTGAATTGTCTGGCGGGAGCGCAAGCCGGGTCGAGTGACTCGAACATGTTATCGCGTGCTACTCTCGTCCTTCGTTAGAAATTGGAGAGACAACTGATTGGTATCCGTTGCTCAACTCGTGCCTGTCGGCTTCAGCCTGACCGCCGCGCTGTGCTGGGGGACAAGCGACTTCAGCGGCGGTTATGCGTCGAAGCGGTCCGACGCTTTCCTGGCCACCCTGCTGTCGCACGCCGGCGGATTTACGCTCATGCTCACGCTGGCGTTGTCGACCCACGCCGCCTATCCCTCGGCAGCGAGCCGGACGTGGGCGTTGATTGCTGGCGTGTTTGGCGGAACCGCGTTGGCTATTTTTTATCGCGCGCTGGCCGGCGGAGATATGGGAATCACCGCGCCGGTGGCGGCGGTTCTCGGAGCGGCTATCCCGGCCGCGTTCTCCATGCTGACGCAGGGACTGCCGGGGACATTGTCGATCGCCGGCTTCGTGCTGGCCGGTGTCGGTATCTGGCTGATCTCCCGTCCCGAGGGCGGGACCAGCAATTATTCCGGGGTTTTCATTGCGGCGCTGGCCGGGATCGGTTTTGCCGGATTTTTTATCTGCATCGATCGCGCCGGCGACAGCTCCGCCTTGTGGTCGGCCGTACATTCGCGCTTTGCCTCGCTGGTAGTCGTGTCTGTCATCGTCCTGTTCCGACGAGGCCGAGGCCGACTCCGGAGCGGCGATGCTGCGCTCGCGGTTTTCGCCGGATGTCTGGACGTGAGCGGCACCGCGCTCTTCATCCGCGCGGAACAAACCGGCCGGCTGGACACTGCGGTAGTGCTGAGTTCGCTCTATCCCGTAATCACGGTCCTGCTGGCGCGCATGATCCTGCACGAACATTTCACCCGCTGGAAAACAGTCGGCATCTTTGCCGCGTTGCTGGCGGTGCCGCTGATCGCAGCGCAGTAAGAACCCGGACTGCAGTTTTCAGTTCTCCAGTTCCCGGTTCCCGGTTGCTGAGGGCTACGGCTGTTATAATAAAGAATTGCGCTCATGCCTACGAAGCGTCTGATTCGATCCACTACAGTTCTTTGCGTCCGCCGCAAGGGCTCCGTTGTCATGGCGGGGGACGGACAGGTCACGCTCGGCGAAGGCGTCATCAAGCACACCGCCAGAAAGATTCGCCGCCTGTATCAGGACAAAATCCTGGCCGGGTTTGCCGGCTCGACCGCCGACGCCTTCACCCTGTTCAGCCGCTTTGAATCGAAGCTGGAGCAGTATCACGGCAACCTGGGCCGGGGTGCGGTGGAGCTGGCCAAAGACTGGCGCACGGATAAATTTCTGCGCCATCTCGAAGCGTTGCTGCTGGTTTCCGACAAGGAACAAACCTTCCTGCTCAGCGGCCAGGGTGACGTGATCGAGCCGGACGGCGGCATCGCCGCTATCGGCAGCGGCGGGCCCTATGCGCAGGCAGCGGCACTGGCGCTGGCCGAGCATACCGAACTGACTGGCCACCAGATCGCAGAAGAAGCAATGAAGATTGCAGGCAAGATGTGCATCTATACCAATGATAAGGTGACGATTGAGGAGCTCTAAGCGCGGACGTCAGACGTCAGACCTCGGACGTCATCAATTTCTTGCCGAGGTCTGACGCCCGAGGTCCGAAGTCCGATTTTATGGCTATTTACCTACCTGCTGCCGCTGAAGAAGAACAGATCGCACTCGACGAACTCACTCCGCGTGAAATTGTTGCGGA
The DNA here is from genome assembly GCA_963801545.1 of Terriglobia bacterium. Taxonomy (GTDB): domain Bacteria; phylum Acidobacteriota; class Terriglobia; order Terriglobales; family Acidobacteriaceae; genus JAIQFF01. Next base: position 243,844 of record CAWDFF010000039.1, on the reverse strand, counting down.
ACTGGACAAACACGTGGTCGGCCAAAAGGACGCCAAGCGAGCCGTCGCCATCGCTTTGCGCAATCGTATGCGCCGGCAGAAGCTCGCGCCGGATTTGGCGGAAGAGGTCATTCCTAAAAATATCATCATGATTGGCCCTACCGGCGTGGGCAAAACCGAAATCGCCCGCCGTCTGGCCAAGCTCGCCAACTCGCCGTTCCTGAAGGTGGAAGCTTCGAAGTTCACCGAAGTCGGCTACGTGGGACGCGACGTCGAGTCCATGATCCGCGACCTCGTGGAAATCGCTATCGAGATGGTGCGCGAGGAAAAGCTCGAAGACGTTTCCGACAAGGCCGAGCTCAACGCCGAGGAGCGGCTGTTGGACATTCTTCTTCCGCCGGCCACTCAACGGCCGACCGACGGCTCCACTGGAGGTCTGGTGCTAGAAGGTACGACCTCGTTAGGGGGAGAGTCGCAAAGCCGGACCCGCGAAAAACTTCGCCAGCAGTTGCGCGAAGGCAAGCTGGATGAGCGCACTGTAGAGATCGATGTCCGCGAACGTAATTTCCCTTCTTTTGAAATCATCTCCAATCAGGGCGTCGAGGAGATGGACGTCAATATCAAGGACATGCTGCCCAACATCTTCGGCCAGCGCACCAAGAAGCGGAAGATGAAGGTCAACGAAGCCTTCGAGTACCTGATCCAGGAAGAAGAGCAGCGGTTGATTGACATGGACCAGGTCACCCGCATGGCCATCGATCGCGTGGAAGATTCCGGCATCATTTTTCTCGATGAAATCGACAAGATCGCCGGACGCGAAAGCGGACACGGGCCGGACGTTTCGCGCGAAGGCGTGCAGCGCGACATCCTGCCCATCGTCGAAGGCACCACGGTAAACACACGCTACGGCATGGTGCGTACTGATCACATCCTGTTCATCGCCGCGGGCGCGTTCCACGTTTCGAAGCCGAGCGATCTGATTCCCGAGCTGCAAGGCCGCTTTCCCATCCGCGTGGAACTGCAGTCCCTCACCATGGAGGACTTCATTCGTATTCTGACCGAACCCAAGTCGTCGCTGGTGAAGCAATACGTGGCACTGATGGAAACCGAAGGCGTGAAGCTGGAATTCACCCGTGAAGCTCAGGAAGAAATCGCGCGCTACGCCTTCCGGGTCAATGAAGGCACGGAGAATATCGGCGCGCGCCGCCTGCACACCATCATGGAACGCGTGCTCGACGAAATCAGCTTCGACGCGCCCGACAAGAAGGGCGAACACGTAAAGGTGGACGCGGACTACGTGCGCAAGATGCTGGCGGATATCGTGAAAGACCAGGATTTGTCGCGCTATATCCTGTAGAACCTTAACCATAGAGGACACAGAGGCTCTGAGGAAAGTCGAAAGATTTTTCTCTGTGCCTCTGTGTCCTCTGTGGTTAAGATTGTCCAGTCCATGAAAGCCATTGATCGCCCTCGCCTCGAGTCTCTGATGCAGCGCGAGCAGCAGCGCTTTGTCAACGAGCGGCCCAAGTCCAAGGCATTGTTTGAACGTGCCGGGAAGTCATTGCTGGGCGGCGTGCCCATGAACTGGATGGCCAAATGGGCCGGCGCCTTCCCGCCATTCGTTCGCGAGGCCCAGGGAGCGCATTTTTACGATGTGGACGGACACCGCTACATCGATCTGTGCCTGGGCGATACCGGCGCCATGACCGGGCATTCTCCGTTCGCCACGGTCAAGGCCGTTGAGGAGCAATCCAAGCGCGGCATCACATTGATGTTGCCCACCGAAGATGCGATTTTCGTGGCAGAAGAATTGCAGCAACGCTTCGGCCTGCCTTACTGGCAATTCGCACTCACTGCCACCGATGCAAACCGCTTTGCGATACGGCTGGCGCGCCAGATCACGCGGCGCCCCAAGATTCTGGTCTTTAACTGGTGCTATCACGGTACGGTGGACGAAAGTTTTATCACACTGAAAGATGGCGTTGCTCAGGCCCGCCGCGGCAACATCGGCCCACCGGTCGATCCCGCGGTCACGACCAAGGTCGTCGAGTTCAACGATCCCGCAGCGCTCGAGAAGGCGCTAGCTCCCGGAGATGTGGCCTGCGTGCTGGCCGAGCCGGTTATGACCAACGTGGGCATCGTGCATCCCGAGCCTATTTACCACAAGGCGCTACGGGATCTCACGCGGCAATCCGGCACCTTGCTGATCATCGACGAAACCCACACCATCTGCGCCGGACCGGGCGGCTACACCCGGGTGGAAAATCTCGACCCTGACTTTTTCATTTTCGGCAAAGCCATCGCTGGCGGATTTCCCGGCGCGGCCTACGGGTTCACCCAGCAGGTGGCGAAGTGCATCTCTGATGGCCAGAATCTGGAAGACTGCGACACTGGCGGAATCGGCGGAACGCTGGCGGGCAACGCGCTCTCACTCGCCGCCATGCGGGCAACCTTGACCAAGGTCCTGACCAAAGACGCCTTTGCACGGATGATTCCTGCTGCGGAGCGCTGGACTGCCGGAGTCGAAAAGGCCATCACAGAATTCGGCTTGCCCTGGCACGTTACCCGCCTGGGCTGCCGCGCTGAATATCAGTTTTCGCCCAACCGTCCCAAGAACGGGACCCAGGCCCACGATGCCATGGATTTCGAACTCGAGCGCTTCATGCATTTGTATGCCATGAATCGCGGCATCCTGCTCACTCCATTCCACAATATGGCACTGATGTCGCCGCAGACCGACACCGACGATGTGGACCAACACACCCGCGTCTTCCGCGAGGCGGTGAAGGAGTTAGTGGGATAGCGCCCTTCTGTTAACCTGTTTGCTTCCGCGATGAAGCGAGCCGATTGGAATGTCCTGATATGCGGGCTGGGTTGTGCTGTGCTCGTCGCCTGCGGCGCTCCGGGCGTGCCCATCCCGCCGACGCTCGAGTTGGCCAGGCCGGTCAGCGATCTGCATGCGGCGCGTAAGGGCGACAACGTCTATCTGGTTTGGAGCGTGCCGGCTCGGACTACGGACCGCCAGACGGTGCGTCACCCGGGGCCGACCCGAATCTGCCGCAGCCTAAAAATCGAGCTCCGAGATTGTGCAAAGCCGGTTGCGGAAATCGCGGCTTCCCGGTTTCCGCTGCCCCGAATCGAGACCGGGAAGGGCACCACGGCTGCGAAAGTTCAGGCCAGCTACACCGACACTCTTCCCCGCGAATTACAGAAAGAAGATCCCACAGCCGATTTAACTTACGCGATCTCGGCACTGAACGAAAGTGGACGCAGCGCCGGACTCTCCAACCTGGTAAAGGTTCCCTCTGCCCCTACCCTGCCGCCGCCAGAACATTTCAACGCACAGGTCGAAAGCGATGGAGTACTGCTCTCGTGGGATTGTCCGCAAACCGCTGATGTGGAAGCAAACCCGGCCATAGGCTACCGGCTGCGGATTTATCGCCGCGAGCTTTATCCCAATGAGCTTTATCCCAATAAACAAGGAAAACAGAATGACACCAGAGTCGGCGAGGTAAACTTTGCCGGCTGCGCGCAAAATCAGCCGCCCCAGTTTCTCGACCAGAGCTTTGAGTGGGAGAAGCGCTACGACTACCACGCGACCGTGGTGACGGTAGTTTCCCAGATCGGTGCGCCCGAGGCTGAGGTCGAAGGCGATGACACTCCGGCAATCCAGGTCTTCGCCCACGATGTTTTTCCGCCCGCTGCTCCCACCGGCTTGCAGGCGGTTTTCTCGGGCGTAGGCCAGGCGCCCTTCGTCGATCTGGTCTGGTCTCCGGACAGCGAAGCCGACCTCGCTGGATATAACGTTTATCGCCACGAAGAAGGCGCCCAGCCCGTGAAGCTCAACGCCGAGCCGGTGAAAGCGCCGGCCTACCGCGACCCCAATGTGCAGTCAGGAAGGAAATACTTCTACGCGGTGGCGGCCGTCGATGAGCACGGCAACGAGAGCGCACGGTCGGAGGAGGCCGTGGAACAGGTACCATAGAAGCCGTCAGCTCTCAGCTGCAGCCTTCGGTCTTGGAGAAAAGCTTTGGCTGATAGCTGACAGCTTATTCTGAGGTCTCATGAAATATTGCCGTTTTCAACTCAATGACCAGGCCCATTACGGTCTCGTCGAACCCGTCGCAGGCGTGGATCACATCACCCGCCTCTTTGTGAACTCGCCGGATCTTAACTCACCCGAAGATGCGGGCGGAGACCTGGAAGACGTGCCCACCAAGCGAATGGATCATATTCCGTTCGGCGAGGCGACGCTGCTCGCTCCGGTGCGGCCTTCGAAGATCGTCTGCGTCGGCCGCAACTACCGGGAGCACGCCACCGAACTCGGCAACGAAGTGCCCACCGAACCATTGATCTTTTTCAAGCCGCCGTCGTCACTGCTGGCGCCGGGCGGACAGATTCGCCGGCCTAAAATCTCACAGCGGGTAGACTACGAAGGCGAACTCGGGGTGGTGATCGCAAAAAAATGCTACCAACTGGGCGCGGACGAAGATGTTCGTCCTTATATTCTCGGCTACACCTGCGTCAACGATGTCACCGCGCGCGATCTGCAGAACAAGGATGTCCAATTTACTCGCGCCAAGGGTTTTGACACGTTCTGCCCGGTAGGCCCGCTGGTCACCAATGAAATCGATCCCTGGGCGGGGATTGGAGTCGAAACCAGAGTCAACGGAACCGTGCGCCAGCAGGACAGCACACGGAATTTCATTTTCCCGCTCGACGTCGTCATTCGTTTTATCTCCCAGGTCATGACGCTCATGCCGGGAGACCTGATCCCAACTGGGACGCCCAAGGGTGTGGGCCCGGTCGTTTCCGGAGACACGATGGACGTGACCGTCGAAGGAGTTGGGACACTGAGGAATGTTGTAGTCGACGGGTAGGGGAAGGCAGCGCTTGGCCACTTTACCTCATGTCAGTGTCATCCCGAACGCCGTTCCGAGCCGCGTTTGCGCGGTGAGGGAAAGAGAGGGATCAGGGTTTGTGCGGCCCATGGGGCGGCGTTGTGCCGGCAGGAACCGAGGTCCCTCGACAATCTTCTTCGCGCTCCGCCACGAAGAAAGATTGCTCGGGATGACAGCTCTATCAGATGTCGCGGCCTCGGGTTGGCCAAGCGCCAAGTGCTGAATGCACAGTACCTCCCCAGCCTCTTCCCCGATTCCCCATCAGGCCTTATTCTGTTTCTGGGACGCCGCACGCCCGGCTGGTTCCGATCGCGTAAATCATGAATCCACTTCGTCTTTATGCTTTGATTCTGGCTGGTGCTCTGGTCCTGATCGTTGCCTACTTCCTGCTGCGCCGCAAGCCGAAAACTGCCGATCAACTGGAGAAGGAGCGGCGGGAATGGCTCGATCGTGTCGGCCGCATCACCGATGGCACCGTAATCGACGTTCAGGAAATGCCGGGGAGCAGCGACCGGCCCTCTACTTTTCTGATCTACCAGTATGACGTCGCGGGGGTTTCTTACGAAGCCTCGCAGGACGTAACCTACCTCCGTCAGTTCATCAACCTCCATTCCTGCCGCCTTGGACTTCCCACCTCGGTACGCTTCGATCCCCAGAATCCGGGGAACTCCATTGTGGTTTCGGAGAGATGGATGGGGCTAAGACAGTAGGACGGGCGCCGGGCGTCAGGCGTCGGACGTCAGCACAACCCAACGATGGGTCACAGCGTGGCGACACACGCCAGATCCCTCGCAAGCTCGGGATGACGCCATTGCTATAACGATCATGCCCCGCCATTTTTTTGACATCGCGGCTCCGGGAAACTAAGATCGGCGCTCGGGGGCCCCGCCTAACTTGATCGGCCGAACCATCTCTCACTACCGCGTTCTGGAGCAACTCGGCGGCGGGGGCATGGGCGTCGTCTACAAAGCCCAGGACACCAAGCTGGGCCGTTTTGTCGCTCTGAAATTCCTCCCCGAAGAATTCGCCCGCGATCCGCAGGCAATCGAGCGGTTTCAGCGCGAGGCCCGCGCAGCCTCGGCGCTCAACCACCCGCATATCTGCACCATCTACGAGATCGACACCCACGAGGGCATTCCCTTCATCGCCATGGAGCTGCTGGAAGGACAAACCCTCAAGCATCGGATCGAGGGGCGTCCCTTGAAGGTCGACCAGTTGCTGGAGATCGGCATCCAGATTTCGGACGGCCTGGACGCGGCGCATTCCAGTGGGATCGTGCATCGCGACATCAAGCCCGCGAACATCTTCATCACACAACGGGGGCAGGCCAAGATCCTGGATTTCGGACTGGCGAAACTCACCCCGCAAAACCGCCATCCCGACGAGGCGACGGCCGCAACCGGAGCGGGTTCGGATTATCAACTTACCAATCCCGGCACGGCCATGGGAACTGTGGCCTACATGTCGCCGGAACAGGCGCGAGGCGAGACCCTGGACCATCGCACCGACCTGTTTTCGTTCGGAGTAGTGCTGTACGAGATGGCCACTGGCCGCCAGCCCTTTTCGGGGACCACCTCGGCGGTAATTTTTGAAGCGATCCTGAATAAAGTGCCCCCGTCGGCGGTGCAGTTGAATCCAGGATTGCCGGCTCAGTTGGAACCCCTGATTAACAAGACTTTAGAGAAAGACCGCGATCTGCGCTGCCAGAGCGCCGCCGAACTTCGCGCCGACCTCAAGCGCCTGAAGCGCGACACGGATTCGTCGCGGGCTGGAACCAGCGCTGCCTCCCAGCCTTCCATTGCGGTCAAACCTCACGACGCTGGCGCCAGAACCGCGATCGCACAAATTGACCGCGGCCCTGGTTGGCCTCGCTTTGCTGGTGGGAGCGGGAGCTGGATTGCTCGCCGGAAAACCATTCTGGCGGGCTGCGCTGCCGAACCCGCGATATCACGAGATCACATTCCGGCGCGGCGACATCCGCTCGGCGCGGTTCGCGTCCGACGGGCAGACCATCCTGTACAGTGCGGCGTGGCAGGGCAATCCGGTAGAAATCTATAGCGCGAGGCCCGGTGCCGCCGAATCACGGTCGCTCGGACTGGAGCACACCCAACTCCTGGCGGTTTCGCCCACGGGAGAAATGGCCGTCGCCCTCAACAGCCATCGCACCGGAACCTGGGTGAACATGGGCACTCTGGCCAGCGCTCCGCTGGCGGGCGGCGCGCCGCGCGAAATGCTGGAGAATGTGCAGTGGGCTGACTGGTCTCCAGATGGAAGCAGCCTTGCGATCGTGCGCGATGTGGGTGGCCGCAACCGCCTGGAATATCCCCTGGGGAAAGTGCTCTATGAGACTGGTGGCTGGATCAGCCATCCCCGAATTTCTCCCAAGGGCGACTATGTGGCCTTTCTCGATCACCCTCTTCAGGGAGACGACAGCGGCTCGGTAGCGATCGTCGACCTTTCGGGCGTTAAGAAAAAGCTTTCCGGAGACTGGTACAGCGTTCAGGGTCTGGCCTGGTCCGCCGATGGGCGCGAAGTTTGGTTCACCGCCACAGAAACTGGCCTGGACCGCGACCTGTCGGCGGTAAATCTCTCCGGGGAGAAGCGCCTGGTGGCACGCATGCCCGGAACGCTCATGCTGTTCGATATCTTCCACGATGGCCGAATCCTGATGGGTCGGGCCAGCTGGCGGCGCGAACTCATGGGGACTTCAATCGAGGGCGGCAAGGAACGCGACCTGTCCTGGCTCGACTATTCGTATCCGGGAGACCTTTCAGCGGATGGCAAGACGGTACTGTTTGACGAGGAAGGCGTCGGCGGCGGGGCCCGCTATGGCAAGACACAGGAGCTGACCTACACGCTATACATTCGCCAGACTGACGGTTCGGCGGCGGTCCGGCTGGGCGAGGGAACGGCCGAAGCCCTGTCGCCGGACGGGAAGTGGGCGATCGCTCAGATTCCAGGCACCCCCGCGCAATTCCGTTTGCTGCCGACCAAGGCCGGAGAGGCACGCCCCCTTACCAACGACACCCTCAACCACAATGTCGCGCGCTGGCTGCCGGACGGGAAGCAGTTTGTGTTTTCGGGAAATGAACTTGGCCACGGAGTAAGGCTGTATATCCAGAACACTGACGGCGGCCAGGCCCAGCCGATTGCTCCTGAAGGAGTCAATGGAACCACGTTCGCGATTTCGCCGGACGGTCAACTGGTCGCGGCAGTCGGTCCCGATCTGAAAGGTTCTCTCTACCCCACTTCCGGCCACGGCGACCCTCGACTGATTGCGGGATACGACCCGGCCGACCTGCCCATCAGTTGGAGTCAGGACGGGCGTTCTATTTTCGTGTACCAGCCCGGAGACGTGCCCGCCAAAGTCTTCCGTCTCGATCTGTCCAGCGGAAAAAAGACGCTCTGGAAACAACTGGTCCCCGGCGATTCCGCCGGCGTTGCCACGATCGACCCCATCCTGGTCACACCCGACGGCAAGACGTTCGTGTACGGCTTCCACCGAACTCTGGCAGATTTGTACATGGTGGAAGGACTGAACTGAAGAGCTGCTGGCTTCTGCTCCAGCTCACTCCTGCTCCTTGCGAGAGGCCTAAACCCATCCACTCATCGTCATCCCGAGCGCCGTCCCGAGCCGCGCTTGCGCGGTGAGGGCGAGCAAGGAATCCGGGTTTGTGCGCTGACGGCGGCAAGAACCCGACAATCTTCCTTCGCGCTCCGCGCAAAGAAAGATTGCTCGGGATGACAGCCCTAACACATGATAGCTCTGCCGGATGTCGGGACGCGCACTCGGCACTAGCCAGAAGCTAGTAGCTAGTAGCCAGAAGCGTCATCCCAGCAAACAAAAAGCCCGGCGAGCCGGGCTTTCCTGTGACGAATCGCAGTCTGGCACATCCCCTTACCACATCGCCTTACGGAGCGATGCGGTCGGTCAGCGTGTCATTGTGATAAGTGGAATGTTCACGCAGTGCGAGCCATCCACCGCCGGGTTTGAACGTGTCCGCGACGGCAGTTTTTTCGCCGCTGGCAAAGTCCTGCCATGAGTTGTAGCGGACGACGGTCAGGAACTGCCAGGGCCCGCCTTCCACATGCTGCATCAGCACGTTTCCAGAAGCGGTGTCCCCAGGAGCGCTCTGGCTAACCGATTTTTCCAGCATCTCGCGGTGCCCGGGAGCGGCGCGATAGACGGAGATCACGTACACCGACCCCGCCGTTTTCATAGCTGATCCTTCGTCGATCCCCAGAGCCTTGCTGAACTCAGCCCACGACGGGCCGTTGACAAAGCTATCGGTGTGCCAGGCATAGAGGTCGCGCACGGCGGCAGAAACTGCGGTACCGGCTGCATCCACCGTGGTCTTGGTTCCGAGATGAGCGATGACTGCGTAGTCCCAGTCTTCCCCGTCCTGATGGCGGAGGACGATGCGATGAGACGACATGGGCTCACTGGGATTCGCCGTCTTGAGATAGTCGGCCAGTTCGGCTCCTTTGCCGAGCGCAGCCTTGGCGAAGTGGACATGGTAGAGGTCAGTGCGCGCAGGCGGTGTGGTCTGAGCCAAAGCGAACGAACCGAACAGGATTAACGCGAGCAGCAGCCTACAAGTGCTTTTCAATGGTTCCTCCAGATTCGTGTGATCAGGTTCTTGTAATCAGGTTGTCGTCGTTAGGAATAGGTTACCGAGTGTGGCCGGTGGGACGGGCGAATTATAACAGCCTTGCAAGGTCTTGTTGTGGTGATTCGGAACTCAGGCAGTGCGCCAAGTGTTGAACCTGCCCACCTTTCCCCCGTTCGTCCGTGGTCCTCCGGGAGGTTTTCATTGGTCTTCGGTGACGTTTTCACGGGGGCCGAGGATTGGTACCTTGCAGGCCAGCCGGGAAGAGAAAGGCCGGCCCGATCTGACTATGGCAAATACCTCAAAATCGTCGTCCAAATCGTCGTTTAAACTAAAGATTCTCTATGGAGAAGGTGACCCGGAAGTCCTTGCTGTACAGGCGCTTACTATCGAAGGTGCGGGGCACCACGTGACCCAGGCAGAGGGCCGTCAACAGGTGCAGGAAGCCCTGAAAACGGACGCATTTGACCTGGTTGTCCTGGGCCCAACCCTGACCAAGAACGACCGGCACCATCTACCATACATGGTCAAGAAGGCGCACCAGGGAACACGGGTCCTGGTAATGCACACGGACGGAGAAGGGCATCCCTCGGTAGACGCGACCCTGGAGACGGGTCGAAGCATAGCCGCCCTGCTGGAAAAGATCGCCGCCCTGTACGAACAGGAAGCTCTGGTGAAGAGCTAGCGGCTTGGCCAGCGGCACGCGCGGTCGAAAGACTCACTAGCACTCCGGAGAAGTATCCCCAATTTGGAGAGCTCGAGGAAGAGGCGGCCGGCAGGCCGCCTTTTCTGTTGCGAATTCCAAGGAGTACACCGCTCGATAAGACTTCGAACAGTAAACAGGTGGGAGAGCAAATCAGATCACCAGTCGTTCGTGTCCGCCCTGATCGCCATTCTGAGCGAAAAGTGGAAGATCTGCGGAACTCGTCCCGCCGTGGGACGATTCGCGGCAAAAACCGCAACATCAATCAGCATGAATCACCCAAGTTAACCCGTGGAACAAAACATCACGCTCGGGGCCTCATAAAGAGCAATTTCACCTTTCTCGCAAGCGAAGAGTGGAATGCGCCCACGAGTCGAAGTAAGAAGCCGGCGCTAGCAAACCCGCCACAGTCTGGATCACCTGCCCACGTAGGGGCGGGCGCCCCCGCCCGCCCAGCGGAGGCAGCTCCGCAGTCGCCAGCACGATCGACGCGAAGACCCTGCGCATCACAACCAGCAAGAATCACCGACGTTAACCCGTGGAACAGAGCAGTTGCGCCGGACGTCTCATCCAAAACAAAACCGCCACTTTCAAAACAAAAGTGGAGCGGCAACGTTAAAATAGCCTACCTATGAACAGTCCGATGCCCGAAACCCCGAGGAAAAGAAGATTTACGTTACCCTGAGCGGACTCCCGCTCTCGTTTCATCTGGAGTGGCCCTTCCACAAATCCACGTCGGGTGCAGATTTCTCGGTACTGCATGCGGACATCGCCCTGGAGACCTCGGAGGGGCTGCATGCGCCGGTCTCGGTGAATCTATCCGCGACCGTGCGCGAGGTGTTGCCCTCGCTCGAACCGAAAGATATCGAGGCGCCCGTCATCAATGCCCTGCGCAAGGAAGTCGATCGCCGGCAGATTGAATTCCTGAAGTCCGGGAAGCGAGTGCCGGTGCAATTCTCCAGCCGCTATTACGATTTCAAGCGTAACAAGTGGGTATTTGGAAAAGCGACGGACGAGGGCATCGCCCTGCTCATTGCGCGCAAGGTCTATTGGCAAACCAAAGTCGCCGGCGGGCCGGTTTGGGTGGGTGATCCGACAGAGGCGTTGTTTGTCGAGACCTCGACCCAGCACATGCTGGAGGTGGCACAAAAACTGCGAAACCAGGAATTGATGACGCTCGAAGGCGAGTGGGCGTCGGCCAATGCGTCCCTGATCGCCCAGTCGGAGAAGTTTGAAGCGGACATGCGCTCCGCGGTCGCGGAGCTGGAGCAGAAGCACGCGTTTGAAAGAGGATAGCTAGAAACAGTTTCTAGTTTCCAGTTTCTGGTTTCTGGCTCGGATTTTAGAAACTGGAAACTGGAAACCAGAAACTGTTTCACTGCTGCTTGCTCAGAGTACCGTTTATCTGCACTCCGGGATCATTCTGCACCACGTACGCGTCAGTACCTGAGATCAGGTAAAACACCAGATTGTTGGAGAGGCCGCTCAGCGAGCCCCCAGCCCGACCATTACCCGAGACTGCATAATTTCCAGAGATGAGGACCGGAACGCTGATCACACCCCCGGCGTTGACAAATGCATTCAACGTCAACTTTCCGGAACCATCCCACTGCAACGTGCCCACCCGGTCCTTCGCCGCCTGGTCGAATCCGTCCATGACCAGCGCATATTGGCCGTTCATGGTGGAATTGGAAAATGACGACGTGGTCTGCAGGTCGAGCGTGCCATCCTGAACGGTGTTGGGGTCATTGACCAGGAAGAATCCGCGCGAAGGACTGACCATCCAGACCACCAGGTTGCCGTTGGAAGTGGTGCCGAGGCTGACCAATGCGCGACTCCCGACCTCGGTGTAGGTTCCGGTAAAACTCTGGTTGGTGGCAATGACGTTGCCATCCTGCACCGAATCGAGCGCGCCGGCCGTGATGCTGCCAGCGCTGGCGCTGAAGCGGCCCGCTGTGTTCACCCCGCCCAGAAAATTAAAGGTATCGCCACGACTGGCGAAGGCATAGCTGCCGGAGAGCGCGGGCGCGCCGTTTTGTTTCTCAGCCCGCGCGGATCCGATCGCATTAAGGTTGGACGGCAGAAAACGTATGTTGTTGGCGTCCACGATGTAGTAGATGAAGGTGGAGGTCGCAGGCGAGCTGTCGGTAAAACTTCCCATGCCACGCCCAGTCGTGGAGTCCGGACCGTTGAACACGCCAGTAAAAGTTAAGGAAGTCAGGACCCCGCCGGTGTTTACATCCTGGTTGCCATTGCTGACCGCGCCTCCTGACTGGGTGAAGACCCCGACTCTGGACACCGATTGAGTCGCGGTCAGATCATGCTCCTTGAAGACGAATGTGCCGGCAGGGGCGGCGGCAATCGCTGTGGTGTCCTGTTTCTCGGCCAGTCCGCCTCCGTTGAAAAAGTTGTCGCCCTCGATCACGTAAGCCTTGGAAGCACTGACCATGGTAACCGCCAGATGGATTGTCCCAAGCCCGGAGTTGAGGGTCAGACTGCCGGTACCATCGTTGCTGATCGCATAGGTGCCAGTGCTGACAGTGGTGAGCACGGAGCTGCCTTCGGAAACGTCATCGGTGGAACTGGTGATGACCCCGTTGCCGTCAGCGGTAAACACTCCAGCCTCGCGATAAGGCACGCCGCTCGTGCTGGCGTTGAAATCAAAACCTTCAATCTGATAGACGTATTGCCCGCTAAGGCTGGCGTTGGAGAAATTTCCAGTCGGAATGAAAGCGGTGACGGCCCCATTATTCGACCCACAGCCGACGCAGACCAAGAGCAAAGTAAGGCCCAACAACACACGCAAAATTTTCATAACAAATGCGCAGGGTTGACTGCCACTCCTTTAGATAGACGGGCGCTTACCACCACTAACCCAGGACGGCAAAGAAAGTTGTCTCAGTTTAGATGCAGGGATGAGGTCACAAGAAATCAAGATTTGGCAGGAGACCTACCCTTCAGTAACCTCGGTACCCGGGGCAGAAAGGGAAGCAGTCTTGCGCTGCGCAGCACGTCGCATCACCCACACCACCAGGCGATAACCCAGCAGCAATGAAAGTATGAAGGCATACTGCGCCGGTTTGGTGATGTCGGCTTTCACCAGCCACCAGTAATGTATTACCCCGGCAATGGCGCTCACGTAAATCAGGCGGTGCAATGCCTGCCAGCGCTTGCCACCGAGACGACGGATCCAGCCCTTGGTTGAGGTGAGCGCCAGCGGAATCAGGAGCACGAATCCGGTGAAGCCGACCGTGATGAAGCGGCGTTTGCTGACGTCGACCCACATCGCATGCAGGTCGAAGAATTTATCCAGCCAGATGTAGGTTAGGAAGTGCAAGGTCGCATAGAAAAAAGCGAACAACCCAAACATACGGCGATAGCGGATCAGCCATAGCTGACCAGTCAGCTTGCGTAAGGGAGTAATCGAGAGCGTTACCAGCAGGAAGATCAGGATCCAGTCGCCGGTCGAGTGCGTGATCACCTCGATGGGATTGGCGCCCAGACGACCCATGTAGGCCTTCCCGCCCAGGCGTGCCAGCGGCCCCAGGCAAGCGAGAAATACAACGGGTTTAAACCAGCGGACCATTACACTCTTTCTTGTACCTCACAATGCCGAGGGCAAGATGCCCTCGGGACAGCCGGCGGGACGCCGGCGCTACAAAGAGCTCGGTTTTCGTAGCGCCGGCGTAGCGCCGGCGTCCCGCCGGCTGTGGCGAGGGCATCTTGCCCTCGCTTCTTTATGTCCCGGTAAAAAGCAGGTCCCTCCACTGCGCTCGCTTTCGCTTCGCTCCGGTCGGGATGACAGAACTTTTGTTGGATTTGCTTACACGCAACTCTAGAAATTTTTCTTCAAATCCATTCCCGAGTACAGCGACGCGACCTGATCGTAACCGTTGAACATCAATGTGGGGCGTTTTCGAAATTCGCCCAACCTGCGTTCCGTGGCCTGACTCCAGCGCGGGTGATCCACGTTGGGATTCACGTTGGAGTAGAAGCCGTACTCGTTGGGCGCCGAGCGATGCCAGGTGTTGTCCGGCTGGCTGTCGGTGAAGTGCACCCGGACAATGGCCTTGATACTCTTGAAGCCATACTTCCACGGCAGCACCAGGCGCAGGGGCGCGCCATCCTGGTTGGGAAGCACTTCGCCGTACATGCCGAAGCAGAGCAGCGCCAGCGGATGCATGGCTTCATCCATTCGTAAGCCCTCGACGTAAGGCCAGTCCAGCACCCGGCCGCGCTGGCCCGGCATCTGGGTGACATCAAAAAGTGTGGTGAACTCGACGAACTTGGCTTTGGGCAAAGGATCCGCGCGCTTGATCAATTCGCTCAGTGAAAATCCTACCCACGGCACCACGATCGACCATCCTTCCACGCAGCGATGGCGATAGATGCGCTCTTCGGGAGCAGCCATCTTGATGATCGTGTCCACATCGAGCACCTGCTTCTTCTTTACCTGGCCGTCGATGGTCACCGTCCAGGGACGAGTCTTGAAGTTCTTGGCCAGACCGGCAGGCTCGTACTTGTCGGTGGAAAATTCGTAGTAGTTGTTGTAGTTGGTCACGTCCTTGTAGGGCGTGATTTGTTCGTTCGTGGAAAATGGGCTCTTCTGCAGGCCGTCAATCTTGGCATTGGCCCGCACCACTCCAGATGGAGAAGCCACCTCGCGCAAACCCGCACCGGCCGCCACTGCCGCGCCAACCATCGCCGTTCCCGCGAGAAACTTTCTCCGGTTCAGATAAAGACTTTTCGGGGTGATCTCGGATGAAGCAATATCGGATGCTTTCTTGATCAGCATGGAAAAGAGAGGTCCTCTGCCGGATGTACGTAGCGCCCGCGACGCTGGATTCACCCGCGGGTCGCTTCTATTCTCTGTCAGATAGGACGCATTTGGGGCTGAAAAGTTGCATTCCCGTTCGAAGGGCAACAAACCAAAGGCCACTGATTCGCCAGTACTTATTCCCGGGCGTGGCGACAAATCTTTACATGGTAGCGGCCAGAGTCTGACAGACGCGCTCAATCTCCTCGCGCTGGGCAACGGTCAAAGCGAGAAACTCAAAGCCGTGGCGCAACCCGTCGCGGTATCGCACCAGCGCGCGGAACTTTATGGGATACGTCATCGTGGGCAGTGCGAGTTCCATGGCAACCACTTCTCCGGCTACGAGTTCACCGGTCAACGTGGCGCCGATGCCATCCGCCCCCAGTTCGTTCGAACGCCCCCAGAGGGACACGCGCTCGCCTCCGCGAAGAACATGAACGGAAAGGCGAACGTCGAGCGGATAACGGGGAAAGCGGCGGGGTGATCTGGGAGCATTCTTGTCGTCGGACACGGTGCCTCGGGCTCTGGTTTCTTGCCAGCGTGGTTGAGATTGCGGGTCTCTAGTTTCCATGCAACGGGTATCCGGCTTCGAGCGGCAGCTTGCCTTCGACACGCAACACGGTAATGCCTCCGGTAATCGAGTACACGTCCACGAGCCCCACAGCTCCGGGCGTGGATTCGACAGCTTCGACCACGGCCTTTTCGGAATCCACGACAACGATGGCGGGATGATTTGTCCGGCCGTGATTGGCGGCAACGATCAGGGCTCTGACCTCGTCCTTCGACATGCCATAAACTTTTTCCAGCACCAGCTTCATTTCGGGAGAGTCCGGACTGCGGCTGAAGAAAGTCACCGGACCACCCTTGGGCCAGCGATTGGTCTGACCTTTGCAGATCTTTATCAAGTCGGGCATGCTCAGCTCGGTCACGTTATTGGTCTTGTTGGAAACCAATGCCAGGTCCTTGGCCGCAGCCCCTGCGCTCCAACTGGCGACCATCAACAACACGCCTAGTGCACGTCGGCAAAACACAGCATTCTCCCGCGACAGAAATTCCTGTCCGTCGACTATCGCTGAAAATCGATTGTTCCTGAGATCGACTGTCCCTGAAGATCGATTGTCCCTGATGGACGACAGATGCTCAATGCCAACCATGGCCGGGTTACCAGCAGAGGCAATACGAGGAACGCTGTCGTATCATCGGTTGCATGGCTGCCATGCCCGAGCCGTCCTTGATCCTGAGTTTCGAAGAAGCGCGGCACCTGGTGGAAGCCCACGCCTCCCACCTGCATCCACGCGGCAAGGAACTGGTGGAGCTTCTCGAAGGTGTTGGACAGATTCTGGCCGAACCCGTACTCGCGGACCGCAATTTCCCGCCTTTCCCCGCGCCATGCGCGACGGGTATGCGGTGCGGGCTGCCGATCTTGCTGCCCTTCCGGCAACGCTCGACGTGATCGGCGAGATCAAGGCCGGCGCCGCAAAGGATTCTGTCCCAGTTTTGCAGCCGGGCCAGTCAGCCGCCATCATGACCGGCGCGCCTGCTCCGCCAGGCGCGGATGCTGTCGTCATGGTGGAACACACCTCGCGCCAGGGAGACCGTGTCCAGATCATGAAAGCAGTAGCCGCAGGAGACAACATCGCTCCCGACGGCTCGGAGGCAAAGCGCGGAGAGCGACTGCTGTCCCCCGGGCTTCGCCTCGACTACGCGGCCATCGCCCTGGCCGCCTCCACCGGAAGAAGCCGGCTATTAGTCTACAGAAAGCCTCAAGTCGCGGTGCTCGCCACCGGCGACGAAATCGTTGACATTGACGTTCCGCCCACAGCTAACCAGATTCGCAACTCGAACAGCTATTCGCTGGCCGCGCAGGTGCTGGCGGCGGGCGGAGAGCCAGTGTTGCTGCCCATCGCCCCCGACGAACCGGTGCGCCTGCGTGAACTGATAGCCGACGGCTTTGAATCCGATCTGCTCCTGCTCGCCGGCGGGGTCTCGATGGGCAAGTACGACCTGGTGGAGCAAGTCCTGGCGGAATTCCAGGCAGAATTTTTCTTCACCGCAGTACAAATCCAGCCAGGAAAGCCAGCCGTATTCGGCCGCGTCCCATGTGGCGCGGGCGCCCCCGCCCGTGAAAGGCCTGCCCATACTTATTTCTTTGGACTGCCGGGCAATCCCGTTTCCACCATGGTGACTTTCGAACTTTTCGCCCGCCCAGTCATCGAAGCATTGTCCGGCATGACCCCGCACAAATTGAATTTTCTGAACGCTCGCCTGAAATCGGAAATAAAGACCAGAACCGGCCTGAAGCGGTTCCTGCCGGGCATTCTCTCGGGAGAGTTCGAGCGCACGGAAGTCGAACTGGCACGATGGCAGGGATCGGGAGACGTGGTGGCCATGGGAAGAGCAAACTGCTACATCGTGATTCCGCCGGATCGCGAGCAAATCGCAGCAGGGGAGTGGGTGCCGGTGCTGATGCGGTAAGGCTTACAGGTGTGGCGCGGGCGCCCCGCCCGCGGCCTTTGACTTTGACTGAACGCGCACGCGGGCGGGGGCGCCCGCGCCACACGAACTCTCCCCATGTAAGATAGCCTTTCGCGATGCCGAAGAAGCTCTCCCACTACGACAAATCAGGCCGCGCAAAAATGGTGGACGTTTCCACCAAGATCCCGACCAAACGCGAGGCTCGTGCCAGCGCCTTCGTCGTCCTGAAGCCTGCCGTACTCAAGGCTCTGCCCAAAAATCCCAAGGGCGATCCCCTGGAAGTGGCTCGCCTCGCCGGCATGATGGCGGCGAAGCGCACCTCCGATCTGATCCCGATGTGCCATCCCCTGCCGCTTTCCCACGTTGATGTGACCATACGGCTGTGCGAAAATGGCGTCGCTATTCGCTCACAAGTTATCACCACGGCAGTTACTGGAGTGGAAATGGAAGCCCTGGTCGCGGCCAGCATCGCCGCGCTGACCGTGTACGATATGTGTAAAGCGCTGGACAAGGGAATCGAGATCCGGGAGATCGTGCTCGAACACAAATCCGGAGGCAAGAGCGGCGACTACGCCCGAGTCCGCAAAAAGACCTAGCCTGCCATGCCGAATAACGTCAAAGTCCTGCTGGTGGACGACAATCCCATGGTCCTGGGAATGCTGCAAGGGGCCCTGACTGCGCTGGCCAGCGTAACCACTTCCAATGACTCGGCCGACGCTTTGCTCAAAGCCGTCGACGACCCGCCCGATCTGCTGGTCAGCGACTACCGCATGCCCGGCATGGATGGGCAGCAGCTGGTTGAGAAACTCAAGAGTCGTCCCAAGACCGCCGGAATTTCCGTGATTCTGCTGGCCAGCAAGGCCGACATCACCGAAAGATTTTCCAATCAGGAACCGGTCGACGATTTCGTCGAGAAACCATTTTTCCTGAAGGAAGCCACCCAGCGCATCAAGCGCGTGATTGACAAGATTGCACTGGAAAAAATGGCCAAGACCGCGCCTTCAGACGGCGTGGTGCGTGGCAGCCTGTCGCAGATGAACGTGATCGACCTGGTGCAATCGCTGGAGATGGGACGCAAGAGTTGCGCTCTGACTCTTACCCTCGACAGTGACAAGTGTGAAATGTACTTCAAAGAAGGTCAGGTGACGCACGCCGTTTACGGCTCGCTCACCGGCGATCCTGCCGTCTTCAAAGTGCTAGGCTGGACCGGCGGCAACTTCCAGATCAACTTCGACGGCAAGACCAGCAAGCAAACCACCACCTTGAACACTCAGGGCCTGCTCATGGAAGGCCTGCGCATGCTCGACGAATCCAAGCGCGATGACGACAGCGCCGAGGAAGAAGAGGAAGATGTCCTCCTCGACTCCTGAGGCTTTCACCGCGGCTGTCCTCACCGTCAGTGACTCTGCATCGCACGGGGAGCGCACCGACGTCTCCGGGCCGGCGGTTGCGGAGATTCTCCAGCAGCGGAATTTTGCGGTAGTGGCGTCGGAGATCGTGGCTGACGACCAGGCCAACATCCAAATAGCAATCCTCCAACTGGCGAGCAGGGCGCGCCTGGTCGTCACCACGGGCGGAACTGGAATCGCCGAGCGCGATGTCACCCCGGAAGCCACCCGTGCGGTCTGTGATCGCGTGCTCGAAGGCATAGCCGAGCGCATGCGCTTCGAAGGCTCGAAGAAAACTCCGCTGGCCGCGCTCAGCCGAGGCATCTGCGGAGTCCGAAAGCAGACCCTGATTCTGAATTTGCCGGGAAGCCCCCGCGGCGCCACCGAATCGCTCGAAGCGGTAATTGATCTGTTACCCCATGCCCTAGCATCTGCTGAGCGGAAACACAAAGCACACGTAGCTGTTTGTGTGGGTTGTGTGGGGCGGGCGCCCTCGCCCGCCGCTATTGAAGTTGCTTTTTCTGTGGGCCTAAACGTTTTCTCAGTTGTTAACACTCAAAACCCAAGTCAAAAAGCGGCGGGCGAGGGCGTCCGCCCCACACATTTGCTAGTCTTACGTCTTGCACACCATCAAGCACATCTTCACCCGCTACACGGCGTTCCTCTGGGGACTGCTCAAGCCTCTGGGCGCCTGGGGTGTCTTTGTAATCGCCGCGCTCGACGGCGCCGCCCTCGGTCTGCCCATGGACCCGATCGTCGCCACCTACGTGTATCAGAACCGCTCCCGCTTCCTACTGTACGTGCTCATGGCTTCGGCGGGATCAGCGCTGGGCAGCATGGTGATTTACGGTATCGGATATCTGGGTGGAGAAGAGTTGCTGCGCAAACGCATTTCCCCGGAGCGCTTTGAGAAATTTCATCGGGCGTTCGAAAAGCATCCCTTCTGGAGCCTGATGTTCCCCGCGATGCTGCCGCCGCCCACTCCCTTCAAGCTGTTTGCGCTCGCGGCTGCGGTCTCGGAGATGCGGTTCAGTCATTATCTACTGGCCATCTTCGCCGGGCGCTTCGTGCGCTTCCTGGTGCTTTCCGTCCTCACCCTGATATTCGGTCCCCAGTTCGTCCACATCTCCGGAACTCTTTTCCGTGAGCACTTGTCCTGGGTACTAGCGGCGGTGGCAGTGGGATTGTTGATCTGGCTGGTGGTGCGAAGACTGAAGAAAAGAAAGCTGTAGGCGCAGGCGTTCCGGGAATCACTAGCGATCACGTGGGGACAACCGCCCTCGGCTGCCCGGCGGAGCAACGCTCCGCTATTTCTTGTACCGCTAAAACCTTGTCGAGCTGCGCTCGACTGGACAGCCGAGGGCGGCTGTCCCCACGCGGCCTCTGGTTCTAGGCCGCTGCTATGTGATCGCCTTTGCCAAAAGCCTCCGACAAGGCACTCAACACAACTGGCGTTGCAAAGAAGGCCGCGGTAAAGAGCAAATCTCCTTCCACCGCGTTACGGAAGAACGGCAGGGCCAGAGTGTATGACGTCATGAGGCCGCCGAAGTTCTTGGGATACATGTCATATGCTGCCCACACCGCAAAATTGCTGACTACAAAGAAGGAGACCGAGCTGACCAGGGCTGCGCCAACGACCGGCAGAGGTTTCGCATTCGCCCGCAGCTTCGTTCCCAGCCACAAGATCGCCGCGTACCATGCCCAAGTTACAAAGTGGTCCCAGACGAACGGGTAGGCGTAAACCACTTTGGTCAGCACGATGTCCGAGGCGGCCAGCAGGACGAGCGGCACCCACCAGAACCGGCGCGAGCCCCGGGCCCCGAAATAGAGCAGCGAGGCTGCCACCGGAGTAAACGTCCAGGGATGAGGAATAAAGCGAACCGCCACGGCGAGCAGCACAAACAAGTAGGCCAGCATGATCACCTCTGCAGCAATGATTGTTGCGCGGCCCGACGCACGCCGTCAACTGGTTAAGTGTGGCGCGGGCGCCCCCGCCCGCGGCCTTTGATCTTGATCTTGACTTTGACCTTTGACTCCAATGCCCGCGGGCGGGGCGCCCGCGCCACACCAGCCATCAACGCCTTCGCGATCCAAAGCGCTCGCCCACAACATTGAGGTTGCGGTCGAGTTCGACAGCCGCGCCCAAAAGAGACCCACGCGTCTGGTCAGGGCTGTAGTAGCGGAGATCCCGGAAGCGAACCAGGTAATGGAACTCCGCAGTCTCGACCTGCTCAGTCTCGGTGATGGGATATTGCGCCCAGTCCAGATAGACCCGCCCCAGGTAGCTCCGCTTTGCGGCCAGAGTGACCGGGGTCTCCTCCGGTTTCTGCCGGATTCGCATTCGCCCTTGCGGGTCTACTTCGGGAGTCGAAGCATCAACCAGCATGGTGGCATAGAAATTCCGCGTTTCAACCACGCCATCCCAAAGAAACGGATTCAGCCAGTTGGGATAGGCAGACGCACGGATGGGATCGACCCCGTCATAGACGCGGGCTTGCAGAGCGTTGACCGCGCGGCGATGTTCATAGTCCCGCACGCCCCACATCAGGACTACGCCGAGGAGCGCCAGCACCGCCGCCAGGCGTCCCTGCGGGCCCTTGCTGCGCACGCCAATCTCCTCGTTGATCAGGGAAGAAAACGCCGGCACCACCAGGCCTCCGAGCAGCAGCACGAGCATCACCGGTTCCACGATGAACACTATGTCCCAGGAATACCACTTCTCCCAGAACGGCCAGAACGGACGCACCCCGTAGTTGTTGGTGAAGTCGAGCAGGATGTGGGTAAGTCCCGCGAAGTATGCCAATAGAAACAGCAATCCCCAGCGCGGCGGCAGATTGGGATCTTTGACTTTACGCCCGCGCATACGCCAGATCACGTAGATCAGCGCAACCACCAGCGCCTGAACCAAAAACAGACCGAGGAACGAATGCGTGAAGCCGCGGTGATGGGCAAAGCCAAACACCGGACCTTTGAAGTTGCCCAGGATGTCGATGTCAGGAGCCTCGGCGGCCAGCGTCATCGTGGCCGTCGCCAGAGCCGTCTTGCGATTGAATCCGGCGCGGCTCAGACAGGCGCCAGTCAGGAAGTGGGTGATTGGTTCCAAAGTTAGAGTGTGTTGGATGCCATCGCCGCAGCCAAGATTCATTGTAGCGTCGGCGTTCCGCCGGCCACTGAACTATCTCGACGCCCTGCGGCGTTGGGAAAACGTGCTCCTGTCATCCAGAGCGCTGCTCCGAGCCGCGCTAGGGCGGCGAGGGCAAGTGAGGGACCTGGGTTCTGGCCGGCAGTATCGGTGCGGCAGGAAAAACCCAGGTCCCTCGACAATCTTCACTTCGCGCTTCCGCGCGAAGGAAAGATTGCTCGGGATGGCAAGTGGCTTGGGTGGATTTGCTTGGCACGCAGAAGCCATGCCCTCCCGGCCGGCAGCTCCTCACACCAGCTCACGAACCTGGCACCAGAAGCGTCAGCGCATCGGCCACGATGCTGATCTCCGCTGGCAGCGTTCCCAGCAATTCACCATCGGCTTCGACGAAAACCCGCCGCCCTCGCCGGCAGCATTGCCCAGCGACCGGCTTTCCAGCTTTGCCCCGTGAACCAGTTCAATTCCGCCAATCTGCCACTCTGCGCCCACCAGGCCTCTCACGATGTACCGCAGATACGCCAACCGGCTGCGGGTGCGAAACAGCACCAGGCGTAAATCGTCACGATCGAGGGACGCGCCCGGCGCAAGCTGGCGCAGCACTCCTCCAAAGTTTCGGATCCGGACTGCCAGCAGTTGAGAGACTTCGGTCTGCCCCGCCGGCTCAAGCTCGACTGCAAATTTCTCCATGGGATGAGTAAGCCACAGCCGGGTCGCCTTGGCGTAATACGCAGCCATGCCCCAGTGGCCTTTCACCAGCGGATTCAGCTTGTAGAAGAGATGCGCATCCACTCCAATCCCGGCCGCCACGGTAAAGAACCGGGACCCGCGATTCCCTTCAAAATCCAGATATTCCACTCGGCCCACTGCGATACGCCGGGGCTTGGCGGTCAAACTGGCGCGGGCCGCCGCAACCGCGGACAGCGGCAACCTGAGATCGTGGGCCAGGGCGTTGGCCGTGCCCATCGGAATGATGCCCAAGGCGACGCTACTGCCAACCATACCCTGCAGAACGTCGTGCACCGTACCGTCGCCTCCACAGGCAAAGACGGTGTCACAACCTGCGGCGATGGCATGACGCGCCTGCCCGGTTGCATCCGATTGGCCGCGCGTCGGTTCGATGGTGGCCTCAATGCCCGCCTGCCGCAGTATGGCCAATGCCCTCTCCACCAGCGCCAATCGTCGCGTACTTCGCCGGCCCGACAGCGGGTTGTACAGGAGAACGGCCTTGCGCATGGAAAATGAGGGATGAAGACAGAAATTGGAAATCAGATGGATTGTACCGGAACCGGCCGCAAGCCTCCGGGCCCACACGTTGCACCCGGCCGATGTTTTCACTAAGCTATCCGTGCTTAGGGGCCCGCGTAGTCATTCGCTAAAAATAGCTCAATGCGGGGAGGTACATCCTCATGAAATTCTGTTGCTCCGTCCTGCTCACCCTCCTGCTGTCCGGCGTCGTCATAGCCCAGGATCACATGGATCACGCCCAAGCCAAACCGGCAACGCTGATGCCGGGGCTGGGAGACTTGCATCACCCCGTATCCACAAGCAACCAGCAGGCGCAGCAATTTTTCGATCAGGGATTGCGTCTGATCTACGCTTTCAACCACGACGAGGCCGCCCGCTCGTTTCAGCGCGCCGCCGATCTCGACCCCAAGCTGGCCATGGCCTACTGGGGCGTCGCCGAAGCCGTAGGCCCGAACTACAACGATCCTGCCAGCGACGAGCGTTTCGCGGCGGCACACAACGCCATCCAGAAAGCAGTCGATCTCTCGGCCAATGCTTCGCCCGTCGAGAAGGCCTACATTCAGGCTATGGTGCTGCGCTTTCCCGCCGATCCCAAGGCCGATCGCCAGCAGGCGGCCGAGGCTTATCACGACGCCATGCGCGAAGTGGTGAAGAATTTTCCCGATGACCTGGATGCGGCCACGCTGTTCGCCGAGTCCGGTATGAACCTGCACCCGTGGGGGCTGTGGCACAAAGATGGAACCCCGGAAGCTGGCACCGAGGAAATCGTGGCCACGCTCGAGTCGGTGATCAAGCGTGACCCCAACCACATGGGCGCGGTCCACTACTACATTCACACCGTCGAAGCCTCTCGATCGCCGGAACGCGCCCTGGCCGCCGCGAACAGGCTGGCCGCGATGGCCCCGGCAGCGGGACACCTCGTTCACATGCCCGCCCACGTCTACATCCGGACCGGCGACTATGCTGCCGCGGTGAAAACCAACCAGGAGGCGGCAGCTGCCGATCAGGCCTACATCAAGGCCAGCGGTGCGCAGGGCCTCTACCCGATGATGTACTACAGCCACAACCTGCACTTCATCGCCATGTGCTCCGCCATGAACGGGGACTACGCCGAAGCGAAAAAGGGAGCGGACATGCTGGCCGCTCACGTCGGCCCGTACGTGAAAGACATGCCACCGCTGGAAGGCTTCATGACCATCCCCATGGCGGTGGACGTTCGCTTCCACAAGTGGGATGACCTTCTCAAAATGCCGCAGCCCAACCCGGACATGAAGACCGCGACCGTGTTCTGGCACTTTGCCCACGGCATGGCGCTGGCCGGCACGGGAAAAATAAGCGAAGCCGAGAGTGAATACGCAGTGGTAGCCGACGCGGAAAAAAATACTCCGGAAGACGTCGTCTTCGTCATGCCGGTGAACAACAAGGCAAAAGATGTTCTGAAGATTGCCCGCGATGTGCTGGGGGCGAAAATTGCGCTGGCCAAGAAAGATGGCGCGTCCGCGATCACCCAGTTGCAAAGCGCGGTGGCGGTGCAGGACTCCCTGAAATACGATGAGCCCGAGGACTGGTTCTTTCCGGTGCGCGAGTCACTGGGCGCGGCTCTTCTGATGAGCGGCGATGCAGCAGGTGCAGAGAAAGCGTTCCGTGAAGACCTGGACCGTCACCCCCGCAATCCTCGTTCCCTGTTCGGCCTGGAACAGGCGCTAAAAGCGCAAAAGCGCGACTACGATGCAGGATTTGTCCGAAAGGAATTTGAAGCCTCGTGGAAAGGCGGCAGCACACCATTGAAAGTAGACGACCTGGTGTAAGTGACTTGGTATAAATGTGGCGCGGGCGCCCTCGCCCGCGAAAGGCCGGGAGTAAGAAATAACGAATGACTCGAAGTCGAAAATCGAGTCGATTCAAAAGCAAGACAACGTCAAGGGCCGCGGGCGAGGGCGCCCGCGCCACATCATTTCATTCTCTGCGTACTACGTA
The DNA here is from genome assembly GCA_963801545.1 of Terriglobia bacterium. Classification (GTDB taxonomy): domain Bacteria; phylum Acidobacteriota; class Terriglobia; order Terriglobales; family Acidobacteriaceae; genus JAIQFF01. The sequence goes on along the minus strand of CAWDFF010000039.1, from coordinate 218,608 downwards.
TACGCAGTGCGGCAAGCCCCTCCACATCACTTCCTTCCACAGACTCAATCCAATTTTCTCCGCCACACGGCGCGACGGAAGATTCTCCGGCCGGATCAGTGAAATCAGCCTTTCCGCGCCCAGTCGCTCGAAACCGTAGTCGCGGCAGGCCCGAGCCACCTCCGGAGCATAGCCCTGCCCCCACAGATTCCGCCGGACGTGATATCCGATTTCGATTTCGTCCACGTCGTCCACGGTCTGGCGGGCCAAACCACAATCCCCGATCACCTCGCCGTTCGACTTCAAGATCATGGCCCAGAGCCCATGGCCGGCATCGGCGTAGCGACGCCGGTTGCGATCGATCCAGGCGGCAACCCCAGCCCGATCCAGAACCGCCGGATAGTAACGCATGGTTTCCGGATCTGAGAGCACAGCCGCAAGCGCGTCCACATCCTCAGGCACGAATTCGCGCAGCAGCAGCCGCTCAGTTTCAAGAATGAGCATTTTTTTAGTGACCACGTGGGGACAGCCGCCCTCGGCTGTCCGGCGGAGCGAAGCTCCGCAATTCTGACGTCAAAGGCTGTCGAGCTGTGCTCGACTGGGCAGCCGGGGCGGCTGTCCCCACGTGGCCGTTGCCAAAATATGCTTGCCTGTCCCCGAATATAATCTCCTGGTCATGGCCAGCTCCGAAAAAAAGATCGAAGCGCTTCGGGAAAAAATCCGGCACCACGAATATCTCTACTACGTACTCGACGCCCCGGAAATTTCCGACGCGCAATTCGACCAGCTCATGAATGAGCTGAAGAAGCTCGAAGCCGACAATCCCGAACTGATTACACCCGACTCTCCCACCCAGCGTGTGGGTGGCAAGCCCCGCGAAGGCTTCGTCAAGGCGCCCCACTCCTCGCCCATGCTCTCGCTGGACAACACTTACAGCGAAGACGAGCTTCGCAACTGGGAGCGCCGCGTCCACGAACTCAGCGGCCGCGAAGACGTTGACTATGTTTGCGAACTGAAGCTCGACGGCATGTCGCTGGCCCTGCACTACGAGCGCGGCAAGCTGGTTCGCGGCATCACCCGCGGCGACGGAACCATTGGCGAAGACGTCACCCTGAACGTGCGCACGGTGCGCTCCATTCCGCTTTCCATTCCGCTGGACAAACTGAAGGAGGCCGGGATTCCTCCGGATTTCGAGGTCCGCGGCGAGATGCTCATGTCGATCGCGGCCTTCAAGAAGATGAACGAAGAGCGCGAACTGAAAGGCCTTTCCGTCTTTGCCAATCCTCGCAACGCAACCGCTGGCACCGTGCGCCAGCTCGAGCCATCAATTACGGCGCAGCGCAGGCTCGACTATTTCGCCTATGCGCTGCTGCAGAATGGCCGAACGCTCCTAGACCGGCATTGGGAAACTCTGAATGCCCTCGATACCGCCGGATTCAAAGTCAACCGGTCTCGCAAGCTGGCAAAAACCTTCGACCAGATTTGGGCCTTCATCCAGCAGGAAGAACCCAAGCGCGAGACCCTGCCTTACGAAATCGACGGCATCGTGATCAAGGTGGATCGCACTCCCTTGCAGGAGGAATTGGGATATACCGGCAAGGCTCCCCGCTGGGCCATCGCCTACAAATATGCCGCGCGTTCGGGGATCACCAAAGTCGAAGACATCCTGGTGCAAGTGGGACGCACCGGAAAACTAACGCCAGTCGCGGCCTTGAAGCCGGTTCACATCGGCGGCACGACAGTCAGCCGCGCCACCCTGCACAACATGGATGAGATCGAGCGCCTGGGCGTGAAAATTGGCGACTGGGTCGAAGTTGAGCGCGGCGGCGACGTGATCCCCAAAGTCACGCGCGTGGTCGAAGATAAAGACCATCCCCGCGGACACAAACTGTTTCACATGCCGGATAGATGCCCGGTGTGCGGAGGCCACGCCGTCCGCACCGAGGGCGAGGCTGACCACCGCTGCGTCAACGCCAACTGCCCCGCCAAGCTGCGCGAAACTGTCCTGCACTTTGCCTCGCGCGGCGTGATGAATATCGACGGACTGGGCGACGCCCTCGTAACCCAACTCACCGACCGCGGACTGGTCAAGAATGTCGCCGACATCTATCGCCTGACCAAGGACGATCTCCTGAAACTCGAGCGCATGGGCGACAAGTCAGCCCAGAACGTACTCGATGAAATTGAGGCTTCGAAGAAGCTGCCCCTCGAGCGCGTGATCTACGGACTCGGGATCCGTATGGTAGGCGAGCGCACGGCGCAATTCCTGGCTGAACATTTCGGTTCGATGGACGCGCTGACGAGAGCCGGGGAAGAAGAACTGCAGGAAGTAAACGAGGTCGGCCCGCGTATCGCCCAGAGCATCGTGGAATTTTTCCAGGAGCCGAAGAACCGGGCACTGGTAAAGGATCTGCACGATCTGAAGTTGCGTTTGACTGGAGTAAAGAAGCAACGCGGCACCAAGCTGGCCGGAAAAACTTTCGTGCTGACTGGCACGCTGACGCATTTCACTCGTGACCAGGCGAAAAAAATGATCGAAGACGCCGGCGGCCGGGTCTCAGGCTCGGTAAGCAAGAAGACAGACTATGTAGTGGCAGGAGACGACGCCGGTTCCAAGCTGGAGAAGGCAAGAGAACTGGGAGTAAAAGTTATTGACGAAAAAGAAATGCAGGATTTGGTCTAGCAAATGTGCTGGTGTGGGACCGGGTCGGAGCCTGCCCTGAGCGGAGTCGAAGGGACCCGGTCAGGCGGTGCGAAGCACCGCAGGCTGCAGGATCAAAGTGCAAGACTGCGGCCCCTTGGGCCGCCCGACCGGGTCAGAGACCCGGTCCCACACAGGCCCTCTATCGTTTCATTGCTCCCTTTATCCTGTCATACGTCGTCACCAAGTCCTCCGGCAACAACCTGGTTTCCCCGATTACAGACATGAAATTCGCGTCCGCCATCCAGCGTGGCAGGGCGTGCAGATGGATGTGGCCCGCCACCCCCGCCCCGGCCGCCTTGCCGATATTCATACCCAGATTGATCCCGTCGGGCGTGTATAGCTGACGCAGAACGCGCTCCATGCGTTGCGCCAGGTCCATGACCTCGTGGGCTGCTTCGACCGGCAGCTTTTGCAACTCATCGACATGAGTAAAGGGAACGATCATCACGTGTCCGGCGGTGTACGGAAAAGAGTTGAGCACGACGTAGCAGTCCTTGCCACGATAGACAATACGGGTCTTGACGTCATCCCCGGCTTTGGGAAGATCGCAGAAGATGCATCCCGAGGCCTTGGAGGCGCCGGCCACGTAGGAGTAACGCCAAGGGGTCCAGAGGTAATCCATGGCGGGGAGAGTAACAGAAGAGCGCTTCTAGCTCATAGCTGCTGGCCGGTAGCTGCTGGCTCCTGGCTTCTGGCTTCTGGCTTCTGGCCAAGAAGACGAAAGCCCATCCCACTCATTTTGTCATCCCGAGCGCCGTCCCGAGCCGCGCTTGCGCGGTGAGGGCAAGCGGAGGGATCTGGGTTTTTGCGCGCGCCGGCGGCAGCTTTGCGCCGGCCAGAACCCATGTCCCTCGACAATCTCTCTTCGCGCCCCGCACGAACAGTGATTGCTCGGGATGACACCTCTTACAGGAAAGGGCGCTACGGCTCGAAGCCAGAGGCTAGAGGCCAGCAGCTAGAAGCGTTTTTGTCGTTTGACACTGTTCGGAAGCGGTTGCTATAGTCGAAGAGTTCCCTTTGGACGCGGGTTTGCTTTTTAGAGACGTCCGACCGCTGGGATTGTCCAAGTCCGTCCGCCAGGGCGGGCTCAACACAACCTAAGACTCACGCCAGCCGTCCGCTAAACTGCCCCGCATCCGTCCCCCGCACCCGCGTGCGAGGTAAACCGCAGAGAGGCCATTAACCTTGCCTGACGACAACGCCGCCCGCAACCTGGATTCCGCGACTTCGACCTCCGTGGCCGAACGACCCGTGGGCTCCTCGGAGGGCTCTACCCAAAACGAAGTTTCTGCCCAGCCGCCCCAGTCTGCTCATACGGAATCGACTCAGAATCTGGACGAAAAACAACCCTCAACCACCGAAGACTTCGCCTCCGCGCTCGAGAGTTTCACCACCGAGACCGAAGAGGCCGCCCGTGAAGACAACGTCATCAAGGGCACCGTGCTCAAGATCACCGCCACCCACGTGGTGGTGGATATTGGCGCCAAGTCCGAAGGCATGCTGCCGCTCGCCGAAGTGATCGACCACAACGGCAAACCTCGCTTCCAGCCCGGCGATGAAATCGACGTAATGCGGGATAAGGGCGAGACCGAGGAAGGCTACATCAACCTCTCCCACCAGAAGGCGCAGCGGCTGCGCGCCTGGGACGAGATTGAAAAGGCCCACAACGAGAAGAAACCGATCAAGGCGGTGGTGCTCGATCGCATCAAGGGCGGTTTGACCGTCGACATTATGGGCGCGCAGGCCTTTCTGCCGGGCTCGCAGGCGGATTTGCGTCCCCTGCGCAACCTGGACGTGCTGAAGGGCGAGACCATTGAAGTCGCAGTCATCAAGCTCAACAAGAAGCGCGGCAACATCGTGGTTTCACGCAAGCAGTTGCTGGAAGAAGAACAGAACGAGAAAAAGGGCAAGACCCTGGAGCATCTGGAAGAGGGCGCGGTGCTCACCGGTGTGGTGAAGAACCTGACCGAGTATGGCGCTTTCGTGGATCTGGGCGGAATTGACGGCCTCCTGCACATCACCGACATGTCCTGGGGACGCCTCACCCATCCCCGTGACCTGGTCAACGTAGGCGATCAGATCCAGGTGAAGGTGCTGAAGTTCGACAAGGACAAGCAGCGCGTATCGCTGGGATTCAAGCAGCTCACGCCCGACCCCTGGCTGGATGCGTCACACCGCTATCCGGTAGGCGCGCACGTTAGTGGACGTGTGATCAGCGTTACCGACTATGGCGCATTTGTCGAACTAGAGCAGGGAATTGAGGGCCTGGTCCACGTGAGCGAGATGACGTGGTCCAAGCGCATCAAGCATCCCTCGAAGCTGGTCAATGTGGGCGATCAGGTCGATTGCGTGGTGTTGAGCGTCAATCCGCAGGAGCGGCGCATTTCGCTGGGCATGCGGCAGCTCGCGCCCAATCCCTGGGACGCCCTGCATGATAAGTATCCGGTAGGCGCGACCGTCGAGGGCCGGGTCCGCAACCTGACTGATTTCGGCGCCTTTATCGAGATCGAGGAAGGCATTGATGGGCTGGTCCACGTCAGCAACTTGAGCTGGACCAAGCGCGTGAAGCATCCCTCGGAAGTCCTGAAAAAGGGTGACCGCGTAAAAGCCATCGTACTGGCTATCGAACCCGACAAGCGGCGGCTTTCGCTGGGCGTAAAACAGCTCCAGCCGGACGTTTGGGAAACCTTCTTCGAGCAGCATCACGTAGGCGACGTGCTGCACGGAAAGGTCCTCCGGGTAGCCACGTTCGGAGCCTTCGTTGAGATCGCCGAAGGTATCGAAGGCCTCTGCCACAATTCCGAAGCGGTGGATGCAAACGGCCAGACCATCACTCTCGAACCCGGCGTGGAGCACGAATTCAAGATCATCAAGATGAATCAGGAAGAAAAGAAAGTCGGGCTCAGCATCAAGGCGGTAGGCGAAGAAGCTTCTCGCTCCGAGGTCGAAGCCTACAAACAGCCCGTCTCCAGCACCGGCGGCTCAACCATCGGCGAGCTGATGTCCTGGAAACGAGCCGGCGGCGAAAACAACTAAGTCGTGTAAGCGCGGGCGCCCTCGCCCGCGGCTGTTGACTTGTGACTTGCCTTTGGTTTTGACTTTCGCTTCGGCCGCTCGACCTTCACTCGTCCTTCGATTCTGACTTCCGGCCCTTCTCGCGGGCGAGGGCGCCCGCGCCACACGAGCTAGACCACACAATCCAAATAAACTACAGCTTCACTTCCACCAGCTTGCGGTCTTCCTCGGACACCTTGAAGAATTCCCTGGGCTTCAACGCCATCAGGTTCGCCAAAAACACCTCCGGCAACTGAGCAATGCGGGTGTTGTACGTGTTCACGTCGTCGTTAAAGAACTCGCGGCGGTCGGCGATCCGCTCTTCCAACTCGGAAATGCGGTTCTGCAGCTTCAGAAAATTCTCATTCGCTTTCAACTCTGGATAGTTCTCCGCCACCGCGAACAGCCCGCGCAGCGCCCCGGTCATCATCAGGTCAGCCTGGGCCTTCTGCCCCACGCTGGCCGCGCTCATCGAAGCGGCGCGCGCCTGGGTGACCGCCTCCAGCGTCTGCCGCTCGTGCTGCATGTAGCCCTTCACCGTCTCTACCAGGTTCGGAATCTCGTCGCGGCGCTGCTTGAGCAACACGTCGATATTCGCCCAGGCGCGGTCGTTGTCGTTCCGCAGACGAACCAGTTCGTTGTACATGATGACTAAATAAAGCAGGCTTCCTGCCACCACGAAGAAAACTGCGGCCGCCGCGATGATCCCCATCATTTCTCCCTGAAAACCAGCCCTAGTACAGACCCAGATGCCCCAACAGCAATGCCAGACAGATTAGCGCCAGAGCCGCACCCCCAAACACCATGCCCACGGCCCGCTTTTGCAAACCTTGCCGCAGTTCCTGCTCCGGCTTCCAGGAAATCAGAAAAGTCTTCTCGTTCTTGCCCTGCACAATCATATTCCGGTCGTTGGCACCGCTCGCCGCCGGATTCTCCACACAAGTTCCGGTAACGTGATACTCCTGGCCGGGCAGAATCAGCGCTTCGCGCAGGCGGTAGCGGCCCGTGGCCGAGCTCACGGAGGCTGATATTTGCGGCATGGGCACCGTGCCAGTTTCTCTTATCTGCTGCAGAAACTTCTGCCGCTGCTCTTCTTTTTTCGGGTCAGCGGCCGGATGCGAGGCAATGATTTTTTCGATCAGCGCAGCCGGAATATTGCCGCGAACAGGTGCCCCGCTCGACAGCGCCTGCGGAATCGCGCGGCTAAGCTCCAACAGAACCTGTCTCCCCTGCTCATGTTGGGGATCGTCGAGCGGGCCCTTGTTTTCCAGCCAGTGCTCTACTTTGCCGGCAAAATGGTGAGCCTCCGCCGTCTGAACGTACTGCAGCAGTTCCTGATCGCTGGCTCCGACCCCCATTACGGCCGCGAAGCTGGCACCGATATGCGAGCCGTCCACTTCTCGAGGCTCGCTCTGGGGCAGATCATATTCTGCCGAGTAGCAATCAATCAGGACCTTGCCGGTCTTGTCTTGTAGATAAAACTTGGATCCGTCCATGTCAGTACAGTGGTGCTTCCATCCGCCATGCTTGCCGGTTTCATAACGTTCGATGTTGACCTGGTAGAAACAGCAGGGTGTGTGCGTAACCGGACTCGGGATCAGCTTGTCGCTGAGGGCCGTGCCGCGCACTTGCACCAGGCCCATGGAGAGGCTGCGGATCGGCATGCACGGGGTGTCCGCCACGATCTTGAACTCGCGAAATACGCGAAAACCCTTGAAGAAAATCCAGACGCCCGCTCCGGTGCCCAGGAACAGCGCGCCAGTAGGATCAGAATGGCTCATGCTTGAGCAGAATGCTAATTAAAGAAGAGAATGAGAGCAATGTAGACGAGGGCACTTGCGGTTACGAGCGTTATACGCGCGCACCAACCAGATGGCCTCAAGAAAATAAACCCTGAGTCCGCGGACACGCGGGCGAGGGCACCCGCGCCACACAAACAACACAACTATTTGGTGTCAATTTTCAGGTTGATGTTGACGGTCGGTCGGGTGTCGAACTGGCTTACCGTCTTGGTATCGCTCTTGTGACTCTGGTACTGGGCGTAGACCTCATAATCCACGTTGGGGGAAAGTGCTGGGAACCGGTACATCCCGTCCTGGCCCACAATAAAAGTCTTCACTGCCCGGGTATGGGTATTGGCAAGGTAAACGACAGAGCTTGGAATGGGGTTGTCCTGGTGATCGACCACTTTTCCGGTCAGAAGACGCCCAGCGTCGCCGCTCTTATCCTTGGCGTCGGATGGCAGGCCCGCCAGCGCCAGCCCCAGCAGAAGGACCGTTAAAGCCGCAACCCAGTGCCTTTTCATGAGGTTCCTCCCCGGAACGTTTATCCCAACTGCCTGGTTTCTCCTACTGTGTTAGATGCACGCCGGTGTCTTCCCGCTCATCATTCTCGACGTGCACCTTGACCTCCTGCGCCTGGTGTAATCGCCTGCCAGTAGGGGACTTATAGTCCTTCAGGTCGGCCCAGACCAGGTAATCTGCCGGACCCACGGGCACGCGCTGGGCGAACTCGCCGTGGTGGTCGGAAAGCAGCTCCCAGTGCGCTTTTTTCTGGTCGGCGCGGCGGATCTTCACTTTCACCCCATACACGGGACGATCGTCCGGTCCCCAGACCGTGCCGAAAATAAGAGCGTATGGTTTGTCAGGTTTCTGGTGTGCGGCCGCAGCGTAGCTGGAAGACAGCGGGACGGCGAGGCTGACCAGCACAGCAACCACGAACCAGAGGCCGATCAGCGGGGGAAACACCTGCGGACAGGAGGAGAGCCTACGAGTAATCACCGTCCTCCGCTTCCTCGGGTTCGTCGTCGTCCTCTATTTCTTCCTCGACTGGCTTCAACTCGATGGGGCTGACCGTAATGATTTCGAAGTCACTGCCGCACTCAGGACAAGAAACGACTTCGCCTTCGTCAACCTCTTCTTCATCGATGTCGAGATTGGTCTCGCATTCTGGACAATAGATCATGATGGCCTCCGTCCTAAACCCCGAACTCCTAAATTAAGAGTGCTCCTGTTAATATTTAGTTTCTCCCGGGCCAGAGGTCAAGTGGCTGGGCTCGGGCAAAGGGCGCGGGTACAAGCCTACTCCGGAAAGATCATGTTTCGGCGCAGAATTCCACTAATTTTCGCACTCCTCGGCACCCTGCTCGCTTCAGTTCTCAACCCCACGGCCCTGTCGGCAGAAAACCGCAATTCCGACAGGTCGTCTGCGGATTCGCCGCTCCCAGATTCGCCGCCTCGAGATTCGAAGATTACCGCCGCTTTGATGCAGGTTTCGGCGCAGCGGATTCAGGCCAACATCGAAAAGCTGGTGAGCTTCCAGACCCGGCTCACACTCTCCGCCCAGGATCCGGAGTCCATCAAGGGCGGCCATGGCATCGGCGCGGCGCGGGAATGGATCAAGGAAGAATTCGACCGCTACTCGCAAGAGTGCGGCGGCTGCCTTGAAGTCAAGACTGACAGCTTTACCGAAAATCCAGCCGACCGGATTCCCCAGCCCACAGTAATCACCAATGTTTATGCGGTCCTGAGAGGTACGGACCCGGAAAATGCAGGGCGCATGGTGCTGGTCACCGGCCACTATGATTCGCGCAACAGCGACACCTTCGATGCCAGCGGCGCCGCGCCCGGAGCGAACGATGATGCCAGCGGCACCGCCGTCAGCCTGGAATGCGCTCGAGTCCTGAGCAAGCTGAAGTTTCCCGCAACCATCGTTTTTCTGACGGTGGCCGGCGAAGAGCAGGGACTGAACGGCAGCAATCATTTTGCGAAGATGGCAAAACAGCAAGGTTGGAAAATCGAGGCCGCCCTGAACAACGACATCGTGGGTGGCGACCGCAATCCGCAGCAGGACCCGGGAGTAGTGCGAGTCTTCTCCGAAGGCGTTCCGATTGCCGCCACCGACGCTGAATTGCGCCTGATTCGCAATCTCGGAGGCGAAAGCGACTCCACCTCGCGCCAGGTTGCCCGCTACATCGCCGAAGTCGGTCGCACCTATGACACCGGGGTCAAGCCTTTGCTGGTGTTTCGCCTGGACCGCTATCTTCGCGGCGGTGACCACATTTCTTTTAACGAACAAGGTTACGCGGCCGTCCGCTTAACCGAGTACCGCGAGGACTATCACCATCAGCACCAGAACGTGCGCACCGAAAACGGCATCGAATACGGCGATTCCACCAAGTTCGTCAATTTTGACTACGTCGCAAACGTGGCGCGGCTCAATGCTGCCACCCTCGCCGCGCTGGCCTCAGCGCCCGCTCCACCCGCCAAGGTTCGCCTGCAGACCAAAGAACTGGAGAATAGTTCGACCCTGACCTGGGAGGCCGGGCACGGCGTTCCGTCCTACGAAGTCGTCTGGCGCGACACCGCCAGCCCGGAATGGGAACACGTCCAGACGGTGGGAAACGTAACCCGGGTCACTCTGCCGATCTCGAAGGATAATGTGATCTTTGCCGTCCGGGCGGTCGATCATCAGGGACACCGGAGCCTGGCGGTGGTGCCCCAGCCCGAAAGATGAGACAGTAGTAGAGACGGGAACGAATCGGAGCCAACTGTGGCGCGAAGCCGAGAAATGACGTTAAGCCTGCCGCCCTTCACCCGCGCGGTGACCTGGCTGCTGGCGGTGAACACAGCCATATTTCTGCTGCTGGAACTCTTCAGTGTGGCGCTGCCGGATGTAGTGCGCTGGGTGTTCGATTTTCTCAGTCTCAAGCCCGAACAGGTGGTCTTGCACGGATGGATCTGGCAACTGGTCACCTACAGCTTCATCCACGCCGGCTTTTGGCACTGGTTCGGAAACATGATCGGCATCTGGATGTTCGGCTCCGCTTTTGAGAGCTTCCTGGGGCACACGCCGTTTTCTCGAACTGTATTCGTTCGGCGTGATTGGCGCCGCGTTGACCACCATCGCGCTGTCGTATACCCACGTTTTAGGCAGTCCCCTGATACCGACCGTGGGTGCTTCTGGCGGCGTTTTTGCCATTCTGATTGCATTCGGGGTCGTCTTCGGCGAGAACGAAATCCTGATGATTCCGTTCCCCATCTCCCTCAAGGCCAAATACTTCGTCGCCATCCTGATCGTGGTGACGCTGGCATTTGCCATCCAGGGTGGCGGCAACGTCGCGTACGTGGCTCACCTGGGCGGCCTGTTCTTCGGATACATCTATGTGAAGTTTGTGCCGCGCAGCGGTCTGCCTCGGATAGGGATGTCGGAACGCTACTTTGGTCTGCGCAACAGCTATTACCGCTGGAAGCGTCGCCGGGCCGCCCGCAAGTTCGAAGTCTATATGCGCACCAAGCACGATCGCACCGTCACCTTCGACGAACAAGGCAACTACATCCCGCCCGACGAAGAAAAAAAGAACGGCGGCTCAAAATCCGGCTGGGTCAACTAGGAAAAACAATGTAGGGACTGCCATCTCGGCCGTCCAGGCCGGGCAAAGCCCGGCAGGCCTTATTCAAGAATCTCCGGAAACGCAGTAAGCACCGCTGCCGGCAACTCCTCACGGACCGCCTTCCCCTTGAATCCCAGATCGTGCCCGGCTCCATCCACTTTCAGCAACTCCGTCCTGGCCGGAATCATCTTCAGCGCCGTCTCCATCTCTTCTATGGAGCCAAAAGGATCGCGTGTCCCATGAACAAACAATGCCGGCACCTGCAACTGAGGTAAATGCTGCACCCGAAGCTGCGCCGGCTTGTTCGGCGGATGCAAAGGATACGAAAACAGCAGCAGGCCAGACGCAAGATCACGCTGCTCGGCGCACAACATCGTCGCCTGCCGCCCACCGTAGGAGTGCCCGCCGAGAAACACTCGTCCACAGCCCAGCTTCCGCATCGCGGCTACTGCATTTCCCAGCCCCTCGCGATCGCGCCCGGCGTCTCCCGGCCGGGGCGGCCCGAACCTTCGATGCTGCCGAAACGGCAGATCGAAACGCAGCACAGTGAAGCCGGCATCAGCAAAGGCTTCCGCCAGCGCGATCAGCAAGGATGTATTGGAATTTGAGCCGGCGCCATGAGTGAGGATCAGCCCATCCCCAGCGCTTTGTCCGGGACGATGAATCGAGCCGCGCACGCCGAGAGAATCATCGAAAAATGCCTGCACGCCGTTCATGAAAGTCGTACTGACAACTGCGAACCAATAACTGACAACTGGTTTTCAAGATCCGTAAGAGAAACCAGGGAGTGCTGAAACAGCCACAAAGGCGAGAAAGCCTCAGCGCCTGCGGCGACGTTTTGGGCGCGAAATTCCGCGTTCTTCTTCAGCCGTCACCAGGTGTAAGCGCATGAAGTTGGTCGATCCCGACGCCATCTGCGTACCTGCCACCACGCCCAGCACGTCCCCCGTTTTCACCCTTCCCCGGCGCACAAGTTCCTGCTCCGCAGCCGATAACATTTCCTCCGCAGTCAACGCCTGATCGCGCACAACCGGGTGCACACCCCACAAAAGGTTCAGCCGATTGCACACCGGCAGGGTCCGGCAAAAAGCATAAATCTCAGTCCGTGGCCGATACTTCGAAATGAGGATCGCGGTGTTGCCGGTCTCAGTGAATATGGCGATCGCCCCCATGTGCAGGTCCTCGGCGGCGTGGGCCACGGATTCGCAAATGGCTTCCGCAATGGAGAGACGCCGTTGCTGGCGGCGCCGCGGCTGGGTAAATTCCGCCATATTGCTTTCAGCCTCAACCACGATCCTGGCCATCATGGCCACGGTTTCCCGTGGATAGAGGCCGGTGGCGGTCTCGGCTGATAACATCACCGCGTCGGTGCCGTCAAAGACCGCGTTCGCCACATCACTGGCTTCCGCCCGCGTGGGACGCGGATTCTCGATCATCGACTCCAGCATCTGGGTAGCGATGATCACCGGCTTGCGCCAGTCCGCGGCCCGGCGGATGACGTACTTCTGTATCACCGGCACTTTCTCCGCCGGCATTTCCACGCCCAGGTCGCCGCGCGCCACCATGACCCCATCTGAGGCCTCGAAGATTTCTTCCAGCTGTTTCAGGGCCTGCGGTTTTTCCAGCTTGGCGATCACGGGCACGTCGCGTCCCCGGGCAGCGATGATCTGCTTCACACTGCGCACATCGGCGCCCGAGCGCACGAAGGACAAGGCCACCATGTCCACGCCGCTTTCCAGGCCAAATTCCAGATCGGCGCGGTCTTTGGTGGTGAGCGCGGGAATCGAAAGCGCGACACCCGGGAGGTTGATGCCCTGGTTCTCGGCCAGCATGCCGCCGTTGACCACATCGCATTCCACATCGCGCCCCTGGATCCGGGTGACAACCAGCTCGATCAGTCCGTCGGACAGCAGAATGCGCGCCCCTGGCCGCAACTCGTGCGCCAGTCCGGGGAACGTGGTCGAGATCAGGCTCGCCGTGCCGGCAACGTCGCGCGGCGTAATGGTGACATCGGAGCCAGCCTTCAAAGCCACGGGCTCGTGCCCTTTCAGGCGTCCAGTGCGTATCTTGGGGCCCTGCAGGTCCTGCAGGATGCAGATGGTGCGATTTTCCAGTTTCGCGGCGCGACGCAGGCGGGCGATATTGCGCGCATGTTCCTGATGAGTACCGTGGGAGAAGTTCAGCCGCGCCACATCCATGCCCAGCCGCATCAGCTCGCGCAGCATGGGCTCGGTGTTACAGGACGGGCCGATGGTGCAGATAATCTTGGCGCGGCGGGTAGCCGCAATTGCGAGGTCGGCGGAGAGATCTCCGGCCACAAGATCCACCTTGCCTGATTTCAAGTTCTCCCCATTTTCGGTAATTTCGCTCCAGGGTTTCTTTGCGCCCTTTGCGATCTTTGCGGTTAAGGTTTTTTACCGCAAAGGACGCAAAGAACGCAAAGATTTCTGAAATTTAGGACACTATCCCATTTTCTGGTGGATGTTGCCTGTGTGGCCAGACTAAACCCAGAACCCCGGTTAAGGCCTTCTCAGATTCGCGTTGCTTTCGATCAGCTCGATTCCCAGCCTCGCCCGCGGGAAGAGCATGGCGTTGAATTCCGCCCCGATCAGCACGACCAGCGAAATCATGTACATCCACACCAGCAGAGCGATGCCTACCCCCAGGGGTCCGTACAGAATGCTGTAGTCGGCATAGCGCTGCAGATACCAGCCGAAGACAGCCGTAGCGGCAAACCACATCGCCGAAGCCAGGGTGGCGCCGGGCAATACGCTGTGCCAGGGCTGGGTGCGGGGCACGGCATTGTGATAGATCAGGGCCATGACCGCGATGCTGGTGAGTCCGGCGATCAGCCAGCGGATGGCGGTCCACATCAAGAGGATGAAAATGCCGAATTCGTGACCGATCTGAAAGAGGATTCGGGTTTCAATGCGGCTCCCGAAAGCGACCAGGATGGTGGAGAAGGTCAGAGGGATGCCGGCCAGAACGACCAGCGAGAACGCGATCAGCCGCTCCTTCACCAAGCCCCAGCTCTTGGGCAATTCGTAGCAGCGGCGAAAACCCTCCATCCACGAGATCATCACTCCTGACCCGGTCCACAGGGTGATCAGCGAGGCCGTGACCAGCACCCCCAGCGAACGCTGGGTCGTGCCTCTGAGGTAGGCCAATGCCGTGGCGCTTCCGGCGGGCAGAATCTTGCCCACCGCGTAGGAAATCTCGCGCAGGTATTCTTCCGTCTTGCGGGAGGTGGCGAGAACCGATCCGATGATCAACAAAGCGGGGAAGAAAGTGAGGATGGAAGAATAGGCCGCGGCTTTGGCGGTGGCGAACGCGTCGTGCTGAAACGCGCGCCAGAAAGCTAGGCGAAGCAGGCGCAGGAAACGCAGCATCAGTGGCCCCAGAGTATTGCGCCGGGGCACCGCATGCAACTGCGAAGTAGGACTACGTTCCTGATCCTGCAATCGTTCTGGGTTGGCGTGCATAGGGAACTCGGGAAAGCAAAGGGGCGGGGAGCTGCCCCTTTGCAATTCCTCAAGATTACTCGGCTGTCAGTTCCTCGGTCTCGCCTTCGGTACGCATCAGCTCGAGCGCGCGCTCGGCTTCCTCGTAGGCTTGCGAAACCTCCTCTTGCACCTTGGCTGCCGCCTCTTCCATCTCAGGCGAGAGCCTTACATTGCGGTAGTACTCCATGCCAGTGCCGGCCGGGATGAGCCGTCCGACGATGACATTTTCCTTCAGGCCGCGCAGGTGGTCCACCTTGCCGTTGATGGAGGCTTCGGTGAGCACCCTCGTGGTCTCCTGGAACGACGCCGCCGAGATGAACGAGTCCGTCGAGAGCGAGGCCTTGGTGATACCCAGCAGCAGCGGACGTCCCGTCGCCGGGCGCCCTCCCTGGGCAATCGCCCGCTCGTTCTCTTCGGCGAAGGCGAACTTGTCCACCTGCTCTTCCAGGAGGAACTTGGTATCGCCTACATCTTCCACCTTGCGCCAGCGCATCATCTGGCGCACGATCACCTCGATGTGCTTGTCGCTGATGTTCACGCCCTGCAGCCGGTACACTTCCTGGATTTCGTTCACCAGGTAAGACTGCAGTTCCTTTTCGCCAAGTACGGCCAGGATGTCGTGCGGGTTGAGCGGGCCGTCCATCAGCGGTTCGCCCGCCTTGACCCGTTCGCCTTCCTGCACGTTGATGTGAACGCCGCGCGGTACCGAGTATTCTTTTTCGGTGCCGTTGTCGGCGACCACGTACATCTTGCGCTGTCCCTTGGAGACTTCGCCGAACTTGACCGTGCCATCGATTTCGCTGATGACCGCGGTTTCATGCGGCTTGCGGGCTTCGAACAATTCCACCACCCGCGGCAGACCGCCGGTGATGTCCTTGGTCTTGGTGGTCTCGCGCGGGATCTTGGCCAGCACATCGCCCGGATGAGCGGTGTCGCCGTCCTGCACCATGAGGTGAGCGCGTGAGGGCATCAGGTACCGTTTGCTGGTCTTGCCCTTGATCACGATGGCCGGCTGGCGCTTCTCGTCGGGCGAATCCGCCACCACGTGCCGCGACAATCCGGTCACTTCGTCCACTTCTTCATGCAGCGTGACCCCTTCCTGCAGGTCCTTGAACTGGATGGTACCGCCGATTTCGGTCAGGATCGAGAAGGTGTACGGATCCCACTCGACCATGACTTGTCCGAGTACGACCTGGTCGCCTTCGTTGACCTTCAACTTGGCGCCGTACACGACCGCGTAGCGCTCGCGTTCACGGCCCTTGTCGTCGACCACCGCAATCGAGCCCTGGCGGTTCATGACCACCAGATCACCCGACTTGGCTTTGACCGTCTGCAGTCCGATGAAGCGCACGATGCCGTTGCTCTTGGCATCCAGCCGCGACTGCTCGGAGACTCGCGACGCCGTACCACCGATGTGGAAGGTACGCATCGTGAGCTGGGTTCCGGGTTCGCCGATGGACTGTGCCGCGATCACTCCCGTAGCCTCTCCCAGTTCGACCAGCCGTCCCGACGCCAGGTTGCGTCCATAACACATCACGCAAACCCCGCGCTTGGACTCACAGGTCAGCACCGAGCGGATTTTCACCCTTTCGATGCCGGCTGCCTGAATCGCGCTGGCCAGCTCTTCGGTAATTTCGTTGTTGATGTCTACGATCACGCCGCCGTCGTAGTCCTTGATCTTTTCGAGCGATACACGGCCCACAATGCGGTCGCGCAACGGTTCGATGATCTCGCCGGCTTCCACGATGCCTGCCACGTAGATGCCGTCGACGGTCCCGCAATCGTATTCGCTGATGATGACGTCCTGGGCCACGTCGACCAGCCGTCGCGTCAGGTAGCCTGAATCGGCCGTCTTCAGCGCCGTATCGGCCAGACCTTTACGGGCGCCGTGGGTTGAGATGAAGTACTCCAGCACGGTCAACCCTTCGCGGAAGTTGGCCGTGATCGGAGTCTCGATGATCTCGCCTGACGGCTTGGCCATCAGTCCGCGCATTCCGGAGAGCTGGCGAATCTGCTGTTTCGATCCGCGAGCGCCGGAATCCGCCATGACGTAAATCGGATTCAGCGCGCCTTCCTTGTCGCGCTGCTGCATCTGCCCGAACATCTCGTCCGCGACTTTCTCCGTGATCGCCGACCAGATTTCGATGACCTTGTTGTAGCGCTCGCCGTTGGTGATGGCGCCGTCCAGGTATTGCTGCTGTACAGCAACGCCCAGTTTCTCGGCGTCTTTTACCAGCGTCTTCTTGTTGTCCGGGATGACCATGTCGTCAATGCCGATCGACAGTCCCGCCTTGGTGGCATAGCGGAACCCGAGATCCTTGACCTCGTCCAGCATCTTGACTGTGGTCTCGAGCCCGAAGCGCA
Organism: Terriglobia bacterium; assembly: GCA_963801545.1. Taxonomy (GTDB): domain Bacteria; phylum Acidobacteriota; class Terriglobia; order Terriglobales; family Acidobacteriaceae; genus JAIQFF01. Next base: position 201,612 of record CAWDFF010000039.1, on the reverse strand, counting down.
GGTAGCAGTAGGTCACCAGCTGTCCGATACCCTTCTTCTTGAGCAACCCGTTGATGAACGGCATGCCCTCGGGAAGGTGATCGTTCAGGATGGCGCGGCCGACGGTTGTATTGAGGAAACTCCGCTCCGAGTTTACCGGCTCGGTGTGGATGATTTCCTGATCGTCGTACGCGGTCACCAGGTCGATGACTTCGCCGGTGTAGCGCAGACGAATCGGGCTGAGCGTTTCCACCTCGCCCGCATCCAGCGCCAGCAGCACTTCTTCCACGTTGGCGAAAGCGCGGCCTTCACCCTTGGCGCCCGGCTTGCCCTTGGTCAGGTAATAAAGTCCCAACACCATGTCCTGCGTCGGGACCGTGATGGGCTGGCCCGAAGCCGGAGACAGAATGTTGTGCGATGACAGCATCAGCACGCTGGCCTCGACCTGCGCTTCCGGAGACAGCGGAATGTGGACCGCCATCTGGTCGCCATCGAAGTCGGCGTTGAACGCCGTGCACACCAGCGGGTGAATCTTGATCGCCTTGCCTTCCACCAGCACCGGCTCGAACGCCTGAATGCCCAGCCGGTGAAGTGTAGGAGCGCGATTCAGCAGCACGGGATGATCTTTGATGACCTCTTCCAGGATGTCCCAAACGATCGGCTCCTGCTGCTCCACCATTTCCTTGGCTTGCTTGATAGTGGTGCAGTGTCCGGTCTGTTCCAGCCGGTGATAGATGAACGGCTTGAACAATTCCAGCGCCATCTTCTTGGGCAGACCGCACTGGTGCAGCTTGAGCTCGGGACCGACCACGATCACCGAACGTCCGGAGTAGTCCACGCGTTTGCCCAGCAGGTTCTGGCGGAACCGTCCCTGCTTGCCTTTGAGCGTGTCGGAAAGCGACTTCAGCGGACGGTTGTTCGCACCACGCAGTACGCGGCCACGGCGTCCGTTGTCGAACAGCGCGTCTACCGCTTCCTGCAGCATGCGCTTTTCGTTGCGCACGATCACTTCAGGAGCGTGCAGGTCCATCAGCTTCTTCAACCGGTTGTTGCGGTTGATCACGCGGCGATAAAGATCGTTCAGATCGGAGGTCGCGAAACGGCCGCCATCGAGTGGGACCAGTGGGCGCAGCTCCGGCGGAATGACCGGAATTACGTCGAGAATCATCCAGTTCGGCTTGTTGCCGCTCTTGCGGAACGCCTCAACGACTTTCAGGCGCTTGGCATACTTGAGCCGCTTCTGCAGCGAGCTCTCGTGCTTCATCTTCTCGCGCAGTTCGCCGGACAGGCTCTCCACGTCCACGCGCTTCAGCAGCTCCTTGATGGCCTCGGCGCCCATCATGGCCTTGAAGCCGGCGGGACGGTATTGCTGGTCCAATTCGCGGTACTTGGCTTCGTCCTTGATGACTTCGTGATCTTTTACCGGCGCGTCTCCAGGCTCGACCACCACGTAAGCCTCGAAGTACAGAACGGATTCAAGATCGCGCAGCGAGATGTCGAGGAGATGCCCGATACGGCTGGGCAGACCCTTGAAGAACCACACGTGCGAGCAGGGGGAAGCCAGCTCGATGTGGCCCAGGCGCTCACGCCGGACCTTGGAGAGCGTCACTTCCACGCCGCACTTGTCGCAGATGACGCCGCGATGCTTCATCCGCTTGTACTTGCCGCACAAACACTCCCAGTCCGTCACCGGACCGAAAATGCGCGCGCAAAACAATCCATCACGCTCCGGCTTGAAGGTCCGGTAGTTGATGGTCTCGGGCTTGGTTACTTCGCCATGCGACCAGCTCCGGATTTTCTCCGGTGAGGCCAGGCTGATGCGGATGGCATCGAAATCAGCAATGGGGTTTGCCATGTCAAAGGGGCTCGAACGATACAAGGTGGTCCTCCGCTTCCTGCGGTCGTACGCCGCCGCACGCGGCTCTTGAAACCAGTTTCGAGTTCCCGGTGTCCAGTTTCCAGTCTGGCCCGGATTCCCGTCACATCTCTGGCCGGCAGGATGGGGAGCACCTTCCCGCCGGCTCACTTTTCTAAACTTTTCTGACTCTTCTAAACTTTGCGCCGCCAGCACTCAGCGGTTTTACTGAAGGCTGAGTGCTGACAGCTGATAGCTAATCCGCTGCCGCGCTCAACACCGGCTTCTTCTCTCCGGCCTTGATCAGCTCCACATCCAGACAGAGCGACTGCAACTCGCGGATCAGCACGTTGAACGATTCCGGCACGCCCGGCTCCATGGCCGCTTCACCCTTGACGATGGCCTCGTAAATCTTGGTTCGGCCATATACGTCGTCGGACTTCGCGGTCAGCAGCTCTTGCAGAATGAACGCCGCGCCGTAAGCCTCCAGCGCCCAGACTTCCATTTCTCCGAAGCGCTGCCCGCCGAACTGCGCCTTGCCGCCCAAAGGCTGTTGGGTGATCAGCGAGTACGGCCCGATGGAACGCGCGTGGATCTTGTCGTCCACCAGATGCGAGAGTTTCAGCATGTAGATGTAGCCGACCGTGACCGGCTGCTCGAACTTGTCGCCGGTCATGCCGTCGTACAAGTACGTCTTGCCTGACTCCGGCAAGCCCGACTGCCTGAGCAGAGCTTTGATCTCGCCTTCACGCGAGCCGTCAAACACCGGCGACCCCATGAACACGCCCTTCTTCAGGCTGGGAGCCACTGCCATAAGTTCCTCATCGCTGAGGTCGCTGATGGTGTCGGCCAGAGTCGTGTCCTTGAACAGCGCCTTGAGTTCGCGACGGATCGCTTCCTCTTTGGTGTTCTCGGCCAGCATCTCGGTGATCTTCTTGCCCAGCTCGTGCCCGGCCCATCCCAGGTGGGTTTCGAGAATCTGCCCCACGTTCATACGGGAAGGAACGCCCAGCGGGTTGAGCACGATTTCCATGGGCGTGCCATCTTCGAGGTACGGCATGTCCTCGTCGGGCAGGATGCGGGCAATCACGCCTTTGTTACCGTGACGGCCAGCCATCTTGTCGCCCACGCTCAGCTTGCGCTTCATGGCGATGTAGACCTTCACCAGCTTGATCACGCCCGGTGGCAGTTCGTCGCCCTTGGTCAGCTTGTCTTTCTTTTCGTTGACGATCTTCTTCAGCACGTCGATCTGACGCGAGGTCATTTCCTCGATCTCGTCGATCTGCTCATTCACCCGCGGGTCCTTATCCGCATACTTGATGCGTTTCAGGTTCCGGGTTGAAATGCGCTCGATGGTGTCGCGATCGAGAACCGTGTCCTTGGTCAGCAGGCGCTTGTTGGTGCGCTCGTCATGCAGATCGGCCTGGACTTCCTTGCCGCCCAGAATGTTCTCCAGACGCTTCAGGCGCTCGTCGGTAAGAATCCGGATTTCATCCGAAAGGTTCTTTTCCAATTTTGCGATCTGCGACGCTTCAATCGACTTGGCGCGTTCGTCTTTCTCCTGGCCTTTGCGGGAGAAGATCTTCACGTCCACGATCACGCCTTCGATTCCCGGCGGACAGTAAAGCGAAGCGTCACGCACGTCGCCGGCTTTTTCGCCAAAGATCGCGCGCAGCAGCTTCTCTTCCGGTGTGAGCTGGGTCTCGCCCTTGGGCGTGACCTTGCCCACCAGAATGTCGCCCTGCTTGATTGAAGCCCCGATGCGAATTACGCCCGCTTCATCCAGATTGCGCAGCATGGACTCGCTGACGTTGGGAATGTCGCGCGTGACTTCTTCCGGACCGAGCTTGGTGTCGCGGGCTTCGATCTCGTACTCCTCGATGTGCACCGAAGTGTAGTAATCCTCTTTCACCAGCTTTTCGGAGACCAGAATCGCGTCTTCGAAGTTGTAGCCGCGCCATGGCATGAAGGCGACGAGCACGTTCCGTCCCAGCGCCAGCTCGCCGTGATCGGTGCAGGGACCGTCGGCGATGACTTGCCCTTTCGTGACTCGCTGGTTCTTGAGCACGATCGGCTTCTGGTTGATGCACGTGTTCTGGTTGGAGCGCTTGAACTTGGTGAGCTGGTAAATGTCGCTGCCCACCTCGCGCGAAAGCTGCCCGGGATGATGCTCGCCTTCGACGCGCACGATGATGCGCTCCGAGTCGACCGAGTCGATGATGCCGTTGCGCTTGGCCAGAATCACAGCTCCCGAATCGCGAGCGGTGACACCTTCCATTCCGGTGCCGACAATCGGCGCTTCCGCGCGCAGCAGAGGCACTGACTGGCGTTGCATGTTGGCGCCCATCAAGGCTCGGTTGGCGTCGTCGTGCTCGAGGAACGGCACCAGCGATGCCGCCACCGAAACCAACTGCTTCGGACTGACGTCGATGTAGTCGACTTCGTCGCGGCTGACCAGCACGAAGTTGCCGGCTTTGCGGGCATTCACCAGATCGCCCACAATCCGTCCCTTGTCGTCCAGTTCCACGTTGGCCTGAGCGATGGTGTGACGGTCCTCTTCCCAGGCGGACAGATAGAACGAGAACGGCTCAAGCTCGGCCGCCCGCTTCTTCTTTTCTTTCAACTCGCCGTTCAGTTTCTCGGCCTCGTGCTTTTCCAGGTGCTCGCCGACCTTGTGATCGCCGTCGCCGGCATTCACGATGCTGACGTAGTCCAGCACGCGCCCGCCCTTGACCCGCCGGTAGGGTGACTCGATGAAGCCGTAGTCATTGATGCGGGCATAGCAGCTCAACGACGAAATCAGTCCGATGTTCGGACCTTCCGGGGTCTCAATCGGGCAGATACGTCCGTAGTGTGTGGGGTGAACGTCGCGGACTTCGAATCCCGCGCGTTCCCGCGACAGACCACCCGGCCCAAGAGCGGAAAGCCGCCGCTTGTGCGTGATCTCCGACAGCGGGTTGGTCTGGTCCATGAACTGCGACAGCTGCGACGATCCGAAGAACTCGCGAATCGCAGCCATCACTGGCTTGGCGTTCACCAGGTCGTGCGGCATGGCCGTCGACATTTCCTGGTACACGGACATTTTTTCCTTGATTGCCCGTTCCATACGGACCAAGCCGATGCGGAACTGGTTTTCCAGCAGCTCGCCCACGGCGCGCACCCGGCGATTGCCCAGATGATCGATGTCGTCGACGGTGCCGATGTTCTTGCGCAGCTTGAGCAGGTAACGGATGGTTCCGTAGAAGTCATCCGGTTCCAGTGTCCGGTTGTCCAGCTTGGTTGCGTCCTGGTTCTCGAACAGCTTGATGTTGAACTTCAGCCGGCCTACCCGCGAGAAGTCGTACTTGCGCGGGTCAAAGAACATGCCGTGGAACAGCGCCGTCGCCGTATCCAGCGTCGGCGGATCGCCCGGCCGCAACTTGCGATAGATTTCGATCAACGCCTCCTGCGGCGTCTTGACCGAATCCCGCTTCAAGGTCTGGCAGATCACGGTGCCCACATCGTCGCGCTCGGGGAAGAACAGATTGATCTCGACCACGCCGGACTCGAGAATCTTCGACACCTTGTCGGCGGTCAGCTCGGAGTTGGCTTCGAGCAGAACTTCGCCGGTGGTGGTGTCGACCACATCGCTGGCCACCCAGGCGCCTTCCAGATCCGAAACGTCAATCTCGATTTCGCTGATCTTCGCCTTCTGAATTTCCTTCAACGTGACCGCGTTGATTTTGCGTCCCGAGTGCGCCACTTCCTCGCCCGATTTCGACTTGATGCTGTGCGCCAGCTTCATGCCCAGCAGGTTGGTGGGCTTTTCGCTGGTGGGGTCAAGCGTCCAGTAAAGCTTCTGGTCGCGAATCACCAGACGATCAACGGTGTAAAACGTCCGCAGAATGTCTTCGCCCGAACGCAGCCCCAGGGCGCGCAGGAAAATCGTGCCCAGGAATTTGCGCTTGCGGTCGATGCGCACGTACAGCACGTTCTTCTGGTCGTATTCGAATTCCACCCACGATCCGCGGTAGGGAATGATCTTGCCCAGGAAATAGGTACGGTTGTTGGCGGTTTCGAAGAACACGCCGGGCGAACGGTGCAACTGGCTGACGATCACGCGCTCGGTGCCGTTCACGATAAACGTGCCGTTCTCGGTCATCAGCGGCACATCGCCGAAGAACACTTCCTGTTCCTTGATGTCACGAATCGATCGGTTGCCGGTCTCCGCGTCTTTTTCGTAGATGGTCAGGCGCATGGTGACCTTGAGCGGCGCGGAGTAGGTCATGCCGCGCTCCTCGCACTCGCTGACGTCATATTTCAGCTGCAAGCCCACCGGATCGCCGCACTTGTTGCAGAAGTCGGGCGTATTCGCGTTGTAAGTGCCGCACTTCGAGCACAACACGTCGCCGGGATGAAAGGGATCGGTGATGACCGTGGATCCGCAGTTCTTGCAAGTGGTGCGCAGGTGATGCAGCCCCTTGAGGTGGCCGCACTTGCACTCCCAGTTGCCGATGGCGTAGTCCACAAACTCCAGTTGCGAGACGTTGCGGAAATCGCTGATCGGGAACACCGACTGAAACACCGCCTGCAAGCCGGCATCGTCGCGCTCGCTGGGCAGTCGGTCCATCTGCAGGAAACGTTCGTAGGAGCGCTTCTGAACCTCGATCAGGTTCGGGATCTGGATGGTGGCTGGAATTTTTGAAAAATCAAATCGCTTACGGTAGGTATTGTTCTTCGACATTCAAGAGGCTCCCAAACTTTCAAGCGCAGCCGTGGGCTGCGAAAAAGGCCTTGTATGGCGACGGGATTTCATCCCGTCCGGACAGGTCAGCCGACCCGTTTGCGCGCGGTTTACCGGGCTACATGGCGCAGACACAAATACGCCCTTGGGGACATAGCTCCCCACGGGCGCCAGTTGCGGCGCTTTGCGTCAATGAGATTTCGTCTTTCCGTGCCAGTTCTTAGGCCTGTTTCCGTCCCGCTACTCACGGAACAGTTTGCCAACTGTAGTGCGACTCAGCTCCGCTTCCCTCGGTCGTTGGAGTGAAGAGCCGCCTTACCATGAAGTGGGAAGCGGTGTTATCTAGATGCTACCACCCCACCCCAGGATTCACCAGTTAAATCGTCGAAAATAAAGCCCATTTTGGGAAGGATCTGCGGGGTGCATTCCCATCTGACCCGCAGGGATCCTTCGTCGAAAAACCGAGATCCTCCGCCAAAAACCGGCTCAGGATAGCGGCGCGAGGCTCAGACGCCTCGCCAACGCCGCTACTTCACTTCGACAGTTGCACCGGCATCGGTGAATTTCTTCTTGATGCTCTCGGCTTCGTCCTTGGTGACGCCCTCTTTTACGGTCTTGGGGGCGCCATCCACCAGGTCCTTGGCTTCCTTCAGGCCCAGGCTGGTGACTTCGCGGACGGCCTTGATTACATTGATCTTATTGGCCCCCACTGCGGTCAGGACCACGGCGAATTCGGTCTTTTCCTCGGCCGGAGCCGCGGCCGCCGCGCCACCCCCGCCTGCCACCATGACCGGAGCCGCGGCCGCCGCCGAAACCCCAAGACGCTCTTCCAGCTTCTTTACCAAAGCCGCCGCGTCGAGCAGCGACAAGCCTACGATTTGTTCTTCCAACTGCTGCAGATCCGCCATTGTCTAGTCTCCAGTTATCGAATTAGAACTCTTTAAATTTGGTAATTGAGTAATTTGGTAATCGGGTAATTTGAAGACCCCTCCACGTCCGCGAGAGATTTTCAATTCCCCAATTACTCAATTACCCGATTGCTCAATGTCTTTGAATTTCTTCTTTTCCACGCCCTGGCCGATGACTACCGCCAGATCCTTACCCACCGCATTCATCACCGTAACCAGGCGCTGCGCCGGGGCGCTGATCAGGAACAGCAGCTTGGCGTGGATCTCTTCCTTCGAGGGCATGGTGGCCAGCGCCTGGATCTCTTTGATCGAGATCACGCGCCCTTCGACCACTCCCGCCTTGAAGGTGAATTCCGGGTTGTCCTTGGCGTACTTCGAGATGGCCTTGGCCAGCGCCACCGGATCGCCCTCGGTGTAGGCAATCGAAGTCACGCCGGAAAGGTCCTTCAGCGCCCCTTCCGCCGCGGTCCCCTTGGCGGCGCGCTGGGCCAGCGTGTTCTTCACCACCCGATACTTGGCTCCGGAGCTGCGCAAGGTCTTGCGCAATTCGAAATCCTGCGCCACCGTCAGCTTGGTATAGGTGGCAATCACCAGGCTGGAAACCTTCTTCAGTTCCGCTCCCAGCTTCTCCACCTGTTCGATTTTCTTCGCTCTGCTAACCGCCATAATTCAGCCCCTCTTGAATGTCTGTGTGGGACCGGGTCTCTGACCCGGTCAGGCCGACCGACAGGTCGGCAGTTAAGCTTTCGCCGCCGCTTCCACCTGCGCCGTATCAATCGAAATTCCCGGCCCCATGGAGGAACTCAGGTAGCAGCCTTTGATGTACTTGCCCTTGGCCACCGTCGGCTTGGCTTTGATCACACTGCTGATCACGACCGTCGCGTTCTCCACCAGCTTGTCCGGAGTAAACGAAATCTTGCCCACAGGAACGTGAACCAGCGCGGTCTTGTCGGTGCGGAACTCCACTTTGCCGGCTTTGACTTCCTGCACCGCCTTGGCCACGTCGAAGGTGACGGTGCCCGTCTTCGGATTGGGCATCAGACCCTTCGGCCCCAGAACCTTGCCCAGGCGTCCCACCGACTTCATCACATCCGGGGTGGCAATGAGGGCGTCGAAATCGGTCCAGTTTTCCTTGTTGATCTTCTCCACCATCTCTTCGCCGCCAACGTAATCGGCGCCCGCGGCTTCCGCTTCCTTGACCTTGTCGCCGGTAGCAATGACCAGGACCTTCTTGGACTTCCCCAGCCCATGCGGCAGGACTACGGTGCCGCGCACCATCTGGTCAGCGTGCTTAGGATCGACTCCGAGACGCATGGTAATTTCCACGGTCTCGTCAAATTTCGCAAATTTGACTTTTTGCAGCAGCGGCACCGCATCCTTGAGCAGATACGGACGCTTTTCCACCGCCTGCCGCGCCTTGGTAATGTTCTTCCCTGCTTTTTTCATTTTTCCTCGTCTCCCACCGCTGAAAGCTGCTCTGATCAGCCGTGGTGTTCGTGACTAAGACCCAAACTGCACTGCTGGCAGTGTCTAGCTGCTACTCGATGACAACGCCGCGAAATCTGATCTTCGGGCACCGCCTGCAATAATCGGCCGCTTCGCCCTGTGCCAAACGGTCAAGGTCGAGCTGGTGCCAATGATGCAAACCAAAACAGCACATCAAGTTCTTGAGCCAGCTCGATTCGTGCTGCCGATTGGGCCACAGCGCACGTAACGCCTCCCGCTGAAGCGTCGCGCCCACCGAATCGTGGTCGAGCCAAGCCACAACTATCCAACCACTTCGATTCCCATCGACCGGGCGGTGCCGCGGACGCTCTTCATGGCGGACTCGACCGTCGCCGCATTCAAATCGGGCATCTTCTGTCTCGCGATGTCTTCCACCTGCTTAACCGTGACTTTGCCGACTTTGTCCTTATTGGGTGCACCCGATCCCTTGGCGATCCCGGCAGCGCGCTTGAGCAGAATCGACGCCGGCGGCGTCTTGGTGATGAAACTGAACGAGCGGTCGCTGTAAACCGTGACCACCACCGGAATGATCAATCCTTCCAGTTCCTTAGCTCCGGTGCGACCGTTGAACTGCTTGCAGAACTCCATGATGTTGATCTGCGCCTGACCCAAAGCCGGCCCTACCGGAGGCGCCGGCGTAGCCTTGCCCGCCGCAATCTGAAGCTTTACCGAACCTGTAGCTTTCTTCGCCATTTGTCTGACCTCTCAAATTTCACTGTCATCCTGAGGCGACAAGCTTTTCGTCGCCGAAGGACCCAGGCGGCCTGCGATGAGCGTTTCGACCGCAACGCGGTCGAAACTAAGCGCGGACATCGCGCTCAGGCCGCTTCCTTATGCCACCTTCTCCACCTGATTGAACTCGAGCTCCACTGGCGTCGACCGCCCGAAAATCGTCACCATCACCTTGAGCGTCTCCCGGTCCTCGTTGACCTCGTCCACGATGCCGGTAAAGCTGGCGAACGGCCCCTCGGTGATGCGCACCGACTCGTTCTTCTCGAATTTGACCTTGAGCTTGGGCTTGTCCTTGGCCTCGCCGACGCGGTAAACGATGTGCTGGACCTCTTCTTCGGAGAGAGGTGTGGGCTGCTGACCCGTGCCCACGAATCCCGTGACCCGCGGCGTGGATTTCACCACATGCCATACGTGGTCATCCATGTCCATCTCCACCAGCACGTAGCCGGGATAGAACATGCGCTCCACGGTATATTTCTTTCCGTTGCGCACTTCCGTGACCGCCTCGGTGGGGATCAGCACCTTGCCGATCTTCTCCTGCAGACCGAAGGCCTGGACCCGCGACTCCAGTGATTCCTTGACCTTGCGCTCGAATCCCGAATACGAGTGGATGATGTACCACTTCATGTTGGGGTTGCGGGCAGGTTCGGCCGCGGCGCTGTCGGGCGACGGAACAGCCTCCCCGCCGCTTGCCCCGCTCTGATTTTTTTCTTCGTCCTGCATAGGTTGCTCTGTACTGGTTTGCTGCAACAATTCGGTTCCTTCCCTCAGCGATGCCCGAAATAGCGGAACACCGAGTCAATGCCGTGCCCGATCACCAGGTCCACCACCCAGAAATACGCCGCGAACAGGAACACCGTCACAATCACCACCGCGGTGGTGGCCCGCACTTCCTTGAAGGAGGGCGCGGTCACCTTCTTCATCTCGGTGCGCACGTCGTTGTAGAAAGTCTTGACCCGCTCCGGCCACGACTTCATGCGTTCGCCGAAACTGCCGCCGGCGGCTGCCAGTGAATTTGCCATCTTCTTCGTCTCGACTCCCATCACAGACCGGTCCGTTTCATCCCTCTAAAAATTCTGGCAGGGGCGGAGGGATTCGAACCCCCAAGTTCGGTTTTGGAGACCGACAGTTTAACCGTTGAGCTTACGCCCCTGTGTTCATTGAGCTATTGGGCAATTGTGTAATTTGGTAATTGAAAATCAAATTCGACGCGCTACGTTTCTCAATTACGCAATTACGAATTTCCCAATTACTCAATTATTTCACTTCCTTGTGCGGCGTATGCTTGCGGCAGACGCGGCAGAACTTCTTCAGCTCCAGCCGCTCCGTCATGGTCTTCCGGTTCTTGGTCGTCGAATAGTTCCGCTCTTTGCAATCACCGCACTGCAAGGTAATAATCTCTCGGGGCATAAACACAGCTCCTAGCTTCTAGCTCTTAGCTTCTAGCTCAAACCCATCTGAGAACTGAGAACCAGAAACTGATTACTGGGTTTCTGATCTTTCCGTTCTCAGTAATCAGTTCTCGGTAGTCAGTTTACTGAATCACCTCGCTGATCGTGCCCGCGCCTACCGTGTGTCCGCCTTCGCGGATGGCAAAGCGCAAGCCCTTTTCCATCGCCACCGGCGTGATCAGCTCGATCACCAGCTGCACATTGTCGCCCGGCATCACCATCTCCGTCGCCGCCGGCAACTCCGCCACTCCGGTCACATCCGTCGTCCGCAGATAAAACTGCGGCCGGTAGCCTTTGAAGAACGGCGTGTGCCGCCCGCCTTCCTCCTTGGTCAGAATGTAGACCTCGGCTTTGAACTTGGTGTGCGGCGTAATCGACCCACCTTTCGCCAGCACCATGCCGCGCTCGACATCTTCTTTCGCAATGCCGCGCAGCAGCAGGCCCGCGTTATCGCCCGCCAGACCTTCGTCCAGTTGCTTCTTGAACATTTCGACGCCCGTGACCACCGTCTTGCGGGTGTCGCGGAAGCCTACAATCTCCACTTCCTCGCCCACCTTCACCTTGCCGCGCTCGATTCGTCCCGTGACCACTGTGCCACGGCCCGAGATCGAGAAAATATCTTCAATCGGCATCAGGAACGGCTTGTCCAACTCGCGCGCCGGCTGCGGAATGTACTTGTCCACCGCCGCCATCAGCTCGTCGATCTGCTTCTCCCACTTGGCTTCCCCGTTCAGCGCGCCCAGCGCCGACAAACGCACCACCGGCACATCGTCGCCCGGAAACTGATAGCTCTTCAGCAACTCGCGTACTTCCAGTTCGACCAGGTCGAGCAGTTCGGCGTCATCGACCGCGTCGCACTTGTTCAGTGCCACCACGATGTAGGGCACGCCCACCTGGCGAGCCAGCAGCACGTGCTCGCGGGTTTGCGGCATCGGACCATCAGTAGCGGCGACCACGAGAATCGCGCCATCCATCTGGGCCGCGCCCGTGATCATGTTCTTGATGTAGTCCGCGTGCCCCGGGCAATCCACGTGCGCGTAGTGCCGGTTCGCGGTCTCATACTCCACGTGCGCGGTCGCGATAGTGATGCCGCGGGCTTTTTCTTCCGGCGCGTTATCAATGCTGTCGAACGACCGGAACACGATCTTCGGGTTGTGCTTCTGCAACACCTTGGTGATGGCCGCCGTCAACGTGGTCTTGCCATGGTCAATGTGACCAATCGTCCCTACGTTGCAGTGCGGCTTATTTCGCTCGAATTTCTCTTTCGCCATATCTTGCCGTGCCTTGTTCCTTCCTTCAGTAATCGCGCCGTTCAGTAATCGGCGTTCACCAATGACGCTCAGTAATAACGATAGAGCTGCTGAAACTTCCGCCGCAGCTCGGGATCCACTTCTTCCACCCGGGTCAGGTAACACTCCCGCATCTGCGCCTGGTCGGAAACGGTCAGCGCCTGGTACAACGTCTGCGCGCCCAGTTTCGCCAGCGTGCCATCCACTTTCTCGAACACGCCCCGGGCCAGTATCGCCTCCAGATCGCGTATCCGCGCGCCGCTCTTGCGCACCTGCTTGAGGAACTTTTCGATTACTTCCGGGCCGAAGGCGCGATCGATTGCGCCTCTCAGTTCCTCGAATTCTTTCTCTTTCTCGATTCTTATGGCAGCCTGCTGGAAGCCCACCATGACGCGCACCCTGTTATCAGAAATTTCTGGAGCGGGAGACGGGAATCGAACCCGCGACCAACAGCTTGGAAGGCTGTGACTCTACCACTGAGTTACTCCCGCTTTGTAAACAGCTCTCAGCATTCAGCCGTCAGCTCTCAGTTAAGACCAAATTCTCAGCCTGGCCTCGATTCTTGGATCATGAGAATGGTAAGATGAGCGACCCCGAAAGGAATCGCCACTATCAAAACAATCCCTTCAACCAGCGCCCAACCAGTTGCACCCGACAACCAATCGATCAAGACCCATGCCGCCACGAGTGCAAGTGCAATGTACTTGATCGCCGTCGATCGTCGTTGTCCCGTGAGCTGCCCAAGCGCGACGGTCGGCAAGATGAAATATACGAAGCTGACTGCTGCCGCTATCTCAATCGCAGCGTTCACAAACTCAGACCTCTAACAACTCGTGGAGCCGATGACCAGGATTGAACTGGTGACCTCTCCCTTACCAAGGGAGTGCTCTACCAACTGAGCTACATCGGCCTGAACCAGCCATCAGCTATCCGCCGTCAGCCCTTAGCGAAATCCCGGCCCGGCTACAGCTGCTACTTCGTTTCACTCTCGCCGTCCGGGTGCACTGCGTCCTTGCGGTGCAGCCAGGTCTTGAGCGCGAACATTGCCAGGACTGCCAGCGTGACCAGGCGAATTCGCTGGTCGCTGAGCGTATTCCAGGCCACAATTCCCAACGCCACGAACGCGCCCATCGCTAGCAACAGACGATTCACCGAATCCCTCGCTGGGCTCCTGCTCCACTCGCGTCCGCCTCAAGTCTCTGGTGCACAGGGAAGGATTCGAACCTTCGTACCTCCGAGGAGGGGCAGATTTACAGTCTGCTGGCTTTAACCACTCACCCACCTGTGCAGAACTGCGGAACAGTCCGGCCTCTTGCTGTCCGCTCGGGCATTCATCGCAGATATTCACGCAGCCTGCGGAGATAGTTCAGACGGATTCTGCAAAAGTACGGATTTGCAAACGTGAAGAACAGAAATGCGCGCGCGAATGCCATCGCACGCAAACACCACACTTGGAAAATTCCCTTATGGAGTGCTGTTGGAAAATCTGTTAAGCCGCCGCGCCCGCGCCGAATATCTGCCAGAATCAATGCTGGAGCTGGCGAAGGGATTTGAACCCCTGACCCTCTGATTACAAATCAGATGCTCTACCAACTGAGCTACGCCAGCAGTTCTGAGATCGCGTGCCGCCCTTCGCAGGGACAACACACCCTCTGATCCCTTCTTAATGTCCGGGACAATTCTAAAAGTTACCATAACGGCATTTTGCGTGCAAGCGGAGGGGTTTCGTAGCGCCGGCGTCCCGCCGGCTGGCCGGGCGGCATCTCGCCACCCAATTGTGCGCTCTCCAATTGTCCACCGAGCGGTGGCTCGGCTTGCTGCCGTGTGCGGCGGGCGGACGCCGCGCTACGAAATGCCCGCGCTACAAATCTATAGCGCTTCACGCCAGCAATCTGTGGGAGACTGTACTTCATGCCCAAGCGCAATCTTCGCATCATAAAGCGAGTCAAGAACGTTCCGGTGATCGGAATCTGTGAGTTCTGCAAAGTCCAGTTTCAGGCGGAGCATCAGCCGGCTGGACAGCAAGCGCGGGCGCAGGCCGTGATCCAGCAGCAGTTCAATGCGCACAAGTGCGCGCCAGCGGAGCCTGTCCCGGCCGTTACAAAAAGCTAGTGAGACCAGGTTCGGTGTGATCCAAACTCGCTGAGAACGGTGTACGATGAGAGTATTCGTGAACCAGGGCTTGGTGTCGAGCAGCGTTAAAGAGTCTGCGGAAGCGTATTCGGATAGTGACTTGGTGCTGGAAGATCCAGTCCACGTCCGGACTCTGGTTCACATCCGGGGAGCAGCCCCGCGCTGACCCGAATCAGAGGTTCGTTCGTTACCGCGGAACTCTTTTCCGACGGATTCGTGGCGTTGTCGGCGTCGGCGTCGGGATCGAGAACCATCTGCGCTTTCGCGGCGGCGGCATGAGCAGTGCGGGCGGCGCGCGCGATTTCGCCTAAAGTTGGACTCAACGCGGCAAGGCTTTGGGCTGCACTTTGGGAGCCGGTTCCTTGGCGGAGCCCGTGGTCACGGTTTGCTCCCTGTGTTCTGCCGCAGGCGTCTCTTTAATCAGCGCGGTCTTAGGTTCCTGGCCGAATCCAGGGGTCAGCAGTACCAAGAAGGGATGAGCGCCTTCAACAATGTCTTCATAAGCGAAATTCCGTTTGGCTAAACCTGTGATGCCGCCATCCGTAACCGATCCGTTCTCTACCTTGATAGTGCACGTTCGAGTCCATCCTCGCCGCTCGGAAACAGGGTTGCATGTGGCTGCAACGGCACTGGATAACGCTGGCGGAGAGGTTGACAATTATTGTCAGGGAAAAGGTTTTCCACCGCCGGCGGGGAAATGATTTTCCTTGGGCGATTTCCAGTTGCGGCTCTCTGGTGGCAACGTCGAAGTATCGTAGAAGGAAGAGTGTGGCTCTCGGGTCCCGATTCGGACGCGTCGTCCACCCCTTCAAGGCCAGCAACAGAAGAGTTCAGAATTATGAGCGAAAGGTGGGTGGCCCACTCAAGCCTGGTTTTGGCTTGAGTGGGGAGTTCGACAGCTGGACAGAGTCTTCTTGTCGCTCTTTCATGTTTTCGCGTCGTCTATTCCGACTCGATCTCCAGCGCCCCTCACAGCCGCGTGACATCACAACAGCAGGTCCCTCCACTACACTGATCACCGCTTTGCGGTGATCTGCTCTGGTCGGGATGACATGATTTGAGGAGACCTGAACATCCCCACTCAAGCCGAAAGCAGGCTTGAGTGGGCCACCCGCCGACATTGACTTGCTACCGCACCGCACCTAACATGGCTTGCTCCATCTCATGATCGGCCAGACCATCTCGCACTACAAAATTGTCTCGAAGCTGGGCGGCGGCGGGATGGGTGTGGTTTACAAAGCGGAAGACACCCGGCTGCACCGTTTCGTCGCACTCAAATTCCTGCCCGACGACGTGGCCAAGAACGCCCAGGCGCTCAGCCGCTTCCAGCGCGAGGCGCAAGCGGCCTCGGCGCTGAACCATCCGAACATCTGCACCATCTACGACATTGGCGAGGAAAACGGCCAGGCGTTTATCGCCATGGAGTATCTCGAGGGCGTAACTCTGAAGTATCTGATCGCCGGGCGTCCGGTGGAACTGGACACGCTGCTGGCACTCTCCATCGAGATTGCGGACGCGCTCGACGCGGCGCACTCCAAGGGCATCATTCATCGCGACATCAAGCCCGGAAATATTTTCGTCACCGATCGCGGCCATGCCAAGGTGCTGGATTTCG
Source organism: Terriglobia bacterium (assembly GCA_963801545.1). Classification (GTDB taxonomy): domain Bacteria; phylum Acidobacteriota; class Terriglobia; order Terriglobales; family Acidobacteriaceae; genus JAIQFF01. The sequence continues at coordinate 185,421 of CAWDFF010000039.1, read as the reverse complement.
GCCTGGCGAAAGTCACTGGCACCAGCGGGACCGTGGATGCGGCGGGTGTTCTTTCACAAGTCACCGCCATGAGCGAAGAGCATCTGACCAGCCCGGGGTCGACGCTGGGCACCGTGGCTTACATGTCGCCCGAACAGGCCAAGGGGAAAGAGCTCGACGCGCGCAGCGATCTTTTCTCGTTCGGCGCTGTGCTGTACGAGATGGCCACCGGAACGTTACCGTTTCGCGGAGACACATCGGCGCTGATCTTCAACGCGATTCTGGAACGGCCACCGACGCCGCCGATCCGGCTCAATCCCGACCTGCCCGGAGAGATGGAACGCATCGTCAGCAAGTCGCTGGAGAAGGATCGCAATCTTCGCTACCAGCACGCCGCCGACATGCGCGCCGACTTGCAGCGACTGAAGCGGGACACGGACACGGGTCGAGCAGTGGCTGCCAGTTCCGGAAGCGTCGCCGTGGCCAGCGAGTCAGTTCGTCTCCCCGGGCCGCCCAGCCCGTGGCTCAGCCGCCGGCCTCTACCTCCGCCGCTGCGCTGGCTTCGATTCCTTCATCTTCTTCGGCAAAAATAGTTGCGGCAGCGCCCGGGCAGCTGAAAAAGACGAGCATCTGGAAGATTGCAATTCCTGTCGCGGTGTTACTCGTTGCGGTTGCGGCCGGGTTCTTCTTTTATTCACGGCGCTCCGCCAAACTTACAGAGAAGGATTCCATCCTGCTGGCTGATTTCGTCAACACCACCGGCGACAGCGTCTTCGATGGAACTTTGAAGCAGGCGCTGGCGGTGCAGCTGGAGCAGTCTCCGTATCTGAACATCCTGCCGCAGTCGCGGATACAGCAAGCGCTGCGCTTCATGGGCCGTTCTCCCGATGAGCGAGTAACCAACGACGTTGCCCGCGAGATCTGTCTGCGGGAGGGCGTCCGGGCGATGCTGACCGGCTCCATCTCCAGCCTCGGCACTCACTTCGTCATTGACCTGAATGCAGTGAACGCGCAGACCGGCGATTCGCTGGGCCGGGCGCAAGTGGAGGCCGAGAGCAAAGAGAAGGTCTTGAAATCCCTGGACCAGGCAGCCTCGGATCTGCGGCAAAAGCTGGGCGAATCGATCGGGTCGGTACAGAAGTTCACCACTCCTTTGGAGCAGGCTACAACCTCATCGTTGGAGGCGTTGCAGGCCTTCACCCTGGGACAAGCAGAACACTCAAAACTGGACGATGACAAAGCCGTTCCCCCATCTGAAGCGCGCCATCGAACTGGACCCGAACTTTGCCATGGCCTATGCGACCCTGGGCGTGGTCTACGGCAACCTGACGCAAGCCAAGCAGCAATTGGACAACCTGAGAAAGGCGTTTGACTTGAAGGATAGAGCCAGCGAGCGAGAGAAGTTCTACATCTCTGCCCACTATTACGGCGAGGTCGACCAGAGAACTCGACAAGACGCATAGCGACCTATGAGCAGTGGAAGCAGACCTATCCTCGCGACAACGTTCCGTGGGACAACCTGGCGGGTCTCTACGATGTCGACCGGGCAGCCGGAGAAGTCGTTGGTCAATGCCAGTGAAGCGATGCGTCTCGACCCAAAAGATCGTTACGCCTACTCAGAATCTCGCCGAGGCTTACGAGCGCCTCGGTCGCTACGATGAAGCCACGGCGATTCTTGACCAGGCTGTGGCGCAGAACTTGAAATCGCGTTCTGATTCCGGCACTCGCTACGAGATAGCGTTCATCCGCGGCGATGAGGCTGGAATGCAGCGGGCAATGGAGTCGGCAAGAGGGAGTTCGTTTGAGCCCATCATGCTCCTCATCCAGGGGCTGGCGCAATGCGCTTTAGGAAAGATACAGAGTGCCAGGCAAAGTCTTCGCCCAAGGAGTCAGCGCGGCTCAAAACGACGGCTTTAAAGAGCTCAGCGCGGACCTTCACGCGCTCGATGGGTCTTGCCAGGCTGAGGTGGGCAATCAGGCACTGGCCCGGCAGATCGCGTTGCAGGCGCTTGCCATCTCCAATGACAGGGAAACGCGCTCGATTGGCTGTCGACGGCCTGGCGCGAGCCGGCGACGCCAGCCGATCGCAGAAACTGATTGACGAGCTGGCCAAAGAATTTCCCCACCGATACCATGCTCAATGCAGTCTGGCTGCCGGTGGCACGGGCGACGAACCAGATACGAGCCGACCAGCCGGGGCCGGCGGTTGACACCTTGGAAGCCGCCGCTCCCTACGAAATGGGCTCGCCGCCCCTTGGGGCCAGCTACTGGCCCATCTTCGTGCGCGGAGAAGCCTATTTGCGTTTACATAACGGGGGCAAGGCGGCCACCGAATATCAGAAGATACTGGATCATCGCGGCGCCGCGCCGACCAGTCCGCTATATTTTCTGGCTCGGCTGGGACTGGGGCGGGCCTACGCGTTGCAGGGGAACGGCGCGAAAGCCAAGGCAGCTTACCAGGACTTCTTCGCCGCCTGGAAAGACGCAGATCCCGATGTTCCCATCCTGAAGCAGGCGAAGGTGGAGTACGCCAAGCTGCAATAAACCGTGACCATCTGACAGCCGCCCTCGTCAGATTCGATGGAGCGACGGGCGTCCCGCCCGTCCGCCACCCGCCCGTCCACTCCTCCACCCCGTCCACCCCACTGTCCACCTGACTGCATCGTGGACGGGCGAGGACGCCCGTCGCTCCAACGAATCTGCTCCATCGAATCTGAGGAGGGCAGCTGTCCCCACGTACGCTCAGGTTGCCAGAGCGCGGCGCGAGGTAGCGAACCTGCTATGATTGTTACTCTCTGACCGCCGCCGGGCTGCCCTGGCGGACGGCCATATTCATGCGCATACGACGTAGACTCCCCATCCTGTTCGGCGTGGTGCTGGTCGCCGCCGCCGTCGCCCTGGTAGTCGTGTTGCGCAAGCACGCCCCGCCTGAACCCGCCCGGCTTCTCCCTGGTGCGGACGGCTATCTCTACGTCAATCTGAAATGGGTGCGTCGCGCTGACATCGCCGGGCAGCTACCGGAAGTCCCCCACGAAGCGGAGTACCAGCAGTTTATCCAGGCCACCGGTTTTCAGTTCGAGCGCGATCTGGACCAGGCCGCCTTTGCCATCCACTACCCGGCGAACAAATCCGGAACCGCGCCCGGGGCCAAGCCGGCCGCCCCGGAGCCGCCGCGATTCTCCGAAATCTTTGTTGGCAGGATTGAAGGGGAGCGATTGCGGGCGTATCTGGGGAAGATCTCAGGATCGGTCGACAACTACCGTTCCACTGACATCTACAATATCCCGCTCGAGGGCCGCACGCTGCGAGTGGCGATCCTGGGCTTTGACACGGTGGCGGCCTCGAACCACGACGATCCCATGGTGATCCGGAGCATCATCGACCGCTCGCGCAAGCTGGCTTCCCCGTTCGGGGGCCCGGCGCTGTTGCGCCGATACTACAAATACGTTCCTATCGCCAGCCTGGGGTGGGCGATTTTCAAGGTCGACCCGGCCGATGGATCGCCGAACCGGAGCACGCTCTCATTTCTATTCAACAAACCGGCCACGGTCGTCGCCTCGGCGCGGTATCTGGGCCGGGTACACTTCCGGGCTGAGGCCTTTACCGATAGCAATGACGAGGCTCAGCGCCTGACCGAGCAACTGGATACCTTTCTCCAGCTTTTTCATGCCGCCGAGGGTACGGTCTCGACCCCGGGAAACGATCCGGACGTAAAGGCGTTCTTCGATGGGTTGAAGGTGCAGCAACATGACAATCGTGCGGTGTTAACGGCGGCTATTCCGCCGGGCTTTATCCGCAAGGCGGTGGCGGCGCCGCCTACAGAAATGCTGCCGGAGACACCACCTGCGGTTCCTCCAACCGCTAAATCACAAAGCAAATAACTGAAACATTGGGGCTCGGGGCGCATCTGTTGGGATGGCGCAATACTGCCGAGCTTTGTTCGACCTAGCCGGGTCTGAGACCTGGCCCCACATAAGCAGTATTGAGTAACGCGTTGACTGTGGATCGAACGATCTGGAGATTAAAAACCAGTGATCAGTTACTGGTTCTCAGTTCTCAGAGAAGTTTCAAGCTAGAAGCCAAGAGCTAGAAAGCTAGCCAAGAGCTAGAAGCTACGAGCTGTTTTTACGGGTACAATGAGTCCGGATGTCCACTCTTCCTCTTCCCATTGCGGCGTTTCTGGCGGGGCTGGTTTCCTTCCTGTCGCCTTGCGTGCTGCCGCTGGTTCCCGGCTATGTGTCGCTGATCTCGGGGGCTGGTGTGGAGGAACTGAAAGCGCCGGAGTCCCGGCTGCTCAGCCGGGTCATGCTGAACTCGGTCGGCTTCATTCTGGGCTTCAGCGTTGTGTTCGTTACCCTGGGCGCAATTTCCACCGAAGTGGGTCAGTTGCTGGCGCGCTACAAGTCGGTGCTGGCGCAGGTGGCGGGTGTGGTCATCATAATTTTCGGGCTGCACCTGACCGGCCTGTTCAAGATCAAGGCCCTGTATACCGACGCGCGGCTGCACAGCGTGAAAGGCGGGAGCACACCGTGGGGAGCGTTCCTGATCGGTTTCGCCTTCGCTTTTGGCTGGACGCCATGCGTTGGGCCCATCCTGGCCGTCATCCTCGGCTTTGCCGCGGCCCAGGATTCCGTGAGCAAGGGGATTTTTCTGCTGGCGGTGTATTCATCCGGGTTGGCTGTGCCTTTCCTGCTGACCTCGCTCGGTATCGAGCGGTTTCTCAAGTTTTACAGCCGCTTCCGGATGCACATGCATGTGCTGGAAGTGGCCAGCGGGGGATTGCTGATCGTTCTGGGCGCGCTGCTGGTGTTTGGGCGCTTCACCATCATCTCTAACTATCTGTCATTCCTGAATCGATTCGCGCTTTGATTTTCATGATCCGCACTACAAACAGGAGTCTGTCGTGAAACGCGATCCAGTCGTCATTATCGTCGTGGCCATGGTGGTGACCGTCATGCTGGTTTTCGGATTTCAGATGGCACGGCGCAACACCGGCCGGGTAGCCAGCACCGGCCCCAGCATGAAGGGACAGACCGCACCGGATTTCGAGCTGCAATCGCTCGATGGCAAGACCGTGCATTTGTCAGACTTCCGCGGCAAGGGTGTGTTGCTGAACTTTTGGGCCACGTGGTGCCAGCCCTGCAAGATCGAGATGCCCTGGTTCGCCGAGCTGCAAAAACAGTACGGACCGCAGGGATTACAGATCGTGGGTATCGCCATGGACGACGCCAGTCCGGAGGAGATCGGCAAGTTCGCGCACGACCTGGGCGTGAACTATCCGATTCTGGTGGGTAAGGAATCTGTCGGAGAAGCCTACGGCGGGGTGCAGTTCCTGCCGGCAACCTTTTATATTGGGCGCGATGGCAAGGTGATCGACAAAGTCTTCGGGCTGAAGGGCCGGGGCGAAATCGAGGACAGCGTGAAAAAGGCCCTGGCCGAGGGTCAGCCGGTACAAGCGCAAAAGTAATGTAGGCGGCAAGGCCAAATCCTTCTAACCTTACTTCTATGTTCCTGCTGCGCAAACTCGCGTATGGCTCGGTCTTGCTGGCCGCACTGGCGTTTGCCCAGGAAGTCTCCATGCCGGAAAACCAGGGCATTCCGGGGAGAAAAAGTCCCTCGGTAACCATGTCACCTGCGCCGGTTGCGACCGTCACCCGAGGCCAGGCGAACACGGTAAACCTGCGCTTTCATGTGAGCTCGGGATTCCACGTAAATTCCAACCAGCCGAAATCTGAATTCCTCATTCCGACAGCGCTTAAGCTGAGCGCTCCCACCGACATTGTGATCGGCAGAGTGAGCTATCCCCCGGCCAAGGAAATGAGCTTTGCGTTCGCTCCGGACGAAAAACTAAGCGTGTACACGGGAGAGATTCCGGTGGCCGTCGAAGTCCGCCCGCTGGCCAGCGTCGTGACAGCGAAATACATGATCCGGGGTGAACTGAAATACCAGGCTTGCGATAATGCCGCTTGCTATCCCCCCAAGAAGTTGCCCGTACAGTTCGAGATTCAGGTAGTGAAGGGCCCTCCGCCGCACCGCAAGAATCCCGGCCAGAGCCCACACGTGCATCTGTAATGCTTGAAACCTTGAGCCGCCAGAGTACAATGGCCGGACGTAAGGAACGCTTACGAAGAAAATCGTGTTGAGGCCGCGCCGGACGAACCCATGGATGGCTTTCCCGAGAGGAAACAGCAACATGATGAGACAGGGACGGCGGAGTTTCTGCCCCCTGAATTGCTGTCTCCCAGAGCCCTACCTGATCCAGATCTGAAAAACACATCTTCCGACAGTCTTCCCGGTTACATCGTTGAAAGCGTGCTTCGGACCCTGCCTAACGATTTGACCCGAATGATTTACCTGGCCTCGCTGCGGGATTGCAATAGCGGGCTGTATCTGCATCCTGAACTCTCCCGCCAGAGCGGTCTTCGTGCCGCCGACCGGGCGCTGCGAGCCTGCCATGAGCAGGTCTTTCGCCGCCTGCTGACTACACGATTGCCGGACTACGTCGGCCAGTTGCAGGAATACATCCGCTATACGCGCGGCGAAACCATGACGGTCCTGCATACCTGGAGATCTTTGCAGGCCTACCGGGCGACGGTTCCCGTGGGGACGCCGTCCATATCCGCAGAGCTGTTCTTTCTGAATATCGGTATCGCGCTGGAAATTCTGGGTGAGCAAATGCCGGAGTTGCAGCCGCAGCAGTCCTGACCGCCTTCAGGATGGCATCTTACATTTCAGACGGAAATTTCACTGAGCCTCTACCCCGTAGACTGAAGGTTGGCACCGCCGTTCGGGAGCTGCCCGAAGGGAAGCCAGGCATTGATGACGCGGCCGATTACGGAAGCCTCGCGTGGAACTTTGAAACGTCGAACGGGCTGGCGGGAGAGGGGATAAGGCAGCAAGGTCAGTTCCTTGCCTTCCATTTGACACCAGCAACAGCTGTGCCCGTCCGTGTGCCAGACCAGGTAGACCGGGCGTTCGCGCATGGTAGTCCACGAGAAAACCTGCACTGCGTTTTGCATTACATCCACTTCCACCAGCGAGCCCGGAGGAATCAGATCGCCCATGGTGTCATCTTTCAGACCGACCACGGCGTAGCGGTATCGCCTGGGATCGAGGCGCTTGCGCAGGGCGGCGGGCAAGGCAGCCAGTTCCTGAGCGTCCAACCTGAGCAAACTGGTCTCGCGGCTGTCGAAGCGGGTATCGAAGTTGAGTTGAAAGCGGAAGCTGGGTTCGCGTGCGTCGCTAGTTTCCGGGCGATGGGGGCTGGGTTCGAGAGGACCCGCAAATTGGGTTACTTCGCTGGGGTCAATTCCAAAGCCCAACAGAAGGTCGTCCAGAGAAATCTTGAGGCAGGCCGCGAGACTGAAAAGTTTGTGAATGCTGGGGACCGATCCGGTCTCGATATCGGCCAGGGTGGAATGAGAAACGTAGAAATCGGCGTTGCCCTTGATGTCGGCAATCGAGCGGCTGACGCGTTCGATGTCGCTCGACTTTACGAAGCGATCTTCCCGCAACTCTCGAATCCATTTACCCGAGTCCATGTTGTGGCCCGTAACTTCCCGCCTTGATCTGCGATTCGCGGATCATGAAAGCAGCCGACGTTGCGGAAATGCCTGAACAAGCCGGCAGAAATATCCCTTCTCAGATTTTCGTGTGTCACAAAGAATTCAACGAACGGCAGGGGGGCGCGTCTCGCGCCAGGGTCAAGCTTAACTTGCTATCGCGGCTTGCTTAAGTTCCCACTGTCGTTGCTGCCGGACCCGGCTGAGGTAACTGAGCAATTCCTCATATGGCATTGCAAACGCCGGAACCGACAACGTCCACCCAGGAAAGATCCATTTCAGCCACAAATACGGCTGAACGTACAACAAGTTTACACGAAGCCGAAGCGCTCCATGGATCAAATCCTCGGCTTCTTTGGCCAGCGCGGGATTCGCACCCTCCTTTGCCAGTTGTCCCAGCTTCAGCAACATAGCAGCGTTCTTCCCTACCAATTCCAGCGATCGCAAGGCCAGGGCGAGGCGCTGCTTTTGGAAACGCCTGAACTCACCTGGATGCAGCTTCCGGCGGAGATACTGTTCTTCCGCGGGATCGATAAGCATCCGAAAAGCTTCCAGATCGACTTCGTACTTCTCCGCTTCCCAGTCGCCCAGAGTGCGTATTTGGGGCAGCCGGGGACGCAAGATCGCCCAGACCAGAAGCAACGACAGAAGACTGGCACACAGAATTGCTAGCGTCGATACCATTGATCAGCGTACTCGGTTAGGGCCTGGTTCCACTTCTTGAGATCGTTGCTGGGCAAGCTCTCGACCGGCGTTTTGGCGCGATACCCTAAAAAATAAAGGGCCCAGATGACAACCGCGAGATTATATGCGCCCGAACCTAACAAGGCAAAGGCGGAGTACTTTACCAAATGCGGTCTTGCTCGAAACTCCAGCAAAGCCAGATCCAGGGCTGCATACATCCCGAATCCCGCAGTAATTCCCAGCGTATAGTGCTGCCAGGTCAGGCCCAGTCGAGACATCAAGGAAATCAAGACTATTAGCAAACACACTTGCAACACCCTGGCGGATCGTTCCATCAGAATAATCAGCTCAAGTACCCTGTCCGTTCCACTGGGACTGCTGGTGCGGAGCAGCGTTAGGGCGGACGCGGTCGCAATTACGGCCGCAACCCAGAACCACCTGAAAACAAATCGCAGGAATGGATAGGGACGGAACAAATGCCAAAGCGTTTCAACAATTACGCCCAGACTCAACAAGATTGCCGCCGCGTCTCCCCACCAGAAGACAATGGCATACCGGTTCCCGGTGTTGGGGAAAAGCAAAAGGAGGACATCGCGAACGGTCACTAGAGCGACATAGCTGAAAAAAACGGGGAAGACTTTAACCAGGCCGCGCCAGAGCATGACAAACGCAATCGCAGCCTGCAGCGCGAGAGGGACAAACCACAGGATTGCTGATACCAAGTGCGAGAATCTCATGGGCCGCTCTGGCAGGCTACTCGCAAACCAGCCGGCCCACAAGGATTTTCAAAGTATTTGGCTGCGTACTGCCGACAGCTTTACTTCCCGGGACAATTGCCCGGTGAGCAATTCGGTCTCGGAGCTCCTCCGTCCGCCATGGACGAAGTCGACACAGCGCCTAATAGCAGCAGGGTTACGAGAATCAAGTGGACCATTTTTTTCATGACGGAACTCTCCAGTGGGGATTGAAGCCGCCCAGTCGAAACACACCATACTTTTGTTACAGGGAAAATTTGAAAGTGTTCGAAAAGCGCGCGATACGCGCTCCGCCCTCGTCGGTCGACCGACAAAGAACTACTGAAGGAGGGAGAATCATCGGTTCGCGAACGGAGAAGTGCGAAGCAGCCCCAGGTTCCTGATTCTGGTTAAGGATTTCTAATCTGAGCTTGGAAATACGGTTGCAGGGAGAAATCCGCTGCCTTCCGTGCTGGGTGCGCGGACACAGGCTATGGATTGCCGCGATGCGTGGAAGCGTGTCCGGAACAGAATGTACGCGGCAACCGGAGCACCGCTTTCGACCGGTCGGTTAACCGACCGGCTGGCCTGAATCTCAATTCCGGGCCCGGTAAAAACTTATGCTGATGGACAATTTCGGATTACCGAAAAATATGGCGCTCCCCAAAGGCACTGCGCTGTTACCCCGGGCCGGGGCGATCGCGAGTCTGGTCTTGCTGATCCTGCTGGTGCTGGTTCCGTGCGCAGTTCTTTTCTTCACTATCAATCCCGAGGTAGTTTCCCGACACTTACGATTCTCTGACCTGCCTGTGATCTGGTGGGCGGTTTGGGCAATGGTGTCACTGTGGGCGGCCTTGGATTCATCACGACTATTGCGCCTGCTGGGCAAACCGGTGGACCCGCTGGGCCCGCAAGCCGTGTGGGGCATGTTGCTGGGAATACTGAATGTCGGAGCCTCGCTTCTGGTGGTCATGTTGCATACATCGCGCTGAAAGCGAGGCGAATACCTGAGCGAAGCCGGCCAGGAAAACGGGAAGGGAGCCGAGACTTTTCCCGCGTTATTTTCCAGATAACGCGGAGAGCAACGCTCAGCAGCGCTGACCATCCCGAAGCATGTGGTTGATTCCGCGCCCGCGAGGATGCACCAAGAGAGCCATCTCCCTCCGCGTCGCCAGGACGAAAAGTCGAGCTAGTATCGATAAATGGGCGTGTACCCCACGGTGGGGGGTCTGTTTCGAATGCCCGTCGCGGAACCTGCTTTTCGCCGCCGTGAGGGCGGCGCAGATGCTGAGGTGCAGTGTGTCTGGGATGCGCGCACTGAGAGCATCAGGAACGTCTTGTGGCAGAACGGATACACTGCCGCTCAGCTTTCGGTTGCAAGCCGCCAAACTCTACGGAAGATCGTCGATATTTCATTCCGCCAACATTTCTCTACAAGCTCAAGTGCGGGATTTCGCCGCCGATTTGCCAGATCGCAGCGTTGAGCGAAATTACTGGTTACCGCTTCATCGACTGGATGAACATTCTTGGGTTTGACCTGCACCAGATTCCGCGCCTGCAGTTGCGTCTGCACAGCGAACGCACGGTTCTGGTCACACCCATAGAATTTGGAACTGCGTTGTGTTCGCCGTCTTCTCCGCCGGATGAATCGGTTTGTGTTCCACCCATGAACACGCGACAGGACCGGTACGGGAGCAGCAGCGGATGCTGTCGTTATCTGTTCGCGAAGATCGGGCACCGCGATGCGTTTGCGAGTCCCGGGCTCAAGCCGGGCAGCGTGGTCCGCGTCGATCCGAGATATCGGCAACCGATTCGAGGTGCGAGTGAAGCGTCGTCACAAAATCTGCTGTGGCTGGTGGAGCAGGCGAGCGGACTGACCTGTTGCCGTGTGCGGTGGGTAGAGGACCAGCAGATCGTCTTGCTGCCGAACCGTCCGCCTTGGGGAAGCTGGCCGTTGCGGGTGCCGACCGAGGCGCGCATCCTGGGTTTGGTGGATCTCGGGTTTCGTCCTGCGCAGGAGGTTGCCGTGCAACCCAGAGCCCGGCCCGTAAAGATCGAACCTCGGCTCTCCTGCCGCAAACCGACAATGAAATTTTCCGATCTGCTCCGAGTCTCACGCCGCCGTACCGGATTGACGTTCCGGGAAGCGCACCGGCTCACTCGCGTCATCGCGAACCTCCAGGGGAATCCGGACTACTCAGTTGCGCTCGGGTTGCTCTCTGATTATGAGGCTGTGGGTCGGCTGCCTCGCCATATAGCCAAGATCGTCAGTCTCTGTGTTGTGTTTTGCATGGATATTCGCGAAGTGCTGGAAGTTGCCGGAGTTGCGATTGACGATTCCGCCAAGATGCCTCTGATGGTTTACGAGCCTTTCCTTCAGGCGCGCGCCGACCTCCTCGACGAGGCCACGTACTGCCGAACCATCGGCATCGGCGCCCGCTATTCGAGACCGGGGGCCGGTCGGCTCCAGAACGTTTCCCAAATATAGGTTGGGATTGGGGACATGCAGGCCATGCAGGTCCCGGCGGGCAAAGCCCGGCAGGGTCTCAACCCAATACCGAAGTCCGGCGAGCTGCGCTCGCCCACCCTGACGGGGGCGACCGGGCCTACGTGTGAGGCTTAGACTTCTCAAACTGGCCGCCACCTTGATCGCGGCACTTAAGTAATCCGCTCGAAAGTTACTTACTAAGGTAGGAATTCGGCCATATTTTCCGGTGACTCTGGTGCTTTGACTCGTCCGAGAACTGACCCTACGATGAAGGTTGCACGGGAGCTCCCCGCTTCCGGCCATTCAATCCCCCAAAACTGTGGTTCAGGTAGACCGCCCGAAACGTGGCGGCCAACGGAGGCTGGGTCGGGATGCGTAGCGATCACAAGTTAAAGTTTTCACCCCGCGACAGGGAATGCGGCGCCTGCGGCTTCAGCCTGACTGAACTGATGATCGTGGTCTCGCTGTTCATGATCGTTTCCGCCATGAGCTTCATGGCATTGCAGCCGGCGCTGAAAGAGGCCCGCGCGAATCAGGCGTTTGACGACGTGCTGATGCAGCTTCGAATCGCTCGCCAACGCGCAATTGCGGAACGCAAGCAATACATCGTGTGCTTCGGAATCGCCGCCCCGGCTGGTGCTCTTACGCCAATGGGCGCGCCGACCACGCAAAGCGTCCAAATGTTCCGTTGGGATGTTGGCACCGCACTCTCGGCGGCTACCCAGATCAGCGCCAACCAATTACCTAAAGACCTGGTATTTCAGACCCTGGCCGGGCTGCCCAACACGCCGGCAACGGTGCCGGACGGATTCGGCAACGCCACCGTGCCGATCGACTTTGATCAAGGCGTCGCAGGCGGGATCAAGAATCAGGTGATGTTCATGCCTGACGGTTCGGCGCACGACACCGCCGGAAGCTGGAACAGCGGAATCATCTATGTTGGGCGCAACGGGGACCTTTTCAGTTCGCGCGCCGTCACTTTGTACGGAGCGACTGGCAGGATCCGGGGATGGCGTCTGAGAAGTACAGCAGGAGGAGCCCAATGGCTCGAACAATGAACAGCCGCGTGAGCGGAGCGAAATCCGGGCAACGGGGATTTGGCCTGTTGGAAACCCTCATCGGCATCGTGGTGCTGATGATAGGACTGCTGGCCGTGCTGGCAACATTTGCCCTGGCCATCGGCAACACGCAGTCGGTGCAGTACGACAGCATCGCCCGCCAGAAAGCGGCGGAGGCGGTGGAAAGCATCTACACCGCGCGGCAGACCAGCCAGATCAGCTTTAACCAAATTCAGAACGTAGCTGGCGCAGGCTCCCCCGGGATTTTCGTGGTGGGATTTACGCCGATGACCGATGCTGGCCCCGATGGTTTGGATAACACCACCGACGATACTCCGGCCGGCCCATCCGACTGCCGGGCCCGAGTGGACAAATCACCAATACTGCCTCGGACGTATTGGTGGATCTGGGGAATTTCAGCCGGCAGGTTCAGATTACCAACGTGGCCGGCAATCCCAACGTGCGGCAGATTACGGTTACGGTGCGTTATCCGGTGCCACAAGGCTGGTATCGGAGCTATCAGGTGCAGGCCTTGATTTCGTCGTATCGCTGAGTCGTTATGGCTGAGAGGAGATCCATGCAGTCGACCGAACAAAACGCGCGCGGCTTCAGCCTGGTGGAGTTGCTGGTCGCCATTGCCCTGGGCCTGGTAGTGCTGGCTGCGACCACCCAATTGTTCAAGAGCGGGATGGACGCGACGCGGCTGGTATCGCAGACATCAGAAATGAATCAGAACATCCGCGCCACGCTGAACCTGATCGGCAAGGATGTGAGCATGGCCGGATCCGGCCTGCCGTCGGGCGGTCTGCCTTTGCCCAATGGCGCCGGGTCTACGGCTTCATTCTTCGCCGTGAATCCAGCCCAGGCCTGGCTGGCGAATAACGGCTATCCCGGCAACTTCATGTACGGCATTATCCCGGGAGCGGGCAACGGCATTGAAATCGGTGGGCCGGTCAATATCACGGCCACCGGAACGGGATCGGACGCAATCACCGTCGTCTATGAAGATTACGCATTCCCGCTTAATCAGTACACCGTATCGTTTCCCGCTGCCAACCCGAACGGAGATGCCATCCTGCTTGCGCCGCCGGCGGTTCCACCGGCGGGATTTCCCGGCCATCCAGTCTCCGACCGGACTTCAGCTGGGTGATCTGATTTTGCTGAGCAACAACGTCGGCTATGCCGTCGGGGAAATTACCGGGATCACGCCGGTAGGCGCGAATACCACGATTACATTTGCCAACGGCGACCCGCTGAAGATGAACCAGACGGCGGCAGCCAAGGGAAATATCAAGTACATCATGGCCGGCGGGACGACCACCGCGAACCGGATCTGGGCGGTCACCTATTTCATCGAGGTGCCTGCCGCCGCGACCGGACAGCCACCCCGGCTCATGCGTCAGGTCAACGGGCAGGCGCCAGTGCCGGTAGCCGACAACGTGATTAACGTCAAAGTGACCTATGACGTCTGCGACGGCACCAACGGCCCGGCTTGCTCAGGTATTACGAATCCCCTTGCCGCGCCATTCAATCCGAACCAGATTCACAAAGTGAACATTCAGATCATGGGACAGACGCTGACCTCGTATGGCAACAAATCCAGGAGCGCGGTCCTGGCCACGTCTGTCAGCACGCGCAGTTTGTCGTTCAAAGATCGATATCAGTAGAAATTGCCACACAGGAGAGAAGACGAGGTTCAGGAGATCAACACTATGTGCAGGGCGAAGGGCCGATCACGGGGATTCACACTGATTGCCAGTCTGCTGGTGCTGGTGCTGTTGTCCGCCATTGCGGCCGGACTTTTGTTCATGGTCTACGGCGCTGGCCAGGTTGGAGGCAACGACCTGGAGACGAACCGGGCTTACTACGGCGCAGAATCCGGTATGGAACTGCTTACCGCCAACCTGGCGGCACTCTATCAGCAGTCCCAGGCCCCCACTCCAGCGCAAATCACCGCGCTGGCAAACAATCCGCCGGACAGCACCATGATTTCGTCCATGAATTATCAGGAGAGCATTACCTGGACCCCGGATGCCAACGGCAATCCGGCGTGCAAGCCCAGCATATCAGCTCCGGCCCCAACGCTGGCCTTTCGGCGCAGATCATTCCGCTGACGCTGAAGGTGGCGTCACCCGGCCGGGTGGAGCGTCGGTGAACATGACGCGTGGCGTCGAAGTCGCGCTCATTCCGGTATTCCAATTCGGTGTTTTCTCCGACAGCGATCTGAGTTATTTTGCCGGCCCGCAGTTTCGACTTTCAGGGCCGGGTGCACACCAATGGCAACCTGTTTCTGGCCGCGGGAACGCGGGACCGCTCGTGCTCGACGACAAGACCACTGCGGTGGGTGAAATCATCCGCGATCGTCTGGCGAACAACTACAACGCCGCGGGCAACTATATGGGCGATGTATACGTGCCGAACGCGACCGGTGGATGCGATCCGCCGAATGCGACCACCAATCCCAACTGCCTGAAGTTCACAGTTCCGCTGGCCAGTTGGAGCGGCGGCATCCCGGCAGCAGGCACCCAGACCAACGTGGCGACCTGGGACCAACACGTCGACCACGACGCCTCGAGAGTTCCCATTCATCGGCAACGGAACCTCGCTGGGAGTTCAGCCTCTGACGCTTCCCTTCGTACAAGGGCGCGAACGGGTCGCCCAGCAGATCCAGATCATCCGGAAAGCCCCGTTGGGTGAGCTGCCGACCTCTTCGACGGGATCGTCGCGCGAGTTTAACAAGGCCAATATTCGCGTCCTGCTGGCCAGCACACAGGCCGATCTGCGTCAGCGACCGGCCGGCATTGATTGGAGACGCCAACAACATCAATCTCGACAATGCGTGCGTGGGTGGACGGACGACCAACGTGACCGGCGTCGGAATCCGCCATGGGCCATGGCTGGAGCTGCCAGCCCACCCGGGTGGAACGGTCTAGAGCCGACCTGGAAGGGTCCGCCGACCGGACCCGTTCTTGCCGGAGCTTGCGTGCCAGTCGCCGGACAGCCGTGGCCGCTGGTGGATGGCTGGTTGCGCGTCGAATACAAGAACGCGGCAGGCAACTGGATCGGGATCACGAACACGTGGCTGCAGCGGGGATTCGCACGCGGAGCGGCGATTCCGACTGCGTTGGGCGCGAACAACGTGCATCCCAACGCGATACTTATTTTCCAGAAAATCGCAGGGGATCGGAACTTGAGTGGGGGGGCCCTCACGCCGCAGACGGTCCCCAGAACATTACCGGAGCCAATTCTCAGTACAGTTGGAACCCGATCAACTTCTATGATCCGCGCGAAGGCTTTCCCCGAGACTCGCTCACGGGCACGCCCCTGGCGGGCACACAGTGCTACGTCAACGGAATCATGAACGCGGTCGAACTGGACGTAGGCAACCTGAACCAATGGCTGCTGGCAAATCCAGGCCTGGTTGACTTCAGCGGACAGAATGGTTACCTGCTGTTCTTTTCGGATCGTCGAGGCATGCTTGCCGACCCGAATGCTGGAAACGTTACGACCGGAGAGTACGGCTTTGAGGATGTCATCAACTCCAACTCAGCCACCGGTACGCCGGATGGAGCTGCTGGAGCCGCTGGTCAACATTGGCTTTTCACCCGAGGATGTGGATGAGAACACTGTTCTCGACCGCTGGGGCGCGGCCAACGTGGGCAATGGTTTGAAGGCGGCGTTTCCGGCCATCAACACGGCAAACAATCCTTACCAGGCGGTCGATTGCATCAGTGGCGGCCGGCAAAATATCGTCACCGGCGCGCGCCACATATTGCGACTGGTGGATGGCGGCCTGAATAACTTGCCGGTGCGCCCGGACAATGGACTGGGCGGCTTTACCGTGGCGTCGGAAAATCCCGTGTACATCATGGGAGACTACAACTCCAACGCCGGCGATCCTTTCTGGGGAAATCCCACAGGCGCGGCAGACATCAATCACTCGGCCTCAGCGGTGATCGCGGACTCGGTGACCTTGCTTTCGAACGGCTGGACGGACATCAACAGCATGCAGAACGCGCTCATCCGGGGGAACCGTCCGGCTACCCCCACCTACTACCGGCTGGCGATTGCGGGCGGAAAGAACATCAATTTTCCCCAACCTGCCGCAGGCAATGGAATCGGGGCTGATTTCGGCACCGACGGTGGCGTGCACAACTTTCTGCGCTACATCGAAGACTGGGGCGGGGTCCAGCTCAGCTATCGTGGTTCGCTGGTCAGCCTGTATTACGCCCAATACAACACGGGCACGTTCAAGTGCTGCACCATGGTGTACAACGCGCCCAACCGCAACTACTACTTCGACTCGGCGTTCCTGGATCCAAACAAGTTGCCTCCCGGCACGCCCATGTTGCAGGACGTAGTCAACCTGACCTACTGGCAGGACTTCAAACCGTACTAGCCAAATGTGGTGCGCCGGCCTGATGAAGGCCGGCGCATTTTCGCCACATCCTTCACTTCACCAGGGCAGGCTTGCCGGCTGTCTCGAGGGCGTCTCGCCCTCGAACGTTCCGACTCTTCAATTTCAGCTGACCTGATTCTTGGCGCCTGATTCGAGGTGCCAATTGCCGCTTGCGAGAGCAACCGGTTTCCTACAGCCCCGCTCGGCAAGACTTCGAAACCGAGGGCGAGACGCCCTCGGGATAGCCGGCGAGATGCCGGCGCTACAGACCACGTAGGCCCGGACGTCCTCGTCTGGGCGGACGAGCGAAGCTCGCCTTAGTTTGGATCCCGGCTTCGCCCGGCTGGGCAGGCGGGGCGCCCGCCCCTACGTGGTTTCGGGTGGATTACTTTTTCTGTTCTTTGGCGGCGTGGCGGGCGGCTGTGCGCTCTTGCAGTGCGAGCGTGACGACCCGAAGCATGTCATCCCAGGGGGCGGGTTTGCCGGTCCAGATTTCGAACTGGCGCGCCGCCTGGTGGACGAACATTTCAATTCCCGGAATCACTTCCGCGCCGCGCTCTTTGGCCATTTTCATCAGCCGGGTCTCCGGCGGATCGTAGACCATGTCGAAGACGTAGCGGGCGTTGATCTCGTTCTCGTTCAACGGAGATTCGCGCGTGTTCCCCATGCCGACCGGAGTGGCATTGATGATGACATCGAAGGCCAGCTTTTTCAGGTCGGCACGCTTGGGTGTACGTGCTCTGGCCTGGTGAGCCAGTTTTTGCGCCGGGGCGGCGCTGCGATTCAGGATGTAGACCTCGGCTCCGCGCTCTTTGAGTCCAAACACCGCGGCTCGGGCCGCGCCGCCCGCGCCCAGAACCAGGATCTTGGCCTTCTCCAGGGTAATGCGCTGCTCCAGCGGCCGCACTACGCCGGCGGCGTCGGTGTTGAATCCATAAAGCTTCCCATCCTGCGCCCGCACTACTGTGTTGCAGGCGCCGATCTTCGTGGTGTGGGAATCCGTGTTGTCCAGGTGCTTGAGAACAGATTCCTTGTACGGCATGGTGATGGAGAGGCCATGGATCGGTATGTCGCGCACGCAGCTCAGCAAATCTTTCAGAGTCTTCGCGTGCAGCGCAAGGTAGACGCCGTTTACATTCTCACGGCGCAGCGCTGCATTCATGATGACCGGCGAAAGAGAATGTGCCACCGGATCTCCGGCCACGCCATACACTCTGGTTGCCGCATCCATCTGTTCGATGCGGTAGGTGCTGCGTAACTCCTGCGCGGTGATCTGACCCGGAGCCGTCTTTTCATCGGGACTGATCGATGCGAAGGTAAAAACGCTCCCCGCTCGTACTCCAAGCAGACGGCTGATGATTCCCTGTTCGCCCATACACAGACCGACCAGAGAATGCCGGTCACCATGCTTCTCCAGAAACTTCATCATGGTGACGTTGTCGTAGAGGGTGGTGGCCGTGCCTACGATCTTGTAGAAATCGGCAGGGATCGCCGTCATTTTTTCCAACGTCGATTCCAGGTTTTTAGTGCCCCGGAAATCGTGATAGGAAAGTATCAAGGCCGAGCGGGTCCGAAGGCGCTGCACCTGTTCCGGCTTGCATTTGGAAGCGCTCTGCAGTTCGATATCGAGCAACTGACAACCGGCTGCGCCGGCCTTTGCCAAAATCTCCAGTTGAGCCGCCAGAGTGCCCTTGAACTTGCCTCCACTGACCGTCCGGCGGCAGGTGCCGATGGCCACTACGTGAGGGTGGTATTCCATGAAGCGCTTGATTCTGGCAAGCGCCAGAGCAGGCCGGGGCAAATAGTCTAACCTGAACTCCAGAAAGGTGTTATCCCGGACCAGCGCTTCGGCTTTGTCGACCAGGGCCTCAGCATCGACGTCGGTAACGGCGACACAGACGCGGGGAAGCCGCAGGGGCAAGAGCCTGGCGATGTAACTGTTGGTGGCAACGCTCGTCATGGGGGAACGAGTCGGGATATTACAGGCGCGTAATTGCAGATGCAACAGAGGATTATCGAATTTCGTTCAGCCAAACTTTTTACGTACCCGCGATAACACCAGCGTAACCTTGACCGATGCCCACCCTGTTGTTACTGTCCGGTTTGGAAGCCCTTTTATTTGCTGTAGTTTGGGGGGAGAAAGCCGGCTGGGGCTCCGGTCTCGATTTCGGAGGTAACATGAAGAAAATAGGACTGTTGCTGTTACTGTGCCTGACCGTAGCGGCAGCTGCGCAGCAAGCCGACTCAAATGCGGCGGAACCAACCACTCCTCAAGGCACACTGTTGACCACGGTGGGTTTTCCGGCGGAGCGAATCCAGACCCCGACCAATGCCGACCTGTACTGTGGCGGTTTTGTAAGCAAGGAACTGGTGCCCAATGCCAGCTTCGTGGCCGGCGGGCTGGAGAGTCCCAACACGACCAAGTTCGCGACCAATGACCTGGTCTTCCTGGCGGGTTCGGGCTACCAGACAGGCCAGCAATACGAGGTCGTCCGTGAGTTACAGGACCCCAACAAGTACGAGTTGTTTGCCGGCCAACATGCCATGCTGAAGTCGATGGGCCAGCCGTACTCCGAATTAGGCCGGGTACGAATTGTGGATACCCGCGGCAAGATGGCGGTGGCGCACGTTGAGTTCAGCTGCGAGCCCATGGTCCCCGGGGATGTTGCCATACCCTTTGCGGAGAAACCCGCAGTCACCTTCCACCCGCCGGTGCGGTTCGACCGCTTTCTGCCCACCAACGGCAAGGCTAGTGGACGTATCGTGCTCGCCAAGGATTTCGACCTTCTGCTGGGAACAGGCGCCAAGGTTTACATGAACGTGGGCGGCAACCAGGGAGTGAAAGTGGGCGACTACCTCCGGGCGGTGCGCACTTACGAAGCCGACCTGCGCGACCCGGTCGATTCACTTTCCTTCAAAGCATCGACCAACGACGACACGCAAATGCACCCGCCTTCCATCGCAGGACACATGTTCACCAAGACCAACGGTCCATTGATCAATGTGGCGGATATGCCGCGACGCGCGGTGGGAGAAATCGTGGTCATCAATACGACCCCGACGACGGCCACCGGTATGTTGGTCTTCGCTCTCGAGGATGTACACGTGGGAGATCACGTGGAGTTGGACGAACAATAATTTTTTCCCGCATCGCTAACACAGGGAGGCTTCGGCCTCCCTTCTTTTTTGCACTAGTGTGGCGCGGCCGCCTGCCCCTACGCGATCTTGCGGTCGCTGAAGGCTTCTGTCGTGAAAGCTTCCAGCCTGGCGCCGGTCTGCCACGCGTTTGGGGGTAAGCCGGCTTTTTTGCAGGTTTGTTCCAGGTAGGTAGTGCGATCCCAGACGTGCTCGACGGGCACTTGCGGCAGCAGCAGGCCTCGATTATTGCCGAGGCTGATCACCAAACCGTGGCGGCCGATTTCGACTTCCTCCGGTTGAATGGGCTCGAGCCGGGAGAGAATGCTGAGGGAAACCTCCAGCTCGAGAGCTTCTTTCAATGAGACCGGGGCAAAGCGCGTGTCTTCGAATGCCGCGCCCCGCGCGCTTTCCACTATAGTGCGATACAGCGGCGCCACCGGAGCCACGTAACCCACGCAGCCGCGCAGTTTGCCACGGATGTAGAGCGTGGTGAAGGCGCCGCGTGGTTCGGCCAGGTGCGAGGTGGGCGGGATTAACGATATTTCGCGTCCTTCCAGCATTGCCATGATGGATTCATGCGCCAGGCGCAAAAGCAGCACACGCTCTTCGGGAGAAAATTCGTTGGGCAGGGAAGGGCTGGGGTGGGTTGTCAAGCGAAACGCCGAATCGTCAGGTGGCGGGCACATCGCGTTTCCTCCGCCGGCTAAGGACGAAGGCGCGGCGACGGCGCTTGACCACATGCCGGTCGATTTTTGACCAGAACGCAGCAAAGTAATCTATGGCCGACGCCAGCGACAGAAAAACCATGAACCAGATCGCCACGATCGCAATCCAGTGGACGGGGAAAATATAGGGGCCGACCGGCCATTCCTTCCAGCGGTGATCCAGAATGACGGCGACTACGGAAACAATCTGCACCAGCATTTTGAACTTGCCCAGTTCGCTGGCCTCGATGGTGAAGCCCTCGGAGGCTGCGATCGAGCGCAATCCGCTCACCAGAAATTCGCGCGCGATGATGACCACGGCAACCCAGGCTGGGACCAGGCTGGGATTGAATTGCACGAGAGTAATGAAGGCCGCGGCGATCAGAAGTTTATCGGCCAAGGGATCGAGCAGCATGCCCATGGTGGTGATCTGGCCACGGCGTCGGGCCAGATATCCGTCGATGCCGTCGGTAATCGAGGCGGCAATGAACAGCGCTGAAGCCAGCAGTTCCTGCTCGCCGTTAAAGGCATGAAAACGGTTGGTGGAAAGCAGCCAAATCAACAGCGGGATGCTGAAGATGCGGGTCAGCGTGATGGAGTTGGGCAGATTCACCGCGGGCACGGGCCGCCACGTTGACCAGAGGGAAGGCTTGGCGACAAATCATTATCCTCCACCACGAATGGCGAAAGCAATGCAGTAACCATCCAAGTGGTGGGGAGAATTTTGATTTGGGTGGAGCAGCGTTTTAACGCTGCAATAGAGCCGACGGGTGCGGCTTCAGCCGCTGAACTACCTAGGGGCTGAAGCCCATCGCAAGACGGCAGCAGTATGCAGGCCTGAACGCCTGCTCCACCCAGTTCCACTCTTTGACAGGTCTACTCTTTGACCGCTTCGCCTTTTGACAGCTTCACCGCCGGGCAAGACCCGACAGGTTGCAATCCGCTTCTGATCCGTAAGGCGAGCTGCGTTCGCCCACCCGGACGGGCGCGTCCGGGCCTACGTGGGACCGTTTTACGCGTCCGTTCCGGTCTTGGCCAAACCTTGCAGCATGCTCAGTCCCGACTGCAGTAGCGAGGAGGTACCCTGCGGAACCTGCCCGTTGGGGGTGAGCTTGTCGATCAGCATAGGCAGGAACTCTGCCAGATGAGAACTGGCCACATCGGGCGAAATACCCGCCTTGGCTGCGAGTTCCTTTACCTGCTCGCTTCCCAAAACGTGCTGAATCTGATCTGCGGAGATGGGAAGGTTCTGGCCCGTGCTGACCCACGAGGTGACCAGGCCGCCTAGACCCTTGTCGTGAAACTGCTGCAATAACCCGGAAAGCCCGCCGGGCTGGTTGTTGATCATCTGTATGACGCTCGACGCCATCGGGTTCGAACTGCTGGACAGCATGCTGCTCAATTCCTTGCCTGCCATATCTTCCAGAAAACTCATAATGCCTCCTAAGACGGGAGGGCACGACCTATAGTCGTGCCGCAAGTATTGCTAACCTGATCTCCCGGCGCGGCTGAAACCGTGCCCTCCCATGAAAATCCGCGCCAGGAGTGTGAGCTCCCGGCATTCACGTCTGCGAAGCTACTTCTGCTTCGCGATGATCAGGTCCTTGATTTTGGCATACGTGGCGGCCGGGATCACTTTCTTGCGAGTCAAGTCGGTCTTCTTTGCGTAAGGACGGCCGTCGATGATCTTTTGCGAATACTTTTCTCCGATGCCGGGAAGGGCGTCCAGCTGGTCTTTGGTCGCGGAATTGATGTCGAGCAGATCAGCCGCGGCGGCTGGAGCTGCCATGGCGGAGGCAGGCTTGGAGCTTTTTGCAGCCTTAGTGGCTGTACCCTGCGCCGCCGCGACGCCGGTGAACAGCGCCAGTGCGAAAAGTGAAACCAGAATTCGTGCGATCAAGTGATTGCGCTTCATAGTTTCCATCTCTCCTTAGTCTTTAGTCTTTTTCCGATGCTTTGAATCCGGCGGCCTTGGCGTCCGCCTCGCTCATGAATTTTCCCTGCTTGGTTTTGCCGTACCAGCGCCCGCCTTTGTGATAGACGCCGCTGTCGGTGTTCACCCAAACCATGCCGCTGGTCTTGGCGGAGGCAATTTGCGGATCGGAAGCGGGTCCAGCGGATGCTGTTTTGCTGGTCTTCGTTTTTGCCGGCGCCATCGAACCCGACGCCATTGAGTTGGAAGGAGCCGCCATTGAACTGGCGGGAGCAGCCGCAGGTGCGGCCGCAGGCGCTGGAGCGGGGCTGGAGGCGGGTGCCGCAGCCGTGGTGCCAGAATCCGTTTCCGACTTCTTGCTCTTGCGAGTCTTCTTGGTCGGGGCTGCAGTGGTATCGGTACTGGCTGCTGCGGTCGCTGGAGCCGCAGTCGCCGGAGCAGCGGCCGGCGCGGTCGCTGTCGTAGAATCCGCCGCCGTCTTCTTCTTGCGAGTCTTCTTGCTTCCGGTGTCGCTGGCCGTTGTCGAGGTATCGGAAGCGGCGGGCGCAGCAGCATCGGCAGCAGCAGTCTTCTTCTTTCTGGTTTTCTTGGCGGGAGTCGACGTATCCGCTGTCGCGGTGTCTGAAGCAGCGGCCGGCGCTGCGTCAGCAGCAGCAGTCTTCTTTTTCTTTGTGGTTTTCTTGGCCGGGGTCGACGAAGTATCGGCCGTTGCCGCCGTGGTCTGATCGCCGGCAGCGGTGGCGTCTGTCTTCGTCTTCTTCTTTTTCTTCTTGGTGGTTGAGGTGGCGGTTTGATCGTCTGTGGAAGTCGCCGCGGTCTGAGCCAGGGCGGAAATTCCTGACAGCACGAACAACATACAAAGCGCCAGCGTCCACGCGCCAAGTTTGTTTTGCAATCTACTCATGATTTCCTCTCATCCCGGACTGGCCGCAAAACATTTGCAGAAGTTTCCCTCCAGGGGGCCTGGGGTTCCTTCGCGGTCTGTCAACGGGGCGACCATAATGACACTTGGGCTGAGAAGGGTCAACACCTGCGGAATGCCCGGAGTAGGGCGGTTTCAGGTTTGGACTTGGCGAGCATTGTGGTCAAAGCTTTTAACCGCAAAGGGCGCAGAGGAAACCGCACAAGGACGCAGAGAAAGGCGCGATTCGGGTTCGGCTGCCTTCCCGGCTAACCCTAGTGTTACGCGTAGATTCCGCGCTGGCGGATGGTGTAGGCGACCCGGTCGATGGCCAGCATGTACGCGGCAATCCGGTTATTCACACCGTGGGTCTCGGAGAACCGGACCACATCTTCGAAGGCGCCTTTCATGATGTGCTCGAGTTGCTCGTTGACTACTGATTCTTTCCAGAAATATCCCTGGCGGTCCTGCACCCATTCGAAATATGACGTGGTAACGCCGCCGGCGTTGCAGAGGATGTCGGGGATCACGAATACGCGCTTGTCGGCCAGAATATCGTCGGCCGCCGCAGTGGTCGGTCCGTTGGCGCCTTCGGCGAGGATCCTGCACTTCACCCGATCCGCGTTGCGGCTGGTAATCTGGTTTTCGGTGGCCGCCGGAATGAGGATTTCGCAGTCGGTGACCAGCAACTCCGCGGGATCCGCTGCTTCGGCGCCGGAGAAGCCAAGCACAGTGCCATTGCGCTGGCGGAACTCCCAGAGGGCGTCCATGTCGATGCCCTTCTTGTTCAACAGCCCGCCGTCTACTTCAACAATACCGATCACCTTGTAGCCGGCTTCCGCCATCAGCTTTGCCGCATTGGAGCCGACGTTGCCGAAACCCTGCACGATTACGCGTGTGGACTCAGGAGTCAGCCCCAGCTTCTTCACCGCCTCGTCGCAGACGATCATGATGCCGCGGCCGGTTGCTTCACGACGGCCGCGCGAACCCCCAATATTGATCGGTTTTCCTGTTACCACGGCGGTTACCGTCTGGCGCATGTGCATGGAGTAGGTGTCCATCATCCAGGCCATGGTCTGCTCATTGGTGTTGACGTCAGGGGCGGGCACATCTTTTTCCGGGCCGATGAACTCGACCAGCTCCGCGGTGTAGCGGCGGGTCATGCGTTCGAGTTCGCCCTGGGACATCTTGTGGGGGTCGCAGATCACGCCGCCCTTGGCACCGCCGAAGGGAATGTTGACCACGGCGCACTTCCAGGTCATCCAGCTGGCCAGGGCGCGGACTTCGTCGAGGGTCACGTCGGGGGAGTAGCGCAGGCCGCCCTTGGCTGGGCCACGGGCGATGGAGTGCTGCACCCGGAAGCCGGTAAACACCTCCAGATGCCCGTTATCCATCATCACTGGAATGTGCAGGATGATTTCGCGGGTGGGATAGCGCAGGACCTTCATTATGCCCTCGTCCAGGTTCAACTTCTGGGCGGCGAAGTCAAAACGGGCAGCTTGCGCCTCCCACGGATTGATTTCCTGTTCGAGGGAAATGGTCTTCATGGCCATGGCTGGTCTCCGATGCTGCGGTCAGACGGTAAGATGCTGGCCGGCGCCGGGGGAAACCTCCCGGAGTGGGCGGGCAAACGTTCAAAGTATATGCAGGGGCGGGCGGGGAGGCAAGTTACAGGGATCACAACTTGTTATTCCCCAACTCTTTAGCCGGAGCATGGCGGCACATTAGCTTCAAAAACCACCCCATGTCACCCTGAGCGGAGCAGGCGCGCTCGCTTTGCGAGCGGGCCGGCGGAGTCGAAGGGCCTCTACCGCCTGAGTCGCATCTCGTCCAGTGGACCTTCGCTCCGGATGAAGCCCGATCGTCCCCGCAGACGTGGATTCGCTACAGGGGTCCTTCGACTACGCGGCTGCTTCGCGAAGCGAAGCAGCCACTCCGCTCAGGGTGACACGATCGCTATCTCCATCCCCTCCTCCGCCGCCCGCACCTTCGCATAGTGGTTGCGCGCTTCCTTCACGACCTTATCGATGCAGGCGTCGTCGTGGTCGGGATCGTGGTGAAACAGGATCAGTTCCTTGGCGCCGCTCTCCATCACTATGTTGATGGCTTCGCGCCAGTGGCTGTGTCCCCAGCCGCGTTTGCGGGCTTCGTATTCTTCCGGTAAGTACTGGGCGTCGTAGATCAGTACATCGGCGCCGGCGGCCAGCTTACGCACGTTTTTGTCGAAGACGGGATCGCCGGGCTCGTTGTCGGTGGCGTACACCACCACGCCGTCTTTGGTTTCCATGCGATATCCCATGCAGCCTTGAGGATGGTTCAGCCACATGGCTTCTACGGTGACCTGGTCGAGTGGAACTCTGCCTTGCTCGAGGTTGTAGAAGGCGCGCTCCGCCTTCATTTCGGTCATATCCACCGGGAAGTAGGGAGCGGCCATCTGCTCTTCCATGACCCGCTTCAGGGTGCGGGTGCGGCTGGAAGAATGGAAGGAGAAACAGTTTTCCGGGCTGTCATAGAGTGGGCCGAAGAACGGGATGCCCTGAATGTGGTCCCAATGGAAATGGGAGACGAAAATGTGGGCGCGAATGGGGCTGCCTTCGAATTCGCGATGGAGTTGCTGGCCCAGGGAGCGGAACCCGGTGCCGCAGTCGAAGATATAGAGGTGGTCGCCCACGCGCACTTCGACGCAGGAGGTGTTGCCTCCATAGCGCAAGTTTTCAGGCTGGGGAGTCGGCGTCGACCCGCGCACGCCCCAGAACTTAATACGCATACGTCCCCGTGGAGCAAGATTTAGGCTGTGTCGCCATCTTCCAACGGCTGAGCGCTTACGTCAATTCTTTCGCTGGTTACTCTGGTTCTTGGGATCAAGAGCTTTTAACCGCAGGGGGCGCAGAAACGGCGCGAGGACGCGGAGAAAATCAACAACCTTAGTTTTTCGTTATCTGCATCCGCATGCCGTGGCGAGGGCGGAGGGTGATGCCGGGCAGGGGATCTACCGGATGGCCCGCAACCAGATGTAAGTGAAAGCGCTGTGCAATCGTGGCCACGAGGAGGTTTGCTTCCATCATGGCGAACGAGGCTCCGATGCACAGGTGAGGTCCGCCACCGAAGGGAAAGTAGGCAAAGCGGGGAAGTTGCTGGGTCGTCTGGACAGTCCAGCGGTCGGGATTGAACTGATCGGGATCTTTGAAAAAGCGCGGGTCGCGGTGAATGATCCAGGGGCTCATGACCACGTTCGCACCCATCGGAAGCCGGTAGCCGGCAATCTCAATTTCTTTGGCGGCGGTGCGGGCAAGGCTCCAGGCCGGCGGGTACAGGCGCATGGATTCCTTCACAACCTTGTCGGTGTAAGGCAAGCGCGCCAGGTCTTCAAGTTGAGGAGTGCGGCCGCCCAGCACGTCGTTCAACTCCTGCCGCAGCTTTTGCGCGACCTCGGGATGCTCGCTGAACAGAGTACCAGGTCCAGGATAAGGAGACTGCCGTGGTCTCGTGCCCGGCCAGCAAGAAGGTCATGATTTCGTCGCGCAAGCTGCCGGTCGGTCATGGCGCTGCCGTCCTCGTCGCGGGCGGCCATGAGCATCGAGAGCAGGTCGCCGGTGTCTTCTCCGCTGGCGCGGCGCTGGCGGATGATGCGGTTGACGATTTCATCCAGCTCGCGCACCGCTCGTTTTACCCGAACCAGCGCCGGCAGTGGCAGATGACGCAGGGGCGGAGGCATGATCATGCGAAATCCGGAAGTGTGGCGCATCAGCAGGTTGAGCGCGGCGGCAACTTTTTGCGCGTCCTCACTCACTTCCACGCTAAACAGCACCTTGGCCACGATGCGCATGGTGAGCTGCATCATCTCCTGGTGGATGTCGCGGACCTCGCCCTGCGGCCAGCCAGCCAGCATTTCTTCGGTGTACGCGCTCATCGTCCGTCCGTAAGACGACAGCCGTTCGCGATGGAATGCGGGCTGGCAAAGCCGCCGTTGTTGCCGCCATTCGGACCCTTCGCTGGTCAGCAGGCCCTGGCCGAGAAACCAGCGGCTGTTCTGGATCACTTTGTCCTTGGCAAAATTCTGCGACTGCGAGATCAGCACCGACTCGATCAGGTCAGGATGGTTCAGGAAGTACACATGGATCCAGCCCGCGCGGTAGTAAAAGATGTCGCCGAAATCGCGCGCCCAGCGGGTAAAGACTCCGAGCGGATCAGGACCAAGCAGAGGGAAACGTCCGACGATAAAGCCGGGCGGAGGGCCGGGAGGACGACGAATGGCAGGCATGGCGGGCTGAGTACGATTTTACAGGGTTCTGCTTGTGTGGGGACGAGCGCCCCCGCCCGTCCAGCCGGGCAGAGCCCGGCAGGTCTCAATCCGCCAACGAAATCCGCCGAGCTGCGCTCGCCCACCCGGACGGGAGCGTCCGGGCCTACACAACCGGTTCCTTTTATGAGGTTCCTTCTCTATAATGACTGGACTCATGCTTCGTCCCGACTACAAAGAATTTTCACGCCTGGCTGGCGAAGCCACGCTAGTGCCGGTGGTGAAGTCGGTCGCAGCCGACTTGTTGACGCCGGTCTCCGCCTTCCTGGCAATTGCTTCCAGACGAACCGGATGCTTTCCTGCTGGAATCAGTGGAGCGCGGCGAGCAGATCGGCCGCTACACTTTTCTGGGAGCTCGCCCTTACATGCAGGTGCGAGCTGAAGGCGCCCACATCGTGGTGCAGCGCGGCAGACATAAAGAAAAACGCCAGGGCAACGCGATACAGGTGGTTAAGGAATTGCTGCGGCAGCATCGTCCTGCGATCGTCCCGGGACTGCCTCCGTTCACGGCGGGCGCGGTGGGATACTTCGCCTATGATGCGGTCCGGCAACTGGAGAATATCGGCGAGCAGGCAAAGGACGATCTCTCTCTGCCTGACTGCGTGCTGATGTTCTTCGACCGTTTGCTGGCTTTCGATCACCTGCGCCACCAGATCCACATCATCGCCAATGCCGATGTATCCCGCGAGAGTCCGCGACGCCCCTACGATCGCGCTGCCGCCGATATTGCCATCCTGGAAAAGAAGCTGGCTGCAGGGCTGCGCCCGGCGCACTGGCACAAGACGCCAAAGAAGGCGGGCAAGCTGAAAGTTCACGCCGGCACCACGCGAGAGCGTTTTATCAATTCGGTGGAGCGTGCCAAGGAATACATTGCGGCGGGAGATATTTTCCAAGTCGTGATGTCGCAACGTCTGGATTTCGTTCCCGGAGTTGCGCCCTTTGATGTGTATCGCGCCCTGCGCGCGGTGAATCCTTCACCGTACTTGTATTTTCTCCGCATGGGAGACACGCACGTCCTGGGCTCCTCGCCGGAGATGCTGGTGCGGGTTACCGGAAGGAAGCTGGAATATCGTCCGATTGCGGGGACGCGCCCGCGCGGCCGCGACGAAGCCGAAGACGAACAACTGGCGGAGCAGATGCTGCACGATGAGAAGGAGCGCGCCGAGCATGTGATGCTGGTGGACCTGGGACGCAACGATCTGGGGCGGGTCAGCGAATACGGTTCGGTGAAAGTGAAAGACCTGATGTATGTAGAGCGCTATTCCCACGTCATGCACATCGTTTCGGCACTCGAAGGCAAGTTGCGTGGCAATCTGGACGCGCTGGACGCCTTTGCCGCCTGCTTTCCCGCGGGCACGCTCAGTGGCGCGCCGAAAGTTCGCGCCATGCAGATCATTGAAGAACTGGAGCCGACGCGGCGCGGGGTCTACGGGGGCGCTGTGCTGTACGCGGATTTCGATGGGAACCTGGACTCCTGCATTGCGATTCGCACCATGCTAATGCAGGGCAAGAAAGCATATCTGCAAGCGGGTGCAGGGATTGTCGCGGATTCTGATCCCGCGCGTGAGTTCGAGGAGTCCATGAATAAGGCGCAAGCGGTGTTGCGGGCAGTGGAAGCGGCGCGGGGCGGTGGGTAGCGCGATCCACGTAGGCCCAGATGTCCTCATCTGGGCGGGCGAGCAGGGCTCGCCCAAGCTTTTGAGTGGTGCAGCGGAAACCTTGCCGAGCTTCGTTCGGCTGGGCAGGTGAGACGCCTGCCCCTACGTGGTCTGTGCGAATTCCCGGGTGCAGGGATTAAACTAGAGATCAGGAAGGCAATCATTATGAACAGTTTTGGCAGCCGGTCGGTCCTGCGCGTGGGGAGTAAGGAATACGAGATTTACCGCCTCAAGGCGTTGGATGAAAAAGGCGTTTCCACAAAGCATCTTCCTTATTCGCTGCGTATTCTGCTGGAAAACCTGTTGCGCACCGAAGACGGCCGCAATGTGACCGAAAAAGACATCCGGGCGCTGGCCGCATGGAACAGCAAGTCGAAGTCCGACAAGGAAATTGCGTTTACGCCCAGCCGGGTGCTGCTGCAGGATTTTACCGGAGTGCCGGCGGTGGTCGATCTGGCCGCCATGCGCGACGCCATGAAGCGCCTTTCCGGCGATCCCACTCTGATCAATCCGCTGCAGCCGGCGGAGCTGGTGATCGATCACTCGGTGCAGGTCGACGAATTCGGCACGCCGCAATCTTTTCAACTCAATGCCGAACTGGAATTTCTGCGCAACAAGGAGCGCTACGCTTTCCTGCGCTGGGGACAGACTGCGTTTCGAAATCTCGCGATCGTGCCGCCCGATACCGGCATCGTTCACCAGGTGAATCTTGAATACCTGGCACGTGTTGTGTTTGTACAGGAACTGAACGGCCATCGCACCGCCTACCCGGACACGCTCGTGGGCACCGATTCGCACACCACCATGATTAACGGTCTGGGCGTGCTGGGCTGGGGTGTGGGCGGAATCGAAGCCGAGGCAGCGATGCTCGGTCAACCTGTTTCCATGCTGATCCCGCAGGTCGTCGGCGTGAAGCTGACCGGAAAACTCCACGAGGGCGCTACCGCCACCGACCTGGTGCTCACCATCACCGAGATGCTGCGTAAACATGGCGTGGTGGGTAAGTTCGTCGAATATTTTGGCCCTGGGCTGCCGGAACTTTCGCTGGCGGACCGTGCCACCATCGGCAACATGTCGCCCGAGTACGGCGCCACCTGCGGTATTTTCCCGGTGGACAAAGAGAGCCTCAACTATCTGCGACTGACCGCGCGCTCCGAAGAACAGATTGCGCTGGTCGAGGCATACTGCCGCGAGCAGGGCATGTTCCACGACGCGAAAACACCCGAAGCAGAATATTCCGAACTGTTGTCGCTGGATCTGGCCACGGTCGAATCCAGTCTCGCGGGACCGAAGCGTCCGCAGGACCGGGTTCCGCTCTCGCAGGCCGGGCAATCGTTCCAGACGGCGCTGCCGTCGCTGATGAAACCAAAGTCTTCGGCGCAGGTGGCGGCGGCCGCGGCTGTCGCCTCCGGCAGCGCGCCTTCGGGCAGCGTCCCCAAGCAGGTGGATCGCTGGGAGCAGGAAGGCGGCAGTCCTACTACGGTTGGAGTTCAGGACACATTGCACGAAGAGCATGTCTCCGGCAGCGTGAAAAACTCGCTACGCCACGGCAGCGTGGTGATCGCGGCGATTACATCGTGTACCAATACGTCGAATCCATCGGTAATGGTGGCCGCCGGCCTGGTGGCGAAGAAAGCTGTCGAAAAAGGATTGACGGTGCCGCCCTGGGTGAAGACTTCACTGGCTCCGGGATCAAAAGTGGTTCGCGATTATCTGGAGAAAGCCGGCCTGCTGCCTTATCTGGAAAAAATCAAATTCCACATCGTCGGATACGGCTGCACAACCTGTATCGGAAACTCCGGTCCGCTGCCGAAGGAAGTTTCAGAAGTCATCGACCAGAAGGATCTGGTGGTAGCTTCGGTGCTTTCGGGTAACCGGAATTTTGAAGGCCGCATCAACTCGGAAGTTCGAGCCAATTACCTGATGTCACCGCCGCTGGTGGTGGCTTTCGCGCTGGCCGGGCGCATCGATCTCGATCTGCGCAAGGATCCCATCGGCAAAGGAAGGGATGGCAAGGAGGTTTATCTCGCGGACTTGTGGCCGCCGCAGCGCGAAGTGGAAGAGACGATTCGCAAGTCCATCTCGTCAGACATGTTCAGCAGGAGCTACGGCGAGGTTTATCACGGCGATGACCGCTGGCGTGGGCTGCCCGTTCCCAAAGGCGAAACTTATTCCTGGGAACCCGATTCCACGTATATTCGCCGCGCTCCCTACTTCGACGGGATGTCGCTGCAGCCTGCGCCGGTCGAGGACATTCGCAATGCCAGAGTCCTGGCGGTGCTCGGCGACAGCGTTACCACCGACCACATTTCTCCCGCAGGTTCGATCAAAAAGGACAGCCCGGCGGGAAAATATCTGATCGAGCACGGCGTAAAGCCTGCCGACTTCAACTCCTACGGATCGCGCCGCGGCAATCATGAAGTCATGGTGCGAGGCACGTTTGCCAATGTGCGCTTGCGCAACAAGATGGTGCCTGCTCTCGAGGGTGGATTTACGCGACATCTCCCCGACGGCGCTGAGATGCCAATCTTTGACGCGTCCGAAAAATATATCGCCGAGGGCGTGCCGCTGGTAATTCTGGCCGGGAAAGAATACGGTTCGGGTTCCTCGCGCGACTGGGCTGCGAAAGGTCCGCGCCTGCTGGGCGTGCGCGCCGTGATCGCGGAAAGTTATGAGCGCATTCACCGCTCCAACCTGGTGGGCATGGGCATCCTGCCCCTGCAGTTCCTCTCCGGAGAAACCGCACAGTCGCTCGGTCTGACGGGCGAAGAAGTCGTTGAAATCTCCGGCGTCAATGAACTGGTCCGCAAGTTTGTGCCCGGCAAACAGGTGAAAGTCCGCGCTGGTCAAAAGGAGTTCAACGCCCTGGTGCGCATCGACACACCGCAGGAAGCCCAGTATTACGCCAACGGTGGCATTCTGCAGTTCGTTCTACGGCAGTTGATTGCCAGCAAACCGACAGCGGTACACGCGTGAACTTCCCCGGTCAGCATACGAGTTTGATTCGAATGCGATCGGGAAGGGCATGAGTTTACTCGTGCCGGTAAGCTTGAGAAGCGTGAGGGGCTTCAGCCCCTGAGGCCTTGGTTCGCCGGGCGCCCCATGAGGCGCGAACAGCCGACCTCAGGCGCTAAAGCGCAGCCAAGTCTTCGATATGGTGGCACGAGTGAACTCGTGCCCTTCCCGTTTCGCAGCTCGCTGATGTTATTTCATCTATGCCTCTCGTTGAAGTTCGTAATCTGACGAAAGTCTTCCCGCTCGGCCAGTCCATGTTCGGGGCCAGCGCCAAGGGCGAAGTCCGCGCCGTGGACGACGTCTCTCTTGACATTCATGCGGGCGAAACTCTCGGCCTCGTCGGCGAATCGGGGTCGGGCAAGAGCACGCTGGGACGCCTCGTGTTGCGACTGATCATCCCGAGTTCAGGAAGCGTGCGCTTTGAAGGCCGCGACCTGCTGTCCGCAGGCCACGGCGAGATGCGCAGGCTGCGCCGCGACATGCAGATCATTTTCCAGGACCCTTTCGGCTCACTCGATCCCCGGATGAATGTAGAAGACATCATCAGCGAGCCGCTGGTTATTCATGAAAAGATGGACGCCTCTGCGCGACGCGCGCGCCTTTCTGAGTTGCTGGGCGCGGTCGGCCTTGATGCTTCCGTCCTGAAACGATTCCCTCATGAATTCAGCGGCGGGCAGCGGCAACGTATTGGAATTGCGCGCGCCCTGGCTCTGCGTCCGAAGTTCATCGTCGCGGATGAACCAGTCTCCGCTCTCGACGTCAGTGTGGGAGCGCAGATCGTGAATCTGCTGTCCCAGTTGCAGCGCGAGTTCGGCCTGACCTACTTGTTCATTTCGCACTCCATGCCGGTGGTGCGCTACCTGGCTACCCGAATCGCAGTGATGTATCGCGGGAAGGTCGTCGAGGTCGGGGATACGAGGCAGATTACGGAAAAGCCGGTGCACCCGTATACGCGCAGCTTGCTGGAAGCCACCCCAGAGATTGCGGTGTAATTTGTAGCGACAGCGTCGGTGGTTTGTGTGGAACCGGGACTTCGACCTGGTCGGGTTGTGCACAGCACCGCCGCAACCGTGGGATCAGCCGTCAAGACTGCGGCCCTGTGTGGGACGCCGGCGCTACACCAATTAGGTTATCCTTGTACCGCTCTTGGAGGCCACATGAAATTGCACCTCGCCGTGCTCCTGCTGTCCGTCGCCGCATTTGCCCAGCAGTCTAAGAATCCGGTCACCGACGTCCTGCGCGACTCGCTCGCCGGTCGCCAGAAAAACACCGTCGGAGCTATTGAAGAAATGCCCGCCGATAAATTCGGCTACAAGCCTACGCCGGACCAAGTGTCATTCGGCCATCTTGCGGCCCACATCGTCGAAGCGAATTACTTTTTCTGCTCTAGAGTAGGAGATGTTCCCCAACCCAAAGTCGAGGAACTGACGGAAGCCTCCGGCAAAGAAAAGCTGGTCGCCGGCGCAAAGGCGTCCTTTGATTTCTGCGCAACAGCTCTGGCGAAAGCGGAAGATTCCAAGCTCGGCGATACGATCAAGGATTTCGCCGGCCACGATCGCCTCCGCGCCTGGGCTGCGCTGGCGCTTGCCGGCAGTTGGGCGGATCACTACGGCGCTGCCGCAATGTATCTACGGCTGAATGGCCTGCTGCCACCATCCGCGCAGAAAAAGCCAGAAGAAACTAAGAAATGAAGCTGGACCGCCCCCGCGGCGTTACCGCCGTGGCGATTGCGTTTCTTTTGGCCGCCGGCTACCTGTGCGTGATCGGTCTGACCATGCTGGCGCGGCCCGGACTGGTCTCCATGGCCGCTGGTGCGGAGTTGCTGGGTGGGCTCGAACTCGCCGGCCCTTACATGTTTCTGCTGATGGCTGGAGTCGGGCTGGCAGTCGCGTTCGGGCTCGAGCGACTGCACCGGTGGGCCCGGTGGATGGCAATTCTCATCGCTCTGATCGGCATGGTGCTCCTGCTCCCCAGCGTCTCCAGTGCACTAATCGACTCTCGATTTGAAAAGCTGGCCTGGGGTGGGCTGGGCGTGATGGTAAGAGCCATGATCGCCTGGTATCTGTTTCAGGAACCGGTGAAGGAAGCATTCTTGGCGAAGTCGTAGCCATCCCTTCGATTGCCCAATAAACTCATCATCAAGTGTATATTTATCAGTACTATATACTGCCTAGGTATAATTATATATGAATGTCATCTGCGGTATATAATAAAAACCTATGGCCCTTAGCATCAAGAACAACGAAACCGAGCGCCTGGCTCGACAGGTAGCCGACGAGACCGGCGAGTCGCTGACTGAAGCCATCCAGAAGGCGCTTCAGGAGCGGTGGGAACGACTGAAGGCGAGGCGGCGAAGTCATGTTTTGGCCGGTCAGGTTGAAGACCTGCTGCGGCGGGTGGACGCCCTTCCGACACTCGACTCGCGCCCCGACGATGAAATCCTGGGCTACGACGAGCACGGGATGCCACGCTGATGGTCATTGACACTTCTGCCCTGCTCGCCATCTTTCTGGCCGAACCCGAGCGCAAAGCATTCCTCGACTCCATCTTTCAGGCCGAGACGCGGATGATCTCCGCCGCCAGTGTGCTCGAAACAGGCATCGTGCTGGAAGCCAGACGAGGCGAATCAGCAGGCCGGGAATTTGACCTCTTTCTTGTCCGCACGAATCTGCAGATCGTTTCAGTGGACAGCGAGCAAATCGAGATTGCACGTTCGGCGTGGCGGAAATATGGAAAAGGCCGGCACCCGGCAGGACTTAACTTCGGAGACTGTTTCGCTTATGCCCTGGCCAAATTCACGCGCGAACCGTTGCTGGCCAAGGGTAACGATTTTTCAGTCACCGACATCGAGGTCTGCCCGCCCAACCCGGCGATGTGACAGGTAATGTTGACGTCAGCAGTTGAATGGCGACCCCGCAACGCCAGCCGGCGAGCACTCGTTTCCAGGCGGCGTCGCGTGTTGACTTGCCTGGAAACGCAGCCTACCATGCCCTGACCGAGAGGGGTTCCTCCCTCATGATCCGCGAGGAAATAGCGCAGTACCGCATCCTGAGAAAGCTTGGGGCCGGCGGCATGGGAGTGGTCTACCTGGCGCAGGACGCCCGTCTGGCGCGTCGGGTCGCCCTGAAGGTCTTGCCTGCAGAATTCCTTCGTGATGAGGAGCGGGTGGGCCGCTTCGAACGCGAGGCGCGTGCGGCAGCCGCATTGAGTCATCCTGGAATTGGTGTCCTGTATGAAGTCGGCGAGGCTGACAGTATTCATTACCTGGCCATGGAGTACGTGGAAGGCCGGAGCCTGCAGGAAGAACTCGCCGCCGGGCCGTTGTCGACGGACCGCCTGGCCGACTACATAACCCAAATCGCGGACGCGCTGGAGCATGCTCATCGCCGGGGCATCCTTCATCGCGACATCAAGCCCGCGAATATTATGGTGACACCCGAAGGGCGAGTGAAACTGCTCGACTTCGGCCTGGCCAAACTTCTGCAAGGCGAGGACGACACCCGCTCAGCGTTGACGGCTCCCGGGACATGGATGGGCACGCTGCATTACTGTGCTCCGGAGGTGTTGCGCGGCCGTGAGGCTGACCGTCGCAGCGATCTCTACAGCCTCGGCATTGTGCTGTACCAAATGGCGTGCGGGCGGTTGCCGTTCGAGGGTCTGGATGGACATGCCCTTGTCAGTGCGATCCTGAGCGGACAGCCGCGACCAGCAAGGAGCAGCAATCCCCTGATCGATGCGGGTTTTGAGAGCTTCATAATGCGCGCCATCGCTGCCGACCCTGGCCTCCGCCCGCAAACCGCGCCTGAGCTTTCGAAAACTCTGGGCGAAGTAGTTCGCGGTGTGGCTCGGGTGCAGGTTGGTGGAGTGCAAGGAAGCGGGGTGCAAGCGGCACCGGTTCTTGCCGTGCTGGACTTTCAGAACATCACCGACGACCGCAGCGTGGATTGGCTTGGGACTGGCGTAGCCGAAACCCTCACCTCGGACCTGAAGAGACTCAAGCTGGTGAAGGTAGTCACGCGTGAACGGGTTCAGGAGGCGGCGCGACGCCATCGCGTTGCCGACGCGGGGCACTCCCAGTTGATCGAGTTAGGCAAAGAACTGGGGGCGCGCTGGCTGGTGCTGGGCAGCTATCAGCGAGCCGGGGAACGGCTTCGGATTCTGCCGCGCGTCATCGAAGTGGCGACGGGCGAGGAGACCGCGACTCCAAAGGTAGACGGCAGATGGGAGGAGGTGTTTGCACTACAGGACCGTGTGGTGGCGGATGTTATGTCCGCACTCGAGGTGAAGATTGACAGCAGCGCGATGGAGCGGATTGCGCCACCGGAAACTCTTCACCTGGAAGCCTACGAACAGTATGCCCAGGGCCGCCAGCAGTTTCACCAGTTGGGAAAGGAATCACTGGAGCGTGCCCGCCAGCACCTAGAACGCGCGGTTGCGCTCGATCCAAACTACGCGCTGGCGTATGCGGCGCTGGGGGCCGCCCACGCCATGCGCTTCATCCATCGCACCGATCCTGCCGACCTCGACCACTCGGCGCGCTATTCGGAGCGTGCCATCGAGCTTGATGCCGAACTCGGCGAACCTTATACATGGCTATGTTATGCCTACATGCGACAGGGAAAAATCGAGCAGGCACTTCGGACGGGATCAAAGGGAGTAGAACGGCAACCGGACCTGGTATTGGCCCACTATTTTCTCGCCGCCGCCCACCTAGTCGCAACCGAGAGTGACCCCAGAGCCTACCAGCCTGCGGTGACCCATTTCCTGGATGCAACGTTGGCGGACGCCAGATGGGGGCCAAGCTGGCTCTGTCTCGGTCAAATCGCGGCCATGTGCGGCGACTACGATCGCGCGCAGCAATTTCTCCAGGCTGGCATTGAGATCCAGCGCCGCGGCCTGGGTTTCGGATACTTCATAGGATCGGAAACGGTCCTGGCCACCGTGATCCACCGTCGCGGGGACAATGGGAAAGCACGCGAGATATATGCCGCCGCTACGGCCTCCCTGGAGTCTAGCGATCATGTTTACCGCGAAGCTTTCCTGGCCTTGACCGCCTGCGGCCTCGGGGACCTGCTGCGGCGCGAAGGCAATTTTGAGGCAGCCTTGATTGAGTTTCGGCGCGCCTCCCGCCTGGTTAAGGAGTATCCCCGCATGCTGGGCAGGCAACGTGTGCTCACTCGCACCCTGGCAGGAATGAGCGCGGTGTACGCGGCGCAGGGCGATAGCCAGCGGGCGGACGAACTGCTGGAGCAAGTGGCGTCTCTGCTGCTGGAAATTGTTCAGGTTCCACAATCGTGGATTTGGGAAGGTTTTATCGGGCAGTTGTATTACGCTGCCGGCGCTGCTTACGTGCGGCTCGGCAAGCCGGAGGTCGCGCTCGATTATCTGGAGAAGGCAGTCGCGGGCGGCTGGAGAGATCTGCACTGGCTCGGGTCCGATCCGGAGCTCGCTGCATTGCGCTCGGAGAGCCGGTTTCAAGGCCTGCTGGAAAGCATCAAACTCCTGCCGGATGTGGAATTCAAGCCCAGCACGTCGCTCAGCTCAAGGTGATACCCTTCCAATCCTCATTTCACGATTTCGAGGAGACTTATAACCATGCCGGAACTGCCGGACATCGCCGCTTATATCACCGCGCTTGAACCTCGGATCGTGGGGCAGCGGATCGAGCAGGTGCGACTGGCGAGTCCTTTCCTGCTTCGCACAGTGCAACCTCCAGTTACGGATGTGGAGGGACTCCTGGTACGAGAGTTGCGGCGAATCGGCAAACGAATCGCGATTGGAGTGGAAGGCGACCTCTGGCTGGTGCTGCACTTGATGATTGCTGGCCGGCTGCACTGGCGAACTCCCCAGGCAAAGCTGGCTGGACGCAAGAGCCTGGCAGCCTTTGATTTTGCCACTGGCTCTCTCGTGCTTACCGAAGCCGGCACCAAGCACCGCGCATCGTTGTCTGTTCTCGCTGGCGAGCAGGCCTTACATTCCATAGATCCGGGCGGAATTGACGTCTTCGCCAGCGATCTCAACTCGTTTCGCGAGGCCCTCATGGTTGAAAATCGTACGCTCAAAAGAGCTCTTACCGATCCACGCATCGTCAGTGGCATCGGCAATGCGTATTCGGATGAAATTTTGCACGCGGCCCAACTGTCTCCGGTCACTCTGACGCACAAACTCAAGCCGGACGAGTGGGAAAAGCTGTTCGCTGCCACCCGCGACACGCTCAAGCTATGGATAGACCGGCTGCGCGCCGAGGCGGAGGCTGGCTTTCCAGAAAAGGTGACCGCGTTTCGCAAGGACATGGCAGTTCATGGACGCTATGGAGAGCCTTGCCCGAGGTGTGGCGAAAAGATTCAGCGAATTCGCTACGCAGATAACGAAACCAACTATTGTGCGCGATGCCAGACGGGTGGAAAGGTTCTTGCTGATCGCAGTTTGTCGCGGCTGTTGCGATCGGACTGGCCGCGTACGCTCGAGGCTCTGGAGGCTCTCAAGCGGCGCTAGAATCGCGCTTGGTGTGTGGGGCGGGCGCCCTCGCCCGCCGCATTTGACTTGAGACTTTGGAATACTCCGAGCGGCCCGAGTCAATATCAAGATCAAAAGCGGCGGGTGAGGGCGCCCGCCCCACACACGAGCCACTGCTACTCTTCTTCTTCCTTCACATCTCCACGCGCCGCCTTGGCTTTCTCCACGATCTTCTCCTGCAGCATTCCCGGGACGGCGTCGTAGTGATGCATTTCCATATTGAAGCTGCCGCGGCCCTGGGTCATTGAGGTGAGATCTACGCCGTAGGTGAGCATTTCGGCCATGGGCACTTCGGCTTTTACGACTGTGTTGCCACCCTTGTTGTCCATGCCCTGGATGCGTCCGCGGCGGCTGTTCAGGTCGCCCATAATGCTGCCGGCGAAATCGTCGGGCACCGTGATTTCGACTGCCATGACGGGCTCGAGCAGAGTGGGCTTGGCGACCTCCATGGCTTTCTTGAAGGCGATGCGGCCTGCCATCTGGAAGGACATGTCGTTTGAGTCCACGTCGTGATACGAGCCGTCGTAGAGGATGACTCTGAAATCCACTACCGGAAATCCGGCCAGATAGCCGCGCGCGGCCGCGTCTCTAATTCCCTTTTCGATGGCGGGAATGTAGTTCTTCGGAATCGAGCCGCCGAATATGTCATTGACAAACTCGAACTCGCCGCCGCGGGGCAGCGGCTCCATCTTGATTTTGCAGTCGCCGTACTGGCCGTGGCCGCCGGTCTGCTTTTTGTGCTTTCCCTGGACGTCGGCTTTGCCGCGAATCGTCTCCCGGTACGGAACCTTGGGCGCTTTCAGGACAACCTCGGTGTGGTACCGCTTCTTCATCTTGGAGACGACCACTTCAATGTGCTGCTGGCCGGTGCCCGCGATCAGGAATTCCTTGGTCTGGGCATCGCGGAAGAAGCGCAGCATCGCGTCTTCTTCCATCAACTTGTGGATACCGGGACCAAGCTTGTCTTCATCGGCACGGCTCTTGGGTTCGATGGCAAAAGTGATCGCCGGCTCAGGCAGCTTCACTCGGGGATATTGAATCGGCGCCGCCTTGTCGCCCAGCGTGTCGCCAGTCAGTGTGTCTTTGAGTTTGGCGACCGCTCCAATATCGCCCGCATGCAACTCGTTCACCGGAACGGGATTCTTGCCCTGCATGATGGAAATATGGGCCATCTTCTCCTGCGAACTGCGACTGTAATTCACCACCGTGACATCGTTTTTCAGCACGCCGGAAAAAACTTTGAAGTAGGAAATCCGCCCCGCGAAGGGATCGGAGACCGTCTTGAATACGTAAAGTGAAACCGGCTCGGTATCGGTTTCATGTCGGCGGGGAGGCTCGCCGTTGGTGGCAGCGGCCGGGTCGCCCTGCACCCATTCGTGCTCGGACGGTGCGGGCGTGTAGTCGACGATGAAATCCATTACCCGGTCAGCACCGATGTTGCCCAGGCCGGAGCCGAAAATTACGGGGAAGATTTTGTCCTCGCGAATGGCATTGTGTAGCGCCGGGATCAGGTCTTCTTCCGGGATGGTTCCCTTTTCAAAAAATTCTTCGAGCAGCGCGTCATTGCCCTCAGCCACCAGTTCCACCAGCTTCTCGTGCTGGGCCTGGGCCTCGTCTTTCATGTCAGCGGGAATCTCCGTTTCTTTCCCTTTGCCGTTGCCGCCCAGTTCATAGGTGTAGGCCTTCATGGTGACCAGATCGACCACGCCGCGAAAATTCTTCTCTTTGCCGATGGGCAGTTCGAGTGGAATTACTGAGCGACCGAAGGCGTTGGTCAGCGATTCCAGAACGCGGTCGGCGTCGGCGCGATCGCGATCCATGCGGCTGGCGACGATCAGGCGCGGCGTCTGATATTCCTCGCAATAATTCCATACCCGCTGGGTAACAACTTCCACGCCCGCAACACCGTCCACGACAACGATAGCCGCATCCACCACCGGCAACACCAGCTTGGCTTCGTGGACAAACATATTGAAGCCGGGCGTGTCGACGATGTTGATCTTTGTCTTGCCCCACTCCACGTGGGCCAGGCTGCCCGAAATCGACATCTTGCGAGCGATTTCTTCTTCGTCGTAATCGGTGGTGGCGGTGCCGTCGTCTACCCGCCCCAGGCGCTGGCCAACCCCCGCCGCGTACAGCATCGCGGAAACCAGCGAGGTTTTGCCCGCGTGACCGTGCCCAATCACCGCAACATTCCGGATATTCGCCCCTTCGTAAACCTTCACGGGTTCACTCCTTCCGAAAATTCGCCGCGACCAGAAAGACGGCAAACCTGCCACTGGCCGCGTGGGGACAGCCGCCCTCGGCTGTCCAGCCGAGCAACGCTCGGCCGTCTTGACGGACTGTTGACTAAGGCGGGCTCATATAGGACTTAAGAGAAGAGGACAACTTATAGACCGAAGTCGAGCAGCCTGTCAAAACCTAGGATGCTACCACAGCGGAATTTGGCGGCTCAAGCGGGACGAGCAAAGTCTTGAACCGCAAAGAACGCAAAGGGCGCAAAGAAAATCGGGGATTGCTCGTTACTCACTCTGCGGGGTTGCCAGCGTGAGTTGCAGGGTCTGATGGTCGCGCTCGCCGAGGGTGACGGTCTTGGGTTCGGAGGCGGTAGCAGGCGCGTCAAATGAATCGGAGGCCAGCTTGGCGGTGACGCGGTATTTTCCCGGAGCCAGAGTGTTGAATGTGAAGTGACCGTTCTGGTCGGTGGTGGCGCTCGTCGAACGTATTCGGTTATACGGCGTTTCGCGCTCGGGTTTCGCCCAAACCTGCGCTCCGCCTGCCGGCTTGTCATGGTCGGTTACGGCGCCTTCGAGTTGCGCGCCCGATGAACTGAGT
Organism: Terriglobia bacterium; assembly: GCA_963801545.1. Lineage (GTDB taxonomy): Bacteria > Acidobacteriota > Terriglobia > Terriglobales > Acidobacteriaceae > JAIQFF01. The sequence goes on along the minus strand of CAWDFF010000039.1, from coordinate 143,517 downwards.
ACGATTTCGAGCGTTCCGCTGAATGAGCTTTTCTCCACTTGCAGCCCTTTCTCAAGGACGTCTTCCCCGCCCATGTGGGCGGATCTCACGTACCAGCCTTGCTCCAGGCCGTAGATCCGAAGCGCGTAATCGCCATCGACAACGCCAGTCATCTGAAATGAGCCGTCTGTTTCGGACCACGCAGCACCGCCACCAGCCATGCCACCCTCATGTGCTGACTGAAGCCCAATCTGAACCCGGACAGGGCTACCCGGGCCCTCCCCCACGACTCGTCCGAGAATAGGTACCCCCTGGCTAAAGGCCAGCAAAATCGAGTCGATGTTCTCATTGCCAACCTCCAGTTTCTGCTGCGTAAATTGATGTCTGTCTCGATCCAGTTGCTGAGCGCTGAGAGTGTAGCTCCCGGGCGGAACGCCTTTGATCGTGAATTCCCCCTTGATGTTGGTGCTCGCACTGGGTTGATCTCCCCGATTACCAACTTCGGGAGCCGAAAGCGTAACGTAGGCACCGCTCGCGCCCCTTCCGTCGGCAGCTAGGATGCGCCCGGCGACCTCCACGGTCTTCACATGTCGCATGGCGAATTCGGCTCGCGCCTCCTCGCCAACACCGAGCGCAACAGATTGGGCTTGATCGAGTTGGATGACTCCAGGATAGAAGACTGGAGCATATTGGCTGCCCAAACTTTCGCGGGTGACCCAGTTCAAACCGTCTTCTGCACCAAGACCAAAAGACTCAGACTCTGCCGCCCTCACGTAGTATTCGCCGGGCATCATCTCGAAGAGGCGGTACTCGCCGCGGTCGTCGGTTAGAGCAGTAGACGCGTCCATCAACTGTTCCTTCGGGTTTCGGGAACCCGCGTCCTCCATTTCTTTAGTGCTCACCTTGCGTAACGCTGTGACTTTTATTCTTGCTATGGGTTCGCCGCTCTCGTCGACGATGCGTCCGGTGATGACCACGCCCCGCACCAGGCGGAACAAGGCGCCATCCACGTCCTGGCCGGCCACCAGCGTCAACTCCGCACCGCCGCCCCTTCCTCTGGCTTGATAGTACTGGGTGATGTAGCCGGTATGGCCAGCCATAAAGCTGTAGCGTCCTGGATTGATTTTTCTGATCTCGAAGCGACCGTCGCTGTCGGTTGTGGCCGAGAATGCCTGGGGACTAGAAGTTGCGTCCTCCTGTATCAGCACCACCTGAGACGATTTGAGAGGAGCACCCTCGGCCGCGGTGACCACCTGTCCGGAGACGGCACAGTTAGCCGGCTGTTGTTTCTCGTTGGCTTTTCTGGATTGCGGAACTGGGATCTGGGCAGTCGAGGCCGATGCCAGGACGAGGCCGACGAGCACCAGGAGAGGGCCGCGCATGACAATACTCTACGTCGTGTCCGTTGACTATTTTCGCAAGCACGCGTGGAAAAGGGAAGAAAGAAGCGTGGTCAGTGGCGTACTGAATTCATGAACCACGAAGGACACGAAGTTACACGAAGGGTTAAAGCAAAAAAGGGGTGATGCAGGAAGGACTTATCGTTTCACCGTTCCGGCCAGCACCCACGATCCTCCACACATGGCGAGAGCCACAAAAGCGCTGGTCCATTCATCCCCATTGTGCACAGCCGCGGCAACCCGAGGCAGATGAAGTGAAATTACCCACAAGAAGAACATCAGCCCCAACAGGGTTGCGGCCAAGCGAGCGCTCTTGCCGATCGCAATTGCCAGCGCCGCGGCGACGAATGCCACGCCTACAAAATATGCCCAGAACAGGTGCCCCGGAATCCACGAGGGCACCAGCGTCGCCACGAATTTCGCGTACAGGAAGTGTTGCGTGCCAAAGACCGCCAGGGAAATCGCAAAGAGCCACCGGGTCGGGCCGATTGCAATCCCAGAAATGACTAACGCCGCGCAACACATCGCCAGAATTTCAAATCCACTGGTCCACGGGCCCGGATCGTGCGGGTGCGCGACTATTCTGGGGGCATAGACAACTAACGTGCGCAGCAAAAGCGTGATGGCGAGCAATATGGCGACACAACGGGTCTGCTTCCCGGTCGCGATACCTACCGCGGCGATGATGAGAACCACAGCCGTAAAGTATCCCCAAAACGGATGGACTGGCGAGAAGGGCGGTCCGAGTGTAGGCCCTTTCATGATGGCATGGAGCAGATATTGAATACCGAACTCCGCCATGGCGATGGCAAAAAGGATACGGCCGATTCTGCTCAAGTTTTTCATCTGTACGTGTTGGACAATGGAGATATTCTTTTACCACTTCTTGAAAATCACAAACACCGCGGCCACGATCAGCGCGAAGCCAAGAATATAGTTCCATTTGATAGGGGCGTCCAGGTACAGCACCGAGAACATCGAGAACACGGTCAGCGTGATCACTTCCTGGATCGTCTTCAGTTGCACCGCGCTGAATTCGTAGGAGCCGATGCGATTGGCGGGCACCTGAAAACAATATTCGAAAAAAGCGATGCCCCAGCTGATGAGAATCACTTTGAACAATGGCGCCTGCCGGTATTTCAGGTGGCCGTACCAGGCGAAGGTCATGAAGATGTTGGAAATGGTGAGCAGCACGATCGTGGTCATACCAGTCATCCTGCCTCAGACGATTCTGTTTTTTCCAGCCAACATCGGGTTCATGGAGAGACGCTCCATCGAATCTGACTCTCGAAGGACAATGCCACCTTGCTCCAACGTAACGTTCACGGACTTGCATCCCCAGGCAGCCGTGCCCTATCCTCTGGAGGAACCTGTCATGCACCGCCTGACCGCCAGATTGTTGCTGGTTTTAACGCTCGTGGGCACGCTTGCCCCCGTGGCCCTGGCTGTCTCCGCACCCCCGCCCCACGCCTGTTGCATGCGGAAGCCCATGCACGAGCAGGGTTCCCGCAGCCTTCAGACGCAGACCGTTGACACCGGACACCGAAACTGCTGCCCACCGGTAACTACTGCCCATTGGGCTGAACCTGGTTCAGGGATCAATTCCAAGATTCGCCCGCTTCAGGCCTATCTGCCGCCGCGAGCACGTCCAGATTTGCGCAGCACCTACGAGAACGCTCTTCGTCCCGTCCGTGGCCCTCCCCTCAGTTAGACAACCTGTTGTGACTTGCATTGCATTTTGGGACAAGTCTGATTCCTCATTCCTCGGCGGCGTTGTTCTTGCGCCTGCGGGATGAAGACAGAGCGCCCCAACGGGTGCAGGTTTCGTCTACTGCCGCGCGTGCGCATGAGCCTTGCGGCGCTCGAATAAGAGCTCAAGATTGGGGAACCGCGTGAACTGCAAAACGACGCTCTTGCTGGGGTTGCTGTTGAGCAGCCTGACCGCCGTCGCCACCATCTTTGGGACGGTCAGCGGACTGATTCATGACCCGCAGCACCGCCCGGTTCAGGGAGCGCAGGTCACGCTGCGAGCGGTCGATTCGGCCTGGACAAAGTCCATCACCAGCAGCGACTCGGGAGAATTTCATTTCGACGGCGTACCGCTTGGGGAATATAGCGTGAGGGTCGACCTTCAGGGCTTTGCTGCAGAGGAACAGAAACTCGTCCTCAGCTCGGGTCGTGACGCCAAGATACATTTTTCGCTCACGGTTGCCCAAACCAAGGAAACGGTTGAAGTCACCGACACAACCGCAGCCGTAAACACCGAATCGTCGTCCACCAGCACACTGGTCAGCCGTCGCCAGATTGCGGAAACCCCGGGCGCCGATCAGACCAACAGCCTGAGCATGATCACGAACTACGTGCCCAGCGCCTACATGGTCCACGACCAGATTCACATTCGCGGCGGACATCAGGTTTCCTGGCTGATTGACGGCGTTCCCGTGCCCAACACGAATATTGCGTCGAATGTCGGGCCTCAGTTCGATCCGAAGGACATCGACTACCTGGAAGTGCAGCGCGGCGGATATTCCGCCGAATACGGCGACCGCACTTACGGAGTCTTCAACGTTGTCACCCGCTCCGGATTCGAGCGTGATCGCCAGGCCGAACTGGTCACCAGCTACGGCAGCTTCAATCGAACCGAAGACCAGTTCAGCTTTGGCGACCACACCGACCGCTTCGCTTACTACGGCAGCATTTCCGGGAATCGGACTGACCTCGGGTTGGAAACGCCCAGCCCCGAAGTGCTGCACGACCTGGGTGCGGGACTCAGCGGCTTCACTTCCTTGACATTCAACAAAACACCCAACGACCAGCTTCGCCTGGTGGCTTCGGCTCGCGGCGACCACTACCAGGTCCCCAACGATCCGGATCAGCAAGCTGCCGGCATTCGGGACATAGAAGACGAGCGCGATGATCTGGTCAACTTTTCCTGGCTGCACACCATCGGAACCGGAACGATTCTGACCGTCTCGCCCTTCTACCACTTCAACCGTGCTCACTATGACGGCGGCTATATCGGTGAGCCCGATCCCAATGTCGTAATTCCCAATGACGACCGAGGCTCGAATTACTTCGGCGGCGTGGTGTCGCTGGCCGTCAATCGCGGGAAGCACAACGCCCGCGCAGGGTTCCAGGTGTTCGGCGCACGCGACAGTCAACGCTTCGGAATTGTCACCAGCGACGGCAGCAACCCGCCGCTCGATCAACGCGAGATGATTTGGGGAAACGTGGAGTCGATCTTTCTGGAGGATCAGTACAAGCTGACCAGCTGGTTGACCCTGAATGGCGGCGTCCGGCTCACGCATTTCGGCTCGACCATCAGCGAAAATGCCGCCGATCCTCGGGTTGGCGCCGCCATCCACATTCCGCGACTGAACTGGGTGCTGCGCGGATTCTACGGGCGCTACTATCAGGCCCCGCCTCTGCTCACCGTGAACGGCCCGCTGCTGGAGCAGGCTGCGCAGCAGGGTTTCGGTTTCCTGCCGCTACGAGGAGAGCGCGACGAACAGCACGAATTCGGCCTGACCATTCCGCTCGCCGGGTGGGTGTTTGACGTCTCCAACTTCCGCACTGGCGCGAGAAACTTTTTCGATCATGACGTGCTGGGCAACTCGAATATTTTCTTTCCGCTCACCATCGACCGTGCCCGCATCCGCGGCTGGGAAGCCACAGCGAACTCACCCCGCATCGCTGGACGCGCCCAGTTCCACGCCGCCTACTCTCATCAGTACGCGGAAGGTGCCGGGGCCGTAACTGGCGGCCTTACCGACTTCACCCCGCCCGACCAAGGCTATTTCTTCCTCGATCACGACCAGCGCGACACGCTCTCGAGCGGCTTCAATCTGCAGTTACCGTGGCGGGTCTGGACCGACTTCAACGCCAACTACGGCTCTGGTTTCGTGGACGGAGAAGGGCCGGAACATCTGCCGTCGCATACGACGTTTGACCTGGCGGTAGGAAAATCATTCGGCGAGAATTGGAGCGTCCGTTTGACCGCGCTCAATCTATCCGATCACCGCTACCTGCTGGATAACAGCAACACCTTTGGAGGCACGCACTACGTCAATCCGCGCGAGATCTCGGTACAGGTGAAATACAGGTTTCACTTTTAGAAGCGGGCGTCAGGCGTCAGACCTCGGGCCACAGCCGAAGCCTTCAGAATAGAGGATTTGGTTTTGGGTGGGCCGAAGCCAGACGTCCGAAGTCCGGCGCCAGAGGCAGGATTGGAGAACAGGGAGACAATGATGAGATTTGTTCTGGCGTTTCTGGCGGTGCTGGGTATTGCGGCGTCTTCGCTGGCGCTGCGCGAACACTACCGAACCGATACCTCCCCTTGCAGTATCAACGAGAAGTGGGATTGCGGGATCGTGAACCACAGTCCATATGCGGTCCTCTGGGGTGTTCCGGTGGCGGCCATCGGGATGGCTGGTTATCTGCTCCTCGGATTGGTCGCCCTCAAGCGCTGGTACCGAATATTGCTGTTGCTCTCATTGGCGGCGCTGGCGTTCTCTCTCTACCTTGCGCACATTGAAGCTCACGTTCTCGGGGTTTGGTGCGTTTACTGCGTGGCATCTCTCGGCGTGATTTCTGCCTTTAGTCTGCTGACGCTGGCAGCGGCTGTGAATCGCCTGCGTATGACACCTAGGCATTGATCTTCTTCAAGGCCTCCAGCAACTCCTCATTATTTGGCGCCTGGTCCAGCGGATACACCTTGGCAAACGCGATCTTCCCGCTTTTATCCACGATAAACACGGCTCGCTCGCAGATTCCCGGGAAGGGCGGACCGTCCCGGAAAATACCAAACTGCTGGCTTACCTGGCCATGCGGATAGAAATCCGCAAGCATGGGGGTGTGTAGGATCCCAATCTCTTTTTTCTGCCAGGCAATTTTGCTCGGAATCGAATCCACACTGATGTCAACGACCTGGGCATTCACGGCGGCGAATTTCTGGCGATCCGAGTCGAATGCCGGCACCTGCGCCGAGCACGTCGGCGTCCAGTCCAGGGGATGAAAACTCACTACTACGTTGTTTTTCCCTCGAAAGTCGCTGAGCTTCCAGGTGAACTGCCGCTCACCTTCGACCGCCGGCAACGCAAAATCCGGGGCCATCTCGCCTACCTTCAATGCCATGTCTCGCTCCTTTGTCCCGTCATCTTAACCGAAGCCGCGAGGCTGCGATCCGGACTTCCCGGGCATATTTGGCCATCGGAATTAACACTGCTTTAACAATTCCGCTATATCCGAGGGGTTAATATCTCGCGATGCCTCAGGAGCCTCTCGTCATAGAAGATTTCCCTGGCCCAAAAGAAGGACAGCGCGTTCTGCGTCTCACCGGGCCGCTGGTTTTATCCACCTTGTTTGACTTTCAGGCCAGAGTCCGGGCCGATACCTCGCGCACGTTGATGATCGACTTTACCAAAGTTCCCTATGTCGACTCGGCCGGGATCGGCGCTCTGGTGGGCGCCTACGTTACCCACCAAAAAGACGGCCGGAGCTTATATCTGATCGGCGTGAGCCAACGGGTCCAGGACGCGCTCAAAGTCACTCGTGTGCAGCAGTTCTTCCACTTTGTCGACTCGGTAGCGGCGGCAGAGCAGGCGAGCAATGCCTAGCGCTACCGGCGAGACATCCGGTCCGTCTGTCGTCTAGGTCAATCCGTCGTTTATTATTTATTATTAGGGTATGGTCCGTCGTCTAATTGTCACTCTTTTGCTGCTGTCGATGGTGTCGTTTGCCGGGATCACAGACGACGTCCGCGAATCGCTGGCACAGAACAACTTCACCGCCGCCGATTCCCGCCTTCAGACCTATCGCAGCCAGCAGGGCGTAACTCCCGACTACCTCGAGGCGCTCTCCTGGATGGCGCGAGCCAGCCTTCTCTCGCACCAACTGGACAAGGCCGAGAGCTATGCCAAGGAGACTGAGAACCTGAGCCGGCAGCTGCTGCTGAAACGTCCGCTGGACGCCGAGCCTCACCTGCCTCTTGCACTGGGCGCGGCTCTTGAGGTCCAGGCACAAGTGCTGGCCACCCGCGGCGAGCAGGCCCAGGCCGTTGCCCTGCTGCGCCGGAACCTGGTCACGTACCGGAATAGTTCGATCCGTGCCCGTCTGCAAAAAAATCTCAACCTTCTCGGATTGGCCGGGCAGGCCGCGCCTCCATTGAAGATCGCAGCCTACCTGGGACCGAAGCCGGTAGCGCTGACTGAGCTCAAAGGCTCGCCCGTGCTAATCTTCTTCTGGGCACACTGGTGCAGCGACTGCAAGGCGGAGGGTCCGGTGATTGCCCGCCTGGGTTCCGAGTTCGGAACACGCGGACTGATGATGATGGCGCCCACCCAGCTCTACGGTTACGCCGCGCAGGGAGAAGACGCCCAGCCCAAGGACGAACTGGCCTACGTCGAACGCGTCTGGCAGCATTTCTACCCGGGATTGCAGAATGTACCCGTCCCGGTAAGCAAGGAAAACTTTGATCTTTATGGGGCCAGCACTACCCCCACCCTGGTGTTGCTCGACCGCACCGGCCACGTCGCCCTTTATCACCCGGGCGCCATGCCCTATGCGGACCTTCGCTCCGCCATTGAAAAAGTCGTCAACTGACAACCGAGAACTCAAACTGAAAACTGGGGTATTGAAGCGGTCTTAAGAATTTTGTGCGTAATCAAAGCCTTTTCTCTTGTTCGCACAGCGACGATAGAAACTCAGTGCCCGTATTCCGTGACCTCGCCGTCCACCACGACCGCCACATATTTCCTGGTCACCACATCCTGAAACTGCACCACCTGATGACCCTTGCGAGCCAGCTCGCCCCAACGGCTTGGTTTCATCCGGTTTTGCTCGATGGCTTGTAGCTCACGTCCGTTGATTCTGACTCGCACTGTACGCAGACGCCCGCTCCCAATCCGAGTGACCCGGAGTCTTTGCTCGGGCTCGTCTCCGGCCTTGATCACAACCTCTGGCCCGTTCATCAGCTGGGCAGCCACCGATCGCAGTAGTACGTGAAGGTTGGGCATGATTCCGTCGTCAGTCATTAGTCAGTTGCTTTTTCCCTTGGGATGGGCGCGCCGCGGTTGGCGAGCGGATGCCTGCAGCCAATTGTGAGCGCGAGACCGCCGTCATCGCAAATCTGCAATCTGCAATCTACAATCTGAAAATCCAATATGGAGCCGGAGCGCATCACCGAGTTGCTGGCGCCCTTTCTGGGCTCGGGTTCGGAGGGTCAGGCGTTGTCGGTCACTCAGCTTCAAAGTATATCGATGTATATCGATATACTACTGCGCTGGAACGCTCGCATCAATCTCACATCGGTGCGAGAGCCGGAAGAAATTGTGACCCGTCACTTGGGAGAGTCGTTCTTTGCCGCCCGCCATCTGTTTCCCAAGAAGGCAAATTCAAACTTGGGTACTGAACCGGGCCACGGCGACCGGCAGGTCCATGTCATCGACGTGGGCTCCGGGGCCGGCTTTCCTGGTTTGCCTATCAAGATATGGGCTCCGCACATCCACCTGACGCTCATCGAGTCGAACCAGAAGAAGGCTACATTCCTGCGCGAGGTGATCCGACATCTCAGCCTGGACAATGGTGATGTTTTCGCCGGACGGCTGCAGGATTTCGGGAAGGACAATCGCGGATCCGTAGCGCACCAGGATAGGAAGGCGGACATCGTGACCCTTCGAGCTGTGGAGCACTTCGACTCGATTCTCCCGGCAGCGGCCAACCTGGTCGCCCCCGGGGGCCTCCTGGCACTCCTGGTCGGCGAAAGTCAGCTGCAGCAGGTCGGCCTGTTGACTCCTGGCTTTCCTTGGTCGCCACCCGTCAGGTTGCCATGTTCTACGAGCAGGGTTCTGAGCATCGGAAGGAAAGAATCAAGTTGATTACTGAAACCACCGAAGTGGGATGAGACGTGCGTAGAGGAGGACAAATGTGAACAATCAAGCGTCTAATACGGCATCAGCAAGACGAGTTGTGGGAGTCTCTAGTTAAGGGATCAGATCAGCGTCGTCGCCCCGCTGGAACCATCACGGTAAACACACGAGAACCAGATACTTAACAAGTGGAACGAGACCGACAGTATGACTAGGATCTATTGGTTTATGGCCCAGGAATGCCATGATTACGTGGGGGTAAGTGGTAAATCAGTGTACGGAATTGCTAAACGGTAGCAAGCCCTGTTCGATCGGCAGTTCGCCAGGAGAATGGAGCCTGTCAGGGCGCCGAAGTTCATTCACCTGGGGTTCAGCTTACGATCGGTGTTCCTCGTGGAATGTAGCAGGGGGTTAGCAATACCGGGCCCTGATGACTTCCGGGAAGTTGATTACAATTCGCTCCCTGTCTGAAACCGCGATGTTCCACGTGGAACACTTTGGCCAAGAATTTGGACGTTCCAAAATGCAGCACTTCTGTCATGGGCAAATGGGCAAGTGACAGGGGCATAGCATTGTTCCACGTGGAACATTTCCGTAGAGCCACCGCAGATCGTTTCTTCATCGTTCTGTGGAAAGCAAATGCGTACCTACCGACAACTTGCTTTGTTTGAACAGAATAGTCTGCCTCAGATCGCTGCACCAAAATACGTCATTGCAATCGTTCACCGGTTCGCTCTATTCTCCGAACATCTCTCGGTTCTCCAAAATCTAAATGGGACGCATTATCGCGGTAGCCAACCAGAAGGGCGGCGTTGGCAAGACTACGACCGCCATCAATCTGGCCTCGTCGTTTGCCGCAGCAGAGGTAAACACACTGCTTGTCGACTGCGATCCGCAGTCCAATGCGACCAGCGGACTGGGCCTGGTTAAGGATCCGGAGCGCGTGAGCACCTACCACCTGCTCACGGGCGCGGCCAGCCTCGAACAAGCCATCCAACCGACCGAAATCGAGCAACTATGGATTGTGCCGGCGCACAAGAACATGATTGGCGCCAATATCGAGCTGGTGGATGCCGAGCGCCGGGAATTCCGCCTGCGCGACGCGCTCTCCGTCCTGCGTGACCGGTACCAGTTTATTGTGCTCGACTGTCCGCCTGCCCTGGATCTTCTCACCCTGAACGCCCTCGTGGCCGCAGATGCGGTCCTGATTCCGATGCAGGCTGAGTATTTCGCGCTGGAAGGCATCAGCGAGTTGCTGGACACGATCGAACGGATTCGAGCCAGTTTCAATCCGGAACTGGCCATCGAGGGCGTCGTCCTGACCATGCTCGATGACCGCACCAACCTGGCCCAACAAGTAATGTCGGAGTTGAAGAGATTTTTTGGCGACAAGCTTTGCGCCACGACCATTCCACGAAATATCCGGCTGGCCGAAGCGCCCAGTCATGGCCGGCCCGCTTTGCTGTACGATCCGCGGTCGAAAGGAGCGGAGAGCTATATCCGCCTGGCCAAAGAGATCATTGCGCACCACCTGCCGGTAGAGGAGCAGGCTCCTGCGGCGGAGATGGACAAGACGGCCTAGTATATCGATACATGTCTATGTGTTAGATCGACGTATATCGATGTATTTAGCGCGCGGGGATACTGCTTGGTGCTGCAGGCAAACACCCAGGTCCCTCGACTTGCTCTCAGCGCGCAAGCGCGGCTCGGGACGGCGCTCGGGATGACAGTTGTGGTTTTGGGACCAGACGCGGCGGCGCTCGACATGACGATGCCTAGACGGCGCGACTGAAGTTTTGAGGAAGGAAGATCGAAGAACAATGACAACCATGGCGGAAAAGGCAACCGTAGCGGAGACGGAAAAGACCTCTTTGGAAAAGCATGTCCCGGAAAAGAGGAAAGCGCTGGGGAGGGGATTGGAGTCCCTGTTGCCGGGTGGTCCCCGAGTAGTTGGGTCTCCGACAATCGGTTCGGCCGCGGGGCCGGCGGTGGGCGGCGTGCCTGCGTCACACCAAGGCGTGTCTGATCCACATCCGCAGGTGCGCCCCGGCGGGGATGCCGTCGTCCAGGTTGCGCTCGAGCAGATTGAAGAAAATCCTTACCAGACGCGCTATCACTTCGACAACGAAGCTTTAGCGGAATTGGCGGAATCGATTCGGGCCAACGGGGTCGTGCAACCGGTGGTGGTCCGCCCCGGCGCTGACGGACGCTACAAGCTGATTCTGGGCGAGCGCCGCTGCCGGGCGTCCAAGCTGGCGGGGAAGACGACGATTCCGGCCATCGTGCGGCGAGTTTCCGATCAGCAAGCCGCGGAAATGACGATCGTCGAAAACCTGCAACGCCAGGACCTGAACTGCATGGAACAGGCTACCGCCTTCGCCCAGCTGAGCCGCGACTTTGGATTGACCCAGGAGCAGATCGGGCAGCGGGTCGGGGTTTCGCGCGAGTCGGTCTCGAACTACATGCGGCTGCTCAAGCTGCCAGCGCCGGTCATGCAGTACCTGCAAGAAGGACGGCTGGGGTTCAGCGAGGCGCGCGTGTTATTGCAATTGCTCGATCCGAACATGATCACGAAGGTGGCGGACGAGGCAGTGCGGAAGCACATGTCAGTGCAGCAACTCGAGGAACTGGTCGATCACACCAACGTGCCCATGTTGAAAGACGAGACGCCGCAGCGGGCCCGCTGGGTCGATCCCAACGTGCGCGCCGCGCAGACGGAAATGGAACGAGCTCTGGGAATGCGGGTGCGCATCCGTGACCGCAAGGGAAAGGGAAAGATTGTGATCGAGTACGCCACGCTGGAGGATTTTGATCGCGTGGTGGAGATGTTGAAGGGCAAGAACTAGGTTTCTAGTTCTTAGTTTCCAGTTTCTGTGGTGCCTGATTCGAACCTGTGGGTGCTTTTCGGGGGATGTAAGAAAACCCAGTTTTCAGATTACCGTTCTCAGTTGTCAGTTGAAACCAAAAACTGGAAACTGCTTCCTAGCTTCCGGCTGAGAAACCGCCCACATTTGCGTATGTCAGGCGCAGGTATTTGTGGGGATTTACCGGAGTGTCATTGATGCGGACTTCGTAGTGCAGGTGCGGACCGGTACTGCGGCCGCTCTCTCCGACGTATCCCAGGATGTCTCCCCGGTGCACATGCTGGCCTGAAATCACTGCAAAATTACCCAGGTGACCGTAACGTGTACTGATGCCATGGCCGTGATTGACGATGACGGCGCGTCCATAGCCACCCATGAAATCAGCAAAGACGACTACGCCGTCGGCGGGCGCGATGATGGCCTGCCCGTCGCTCGATCCGATGTCAACGCCGCTATGGAACGCACCCTCACCGTTGAACGGATCAATACGTTCTCCAAATGATCCCGTAATGGGCCCCTCGACCGGCCAAAGATTGGGCGCGGAATTTGCCCTGAGCCAGTCCGCGGTAGTCGCGTCACGAGTGAGGCCGAGCGAAATTCCGGTCATGGTAGCTCCGGTCAGAGCCGAAGCTTTGAGTGCACCCAGTTGGTCCAGGGAAGAAACGACTTGAGCGGTTCGGACATTTTCCGAAGACGCGGTCACCATGTTGGGGTCGGACTTCAGGCCATAGAGCGAAGAAACCTCACCCGCCAGTGAACCGAGTGAGGCCACCTGGATGTCCTTCTCCTGGGCCACCTGCTCCAGTCGCGAATAGCGGTTCGTCAGATCCTCTTTTTCGGTTCGCAGAGTGTTGTACCGCGACACCTTCAGCGCCATGCGTACGTAAGAGCTGGCGATGCCGGTAAGGCTGAGGCCCACGATCACCGCTCCTACCAGGAACACGTACAGGTAGTGAACTGGGATGGGGATCTTGCGCAATTGACCGTCATCACCGCGAGCGACAAAAAGGATGTAGAAGCGTTTTTGCACTTTTTTCCTTCCGCTAGTTGTCAAGATGGGTACCCGTGGCTCGTGGTTACCCGAGCCCACATCGCCATCCTCCGGGCTAGCCTCGCACTTGGACCGAGGCCGTTACTCGCCCGAATCCTACCGGAACCGGGATGACCGAAACTCATTGTCTGCAATCCCTACTGGATGCAGCACTTAGTTCGGCCATATGCGTTTGAACAGCTTGGCAACGGTAACAAAGTAGGTTCCCCCCTGTCAACGTCGGGGAGGCTTACCAAGGCCGGGTGTGGAGACCTGCCCAAGGGGCCGTATTACTCGGTGGTGACTTTGGGAGGGTGGGTAACTGAACCCTGAGAACCTGAAAGAACTGGGTGGGGCTGGATCAGGCCGCCAAGCTCGCTCGACCTGGGACGGGTCAGAAACCCCAGCTCTGCACGGTCCAGTCTACCCAGATGGCTCCTGCTTCTATTGTATATGATTGCGACTTGCCTCTCGCCGAAAAAGCTCTGATTGACCGAATTCGCCGCAGCGCCGGAATGCGCTTTCGACGCCTGGGCGGAATTGGCATCGGGGATGACTGTGCCGTGATTCCGATTCCTCGGGGTCACCAGGCTCTGGTTACAACCGATTTCAGCCTGGAAAATGTCCACTTCAGGCGGGCGTGGCACCCCGCCGAGTCGGTGGGACATCGTTGCCTTACGCGCGGACTCAGCGACATCGCAGCCATGGGCGGGGAACCGGTGGCGGCATTTCTATCCATCGCATTGCCGCGGAGTCTGCCGCAGAACTGGGTGGACGGCTTCATGCGCGGTCTGCTGAAGCTGGCGGAAGAGTTCAAAGTCAGTCTGGCGGGGGGCGATACGGCGGAGTCTCCCAGCGGCGTTCTGGCCGACATCGTGGTTCTGGGTTCCGTGCCGAAGGGAAAGGCTCTACTGCGGTCGGGGGCCAGGCCAGGCGACATGGTCTACGTGACCGGCAATCTGGGGGCTTCGGCCGCCACCCTCGATTTGCTTTCCCGGAAGAAAATCCGGCCTGCAGACTTTCCGCGCCATTTCTATCCCATGCCGCGAATAGCAGTCGGCAGCTTTCTGCGAAAAAGAAGATTGGCCTCAGCGATGATCGATATCAGCGATGGGCTTTCCACCGATCTCGGGCACCTCTGCGAGGAAAGCAGGGTCGGGGCGGAAATTCAGGCAGGGGCGATCCCCGTGGCTGTGATCGGCAAACCGGGGGGCGAGGTCGAGCTGCGCTTCGCTTTGCACGGAGGCGAGGATTACGAGCTGCTGTTTACCGCGCCGCGCGGGAAACGGCTTCCGTCAAGGATTGCGGGAATTGCCGTGACCCCGATTGGCCAAATTACTCGCGGACGGGGAGTGTTCTTGGAACAAGATGGTATGAAGAGGAAATTGCCGCCGCAGGGCTGGGAACATTTCCGCAGAGACTGAGAATGCAGATTGGAGATTTCAGATTATTGATTTTAGATTGAGGTATGGAGATCAGCGCTCAATCTGAAGTCTTCAATCCCCAGGCACCTATTCTGCATCTACTCTCGCGTATCCAACGGGACTAAAGTAGTTCTATGGAGTCTTTTCGTAGTATTTGCCGATTCATCGTCTTAGGGCTCGCCCTGCCATTGCTGGCCCAGCAAGCACCGTCTTCCACGTCGACCGTGGACAACGATTTCATCCAGAAGCAGTTTGGTTCGACCTGCACGCTGATGCCGGGGCCGCCGCAAATGAAGGCGGACATGGACGGCGACGGAGTGGAAGATCTGGTGGTCGCGGCCCGGTGCACCAACCCGCTGGCCGACCAGGCGGAGGATAATTTCACGGTGATCGATCCGTACAACAGCTTTTACGGTTACGGAAACACCAAGATCACGACCCAGTTTGCTTCCGAGGATCCTGCCACCCGGGGCCTGGCCTTGCTGGTGATCCACGGCGCTGGCCCCGAGGCCTGGCGGGCTGCAACTCCGAAGGCGAAGTTTGTGATTATCAATCTGCCTTTCAAGCAGATCACGGTCAAGAAGCTGACAGTGAAAAAGAAGACCGTGATGGCGATTTATGCCGAAGAAACTGGCGGTGATCGCATGACCTCGACAACTTTTTGGGACGGCAAGAAGTACAGATATCAGCCGATTGGATCCAGCATGGAGCAGTAACACCGGACCTCAGACGTCGGACCTCGGACCTCAAAGCCCGATAGTCGCAGTCTGAGTCGAGGGCTGAGGTCTGACGCCCGAAGTCTGAAGCCCGCACTTATGAATCTCGAACAGAAGCTGGAAGAACTGAAAAAGCGCGACCGCCTGGCCGCGGAAGGCGGCGGAACGGAGCGCCGCGAACGGCAGCACAAGGAAGGCAAGATGTCGGCCCGCGAGCGAGTTGAGTTTTTGCTCGACGAGGGATCATTCGAGGAAACCGACAAACTGGTCACCCACCGCTCAACCGACTTCGGCATGGCGGAGCAGAAATTCTACGGGGACGGCTTCATCACAGGCTACGGACGGATCGAGGGACGGCTGGTGTTCGTCTTCGCCCAGGACTTCACCGTGTTCGGCGGATCGCTGTCCGAAGCCAACGCCGCCAAAATCGTCAAGATCATGGACCTGGCCGCCAAGATGGGCGCGCCCGTGATCGGGCTGAATGATTCGGGCGGCGCGCGCATTCAGGAAGGCGTGATGTCGCTGGCGGGATATGCGGACATTTTTCTGCGCAACACCTTGTATAGCGGAGTGGTGCCGCAGATTTCGGCGATTATGGGGCCGTGTGCGGGCGGCGCGGTCTACTCACCCGCCATCACCGATTTCATCCTGATGGTGGAGAAGACTTCGTACATGTTTATCACCGGGCCTGACGTGATCAAGACGGTGACGCACGAGGAGGTCACGAAAGAGCAGCTCGGCGGCGCTCACACTCACAACGAAACTTCGGGCGTGGCCCACTTTATGGCGCACGACGATGCTGAATGCCTTTCCATGGTGCGCGAGTTGCTGAGTTTTATTCCATCCAATAATCTCGACGATCCGCCGCGGCGGCAATGCACCGATCCCATCGACCGTGCCGACGCCGCGCTCGACCGCATGGTGCCGGATGAATCGAACCAGCCCTACGACATCAAAGACGTGATTCATGCCGTGGCCGACGATGGCTACTTCTTCGAAGTGCAGGAGCACTACGCGAAGAATATCGTCGTGGGCTTTGCCCGGCTGAATGGACGCTCGGTTGGGATCGTGGCCAATCAGCCGGCGTTTCTGGCAGGCACGCTCGACATCAACGCATCCGCCAAAGGTGCGCGCTTTGTGCGTTTTTGCGACTGCTTCAATATTCCGCTCATCACGTTTGAAGATGTGCCCGGATTCTTGCCCGGCATCACCCAGGAGTATGGCGGAATCATCAAGCACGGAGCCAAGCTGCTGTTTGCGTTCGCTGAAGCTACGGTGCCGAAAGTCACGGTGATCACGCGCAAGGCCTACGGCGGGGCATATTGCGTGATGGCGTCAAAGCATATCCGCACCGATGTGAACTATGCCTGGCCGACCGCGGAAATCGCGGTGATGGGCCCGGAAGGCGCGGTGGATATCGTGTACAAGCGCGAGCTGGAGAAGGCGGAGAATCGCGACGAAGTGCGGCGGAGCAAAATAGACGAATTTCGCGAGCGTTTTGCCAATCCGTACGTGGCGGCGGATCGAGGATTTCGTGGATGCGGTAATCCAGCCGCGCGAGACGCGCAAGAAACTGATACAGGCATTGGCCATGCTGGAGACCAAGCGGGACAAGAACCCGCTGAAGAAGCATGGGAATATACCGCTGTAGAACTCGGCCCGGTCACGACGAGCGAACCTCAGCGGCTGAAGCTGCAGTAGCTTGAGTCCGACTCGGCAGGACTGAAGTCGTGCCCTTCCCAAATCTCGTCCAGGTCAGCATTTTCTGTCGCAACTGCCAGCTCTAAGCGCGGCGACAGATCCGGCCCTCGCGAGCGCTTGACCGGCTTTGCCTTCGCAACTTTTCCATTGGGGCGATAGTGATTTGGGTTTGGCGCGAAATCCAGCTTTACTGGCTTTGCGACAATTTCCAAAGAGGAATGCGCAGGGCGGCGAACGTTTACGGCAACACGAAGAGCGTCGGGACGCGGAATCTTGGGTGAAACAGCCATGGGAACTCAGGGCGGCCAGCCAGACTCAAACAGACGAAGAGTGGTGTGAAAATTAAGAGTCCCGAGGTGGTGTTGAACCTGTTCGCCTCGGCCAGTAGCTCGCTTTAGACCCTTGCTGACCTGCTCTCGTGGCCCTCTTGCGAAGGCGACAGCGCGCGATCTTGCTTGGGCTCCGGGCTTACCGCCAACCGGAAAAACTGTTCAACGCCTCGGGACTCTATCTTGCCTCTGACGGATGTTCTTGTTCGCCTCGACCAGCACTTAGCTATAGACCCTTGCTGACCCTCCCTGACTCATCTTGCGACGCTTCAGAGTGACCTCGCTCGAGCCCCGGACGCTGCACCAACCGGGTAAACTTGAGAACGTGTCAAAGAACGAGTTTGTTTTTACTCCTCTCATTTTTATAGTCAATAAAAAATGCCGAGATTTATCTCGTTTGCATGCAATGAGGTGCAGCGTCTCCACAAGGGGGTGACAGGATTTGGTGCAATGGGGCGGACGGAAGTTATTTTGCGACCGTGCGAAGACGTGATTTTCAGGGAATTTTAATGTGGTTGGAAGGCTGGACCTCGATTTGCGAGCGACAACGGTGCTTGTGAAAATTTCTGGGAAAATCAGCGGGAGTGCGTGGTTTTGGTTTCTTTCATGGGCAACGCGAGGGAGCGAGGAAAGGCCTGCCGAGCTTTGCTCGGCCTGGACGGCCGGGGGTGGCCGTCCCTACATGGTTCTTTGGTGGGCCGTCCCTCGTTGTCATCGCTTGGAATACAATCGCGGCGGGGGTGAAACCTTATGACGATTTTCAATGAGCCTCGGGGACGGGTGATCGACGCCAATCCTAACTCGGTGTTGCGACTGTTCGGGATTGCGGCGGCGGCGTTTGTACTGGTGATCCTGGTGTTTTCCGCCGTGGCCCGGGTGGATTCCGGCAATGTCGGGGTGCTTACGCTATTTGGGCGGGTGACCGGGGAAGTGCTGCCTGAAGGCGTTCACCTGGTCAATCCGTTCAAGGCGAACCATGAACTCTCCATCCGCACACAGGAGATCAAGGAATCGGCCAGCGTGCCTTCGAGTGAGGGCCTGGTGATGAACCTGGATACCTCACTGATCTATCATCTCGATCCCGAAAAAGCCGCCGAGGTTTATCAAAAAATTGGGCCGAATTACATGAATGTGCTGGTCGAACCAAACCTGCGGGCGGCCATCCGTGAATCTACGGCGTCGCACACCGCCAACGCTCTATACACCGGCGAACGCGAAATGGTTGCCAAGCAGATCTACACGCAGCTCGCCGATAAACTAGGGCAGCGTGGAATCCTGGTAGAGAGCGTGCTCTTGCGCGACATCCAGTTGCCGGCCACGCTGAAGTCATCCATCGAATCCAAGCAACAGGCGGAACAGGAAGCGCTGGCCATGAGCTTCCGCCTGCAGAAAGAAACGCAGGAGGCGCAGCGCAAGCGCATTGAGGCAGGCGGCATCCGCGACTTCCAGCAGATCGTGGCCCAGGGAATCAGTCCGCAATTGCTGGAATGGAAGGGCATTGAGGCGACGGAGAATCTGGCCAAGAGTGCGAACGCAAAGGTTGTAGTGATCGGCAACAGCAAGAATGGTTTGCCATTGATATTGGGGCAGTAGAGAGCGGAGGGTGTGGAAAGACTGCGGGCGAGACGTCCGCAGGACAGCCGGCGAGATGCCGGCGCTACGAGAACATGGCTCTTCTCGATGTGCGTCATCTGACGATCGAGTTTCCCCGGTCCGCCGACGTTGGCGGTGCGGGCCTTTCACTCACGGCCGTTCGCGATCTCAGCTTTGCGCTCGCGCCGGGCGAAGTCCTGGGTTTGGTCGGCGAATCCGGGTCCGGAAAGTCGGTTACTTCGCTAGCCTTGATGCGCCTGCTTCCGCCGAATGCGCGAGTCAAGGGCGAGATCCTTTTGACTAACGGGAACGGTAGTGCCGATTTGCTGCAATTGTCCGAGGGATCCATGCGTCCGTTGCGCGGCTCCCAGCTGGCCATGATTTTCCAGGAGCCCATGACCGCGCTGAATCCCGTGATGCGCGTGGGCGACCAGATTGCGGAGGCGGTCCTGGCGCATCGCGAAGTTCAGAAGAGCGACGCCTGGATTCAAGCCGTAACAGCCATGAACGAAGTTGGCATCTCCGATTCCGAGCGAAGATCGCGAGACTATCCCCACCAGCTTTCAGGCGGGATGCGGCAGCGGGTGATGATCGCGATGGCCATCGTCAACCGTCCCAAGCTACTTATCGCCGACGAGCCGACCACCGCGCTCGATGTCACGATTCAAGCGCAAATCCTCGATCTCCTTGCCGAACTGCGGGCCAAGTTTGGCTTGACCATGCTGTTCATTTCCCATGACCTGGCGGTGGTTTCCCAGGTCGCCGACCGGGTGGCTGTGATGTATGCCGGCAATTTGGTGGAGCTGGGGTCGAAGTCCGACATATTTCACGCGCCCGCGCATCCCTATACCCGTGGCTTGCTTGATGCCGTGCCCACACTGAAGACCGATCGCGGCAGGCCGCTCGAAACCATCGAAGGAACCGTGCCGCCGCTGCACGCGGTTCCGGCGGGATGTCCGTTTGAACCGCGCTGCGGATTTCGTGTGGAGGAGTGCGCGCGGAGTCTTCCGCCGCTGGTGGAAGTGTCTGACGGACATTGGGCAAGATGCCCGGTAGTAAATGTGTGATAGCAAAATTGCAGGCGGATCGGTCAGGCGGGAGGGCACGGCTTTCGGCCGTGCCGAAATTTCGGGCCAGGCTGTTGCGGCACAGCTGGAAGCCGTGCCCATCCGCGTTACGCGTCCCGAAGGGACGGCTGATAGTAGCCCGGCGTTTCAACGCCGGGATCATTCGGCACAGGGGAGGCCCGTCCCGTAGGAACGGCTGAAATGCCACTCGTGGCGTCAGTGGTTTGTTTCAGGCGTGCCTACGGCACGCGCATCGTTTCGTCTGCCTACCCGCCACTGAAGTGGCGGGCTACTATCAGAGGTCCCTCCGGGACCCTTTGGTTGATCCTGCACCTTTTTGTTGAATCTGCACCTCCGTTGAGCTTTAGCTACTCTATTTTTGGGGCGCAGGCTTTCCTAGGACGGCTCGAAGCCGTGCCCTCTCGACTTCCCACCGTCGCCTTTCCCCCCGGAACAGAAACGGCTGCACGGTCAAGCTCGACAGGTCTATAATCCCGAGTTTGTCCGGTGATCTGTGCGCATTCTTCTACTAAGCGACATTCATAGCAATCTCGAAGCCCTGGAAGCCTGCCTCGCGGTGGCTCCGGCGCACGATGTGGTGGTGAACCTCGGGGATATCGTGGGCTACGGCGCCAGCCCCAATGAGGTCATCGCGCGCGCCCGCGGCCTGGGGACCTTCTTCGTACGCGGGAACCATGACAAAGCGGCCAGCGGCGCAATCGAGCTGAAAGAGTTCAATCCCATTGCCGGGCTGGCGGCGCTGTGGACGCGCGATCAGCTCACCCCGGAGAACCTGAAATGGCTGCAGGGGCTGCCTCACGGCCCCATCCAAATGGCCGATTTGCCCGGGGTCCAATTTGTGCACGGCTCGCCCGTGGATGAAGATGAGTATGTGGTTACGTTGCGGGATGCGCTGGAGCCTTTGCTGACCTCGTCCGCGCCGCTGACTTTTTTCGGCCACACCCATCTGCAGGGGACTTTCTGCACCAACAAGGTGGCCAGCGACTATTTCCGTCCGCAATACCAGACTGTAGGACAGAGCGAATCAGTCGAAGTTCCTCTCCGCGAAGGCATGCGTTATATGGTCAATCCCGGCTCGGTCGGACAGCCCCGGGATGGCGACTGGCGGGCTGCTTTTGCCGTGTTCGACTCGGATGAACGAATCATCACCTTCTGCCGCGTCCCCTACAATCTGAAGCAGGCGCAAGAGCGCATCCTTTCGGCTAACCTGCCGCAGCGCCTGGCTACGCGCCTGGCCGCCGGCAGATAGGTTCTCGCCGGCGTCTCGCCGGCCCGATAGGCGGGCGCCGAGCCCGCCAATGCGCTCGTTGTGTCTAAAGTTCTTCGGGCACGCTGCGGCTCTGATATGAACTTGACTCTTTGCATCTACTTCGTCGGGGCGAGGGCGGGACGCCCTCGGGACAGCCGGCGGGACGCCGGCGCTACGGATGACATGTAACTTTCTGCAAGCCTTTATCTCATCGCGCAACTCGACCCGGCCAACCTGCGGCAGGGATTGGCTGCGGGCAGATAACAAATCCATAAAAACCAAGAACCCCCGCGCGGTGGGCGGGACGCCCACCGGACAGCCGCCGGGACGGCGGCGCTACGGACGGAAGCTGAGCGGATGTAAACTTTCTGCATGCCTTCATATCCATCTCGAAATCTATTTTCTTCAACGCACGCTAAGACTCCCCAGCATTACCTGATCGCTCACAGCGATGGCGGGGCGCGGGGCAATCCTGGGCCCGCCGGTTACGGGGTCGTGATTCAGGATGAAGCGGGACGAAAAATCGCAGCGCTGAGCCACTACCTGGGAAATCAAACCAACAACTTCGCCGAGTACCAGGGACTGATCGCGGCACTCGAGTATGCCATCGAACACGGACACAAAGCGCTCAGGGTCGTGAGTGACTCGGAACTGCTGGTGCGGCAGATCAAGGGCATTTATAAGGTGAAGAACGCAACCTTGCAGGAGCTGCACGCCCGCGCCAAACAACTGATTGCGCAACTGGAATGGTTTTCCATCGATCACGCCCTGCGCGAGCACAATCGCGAAGCCGACGATCTAGCCAACCAAGCCATGGACAAAGGCACAGGCCGTGTGGCGCGGGCGCCCTCGCCCGCGGCTGTTCCCGCAATGGCGCAAGAATTTGAAGGAATCGTGCAGGGGGGAGTCGTCAAGCTCAACAGCGAACTTCCAGAGGGAACCCGGGTGCAGGTGAGAGTAAAGAAATGACTGCTCAAGCTGGTCGTAGAAAAACGCAGCGTAGAAGCTAAAGAGCAGAATGCAGGGGTCCTTCGACTCCGCTCAGGATGACACGGGTAGAGCGAGTACTACGCGCGGCCTTTTTTGGCCGCTGCGGCGGCCAGGCTTCCGGCTTTTTCCCAGGGACGCTTGGGGCGTTCCGCCTTGGGCTTGTCGCGATCCTGAATGCGGTCGTAATGATACGACTCGCTCACGGTGCCCAGTGACTCGTTGTACAGAGTGGGCAATCCCAACCCTTCCTTCAGCTCTTCGGTGAACTGCTGCAGCGCCTTCAGGTGGTCAGCGGTAGCGGGGACTTCGGTCTTAGCGGTTTTCAGGAATTGCTGATAGCCGCGGTTGATCAGCTTGGAAATCTCACTGCCAATCAGGTAGCCGGGGTAGGCGAAGATTTTCACGCCATCGTCACCATTCTTCTGGATGGCGGCGGAAACGTTGTATTTCCTCAGAAACACACGCCCCTGCATGCCGGGAGCCTCGATCAAATCAAAACCGTGATCGCGCAGCCAGCTCAGCGCGTCTTCATAACTCTTCTGCTCTACCTTGGTTGACATTCGTTTTGGATTCCCAATCCCTTCTCGCTCTGCTCCATCAGATGCCGGTTCGCCGAAAAAAGTGCATTTACCATCTTAAGATCTGAGGTTCATCGGAATCCGGCCAGGTTCTTTTATAATCCAATCAACAGCCGCAAAAGTCCTAATTCGCGTCCCGAGCACATTACGATAGTCACGCGGTTCAGTCCAAACCAACTATGCGACCAGCCTCGCCAAACCGAAGACAAGTGCCCGATTCTTCGATAGATGCGCGTCCCAAAATCGAAGCGCGTCCGGTTGCGGGCCAGGTGGAGGCGCTTGGCCAGCGAAGCCTCGAGCTTATCGGCAACACTCCGCTGTTGCGCCTGGAGCGGTTGACCAGCGACCTGCCCGGAATCGAACTCCTCGGCAAAGCGGAGTGGCGAAATCCGGGGGGATCGGTCAAGGACCGCGCTGCCTCGTATATCGTTGCCGAAGGCCGTGCCAGCGGCAAATTTGGGTCGGGCAAAATTCTGCTCGATTCCACCAGCGGAAATACGGGGATCGCCTACGCCATGATCGCCGCCGCAGAGGGCTTTCCAGTGACCCTGTGCATGCCGGAAAATGTTTCCGTGGAGCGCAAGCGCATCCTGCATGCCTATGGCGCCCACATAATTTACACCGACCCCGGCGACGGCTCCGATGGAGCGATTCGAGCTGCGCGCGAGCTTTACGCCAAACATCCCGACAAATATTTTTACGCTGACCAGTATTCCAACGATGCCAACTGGCGAGCACACTACCTTGGCACAGCCAACGAAATCTGGCAACAAACCGGAGGGCGTATCACCCACTTCGTCTCCATGCTGGGCACTACCGGAACTTTTGTCGGCACCACGCGGCGGCTGAAGGAACTGAATCCGGCGATCCGCTGCATCTCCCTTCAGCCCGACTCTCCGTTCCACGGCATCGAAGGCGCCAAGCACCTGGCCAGCGCCATCGTCCCCAAGATTTATGATCCGTCGCTTGCCGACGAGAACATTGGCATCGCCACCGAAGACGCCTACAAGATGGCGATCCGACTGGCCCGCGAGGAAGGACTGCTGGTCGGGATCTCGGCCGCCGCAGCAGTGGTGGGATGCCTGCGAGTGGCCCGGCAACTCAAGCCCGGCGAGCCGGCTGTGTTCGTGACTATTCTGTGTGATTCCGGCGACAAGTATTTGAGTGAGAGATTCTGGGAAGAAGGCTAAAACTTCACCACCGAGACACTGAGACACAGAGAAAGAAAAAGAGAAAGAGCTTGAGTTTTTCTCTGTGTCTCTGTGCCTCGGTGGTGATTGGGTTTTCATGCTGAAAATCGAACGCAAAGAATACGATGCGGTCAGGCTGCATGGCGAGGAGACCTATCCGCACGAATGCTGCGGCGTGTTGCTCGGCCAGATGAATGAAGACGGCGTCCGCGCGGTAACTTCGACCGCCCGGGCCGGAAATACGCGCACCGATTCCGCTCACAACCGTTACAACATCGACCCCAGGGAATTGATTCGCATTCAGCGCGAGGGCCGCGAGCGCGGTGAGGACATCATCGGCTTCTACCATTCGCACCCCGACCATCCTGCGCGGTGGTCACAGACCGATCTGGCGGAAGCGCACTGGTTCGGCTGCTCTTACGTGATCACCAGCGTCCAGAAGGGCAAGGCCGTGCTGACCAATTCGTTCGAACTGACAGGAAGTGACGAGAACAACAAGAAGCTGGTGGACGAAAAGATTGAAGTAGCATGATTCGCGCGTGTGGGGCGGGCGCCCTCGCCCGCCGCAGTTGAAGTTGAACTTCGGGTTGGTGCACCGAGTGGCCCTTGGGTCTGTTTGTCGAAACAATAAAAAGTCCAAGTCAACAGCGGCGGGCGAGGGCGCCCGCCCCACACAAGATGTGGCTGAATCTTCTGCCTGTTTATGGCATCATCTATAACCTATGCCCAAGATCCAGATCCCGACCCCCTTGCGCCAATACGCCGGGAAGCAGCCTGCGGTTGAAGTGCAGGCTGGAACCATCGGCGAGGCCCTTTCCGACCTCGTGGCCAAGCACCCCGAGCTGCGCCGGCACCTCTACACCGATGACGGCAAGCTGCGCGCCTTCGTAAACGTCTACCTCAACGACGAGGATGTCCGCTATCTGCAGAAGGACGCCACTGCGGTGCAGGACGGTGATAGTATTTCCATTGTGCCCTCCATCGCGGGAGGCAGGAATTGATTGACGGATTACCGGATTTTAGGATTGTCGAATTGAGACCTGAACTCAAAGCCCGCCGCTGTTGTTGTCCCTCCTGTCGGTAGTTGTTATTCAATTCGTAAATTCGACAATTTTTCTATTTGTGAGGTTCCCATGGCCACGACACTTGAAGTCAAACCCGAAGCCGTCACGTTGAGCAATGACGAGATCCTGCGCTACTCGCGCCATCTGATCATGCCCGAAGTCGGCATGGAGGGGCAGCTCAAGCTGAAAGCTGCGCGGGTGCTATGCATCGGCGCCGGCGGACTAGGCTCGCCGCTGGCGTTGTATCTGGGCGCGGCCGGCGTAGGCACGCTGGGGATCGTGGATTTCGATGTCGTGGACTACACCAATCTGCAGCGTCAGATCATCCACTCCACCGCCGACGTGGGCCGGAAAAAGCTGGATTCAGCCGCTGAAAAACTGAAGGCGATCAATCCGTTTCTGAATATCCGGAAATTTGAAACCCGGCTTTCCAGCGACAATGCGCTGGAATTGTTCAAGGAATTCGACATCATCGCCGACGGCACCGACAACTTTCCTACGCGATACCTGGTAAACGATGCCTGCGTACTTACCGGGAAGCCTAACGTGTACGGGTCGATTTTCCGCTTCGAAGGCCAGGCGAGTGTCTTCGCGACCAAAGCAAGGCCCGTGCTATCGCTGCCTGTATCCGGAGCCACCACCGCCCGGACTGGTGCCTTCCTGTGCCGAGGGCGGGGTGCTGGGCATTCTGCCGGGGCTGGTTGGTGTAATGCAGGCCACCGAAGTTATCAAGCTGATTCTGGGGAAGGGCGAGCCCCTGATTGGCCGCCTGTTGCTGATCGACGCACTGGACATGAAGTTCCGCGAACTCAAGCTGCGCAAGAACCCGGATTGCCCGGTTTGCGGAACCCATCCGACCATCACTCAGTTGATCGACTACAACGAATTTTGTGGAATCCGTGGTGAGGAGAAACCGGTGGAGACACTAGTTGCGGAAGTCCAAGTGGAAGAATTGAAGCGGCGCCTGGATGCAGGCGAAGACCTGTTCGTGCTGGACGTGCGCGAACCCCATGAATATCAGATCTGCAACATCAACGGGTACCTGATTCCTCTGGGCGATCTGCCCAAGCGCGTCCACGAACTGGATTCCAGCCGGGAGATCGTGGCCCACTGCCGGTCCGGCGTGCGCAGCGCCAAGGCGGTGGACTTTCTACGCCAGGCCGGCTTCAAGAAAGTACACAATCTGGCTGGCGGAATCCTCGCCTGGGCAGACCGCGTAGATCCCAAGATGCCGAAGTACTAACGCTGAGCGCGCGGCCAGAGCGATCAACTGCCGGGCTTCGCCCGGCTGGGCGGACGAGGGCGTCCGCCCCTACGTGGTTTCCGAAGACACAAAAAAGGGAGCCTTTATGGCTCCCCTTGCAACATCCACTCTCACCATTTACTTGCTGCCAGACTCGGCCTTGGCGGATTCCGCACCAATCGCAAACGCTTGCTTCCGTCCCGTCAAGCGAATCTCGGACAGCACCTTGTTGCCGCTGCCATTGACCACAGTCACGGTTGCGTCCCGGTCAGGCGCGCGATCCAGGTCGACCATGTGAGCGGGCACGGTAGCGACAAGGTTTTTGCCGCGTAAAATATTCAGTTCAACATCCGGCCCGGTGCCCTCCCACTTCACAATGTACTCACCCGGCGCGATCTGTTTCCCGCTCACGGTGATAGGATCGCTTACCTGCAATGTACCCTTGTTGGCAGCGAAGGCGGTTGCAGCCAGCAGCAATGCCAGTCCCAGCAGCAAGCCCTTGGAGATTGTCGAAATTTTCATTGCACTCCTTTTTCTTTCCCGATGACGTCGGGAACCGGTTCTGGGCGGCTGGACTCGCCTTCGTCAGGAAATTCTTGCGTTTCGTCGTCGAAGGCCTACAATGCTGCCTCGGGGTTAAGCAAAGAAGGCTAGGCCGCAAGGCTTCGTGCTCTCTGCCGGGGATTGCTCTCACCTGGGCCGCCAAACCGAGTGTGAGACCAGTCCCTTTAACCCCTGAGTTGTTTTATGCCAACATAACCGGGTGAGCCGCTTTTTTATTCCGTCAAGCCCCGGCTTCGGTCATCGCTTTGTTGCTCTGCTTTGTGTGCTCGGCTCAAGATACGTAGTGCCCTTCTAAAATGTTCCGTTGTACTTTTCAATCGCATCATCCCTTTGGACGCCGCTCGTGACGGGTTGTTAGCAATGTTTGCTGTCGCAACCGCCGCACTACAACAATGAATTGTCTTGTCTTGTACCCGACGATGTGAACGCGGCGCCCTCGCCCGCCGCTTTTGCGTTTGATTTGTTGTTCTGTACCAAGTTGCGCATACGACTGCGAATGGCTTCGCAATAAATGCAATTCAAAGGCGGCGGGGGGAGCGCGCCCGCCCCACACAAACTAGGTTAGGTTCAGCACTACCTTCCCGAAATTCTTGCGCTCGAGCAACAGCCGATACGCATCTGAAGCCTGTTCCAGAGGGAACACGTGCCCAACCACGGGACGCAAGTGGCCTTGCGCCATCCAATCTGAAAGTTGTTGCCATGCCTGATTCATCAAGTCGCGTTTTGCGGACAAGTAGGTCAGCCACAAACCATGCACGCTTGCGCCCTTGGCGTACAGCACTCGTGCGTCCAGTTGGGCGGGTTGTCCCGTTGCTGCTCCATATACGATGACCCGTCCAAAATCGCACAGGCAGCGAACGCTTTTGGTAGTGTGTTCGCCACCCAACATTTCAAACACCGCATCCACACCTTCACCATGGGTCAGTTCTTTGATGGCTTCTTCGTAATCGCGTTGCTTGTAATCGATTCCGTGTTGCAGCCCGAGCGCTTTTACGCGCGTTAGTTTCTCTTCGGAGGAAGAAGTTCCGTACAGTTCCACGCCCAGCAGTTTTCCAATCTGTACTGCTGCCGTTCCCACGCCTCCAGCTACGGCATGGATGAGAACTCGCGGTCTTTTCCTCAAGCGGCTTTCTTCCTTGCCAATCGATGTCAACTCATCGAGGTCTTCCGGCGGACGCACGTATGTTGGCGCCGGCGACTTCTGCAGCAAGCCCGCCTTCCAGTATGCGAAGTAGGCGGTGAAATAATTTACCGGGAAGGCGGCGCCCTCTTCGGCGCTCCATCCCTGCGGCACGGGCCACAACAACGCGGACGACGCGGCGATGTGCTCGGCGAACGCTCCCCACTGCGCGTAGCCCATGACCCGCTGCCCATCGCTGCGGCGAATGCCGCAAAATTCGCGCCCCGCGACCAGCGGCGGTTTCGGCGTGCCGGGATAACCACCCTGTGCACTCATGATGTCGGCGAAGTTGATTCCGCCGGCCTCGCCTGTTACCAGTTCCTGCCCGGACGTAGGTATCGGATCCGCAACCTGCCTTACCTCCAGCACTTCGGGGCCGCCGAACTTACTGATGACCAAGGCTTTCATGGCAAAAGTGTAACAGCGTGCCGCCGAAGAATGCTGGATTCGAGCCCGAGCACTACTGCCATCTCAATCGGATCGGGTATCTGTATCGCAATGTTTCTTCCGCTCCTGCGGAGCTTCGTCATTGCCCTGCTTCCACCAAGGGCTTGCGCCCTGGCCGCATTCTTGTGCCGCTTCGCGGCTGGGCTGCGCTTCCCACGAGCCTTGCCCCCGGCACAGCACTTTGAAGCGGACAGCAAGGTGTGCTGAGATGGCGAGTCACCAACCCGCAGGGCCGACGGCTGTTGGCTGCTCGAAGGTCAAGTGTCCCGGGATAGGAAAGCGAAGTTTAAGCCTGAGACCCCGCGTCCGCTCCACATTTGGCGGCAGGTATATACTCTCCCTAACATGGTTGGGGTTCCCCGTTCTGGCGGTCTGAATGGGGAGTTCGGAGCTTTTTTATCTTCCAATTCATAGGCTCCGTTTAACAGATCACTGGTACCGATTTCCAGGCAGCACCGGGCAACCAGTGCGGAACTTTCTATGCGGCGCGTCCGCCAGATGGGTTCCGGGGAGGTCCGTCGGTGGACTTGGTTCTGGTACGTTTTTTATTTGTTGTCATTATTACTGTTACTTGTTACCTGATTGATCCTTTCGGCCTGCCGGCAAATCTGGACGCTGGGGTAGGCGCGATTATTGGCCTGGCCATCGTCCTGTTCGAGTGGCGGCTGCGCCTGATCAGCCTGAAGCGCCTGATCGGTGCCGCCATTGGAAGCATCCTCGGAATCTTTGGCGCCTACCTTTTCGCCCTGGTGATTCGAAACAGCGTCGCTCCGGGACGCACACAGGGTTTCCTGCAAATTCTGGTAATGATGCTGATGGCCTATGTCGGCCTCATTGTCGGGGCCAACAAGGGTGACCTCTTAAACCTGGCGGCACTGGGAGGCATCTTCGGAGGCGAGAAGCAGGGCAAGAAAAGCTACAAAATACTGGATACCAGCGTGATTATTGATGGCCGGATCGCCGACATCGCAGAGACCGGTTTTCTCGACGGCATTATCGTGACGCCGCAGTTCGTGCTTCGCGAACTGCAACTGGTCGCCGATTCTGCCGACTCGCTGAAGCGGAACCGGGGCCGCCGCGGTCTCGACATCCTGCAACGACTGCAAAAGGTGGCGTCGCTGCAGATTCAAATCGTGGAGGACGATTTTCCCGCGGTTCGCGAAGTGGACCTGAAGCTGATCGAGCTGGCCAAGCTGTACGAGGGCAAAATCATCACCAACGACTTCAACCTGAACAAAGTCGCCCAATTGCAGGGAGTGGCCGTGCTGAACATCAACGAGTTGGCCAACTCGCTGAAGCCGATTGTGCTGCCCGGCGAAACCATGAAGGTCTTCATCCTGAAAGAAGGTAAGGAATACAACCAGGGCGTGGCCTATCTCGACGATGGAACCATGGTGGTGGTGGACAATGCCAGGAAGATGATCGGCAAGACCATCGACATTTCGGTAACCTCAGTGCTGCAAACCACAGCGGGAAAAATGATTTTCGGAAAATGGGACGAGCGCAATGGGAGCCGACACGAATCCCGCCCTGCGGTCAACGCCGTACCGGGCGTGCCATCAATATCGGCCGTCTCCGGGGCGCCAAGTGGAGAGGTCAAGAAAGCACAGCCGATCATGGTCGAGCGGCCGGCAGAATAGGTGGGCCTGGGTTTGACGAAGCCTGACAGGGTCAGTGGGCGTCACCTGTTAGCGCGACGCGACCGACTCGACTTTTATGGTGTTTCCCTCGAGCATGCCCACAATTTCTACGCGCTCGCCGGCCAATCTCCCGAGCAAGAACGGATCGCCTTCCAGCGCACGAACCATCTCGCCATCCACCAGGACATAGCTAGAGCCGTCGCGCGCACATGCGCGAGCACATTCTGCGGATGTTTTTCCCGAATTTCTCCGGTGGCGGGCACCGCAGCGGGAATCAGTGATCATTCCCGAAAAAATCCTGCCGGATGCGTCGTCATCTTTCACCGGGGACAAGTGCGAGGCTTGCGAAGCGAGGGCATCCTCCTGCCCCGCAACTGCTCCGCCTGAAGCAGGAGAAGTCTGGACGGCCGCGGCCGGCTTGGTGTCATCAGAAATGTGCGGGGCCTGGGCCCCGGCAAACACCACGGAGCCACCCACGAACAGGAAACCAAGACCAAGCGCGGTCACGAACGTCGTCAGCGCACAGAACGTAACTAGCGCCAACCAGGAAACATGCGGTTTCTTCATTGTCGCCCCCAATTGTCGCCCCCAAGGATTGGCCTCTCTCCTGGTGTAGCATTTCGAGGGCCGATCAGTACGGTCCCTTAGTTGCCTGACCCAACATCTCTGGTTGCACCAGGGGCGCGGGTTACGCGGCCACGCAGGAAGCCCGTTGGAATTTCAGCCTAGTCCCCTTAGAAAAAAATTCTCGAACTGGGAAAAATGGCCTACTGTAAACACCTTAGGAGGCGGCAACGATGACAATTGATGGAGACGCGAGTCACCGGTGTGGGCAGCATTTTCTTCAAGTCCGACGACCCTGACAAACTCTATCAGTGGTACGCGCAACACCTCGGAATCCATCCTGCGCCTGACGGCACCGGTGCGGCTTTCGAGTGGCGCGATGCCGAAGACGCCGACAAAAAAGGCATGACCGTGTGGTCAATCTTTCCGCGCAACACAAAATACTTCGAGCCCAGCAGCTCACCGTTCATGATCAACTATCGCGTCGACGATCTGGATGCTCTGCTGGAAGCGCTGAAAAAGGAAGGTGTGCAAATCGATCCGCACCGTGAAGATTATGATTACGGCCGCTTCGCCTGGATCATGGATCCCGACGGAAATCGCATCGAGTTGTGGGAGTCGCCGAAGGGAAAGAAGTAGGGCAGTTGCAAAAAAGCGGTAACCCCAAAGGACACGAAGGCATACGAAGAAAACTCTGAGAGCAAACGCCTTCCTGATACTTCGTGTCCTTGGTGGTTCGTAGATTTGCGCGGTGTATCGTGAAACTGACCTACTCCGAGGAATCTGTAACATTTGAACCCTCCCCTCCCACCCCGTATACTTACAGCCCGCATGAAGGTTGTGGTCATCATTCCGGCGGCCGGACTGGGGACGCGCATGGCGCCCGCTTCCGATGCCACGGGCAAGAAGCCCGCCGCGTCCAAACAGTTCTTCGAATTGGGCGGAACGCCGATTCTTATTCACACGCTGCGCAAGCTCGCCGCCCACGACGAGGTCTCGGAAATCTACATCGCGCTGCGAGCCAACGAGATTGAGAGCTTTCGCGTCCGCCTGCAACGGGAAGCTGGATTGAGGCCTGGGAAGAAGGTTGAACTGGTGGAAGGAGGCGAGCATCGCCAGCAGTCCGTCGCTCATGCCATGGCGAAGGTTGCCGCCGCACCGGATGACATTGTGCTGGTTCACGACGCCGTTCGCCCCTTCGTGACCGGGGAAATCATTCACGACGTGATCGAGGCCGCCCGCAAATATGGCGCCGCCATCGCCGGAATGCCCGCCATGGATACGGTCAAGCAGGTAGAGCGCACGTCCGAGGGCGCTCTCATCACCGCAACCATCCCTCGCGAGCGCGTGGTCATGGCACAAACCCCGCAGGGTTTTCGCTATAGTGTGCTCAAGAAGGCGTTCGACGAAGCTACTGCTGACGGATTTCTGGGTACCGACGAAGCGTCCCTGGTCGAGCGTTCTGGACATCCTGTAGCGGTGGTCATGGGTTCGCCACGAAACATCAAGATCACCACTCCGTCGGATATGGAACTGGCAGAGTTCTTCCTGAAACGGTAAGGCGGCCACAGATTTTCACGGATCCCACGGATAAGCCTTGCATCAGCGCACTTAAGTCAACGACGAACGACCAACGACGCGCGACCAGACTGGAAACCTGAAACTTGAAACCGGAAACTCGCATCGGCTACGGCTGGGACTCTCACGAATTCAAGCGTGGCATTCCGCTCATGATTGGCGGCGTCGCCTTGCCGCACTCGAAAGGCCTGGGCGGCCACTCCGACGGAGACGTGCTTCTGCACGCCATCACCGACGCCTTGCTGGGCGCGGTCGCGGCTCCTGATATCGGTTCGCTTTTTTCTCCCTCCGACTCGCGCTGGAAGGGCGCGGACTCCACGCTGTTCCTGGCCGAAGCGCTCAGTCGCGTAGGCGCAGCGGGCTATGCCGTGGTCAACGTGGACTCGACCCTTATTCTGGCCGAGCCGAAGATTGGTCCGCATGCGGCTGCCATTCGCACGCGCGTTGCCGGGTTGCTGGGAATTCCAGAGGACTGCGTGGGCGTGAAGGCCAAGACCCCCGAGGGCATGGGAACCGACAACGCTGCGATTGCGCACGCCGTTGTGCTGCTGGAGAAACTCGCGCTGGAAAAAAACAAGAAAACAATTCGGAGCGCGGGGACCGGAAGAGCCAGAAAATAATGTTTCTGGTGAAAGCGGAAAAAAGCCTTCACAACATCTCGAACTCTCCAACCAGCTTGCCGTGTCTCGCCCGTGCCGCTTCTACCAGCGCGCGGAAGATAGCCCGCGAGGCCTCGTCATCCTCCACCGAACGTTCGGGATGCCACTGCACTGCCAGTACAAAATGCTCGGGGGAAGTCCCTTCCAGGGCCTCCACGATACCATCCTTCGGACAACGAGCCACAATGCGCAACCCATCGCCGGCAACGTCGGCCGCCTGGTGATGGCTGGAATTGACCTCAACGGAAAGCGCGTTTCCTTCGGAGGTCTTGGCTCCCGCCGCTACGATCCCACCGAGACATGACGTTGGATCCACCTCGACCGTGTGCGCGATCGGTACGGTCTTTCCCGCCTCATGATTCACTGGCGACTCGATGTGCTGCAGCAGAGTTCCGCTGCGATACACGTTGAGTATCTGCAAGCCGTAACAAATGCCAAGCACGGGCTTGTGCATGTTGTAGGCGTCCTGCAGCAGTAGTTCATCGACGGTATCGCGCTTGGGATCGGCTGCCGCGGTGTTTGGATCCCTGGGTGCATCGTACTTCGCCGGATCCACATCGGCTTTGCTGCCCGGCAACACTACCGCGTCGCAACGCTCGATCAGCTTCATGACTTCCTCCGGAGAGCGATCCAGTGGAATCCTTACCGGCTCTCCGCCCGCCATCTCGATGGCGTGCAGGTATTGCGGCAAGGCCCGCTCGGCATACTCGGGATCTCCGGAGTGGGGGACAGGGATAGCGATGCGCGGCGGCATGAAAATGATTGTAGCGCCTTGTCATCCTGAGCGCAGCGAAGGAGCGACGCATTTTCCCGTCCAACCAAAATCAAATGCACAGGTCCTTCGCGGCCTGAAGGCCGGTCAGGATGACAACTGTATTGATTTGACTGGAAATATTTCTCGAAGAGCCAAAGTTTTCAGATGAGCTCGGTTCCCTATAACAGGCGGTCACCACGATAAATCAGCTCGCCATCAATCACGCGCGCCTCGGGTAGCAGATTGTGCAGCTTTGCCGGTCCGGCACCGTCAATGTGAAACACCTGATGTCCATGGGCGGTCAGCCAGTCTGACACCAGCATGCGATGGCAGTGGAAATAGACCCGTTCCGCGCACATGTATGCGGTTCGTGATTGTCCGGCCACTTCAATCAACTGCGCAATGCCATGCTGAAATTCCTGAGTCAGCATGTAATCGGCGTAATTGCGAAAACTGGGGCTGCGTAGCGCGATGTTGGGTGAATCATCACGAATTTTCTTGCGCCGCCCGCCAAGCTCCTTCATCCAGATGTAGTGGATCCCAACCGAGGGAAGAGTCTTCTCCAGTGATTCGCGGTTGAAGTGAGGCAGGCGCCTCGACATGGGAAAGGAGCGAATATCAACGAGAGTCGCAATGGAATGCGCGCCCAGCACTTCAGCCAGTTCGTCGAAAGTGCGAGTGGAATGCCCGATGGTGAAGAGGGTGGCCACTGAAGATTTCAGATCGGAGATTGTTGGATTCGAGACTTGAAGATTTCAGAGTCTTGATTCTTGATTTTTGATCCTCGGATTGCTTGTCCCTGAACTCATGGCCCTAAATCTGCAATCTAAAATCTACAATTCTCAAATCTGGATCGTCATCAAGCCAACCGGTCGAGCGCCTCAATCACGCGCTGGTCTTGGTCAGGAGAAACGGTTCGCAAATCCAGGAGAACATGGCCTTCTTCCACGCGTGCGACAATCGGCAGGTCGGAGAAACGCAGGCGCGCGGATAGTTCATCGGCGCTAAGGCCTTCGCAACTTACCGCCAGCAGACGAGTGGGCAACACCGCCGAGGGAGCTGCGCCGCCGCCGATCACGGATTCGCCGTCAACCACCTCAACGGCCAACTTCGATGAACGCGTTTTCGCGGCCACGGCTTCTGCCCGTTTACCGATTTCATCTTTGGACACATGCATCATGCGCAGCGCCGGAACTGCATCGTAATCCCGCTTCACATATGCCAGCAGCGTGGCTTCGAGCACGGCATAGGTCAGTTTGTCCACGCGCAGGGCGCGAAAGAGGGAATTCGCACGCATCCTGGCAATCAGATCGCTGCGGCCGCTCAGTATGCCCGCCTGGGGCCCGCCCAGCAGTTTGTCTCCGCTGTAGCTGACCACGTCGACGCCCGCTTGCAGGCTATCGAGCACACTCGGTTCTCCATTCACTCCGACGGAATTCAGATCGAGGAGTGCGCCGCTTCCCAGATCTTCCATCAGAGGAATTTTTCGCTCGCGTGCTAACGTACTGAGTTCGTGGATCCCTGGCTGCTCGGTGAATCCGGTAATCTCAAAATTGGAGCGGTGGACGCGCAGCAACAACCGGGTCTTTTCGTTGATGGCTCGCTCGTAGTCGCTCACCCGGGTACGGTTCGTGGTGCCAACCTCGCGCAGGGTTGCGCTGGATTTCGCCATGACGTCCGGAATGCGAAACGATCCCCCGATCTCGACCAGCTCTCCGCGCGAAACGATGACTTCCCCGCCCTCGGCCAACGTGTTCAGGGCCAGCAGAACGGCGGCTGCGTTGTTATTGACAACAATTGTGGAAATGTCGGTTGCCGCATCCAGAAGCTTTCGAAACAACCCATCCACATGGACATCCCGCTTGCCACGCTCGCCGGTCTCAACATCGAACTCCAGGTTCGAATATCCACAGGAAGCCTCCCGGACATGCTCCAGCGCGGACGCCGCCAGCGGCGCGCGCCCCAGATTAGTGTGCAGGATCACGCCGGTGGCATTGATAACCGGCCGCAGCGAAAAACTCAGCGACTGGCGGACTTGCCGCTCGATGGCGCTGAAGATACCGGAAAGGGCGAGGTCAACGCCGCCTGCGTCCAATCGCGCAGAGGCAATTTCGGCTCGCAGGCGCGCCAGCACGCTGCGGGCGGCGTCTGTGACGACTGCCTTGCCTTCGCTGGAAACGAGTGTGGCCAAGTCGCGACTTTGCAGCAACTCATCCACAGAGGGAAGTTTGCGGTAGAGATCGGTTTTGGAGGTCACGGACACAGGCGAAGATTATCCCATCCGGCGAACTGGAGGCAAAAGTTCAGGAGTTCAGTGTCCATTTTGGACGGACTTGGTTTTCTTTTCGTCCTCGCGTCAACTCTGTGATCTTTGCGATTAGAATCTTTGGCCTTTAAAGAAGGAACGGACTGAGTCGGGTCGCAGAAAGAACCGCCGAGCTGCGCTCGGCCTGGACGGGTCTGAGAGCCGTCCCTACACAAGCGGTCCCGCCCAAGGCAGTTTGTGGTTTTAGCACGGGCACCGGGTGAAGGGCACGGCTGAAGTCCGTGCCCTTCCCAATCCGTTGCCAAGCACCCTATCGCCCTACAATCTTGCTCTTCAGGCCGGCGATTGCGTTGATCACTTCTCCCTGTTCGCGGGCTGGTACCTTGAACTTGTTCAAGGTATCAGTCAGGGCTTTGACAGAGATTGTCCAGTCCTCTTCGGTGATGTTCAGGCCGGTGTGTGCAGTCTCCATGTCGCGTCCGGTGTATTTGCAGGGCCCGCCCGTTGCTACACAAAGAAAGTCCACGACATGTTGCCGGACACGAATCTTGGAATCTGTGCTCAGTCCTATGAAAAAGCGCCCCTCTTTGGGGTCAGTGGCGAGGCGGCCGATGAACTCGTCGGTCACCGCGGCCAGGGCGTCATAGCCGCCCAGACGCTTGTAGAGGGAATCTTGTGCTGCGGCAGCCTGAGGCGCGGCCGGAAGGGGAACGGCGAGAGTGTGTAATGCGCTGGCCGGGATGAAGCCAAGCAGCAGCGCCACCAACAGGGAATGCCGAAGAGTTCTTGGCATGGTGGATCTTCTCCTTAATCAGCAGGAATGTGATTTCTTGGGCCCACCTCAAATACGGCGGGAAACAGAATCCGGATTTACAGGGTGGTTGTCAATCGACAATGTATGGATGTTATGTGGTGGCTATGTGGCGCGGGCGCCCTCGTCCGCGAAAGGCCGGGGGGCACGATGGTGCTCGTATTTCTTAGGGAGGACGGCCTCTAGGCTTAGAAACAGCCTGGGATCCACCAGCTACTAGAATCAACTTCAAAGGCCGCGGGCGGGGCGCCCGCGCCACACAGGCAAACCTACCCTACCTCCACCAATCCGTAGGTTTTTTGCCAATGCGACCGCATGTGACGGATCGCACGATCGATGTCTTCTTTTGAGACTTCTTCGTTGGAGCCGGCCAGCACCGCGGCGGCCTCCCGTTTGGCAGCCTCCAGAAGTTGGCGGTCGCGTATCAGGTTGGCCACCTGGAAGCTCGGCATTCCAGCCTGGCGAGTGCCGAAGAACTCGCCCGGCCCGCGTAGTTCGAGGTCGAGTTCGGCGATCTGGAAGCCGTCGGTGGTGCGGACCATGGCGTCGAGGCGGCGTTCGCCGTCCTCGGAAATCTTCCCTCCGGTCATGAGGACGCAAAAGGACTTGGCCCCGCCGCGGCCGATACGTCCGCGAAGCTGGTGCAGTTGCGACAGCCCGAAGCGTTCTGCGTGTTCGACGACCATCACAGTGGCATTGGCAACGTCGACCCCGACTTCGATTACCGTCGTAGAGACCAGAAGGTCCAGCTCGCCCTTCTGGAACTGCCGCATGACATCCTCCTTCTGATCAGGCTCCAGACGGCCGTGCAGGAGGCCGACGCGCAGGTCGGGAAAGGTCTTCTTGCTCAACTCCCGGTACATTTTGGTGGCGGCTTTGAGTGCGTTTTCTTCGTTTTCTTCGATGACGGGATAGACGACGTAGGCCTGGTGTCCGGCTGCGATCTGCTTGCGCACGAATTGCCAAACCTCGCCGGCGCGGTCGTCGGACACGCGGCGGGTCACGATGGGAGTGCGGCCGGGCGGCATTTCGTCGAGGATACTGATGTCGAGGTCGCCGTAAAGGGTCAAGGCCAGGGTCCGCGGGATGGGAGTTGCGGTCATGACCAGGACGTCGGGCTCGCCGGGAGGGACTGCCGAGCTTCGCTCGGCCTGGGCGGGTCGAAGACCCGCCCCCACATGATCGTCACCGGATTTCTTCATCAGCTTGAAGCGTTGCATCACCCCGAAGCGGTGCTGTTCGTCTACGATCACCAGCCCCAGTCTGGCGAACTCGACCTTTTGTTCGATCAGGGCGTGGGTTCCGATGACGAGCTGGGCATTGCCCTGGACGATGTGCCGGCGAATTTCGCGCTTGCGGTCTTCTTCGAGCGAGCCCGTCAGTAGTACCACCCGGTAGCCGGCGTTCTCCAGAATGCGCCGGGCGGAAAAATAGTGTTGTTGGGCGAGAATTTCGGTGGGCGCCATGAGCGCGACCTGGTATCCGTTTTCGATGGCGATGATGGCCGCCTCGAAGGCCACGATGGTCTTGCCCGAACCGACGTCTCCTTGCAGCAGGCGCCGCATGGGGAAAGGTTTCTCCATGTCAGAGGCTATCTCTTTGAGCACGCGTTTCTGGGCCGCGGTGGGATGGAAGGGCAGAATCTTCTTGATGGCCTCGCGGACCCGCGAATCCAGGGTGAAGGCGATGCCGGTTTGCGCCTTCTGCTGCCTGCGCTTGAGCTCGAGACCCAACTCCAGAAAGAAGAGTTCCTCAAAGATCAGCCGGACATGCGCCGGCGTTCGCGAGGCTTGCAGGTCCTGAAAACTTTCGCCGGGATCGGGCCAGTGCACCTTCCACATCGCCTCGCGGGGAGCGATCAGGCTCAGGTGGCGGCGCACGGCAGCCGGGATCGGGTCTGGAAGCTGCGGAGGAAGATTCTCCAGAACGTTGTGGATGATGCGCCGAAACCAGCGCGGAGTCAGGCGGCCCTGGCCCGCGGATTCGTAAATGGGGACGATCCTGCCGACTTCCAGCGAAGACGCGGCTTTCTGGTCTCCGCCTTCAGGTTCCTCGGAAGCGTCGCCCAAAATCTCAAATTGCGGCTGCATCAGTTGCAGCTCGCCGCCGTAGTGGTCCTCTTCTACCTTTCCGTAAAGAGCCACGAGCTGTCCGGGCTTGAAGCGGTCGCGCAGGTAAGTCGCGTTGAACCAGACGCACTTGAGGCGGCTCCGGCCCTGGCCCGCCGTCATCTGAAAAATGGGCATGCGGCGGGTGCGGAACAGGCCCGAGGTGCGTACCTCGGCAATGACCGTGGCCATTTCTCCCGCCCGCAGTTCGGATATCCCACGGGGGTTCAAGCGGTCTTCATATCGAAAGGGTAAGTAATGGAGCAGATCGTCGACCGTACGGATCCCCTTGGCAGCCAACACCTCAGCCAGGCGAGGGCCAATGCCCTTGACGTATTGCACCGAGGTCGAGAGTTCCAGCATCTTTGGGGATGGTAGCAGGAGGCAGCACTTGGCAACGCTCCAGCTTCTAGCTTCTGGCTTCTAGCTTTTAACTTCTAGCTCCTGGCGGCATGGGCTAGAAGCCAGAAGCCGCTAATGCCAAGTGCCAAGGAACCCGGTGTCTAAATCATCGGTGACCAATTTCGTTGAGGCCCTGGTGGCTGTGCTGGCGGGGAATGCTGCTTACTTCCTGCTGCTGCCCTCCCTGCCACCGCAAGCCCGGCATGTGCCGCTCCAGATCGACCTGGGGTTGGTGGTGGATTGCTTTTTCTGCCTGGTCGCTTGGGGAATCGTCAAATCCGTAAACCGACGAAGGAGCCAATCCAAACCGGGAAAGCAGTAGGCTCCCTGCCCAAAGCGTTACCTTCGGAACCTCGGTAAGTCCCTGCAGTGCAGAGTACAATCCTGCTGGCCACATGCAGAAAATCGCCATCCTTTACGACGCCAGCCAGGCAGTACTGTCCACTTTTGATCTGGACGAAGTGCTGCAGCGCATTCTTCTCATAGCGCGGGACTATTTCCACCTGCAGAATGTCGCTATCCTATTGCTGGATAAGGAGACTAGCCAGTTGTGTACTCGATCGCAGATTGGTGGTGATCCAGGCTTTGACGACGTCCGAGTCACGATTGGGACCGGGCTGATTGGTGCGGCCGCCAAGGAGAAGCGGCCCTTGTACGTGCCGGACTTCGCCAAGGACACTCGCTACGTTCCCTGGGGCAAGAAGAACCGCTCCGAGCTGGCCATCCCGCTCATGGTCCGTGACGAAATGGTGGGAGTTCTCGATTGTCAAAGCGAAAACCCGAATCACTTCGATCGGGACACGGTTGATCTGCTGACTCTGTTTTCCACCCAAGCCTCCATGGCGCTGCAGAATGCCCGGTTGTATTCCCTGGAACGGCGGCGCGCGCTGCAGTTAGAGGCCATCAACGCCATCGCCCGGGAAACCACCGTCGTATTGGATGTAAAGAACCTGCTGTCGAAAGCCTGCGAGAAGATTCAGAAAGCGTTCCACGTGTCTCACGTGTCGATCTTGCTGAAAGAAGAAGAGGAGCTGATACTGCGTGCTCACCACGGCACCCTGACGCCGCGCCTGGCGGAAGGCGGGCGGCTGCCGGCGGATGCGGGTCTGTGGGGTCGCGCCCTGCGCGAATCGAAGACCCTGATCCAGAATGACGTCACAACGGATCCGGATTACGTCGGTATCTACCTGGAAACAGGCTCGCACATGTGCATTCCGCTGGTTTCGTTCGGGCAAACCCTGGGAGTGATGGTGCTCGACAGCGCCCGGCCTGGTTCCTTCAGCGCGAGCGACATCCAGTCGCTCGAATCCGTCGCTGACATCTGCGCCACCGCGACCCAGAATGCCCACTACGTGGAACGCGTCAAGCAACTGGCCTATCTGGACGGCCTGACCGGAATATTCAATCGCCGCTTCTTCGAACTGCGTATCGAGGAGGAAGTTGAGCGCGCCCGCCGGTTCGACTCTGGCATGGCCGTGATCATGGTGGACATCGATCAGTTCAAGCGCCTGAACGATGAATTTGGACACCTGCTGGGAGATGAAGTGTTGCGCCAGGTGTCATCGCTTTTCTATCAGCAATTGCGGAAAATCGATGTGGTCTGCCGTTATGGCGGGGAGGAATTCGCCATCCTGCTCTCGCAGACCAGCCTGCAGCACGCCATGGGCGTGGCCGAGAAGCTGCGAAGGTTGGTAGAGACCTGGCAATTTCCCGGCGTGCCGCGTTCGGTCACCATCAGCGCCGGGGCCGCGACCTACCCCGATCATGGGACGACTCGCGATGAACTCGTTCAGGCAGCCGACTCCGGCTTGTACGCCGCGAAACAAGCAGGCAGAAATTGCGTCCGGGTGGCCTGCGAGGTGGATCGCGGTCGAGGCCACGGAGTCGGACTCTAAAGGCTCGGGGTGGAGCAGGGCTTTAGCCCTGCATCAGAATCCAGTTGGAAGAAGCGGCTTCAGCCGCTGCGGGACTTCGCGACCTCAGGGGCTGAAGCCCCAAACCCTTTTGAGCTCTCTTATGCAAGCCTGAAGGCCTGCTCCACCCTGCTGTCCGTCGGTCAAACTGGCCTAAATGTCAGCTTCGGGTTGCCACACTTTTTGCTCTTGCTGTTCCTCCTGGATCTGGACTTTCTGGTCGCGCAGTTCCTCTTCCAGTTCGCGCATTTCCTGCTGTAACTCTTTCTGATGGTCACGCAGTTCCTGCGCTTCTTCTTCCAGGCTCGGCCTTACCCGCCTGATCTCGCGGACCGTGCGCTCCAGTTCCGGCCTCACCCGTGCAATCTCGGATTGAGCATCGCTCAGGTCGATCACGGTTTCGGCATCATCTACTTCGGGAAGGTCAAAGCTCTCATCCAGGATTTCCGACTGGTTCCGCTCCGGCAGGCTCAAGGTCAGGTTCTGTTCCTTCTTTTCTCGAATAATGCTGACGGTCACGGCAGAGCTCTTGCGGCCGTGCATGGCGTGGGTGAAATCGCCGCTGTCATGGATAGACTCACCGTTGACTTTCACGATCACGTCCCCGGCGCGGAACCCTGATTTTTCAGCCAGACTGCCTTTTTCCACCGACCGCACCAGAACTCCCTGGCCATTCTTTGCGCCGAAAAAATCTCCCAGCTGGGGGGTGAGGTTTTCGACCATCAGCCCGCTCCGGCCCGAGGTGTGTACCACCACAATGGAGACGGGAATATCCATCTCCGGCATAAATGGAGTGACGCGTGTTGTCGGCATCTCGGGCATGGCCGGCATGGCGAATGTGAACGCCTTGCCCGGGGATCCCATGGCGAAGGTCTTCTTTCTATCCGCAAGTTGCGCCTTCACGGTCAGGGGCTGCCCATCCCGGCTGATCCCCAGCGTCACCTGACGCCCGGGCGGGATTTCGTGGATCATACGGCGCAACTGCTCCACGCTTTCCACCTGGTTTCCGTTGAGACTGAGAATCACGTCGTGCTCTTTCACTCCCGCCTTGCCGGCGGGCGCGTCCTGATCGACCAGGGTCACTTCCACGCCGTGCTCTTCCTTTAATTTCAGTTCACCCAGGCGGTCCGCGGTAATGTCGCGGGTATCAACGCCAAGATACGATCCGCCCCCAAAGTCCTCACTGGAGAAG
This sequence comes from Terriglobia bacterium, assembly GCA_963801545.1. Classification (GTDB taxonomy): domain Bacteria; phylum Acidobacteriota; class Terriglobia; order Terriglobales; family Acidobacteriaceae; genus JAIQFF01. The sequence goes on along the minus strand of CAWDFF010000039.1, from coordinate 101,136 downwards.
CCAAAGGTCTCACTGAAGGGCTCGTGCGAAGACATCTGGGCGCCGTATGCGACCGCCACGAACAACGCCACAATCGATATTCCGAGGATCGAGTTTCGCATGTGTGTTCCTCCCTGATCGAAACCTCTCAGCGGCTGGCCCGGAGAAAGCTGATGTCGCCGGTCGTGGTCCGTACCTTCAGAACCGGGCCGCCGCCATTCAAATTCCCTTCAGCGGTGGCGCTGCCTGGGCCCCACTCGCCGCCTTCACTGATGACCCGAATCTCGGAGAAGTCGGAGCGAATGCGATGACCGTTGGCCAGTTCGATGGATGCCCGAATCGTCATCGCCAGATTCGGCGCCAGATATACCGTGATGTCTCCTGCGGAAGTCTCAAGCACCGAGTCAGTGCGCTCCGTGCCCGAGATAAATTTCGCAACAATTCCGCCCGCCCCGGTTTCTGCCCGAGCTGTGGGCACACCGTTCAGCGTAATGCTGCCGCCGCCGGTCTCGGCTCGCACCGCCCCGGTGGCCGAACTCAGACGGATGCTTCCGCCCCCGGTTTCAATTTCTGCGGGCCCGGCAATCTCGCCCAGGTCAATGCTGCCGCCCCCGGTCGTGACTTTCAACGATCCGGAACAACGTTGTACCTCGATACTGCCTCCCCCGGTCTCGAGCACCGCACCCAACTGGCAGGAGACCACAACCACGCTGCCGCCACCCGTCTCGGCATTAATCTTGCCTTTCGCGGAAACCACCTTGATGCTGCCGCCGCCGGTGCGCACGCTCAGATCGCCGCCGACCGTACCCACATCGATGCTGCCCCCGCCGGTCTCAGCGTTGATGGCGCCACCGATATCGTCCAGATGAAGGCTGCCGCCGCCACTCTCTCCCTCCACTCGGCCAGCGATGCCGGTGGCAGTGAGATCGCCGCCGTCGGTTTCGACCTTCACCGACTCGGTGTTGCGTGGCACATTAATTACAAATTCACTGGACGAACGGTGGGGCTTGTTTCCTTGCCATTCGCCCACCACCCAGGCCGTGTCCCCGCGGACATACGCGCTGATTCTATAGCCATCGAATTCGCGCCGCGCCTTGTCTTCTGACGATGCATAGGAATGATTGCTGATGGAATAATCGATCGTGGACTGCGATCCGCCGGCTACGCGGACCGAGCCCGAATCCACTTTCACCCGCAGATTTTTGGCCGCCGCGAGAGACCCAGTGATGTGGCGTGTCCACTTTCCGTTTTCCTGGGAAACACGAACCTGTTCGTCTGAGCGGGCCTCTTGCGCCACTGCCAAAGGCAGGAACAGCAGCAAGGCCGCTACGATTTTGGAAACCTTTTTCAACTTTCAACCTCCGAAATCACTTCTACCTTCAAACTTGACCCAACCAACTCTCAATCGATCCCCGACGTCTGGGCCAACACATTACGGGCCTGCGACTGGATGTAGGGATTGGGATCCTTATCCGCGAGCTTCTGCAACACCACCCGCACACTGCTATCGGCGCGCACCGGTTCGAGCAGATGCAACGCCTGGGTTCGCAAACCGGAATTGGCATCGTTCACCAGCGCCTCGAGCACCGCATCGCGCACCCGCACATCATCTTTTACGTAGGAACCCAGACCCTCGATCGCTTTCAGCCGCACACCGGGATTGGAGTCATAGCGCAAGGCATACAGAAGCGCTTCGCGTACCCGGGTATCATTTGGCGTCTGGGTCAGCAGGTCAACCGAATCCATGCGCACGCCCGAGTTGTAGTTGTTACGGGTCGCGAACAACAGCAGTTGCTGGATACGCTGGTCATTGAGCGAGCCTTGCGCCTCCAGCGTGGAAACGGTGTCGTACTTGATGCTGATCTGCGAGGAGCCAGGCTGTTGCGAAACCGAGCGGATACCGGTGATGGAAGATTCTGTGGGAGTAGCAATCGTGGGTTCTACGGGGTTACGGCCGTTCATCATTTGATAAGTGGCCCCAATTCCGCCGGCGAAGCCAACGATAAAGATTGCCGCCGCAAGCGCAGGTGCCAGCTTGATGGGGCGGAGCCATGCGCCCGGATCGAATACCAGGCGTTGCCAGAAACCGCCCTGCTCCGTGGTCTCGAGGGCTTCCTGTAAACGCATCCGGGATGCCGCAACCAGATTGGGAGTGGGTTCGTCTACCGGGAACCGGGAGATGGTGGCGTGAAACTGGCGGGTGGCTTTCAACTCAGCCGCGCAATCGGCGCACCGGGCCACGTGTTGCTCAAGTTCGTAACGAGCATCATCGGGCAGCTCGTTATAGATGTGCAGCAGAATATTTTCTTGTACCCACTCGCATTTCATAGTTGCACCCCCTCGTGGGGGAAGTGTGGGGCGGGCGCGCCCGCCCACCGCTGTTGCTGTTGCTTTTGCATTTCGTATCCGCCTGTTTTACCTGCCGCCCTGCGGGCGGCCTGGACGAGCGGGACGCCCGTCGCTCCATTAGTCTTCTTCATCAATCTTCTTCTTCAGCGCATGTCCGCCAGGGAGCCGCGTAACTTTTGGGTGGCACGGAATAACGTATTCTTCGCCGTTTCTTCCGTGGTATTCAAGATCTCGCCCACCGTCCGCAACTTCAGCCCCTGGTAATGCTTCAACTCGAAAACCATGCGCTCGCGGGGCGTGAGTTTGTCGAGCGCGTGCTTGATGCGCCTTCCCAACTCACGGCGCATCAAGTCGCGCTCCGGATTGGCGCCCGCCCGTGCGTCCGGCACCTGGGCGAGAACGTCGTAAGTTTCGCCTTGCGAATCGACCGCGACCGGAGCGTCTTCCTTCCGGACCTGCTTTTTCCGCAGGTGGTCCAGACAAAGATTGGTCACGATACGGTAAATCCAGGTGTAGAAGGAGCACTCGAAACGAAAATTCCCGACGCTCTTGTACGCCTTCAGAAACGCATCCTGATAAATGTCCTGGGCTTCGTGCTCCGAGCCGGTGAGATGCATGGCCAGCCGCAGCACCGCCTGATCGTAGTGCCGCACCAGCTCCTCGAAGGCGGCGCGATTGCCGCGCTGCGCTTCGCGGACCAGCAACGTGTCGTCGATACGGCCTGGACTATGCCCAGCCATGTGGCCCCGTGCGAGGGGGTCCTGGGATTCGTTGCTTCGTTCCATCTGGCCGAGACTCGCATCCCGAGGGGAACGCCCACCAACTGCTAATGGTACTGCCCACGCATCGGCCGGCATCTCTGTTGTCCTCGACTAAACCGGGTGCCCTGCCGTTCTTCCCGGTTGCATAGCTATGGACGTGGCAGCAAAAGAACCGTGAGCATGGATTATAGGAGTTTGGCAGGATTCGTGCTCCGCAGGATGCACCAAAGGCAGGACTTACACGTCGGCGTGGGGCGGGCGCCTCGCCCGCCGCTGTTGATTTGGACTGTCGGGGTTCGTCCTGGGCAAGAAATGCAAAATCAAAATCAAAAACGGCGGGCGGGGGCGCCCGCCCCACACCGACTACTCCACCGCTTCCTTCTCGATCACAACTTTCAGGTGAGTAGTGACGTCTTTGTGCAGTTTGATTGGCACCGTGAATTCGCCCACTGTCTTGAGCGGCTCATGAAGCTGAATCTTCCGGCGATCCAGGTCAAAACCTTTTTTCGCCAGCGCGTCCGCGATGTCACCCGAGGTGACTGAGCCAAAGAGCTGCTCGTGTTCGCCGGAGCGGCGCTGGAACGAAACCGACACCCCTTCGAACTGCTTGGCCAGGGCCTCAGCGCCGGTCTTTTCCTTGGCCGAGCGGCGGACGGACGCCGCCTTCATCTGCTCGATCACCGCCTTGTTGCCTTTCGAGGCTTCGATGGCCAGCTTATGTGGCAACAGATAGTTGCGTCCGAAACCCTCGGCGACTTTTACTACGTCGCCACGCGAGCCCAGCTTGGGCACATCTTCCTTCAGGATGACTTCCATCGATGACTCCTGTAAAAAAATTCCTTCGCCACGGATTCAGACGGATTGTGGCGGATCAGATCAGCAAAGAAACAAATCCGTTAAAATCCGCGCAAATCCGTGGCCAGATTTCCTATGACGCGCGGCCGGCAAACGGCAGCAGTGCAATGTTGCGCGCCTGCTTGATGGCAGACGACAGGCGCCGCTGGTGCGGCGTGCACACGCCGGTCAGGCGCCGCGGAACGATCTTGCCGCTCTCCGCCACGAACTGGGCGAGCAGCCGGACGTCTTTGTAGTTGATGGCCTCAATTTTCTCCACGCAGAACTTGCAGACTTTCTTGCGGCGAAAATATTTGCGCCCGCCTTCGCGGCCACCGGGGCCGCCGGGACGTGGGGGACGGCGCTCTCCGCGATCGGGCCGATCTCCAAACGAGGGACGGTCTCCTCCGGATGGCCGATCTCCGCCCGCCGGTCGCTCCCCACCAGAACTTGCTGCTGTTGTCGCTCTAATCTCTTCAGCCATGATGCTCCTTAAAAAACCAGTCGTTGGTCGTTGGCCCTTGGCCGTTGGTCTTCAGCCTCAGTCGATCGTCAGCATGACGGAAACGCGCACGACCAACGGCCAAGGACAAACGACCAGCTACGCTGTGACTTCTGCCGTCTCTCCACCGGCTTCCGGGACCGGGGCTGGGGGCGGGGTCTTGCGCTTGGCGTCGCGGATCGCCTTGATCTTGTCCAGGCGCTTCTGTTCTTCGTCGATGCGCACCGTGATGAACTTGATCACCGGTTCAGTCACGCGCAAACGGCGCTCCAGCTCGTGAATCAGCCCGCCACCGCCTTCCACCGTCAACAGCACGTAAATGCCATCGTGAAACCTGCGGACCATGTAGGCCAGGCGGCGCTTGCCCATTTTTTCCACGCTTTTCACGTTGCCGCCCGAGGACGTCACCGCGGTTTCCAGCGTCGAAATCAATTTGTCCTGCTCCTCTTCCACCATGTCGGGGCGGACGATAAACATCAACTCATAAGTGCGATTCATACTCTCTCCATCTCTTTATCCGCCACGGATTCTCACGGATCAGCACGTTTCAGAATCGAATCCGTGTTCATCCGTGTAAATCCGCGGCTACTCTTCTTCTGTTTCGGCCTTCCGGTTGAAGCGGTTCATCGCTGCCGCCGGACCCTCTTTCAAAATTACGTTCACCGCTTCAGCGGCGTTGTCGAGAACTTCATCGACCGCTTTCAGCTGCGACTTGCGAAACGGGGTCAGTACAAACTTCACTCCGTCCGCAACTTTGCGATTGGGCGCAATGCCCAGCCGGATGCGCAAAAACTCCTGCGTGCCCAGCGCCCCAATGACCGACTTCATGCCATTGTGGCCCGCCGAACTGCCCCGCTGGCGGATTCGGATCGTACGCAGCGGCAAATACAGTTCGTCGTAAATCACAATCAGGTCGGTTTCCGGCCTGACTTCGTGCCTGGCAACCAGTTCACGAACCGACATGCCACTCAGGTTCATGAACGTCTCGGGCTTGGCCAGCAAAACCGCCTCGCCGCCGATTTCCGCCCGTGCCGTAAGCGCGCGACACTGGCGGTTTCTCACTTCCACGCCACAATCGTTGGCGATACGGTCAATGACGAGAAAGCCCAGGTTATGCGGCGTGAACTGGTATTCGATGCCCGGATTACCCAACCCGACAATCAGTTTCACGCTGCGTCAATTCGCCTCGACCAAAACACTGTCGAGCTTCGCTCGACCTGGACGGGCGAGGGCGCCCGTCCCTACATGGACCCTGCCGGCTATTTCTTCTCTTTCTTTTCCTTTTCGGGCTTCTCCGGTTTCTCCGGAGCGGCCTCGGCACCTTCTTCTCCCTCGACCTCCTGCTTGCCCTTCTTGATGACTTCGGGCTCGGCTGGAGCGGCAGCAGCCTCCGCGGCAACCGCATCCGCGGCCGGCGCCACTTCTTCTTTTACCGTGGTGATATGGGCTATGGGCTGGTTGGTCTCGGTGATGAACTCGATTTTGTCATCGCGTTTCAGATCGGAAACGCGCAGCACCTTGCCGAACACCAGTTCGCTGACGTCGGCTTCGATGGCACTCGGAATGTCTCCGGGCAAGCACTCCACTTCGACCTCGCGCAAAATCTGCTCCAGGATGCCGCCCTGCTGCTTCACTCCGGCCGCTTCTCCCTTGAGCACGATGGGCACACTGACCTTGAGCTTCTGGTCCATGGCAATACGCTTCAGATCGATGTGCAGCAACGAGCTCTTGATGGGCTCATACTGCCAGTCGACGATCATGGCCTTGGTGCGTTCGCCACCCTCGACCGCGAGATCGAAGATGGTGTTGTGTCCGGTCGCGGAATTCAGGATACGAGTGACCTGGCGTGGATCGAGGGTTACCGGCAGCGACTGCTTGCCGGCTCCGTAGAGCACGCCGGGAATCTTGCCGCCCATTCGCACGCGGCGAGCTACGTTCTTGTTGCCCGAGGTGCGCGGTTGCGCTTCTAAAACGCTGCTTTCAGTTGCCGTTGCCATAAATTTTGATTCCTATAAGAACAATCTGCTGACAGACGTCTCTTCGTGGATCGACTGGATCGCGCGTCCGATCAAACCAGCGATGGTAAGCACTTTGATTTTAGGTTCCCGCTTTGCGGCTTCGCTCAGTGGGATGGTGTTGGTCACAATGACTTCGGTGATGCAAGACTGCGAAATATTCTGTACCGCCGGCCCGGAAAGCACCGGGTGCGAACAGCAGGCATAGACCTGGCTGGCGCCATTTTCCATCAGCGCGGCGGCGGTCTTCACCAGGGTCCCCGCCGTATCAATCAAATCGTCGATGATCAGGCAAGTGCGGCCTTTCACGTCGCCGATGACGTTCATGACCTCTGCTACGTTCATCTCCGAACGGCGTTTGTCGACGATGGCCAGCGCGGAATCCATTTTCTTGGCAAAAAACCGGGCTCGCTCCACGCCACCGGCATCGGGCGAAACCACCGTCAGGTTAGGCAAATTCAGCCGCTTGAAGTGGTCGACCAGCACCGGCGAAGCGAACAAATGGTCCACCGGGATATTAAAAAATCCCTGCAACTGCGGTGCGTGCAAATCCACGATCAACGCCCTGTCGGCACCCGCCGTGGTCAGCAGATCGGCCACCAGCTTGGCGGAAATCGGTACCCGCGGCTTGTCCTTGCGATCCTGCCGGGCATAGCCGAAGTACGGAATTACCGACGTGATGCGCCGCGCCGACGCCCGCTTGAGAGCATCGATCATCAACAGCAACTCCATCAAGTGCTGGTCCACCGAATGACAGGTCGGCTGCAGCACGAAAACATCCGCGCCGCGCACATTCTCCTGGATCTGGACGTAGGCCTCGCCGTCACTGAAGCGCGTGACCAGCGCCTGCCCGCGAGTCAGTCCGAGAAAAGCGCAGACTTCGTCGCACAGCGGTTCGTTAGCCGTGCCGCAGAAGATCTTGAACTTGTCGTCCACCCGGCCGCGCTGGGGCTTGCGCTCAGGTTTCTCGTCCGCGTTCATCTGGGCCTTCTTTTCCGTCGCTGTCGCAAGAGTTGCCATAGGGGCTTCTGGCTCCTAGCTACTAGCTTCTAGCCGTTAACCGTCGCGACATCGTCCTGGCTAGAAGCCAGGAGCTAGAAGCTGGTTTTCTGGCTGGGCCGCTAGGATTCGAACCTAGACAAAGTGCTCCAAAGGCACTTGACCTACCATTAGTCGACGGCCCAGTGAAATCAGTTTCAAGTTTCTAGTTTCGAGTTTCAAGTAAAACCGGTGCCCGCATTATCCTCTCGAAACTAGAAACCGGAAACCAGAAACTTTTTCCAGTACTGCTGCCGCGTCATCGTCTTGGTGACCACTGCCGGGACGCCATCCCGCCGCAGCCTAGTCGCCGCTTTCTGGCCTGCCGCCTGCGTTGCAAACAGCCCATAGATCGCGGAACCGGAGCCTGAAAGCGAGGCATAAAACGCCCCTGCCTTCTGGAGCACACGCTTGACCTCGCACAATTCGGGATACTTAGGAAAGACGACCTGTTCAAAGTCGTTTTCTATCCCGGTACGGACAAGGTCGAGAAGCGAGGTCTCGGCCCGGCCCCTGCCTTGACTCACAGGGACACCGGATAAAGGTTGACCACTCAGCCACGCAGAAATCATGCGGCCGAACTCAATCATTCTATCGGAGGGGTCGACAGGCGTCAATTTCGAGGCGGTCGTAATCTTCCGAGACTGTGTAGGGACGGGTCTCTGACCCGTCCGGGCCGAGCGAAGCTCGGCAGTTCCCCCGCGGCTAAAGCCGTCGTACGCTCGGCACTATTGGCACGACTGAAGTCGTGCCCTCCCCGGTTGTGCCCGCCCCCGTCGTGCCCTGCGCGGTCGTGAGTCCCGTGAGCGAATTTCCCGGGCCCGATTGTCCCAGGCTCTCCTGTCTCGCTCGTGAAGCTCGCAGTCATCGCATCCCAATCCGCAAACGCCTTGGGCGTTGAGACCCCGATCTCCGGCGTTGCCACCACGCAAACTGTGGGCGGCAGATCCGGTAACGGATAAACCTCCTCGCCGTGGCCGACGCCGAGAACCGTCCCGCCCACCAGAAACAACGGCAAATCCGATCCCACGTCAGCGGCGAGACGCAGCCCTTCCGCGACCGGCAACCTTTTCTTCAGGACACGTTCCAGGCCGATCAGGGCAGCAACCGCGTTCCCCGACCCTGCACCCAATCCGCCCTGCACCGGCAAACGCTTTTCGATGGTGATGGTCACGCGTCCACGCGCCCGGAAAGCAGCCATGGCCCGCTCTGCAATGCGATAGCAGGTATTCGTCGCGTCGGTAGGAACACGCGGGTCGTCGCAGCAAATCTCAATCCCCGTACCGCGACCTACCTGCACGCGAATGACGTCATGTAGAGCGATGGTCTGGTAGACGGTGCGCAGGTCGTGGAAGTTATCAGGCCGCAACGCCCCAATGCTCAAACCGAGATTAATCTTGGCGAACGATCGGACGGTGACGAGCATGGAAAGACGATTCTAACCACAGGACGCAGAGGGATTGGCGCTCCCGGTTTTATCCGTAGAATCCGTGACCGGGTTCTTACGTCCTTCTCTTGTAGTAAATCGTGAACTCGAACCCAGGATTTGCCGGAAACAACTCCGCAACTTTCTTCAGCCGCTCCGCCATCTGGGCCGGCGCCAGCAGCGGATAGTCGCGCTCGCGCAGATCGTAGTAGTCCACATCGATAAACAGAGACAGCAGGTAAATGGAAATGGCGTCGGAGAAACTGGCGGCGAAATATTCGTTCTTGTACTTCTCCGTATCTGGTCCCGGTCCGGTCGCCAACTTGCGCGACTCCCAGGCATCCAGCGAGGTTTCTCCGCGCGCTCCTGCCTGCACCTGCTTCCATGCCAGGTCGGCAAAGGCCTGGGAGACGCCGGCTTTCTCGACCACCGCGTGTCCTACATTGATGTAGAACTCAAAGGCCACGGAGAATTTATCGTCCATGAGCCGCGTGGAAATGAAGACGCACTGCGAGTCACCGAGATCAAGATTGCGATGGCAGACTGCGTTGTCGCTCAGGGCCACGTCATAGCGGTCGGCGATCACAGTCTCGTCGCCCTGGTTCACGGTCAGCGGGACAAAGTAGTAGGCCTTGCGTCGCAGAGCGGCGGCGGCGGAGTCGGGCACGGCGGCGACCATGCGCTGCAGGTCGGCCTCAGGGACGGTGATCTCGCCCGAAGCGGCGTAGCAAATCCCATTTGGAGCTTGTGAGACGGGGGTCTGGCGCACGACCTCCGCCGGGGGGCGCGTAATCGGAGGTGCAACTTGTGACATGAGAAGTATTCTAGCGCACCGGGCGGGCCAAACCGAGAACTGACAACTGCAAACTGCGAACCGCTACAATCGAAAGAGATGGCTGCTGCCAGGGCGCCCTCGGCGAAGCTTCGTTGGTTCTGGGTCCCGCTGCGTGTGCTGCTAGTGACATTTTTATTGACGCTATTGTCTTTCGCGCTCTGTCTTTTGCTGGGGATCCTCGGCCTCGTGATCAGCGCATGGCTGCGAGGCGTGCATCCCAATATGACCCTGGCGTACCGGCAGTTTGCGTTCCCTGCAGCCGCGATCGCAGCGGTGATTGCACTGATTGCCGCGATTGCCATAGAGATCCGCTACGCCCGCACAACCCAGGTCTAGCATAAACACGTGGGGACAGCCCCCCGGCTGTCCGGGGAGCAGGGCTCGCCAGAGGTTTTCTCCCGCGCCGCAAGCCTACCGAATTCCGACAAATTCAAGACTGCGGAGCTTCGCTCCGCTGGACAGCCGGGAGCGGCTGTCCCCACGCGTGCAGTGGCAGCGTCACACTCCCCGGTGCTAACGTTATCCCTCATGATTGTCGGCACCGGAATCGACATTGCCGAGGTTCCACGCATTGCGCAAGCCCTTGCGCGTCACGGCGAGCGCTTCCTGCAGCGGGTGTTCACCGCAGGCGAGATTCAGTACTGCGATTCCAAAGCGAACCGGGTGGAGCGCTATGCTGCCCGCTTCGCCGCCAAGGAAGCAGCCATGAAGGCGCTCGGCACCGGCTGGAATCATGGTGTGCGCTGGCGCGACATCGAAGTATCACGCCAGCCCGGGGGCCGGCCAACTCTGACATTCCACGGCAAGGCAGCCGAATTTGCGGCGCGGCTTGGTGCAACTCACGTCGCGCTTTCGCTTTCGCACACGGCAGAGCAGGCAATCGCGCAGGTGATTCTGGAAACTTAAGCCAGGGAATTCACCTCGAGAGCCGACGAAACTTGAGCTTGTGCTTCTGGTATCCTGACGCGATCCGTAAGAATTCTTCAAGATGAGCGAGACATCTCTCCTGACTCCAATCAGCAGCGCTGCTCAAGCCCCGAATCGCGCCGTACTGGCGGGCATGGCCCTGTGCAGCTTTGCCGCCCTGCTGCTTGAGCTGGCGCTGACTCGATTGTTCTCGGTGGTGCTCTTCTACCATTTTGCATTCCTCGCGATTTCGATTGCCCTGCTGGGACTGGGCGCCGGAGGAGTGTTCGCGCACCTCAGAAAAAGCCAGCTGGCGCGTTTCGAGACGCGGGCGCTGGTGGCGCGTCTGTGCTCAATCAATGCACTGATTGTGCCCGTGGTTCTGGTGATTGTGCTGCGCATTCCGGTTTCGCTGGATATCTCGAAAGCGAATTTCCTCCGCCTCAGCGTCATCTACATGGCTTCGGCTGTGCCCTTCTTCATCACCGGGCTGCAATTCTCCATTGTTTTCGCGCGCCAGGCGACGCATGTCTCGCGGCTCTACGCCGCCGATCTGGCGGGAGGCGCACTGGCCTGCCTGGCCATTGTCCCGCTGCTCAACTGGCTGGGTGGTCCCAACACTGTGCTCTTCACCGGCGCGTGTATTGGAGTCGCCGGCATGGTTTGGGGGGTGGAGAGCCGCGCGCGCAAGTCTGCAGCCGGCAGGGCGCTCTTCCTTCTGGTCCTGATTGCCGCGAATTATTCGGGGAAGCTGCTCGATATCGTTTATGCCAAGGGAGGGTTTCGTGACTCTGCCTGGGTTGAATTCGCGCGCTGGAATGCGATCTCGCGCGTAGAAGTGGATCGCCAGGGGTCCGGCAGGGCAATCGTGATCGATGCCGACGCGTCGACATATTTGATGAATGTGGATCCCAAACATTGGCAGGGAGGTTGGCAGAAGAACCTGATGTCGGCGCCACCGGCGCTGGCCAACGTTCTGCGCCCTCACGGCGAATTCGCGATCATCGGCCCGGGCGGTGGGGTGGATGTTTTGCGCGCTGTGGCCACCGGCAGCCCGAACGTAACCGGAATCGAAATCAATCCCATCATTGCCAACACCATCATGCGCGGGCGCTACGCGGACTACACCTACCACCTCTATGAGCAGCCCGAGGTGCACATCCATGTCACCGATGGCCGGTCGTTCGTGCGCAACGCCAGGCAGCAATTCGATGTTCTGCAAATGACGCTGGTGGATACCTGGGCCTCCACCTCCGCCGGGGCATTTGCCTTGAGCGAGAACAGCCTCTATACCGTCGAGGCCTTCCGGGAATATTTCGAACACCTGAAGCCGGACGGAATGGTCGCGATCACGCGCTGGGAGTTTCAGCAGCCTCGTGAAGCTTTGCGGGTGGTTTCGGTCGCGATGCAGGCGCTGCATGAGTTGGGAGTCGCCGACACTCGCAATAACTTTATCGTGGTCGCCGAAGGCCGGCTCGACGCGGACGGAATCCCGGTCGTAGTGCTGGCCAAGCGCACTCCTTTCACTATGGAGGAGCAGAACCTGGTGCGGGAAGATATCGCATCGCATCCCCGGCTGTTTTCATTTTATGTGCCCTCGGATCCCCATACGGTCGCCAGCGAGTTGGAAGAACACTATCCCGCCAACGCGAATTCTTTTACCCAGCTGATTCAAGTGAACGATCCGCAACGATTTGCGGCCCGCTATCCGTACGACGTATCGCCGGTCACCGACAACGCTCCCTTTTTCTTCTTCACCTTGAAGCCCGGCCAGATCCTGCACCCGGAGGCTCTGCGGCGGGGAATCGACTGGAAAAACAATCTGGGAGTGGCCGTGCTGGGGATGGTCCTGATCATCTCGGTCTTGGCGGTGCTGGCGTTTCTGGTTGTTCCCCTGATGATGGGGGCCGGGGGGCAGCAACAACGTCCGGTCCGGCTGCTTTACTTCATCGCCGTCGGATTGGGCTACATTCTCGTGGAGATCGCGTTCATTCAGCGTTTCGTCCTCTTCCTTGGCCATCCTACGTACGCACTCACCGTGGTTGTGTTCCTGCTCTTGCTATCGAGCGGAGTGGGCAGCATGATTTCCCGCAGGTGGATGGCCGACACCGGCCGGATATGGCTACCTCTTGCGCTGATCACAGCCGCCATCCTTCTGTACGTCGCCATCCTGCCCGGCCTGCTGAACCGACTGGTGGGCTTGCCTTTCGCACTCAAGCTGCCAGTGTGTGCCGCGGTGCTGGTTCCGCTCGGGCTCGCTATGGGCATGCCCTTCCCAACTGGCCTGCGCGCCGTGGCCGGTAGTCCCCTGCCAGAATTCCCCGGGCCTGAAAAGAATGAGACTGGCGGAAACCTGGTGGAGTGGGCGTGGGCGATGAATGCGGCGTCGAGCGTCCTGGGCTCGGTGATCGCCATCATCATCGCCATCCAGTTCGGACTGAACGTGACCCTGGCCTGCGGCGCCGCAGCCTATCTGCTGGCGCTCGGATTAGTGGCAACCCTGCGTCCAGACTGCCGCCTTTCTTAACGCGCTTCTTGGCGTCCTTTGCGTACAGTCTTTACGACCTTGGCGGTTAAGATCTTTCAAAGCCTTTAACCGCAGAGGTCGCAGAGATTAGGCAAAGGACGCAAAGAAAGACGCCCCGCACCATTGCGGGAACCCCGTAACCGCGTGATGCTGGCTGTGCGGTCTGCTATGATTCTTCAAATCTGCAGGGCTGCGTCACGGAGAATGAGCTTGCTCGGGAGAATGCGTGCCTAGCCAAAAGCAGTTGAAGTGGTCTCAACTGAAGGTCGGGCTCACGGTGCTGGTCGCCAGCATCACCCTTGGCATTCTGATATTCCTCATGAGCGGGACCGGCGGCCTGTTTTCCCACAAGATTATTCTGCGAACCTATTTCGACAACGCCAACGGCCTGCGCGTCGGCGCACCCGTGCGTTTGGCAGGAGTAGACATCGGCAACGTAACCAATATCCGGGTGGTTGAGGATGCTGGCAAGCGGCTCACTCCGGTCGAAGTGACCATGAAGGTGAACACCGCGTTCCTCTTTAACTTGCGCAGGGATTCGCTGACCCTGCTCTCCACCGCGGGTGTGCTGGGTGAGACCTACATCGATATAGACAGTTCGCAATCCAAGGCGCCGCAAGCCCGGGACGGCGACGTGTTGCCCAGCCGTGACGTCCCCGATTTTTCCGACATGGTACGTTCCGGCCAGAGCACGCTGCAGAACATGGACGCGCTGCTAAAACGACTCGATCGCATTGTCGCCTTCGTCGAGAGCGGCCAGGGTTCGGTCGGCATGCTGATCTACGATCCCACTTTGTACAACCGGCTGAATTCGACGGTGAATGAATTCCAGGGCCTGGTGAACGAGGTCGCGCAAGGTAAGGGCACACTCGGCAAGCTGTTTTCTGACGAGGAGCTGTACCAAAAGGTTAATGGCACCGTCGACAAGTTGAACACTGTGATTGACGACCTGAACGCGGGCAAGGGAAGCGCGGGGAAATTCCTCAAGGACCCCGCGCTCTATAACACAGCCAACGATACTATCGCCAACGTGAAGAAGCTTACCGACGATATCAACGCGGGCAAGGGTGCCATCGGAAAACTGACGAAAGACGAGGAATTCGCCCGCAAACTGCAGAACACCATGGACAAGCTGTCTGATATCACGACTCGCCTGGAAGCTGGTGAAGGCACCGCGGGCAAACTGCTTCGCGATCCAGCCCTGTTCACCGATGCCGACCAGATGCTGATCGAAACCCGATCATTGGTCAAATCCATCCGGGAAAATCCCAAGAAGTACCTGACCATCCATTTCAAAGTGTTCTAATCAAAATGGAGAGACGGGCGTCCCCGCCCGTCCAAGTGTAGGGACGGGTCTCCGACCCGTCCAGGCCGAGCGAAGCTCGGCAGTTTTTATTGTCCAAAGATTCAACCGAACGCTCAAATCAGCCGCGGCACCGCCGTCGATTCCGCCTGCTCGTGCGCATGGTAACTGGAACGCACCATCGGTCCCGATTCCACATGGCGGAAGCCGAACCGCAACGCTTCCTCTTTCAGATACTGGAACTCATCGGGCGTGTAAAAACGGTAGATCGGAAGATGGTCGCGCGAGGGCCGCAGGTATTGTCCAACCGTAAGAATATCCACACCGCGTGAACCCAGATCGCGGAAAACGTCCACCAGTTCGGCCATGGTCTCACCCAGCCCCACCATTACACCGGACTTGGTCACCATCGCCGGCGCCATGGCCTTGGCATTTTCCAGCAGGCGCAAAGTCCGCTCGTAGCGGGCGCCGGAGCGCACCACGCGATACAACCGGGGGACGCTCTCGGTGTTGTGATTCAGGACATCAGGCTGCGCGTCGACCACAATCTTCAGCGCTTCGTCGAGTCCCCTGGAAATCCGGGATCAGGACTTCAACCCGGCAGTCCGGCGACAACTCACGAATCTGGTGGATGGTTTCGGCGAAAATCCGTGCTCCGCCCAGGTTGTCATCATCGCGATTCACGCTGGTCACCACGGTGTGCTTCAGGCCAAGCGTAGCGACGGCCTCCGCAACCCGGCGCGGTTCATCCCAGTCGATGGCGGCGGGCTTGCCTTTGGGCACGGCGCAAAATCCACAACGCCGGGTGCAGATGTCGCCCAGCAGCATGAACGTGGCCGTGCGATGGTTCCAGCACTCCCCGATGTTAGGACACTGCGCCGACTCGCATACCGTGTGCAGTCCCAGGCCGCGGGCCAATTTCTTTAGATTGTGGAAGTTCTCGCCTGCCGGGGCTTTGGCGCGTAGCCACTCCGGCTTGGGTTGCCGGACCGGTGAGCCGAGCGCGATCTGCACTAGTTCGGAAGCGGCAGCCATATCAGTTCTGATTTTACATGCAACGGTCGCGGGTGGCTAAAGTAGAGGAGGGTTGGTTTCTAGGGCGAGCTAGAGAACCATGCCGCTGCGACGGCGCTAAATTATTTCGCCTACAACTTCGTTAAAATCCATCGTACACCCGCATGAGTCCGGCGATGGCCGTTGGCGCCACAGATCGTCTGTGGAGCGCAGATGATTTGGTTGCTCTCTGGGAAGCCTATGAGCAGCGGAAAGAGGGGTGCAACCATTACGGCGATCTATCTAGCTCTTCGGAAATTTGAGCCTCTGCGAATGCACCCCAAGCTCGATCTTGCTCGCGGTCTTCGTCGCTCAACGAATCATAGTAGGAGCTGATAGAAGCATCCATGCGCATTCTTTCAGTTTCCGTTTTCTTCATTGAATGAAATCCTCTAGCGCCAGGAAGCTGCCCTTTGTGCCCCCTAGCTTTCCAGGTAGGCTTCGATCCACTCTTTGATTCGCATCCGGCGTTCGTCTTTGACGTCGAAGCGAACCCCGAAGGTCTTGTCAGGCTTGATCCAGCTTACCTGCGCTCGCAGCCAGATGCGAGGCAGGGTCAACAATGCGAAAGAGACCTCAAGCGCCATACCGAGGGAAACCTCTTCGCCGCTTTTCACGGACATGCCTCCCGTGCTGATCTCCATGCTGGTGGCAGTAAAGCGGCGACTGTCCGCAGAGATCATCGAGATTTCGGTGATGATAGGTATGCGCACGTAGCGGCGAAACTCGTGCAAAACCAGCATCTGCGTGGCTCGCACCAGTTTCAGAGCCGCGGGACGCTCAAGCGGTTCCTGGAAAACGGCGTTGACGCCGTACCGGGAGAATTTCATAGCCTCTTGCGCACTTCCGCCCAGGCCGTAGACCACCATTCGGTTGTTGGAGGGCGAAGTTCGCACCGCCTCCATCACCGCGCCGGATTCCGGTATCAGCGCAACACGCAGGCTTCAAACTTCTCTCTCTGCATACGCGGTACCACATTGCCGGTCATGGTCACGGCTTCGATTCCAAACTGCTTGAAACAGTCGGACAAGAGAGAGCGAGTGGGTTCTTTGATATCCACCAGACCGACCCTGGCGGTAGTTTTCCGACTGCGAGGAGGCGGAGCCGCGAGTACAGTTCCTGAAGATTTTTGCATGGCCTTGGGGAATGCCTTGACATTACATTCTGGCCTGCATTACAGGCCTTGGCAAAGGCGTAAAAGGCCAATGTCCGGGTACCAAGGTCTCATTACCGGAATGCACTGCCGATGTCCCGTTTTGGGTTGCAAAGCTAAAGTTCTATGGGGGTTAGCTCACCCAGGGGTAACCGGGCTTGGAGACGAAAGTAAGCTGCGGAAGATTCTTCAAGGCCCCGTCCGAATGGTCACTTGGACGAGTCAGAAATGGGTGCAGGCGGAGTCCCTCGCAGGTCAATAATCTGGGAGCCGGGAGGCACAGCAAAGAGCTTCTTGTCTGGCTCACCGACTGTAATGTCCTGCACTTCAAAGTCTTGCGTGCCGATTCGTGGATCCTGCAGCTTGCTGATGAGATTGACGCCAAGCTGAGGCGAATACCAGTACTCCCGGCTGAGCGTGATTGGACTGTCGTTGCCGATCGCGCCTGCCTCGATCACGGTCGTCTCACGTGTACCCAAAGTTTCCAGGCCACTGACGAATTGCTTGCCCAGATCCTCCCGCCCCGGAGAGCCCGGCTGCTTCGCCGCTGATGCGGGGCCTGCGGTCGGGGGCACAAACTGGGGAGCGGAAAAGAACTCCACCTGGCACACCCGCTCTCTGGGGACGCAAATGTAGAGCTGGTGTGAAACCGGATCACTGATCTCGACTTGCGTGACAATCGACTCGTGCTTGCCGTCTTCCGGCACCAGCAACCGTCGTTCCTGAAAGATGCGGCCGGCAGTATCCCGCGCGATGGCTCGGCGGTTCACCAAGGTGATTCTGGAGCCGTCTGCTAATTGCCGAACCGATTCCGTGGCCACCGTGGCACTGAACGGTGCGTTCAGCAGCGAGGGGATCAGAATACTGATCAGAACCTCGCGCGTTCCTCCGTCGGGTGGGCGGGGCCGCTCCGGGGGCGCCTGGGAGAGAGACAAAGGGCCGCGCAGGACCAGGAAGCCGGCAAGTACAAGAAAAAGGGCGCTCTTCATTCCGGGCGGCATTGCGTTTGGACTTGGCAAACGCCAGGAATTCTACACCCGTATCGGCTTGCGCCAAACGAAACTCTTGCCAGACGATCGGGATTATCCGCCTCCCGACGTTCCTGGAGGGCTCCATATTCCAGAACACCCGTCTCCGGCGGCTAGGCGTTTGTTGAGAACCCGTTCGAACTGGACTGGGCCGCCTGTCCGTTCGACTGGGCAAGGGGCTGGAAGTCCTGCTGCAATGTGCCGTATGCCTGCTGGGGAAGAGAGGTTGCCAGATTGCAGTGCCTGGCCCAGTTGGTCAAGCAACTGAGTAATTCCGCTCGGTCCGCTCCCGCCGCCACCGTGATGATGATGGTGCCCTTGCGCCCCTTGACTCTGGACGTCCTGCTGAATCGTGGCGAAGTCCTGCTGGGCTGCCGAAACATTGCCCGACTGGAGATCCTGCGAAAGCTGCTTGAACGCCTGGGCGATGGGACTGCTGCTCGACGAAGATGCAGTCGAACTGGTCTGAGGTTTGAGCTGCTCTAACGCGGCAAAGTCCGATTGTGCCGCGGACAGGTTTCCGGACTGCAGATCTTGGCCGAGTTGCTGAAACTCTTGCAGAAACTGCTGTCGCTTGTTCTGAGCGGCTTGAGTGTTGAAGTCAAACAGACTGCTGCTGGAAATTCCCGAGACTGACATTCCTACTCTCCTCCGAGGGAACTGTTCGTTCCAGGGTTCTATCGGCACTTATTTGCTTGTACTTCAGGTGCCACTAAGTTCCCACTATCTATGAGGAATGCACGTCTCTCGCCAAAACGCGTTCGCCCGAACAATGAGGCAAAATGGCGCAACCACAACAGCTTGCCAATCTCTTGCGGCGGCGCAACGCTCCGCCCAAACGTAACTGGGCAAATCCTGCCCTATCTCAGTACGGCAAATCCTGCCCAGTTCGACTGATTGTTGGTGAAGCGATGGCGGTCTCGGCTGGTTCGAGGAGCGGTCATTGCGCCGGCGGAATCTCTGCGGGATCGGTGTAGATCTTCAGGCCCAGGCTTCGGCCGACCCGGGCCATTTCATCAGCCCCGGCCGAAGGTCCTCCCACCCGAAGGACAGCATCACACTTCTCCAGGAGTCGAACCGCGATGGGATGGAAGATCTCATTGAAGGCTTCGTCGCCGATCTTTCTGGATCCCGCGAGCTCAACCAGCGGAAGCGCCAGCCACTCCCCCAGAATTGGAATGTGCCCTGAGCGGAAGAGGGGCAGCGCATAGGACTCCATTTCCTGGACGTTCTTCTTGATCAAGGCCGGATCGTCGTTCGTACCCGAGCGGTAGGGACCGGCAACCAAAATCATCATCGACTTGCCTGACGTCGGTGTCACAAGTTCTTCTCGCGTGGCCGATGGAAGGTAACCGAGGTGCTGGCCTACTCTTCCCAGCGGCGGAAGAGCAACGCACCGTTGGTGCCGCCGAAACCGAACGAATTCGACATGGCGTATTCCACCTCGGCTTTGCGCGCGTGATTGGGGACGTAGTCGAGATCGCAGTCGGGTTCGGGGTTCTCCAGATTGATGGTGGGTGGCAGCATCTGATCGCGCAGCGCCAGCAAAGTAATTCCCGCTTCCAGTCCCCCGGCTCCGCCCAGAAGATGGCCAGTCATGGACTTGGTTGAACTCACGGCCAGCTTGTAGGCGTGGTCGCCAAAAGCGCGCTTGATGGCGATAGTTTCCAGCTTGTCGCCAATATCGGTGGAAGTACCGTGGGCATTGATGTACTGGATCTGCTGCGGCTGCACTTTGGCGTCGTTCATGGTGTTCAACATGACGCGGTACGCGCCATCGCCATTTTCCGCCGGTTGGGTGATGTGGTAAGCGTCTCCGCTCATGCCATAGCCGACCACTTCGGCCATGATGTGCGCCCCACGCCGACGGGCAAACTCCAATTCTTCCAGCACCACGATGCCGGCGCCCTCGCCGATCACAAAGCCATCGCGTCCCGAGTCCCAGGGACGGCTGGCTTTCTCGGGATCGTCGTTTCTGGTGGAAAGAGCGCGCATGGCGGCAAACCCGCCAACCCCCATGGGCGTGATGGCGGCTTCGGTGCCGCCCGCAATCATCGCATCAGCATCACAACGAGAGATGATCTTGTAAGCGTCACCGATGGAGTGGGCGCTCGAGGTGCAAGCCGTACACGTGGCTTCGTTCGGCCCTCTGGCCTTGTATCGGATGCTGACGTGCCCGGCCGCCAGGTTGACGATCGCAGCTGGAATGAAAAACGGAGAGATCTTGCGCGGCCCGCCCTTCAGCAGACTGATATGCTCGCGCTCGATCACGTCGAATCCCCCGATTCCGGATCCGATGTGTACTCCCACGCGCTCGGAAATCTCGGGTGTGACCTGTAAGCCCGAAGCCTTCATCGCCTCATCCGCCGCGGCCAGGGCCAGGTGGATGAAGCGTCCCATTTTCTTCAGTTCTTTCTTTTCGATGAAATTCAGAGGATCGAAATTCTTGACTTCAGCGGCAATCTGGCAGGCAAACTGGGAAGCGTCGAACTGGGTGATGCGGGCCACCCCGCTCTTGCCGGCGAGCAGTTTTTTCCACACCTCTTCCGTGGTGTTGCCCACTCCGCAGATCAGGCCGATTCCAGTGACTACGACCCTACGTCCCAACTACTTCCCGCCTTTCGCGTGCTTGCCGATGTAATCGACCGCGTCCTGAACGGTGCGGATTTTCTCGGCATCCTCATCGGGAATCTCGATCTCGAAGGCCTCTTCGAATGCCATCACCAGCTCCACGGTGTCGAGCGAGTCGGCCCCCAGGTCGTCCACGAACGAGGCGTTCGAAGTGACTTCGCCTTCGTCCACACCCAGCTGTTCCACGATGATCTGTTTCACTTTGTCGTCAACGGCGGCCATGAGATCTCCTCGCGTGCCCTCTCTTGTCCGTACACGCGTCTGTGTGTATCGCTGTCAACTCGACCGGCTGGCGCGGGGACAGCCCAGCGGCCTGGCAGAGTAAAAACAAGTCTCGGCGGAAGCTTCTACTTGCTTACTTTCGCATGCTTGTCGATGTAGCCGATGGCATCCTGCACGGTGCGAAGCTTCTCCGCATCCTCGTCCGGGATTTCCACCCCGAAGTGCTCTTCCAGGGCCATCACCAGTTCCACCTGGTCCAGTGAGTCCGCGCCCAAATCATCGACAAATGACGCGCTGGGGGTGACTTCGTTCTCATCCACTCCCAACTGCTCGGAAATGATCTGCTTCACTTTCTCCACAATTTCTTTTTTCTCTTCACCAGCCATAAGAATCCAACCTCCTGGATTTGAAAGGGAATCAGTAGTGTACTGGCCCACACGAATTGCTGTAAAGGAAGAGTGCGGTCGGGCAGAATCGGCTTTACCAGCCCCACAATTGCCCCGAAGGAATCCTACTGCCAGCAGTGCACACGGTCAAACGCCACACGGACCGTGTGGGGACGGGTCTCCACCCGTCCAGGCCGAGCAAAGCTCGGCAGTCTCAATGCAGCATTGCCCCGGTATCTACTTCTTTGAATATCGGTCCCGCAACTCGGTCTGCCGGCTGGTCATCGGTACTTCCTGGCCCTCGATAAAAACTCGCTTCACGTCCGTCTTAACATCAAGCGGATCCCCATCGGCCACCACAACATTCGCCGTTTTGCCAACATCAAGCGAGCCCAGCCGATCGGCCACGCCCCAGATTTCCGCCGGATTCAGCGTGATCGCCTTCAGTGCTTCATCGTGCGGCAGACCGAATGCAGTCGCATACCCTGCGGCGTAAGGCAAGTTGCGCACCGCATGAGCGTCGTATGAAGCAAATGCGATTTTCACTCCGCGCTTGTACAGCTCGCCGGGCAAGCTGTACACCGCATCGTAACGTTCATAGTTCTTGGGATCCTCGTAGATGGGCCCGACGATCACCGGCACCTTCAGACCGGCCACGTAGTCCAGCACCGGCTGCGAGTGGCTGACGTGATTGAGCACGAACTTCAACTTAAATTGCCGGGCCAGGCCCACCGCCGTTTCCAGGTCGCTGGGTTCCTGCGCCGCCAGCACGATCGGCTTCTTGCCTTGCAGATAGGGCAGCAACGCTTCCAGCTTCAGATCGTGCTTCGGCGGCGAGGGCGACCCCTTCTTGTCGTTATTCTTGTCCTTGTCGTTGGCTTTTGCGGCTGCAGCGGACTTCTTGTTTTCGTAGTCGGCCCAGCGATCCGAATAATCCTCGGCATCGAGAAACGCCTGCCGCAGTTGCGCCGCCAGCCCCATGCGAGTCTCGGGGAACTTCCTCTTTTCCCAGGACTCGTTACGCCGCTGCTCGCCGGTAAAGTTCATTGGCAAAGCGATGTCGCGCACCAGCAGCATGTCATTCGCCGACTTGCCGTCCAACTGGACGAACGCATCCTGGCCGGGGAGCGTGTCCTGACTCTGCGGCGCCACAATAGCGTTGGTGATCCCGTTCAAACGCGCCACCGGAATCAGTTCCGACTCGGCGTGAAAAGCGTCGTACACATGCATGTGCGGCATGATCTCGTCGCTGCTCTCGATCAAATCATTGGTGCTGCGCTCGGCAGAAATCTCGGTTAAGCCGAGGTAGCTCTCGGAATCGATCAGACCGGGATACACCGTCATGCCCGTTACGTCGATGACCGTAGCGTCTTTCGGAATCGCAACCGAACCCGAGGCTCCCAAAGCTGTGATCTTGCCGGACGACATCACCAGCACGCCGTTTTCAATGACTCCATGCGACACCGTGAGCAACTTGCCGCCACTGAGCACAAGCGTTTTCTGCTGAGCGCCCGCAGCTCCCGGACAGAAGCAACAATCAAGCGAGAAGAATTTGGCCAACGACGAATTTGCGCCAACGACCAACGCCCGCCAAGGACCAAGACCGCCCGACGACTGAATTCCCATTACTCTCCCTCCCGGTAATGCGGCATGCCGAATCCCGGCAGCGAGCGGTCAAAATAAATATCGCCGTCAATCAAGACTTTGTCCGGCACGCCAAAGCTGGAGAGAGGATAGCCATCCCAGATCACCAGGTCGGCGTCCTTTCCCGCCTCGATCGATCCCACGCGATCATCCACGCCGATGATCCACGCCGGATTGATCGTGATCATCCTGAGCGCCTCTTCTTCCGTCGCGCCGCCGTAACGCATAGTCTTTGCGGCCTCCTGGTTCAGGCGGCGGGCGAAATCTTCCGAATCGCTCTTGATCGCCACCCGGACGCCTTTTCGCATGGAGATCACCGCATTCCACGGAATCGCGTCCCAGGCCTCCTGCTTGTAGCCCCACCAGTCGGAGAAAGTTGCGATGGCCACGCCCTGGGCGGCGAGTTCGTCGGCAACCTTGTAAGCCTCCAGCGCATGGTGGAAAGCGCGCACCTTGTAGCCAAATTCCTTCGCCATCGCCATCTCGGTGAGCAGTTCGTCGGCGCGATAACAATGGATCTGCACCAGCAGCTTGCCGCGTAAAACGTCGGCCAGCGCCTCCAACTTCAGATCGTGCTTGGGAGGCTTGGCATCCTTGTCGCCGGCTTTGACTTTAGCGTGGTAGTAGTCCCAGTCGCGCATGTAATCCTGGGCCTCGACCAGCGCCGCACGCTGCACCGCAAAATTTCCCATGCGGGTCGAGGGCAGCTGGTCCTTTTCTCCATAAACGCGCTTGGGATTCTCTCCGCTGGCAAATTTGATGGAACGCGGTGCTCCGGGAAACAACATGGCATCGCGGCTGGCTCCGTATTTGTGTTTGATGACGACCGCCTGGCCGCCAATCATGTTGGCTGACCCGTGCAGCAGAAGAGAAGTGGTGACGCCGCCGGCCAGCCCACGATAGATCGCCTTATCCTGGTAATCGAAGGCGTCGACCATCATCATCTGCGGCGTGACCGGGCTGGTGGCTTCGTTCACGTCATCGTCGAGTGCGATATGGGAGTGGGAATCGATGATGCCGGGCGTCAGATATTTGCCGCTGGCGTCGATCACGGTCGCAGACGAGGGCGCGCTTACATCCTTGCCCACCGCGGCGATCTTGCCATCCTTGATATATACGCTGCCGTTTTCAATGTTGCCGTGCGTAACGGTCATGACGACGGCATTCTTGATCACGACTTCGTTATGAGGAGGCAGCGCAGGCGTCTGCTGAGCTGAACCCTGAAGTGACGACAGCCCGAGAACCACAACCAGGAACAACCACGAAACACGACTCATCGACTCACTCCGCGCTCGAACTTCGAGAACACCGGCTTCGAGAAACCCGATTTCGAGAAACATGGAACCGGGGATTCTATGAGTCAGCGCAAGGGGCGTCAACCACAGGAGTGGGAGAAGCTGGCTACTCCTTCGCGCGCGGTATCATGGAAGCGATTTTCGTCGACATTAGAAGCAGACATCAGAGGCAACACAACATGAAATTATTGTTATGTCTCGCGCTATTCACGCTTCCCGCCTTCGGCGCCTGCGCCCAGCAGCCGAAAGACGCTAATGCCCTCATCCAACTCGAGCAAAGCTGGGCCAAGGCGCTCGAAGTGCGCGACGCTGATGCGGTCGGCTGCCTTCTGGCTGAAGAGTTTCAGGACGCCGATCCCAGCGGCAAACTTCATGACCGGGCGGAAACGCTGGCGCAGATTCCCCACCGTCATCCGGGCAGGAATATTTTGAGCGAGCTCGATCCGCACGTGATTGGGGACTCCGGTTACATTCGCGGATTGGCCACCTTAGTCGATGCGCAGGGGAACACAGTCGCCCGGGTCCGATTCACTGACATATACGTTTATCGCGACCACCGCTGGCTGGCGGTGGCGGGCCAGGAAACCCTTCTGCCGGAATCGACGAAATAAATTATGCGCGCCGTTGTGCAACGAGTGACCCGGGCTCGCGTAACTGTCGGCGATAGTGTTGCCGGCGAGCGCGTCGCCGGTGAGATCGGGCGCGGGCTCCTGGTCCTGCTCGGAGTCGGCCATGAAGACGGCGAAGCCGATGCCGACTATCTGGCCGACAAGATCGCAGGGTTACGAATTTTTGAAGACGAGAACGGCAAAATGAATCGGGCGGTTGGTGAGGTTGAGGGAGGCATGCTGGTAGTTTCGCAGTTCACGCTTTATGGCGACGTCCGGCGCGGCAAGCGGCCGTCTTTCGATGCCGCCGCTCCACCCGAAAAGGCGCGCTCGCTCTATGAGTATTTCGTGGGCCGCATCCGGGCGGCGGGACTGCGCTGCGAAACCGGAGAATTTCAGGAGATGATGCAGGTGGAGCTGGTCAACGACGGGCCCGTGACTATCCTGCTGGATTCATCGAAAGCGTTCTAGCCAGCAGCTCCTCGCCGGCAGCCTCGGATCGTTCGCCCTGCAGAATCCGCAACACATCATTCCAGTTGTCCGCACGCAACTCCGCGCTCTCGCCGGCGTTATGGGGAGCGGTAAACAGAATGCCGGTGCCACGAAAATCCGCGAAATGGCGCGAGCGGTCGTCCACCAGGATATCGGCGTCAACGATGTTCTTGTCCCCGCAAAACACGATCCGGCTGGTCGGGATAAAAGCAAAGTGTTTTTGCAACCACTTGTACTTGGCATCGAACGAAGTTGGCACCTCCATGGCGGCGCTGGCGATAAAAATGTCGTGATGCCGTGACAACTCCAGGAGTGCTTCCTGGCTGCCCTCGATCACTTCAAGGTCGTTGAAAAATCCCTCTCCGTGGGGAATCGCGGCGAATTGGTCGCGGCGATCATGAGGAATGACGGCGCCCAATCCTTTTTTCGAGACAACTTCCTTGGTCAGGTTGGCGCCTACTAACTGGTTGTACACGCTCAGATGCTTGCTGAAACTGTCAGCGATGACTTCGTCCATATCTACGGCAATGCGAAGCCGGCGCGACCCCGCATTACGTGATGCCGGATTTCCTGACTCCAAAGTTCCCGACTCCAGATTGAGTTTCTTCGCCGGCGGGTTCGCCTTCAGCACAATAGATATCAGCACCATCAAGCCGGCCAGGGCGTTGGCCCAGATCACCGCCACGGCATGAACTCGAATGCCGTAGGCCAGCCACAAAAGCACTCCAGTCAGATACAGAAACAGCATGTGGTACGACAGATCCTCGCCACCCTGCTTGCGCAGTTTCACAATCTGCGGAACGAATGCCACCGTCGTGCAAAAAGCAGCCACGGTTCCTATGTAGGCCGTTAGAGACATTGCCGATACCTCACTTGTAGTAGATCGCCCGCAGTAGTGATTCGTCCAATGAAATGTTCGAAATCCTGTGATAACTTTCGTTTATGGAACTGGAAACCCGGGAGCTTGTCTCTTTCGTCGTTCTCGCTGAACAGCTGCATTTCGGACGGGCCGCGGCCCGTCTCCATGTATCCCAGCCCGCGTTGAGCAAGCGAGTCAAGGGGCTGGAAGACAAGATTGGCGGGCCTCTGCTGGTCCGTAACCGGCGCGGGGTTGCGCTCACTCCGGCGGGAACCTTGTTTCACAAAGAAGCCCGCAGAATCGTTCGCGACATCGATCTGGCCTTTGAAGCCGTGCGCGGAGCCACCAGCGGCGAACTGGGAAAGCTGCGGCTGGGGGTTGGCATGTCCACCGTGCACAGTCTGGTTCCCCGCGCGCTGCTCAAATTCCACGAGGCCCGCCCCGGAATTGAGATTGAAATCGCCGACATGTCCACGCTCAGCCAGATCGAGGCCCTCATCGCCGGACGGCTCGATGTCGGCTTCGTGCGCCTGCCGGTAAAGCATCCGCTCGTGGAAGTCCGCAAGGTTCTGACCGAGCGCCTCACCATCGCCACCTCGCAGAAATTTACCGGTCCGTTGACCATGAAGGGCATTCAGGAACAACCTTTCATTCTTATCGACCGAGGAGTTTCCGCTACCTATCACGACCACTGCATCAGCTTGTGTGACCGCTCGGGCTTCACCCCGCGGATCGTCTATGAACCGAACGACATGTTCACCATCCTCAACCTGGTGAGTGCCGGGATCGGCGTATCGCTTGTGCCCAGGGCCGCGCGCGCGATGCACGTCAGCGGGGTCAAATTCGCGCCTGTCCACAGCAGCTATGCGGAATGGGACATCGGAATGGCGTGGAACAGGAGGCTGGAGTCAGAAATCATCCGGAAATTCGCCGAGATCGCCTTGCCGGCGAGTCGTATCGAGTAGCGCCGGCGTCTCGCCGGCTGTCCGGTGGGCGTCTCGCCCACCGCAGTGGTTTCACAAATCTGCGGCTTGTCAGGAACGAGAACTGCCGAGCTTTGCTCGGCTGGGCGGGCGAGGGCGCCCGCCCCTACGTGGGCGGTTACGCCGCGCTCAGCCTGCCGCCAGGTCCGCAATCCGGACCGCATCCGCGCACGCGCTTACATCATGCGTGCGGACAATATGAGCGCCTTTCATGATCGCCACAGTTTCGGCAGCCAGCGTTCCGTACAGCCGGTCGGTGACCGGGGCGTCCTTCCCGTCACGCGCCAGGGCGCGGCCAACGAAGGATTTGCGCGATATTCCGATCAGCAGCGGGAACCTGAGCTGATGAAATTCCTCGAAGCGCCTCAGCAGCGGATAGTTCTCCTCGTGGTTCTTCCCGAATCCAAAGCCGGGATCAAGCACCATGCGCTCCCGTTTCATCCCTGCCAGCACCGCGGCGTCGCTGCGCTCCCTGAGTTCTCGCTTTGCCAGGGTCACAATGTCTGACACCGGGGGCAGCGTGCGCCATTCCTGCGGACGCCCACGCATGTGCATGAGCACCGCTCCACACTTCAACTCGGCCAGGGTCTTTGCCATCTTCGGGTCCCAGAGAAATCCGCTGACGTCATTGACGATCTCGGCGCCGGCTTCAACCGCCCGGCGGGCCACACCGGATTTGTAGGTATCAACCGAGATGGTTGCTTTGGGGCTCTTCTTCTTCACGCCCGCGATCACCGGGATGACCCGCTCCAATTCTTCTTTTTCGGTAACCACGGCATCCGTCCCGGACACTTTCGCTCCCGGCCGCGTGGATTCGCCACCTACGTCGATGATGTCGGCGCCCTCCTGCAACAGCTTGAGCGCGTACTCGACGGCGCGCTCGCGGTCGAAGGTCTCGCCGCCGTCGGAAAAAGAATCAGGAGTGACATTCACCACGCCCATGATGAGCGTGCGTTTCCCCAGTTGCAATGCGCGGGAACCGATTTGCCACTCGAAGACTGGCCGCATGGAGCGATATTAAACCTCAGCTTCTCCTAAAACTTCACGGTGATCAGCACCGCCAGAAGATCCATCGGCCAGTGCGCCACAATTAGCGGAGGCAATCGCCGGGTCAGCAGGTAGACCACAATGAACATCACTACTCCGGGCAGAAAGGCCAAAAAACGCCAGGCCATGTAATGCCAATCGAGGATCAGAGGGAAAAAGCTGTGTTGCAGAGTCCACCAGAAGGCAACCACCAGAATCGCGACCCAGCGGCGTCCCGACAGCGCCCAAATACGAGGCAGGGCGTAGGCCTGGTAGGTCATCTCTTCGGTCGGAGACCAGATGATCCACCACATTGCCAGGCTGTAGATCACCGCCGCCAGGGGTAACACCCGTCCCGTCAGCAATCCTGGATACAGGTTGGGCTGGGTAGAGCCGTAGATCAGCTTGCTGCCGAGCGGAGCGCCGAACATGAAGAAGGGGAATATGACAAGAAACCACCCGATACCGACGCACAGATCGCGTCCCCAGCGCAGACGTATTTTCCCGACCAGATCACGCAGTCTGATGCCTTCACCGCGAGCGAACCATGCCATCATGGCCAGACATCCGATGTCCACCAGCGTACCGTAGATCGTCCACCAAGGAGCCGCGGCTCGCCACGGCGATGGATTGTGGCGCAGCAGATAGATAGAAGCGACAATCGCCTGAGCTAGAACCGCCAGCAAGGTTCGGCCCGTCACCAGCAGCACAGGTCCCGCCCAGGATATTTGTCCCAGCGCCACCCGTTTCTCGATCTCCGCCTGAGAGTTGGCGACATAGCGCGCGTCGTTTCCGGTCGAATTCATTTCCCGGCAACCGACCCAACTATACGCGCTCGTCGCCCGGATATGGCTCAAGCGAGACGCTAAGGAGAGGCCCCTACGTGGTTCTACGAACCACACAATCCTCGATGTACAATAAATTCACGATGCGCCGTACGCGCTTCTTTCCGCGGATAGCCTTGTGCCTGTTGCTGCTGACGCAACTGCACGCCGCCTCGCGTAAGTCGCTCGACAAACGTATCGCGGCAATTCTCGCCCCTGCCGACCTGGCACGCGGCTTCTGGGGCATCGAAGTATCCTCGCTTTCCACCGGCAAAGTGCTGTACGCCCGGGATGCCGACCGGCTGTTTACGCCCGCGTCCAACACCAAGCTGTTCACCACCGCCGCAGCTCTCGCGCTGATCGGACCGGATTACAGCTTCCACACAACGGTTGAGACCAATGGCACGCTCGACACCCACGGGCGTCTCACCGGCGACCTGGTGCTGGTGGGCCGTGGCGACCCCAATCTGTCAGGACGTGAACTGCCTTACGCACTGCACACTCAACGCAACGACCATCCCATTCGTGTGCTCGAGCAACTGGCGGACACGCTGGCGCAAAAAGGCGTGAAGTACGTGGACGGCGACATCATCGCAGACGACTCGTACTTCGCTTTCGAGCGTTACGGTGAGGGCTGGAGCCAGGATGACCTGGTCTGGGCCGATGGCGCACCGGTTTCCGCACTCACCATCAACGACAATGTGATTTTCGTAAACATCCTGCCTGCCGATCGTGCCGGGGATCGCGCGTTCGTCAGCATCACACCGTTCGCCGACTACTATCGGATCGACAATCGCATCATCACTACGCCCGCCGGTACCGGCCGCAAAATCTTCATCAATCGCGAACCCGGCGCCACCGTGCTGACGCTCTGGGGAAACATGCCGCTTGACGATGCCGGAGCCAACGAAGCGCTGGCCATCGAAGATCCGGCGGAGTTCGCCGCTGGCCTCTTTCGCCAGTTGCTGGAGGTGCGCGGCATCGCGGTTTACGGCCGGCAAAAGACAAGGCACACCGAACTTTCCAGCCTCTCGACTCTGACGGTCACAGCCTCCGCCGCGGCGCGCGGCGGCGACGAACCGTCACGCCAGTTGCAGAACCAGCCCCTGGTGCTGGCCAGCTACCAGTCCAAACCGCTGATTGAAGATGTCCGCGTCATCAACAAAGTCAGCCAGAATTTGCATGCCGAGATTTTGCTGCGCCTGCTGGGCCGGGAGCGTGGGACAGCCGGCACGGTCGAAGGCGGACTCGAAGTACTACGCGGGTTTCTGAACCAGGCCGGGATTCCCAGCGACCAGTATGCGTTTTACGATGGCTCCGGGCTCTCACGACAAAATCTTGTTACCCCGCACACCGTCGTCCAGCTGCTGCTCTACGCCGACTCTCAACCCTGGGGCGCGAGTTTCCGCGATACCTTGCCTTTGGCTGGCACGGACGGTTCTCTCTCCGATCGTTTCAAGAGCGGGGAAGTGCAGGGGCGGGTGCACGCGAAAACAGGCTCGCTGGGCGGGGTCAAGACTCTTTCCGGCTACGCCACCACGAATCGTGGCGAGCGGATAGCGTTTGCCATCCTGTCGAACAATTCCAACCTGCCCGACAAACGCATCAACGAAACCATCGATAGCCTGGTGGGAGTCATCCTGGACGACGGCGAAAAGAAGTGAAGGTGTTGTGTGGGGCGGGCGAGGCGCCCGCCTCACACAGACCCGCGATTACCTGGGCATGCGCTTCGCTTGGCGGTCACGCATCGATCGCACCGCGCCCGGACCGGTGCCGGTCGGCGGCTTGCGCATTCCTTCCAGCAAGTCTTTCAGCACCACAGCGTTATTGTGCTGCTGATTTTTCGAAGCAAACAGAAGCGTAAGATTTTTTCGCTTACCGGCCAGCCGGTAGAGTTCGGCAAGGGGCTCTGCCGCCTCGGGCAGTGCGAGTTCCTTCAGGTAACGTTTGCGGAAGGAAATCCAGTGATCGGGCCGGGCGTGAAACCAGTGGCGCAGTTCGTCCGATGGCGCCAGGTCCCGTAGCCAGGCATCCAGCGCGGCCTTGCTCCTGCTCACTCCGCGCGGCCACAAACGATCCACCAGAACACGGTGGCCATCCCCTCTCGCGGGCTTCTCATAGACCCGCTTGACCAGAATGCGTTTGACGGCGGTGGGCATGGCAGTGCTCTACTATTGTACTTCCGCTCACCGCTTCGCAGGATTGGGTCGCGGATTTCTCTTTCGAGGATTGAATGGGATCAACTCGCTGTTTTCGCCAAGGTCACTCAGGGCTGGGCACGCGCGGAGTTGCCCTGTCTCTCTGTGCCGTGATTCTGCTTTTTTGCGGATGCGACGTGCAGCGACGCAAAAGCGATGCCGAGTTGGGATTGAACCCGCAACAAGCCGCCGGTCGGCGACTCTACGATCAATATTGCGACCGCTGCCACGAGCCCTACTCGTCACGCGACAAGAAAGGGCGCAGCCTGAAGGGCGTTTTCAAGAAGCAGTTCCTGCCCCAGAGTGGACTGCCGGCGAACGACGAACGTGTAGGTGAAATCATCCAGTCCGGCCGCAACATGATGCCGGGCTTCGGCCAGGTAATGTCGCAAGCTCAAGTCCAGGATTTGCTGGCCTACCTGCACACGCTGTGACGTCCCGCCAGCACAAAGACCGTGAGGGGACAACCAGAACCGTGTGGGGACGGGTCTCCGACCCGTCCAGGTCGAGCGCAGCTCGACAGGCAGTTCCAGAGCGGCTCGGAACCCCAGTCCACCACAAACTGCGCCCGGGCCTACATGTTTTCAAATCTCCCGCACCTGCCCATAGTTCAGCACGCTGACAATCACCACGCCGCCCACGATATTTCCTGAGGTGGCCACGAGGAGCCACTGAAGATATGCTCCCAGACTCACCGTACCCGCCAGGGCGGCCGAAATAATTTCTCCGCTGGTCACGATGCAGTGGGAAAACTTGCCCACGCCCACGATGAAAGTGAGAAACCAGACCATGGCAAGCTGCCCGATCGTCCACTGACTGGCGGTTACGACCCATGCAACCAGTGCGATAAGCCATCCCCCGATCACTCCGCTCCAGAAAATGTGCGATGCAGAACCTTGCACAGCCTCGGTGCCCATGTCGACGAGCTGGCTGGCGATTCCAGGCTGGAGCGCGCCCGACTTGATGGCCAGCAAGGCGAAAAACATGGCTCCGGCCACATTCGAGGCGAAGACCACACCCCATAGCCGCAGGGTTTGGAGAAGGTAACGGCGCTCGTCCAATACAAGAATCACGGGATACAAAGTGTTCTCGGTAAAAAGCTGGGCGCGTCCGATGATCACTGCGATGAATCCGACTGGATACGCCAGGTACGAGACCAGGTCCTGCCAGCCGCCTCTGCCGATCAGGGCGCGGATGGCGGCAACGGTGAGCCCGGTGAGACCCAGAGTCAGACCGCCGGCAAGTCCGGAGAAAGCCAGTTTCTTGGGGGATCGCTTTAGTTCTTCGCGCGCGTCCTCGGCGACGTTATGAAAAATTTCGCGAGCCGTAAGCCGCCGAGTCTCAGCGCCCAGTTCTTCGTCGTGCTTCACGGCGGGTTTAGGCATCGCGGCTTAGATTCCTGAGTCGACGCGAAGGTGGTCTGACGCAGCGTGTTTGTGTGGCGCGGGCGCCCTCGCCCGCGAACAGCCGGCATCATCCTGGCTCGTATTTCAGAAATAAGACGCCTGATGAACCGGCGGGAAGGGCAAAAGCCGCGGGCGAGGGCTCCTTCGACTTCGCAGGACAGGCCCGCGCCACACTGGCTTCACTGGCGATTGACTTCCACCACCCCGGGCGAGTAGATTTCCCAAACATTCAGTTTTGTTCTTTCCCAACTTCTTTGGTTCGCGCACTCTCGTCAACCTGACGAGAAAGGGAAGCGGGTGAAAATCCCGCGCTGCCGCGCAACTGTAAGCGAGGAAATCGCAACCGGTCACTGGGTTAGCACCCGGGAAGGCCGGTTGTCTTCGCCGGACGCCGAAAGAGGCGTCCTTACTCGCGAAGCCAGGAGACCGGCGCAAACCGTCCACACCAATCCCTTTCGCGTGACAAAGGAGGAGTGCATGCGGTTCTTTCGTATTCTCGCGGGTTTTATTTTGCTGGTAGCGGCAGCCTCAGCCACAGAACTCAAAATCAAGGTTGTCGATCCTCAATCCGTCGCAGTCGCGGGCGCGGAAGTGGAGCTATTCGCAGGAGACAGCTCGTCTCCCGCAGCCATCCAAACTACATCGGCCGATGGGCTCGCCTTATTTCACGGACTCGATTCTCCGCAGTACCACGCCCGCATACTCGCCGCCGGATTTGCGACACAGAACGCTGACATTTCAGCGTCCGAGTCTGAACCAGTTACCGTAAGACTCCGCCTGGCGCCGGCCACGGAAACAGTTACGGTAAGCGCGACTCGAACTCTCGCGCCCAACAACGAAGCCGGCGCCGACGTAGAAAGCCTGAGCGCCCGACAACTGGAGGTCATGCGGCCGGTGGCAGCCGACGATGCCCTGCAGTTTCTTCCTGGCGCGGTAGTGAGCACAGCCGGGCAGCGCGGCGGCCTCGCCTCGCTCTTCGTGCGCGGCGGCGATTCTACGTACAACAAAATCATTGTCGATGATGTACCGGTCAACGATCCGGGGGGGACTTTCGACATCGGAGTACTTCCGCTCGAAGGTGCGGACCGCCTCGAGTTCGTTCGCGGAGCGCAGAGCACGCTCTACGGTTCTGACGCCATGACGAGCGTGGTCCGGGTCTTTACCCGCACCGGCAGCACGCGGGTTCCGGAACTGCGTTTTGGCGCGGACGGCGGAAATCTGGGAACCGCGCATGGTTATGCCTCCCTGGCTGGAGCGTATCGCCGTTTCGATTACAACCTGTTCGCCGACCAGTTCAATACCATGGGTCAGGGCTCCAACGACGATTACTCGAGCTCGCTGCAGGGTGGGAACCTCGGAGTGAAACTCACCGACTGGGCGGCGTTGCGGGTGCGAGCCCGCCACTCCAACAGCGTCACCGGAGTGCAGGGCGAGTGGAATTTCAACGGAGATCCCATTCTGCCACCAGACCTTGACCAGCGTGCCCGGCAGAATAATCTGCTGGCCAGCGCTGAACTCACCATCGCCGGCCCTTCACGCTGGCAGCATAGCTTCACC
Organism: Terriglobia bacterium; assembly: GCA_963801545.1. Classification (GTDB taxonomy): domain Bacteria; phylum Acidobacteriota; class Terriglobia; order Terriglobales; family Acidobacteriaceae; genus JAIQFF01. Next base: position 67,296 of record CAWDFF010000039.1, on the reverse strand, counting down.
GGATTCGAGTACAAACTGGATCGCACCAATATCCAGCCGGTAAACCAGCCAGGCCGCGTGGACCCTTTCGGCGACCCGATCGACACTCCTTTCCACGCCATCACCAACATCAACCGGGCGGGCTTTGACTACCAGGGCGACTACACCGAGCGCAGTTGGGCGCACACCACTGTGGGATATGAGTTCGAGGACGAGAACGGGACCACCGGAAGCCTTCCCGATTCTTTGAGCCACGGCGTGCGCCTGAACCATGCCGTTTACGGACAACAGGACCTGACGCTGGGACGCCTCTCTGTCGTGGCCGGGGCTCGCTATGTCCATAACGGCAGTTTTGGAAACCGGGTTGTTCCCAGAGTTGCCTTGAGCTTCACGGCTATTCGCGGAGGACAGTTCTTTTCCGGCACACGTCTCCGCTTTTCCTACGCCACCGGCATCAAGGAACCGACTTTCGCCCAGTCTTTCGGAAACGGCGGCGGTTTTCCTGTGATTCCAAATAACGCGCTCAACCCGGAGCGGGTGCGTTCGTTCGAAGCGGGGTTCGAACAGAAGTTTTCGCAGAATTACTCGCTGACCGGTACGTACTTCAATGGCCTGTTCCGCGACAAGATCGATTTCAACTTCATCACCGGTGCCGCCTGCCCTCCGCCAAGCACTGCCTGCGGACAGTACGTAAATGTCAACGAAGCTTTGGGGCACGGAGCGGAGCTGGAGTTTCACGGACGGCCGCTGTCGAAGCTTTCGTTCGACGGATCGTACACCTACACATCAACCCAGATTCTGGAACAACCTTTTGCATTCGATCCGCTACTGGAACCCGGACAACCTCTGATTCGGCGTCCGAAGCACGCAGGAAGCCTGTTGCTGACCTACCTGAGCAGCCGTTGGGGAGCGAACCTCGGTGGCAGTTTCATCGGAAGGCGGGTGGATTCTGACTTTCTGGGCTACGGCATCGATCACGCCGCCGGCTACGCTCGCGTAGATCTGGGTGGATGGTACGCGCTGACTTCCCGGATCACGGCATACGTAAATCTCGAGAATGCTTTCGACAAGGCCTATCAGGAAGTTGTGGGATACCCGGCGCTGGAAGCAAATTTCCGGGCCGGTGTCCGCTTCAGAATCGGCGGCGACTAAGCCTGCTAGTGTGGCGCGGCGCCCTCGCCCGCGAAAGGCTTGCAGCATATATGCGGTCTCTTTTCCTGGAAAGAATCTTAGAAAGAGGCCTGACGAAATTGCTCGGTAGGTCAAAGGCCGCGGGCGGGCCGCCCGCGCCACATGGACTGTTCCACACAGAAACTACCTATGCCGGGAGGTCACGCGCCGGGGAGGTCGCGGTTCATTGGCGCAGGGAACGGCCAAAGGCAGCGGGGCGGCCGATCGCGAGCCCTGATATTTGCTCCGGGCCGCCATCAGTTTTTCCAGTTCCTCACCGCCCAGGGGTTGCTGCCGTCCAAGCAGATGTGTGACCAGAGCAATCTGGGCAAAGTGCTCGACTGTCTCCATCTTCATGTACGCGTAATGGAGGTCTGCGCCGTATGCGACTACCCCGTGATTCGACATGAGCAGGGCGTCATACTGCGGAACCAGGGGTGCCAGGGCGTCGGTGAGCTCCGGTGTACCCGGGGTGCCGTATTTGGCGAGCGGTATCGAGCCCAGTCCAATCACCACCTCGCAAACCAGGGGCTGGTTCAGGGCCATCCCGGCGGCGGCAAAACCGGTCGCGGTGGGCGGATGCGCATGCACCACTCCGTGGACGTCGGGCCGCAGCCTGTAAATCAAAAGATGCATCGCGATTTCACTGGAAACATCGCGGCGCCCGGAAACGCGGCGGCCTTCCATATCAACGATGACCAGGTCCGAAGGCTTCATCATGCCTTTGCACATGGACGTTGGAGTGGCCAGGATGTGTCGATCGTCAAGCCGCACTGAAAGATTGCCATCCATGGCCGCCACGTAGCCGCGCTCGTGCAACGACCTGCCAAAGAGGACAATTTCGCGCCGATATTGACGTTCGCTGGGCATCGTTTCGGGAGGGGTGGAGGTGCATACCCGGCTCGATGCCGGGTATGGTAACCCAGGTGGTTAGGGGTTACAAATGCTTTTACACACTATTACATTCTCGAAACGTCGCCTGCGTAGGCCCCGACGGGCGGGCAACGCTCGCCTGGGTTTGTTTTCTCCAAACGCACTGCCGGGCGTTGCCCGGCTCGGCGGGTGAGGGGACCCGCCCCCTACGTGGTTGCTGGTTAGGACAAGATCCTATAATTGAGCTCCGTGCTGGTCTCCGATTTCAATTATTCACTCCCTGAAGAGCTCATCGCCCAGGATCCCCTTTCGGACCGGGCGGCGTCGCGGCTGCTCCACCTGAATCGCCACTCCGGCGAGCTCTTCGACCGCCAGTTTCGCGATTTTCCTGACTTACTCAAGCCCGACGACTTGGTCGTGTTCAATAACACGCGGGTCTTTCCGGCACGCCTTTACGGCAGGCGCAGCGGAGCAAAATCCCAGCCTCTTAGCGCTGAAAATCCAGCCTCCCGCAATTTTTTGCGCGGCACCATCGAAGTTTTACTGACTGGCCAGCTCTGGCATGACCCGAATGAATGGGAATGCCTGGTGCGTCCCGGACGAAAAATTGGCGTGGGGGAGCGATTGTTTTTCGGCGCGGGAGACGAACTGCAAGCGGAGGTGATTGCCCGGGGCAGCTTCGGAGAGCGCCGCATCCGGTTCCTTCCCGTGAATGATTTTTTCGGGGAAGTCGAGCGTATCGGGCACGTGCCGTTGCCTCCATACATTGACCGCTCGGACCAGCCGGCAGACCGGGAGCGCTATCAGACCATCTATGCGCGGGAAAGAGGCTCCGCGGCCGCGCCCACGGCAGGTCTGCACTTCAGCCCCGAGATTCTGCAGCGTTTGAAGAAACAGAACATTGAGGCTGCGGAAGTCACTCTGCACGTAGGACTGGGAACGTTCCAGCCAGTCCGGGAAGAGCGCGTGGAAGATCACAAGCTGCACCGCGAGCCTTACTCCATCTCGGCCGAAGCTGCGGCGACGATCAATCGTGCTCTGGACTCCGGACGACGGATCGTGGCCGTAGGCACCACCACCGTCAGGACGCTCGAAGACTCTGCCCGGAAGTCGGCAACCGGCCGACCGCAGGCGGGGAGTGGCCAGGCAGACATATTCATTTACCCGATTTACCCAGAGTACGATTTCCGCATGGTGGGAGCGCTGCTCACGAACTTTCACCTGCCACAATCCACGCTGCTCATGCTGGTATGCGCCTTCGGTGGCAAGGAGCGCGTGCTCGAGGCCTACCGCCATGCAGTACAAGAGCGCTACAGGTTCTATTCCTACGGCGATTGCATGTTCCTGGAGTAAGGCTTTTCCCTGCGTCCTTTGTGGTGAGCTTCGGCGCCCTCTGCGGTTAAAGGCTTCGACTGCCGTACACGCCCCCCACCCAAACGGCGCTATACTGACCGTCGAGTGAGAATGAGTACGAAAACCATATCCAAGCCGGTTCCGATCCAGGATTTTGTAGCCGAGCTGAAGAAATTTCCCGAGCCAGCTTTCAACCACGTCGACCAGATCATCCGGTTCCTGCAGGCTACGCCGGTTGCGTCCGACACTCTGACCCCGTACCTGACCTGGGACCGGCAACACTACACGCGGAACCTGATTGACAAGACTCCCCTCTACGAACTGGTCGCCATCTGCTGGGAAGTCGGCCAGACAAGCTCGATTCACAATCACCGCGACCAGAATTGCTGGATGGCGGTTCCGATCGGACGGCTGCGGGTGGAAAACTTCCGTGTAATTTCGCAACAGCTGGAAGCAGGCGCCTGTCAGCTCGAAACCGCGGATACGGTGGAGATGAATCCGCGCCAGCCTTGCGCCGTAGATCCCTTGGAGCCCGTTCACCGGGTCTACAATCCGCGCGAATTCAACCAGCGGGCGGTGAGCCTCCACGTGTATTCCCGCCCGTTCGATACCTGCGTAGTCTATTCCAAGGAACAGGGGACCTGCGGCGTGATCCAACTGCACTACAACACGGAGTACGGGAAACCCAGACCGACCTGATCGTGGCCGAAATCGAAAGTTGAGTTACGCCCAAGTAGCAGACCGAATAAAAGAGAAACGTTGACCACGCGCAAGAGATTTCCGGCGGTCTTGGCTGGTGGCCTGCTCCTGGCAGTCATCGCGTGCTCAAAAAGCGCTCCCCCCAGAGAAGAGCCAGCGGTGGAAGGGGATCGCCTGGTCCATTTATCGGCCAATCCACCTAAGAACTTCGTGCACCAGACATTTCAGGTCCAGGGCTATAAATCGTTCGAGATCGTGGTCCCCCCGCACGCAGCTCGTCCCCGGGTGCACGGTACCTTCCAGTCCTTTGTAACCAATGACAGCGGCAGCATGGTCAGCAATGAATCTGCGAACGTGGATCTGCTCCTGCTCAATGAAGGTGAGTACGCCGACTTTCACAGCGGCAGGCAAGGGACAGCCACTTACACGCTCGACCCTGCGTATGACCAGGTAGCGGACTGCGCCCTCGCCTCCACTATGGACCAGCCCCGCAAGTACTATCTCGTCTTTCGCAACTCCCCAGGAGGTCCGCAGACCAAGTTTGTGAAAGCGGATTTCACCGCCAGCTTTGACTAGAGCGGCAAATTGCAACGGGGAAACGAGCGGTCACAGCCTGTCTGAGGGTGCTGCGACCCGGCCGCGAACCCGCAACGTTAAGGGCAACACGCCTGCAATCACCAGTGCGATCACCAGCCCCGCAAAGCCGGACCTGAACGAGTGGGTTCGTGCAGCCTGATAGCCGACCAAAGCCGGGCCGAGAAAGCCTCCGAGCCCTGCCGCGACGCAGTTGATGGTGCCGGTCGCCATCGCCGCAGCGGAATCACAAAGGAATGCGGACGGCATGGCCCAGAAGCTGGGCAAGAAAGCGAGCAGGCTGGCGGCGGCAATTGAAAACAGAAAAAGCGAAGGCACGGTTCCCCAATCGGCCCTGCTGAGCACCAGTAACGCCGCGGCCGCCACCCATAGCGGAATCGCTGTATGCCAGCGCCGCTCCGCGGTACGGTCGGAATGCCAGCCGTTCGCCTGCATGGCGACAAAACCCAGCAGGTTCGGCAAGGCCACCAATAGAGTCACCTTGAAATCGCTCAGTCCCGACAGGCGCTTGAGCATGGTGGGCAGCCAAAATGCCAAAGCGTATGCCGAGCCATTTTGCACGAAGTGCAACGCCGTCAGGATGAGAACGTCGCGATGCCGGAGCGCCTGCCACACGGTATAGGCGCCGGCCGATTGTTTGGCCCGCTTCTCGCTCTCCAGTTGATGGACAACCCACTCCCGCTCATCAGTGGGCAGCCACTTCGCCTGATGCGGCCAATCGGTCAGATAAAACCAGGTCACAACCCCGAAGAACAGCGCCGGAATTCCTTCGATGATGAACAACCACTGCCAGCCTCGCAGTCCGCCCCAGTGAACGCCCAGCAGCAATCCCGATATTGGGGAACCGACCGCGTAGGCTAAGGGAATAGCAGCCATGAAACCGGCAATTGCCTTGGCGCGGTCTTCATAAACGAACCAGTGGGTGAGATAGACGATGATTCCGGGGAAAAATCCAGCCTCCGCCAATCCCAGCAAAAACCGCATCGTGTAGAACTGATGCGGGGTACGGATAAAGGCCATCCCTATCGTCACCACTCCCCAGGAGACCATGATGCGTGTGATCCATCGCCGTGCGCTCCAACGCTCGATGATGAGGGTGCCGGGAATTTCCAAAATGATGTAGCCGAGGGCGAAGATGCCCGCCCCGAACCCGATTACGCCATAGTCGAAGCCGAGATCGTGCGGCATCTGCAGCGCCGCAGTGGCAAGATTGTTCCGATCCAGGTAAGCAATGATGTAAAGCAGGAGCACATAGGGCAGAAGACGCAGGGCAATCCGACGCCGCGCGCGGCGGGCAACCTCGTCCACGACAATGGCTGGGGAAGGCAATTGTTTTCGCGAAGACGGACCGGTGGGCAGAGCACGCCGCCCAAAAATCACGCGATTATATACCCAGCTCTGCATGGGGGCACCAGCGAGGCTGGCAAAGCGGGTCAGCCCCGAATTGGAAGGCAACGAGCCTGCGACCGGCAAAGGGCGTTGCGCCCTGCATCGCCTTTCCCGCTGTTAAACTTGTCTCTTGCCTCCCCGAAAGAAATCCGCGACTGCCCAGGTTGAAGGCGCCCGGGACGCAACCGCGCCGCTGCCCTCGTCCTCTTCCTCTTCGCCCCGGCCCAAGTTGACCGCCACCGACGGCCGCCGCATTTTTCTCATGGATGCCATGTCCTTCATCTTCCGCGCCTATCATGCCATGTCGCGGCAGCGCGGCATGTCCACCAAGACCGGACTCCCCACCGCCGCTACCTATGTCTTCGTCAACATGCTGCGTAAATTGCGTGAGGACTTCTCGCCGGAATATCTTGCCGCGGTGTTCGATGTGGCAGCGCCCACCTTCCGCGATCAGGAAGCGGAAGCAGTCACCAAGGTTCGCAAGTTCGACATCAAGACTCAAACCTTTCAGGAAGTGGCATATCACGGCTACAAGGCCAACCGCAGCGAGATGCCAGCCGAGCTGGCGCAGCAATTGCCTTACATCCGGCGCGCGCTTGAGGCCTATCGCATTCCCATCCTCGAACTGGCTGGTTACGAAGCCGACGACGTCATCGGCACCCTGGCCCGCAAAGCCGCCGCGCAGTCGTACCTGGTGTACGTGGTTTCGAGCGACAAGGACATGTTGCAACTGGTCAACGACCGGGTGCTGGTGCTGAATCCGCCTAAAGACAATTTGATATGCGATGCGAGCAAAGTCGAAGAGATTCTCGGCGTACCTCCGGAGCGAGTCGTCGACGTGATGGCCCTGCGCGGCGATTCGGTCGACAACATTCCCGGCGCCCCGGGAATTGGCGACAAGGGCTCCGTCGATCTGATCAGACGCTTCGGCACCGTCGAGCAGGCGCTCGATCGCGCCGCCGAGGTCGAGAAAAAGTCTTACCGCGAATCGCTCGAGAACAATCGCGACAATGTCCTCTTCAGCAAGCGCATGGTGACCATCGACTGCGACGTGCCAGTCGATCTGAATGTGGAAGCGATGCGCGCCGGGGCGCCCGACATCGAGGCTCTGCGCGCTCTGTTCACCGAACTGGAATTCACTTCCCTGTTGAAGGAATTGCTGCCCGTGGTCGAGGTGACCGAGGCGCACTACACCGAAGCCAAGTCTGCGGCTGATGTGGAGAAGGTGCTGAAGACCGTTTCTGAAAAGAACGCTTTGGCTGTGGCCATCGAAGCCGAGCACAGCATCGTGGCGGACGACGAGGAAGAGGTAGCGGAGGAACCGCAGGAAAGCATGCTGCCGCTTACCGCCGCACCCGCCGAGAGTGCGCCCGTGCGCACGGTCGCGATTTCCGCAGCGCCAGGCACCGTAGTCACAGTTTCGATGCAGGAAGGACCAGGAGCGCGGCTACGCTCTGCCTTGGAAGATGAATCCGTACCCAAAGCAGTCCACGATTACAAGGCCGCGATCCACGCCTTCGAACCACAAGCCATCACCTTGCGGGGTGTGCGGCATGACCCCATGCTGTACTCCTATCTGCTCGACCCCACTTATTCCTCCCACCGTCTTGCGGAAGTAGCACTGCGCCGCTTTAACCTCAAGCTGAGCGGAACCCTGGCAGAGTCAGCCGACGTCACTGGGAGGTTCGCCGGGGCGCTGCGTCATGAGGTCGAACAAGCCGGGCTGCTGAAGTTATACGAAGAAATTGATCTGCCGCTGGTCGAAGTACTGGCCAGGATGGAACACGCCGGAGTCAAGATCGACCGCGAAGTTCTGAAAGAGATGTCGTCAAGGCTGGAGCGCGAAGTCGACGCCAAGGCGCGCGAAATCTACGGACTCTCCGGAACCGAGTTCAACATCAATTCGCCGAAGCAACTGGGCGACATGCTCTTCAACAAGATGAATTTGCCCAAGCCGGTGAAATACGGCAAAGGCAAAACCATTTCCACCGCGGTCGATGTGCTGGAAAACCTGGCCCTCACTCACGACATCGCGCGGCTGGTGCTGGAATACCGCCAGCTCTCGAAACTGAAATCGACCTACGTAGATGCCTTGCCCGCACTGCTGAGTGCCGCCACAGGCCGCCTGCACACTACATTCGGGCAGACCGGCACGGCCACGGGACGGCTGTCGTCGGCTAATCCTAACCTGCAGAACATTCCCATCCGCACCGAACTGGGCCGCGAGATTCGGGCCGCCTTTACCGTCGAACCCGGCCACGTGCTGCTGGCCGCGGACTACTCCCAGATCGAGCTGCGCCTGCTGGCCCACTTCTCCCAGGACCCGCTGCTGGTGGAAGCCTACCGTCGCGGCGATGACATCCACACCCTGACCGCCTCGCAGGTTTTCGGTGTGCCACCGCTGATGGTCACGCCCGATCATCGCCGCCAGGCCAAGGTCGTGAACTTCGGAATCGTCTACGGGCTCTCGGCCTTCGGATTGTCTCAAAATCTTGGAATCGAGCCGTCGGAAGCGAAACAGTTCATCAACGCATATTTCGAAAGGTACAAAGGCGTGCGCGCCTTCATCGATCGAACTCTGGACGAGACGCGGCGCGAGCAGAAAGTGCGGACCCTGTTTGGACGAGTGCGCCCCATCCCCGACATCAACAGCAAAAACATCAACCAGCGCGGCTTCGCCGAACGTACCGCGGTGAACACGCCGCTGCAAGGCACCGCCGCAGACTTGATCAAGATCGCGATGATCCGCATTGACGCAGCACTGCGCGAGCGCGCATTGAAATCCCGTATGACGCTGCAGGTGCACGACGAGCTCGTGTTCGAAGTTCCGGAAGATGAAGTCGACACCATGCGAACCCTGGTACGCGATCAGATGGAAAATGTTCATCCGCTGACGGTGCCGCTGCTGGTAGAAGTTGGTGTGGGGAAGAACTGGCGGGATTTGGATTGATCACAGGTCGGAGTCCGCGAAGGGTACGGCAACAACCTGAAATTGGTCTTCGTATACAACGTAACCTGGGCGATCGGTCTTGATCATGCAGACAGAAACGTCGTAATTCTCAAGTATGGCGATAATCTCCCGTATCTTGCCGATATGCTCTTGCGCGGAAGCTTTGAACCACGAAATCCCATTCTTCCGTTTCCGGTAGTGAGGTAGTTTGGCGTTCGTAAACCTTGCTGGCTTCTCCAAGTTATCGCTGAACCAATCGCGGATTTCCTGCAGGATTTCCTCGTCGTGCTCAGAAAGCAGTCCGCTGTCTCGCAAATTACCGGCCGCATGAAAGACACCGAGTTCCTGATGGGATTCCTCATCCAGGTCGGAAGTTACGAAACCCAGGAACATACTAGTTCTGGCCAATTATCGTTGGCTCTAACTCTACGCTCCCAGCGCTTTTCTGATCGCGCCCGCGATATTCTGCGCCAGGGCCTTCATCTTTTCTTCCGACTCGGCTTCGATCATCACCCGGGCCAGCGCTTCCGTTCCCGAGTAGCGAACCACCACGCGCCCGTTCCCGTCCAGCTCGCGTTCTGCCGCATCAATTGCCTGTTGGACTTCCGGCACTTTGGCAAATGGCACTTTCTCGCGCACTCGTACGTTCTGAATTGTCTGGGGAAAAACTTTGAGATCGCTCACCAGCTCCGCCAGCGGCTTTCCAGTTCGGGCCATCGTCTCCATGACACGCAGCGCAGTAAGCAGGCCATCGCCGGTGGTGGCTTCCCCGTCGCGGAAAATAATGTGACCGGACTGCTCTCCGCCCAGCACGGCTCCGCTCTTTTGCATCTCTTCGAGCACGTACTTATCGCCAACGTTCGCCCGCAGCAGGCGAATGCCGGAATTACGCAGAGCAATTTCCAGTCCCATATTCGACATGGTGGTCGCAACTACGGTTTCCGCGGGGAGCTTTCCCTGCGACTTCATATAGCGCGCGGCCATCAGCAGGACGGCATCGCCATTCACCACACGGCCGTTGGCATCGCAGAAGAGAGCGCGGTCCGCGTCCCCATCGAACGTTACGCCCAGGTCGAATTGGCCGGGCTTCGCCGCGACCGCTATAGCCAGGGTTTCCGGATGGAGCGCGCCGCAACTCTCGTTAATGTTCTTGCCGTCCGGCGCCGCGCTAAGGAACGTTGCCTGAATGCCGCAGAGGCGAAACAATTCCGGCGCTTCCGCCGCAGCAGCGCCATTCGCGCAATCCACCAACACCCGCAACCGGCTCAAATCCGTTCTTATATTCGTAGCCAGCCACTCGATGTAGGCGCGGCGAAGTTCAGCTTCCCCGGGCAGGCTCGGGGTAAGTCGAAAAGAAGTGTCCACGTGCGCTTCGGGATTTTGTAACAGGGCAAAGATTTCCTGCTCAATCGCGATTTCATGCGCGTCCGGTAATTTGTACCCGTCGCCGGAGAAGACCTTGATGCCATTGTCGGTCCATGGATTGTGTGACGCCGAGATAACCACGCCCGCGGCATACTTGCGGGAGCGCGCCAGGTAGGCGACCCCCGGCGTCGTTATTACCCCCGCGCTGTGGACTTCAATTCCGCTGGCGGTCAGCCCCAGCGTCACGCGGTCGGCGATCCAGACGCTGGATTCGCGCGTGTCCTGCCCGATCACCGCGCAAGCCTGAGCGTTGCCGCGCTTCAGATCATGGCCCAGCGCGCGGCCGATCATATAAGTGCTGTCCTGGGTCAGGGGAAATTCGCCGGCGACGCCGCGAATCCCATCGGTTCCGAAGAGTTGTCGCGTCTGGGTTGTCATGCGCAGGTTGTCATGAGGAAAATGTCACGCTGGATTGCAAGTGCTCAGTGCCGGTCCGTTCCGGGGACCTTCTCCATGATAACCGTGACTCGCACTGGATTGGGATTCATTACCTGAACCAGGGGATCAGAAACATAAGCATGCCGGACAAAGGTGGCCCGGTCCATGGTTCCGCTCGCATCCACCGAGTCAGTAATGGCGGCTTCCACCGCCTCCACTCGCTTCTGCGGTCCGCCCACCGTTATCGTGGAGGGCTCGGCGACAATGCGGGCTATCTGATAGCCCGGGGCGAAGCTGCCAAACACCCGCGGATGCACCGGGATCTGCCGGGTAAGCCGCGCGTCAAACGCGAGGTGGAACTGGCTGGGGACAATTTGTACGACCTCGAGTTCCTTCGGCCGACGCACCTGCTCCGCGGTCAGATCGAAGGTGCGTTCTCCCGGCCTCATGCCGCCGAGTTCGATTTCAGCATAGACCTCCGCGGCCTGCAGCCGGCGCACGATGCGCTGCGGACCGCGCACCCAGATCTGGGCCCGTGGAACATTTTCCGAACTGATCTCCAGGTTCTGCGGAATGTTATGGAATTCGATGGGCACATCGACCGCAACTTCGGCCACCGGATCGCGGGTCACCGCCAACCACAAAGCTACGGCCAACGCCAGCGAAAGCAGCTTCAGTCCGAAATTGTGCAGCACGTGCCGGCGAAGAAAATCTTTCATGGCTAGCGCTCACCACCGGTTTTGAGGCGCGAATCCGCGGGGCGCGGCAAGGGCATTCTTTGACTCTCATCCTCGGAACCGGCGAGTTCTTCGCCACCATCTGCAATCGGCGTGGGCAAGGTGGAAGGAGGCACATAGCGGCGCAACAGCTCTCCTACCTGGCTGCGCAATTGTTCCACAGTCAGGTCGCGCTCGATCTTTCCGCCTACGGCCAGGCTGATGGCGCCGGTTTCCTCGGAAACGATCACCGCAATCGCGTCAGTCTCTTCGGTGACGCCGATGCCGGCGCGATGGCGGGTACCCAGTTGAGTCGAGAGCACCGGATTCATGGAGAGCGGCAGGAAGCACGCAGCGGCTGCAATGCGGTCTTTTTGCACAATCACGGCGCCGTCATGCAGGGGAGCGCTGGGCCGGAAAACAGTGGCCAGCAAGTCGTAGGAAAGACGCGCGTCCAGCGGCACGCCGCTTTCGATGTAGGTGCGCAATCCGATTTCCCGCTCAATCACAATCAGGGCGCCGGTCTGGTTCTGGGAAAACAGGTTGGCGGCGAGCACGATGTCGTCGTAGGCGTCCGCCTCCGAGCCCGCGGCCCTGCTCAACAGCAACCTTCGCCCCAGCCTGGCCAGTGCCTGACGGATCTCGGCTGCAAAAATCACGATCAGCGCGAACACCGCATACGGCAGCAGCGTACTGATCAGCCAGTTGAGCGTGGCCAGCTCGCCGGCGCGGGAAAAATAAAAGGCAAGCGTCAGCGCCGCCACGCCCACGAGCATATACGCGGCGCGTGTGCCCTTGATGAGCGCCAGCAATTCGTAAATGATGACCGCAACCAGCAGAATGTCGATGACTGCAATCACCGAAACATGTGGCCATGGCGCTGAGAGGACTCTCACCTGCAGACCCTTTCGAAAGAATGACCTGGCCGGACTGGAGACAAACTCAATTGTAATCCAGGGTTGTACCATCCCGACCGCTCATCGAACGGCAGCCGTGTAAAGAAATGTCGATGAAGATGAGAAGGACTGTGGAGGGGACGGGCGGGAGCCTGTCCTGAGCGAAGTCGAAAGAACCCGTCCGGGTCGAGCGAACGTCGACAGTGTCTGTCCGCGGCCCGAGCGGTTGTGGTGGTGACGTCCCGGTCTGCGCCGTTCGAGGGCGAGACGCCCTGGGGACGGCCGGCGCTACTTCACTTGACGGTCGCGGTGATGCTGCCCTTGGCCAGCCGGGCAGAAATCTCGTCCCCGGCCTTCACCCCGTCCGCATCTTTCAGCAGCAGGCCTGAAGCATCGAAAACCAGGGCATATCCGCGATCGAGGATGGCCAGTGGAGACAACGCTTCCAGTTGGCCCGTGAGTTGATTGAGCCGGCCCGCCCGCTGCAGCAGGAGAGTTCGCGCCGTCGCCGCCAGCGCGGCCACGCGAGAATCGAGTTCCCTGCCGATACCTGCCAGCATACGGCGCACATCGTAATGACGCACCGCAGCCGCGGCTGCTTCCACCCGGCGACGATGCTGCTCCAGAATCTGACGCGCGGCCTTTTCCATCCGATTTTTCAAATCATCCAGCTTCTGCTGACGCCGGTTGATGACGTCCACCATGCGCGCGAATGCGCCGTGGTGAGCGAGTTCCGTGAGTGCCTGCCTGCCCATGAGGAGCCGGTACCGCAGGGCTCGGGCGAGGCGCTGCCGCAAACCTTCTGCCTGATCTTCCACTTCCTGGCGGGAGCGGATCACCAGTTCTGCTGCGGCCGAAGGTGTGGGAGCGCGCAGGTCAGCCACAAAGTCGATGATGGTGAAATCAGTTTCATGGCCCACGGCAGAAATCACCGGAATCCCGGAAGCCGCGACCACTCGCGCCAGCGCCTCGTTGTTGAACGCCGCCAGATCCTCCGCCGACCCGCCTCCGCGAGCCACAATGATCACATCCACGCTGCGGGACTTGTTGAAATAGCGAATGCCCGCACTTACCTCTGCGCCCGCTGCTTCTCCTTGTACCTGCGCTGGAAAAATCAAAATACCGGCCGTGTGATGACGCCTGAGCAGAACGTTCAGAATGTCGCGCAGGGCGGCGGCCTGCGGTGAAGTCACAATGCCGATCCGGCGCGGCAGGGTCGGAATCGGCTTCTTGCGGGCAGAATCAAACAGGCCTTCGGCATCAAGCTTGGCCTTCAGTTGCTCGAACGCAATCTGCAACGCGCCTGCGCCTTTGGGCTCAAGGTACTCCGCGGAAATCTGGAGCTCGCCGCGATCTTCGTAGATTGTTACCCTTCCACGCACCACGACCTGCATGCCATTTTCAGGACGAAACCGGAGCAGCCGCGCCTGCGAACGAAACATAACGGCGCGGATCTGGGCGTTCTGGTCCTTCAACGTGAAATAAAGATGCCCGGAGTCGTGCGCGCGGAAATTCGAGATCTCGCCTTCCACCCAGGTATCGCCGTACTCGCGCTCAATATGCGTGCGCACGGCAGCCACCAGATCGCGCACCGTCCATGTACGCCGGTCGAGAGGTTTAAAACTGAATCCAAGCTGGTCGGTAGAGCTCATTGCAGTGAAGTCTACAACAGGGAGATTGTGTGGCGCGGACCTGTCCTGAGCGAAGTCGAAGGAGCCCTCGCCCCCTGCCCTTATTGCCCGGACAGTCACCTTCCCCCAACAGGAGTCGAACTGCGCTCGACCGGACGGCCGGGGGCGGCCATCCCACCTGGGCGCAGATCGCTACGACTGCTTAAATTGACTTGCCAAAGGTTGGCAGCCTAACATGGCCGATCTCTTGTGATCGGCCCAATATGATCGGCGAAACCATCTCGCACTACCGCATTCTGCACAAGCTGGGAGGCGGTGGCATGGGCGTGGTGTACGAAGCCGAAGACATGCGCCTGGGTCGCCGTGTGGCGCTGAAGTTTCTGCCTGAAGACCTGGCCCAGGACCCGCAGGCGCTGGAACGGTTCCGGCGCGAGGCCCGGGCAGCGTCCGCGCTCAACCATCCCAACATTTGCACGATCTACGACATTGGCGAGGACGACAACCGCCAGTACATCGTCATGGAATACCTCGACGGCACCACGCTGAAATACCGCATTGAGGGCAAGCCCATTTCGGTGGACCAGTTGGTCGACTTCGGAGCGCAGATCGCCGATGCGCTGGATGTGGCGCACACCGCGGGCATCGTCCATCGTGACCTGAAACCGGCGAATTTATTTCTTACCAAACGCGGACAGGCCAAGATTCTGGACTTCGGCCTGGCCAAAGTTGCGGGTCAGTCCGCGCCGCAACCGGAACCGGTCGGTGCGTCCTTCGCTACCGCGGCCGTCGATGCGGCCAACCTCACCAGTCCGGGCAGCACGGTAGGGACTGTGGCCTACATGTCGCCAGAGCAGGCGCGGGGTGAAGAACTGGATACCCGCACCGACCTGTTCTCTTTCGGCGCGGTGATGTATGAAATGGCAACTGGCCGTCAGCCCTTCGTCGGCAACACCTCAGCGGTAATCTTTGACGCCATCCTTAACCGCGCGCCGACCGCGCCCGTGCGTCTGAATCCCAATCTGCCAGCGGAACTGGAACGCATCATCAACAAGGCCCTGGAAAAGGATCGCGATCTTCGCTACCAGGTGGCGTCGGAGATGCGTGGCGACCTGAAGCGCCTCAAGCGGGAGATCGATTCAGGCAAGAGTTCGTCGGTGAGTGCCGCTGCCGAACCGGTAGTCACGCCGGTTTCGTCCGGAGCATCGGCAGTGGCGCCGTGCGCCCCCTCCGCTCCTGCAGTACAGCCGGCGATTTCAGGCCCGGCCTCGACACTGGTAGTGGCGGCGCCTGGCGCTAGTGGAAAAAAGAAGTGGTACATTGCGGCACTGGCCGCGCTCATCGTGGCGGCAGCAGTGGCGGGCTTTTTCTACCGCAAGAGTTCGCGATCACTAACCGAAAAAGATTCCATCCTGCTGACCGACTTCGTCAACACCACCGGAGATGCGGTTTTCGATGGCACCCTGAAACAGGCTTTGGCGGTGCAACTGGAGCAGTCGCCGTACCTGAACGTCTTTCCCCAGGAACGGGTGCGAGACACGCTGAAGTTTATGGGTCGGTCTCCAGATGAACGATTAACCCCCGACCTGGCGCGAGAGGTATGCCAGCGCGAAGGAATCAAGGCTGTCCTGAACGGCGCCATCAGCAACATCGGCAGCCAGTATGTAGTGGACGTGAATGCGGTGAATTGCCAGACCGGCGACAGCTTGGCGCGCGAGCAGGTTCAGGCGGACAAGAAAGAGCAGGTGCTGGCCGCGGTGGGGAAGGCGGCCTCGAGCCTGCGCGGCAAGCTGGGAGAGTCGCTGGCTTCGGTGCAGAAATTTGATGCGCCGGTCGAAGAAGCCACTACCTCATCGCTGGAAGCGCTCAAGGCATTTAGTCTGGCTGAGGCAGAGCGGAACAAAGGGTCTGAGTACACCGCCATTCCTCTTTACAAACATGCCATCGAACTAGACCCCAATTTCGCCGTGGCCTATGCGCGTCTGGCCCAGTCCTACGCCAATACCGGCCAGAGTGCTCTAGCCAGGGAAAACATGACGCAGGCCTTCGAGCGGCGGGAACGGGCCAGCGAACTGGAGAAGCTCTATATTTCCACCCACTACTACGAAATTGTCACCGGGGAAATCGACAAGTCGATGGAGGCTTATCAGCTGTGGAAGCGGACGTATCCGCGGGATTCCATTCCCACCAATAATCTCGCCATTGATAACGCCTGGATTGGCAAGTTTGACCAAGCCCTTGTAGAAGCCCAGGAAACCATCCGCCTGGATCCGAACAGCGCTTTCAGTTACGGGGTCCTGGGTGGCGCTTACATGGGCCTGGACCGCTTTGCGGAGGCCAAAGACATCCGCCAAAAGGAAGTGAGCCTCAAGCTGGATGCGGTGGGTGAGCACGTCGACCTTTACCTGCTGGCCTTTCTCGAAGGCGACAAGGCGGCAATGCAGCATGAGGCGGATTGGGCGAAAGGCAGGACGGATGAGTTCGTAATGCTGGAAACCATCGCGGAAGCAACCGCCGCTTCCGGCAAGCTACAGCAGGCGACGGAGATTTACCGGCAGGCGGTGGACAGCGCGCAGCGGGCAAAGCTGCCAGAAAACACAGCGGGAATTATGAGCCGCCAGGCGCGGACCGAAGCCGAAGTCGGGAACACGGCCCAGGCGCGAGAGTTAGTGCGGACTGCGCTGGCCCTGGATCGCAGCCGCCCCACGCTTACTTCTACGGGCTACGCGCTGGCCACAGCCGGCGACGTCATCCCGGCAGCGGCGATCGCTGATGAGCTTACCAAGCGCTTTCCAACCGACACTCTGGTCAACAATGTAGCGGTACCATCGATCCGCGCCCTGGTTGAAGTCGGCAGGGGCAATCCCGGTAAAGCGATCAAGTTGCTCCAGGCTGCCACTCCTTTCGAGTTCGGCTGGCCCGCGCGGGTTATGCCCAGCTATGTGCGCGGCCTGGCCTATCTCCGCCTGCACCAGGGCAAAGAAGCTGCCGAACAATTCCAGAACATTTTGAGTCATCGCGGAGTCTGCGGGACTTTAGTGGCATGCTCGCTAGCTCATCTGGGATTGGGGCGAGCCCGGGCGCTCTCCGGCGACAATGCGGGCGCTCGCACCGCCTACCAGGATTTCTTTGCGCTGTGGAAAGATGCCGACCCGGATGTCCCCATCCTGAAAGAAGCCAAAGCCGAGTACGCCAAGCTCCCGCAGTAGGTGTTAGCAGTGTGGCTGCGGACGATTCGCCCGCACGAAACAACCACGTAGGGGCAGGTGTCTCACCTGCCCGGTCGAGCGCAGGCTCGACAGTCTTTGTCGGTTTGGGCCGGCCGTGATTCGTTCCGAATACTTAAAAACCGCGGGCAGGGGCGCCCGCGCCACACAGGCATGCTCCTACATGCTTACGTCTTTGATATGCGTGGCGATGTACCACTTGTTGCCGAAGGGATCGGTTACGCCGGCGCTGCGATCACCGTAGGGCTGGTCCTGAGGCGCGGAAATTGACGTTGCGCCAGCCTCCAGAGCGCGCTTGTACAGGGCATCACAGTCTTCCACGTACAGGTAGAACATTGTCGGCATGGGCTGGTAAGAACCGTGGGCTTCGCCCATTTCCATCAGGCCGGTTCCGATCTTCACCGTGGTGTGATGAATCACGCCGTCCGGCGTGGTGTACCGGCCAAGTTCCTGGGCGCCGAACGCGCGCGTCACGAATTTGACCACCGGCTCGGCGCGCAGCGGATGCAGGAATGGTTGCAGCGTGGGCGCCCCCTTCCACTTGTAGCTGTCTCCCTTGTAGGTCGCGATGTACCAGAAGTTCCCGGCACTATCTTTCACGGCGGCGGAGCGCTCGCCATAGAACTGATCGGCGGGTTCATGGAGCGACGTGGCTCCCGCTTCCAGGGCGCGAGCATAGGTCGCATCGCAGTCGGGTACATAGATGTGGAATGCGGTGGGCATCGGAGTACCGCGCCATTTCATTCCCGCGCCACCGCCACCTACCATTAGCATGGAATCACCAATCCGCACTTCGCAGTGCAGACCGCCCTCCGATCCGGGGCCGCTGCGGAACAGTTCCTCGCCATCGAACGTTTTCTTGATGAAATCAATCAGCCCGTCCGCATCTTGCGCCACGACGTACGCTGTGAGCGTGGAGTAACCCTTGGGTACCGGATCCACTACCGGCTTCTTCTTCTCCTGAACCTTCATCATCTCTCGGAAGCGGCGATGCATCTCGTCGAGCGACATCTCTTCTTTCACCGTAGAGGCGCTCCAGGTATATCCGAAGGGGTCGAGCAAAGTTGCGTCGCGGTATCCGTAGAACTGGTCGGTGATTGGACGCTGCAGCTTCGCGCCGGCGGCAACCGCGCGCGCCGCGAAGGCGTCCACATCAGGAACGCGAATTGTCATCCAGACCGGGGAATTACCCAAGGTCTCGGCGCTGTAGCGTCCGCCGTCGGGCCACTCCTCGGCGAGCATAATGAGAGAGTCTCCGATCATGATCTCGGCATGGCCGATTCCCATTTCGTTCTCGAAGCGGAAGGTCTCTTTCGCCCCAAATGCCTTCTCATAAAATTCGATTGCCTTAGCCGGGTTCTTAAATGTCAGTCTCGGGGACGCGACGGTTCGAACCGCGGAGATGGATTCTGTCGTAGTTGCCATTGAAGTGCTCCTTTCCAGATCAGCTTTGAGACGGGCTTTGAAGTCCTCGCGCGGGAGCCGGCGCAACTCGGCGGCGATGTGCAGCAACGGCAGCAACTCCGGGTCTGTGGATTGAACCGTTACCACCGGCCCGGCGAGAAGCTGGGTCACAGCCTGATCGAGTTGCTCGACCCTGGAACGCTGGGGCAGAGAGCGCTTAGCCATTGGCACCCTCCATCCGGGCCCGCAAGTTCTGCAAGGCGCGGAATTGCAACTGCTTCACCGCGCCCTCACTGCGGCCCAACTCGGTTGCAATCTCACAGATACTTTTCTCCTCGGCAAAGCGCATCCCGATCACCCGCCGTTGATCGGGCGGCAACTGCTCCACCAGGCGAAAGAGCTGTCCCTGGCGATCGATTTCCTCAAGATTGGGCTGGGTGCTGGGTTCGGGAAGACCGTCCTGGCCGGAAACCTCTCTGCCCGAGCGCTTTGACCGGTCGACAATCATATTGGCGGCGATCCGCAACAACCAGCCGGCGAAGGGCACACCCCGCCATTCGAAATTCTGAATGCTGGCTAACGCTTTGTGGAAGACGTCAGAGGTCAGATCCTGAGCCACATCGCGATCGCCGACGCGTCGCGCGATGTAAGCGTACACCCGCGCAAAGTTGAGTTCGTAGAGCTCGGCAAACCGGCTCGGATCCTTCTTCGCCGCTTCCACCAGCAGACGGTCGTCTCCCGGCAAGCCGGACGCTTCCCCCCGGGAGCTTCTCGCTGGTCTTCTTACGGCCATCGTGCCTCTAACTATATAAACTTCCGGGGAGGAAAAAGGTTACGGGGTGAAATTCGTTCTTGGCGTCCTTGGCGTCCTTTGCGGTTCAATTTTTAACCGCAAAGAACGCGAAGGTCGCCAAGGAATACTCCTGCTGCGCATGGTAGAATTTCACCACTTACGCATTACTGCGAGAG
Source organism: Terriglobia bacterium (assembly GCA_963801545.1). Taxonomy (GTDB): domain Bacteria; phylum Acidobacteriota; class Terriglobia; order Terriglobales; family Acidobacteriaceae; genus JAIQFF01. Next base: position 47,646 of record CAWDFF010000039.1, on the reverse strand, counting down.
CCCAGGTTGATTGAACTCGCACCCTCGATTTTGGCCTCTGACTTCGCCCATCTGGCGGATCAGGTGCGCGACGCTACCGCGGGCGGCGGCACCGTCGTCCATGTGGATATTATGGACGGTCATTTCGTGCCCAACCTGACCATGGGGCCCCCGCTGGTGAAGTCCCTGCGCAAAGTGACCGAGTTGCCGCTGGACTGCCATCTGATGATCGAGAATCCGGACCAGTTCATTCCCGAGTTTGCCGCGGCCGGCGCCAATTGGATGTCCGTCCACCAGGAGGCCTGCGTACATCTGAATCGCACCCTCCACTTGATCAAGAGCCATGATTGCCGGGCCGGCGTGGTCATCAATCCGGCGACCCCGGTTGATACCCTGAGCGAGGTTCTGGATATCGCGGACTATATACTGGTCATGTCGGTGAACCCGGGTTTTGGAGCCCAGAAGTTCATTCCCGGAGCCGTCCATAAAATTCGCCGCCTCGCGGACCTGCGGGCACAGCGGGGTTTAGACTATCGTATTGAAGTAGATGGCGGGATTGACCTTACCACCGTGGCCGAAGTGGTTCGAGCTGGGGCTGAAATTCTGGTAGCAGGCAACGCCATCTTCGGTAAAGGCGATCCAAAGGTGAATGCGGAGAAGTTGTTGAAGACTGCGGTGGAGGCCACACTGCAGAGGGTTTAGATCTTGATCGTGTAGAGGCGGGTCTCTGACCCGCCCGGCCGGGTCGGAGACCCGGCCCCACACAGCCTGTGGTGATCTCAAGGGGTTCTAATGTCACGTCGTATTCCGGTCGTCTTTCTGTTGATGGCGCTGGCTTTTAGCGTCGCCTGCACCAACAAGAAGGTCAATAATCCGCTGGCGAATGTGGGCTCCAAGCAGCCCGACAAGGTCCTGTTCGACCGGGCCATGGATGCCATGAAGCACAACCGCTTCGATGTGGCCCGGATCACTCTGCAGACTCTGATCAACGCCTACCCGGATTCGGAGTACATCGCCCGCGCCAAACTGGCGGTGGCCGACTCGTGGTATGCGGAGGGTGGAGGAACGTCGCTGGCGCAAGCGGAAATCGAGTACAAGGACTTTGAGACCTTCTTTCCCAACATGCCGGAAGCGGCCGAGGCGCAGCTCAAGATTGCCAACATCCACTATCAGCAGATGGAAAAGCCGGATCGCGATTACACCCACGCCATGCGGGCCGAGGAAGAATACCGCCAGCTGATCCTGCAATATCCCGACAACAAGAAGGTGGTGGCGGAAGGCAAGCAGCGCCTGATGGAAGTGCAGGAAGTAATCGCGGAACGCGAATTCCGCGTGGGACGTTTCTATTACCTGCGCCAGTCCTATCCCGCTTCGATCGCGCGGCTGCGTTCGCTGCTGGACAAGTATCCCCTCTATAGCCAGGCCGACGAAGCACTTTATCTGTTGGGACAGGCTTATGAAGGCGAAATCACGATGGTGCGGTCAAGGCCGGGCAATGAGACCGCCAAAGCCCGCATGATCCAGGAATTCACCAAGGATGCGGCTGAGGCCTACTCCCGCATTCTGACTCGTTATCCGATGATGAATCGGACCGACGATGCCAAGGCCCGCTTGCAGGCTCTGCACCAGCCGGTACCCAAGCCGACCAAAGCTGCGATCGCGCAAAATAAAGCGGAAGAAGACAGCCGCCGGGAAAGCAGCACAGTCTCGAAGGTGCTCAGGAACTTCCAGAAGCACCCTGACGTCGCCCAGGCCTCGAGAGTCGGCGAGCCCACCCTGGTCGATCCGCAAGTGGTGAGCGCCACTTCAGTGGTGCAGGAAGCAACCCGCGCCATGATGGGGAGCGCCGCCCCTGGGGACAATTCGGTGGCGATCGAAACCGTTGGCAACGGACCGCTGAAGCCGGACCAGCCCGCGCCTCGTTCCGACAGCCCTGCGCCTGAGACCACCGCTGTCCCAGCCGCAAATCCCGCTACATCTCCCGCTTCGCCAACTCCCGATGCCGCTGCCCAGGATGCCAACGAACTGAAACCTAACGTGGCGCCCGATCCGAATGAGCTGAAGCCAAACGTTGGCAACGGCGCTCCGGCGGCGCCCGCTCCTACGCAGGTAAATGAGATTCAGAACGGTGCAGACAATCCCGGCACCAATGCGCCAGCGGCAGCGGCAGCGGGGGCCACTAAACCAGCTGACGGCGCGTCATCCTCATCGACATCCAGCGCCGACGACAAGGACGAGGATTCGGCCACTTCCTCCAGCAAGCACAAGAAAAAGAAGGGCCTGCGGAAGGTTGTCCCCTTCTGAGTCGCGCCGGTTACCGTTGAGTGGGTCGAAGCGTAGGGAAGAGGCAATGTTAGCAAGCCAGGGGCCGTTGCTACCCACTCGTCACTGACCACTGGTAACGTGCTTACTGTCTTCTTCTCATTGACTTACAGCCCGGCACCAATTAACTTCAGGCTGTCTCCCCCTCACCAAAGGAAATCCCTTGGCGCGAAGAATACTGCTTGCCGACGACAGCGTGACTGCCCAGAACATGGGCCGCCGGATCCTTACGGACGCTGGTTATGACGTCATCACGGTCAATAACGGCTCTGCCGCGCTCAAGAAAATCAATGAAAATAAGCCCGATCTGATCGTGCTCGACGTTTATATGCCCGGCTACGGTGGCCTGGAAGTGTGTCAGAGGGTTAAGGAAAACCCGGACACAACGCGGATTCCGGTGCTGCTGACAGTAGGCAAGCTGGAGCCATTCAAGCCGGAAGAGGCGCGGCGTGTGGGCGCCGATGCCTTCATCGTCAAGCCGTTTGAAGCAACCGAACTTCTGACCGCGCTTACCAAGCTTGAGGACAAGATCGTCGCCGCACCGCAGCCACAAAAATCCGGCCGTTTCGCCAAGGCCCTGGCCGCGGTCGAGCAGTCCGACAAGGGTGCGAGCTTCGGGGACAAGGAAACCGGCTGGAAGAATCGCCTGACGATTCCCTCCCCCAATTTCAAACCGAAACCAGGTGAAGCGGAACCCGCCGAAGTCCCTACCTCCATGTCCCGTGAGTTGGACCGAGGCGAAGGCTTCAAGCCGCGGAACCGAGGGAGTTTGAACGTCCGATTCCTGCCGGCTTGCCCGCCGACATTACTCCGGAAGAAATCGCCGCGATTGCGGCTGCAGCAGCATCGATTGGCGGCGAGCCTCAGCAAACCGCGGCCGCGCCTGAGACTCCTCCCGTGGAGTCAGTCGCGATTCAGGAAGTGGCATCCTCGGAGATTGCGCCCGTCCCGCCCGTCGTGACCGATGTGCCGGCGGCAACTTTGCCTTCCGCGCCGGAACCTGAGAAAGAAATTCGTGAAGAGGCCCCGGTAGAAATATCCGTCGAAGCCGCGGCGAGAGCGGCGGAGGCGGTATCCGAAACGGTCGCAAGCGAACCCGCAAAGCCAGAAGAACAACCTGCCACACCGGAACTGCCCGCAGTTGCGGCCCAGGCGGATTCCGAAACAAGAATTACGGCGGAAGCAGAAAGCCCGGCGGCCGAAAAACCGGCAGGCAACGGAAATGATGCTGAGGTCATGGCTGCGATTGCCTGGCTGGCGCCGGCAAATGGCCATGGCATCGAAAACATACAGCCCGCGCAAACCTCGGCCCGAACCGGTCAGGAATTTTCCACGTCCGCTTACCAGTCCGGAATCACCGCCGCCGTCCAGGCTAGCGGTCCGCGATGGACCGCGGAAGCAGTCGCAGTCGCGTCAGACGAGGCAATGCTGGTGCTGGAACACGAGATGGAGCAGGCTCGTGCAGCCAGCGTGGCGGTGGATGCCGCGCCCGCAGTTTTGCCATCTGCAATTGCGACCGTAGTTGAAGTCCCTAGATCTGAAGTTTTAAGCCCTCAAGTTTCAAGCTCTGAAGTACCAAGCCAGCCTCCGGTGGTCGAGCCCACGGAAATTGCGCAACCGGCGGTGGCCGTGGCAAGCGTCGAAGCACCCGCTGCGCCGGCGGAAGCGGAAACTGTCCCGGCTCCTGTCACTGTGGAGAGCGCGAGCGTGGAGTCGCCGGCCGTCGGATATACCGAGCCCGCCCCGGCGGCAGCAGAATCCGCGTATGCGGCAGCAGCCTCGGCGGGTTCCACCACCGAACGCGCACAACCAGCCGAAGAGCTGTCTTCCGCGTCTACAGCGCCAGGGTTTTCACAGAACAATTCAACCGCGCACCCGGAGAGTACTCAGCGCGAAGCGGAACTGGCCGCCGCATGGCAGAACTGGAAGCACATTCGCGAATCGTTCGTCAGCCCGCAGCCGAGCTCGGAGCCTATTTCGGAGCCCAGTTTAGAGCCGGGTTCAGAGCCCAGTGCGCAGCCTGCGTCAGCGCCCGAAGAGAACACAACGATGGCGGAAGTTGGCCCCCAACCCGAAGAGGCGGTGGCACCGGCGACACTCGAAAGCGCAGAAGCGGCTGCAGAGGTAGATGCCGAGACTGAGCAAGTTGACAGCGACGCAACCGAAGCGCCGGGCGAGTCAACCGCAATCGCCAGCATCGTCGACACCATGTTGGCCGAACTAAGACCCAAGCTGGTCGAAGAAATCGCCAAGAAGATGAGCTCGGAAAAGAAAGAGAAAGACAAAAAGAAAAAGAAGTAGAAGCCGCAGTCTTTCCTCGCCCCGTTCGAGAGGGTATTACTCTCCGGCAAAAATTCTGTTCTACCCGCCGCCCCGGCTATTCACCGAATCTTAACCTTCGTGTAACCGCACCGTAACCAACTCACTCTACTGTACTCATCAGTTTTCGAGTCGGCGCCAGGCAAGCATAATCAGGGCCCGACTATTTTCCCCAAAAAGGTGGACTTCCATGAGAAACAAGACCGCAATTCTGGGTCTGTTGGCTACAGCGTTGGTCAGCAATATGTTCGCCGCCGAAGGCCGCGTCCCCGAAGGTATCCCCAGTCTGGACCATGTCTTCGTCATCATGATGGAGAACCATGGTTTCAGCCAAATCGTCGGGAACCCGGACGCCCCGTTCGCCAACCGATATGCAAATGTCGCCAATTCCACGACCAATTACTTCGCGGTGGGCCATCCCAGTTCCACCAACTATTTGGAAATCGTGGGCGGATCGAACTTCGGTGTGCGCAGCGACAACGCTCCCGACTGGCACAACCAAAACTGCACTCCTAATCTTGGGCAGCCTCCGTACACAACGACTGATTTTCCCTCCAGCCCCAACGTTTGCCCCATCGCGGGCACCGGCACGGATGCCGAGACGCCGGCCGTCGACACCACGAACGAGTGTCCGAATCCGGATGTGCTCGACCCCTGCCCTCCGGGCTTGATCAGCATTGATGGTCGATCGATCCCAGCTGCCTCCAACATCGTTGGCAAGATGATCGGAGATCAGTTAGCAGAGAAGGGTCGCCGTTGGAAGAGCTATCAGGAGAGCCTGCCCATAACGGGAGCTGACGGCATCGCCTACAGCGACGGCTTCTTCACCGACCTCTCGACCATCCCCGACAACCTTGGCGGCTCGAACGCCTTCCTCAAACTGTATGCCGCAAAGCACAACCCGTTTGTGTATTTCAAGAGTGTGCAGGACGGCCACGACCCCAACAACAGCCTGGCCAACGTTGTGGGCTTCGAAGGCAAAGGGGGCCTTTACGACGACCTGAGTTCCGGCCGCCTTCCCTCGCTGGCACTCATTTCGCCCAACCAGTGCAACGATCAGCACGGACGCGGCAACGGCGGGGCGCAGTGCGCCTTTGATCCCATTACCGACGGCTCGCAAGGCGGCCTGAACCCGGCGCTGATTTATATCGGCGACCTCACCCTAAAAACGATTGTTAACGCGATCCACAAGTCTCCTGGGTGGGAACGTGGCCGCAACGCGATTGTTGTGGTGTGGGACGAAAATGATTACAGCTTCGTGCCCAATCTGAACAAGGTGCTGGTGATCGTCGATACTAACTATGGACCGCACGGCGTGAAGAGCGAGAGATTTTATACCCACTTCTCGCTGACTAGAACCCTCGAGGCCGGCTTCGGGCTCGGCTGCCTGAACCATGCCTGCGACGAACACGTCGATGTAATGTCTGACCTTTTCGGACGGAGGCGATAACCCGGTGCCACACTGACCGACACACAGCAGCGTCGCCAGGTCGACTTGCAAGCGCGGGAACCAGGACCGTTGCCACCAGCTACGCCGGGGGCAAGCACCAGTGTCTCCGCAACGTTGAGAGAGACCATGCATCCATAAACGACCACTTACAGCCGGGCCCACCCTTCCTGCTTGAAGGGTGGGTTCCGCGTCCACTCGTTTGACCCTGGTTTTCTCCGGACTGTAATATCAAAAGTCAGCTATCAGCCTTCAGCCCTCAGCCTTCAGCTTCCTGACCAAGCGTATTGGCATCGGACACGGGGCGGCACTCACCAGCCGCCCCTGGCTGAAAGCTGACAGACTGAGTACTGACAGCCAGGCCGCGAAATCCATGCCCCACGATCTGCCCAAATCGTACGAGCCGGGCGCGATTGAAACGCGCTGGGCTGACTACTGGATCAAAGAAAAGCTTTTCTCCGTGTCTGCCCCCCCGCCCGGCGAATCGCGGCCCGTGTTCACTCTGCTGCTTCCGCCGCCAAACGTTACCGGGCGTCTGCACATGGGCCACATGCTGAACCACACGCAGATGGACATCATCGTGCGCTGGCATCGCATGCGTGGATTTCTCACCTTGTGGCTTCCGGGCACCGACCATGCCGGCATCGCCACCCAGATGATGGTGGAGCGCCAGCTTGCCAGTGAAGGCAAGAAGAGAACCGATCTCGGACGCGAGGCCTTTGTCGAGCGTGTCTGGGAGTGGAAGCGACATTACGGCGGCGCGATCCTCGAGCAGATGAAGCGACTCGGAGATTCGGTCGACTGGGACCGCGAATATTTCACCATGGACGAGAACCTTTCCCGCGCCGTGCGCGAGGTCTTCGTTCGCCTTCATGAAGAAGGTCTGATCTATCGCGGCAAATACATCGTTAACTGGTGTCCGCGTTGCGGTACGGCGATCTCCGATCTTGAGGTTAAGCACGAAGAAGTCCAGGGCAAGCTTTACGAGATTCGCTATCCGGTCGTCGGCACCAGCGAATTCATCACCGTGGCCACCACCCGTCCTGAGACGATGCTGGGCGATACTGCGGTCGCGGTCAATGAAAAGGATGAGCGTTACAAGCATCTGCACGGAAAGAACGTTTTGCTGCCGTTGATGAACCGTGAGATTCCGATCATCACCGACGAACTGGCTAATCCCGAGTTCGGGACCGGGGCTGTGAAAGTCACCCCGGCACATGATCCCAATGACTTCCAGGCCGGCCTGCGCCACAACTTGCCGCAGATTGACGTGATGGACGAGCACGCGCACATGAACCAGAACGCCGGCCCGTACGCCGGGCTGAGCCGCTTTGCCGCTCGCGAGCGCGTCCTCGAGGATCTGCGCAAACAGAACTTTCTGGTTGGAGAAAAGGACTACACCATCGCTCTCGGCAAATGCGACCGTTGCGGAACCGTGGTCGAGCCGCGGCTCTCCACGCAATGGTTCATCAAGATCAAGTCGCTGGCGGAGCGGGCGACAGAGGTCGTGGAAAACGGCGAGATCACGATCGTTCCCGAGAACTACAAAACGATTTACCTGAACTGGATGCATAACATCCACGACTGGTGTATCTCGCGGCAACTGTGGTGGGGACATCGCATTCCCGCGTGGCACTGCAAGTGTGGAGAGATCATCGTCGCCCGCGAGACTCCGGCGAAATGTACGAAGTGCGGCGATTCAGAATTGAAACAGGACACCGACGTGCTGGATACCTGGTTCTCGTCCGGGTTGCTGCCATTCACCACCCTGGGCTGGCCGGAAAAGACGCGTGATCAGGAAGTGTTCTATCCGACGACGCTGTTGATCACTGCCTATGAAATTCTATTCTTCTGGGTAGCGCGCATGATCATGTTTGGTTGCCACTTCATGCATGGTCACCAGCAGGACCCTGTGCTGAAGAAGGCCAGCGGATGGGCTGACAAGAAAGACGACAGCGTTCCCTTCCGCCAGGTCTACATCCACGCGCTGGTACGCGACGCCGAGCGGCAGAAAATGTCGAAGACAAAAGGGAACGTGATCGATCCTCTGGATATTATTCAGCGCTTCGGTACCGATGCCACCCGATTTACGTTGGCAGCCATGGCGGCTCCGGGCACGGACATCGCGTTCAGCGAAAGCCGGACCGACGGCTATCGCGCGTTCGCTAACAAGATCTGGAATGCGGCCCGGTTCATGTTCATGAACGTGGATCGAGTCGATCCCGGACTCCGGCCAGGGGCGGAGACTGTCCAATCTGATCTGCTGGAGGACGTCTGGATTCGCTCGCGCTTCCATCGTACTGCCAAAGACGTCAATGAAGCGCTGCGCGATTACCGGTTTCACGAGGCGGCAAACCGCATCTACGATTTTTTCTGGGGAGATTTTTGTGACTGGTATATCGAGCTCATCAAGGGACGGCTAAACGCGGAAGGTCCCGCCGGCAAAGAGTCCGCGACCACTGCCTGCCGCAACCTGCTTAACCTTTTTGAAGCCTCGTTGCGGCTGTTGCATCCGGTCATGCCTTTCATCACCGAAGAAATCTGGCAGGCTATCTATGACGCTCACCCGCCACTGAAATCGGTGGCGCTGGCGGCGTATCCGCAGGCGGACGAAAAGCAAATCGATCTCGCGGCTGAAACGAAAATGGCCATCCTGCAGGATCTGATCGTGGCCGTGCGCACGCTTCGCGCCGAATTGAAGGTCGATCAAAAACAGAAAGTGCCAATCCAGGTTTTCACGCCGGAAGCTGATATCAGGTCCTTGCTTGAAGATAACCGCAGCGCCATCGAGCGTCTGGCCAATGTTGAGAGCATGGCGTTCGCCGAGGGTTCGCTGGCGAAACTGGATGGTACACGCTCCACGGCGCGATTCGACGTGCAGGTCGTCTACGAGAAGAAGGTCGACGTCGCAGCCGAGCGCGCTCGCCTGAAAAAAGAACTGGAGCAGATCGAAAAAGAAATTGGTAACGGTCAGCGGCAGTTGAGCAACGAGCAGTTTCTGTCCAAGGCCCCTCCGAAAGTAGTCGAAGGCATGCGCAAGCGTTCGACGGAACTGGAAGTCCTGCGTGAGAAGATTGGGAGCAAACTTCGGGAGTTAGTCTCTTAGACTGGGAACTGACATCTCAGAACTGGGAACTGGTTTTCAAAATATCAGTTGTCAGTTCTCCAGGTTCTCAGTTCTTTGAAATTGGCGAATTATGGATTGGAACGGCCGCCGCATCACCGCCATCGTCGAGAACGCACTGCTGGAAGACCGCGCCACCAGCGATGCCACCACCTACGCCTGCATCGACCCGAACCAGCGCGCTGCCGGCACCATCATCGCCAAGCAGGATTGCATTTTGGCGGGAGTCGGGTGCGTGTCTCGCATTCTCGATGTCTACGCTGCACTGGATGGAGCCGTGACCTCGCATTACGAAGTCACCAGCCATCCCGAAGTCTTCGACGGGGTGCGTTTGCACAGCCGCCAGACAATCGCGGTAGTCCGCCACAATGCGCGTGTCATTCTTTCCTGTGAGCGCGTGATTCTGAACTTTCTGCAGCGGCTCAGCGGAATCGCCACCCTGACCCGCAAATTCGTAGACGCGGTTTCCGGAACCAAGGCGCGTATCCTGGACACCCGGAAAACCGTGCCCGGCCTGCGGGTGCTCGATAAGTATGCAGTGCGCTGCGGCGGTGGGCAGAACCATCGTCTCGACCTGTCTGACGGCGTTCTGATCAAGAACAATCACATCGCGCTGGCCGGGGGTATTGTGCCGGTGCTAGAACGGGCCCACCGCAACCGGCGCGGCTCGCAGCCGATTGAAGTCGAGGTACAGACTCTGGCGGAGTTGGAAGAAGCTCTGACCCACGGCGCGGAGGCTGTCCTCTTGGACAACATGTCGGTCGAACAGGTAAAGGAAGCTGTCGCGCGCTGCGCCCGGGGGGACCGGCGCATTCCCGTCGAGTGCTCCGGAGGCATCAATCTGGAAAACGTGCGCGCCTATGCGCAGACCGGTGTGGATTTCATCTCGGTCGGCGCCCTAACCCATTCCGCCACGGCGGTAGATATGAGCTTGCGAGTGACGCCTGCGTAAGAAGCTGTCAAGCCGTCAGCTATTAGCATTCAGCGAAACCCTTGGGATCGGATCGATAGAGGACGGGCGCCCTAGCCCCTCATCACAAAGTTCACCGCTGACGGGCGGGGACGCCCGTCCTCTATGGATTTGTTCTTTCCGTCGCTCTCCCGCATAATTCCACCATCAAGAAAGCAACGACAACTCGGAAACGTACGCGGGCGGGGACGCCCGCGCCACACAACCTTGCGCCGCAGAAAACCGACCTTCGGCTGGGCCGCATTGTTCGACTGCTGATGGAGAACGCCACCGTCGTGGTGAGCGGCACCAAGATTGCCGAGGAGATCGGGATCAGCCGTTCGGAGATCTGGCGCCTGGTGCAGCAACTGCGTACGCTGGGAGTCGAGATTGCCGGGCATCCGGCGACCGGCTACCGCCTTAGGGCTGCGCCAGACTTGTTGCTGCCTGACATGCTTGCGCCTTTTCTCAAAGGCACAATCTTCGCTCAGGAAATTCACCACTATTACAAGATTGGCTCAACCAACAGTGAAGCCATGGCGAGCGCCGGAGCGGGTGCGCCCGAAGGCAGCGTCTTCGTGGCGGAAGAACAAATCGCCGGACGCGGACGCGGCTCGCATCAGTGGGATTCGGCACCGTCGGCGGGGATCTACTGCTCGGTGGTTTTGCGTCCGGTGGTGGCGCCGGCGGAAGCTCTGATCCTTTCCCTCGCTGCCGGACTTGCGGTCCACGCCGCGGTCCAGCAGGTCGATTCCCGCCTCGTGCCCGATCTGAAGTGGCCGAACGATCTGCTGCTTGAAGGCAGGAAATTCTGCGGCATCCTGACTGAGATGAACGCCGAAGCGACCCGCGTCCGCTACATTGTGGTAGGCATCGGCATCAACGTGAATCAGGCAGGATTTCCTCCCGATCTCCAGCAGACGGCTACATCCTTGCGCCTGGCCAGCGGTACGGAGTGGTCGCGCGTGGACCTGTGCACCGCTTTGCTAAAATCTCTCGATCGCGAATATCGCAATCTGCTGCAGAACCCGGATGCGCACGAGTCGATTTTGCAGCGATTTCAGGAGCAGTCGTCTTCGGCACGAGGCCGGCAGGTACGAGTGGAAGAAAACGGCGGCTTTGAAGGAGTGACCGAAGGTCTGAATCAGCGGGGCTTTCTGCAGGTGCGAACGGCGCAGGGCCTGCGAACGGTTCTGAGCGGTACAGTCACACTGAAGTAGCAAACACTGTGTTGCACAGACTGTGTAGGGACGGGTCTCAGACCCGTCCAGGTCGAGCGCAGCTCGACAGTGCTTTTCGCATTCCGCAAGACTGCCGTCGCAAAAACCGCGACGGCCTGTCCGGGTCAGAGACCCGGACCCACACGGAACCATATGAGCATTCACTATGCTTCTTGTCCTCGACGTCGGCAACACTAATACGGTGCTGGGCGTCTTTGCGAAAGCCGCAAAAGAGGATGGCACTGGCTCGCACCACAATGAGCGAATTGTGGCGAACTGGCGGGTCGCTACGGTTGCCACTCAGACCGTGGACGAATACGGCGTACTTTTCCGCAACCTGTTCGCCATGGACAAGATTGAAGTCACAGGCATCCGCGGGATCATTATTTCTTCGGTAGTACCGCCCGTCGATTCCACCCTACGCCAGGTCTGCGAACGTTATTTCAACACCAAGCCGCTCTTCATTGAGCCCGGCGTAAAGACTGGTATGCCGGTGCTTTACGAAAACCCGGCCGAAGTAGGCGCCGATCGCATCGTCAATTCAGTTGCGGCCTTCGAGAAGTACGGCGGCCCCTGCGTGGTGGTGGATTTCGGCACGGCCACTACGTTCGATTGCGTGTCCGCCAAAGGGGAATATCAGGGGGGCGTGATCTGCCCCGGCATTGGAATTTCAGCGGACGCGCTGTTCGAGAACACCGCGCGCCTGCCGCGTGTGGACATTCGCAAACCCGCCCGCGTGATCGGCAGCACTACCGTCGGCAGCCTGCAGTCTGGCCTCTACTATGGCTACCTCGGTCTGGTAGACGGAATCCTGGAGCGGCTGCTGGGCGAAATGGGAAAAGACGTCACTGTCGTAGCCACCGGCGGACTGGCTTCGCTCATCGGCACCGGTTCCAAATACATCAAGCACGTCGACGATTTGCTTACCCTGGACGGCCTGCGCATCATCTGGGAGCGGAACACGGCCGCGAAATCCGGCCGGGGGGGCGCGCCAACCTCCCCAGCTTCGCCGGTTCACGGCTCCAAGTCGCGGTCTCGCTGAGTCGTTCGTGGAAAACTACTTCAATTATTTCACCGAAATCGAAGAACACTTTCAGGGACGCCGGGGCGGAATCCTGCTGCTTTCCACGCTGGATTGGGCTCTGATAGAAACCTGGAAGGATGCCGGCATTCCGCTCGAAGCCGTGTTGCGCGGCATTGACGAAGCTTTTGAGCGCTACGAGAAACGTCCCTCCAAACACAAGGTGAACAGCCTGGCCTATTGCGCACAGGAAGTGCTGGCCGCCGCCGAAGAGATGAAGGAAGCGGCCGTGGGCGCATCCAGCAAAAAACAAACTGACACGACGGCGGGATTTCAGACTGCCGAAATCGTGGCTTTTCTGCGCCGGAACGCCGACCACCTTCTCGCCGCCAGGCTGCCGGAGCGTCCCGGCATTTCAGGACTCACTCTGACTCGGGAGACGGCCGGCACACTGCGTGATCTTGCTTCAGAGATAGAAAGCAAAAGCGCGGCACCTCGGCTGGAAGATTTGGAGCGCCGACTCACGGTACTCGAGGAAAAGTTGTTTGCGGTGCTGCTGACGGCCACGCCCGACGAAGAAATCGTTACCGTGCGCGCCGAGGTCGATCGCGAACTGGCGCCCTACCGTCGCAAGATGCCGGCTGCGCAGATCGATCAACTGCAAAAGCAATACGTCCACAAACGGTTGCTGGAGAAGTATGGGTTGCCGCGACTGAGTTTGTTTTATATGTGAACCCAGGGTAGGTCGCAGTGGTTCAATGTAGCATGACTGTCCGCACGCAACCTCCGGTCTGTAGAATCGAGTCTTGCAACTCACCATCGAAAAACTAATTTACGGCGGGGAAGGCCTCGCCCGCTTACCCGCCGATGACCGTGGCCCCGGCAAGGCTGTATTCGTCCCCTTTGTCCTGCCCGGCGAAAGGGTCGAGGCGACCCTTCGCGAACAGAAGCCAAGCTTTGCCCGTGCCCATGCTGACAGGATTCTCGAGGCTTCACCCCGGCGCATCCAGCCGCGCTGTCCGTACTTTCAGAGCTGCGGCGGATGTCACTATCAGCACGCCAGCTACGAACATCAACTCGAGATCAAAACCGCGATCCTGAGAGAAAACCTTCGCCGCATCGCCAAGATCGAGCTCGACACCGAACTGAAAATCCATCCCTCGCCGCCCTGGAATTATCGCAATCGTACCCGGCTTCAGGTCCAGGGCGCGCCGGAATTCGCGCTGGGCTATTTCAAATTCAATTCCCACGAACTAGTTGCCAGTGGAGGAGTGCCCGATCAGTTCGCCCTTGATCAACCGGGCGATCGGAGCCATGTGGCAGTTGGGACGCGAGGGACGAGTACCGTCCGCAGTTCGGGAGATCGAATTCTTCGCCAATGCCGATGACACGAAACTTCTGGCAGAGGTCTACTGCGCGGGGGAAATCACTAACGCGGCGGAAGAATTCGCCGCTGAACTCAAGAATGCTGTAGCCGAGATTGTGGGTTCGGTTTTCGTCGAAGGCCCTGCATCTAAGGCGGGAAGAGACAGTGACCCGCCGCGGCTCGGCGTGAGCGGAGACGACAACCTCACCTACGACACCAAACTAGCGTCCTACCGCGTTAGTGCTGGCGCGTTCTTTCAGGTGAATCGCCATTTGACGGATGAACTGGTGAACATCGTTGCTGGAACCAAACGCAACGATGGGCGAGACGCCGACTGGACAGACGGCGGGGCCTGCCCTGAGCGAAGTCGAAGGGACCCTGGCGCTACCGGGACCGCTCTCGATCTCTATGCCGGCGTGGGACTTTTCTCCTCAGTTCTAAATCGGGAATTTGAACGTGTAATTGCGGTCGAGTCGTCACCGACTTCTCATGCCGATCTGCTATACAATTCGCCCGCGAACGTGAAAGCGGTTCGAGCCACCACAGAGCAGTATCTGGAAAATGCGGCGGGCAAATTGCACCCGCAGCTGGTAGTCGTAGATCCGCCGCGTACCGGGCTGGGTGAAAAAGTAATCCGCGGCCTGGTGAAGTTGAACGCGCCTCGCATCATTTATGTTTCGTGTGATCCAGCCACGCTCTCCCGCGATCTCGGCCGCTTGCTCCCTTCCGGATACCGGGTGGATGAAGCGCACCTGGTGGATCTATTTCCGCAGACCTACCACCTGGAAAGCGTATTTCATCTGGTCCGTTAGTACGGGCACCCTCACATGGGGACAGCCCCCGTTCGACTTCGCTCAGGGCAGGTCCTCGGCTATCCAGCGGAGCGACGCTCCGCTACCATTCGCCACAAACAAGTCGACCTTCGCCCGACTGAACAGCTGGAGGCGGCTGTTCCCGCGTGACCTGTGAGCCCACTGGCCAACACGGGTCCGGTTTCACCCCCGACCGCAGGCGGGCGACAACCGATGCTCTGGGCAGCTCTCGCCCTTGCCGCGGGCATCTCCACAGGCGTGCACGCCTGGCGGCCGCCGCTCTGGTGGCTGGTGGCCTGGATCGTCTTTGCCGCATCAGGCGTATACCTGCTGCGTCGGCGTGCCCGCTCCGCCTTCATTCTGGGACTGGGTTCTCTGTTCATCCTGGGAGCGCTTATGGTGCAGGTACGGGGTCCAGCTGGCTCAGTCGATTCCAGCCTCCTCCGATTAGCCGACGGAACAGAAGTCGTCGTCACCGCTCACGTCACGAAAGAAGGGACCCTGCAAGAAAACGGTCAGCGTGACGTCCGTCAAAGGCTGGATCTTGAAACCGAACAAATCGACAGAGGGAACGAAAAGTTCGAGGTCCATTCCGGTGTGCGCATCAATGTTTACGATCCGCAGCCGAACACCGAGGGGCAGGAACCGGCCACCGCGCCCGCACGCTTGTTCCATTACGGGGAACGCCTGAGATTTTCGGCCAGAATTTATCCTCCGCGAAATTTTCGCAACCCCGGCGCGTTCGACTACCAGGGCTATCTGATGGAAAACGGGATCGTGGCACTGGCTTCCACCAAAGCCGCGAACGTCGAAGTCCTCCCCGGCTTTGCCGGCAGCCGCATTGAACTCTGGCGGTCACGAATTCATCGCAGCATCATTGAAAAAGTCCATGCCCTGTGGCCGGCGCGCGAAGCTGCGCTGATGGACGCCATGGTGATTGGCGAAGACGCTTTCATCAATCGCCCGACCCGCACCGGATTCCAACGCTCGGGCACGTACCACGTGCTCGTAGTTTCCGGCATGAACGTGAGCATTCTCGCCCTGGTTACATTTTGGTTCCTGCGGCGGCTGCGGGTGAGTGATCTGGTCGCGGGTACGATCACTGTCTCGCTTATGGTTGCCTACGCTTTTCTGACCGCACTCGGGGCTCCCGTCTGGCGCGCCACTCTGATGTTGGGTCTGTATCTGGGGGCGCGGCTACTCTATCGCGAGAAATCGATGCTCAACGCGATCGGGGCTGCCGCCCTGGGGCTCATGATCGTCAACCCACAAGTCTTGTTCGGCGCCAGCTTTCAATTGACCTTCTTGTGCGTGTGGCTGGTCGCGGCCGTGGGAATACCCAATATTGGAGCGAACCACCCAGCCGTTTGCCCGCGGATCGAAAAATGTGGAGTCGACAGGGTATGACTTGGCCCTTTCTCCGACCGTAGTGCAATTCCGGCTCGATCTGCGCATGATTGCCCAGCGCCTGCAAGGTTTCTTCGGCGGTCGCATTCCGCTGCCAGCGCTTGCCGTGGCTGCACGAGTGCTGCTGGGCGTCGGCGAGTTGCTGCTGATCTCGGTGATCATGCAAGTGGGACTTGCGCTTCCCATGGCTTATTACTTTCATCGTGCCACGGTTGTGGGTTTGCCCGCCAACATGCTGGTGGTGCCGCTCATGGAGCTTCTGATGCCTGCGGCGATAACGGCTATGGCCCTGGGCTATGTTTCCGCCACCCTGGCAAAGATTCCCGTGCTGATCGCGAGTGCAGCCCTCGAAGGAATCGCGGGCACGGTGCGGTGGTTAGGCGGGTTGCGTGCCGCCGACCTTCGCGTGCCCACGCCCGGGGTCGCGCTTATTCTGCTGACCGCGTTGTCCATCGGGCTGGCCATGGCCCTGGTTCGCCGGCGTCCATGGTTGGCGGGAGCAGGGCTGGCTGCGTTGGCTGCCAGCGCATTCTGGATTTGCGTCGTCCCGCCACATCCACAAATTCGCCCCGCCGTGCTGGAGATGACCGCGATCGATGTCGGCCAGGGCGATTCAATCCTGCTGGTCTCGCCCGACGGCCACACTCTGTTAGTGGACGCTGGAGGGTTGCCGCGTTGGGCGCACTCAGAGCTGGACATCGGCGAAGATGTGGTCTCGCCCTATCTGTGGTCGCGAGCCATTACCCGCCTGGACGCGGTAGCGATCACCCACGCACACTCCGACCACATGGGCGGAGCCGCTGCCATCCTGGCCAACTTCCGGCCACGCGAGTTGTGGCTGGGCGATCCTTCCGACCCGGGCATGGAAACACTGCTCCTCCGGGCGAAGGCGTTGGGCGTCCGCGTGGTTCATCACGAAGCGGGCGACAGCTTCGTCTTTGGAGGAGCACAGATTCGCGTCCTGGCGCCGGACGCCGGGAGTCTCGCCACCCGTCGCAATGATGAATCCCTGGTGATGAAACTGGTTTACGGAAATACGTCAGTTCTTCTGGAAGGAGACGCGGAACGAAGATCCGAGGAACGAATCGTCCGGGAACACCCGGAAGCGGATTTGCTGAAGGTTGCGCACCACGGCAGCGCGACTTCCACCATTCCGCAATTGCTAGCCACGGTGCATCCCCGGTTTGCGCTGATTTCTGTGGGCGAAAGAAACAGCTACGGCCATCCTCGAATGAACGTTCTAGCCCGGCTTGCAGAAGCCCACGTTCAGACCTACCGGACTGATCTCGACGGAGCGGTCACGTTTTACCTGGACGGCAAAACCGTTAGTCCTACTCTTTCTCTGGCGGAAGTCCACTGATATCTATTTCCGCGGTCTCATCGCTGCCGGGCGCCTGGCGGTATTCCTCAATCACACGCCGCGCGATCGTCAGCATCCCCTTCCCGCACCAGGATGACTGTGCCGCCGACCCCGGGAAGAATATCTTGCTGGGCGTCCAGAGAAGTCACGTCGGAATCGATTCCGGAAGACTCAAGCAGGCCATGCACCACCAGCGCTTCGGATTCCTGTTCGGTATCGAACACTCGCACCAGCTTTTCATTGGGATTGGGACGGACGGCGGGGCTGTTGTTCATAAGTTCTCCGATCGAGGGGCGGACCAATCGAGTACCCGGCCTGGAATGGGCTTTGGCCGGCATCCTAATTGTAACTCCAGGTTCCAGGGTAACCGAAGTCCTACACCAGGGGGAGTTGCGTTCGGTTCCGAATGCCGACAGAATAGGGCAAAAGTCGCTCCATCAGGAGCCTGAGAACCTAAAACCAAGAACTAAGAACTGGGAACTGAAAACTGAATCCAAATCTCCAATCCGCAAAAATGTCGGGCAAATCTGCTTAGGTTCGCTGGCGACGACCGCAACGCCCCGCTGGCGCGGCACATCTAATTGGTAGCGTGGCAAAGCTTGGCTGGTAACGTTAGTGAACTAGTCCCTGGGGGTCTAATGAGCGCACGGGAATCACATTCGAACCTGAGCGAGGTGGAACAGGAAGCCAGAAACATCCGTCGCCTGCAGTTGATGATAAGTATGGTCATGTCGGTCATCAGCCAGGACGAAAATCTCACGCTGGAAGAGGCCTCGGAACTGGTGGCAGGCGCAAAGCGCGCCGCTCTGGCCATGTTTCCCGACAAAGAATTTACCTACGATATCCTCTACAAACCTCGATTGCAGCGATTGATGAATGAGCGGTTCCGGCTGCAGTAATCGAACCCTCTCCTGGTGTCTTGGCGAAACTGCCGTCATTTCGACTCTCTACGCTGTGCCCCGTGCCAAATAGTGGCGATAGTAACCTGCTTGCCTTGCACCCGGTAAAGCACAGAGTACGGAGTGCCGCCGATGACAAGCTCACGGATTTCCGGTTTCGCGCCCACACGACCCAGGTAAGGATGCTCTCGGAGAGCTTCGACGACTGCGACGATCCGTGTGGCCAGTCTGGCAGCAGGGTCCGGCTTATCCCTGGCAACGTAGGACCGGATCTCCCGAAGACGGGTTCGTGCCAGAGGGGACCAGACGATCTCTATCGGCACAGCGCCTCATCGTCATGGACCTTGCCGCAGACGCATTTCGGCGGAGGCAGTTCCTGATCGGTGCCCCAGGAGAGAAGCCAGGCCTTCATGTCCTCCCGCTTTACGTAGTGGCCTGATTTCACCTGGCGGTCGGCTTGTCCGACTTCCGCCAGCATTCGTTCCTGGTCGGCTACATAAGACTCCACGGCATCGGAAATCAGAAAATTCGAGCTGCGGCCGGAAGTCTTCGCCAGCCTTGCCAGCCGTTTCTTAGTCTCGGGCTTCAAGCGAATACTAAGGGTTGCGCTTCGTGTGTTTGCCATGAACACATGTTAGCACGCCGGTCGATTCATGCTCGGGTTAAGTACCCACAAATTGACGTCGCGTATTCGCCAGACTAGACTCGCTTTTCGGAGAGTCCCATGCGAACTTTGATCCTGGCTCTGGCAATCATTGCGTTCTCTGCGTCGCCGGCCCTTGCGGATGAAACCCATCACCATGAAGATCTGACCGCGGAACAATTGGGGACAGTGCATTTCCCGGTCTCCTGCTCCGCCTCGGCGCAAAAGCCATTTGAACGCGGCGTGGCCCTTCTGCACTCCTTCTGGTATGAGGAAGCGGAGAAAGAATTCGTCGGGATCGCGAAAGATGATCCCGCCTGCGCCATGGCTCATTGGGGCGTGGCCATGAGTCTGTGGCACCAACTCTGGGACCATCCCAATGCGGCCACCATCAAGCGAGGCGTGGCGGAGTTGAAGAAGGCGCGGTCGCTGCATCCCGCGACTGATCGCGAGCGCGCCTATATTGCAGCGTTGAGCGCCTTTTACCAGGGAAAAGGGGGTTACGATGTTCGCGCCACGGCTTACTCGCGGGCCATGGAAGGGGTTCATCAGCGTTATCCCGACGATCCGGAAGCGGCCGCCTTTTACGCGTTGTCGCTGCTGGCATCGGAACCGGAGGATGACACCACTTTCGTCAATCGGAAGCAGGCGGCCTCGGTCCTGGAAAAACTCTTCAAGGAAGAGCCCAGCCATCCCGGCGTAGCCCACTACTTGATTCACAGTTATGACAAGCCACAACTGGCCGAGCTGGGCCTGCCCGCCGCGCGCAGTTATGCCAGGATCGCTCCCGCCGCTCCTCACGCGCTGCACATGCCGTCGCACATCTTTGCCCGCCTCGGGCTCTGGCAGGACGATATCGACTCGAACCTGGCTTCCATTGCCGCTACCCGCAAGACCGCGGCCATGCACATGGGCGGCGAAGGCCACCAGTTTCATGCCATGGATTTCCTGGTCTATGCCTACCTGCAGAGCGGGCGGGAGGCTGATGCCCAAAGCGTGATCGCAGAGGTCAGGACCATGCCGGCAATGAAAGACATGTACGGCGAGGGCTACGATCCGCGGGCATACGCTTTATCCAAATTTCCCGCGCTTTATGCCTTGGAACTCCACCATTGGACGGAAGCCGCCGCCCTGACGCCTGCCGCCGGCGCGGACCCCACGGACAAGTCGATTACCCACTGGGCCCGCGCCATCGGCGCGGCCCGCGCCGGGAACGTAGCCGCCGCCCGCCAGGATCTTGCCGAACTGGATTCAATCCGTTTGGAGTTCCTGAAAAACAAGAAGCCGTCTTACGCTCAAATCGTCGCAGACGCACAAAAAGAAGTCGAAGCCTGGGTGGCCCACGCCGAGGGTAGAGACGATGAAGCCGCCAAGTCGCTGCGTGCCATCGCCGAAGAGGAAGAATCCACCGGCGACGAACCCGAAGACATCCCGGCACGAGAGATGCTCGCCGACCTGCTGCTGGAGACGAAGCATCCCGATCAGGCGCTCGCCGAATACGAGGCCGACCTGAAATTCAATCCCAATCGCTTCAACGGACTCTACGGCGCGGCCAGCGCAGCGGAAGCAGCCGGGAAAAACGAAAAGGCCGCTACGTACTATGCGCAACTGGTGAAAGTGTGCGCCGGATCGAACTCCGATCGCCCTGAATTGGGCCGGGCCAAAGCACTCGTCGCGCAGAAGTAAGTGCGTGCATTGCGTGTGTGGGGACGGGTCTTTGACCCGTCCAGGCCGAGCGTAGCTCGGCAGCGCCTTTCTGACAATTGAACCTCCCGATGAACGACGAGGCCTTCCTCGACTCATTCGCAGTGGGATTTAGAACCAATCTCGATTCATCGACTGAATCCTTCGCCAGCCTTCGCGGTCGAAACAGCCAAAAACCTGCCGAGCCTGCTCGGCCCGGACGGGTCAGAGACCCGTCCTTACACAGGCATCGACCGCGCAGGCGCCGCTACCGCCAGATCAGCTTGGCAACTAACGTCGCCATAATCGCCGCTGCGCCCAGCACCGCGTTGTACTCGCGATGCTTCCAGTACAGATCCCAGGAGAACCCGCCGCCTGGTTTGCCGCAAGCGCTCAAACGCGGAAATAGCGCGGGCACTTCGCGAGCGTAATCCCCAAACTCCGTAAAACGCTCGCGCAGGAATGCTTCCTCAGATCGAATCACGGGCAGATAAATCGCAAAGAAAATAAGAACGATTCCGGCGGCGATCCACCAGCTTCGCGCCGCCAGAGCAAATCCGACCGCCAGGATCAGCGAACCAAGATACAGGGGATTGCGCGTGTAGGCGTACGGCCCGCCGGTTGCAAGCTGTTCGTTTTTCTGCAGATGGCCGGAAGCCAGCGCCCGAACGACAAGTCCGGAAATTATCAGACCCGCACCCGAAAGAATTGATTTCCGGGTAGGCTGGGCCAGCCACAAAAAGACTACTGCGAAAGCAAAACCAAGCGGAACCCGAATCCGGCGTGCGATGGCGCTCCAGCTAGGCATGGCGCTCCTGCAGCAGTTTCCGCGCAGCGGCAACCACTTCATCCGAACTGATTTCGAGCAATCCTCGGTCCGGCTGATCCCAATGTTTGTAGCTGGTGTTGCTGGAGGTGCTGCGCAGCACGATATTGCGCGTGCCAAAAGGGCCGTTGCGCGCCGGATCGGTCGGCCCAAAGATCCCCACCACCGGAATGCTGAGGGCAGCAGCCAGATGCATGGGGCCGGTATCGCCGCCAACAAACACGCGTGCGCGACGCGTGAGCGCAATCAGCTGCGTAAGAGATCCGTTAAACATTTCAGCGCTGCCGCCGCTGGCTGCCTGCACCACGCGTGCGGTGTCTTCCTCGCCCGGGCCGAAGTTGATCAGTGATTTCACTCCGGCTTCAGTCAATTGTTTGGCCACTTGCCCATAGCGGTCGGCCGGCCACTGCTTCGCTCCCCAGCCGGCGCTGGGATTAAGCAGCGCGAAATCCCGAATGCCGCGCTCCTTCAACTTGCGATCGCATTCCTGTTCGGCAGCTTGGTCGTGCGGGAATTCAACTCGAGGCACTTTTAGCGGACGATCTGCAACCGCTTCTGCGAGCGAGAGGTTCTGTTCCACAATGTGGGCTCCGGTTGCGATTACCCGACGCGTGTAAAACATGCTCGCCACATTTTCGCGCGGCTGGGCAGCGCCGTAGATGACCGGTGCTCCTGACCACCTCGCCAGCAGCGACGAGCGCACCGCGCCCTGAAGGTCAACCGCAACTTGGTACCGTATGGCCCGCAGGTCGCTTAATCCCGCCGCCATGCGCTCCCAGGTTTGCATGGAAAAAGGCACAGCACGCCACTGCCTGGTGGTGACGGTGTGGATGCGATCTACCAGCGGACGCTGCGACGATCGCGGACCTGAGCGCGGCGTCGCTAAAGTGCAGAGCAACTCCGCCCAGCGCTCCTCGATCAGCCAGCCCAGCATCGCGTCAGGAAACGCATCACGCAGCGCCGTAACCGCCGGAAGGCTATGGATGACGTCGCCCATGGCGCCGAGGCGCACGATCAATATCCGGTCAGGCAGCTTCCGCTCGCTCACCGGAGCCGCGGCAATTTCCTGAGAAACTCCGTCCGGTGGCGGCATGCTCACGAACGCGGCCGTCCCAGCCGCGAGCGAATCATCTCAGTGGTCGAATGGTCTTTGGGATCGCCCACAATTTCCACCCGCCCACCGCAAGCGATCACCTCGTCGCGCTCGGGCACGTTCCCAGCGGTGTAGTCCGTTCCCTTGGCATGAACGTCTGGGCGAAGTTCGCGAACGAGCGTGCGGACATCCAGTTCAGGAAAGATCACAACTGCATCTACGTCGGCCAGTGCGGCCAGAATTTCGGCGCGCTCTTCCGCCGGCATCAGCGGACGGTCTTCGCCTTTGAGCGCGCGCACCGACGCATCGGCATTCACCGCCACAATCAATCGCCCTCCCAACCGCTTGGCGGCTTGCAGGTAGCGCACGTGTCCAACGTGCAGCAAATCAAAACCGCCGTTGGCGAGGATGATGGAATCGCCGGCCCGGCGCCACTCCGCCACCTGCCGTCGCAGCTCTTCGCGATTGAAAATCTTGTTTGCGATGGCTTTCCCTGGGGTCCTTTCCAGAATCAATCCTCCAAGCAATCAATGGGACCGCAGCGCCGGCGGAGCCTGCTCGAGTGCACTCAGTAACTCCTGCTGCGATACGGTCGCGGTCCCGCGCTTCATCACTACGATGCCGCCGGCATAGTTCGCCAGGTGGGCAGCATCCTCCGCGCTGGCTCCCGCGGCCAAAGCTGCGGTGAACGCGGCAATCACCGTATCGCCGGCGCCGGTTACGTCCGCCACCTGGTCAGACCCGAAGATTGGGATGTCGGCGGGCTTGTGGCGGCGGGTGAAGGCCACCATGCCATCGCGCCCGCGCGTAATCACCAAGGAGTCCAGTTTCATCCGCGACATGATTTGCTCCGCGGCGGCGCAGAGGGTTGGCCAATCGTGGCCGATCCGCACGCCCAAAGCTTCTTCGACTTCGGGCTCGTTGGGTGTGGCTGCGGTCACGCCGGAATATTGCAGCATGCGATAGCGCGAATCGAGCACCACAGGGACCCCACGCAGTACGCCCTTTGCGCGAACGGCATTCAGAATCCCCGGCGTGGCAGCACCGTAGCCGTAATCTGAAACCAGGAGCGCATCGGAAGCACGAGCATACTCCCGGGCCGCCAGCACCAGTTCACGTTTCAAATGGAGGCTGGGCTCGGCCTCTGGCTCGCGATCCACACGCACGACCTGCTGCCGGGCGGAATGTGTCGAACCCGCAAGGATTCGCGTCTTGGTCACCGTGGTGTAACTCTTGTCTTTCAACACACCGCTCACCGGCACATGCTTATGACGAAAAGCCTTGAGCAGCAGTCGCCCTGGCTCATCGTCGCCCACCACGCCTACGGGAAGCACATTGACGCTCAAATCCGCGAGGTTGTTGATGGCATTCGCGCCCCCACCGGGCTGCACGGTGCGTTCGCGGTGTTTCAGGATCAAGACCGGCGCCTCGCGCGAAACCCGGGAAATCTCACCGAAGATAAATTCGTCGGCCACCATGTCGCCGAGCACGGTGACGGTGGTCTTAGGAAACGATTCGACGATCTTCCTCAGCCGATCGGTCTCTTTAAGATGCTTGCTCATCGTGATGGCGAGCTCGTTTCGCTGCTCACACCGTTGCGCCGCGTCCGGGCGGCTGTCGTTGGGCGTCTCGCCCGCACGCCGACCCCCTCACAGCCGCAGGATGCCGGCGCTACAAAAATCGACACTATAAAAATCGCCCACTGATTTTCTCACGGCCGCTGTCTCCGCTCCGCAATCCTCGCCAGCATGGTATCCACAGCGTTAGCCGCATCGGTCAGCTCCATTTTGACCGGAACCACGGCCAGCGGCTGGAGCGCGGAAAGAAACCCGCCCAGATTGATCGCGTCTTTTTCTGTGGTCACAAAACCGTCTGCCTCGCTGCGCTGCCGCAGGCTCAACAGATCGCGGATGTCCTGCTCCAAGTAGGCGTGGTGGTCGCCATAGAAAGCCTCGGCCACCGGCTCGATTCCGGCGGTTCGCAGTTGCAGCACGAAATTCTTCGGTCGCGCAATACCACAGAAAACCAGAGGCCGCACCGGAACATCTGTTGGGCATGATGCCGCGACGGGCTCGCCACACCAGCTTGCCATCCACGGGAAAGTCGCTCTGGGAGGCGCCGCTGGTAAGCACGACCGCATCGGCCCGGCGCAACGAGGACAGCGGCTCTCGCAGTCGTCCCGCAGGAAGCAGGCGGTCGCGAACGTCCTCGGGTGTTACCAGCACGATATCGAAATCACGGGCAAGCGAGCGATGCTGAAAGCCGTCGTCAAGCAAGGTGCAGCTGCGGCCCGAATCTTTTCTCCGCGAAATATGCCAGCCGGATACCGCACTTCTCCAACGATCACAGGGACATTCAGCCGGCGCGCTATCAGCAGAGGTTCATCGCCAAAATCACTTGCGAAGATCCCGCGGGATCGACCAGCGCCACTCCCTTTGTCTTGCGTCCGTAACCGCGGGAGAGGACATCGAACCTGATCCCTCTTCCCTTTAGCAACTCGCCCATCAGCAGAACGAAGGGAGTCTTGCCCGATCCGCCAACCGAGAGATTTCCGATGCTGACGACTGGACCGCGCAGCCGAGCAGCATGAGCGATGCCGCGATCGTAAAGCGCGTTCCGCGCCCGAACGCCCAGCCCGAAGAGTGAGCTTAACGGATTCATTGTGTCGATGCCGGTCTTACCTCGGACCGTGTGACGGGTCTCTGACCCGTCCTGCCGCGGCCGTGCCGCGGCAGGGTTTACGCTCGTACGCCACGGTTCTGCCGTGGCTTCGCCACGGCCAGGGCGGGTCAGAGCCCGCCCCTACACGGTCTCTGTTCACTCGAGCAACTCTTCCAACGCCTCCACCGTCCTCCGCGTCGCACCCATCTGCGATTGCAGAGTCTCGGCTCCGCGGCGGCCCAGCGCCAACCGTTCGCCTTCATTGGAAAGCAAATCCATCAGCATCAGGGGAAATTCCGCGGGTCCCACCACGCGAACCGCATCCTGGCTTTGAAACAGCCCCACGATGTCGCGAAAATTCTCGGTGTGGTTTCCGACCATGATGGGCACGCCATGCTGGGCCGGCTCGATGATGTTGTGTCCGCCGCGCGGAACCAGGCTGCCGCCAACGAAAGCGACGTCTCCCAACGCATAGAGGGCTGCCAGTTCGCCGATGGTATCGACCAGAAAGACCCCGCCGGCAATGGAATCGCCATTCCACAAGGAACGTCGCCAGAAGCGGATTCCCAGGTGCTCGAGCAACTGCGCGACTTCCCCGAAGCGCTCGGGATGGCGAGGCGCCAAAATCATTACCGCGCGCGGATGGCTGGCCAGCACATTCTCGAAAGCGCGCAACAGCAGTCCCTCTTCCTCCTCTACCGTACTCCCACAGACAATCACAGGCCCGGCCCCGGCCTGCTGGAAAGCCGCGCGCAGGCTGGCGACAATCGGCGGAGCAGCCGGCGCCGCCACATCAAACTTCAAATTCCCGCTCACCTGGATACGCTCTGCGGGTGCGCCAATATCGCGAAGCCGGCGGGCGTCTTCCTCGGTTTGTGCCAGAAACAGGTCGATGTTGCCAAGAACTCCAGCCAAAATGCGGCGCATCCGCCGATACCCCGGCCATGAGCGATCCGAAATGCGGGCATTCACCACCGCAACCCGCGACCCGCTTGCGTGCGCCAATCGCAAAAAGTTAGGCCAGAACTCGGTTTCCGCGAGGACGATCAACTTTGGCTGGAGCCCCGACAAATAGGGTCGAATCGCAAAAGCGAAATCCAGCGGGAAAGTAGAAAACGCTTTCCTCTCCAAAATGTTTCCTTCGCCAGCTTCTGGCCGGTAGCGGTCGTAGTAGAAATCACCACTCGATACCGTGGAAAACGCCGGCGCAGTTCAGCAACCAGATCACTGACCGCAAGCACCTCGCCGACCGAAACCGCGTGAACCCAGATCGCCGGCCCGGCCTGCGTCTGCAACCGCGGCGGTACTTTGCCAAGGCGCTGGCCAAGACCCTCGCGGTACTTGCCCTGGCGTCTCCGCCCAAACATCCAATAGGGCAGGCTGACCAGCAGGCCCGCGGCCAGCAGCGCGCTGTAGAGCAAGTACATGACGAGAGGCTACGAGGAAAGAGACATTCTAACCGCAAGCGCATCGAGCAAGGCACCGCTAGGCTGGCCGGACGCATCCTATAATCAACCACAGATGTCTCGTCCAAACATCTCCTGGATTCGGACTGCGGCCTTTCTCGCCATCGCCCTCATTCCGTTGCTGTGCTCTGGCGGCAAAGGAGTTCGTCATGCCGGAAGCCCAGCCCGCGAAGACATATCCCGCGCACGACGAGCATCCCCTGGAGCGCGTGGCAGTCGCCGTCGATCCCTACGATCTGGCCGACAAGGCGAAAATATTCTCCGTTCAGTACAACGACATTGGTTTCCTTCCGCTTTTTGTGACCGTCACCAATGATGGCGACCAGCCCGTCCAGTTAGCGGGCATGAAGGCGCAACTTGTAACCAAGAGTCGCGCCAAGATTTCCCCCGCTGTCGAGGACGACATCGCCCGCCGCCTCACGCGTCCCTCGGCCAGCACCAACCGCTATCCCATTCCCTTTCCTACCAAGAAAGTGAAGGGCGGGCTGAGCAAGCAGGCCATTGAAGAGATTCAGAATGCCCAGTTCGTCGCCAAAGCGGTTGAGCCGCACAGCACACAATCCGGATTCCTGTTCTTCGATGTCTCGGAAATTTCCGTGCCTCTGGCCGGCGCGCACTTCTATCTCACCGGCGTGCGCGATGCTAAGGGCAGCGAGTTGATGTACTTTGAGATCCCGCTGGAAAAATATCTGAGCGCTCCCGCGAAATCAAACTGAAGCGGCATAGGACTCGCACGAGTCTCTACAAACGCAAACCGGCTTTATAATCTTTGATATGGCCACCACGTCGGAAACTTCCGTTGCCGCTCGCGCCAAGTACGAGCCCGTGATCGGGTTGGAAGTCCACGTCCAGCTCCTGACCGCGACCAAAATCTTCTGTTCCTGCTCCACCCGTTTCGGCGATTCGCCCAACACGAATGTGTGTCCGGTGTGCCTGGGATTGCCCGGAGCGCTGCCGGTGCTCAACCGCAAAGCTGTGGAGTTCGCCACCCTCGCGGCCATGGCGCTGAACTGCCGCATCAACGAAACATCCATATTCGCCCGCAAAAACTATTTCTACCCCGACCTGCCCAAGGGCTACCAGATTTCGCAGTACGACAAACCACTGGCCGAGCATGGCGCCATCGAGATCAAGATCAACGGCGCAACCAAGAAGATCGGTATCACCCGTGTTCACCTGGAAGAGGACGCGGGCAAGAGCCTGCACGAAGGCTTCGTCAATTCTTCGGAAACGACCGCCATCGACCTGAACCGCAGCGGAGTGCCGCTGATCGAAATCGTCAGCGAGCCCGATATTGCCTCGCCGGATGAAGCTTACGAGTACCTCACGCGCCTGAAAGAGATCATCCTCTACACCGGGGTCAGCGACTGCAACATGGAGGAAGGCTCCCTGCGCTGCGATGGCAACATCAGCGTGCGCCCGCGCGGGCAGAAAGAGTTTGGCACGAAGACGGAAGTGAAGAACGTCAACTCATTCCGCTTCATTCGCGAGGCTCTGGAGTATGAGATTGAGAGGCAAATTGGAGTCATTGAATCCGGCGGCAAAATCACGCAGGAGACCCGCCTCTACAACTCAAACGAAGGCAAGACGTACGGCATGCGCTCCAAGGAGCAGGCCCACGACTACCGCTATTTCCCGGAGCCAGACCTGCTGCCGCTGGTGGTAGATGCGAAATGGCAGTCGGAAATCCGCGACACGCTGCCCGAGCTTCCTGAGGCCCGGCGCAAGCGTATGGTTGCGGACTATGGCATCACTGAGCAGGACGCACAGGTGCTCACGCTCACCAAAGCCTTAGCCGACCAGTTCGAATCGGCGGCCAAGGCGGCCAAAAGTGCAAAGCGGGTTGCGAATCTGGTCCAGAGCGAGCTGATGGGCCGCCTGAAAGCCAAGGGCCTGGAAATCGAGCAGTCCCCAATTTCGATGAAGGGCGTGGCCGCGTCGGCCGACCTGGTGGAGAGCGGCGCGATCTCGGGCAAGATGCTCAAAGATCTTTACGACCTCGCCTTCGAGCGTGGAAAAGACTTCACCACGATCTACGAAGAAGAAGGCCGACCAGAGCAGTCCCGCGACACGTCGGCTCTCGAAAAGATCGTCGACGAAATCATCGCGGCTAATCCCAGGCAGGTCGAACAATACCGCGCCGGCAAGAAAACCGTGGCAGGCTTCTTCGTCGGCCAGGTGATGAAGGCATCGAAGGGCCAGGCAAATCCCCAGCTGGTGAACGAGCTGTTAGCGAAGAAGCTGGAGTAGCACGGCCTTTGCTTGTGTGGGACCGGGTCGGAGACCCGGTCCCACACAGGTAGTGCAGTCCCACACAATCCAGGTAACCACGCGGTCAGTACCTTCCGTCACATGATCCCCCGGCACTAGCTCGGTAACATATTCATAGCCGGAGGCTCGCATGAAGAAATGGAAGCTTGATCGCATCATCAGCGTGGCCACTTTGGTCACGTCGCTGATGGCTCTCTTCCTGGTGCTGAAGAAGCCGGCGCCCGTGGCCCAACCGCAGCCAGCCGCGGCCGCCGTGGCTAATGCGCAGTCCTTCCAGCAGAAAGTCGAGCAACTCGATCAGCCCAAGGAAGATGGACAGCCTCCAGCGGAAGTCCGCCTCAGCTCCAACGAAGTCAGCGCAGCCCTGGCTCAGGCCGCAGGGCAGATCCCGCTGGCAGCGGCGACCCAAGCCTTGTCCGGCCTTTCGTCCCCCGAGGCGCCCGTCGCGCCCGGACAACCCGAAGTCAAGGATTACCAGGTAAGTTTTGACGGCGACGTCGCGCACGGCCAGTTTCTCACCCAGATCGCCGGCAAGGATGTTTGGGTAACGCTCTC
The DNA here is from genome assembly GCA_963801545.1 of Terriglobia bacterium. Classification (GTDB taxonomy): domain Bacteria; phylum Acidobacteriota; class Terriglobia; order Terriglobales; family Acidobacteriaceae; genus JAIQFF01. The sequence goes on along the minus strand of CAWDFF010000039.1, from coordinate 18,223 downwards.
CGGCCATCTCGGGTCCAAGGACGGCTATGCCACCTTCGATCCCACCGAGTTCAAGGTTGGCGATCTGAATGTTCCCGTCTCGCTGGTCAATGACGCCCTGCAGAAGAAACTCGGTGAACAGCGCGATCGCCTGAAGCTGCCCGACAACGTCGGCGGAATGAAAGTCGAGAATGGCGAGCTGGTGATGACCCAGAAATGAGCGGCAGCGGCCCGGCTGCCAGCGCAACCGGACCGTCGTCCCAGAGATCTACTTCAGATTGACTTCCCGTAAAAGCATGACGCTGATTATTTCTCGCATGTCCTGACGTTTTTCCCCGATCTGCTGGGCGGCTTGCTTGGAGCCAAGAATCTTATCCCGAATGGCTTCGCTCTTGGCGGTCAGGCCATCCATGGCGGCGAAATTCTTGTACTGGACTCCGATTGCGATGTCCCAGTCCTGGGGATCATGCCGGGTAGTGTTGAGAAATACCTTGTAGTCCAGGATCGCTCCTTGTTTTTTCATTTCGTCATAGATCGATTTGGTATTGGCCCGCAAGCTTGTGAGATAAGCGTCCATCTGGGTGGGTTTGACTCGGATGAGAGACACCTGCCAGATCGGACCTTCCGTGTAATGCTCCTGTGCAAAAGCCTGCAATGCGAAACATAGGACCAGCAACAGAATTGAAGCGACCTGCTTTTTCATGCCGAAGCCCTCCTTGGGCTCGAGTGAGGGCCATAATACGCTGTCGGGATAGAGGATCAAATCGCCCCTGTAGCGCCGGCGTCTCGCCGGCTGTCGCGAGGGCATCTTGCCCTCGCACCGCTGCCCTCTCCTCTGCGGGCGAGAAGCCCGCATGACAGCCGCCGGGGCGGCGACACTAGAAGGTGCGGGGGACGTCCGTATCGGCCACCTTCACTGCCCCGGAGTGCCCTGGAACAGCGGCCACAACCGGTCGCCGATCACGCGATACAAAATGAACGCGCTGCCTGCTTCAGAAACCTGACGGAAGAGTAGTTCGCCGCGACCGTCGCCATCCGCGTCGACCGCGTCGATCAGTTCCATCCGGGCCAGAACATCGAAGTGCTGCGTATCGGTAATGCTGGAGAAGACTTTGTGCAATTCCCCATACATATCGTCACGAGTCACCAGTGTGATGATGTATTGCAGATCTGCGCCGGCTGCATTTGGACGGGCCGACAGGCGAGCTTTCGCGGTCACTACCAACACTGGCTCGTTGCTGTTCGAGAGATCAAAGGCGTGGAACTGCACGTCCTCAAAGGTAGGTTGGGGCGCTCTTGCCTTGGTCCCTGATGCGGGAGTACGCGTGGATGGTTGCGGTTCCCCCGCCAATTGCGCGGCTCGCGCACGCACTTCATCGCCAGCCAGGGCCAGAATCTTCTTGCGTAACTTCTGTTCCTCGTCCGGCTTGAGAGTGAAGGCGTAGGGACGCGGATCGGGACCATCGGCGTCCGAAATCGCAGGAATAAGTTGCATCGAGCCTGAAGCTGAGGATGCCGAAGTCGATGGCTTATGCGCGTCTGCCGGCGTCTGCGCAGCTACCTTGGCAGGCGACGACACCGGCGCATTTCGTTTTTTCACCTCTGCCGGTGACGGTGCGCCTCGCTTCAGAACTGGACGGTTCGGATCGTCTTCCTCCGGAGCGGCCGGTGCAGGTGGGGGTGCAGGCGCAGCGGATGCAGCCGGCGCAGGCGCTTCTGGAGCAGCAGGGGCAGAGGCTGCGGGAGCAGGGGCGGAAGATTTCGCATCAGGCTTGGATTCCGCAGGCGGTGCGGGTGGCGGCGGCTCAGCCGGTTTCGCAGAACTCGCCCGCCTCAATACCGGCGGACCTTCGACCGCCTCGGGCGCTGGCTTCGATTGTGCTTCCTTTTTCTTCGCTGCCGCGGCGGCCGCGGCCGCCAGCGCGCTGGCCGACTGCCAGGTCCCCTCTGCGATCCAGTTATTGTTCGCTTCCAACGCGCCGGAGACGGTGAATAGTCCTTGCGAGATTCCCGTCCGTACAGCTTCATAGACCGTCCCGCTTTCAAGCGCCATGGGCACAGGCGCTGCCTTGTACGCGCCGGCATCGTAAAATTCGCCGTCAATCAGGATCGCGATTGGGACCAAATGAGCTTTCCCACTGGACGACAATTCCACCAGGCCCAAGGCGCGCGGGCCTTTGTTTTTTTTGTCACGCGAAGAAACCTGCGCCGCGACGATCTGCGCCGCCATCAAACCAATTGCCGCCAGGATGACGGCCCACCGCGCAGTGCGATATAACTTTGTACAGTCAGGAGACACAGCCATGGATATCAATGATAAAGCCCCGGAGTTCACTTTGCCGGACCAGAATGGAGAAGAAGTTTCCCTGAAGGACTTTCGCGGGCAATGGGTCGTTCTCTATTTCTATCCCCGCGCCGACACTCCCGGTTGCACGATCGAAGCCTGCGAGTTCCGCGACTCCCACAAGAAGACTCAGAAAGTCGGAGCTGTCGTCCTCGGCATCTCGCCGGATACCTCCAAGGCGCAGAAGAAATTCGAGGAAAAATTCGACCTGCCTTTTACGCTGCTGGCCGACGCCGACAAGAAGGTCTGCAATTTATATGGCGTGATCCAGGAAAAAAACATGTACGGGAAGAAAGTGATGGGGGTAGTGCGGACAACTTTCATCATCGGCCCCGACGCCAAGATCAAACACATCTTCCACAAAGTAAAGGCCGAGGGCCACGCCGAAGAAGTGTTGGCATACCTGAAAAGCGCCGCAAAAGGCGCCGCCTGACCACAACCCACGTAGAGGCGGGCGCCCTCGCCCGCCCAGCCGGGCGAAAGCCCGGCAGTCTTCGGCCCGCACGAACCAGCGTGGGGACTACCACGGCCCGTGTGGGGACGGGTCTCCGACCCGTCCAGGCCGAGCGCAGCTCGGCAGTTTTCCCGCCGCCACCGGCACAAACGACGAAACGTGGCGAGCCCTGCCCGCTCGCCCGGACGGAGGCGTCCGGGCCTACGTGTTTCTAGGTCGGCCTCTGTCCTACTTCACCACCGCGGCCGCCGTCGTTGTGAACGTCAAGGCCGCCTCTGCCGGAATCACAGCCTCTTCCTTGCCTGTCGCGGCCGCCACCCCGGTTCCCGCGCCCCCACCGGCAAGCGCGCCGATCCCCGCACCTTTCCCGCCCCCGACCAGCCCGCCAATCAGGGCCCCGGCCGCCGCTCCGCCACCAATTTTCGTGGCATTGCTCTTGGTGTGGCCCTTGCCCTTGACGAAATGGGAGTGGGTGGAAATCGGGACCATCCTGCCATTGACCTGTACGGAAGTCAGCCGGATCGCAAGTTCCCCGGGGGCGTGCAACCGCCCGCTGGATTTGGCCGACGTAACTTTGCCTTTGACGGGCGCACCGGCCCTCGCCACCGTCTTTCCATTGACCACCAGGCTGCGCGCCAGCGTGCCATCAAATCTGTCGCCGACCTTCGCGCTGCCGGAATTGATCTCCGATCCCACGCGCACCGTCAGCGCGGTGCCGGCGGGAATGGTTTGCGCGGCCGCCACCAGCGCCAGCAACATGGCCACAGAAACAATTTTGAACAATTTCCCAAGCATGAAATCCTCCTTCAGGATTAACCCGTGGCAATATTATGCGGTGCTGCATGACGATAGCAAAGCCCCGAATTCGATGGCAGCCGACCACACCGTGAACAAATCCCTCAAGCCTCTGCCCCACGACTTCTATTCGCGCGATCCCCGCGTCGTGAGCCGGCACCTCCTGGGCAAGATCCTGGTGCGGCGGGAAAAAAGAAAACTGCTCACCGCCAGGATCGTGGAAGTGGAAGCTTACCTTGGCGAGGCTGATCCGGCAGCGCACTCCGCCAGCGGACGAACGCTGCGGAACGACGTCCTATTCGGGCCCCCCGGCCGTTCCTACGTTTACTTCATTTACGGCAATCATTTCCTGTTCAACGTCTCCTGCCTGCCGGATGGAGAGGCCGGAGGAGTCCTGTTTCGCGCACTCGAGCCGATCGAAGGAATCAGAGAAATGGCGGAGGCACGCGGCGTGGCCGTGAACCCGGACAGTGGGGTCGCCGACTTGCGAAAGCTGACCAGCGGGCCTGGCCGGCTGGCTGAGGCCTTCGGCATTACGCGAGAGCGTGACAACGACAAGGACCTGACTAGCGCCCGCTCGGACCTCTTCATCGTCGAGGATGGCTTTCGTCCCGGGCGCGTGGAAATCACACCACGCATCGGCATCACCAAAGCGGCCGAGCGCCCGCTGCGTTACATCATCGCCGAAAACAAATTCGTCTCAAAAGCCTGACCGGCCACGAACCACGTGGGGACAGCCGCCCCCGGCTGTCCGCCGAGCGCAGCTCGGCAGTTTGTCTGTCCCACGCCCACGGTAGGTGCGCAATTTGTACCGCGGAGCTTCGCTCCGCCAGACGGGCCGGGGGCGGCCGTCGCCACGCGGTCTCCGGCTCAAGCAGGATTTATCACGACGTTGTCGATCAGCCGCGTATTACCCACAAAGGCCGCCACTGCCACCAGTGCCGCTCGCGAAATCTCGTCAACCCGGTCGAGCGTGCCGGGATCCACAATTTCCAGATAGTCCAATCGCACTGACGGTTCTTCCGCGAAAACCCGCTGCCCCGCCTCGATCAGCTTCACGGCCTTTCGCTCCCCCTGATCGAACTGCTCTTGCACTCGCATCAGTGAGCGATAGAGCGCCAGCGCCGACTCCCGCTGCGTCGAGTCGAGATAGGCGTTGCGAGAGCTCATCGCCAGACCGTCCGGCTCACGCACGATGGGGCAAGCAACTATCTGCACCGGGATATTCAGATCGCGCACCATGCGTCGAATGATCGCCACCTGGGCCGCGTCTTTCTGTCCGAAGAAAGCCAGATCCGGCTGCACGATATTGAAAAGCTTCGAAACCACCGTGGTCACGCCACGAAAATGACCCGGTCGCGAGCGGCCGCAAAGCTTGTCGCTGAGACCCTCGACGGTGACGTAAGTGACGGCATCCACCGGATACATCTCTTCCACGCTGGGCGCAAACAGAACTTCCACGCCTTCCTGTTCCAGCAGCGCGCGATCCCGATCAAAATTGCGCGGATACTTGGCCAAATCTTCGTTAGGCCCGAACTGAAGAGGGTTTACAAAGAGTGAGACGGCCACCCGATCGCACTCATTCATGGCTGCACGCACCAGCGAGATATGCCCCTGGTGCAATGCGCCCATAGTCGGCACCAGGCCGAAGACATCGCCGTTCCCCCGCGGCTGAAGCGGGCCCTGGGGTCGCGGGCGACTCGCCCGCGCAGCCTGCATCTCATCGATCGTATGGCAGATATTCATCGCGCCGTGGTGGGCTCTGCCTCAGGCCGACGGGATCCAGTTGATGAGCACATGCATGCTCTCCAGAGTGCCGGCTACGATGGCCCGGTTCTTACGCATGAGGACGAGCATGTCACTCGATCCCACGACCCCGTTCTCCGTTACCGCCACCACGCGTCCATAAGGCCAGGCCGACGCGGGTAGCTTACCCAACTCCTGAGTCAATTCTTCCGCCTTGAACACGCGTTCCACATGATCATCGGGATCAAGCAGCGCAACGCCGTCAGCCCTGACAATCAGGTAAGGGTTTCGCCAGCCCTTCATATCGCGCATGCCACGATATTTTTCGGGGCTGGCCGACGGAATCGCCTGAATGCGGGCGGCGGCACTGGCTTCCAGCGTGGCGGGATCGGGATCCTTGGGAGCGGCAGAGCAGGAAAGCAGACTGGCGACAACAGTAGTCAGAGCAATTGTCGCCAAGGCAAACTTCACGCCGGCAAGCTTTGTCGATGCCACACGATGCCACTGGATCATGCGATTGCGTTCGATCGTTCTATCGCCTCATCGCCCGCTTGCGTTCGAGCACGGTTTCCAGTGATGCTCGCGTTTCCTTGGGCAGGTGATAGGACTCTTCGTCCGCGGGATAGTGCCGGCCAGCCACATCAGCGCGGAACGTCTGTACCGCATCCGTGATAAGCGCCGCTGCATCGCCATACCGCCGCACAAACTTCGCGGGTGGTCCAAAGGTCAGGTTCAGAATATCGTGGAACACCAGCACCTGCCCGTCGCAATCCGGCCCGGCGCCGATGCCGATGGTCGGCGTCTCGACCTCGGCCGTAATCATGGCGGCGACTTCGCGCGGGATGCCTTCAAGCACAATGAACGCCACGCCGGCCCGGTCCAGAGCCACCGCGTCGCGCATCAGTTGTTCGACCCCGCTGAGACTCTTGCCCTGCACCTTGTAGCCGCCCATGACATTCACCGACTGCGGCGTCAGGCCGATGTGTCCCGCCACCGGAATCTCGGCATCGATGATGCGGCGGATCAGGTCGGCGCGCTTCTCCCCGCCTTCTACCTTCACCACTTCCGCCCCGGCTTCCTTCACGAAACGCGCGGCATTGCGGATGGCATCGTTGAGGTCAGCGTGATACGACCCGAACGGCATATCCGCCACCAGCAGCGCATGCTTCACGCCACGGCGGGCGGCGCGAGTGTGGTGCAGCATCTCCTCCAGCGTGACCGAAAGCGTGTTCTCATAGCCCAACATCGCCTGGGACAACGAGTCCCCGACCAGGACCATGTCGATTCCGGCTTCGTCCACCAGGCGCGCGGACGTGTAATCGTAAGCGGTCAGGCAGGTAATGGGTTCGTGGTGAAATTTCTTGTCGCGAAGAGACGCAACAGTAATCTTTTGGCGAGGCCCGCCAATTGGAATAAGACTCACGATGTCCTCCAGTGCCCCTCCGCAACTGGGCGGATAGAGCCTGTCTACATCTTGGATGCCAACAGCGCTATTGTAGTCGCGAAACCCGCGATAAGTCGATACCGGACTCGGACCCAATAACCTCCCACGTAGGGGCGGGCGCCCTCGCCCGCCCAGCCGAGCAAAGCTCGGCAGTTCTATGGGTTAGCCGAAACGGTAGACGAATCCGATCACGTCTCACCTTTGCAATGTAAGATAGCTTACAGTTGTCTTACCTTATGGTAAGATTACCTCATGACAGCCTACCGCACCGTCGTCAGTTCCAAGGGCCAAGTGGTAATTCCAGCAGAGTTGCGCGAGCGCCTCGGCGTCGGCAAAGGCACCCCGGCCACGTGGAGCGAAGAGAATGGACGGCTCGTGCTCACCCCGATGACGGAGCGGCGCCTGGACGAGATTATGGGTTTTCTGAAACCGGCGCCCGGCGAGCCATCTGTTTTCGAAATGTCGTTCGAAGAACGTGAGCGCGAGCGCAGGAGAGAGAAATAGTGCCGCCCGCAGTTCACACGGGCACCAGACGATATGTGCTCGATGCCAACGCCCTGATCGGTTTCTTTGAAGGACGGCACGGTGTTTCAGGAAGGGTGAGCAAATTGTTGAGCAATGCCCTGCGACAGGACTTGCCCCTACTAATGTCAGCCGTGAACTGGGGCGAAGTCTTCTACATGGAGTTGCGCTATCGCGGCGAATCGAAGGCGCGCGAAGCAGAAGCTAGTTTGCAGGAAATGCCAATCTCGGTGATCGGCGTGGATCGCGAGCGAGCCTCTCGTGCTGGCGCGCTAAAGGAGAAACACGGCCTGGGCTACGCCGACGCCTTCGCTGCCGAGCTAGCCATCGAACGTGGGGGCTGGCTAGTGACGGCCGATCCCGAGTTTTCGAAGGTCGGCAAGGGACTGCTGATCTATCCGCTGCCCCGGCACGAGAAGTAATCAGGCAATATTACTGCCATTGTGCCATAATGCCATTTGGCGCTATGATAGATGACAAATGGCAAACGAACTTCAAGCCGTATTAAAACAGTTGGGTGGAAAGCGCGTTCTGGGGCGGTCGCTCGCCACGGACCGCGATCTGCGCGAAGCGATTCGCGAAGGCTTCCCACACGCGGTGCTGGGAGAGCTGATGCAGGCCTCGGGCCTGACCCTGAAAGAATTGGCGGGCGCTCTCGATCTCTCCATCCGCAGCCTGCAGCGCCGCCGCCGTGGGCGCCTGGCCCGCTTCGAGTCGGACAGGCTTTATCGCATGGCGCGTCTCATCGCTTTGGCCCGCGATACTCTGGGCGATGGCCCGCGCGCCAGCCGCTGGCTCAAGCGCACCAACCGGGCTCTGGGAGGGGTAGCGCCCCTGGCCGCCATTGACACCGAACTCGGCGCCCGCCAGGTGGAGAACCTCCTCGGCCGCATTGCCTACGGCGGCATTAGTTGACCCGAGTCTTTCGCGTGCTGCGCGGAGCCCATGCCCGCACCGCGTTCGACGGCGAAGGCGCGTACCGCTACGGCGGACGCTGGTCCAGCCCGGGAACACGCCTCGCCTACGCCTCCGAACATCAATCCCTTGCCATGCTGGAGTATTTCGTCCACCTCGACCCCGAGGATTCCCCGGACGACCTGGTGTTGGCAACGGCGGACATCCCCAGCGGCCTCTCCCGGAAACGGATAGCGGCCGCTGACTTGCCCAGCAATTGGCGAGAGACCCCAGGACCAGCCGGACTGGCTCAAATCGGCGATGAGTTTGTGAAAAAAAGGGGCACTTGCGTGTTGCTGGTGCCCTCAGCGCTGGCTGTGAATGAAAATAACTGGCTGATCAATCCGCAACATCCGGAGTTCAAGCAGATTGTGCTGCATCCGCCGGAGCGGTTGAGCTACGATCCGCGGATGTTCCGCGGTGGCCCGCAGAGACGGAACCACTGATCGCAATTAGGAGTTCGTGGGATAAAACGGAACCTTTAATGTCGACGCCTATTGGACTCGAACTGTCCGGACAAGAATGGGAGTAGATCGTTTTCCCAAGTGTCTTTCGCAGCCTTCCGTCCCCGAGGCGTAAGGCTGATGATCAGGGCCATGTAAAACCGAACCAAACCGCTAACGGCGATGGGAGTATCTGGTCGCCATTTGATACCCGGTTTCTTGGCGCCGTCTAGCCAACCGACGTGCTCTCCCAGACCGGCAAAAACCTCCAACACGGCACCGCTAAGCTCGTAGCGAAGGGAATCTCCCCTTGCACCTTTGCCGTTGAGGCCTGGCGGAAAAGATGGCGCGAGAAAAGCCCGATCGTTTGGCCGGGCACGCACCTGAAGCGAAAGCTGAGCTTTGATATCGCCTATACAATCCAAGAAACCGAGCCCAAAGAATCCAAAGCCATCTTTGCAGGACTGCCAGCCTTTGGCCACGTCCGCGACGACCTTGATGCCATTTCCTTCAAACGTGAGTACGAGCGATCCCATACGCCATCAAGCTCAATCCCAACGGGTTGGTTACGTACTTTTTCGCGGTCGTTGTTTCGGCAGCATATGATTGCAAATGAAGTTATCGTAGTCCCTTACGTTCGAGAACTGAAGTTTAAAGCGTGTCGAAAGATCATCAATCTCGGATTTCCTAAACGAGTTTCGCCCAAACCCATCATACCGAACCTCCCTCAGTGCCCCGCTGGCAAGGGTTTTACACCAGCTTCGAATATCACAAACGTAACCGAGTAGCTCTTGGCGGCTTAAGTACTCCAAAGTGATCTGACCATGGAATATCTTGTTACGATGCTGGTGTGCTTCGAAGAGCCGTTTCCTCACTTTGTCGTAGTCTGAACCAATCAAGTCCCTGATACTGTGTCGATAGAGTGCGTCAAAGCCACGTTCGAGGCCCTCAAAGTACACTTTCTTCTTCGCCAAAACGTCGCGTAGCTGTTCGCCGTCACCCTTGCGGAAGCATGGGAACTGAAAGACCAGGTAGGTCACAAGCCGACGCATTTGCCTTTCAGCTTTCATCAGAGAGAGCGCAAAAGCATCGACACCCCGAGTCTCAAACCGTGACTCGAGTAAGAGATCGACTGTTAGGAACTCTTCTGCGTAGCTCATGCGGCGCACCACTCATGCCGACGCCGCTTCCTGTGATCCCAGCGGCAGGAAATACTGGGTCCCCTTGATTGGCGCCGAAACCTTGCGCAGCAGTTCCTGCAAATCCTGGTTCCGCTCCACGAAGTCGATCTCAGAGGTATTCACGATCAGCAGGTCTGACGACGTGTAGTGAAAGAAAAAGTGCTCGTAGGCCTTGATCACTTCCTCAAGATAATCTTCGTTGATCGCTTTTTCTCCCGGCGCATTTTTCTTTTTCAGGCGCTTCTTCAGCACCTCGGGCGTGGCTTGCAGGTAGATAACCAGATCGGGTGTGGGCAGTTGCTCGCGGAAAAAGTTGTAGTAGCGGTTGTAGGTTTCCAGCTCCTGATCGTTGAGGTTGAGGCAGGCGAAGACCTTGTCTTTTTCGAAGACGAAGTCAGTGACCACAATTTTCTGCGACCGCGAACCCAGGTCCAGGGCGCGCAGCTGCTCGAAACGGCGAATCAGGAAAGCAAACTGCGCCTGGAAGCCAGCCCCGGGCTCGCCTTTGTAGAAGGCGCCCAGGAAAGGGTTGTCTTCCGACTCCATGACCTGTTGCGCGTTGAGACGCTCCGCCAGGATTCGCGCCAGCGTGCTCTTGCCGACTCGTATGGGACCTTCCACTGCAATGTATCGGGGCAGTTCAAAAAGATTGGCCATGGGTCAGTGAAGTTCCTTCGCAGCATATCTCGCCTGCGGCCTGGACACAATTGCGGAAAGAGTTAACAGCAGTGTGCCGATCGAAGAAGGTAGAGCGGGTACAACAATTCTGCGAGGCACCACATCCAACCACAGGACCATTGTCCGATCACAGCTGCTTCAGCTGTGAATTTCCTGTACTATTTTCTTCCCGGGACTTCTTCCTGCCAGGCTTCGCAGCCGGCGAGGCTGAGGTGCAAGGCCGAGAGAAGGAGAAAAGCCCATGCGGCGGTTTATTTGGGCGCTCTTCCTGGCGCTCCTCTGTCATAGTTGGGCCGCCGGCCAGACTCTCAAGGTCCGTCCGGCAGGACCTGCTCAACCAACCTCCAATTCCAGCTTGCCCCAGACGCCCGCTGTTTCTTCTATTCCGCTTTCCATACCGGCGGGAACGCCGCTGAAAGTGGCATTGGATCGAGAAGTGCGAATCCGCAGCGTTGGCCAGCAGGTTCACGGAAAAGTCATGGAGCCGGTATACGCCTTCGACAGACTTGTTGTCCCGGCCGGCAGTGAAGTCAACGGCAGAATTGCGGCGATCGATGGCGTCTCCAAAAGAAAGCGCACGGTCGCCGCGCTGAATGGTGACTTCTCTCCTTATCGGGAGGTTCACATCGACTTCGACGAACTGGTATTTGCTGATGGCCGTCACCTGCCGATGCAGACATCGGTTTCGCGCGGGGCGAGCGGGGTTCTGCAGTTTGTACCAGCGGGAGCGGAGAAAAAAGTGGGGGTGAAGGACGCGGGCAAGAACGCGGCCTCGCGGAAAGTGGGCGAGGCCCGGCAAGAGATCAAGCGACAATGGGAGACAGCCAAGAAACAGTTGCATGAGCCGGCCAAGGTGCATCGCATCGAGCGATATGGCATGGCTCAGCTTCCCTACCATCCCCAATACATGAATGCTGGGGAAAGTTTCGACGCAGATCTCCAGCGGTCGCTCGATTTCGGAACCGAGCCGCTAAGACTGGAAACATTGTCCGCCATCGGCGCTCCACCTCCAGCCGGAAGCGTCGTACACGCCCTGCTGGTTACCCCGCTGAATTCAGCCAGAACAAAGAAAGGAGACTCGGTGGACGCGGTCATTAGCCAGCCCCTGGTAGTTTCCAATCATCTGTTTCTTCCGGAAGGCAGCCACATCCGGGGCTCAGTCCTGCAATCGCGGCCGGCCCGCCGGCTGGGGAGGAATGGGCAACTCCGGATCGTATTTCACCAGGTGGTTCCTCCGAGCGGGATTCAGCAAAACGTACAGGCCAGTCTCGAAGGGGTAGCGGTGGCAAAGGGAGAACACTTGAGCCTGGACTCCGAAGGCGGCGCGCAGGTCACCACCCCGAAGACTCGATACTTGACCACCGCAATTTCTGTAGCTCTGGCCAGTTCGTCGATCGCAGACCACGACCGCGACGCAGGTATCCACGGAGCCGATGGTGGAGACGTGGGCAAGGGCGCGGCCAACGGAGCCTCCGGTTTTCGCCTCGTAGGCACGATTGTTGGAGCGTTCGCGCGTTCGCGGGTTGTCGCCTCGGGCTTTGGCTTCTATGGTGCGGCTATGTCGGTGTACTCACATTTTCTCGCCAGAGGACGCGATGTGAATTATCCGAAAGACATGTCGATGCTCATCGGGCTGGGAACTCGCGAGCCGAGTCCAGCTACTCCGGCGCCGAAGCAATCGGTCCCACATCCGAACAAACCCTTATAGTCCGATCGCGGTTCGAGGCGGTTCGAAATTGGCGAAGGTCAGTACCTTCGCTCCCATTTACAATCGGCGTCAGCATGTACCGCTACGTCCTTGCCGCTTTCGCCGCTGCCGCTGCTGCCGCCGGCTACCAGTCCATGGCGCCGACCGGGCAATGGTTCGGTCGCACCTTCACCGGGCTGGACACTCGGTCAAAGCAACTGGCGCTCACTTACGACGACGGACCCAATGACCCGCATACCCTGCGCTTGCTCGAAGTGTTGGCTCGCCACAATGTTCATGCCACATTTTTCCTGATTGGCCGCTACGTGCAACTTCGGCCGGACATCGCGCGTGAACTGGTGACGGCGGGGCACGTGATCGGGAATCACACTTTCGCTCATCCTTGGCTGACATTCAAGAGCACGCAGGAGCTGAGAACGCAACTAACCGACTGCGACCGTGCTCTGACCGACGCGGTGGGCGAGCACTCCAACCTCTTCCGGCCGCCTTTTGGAGCTCGCCGGCCCGCGGTGTTGCGTACCGCGCGCCAGATGGGCCTCGAACCGGTTATGTGGAACGTGACCGGCTACGACTGGCGTGCGCCCTCCGTCGAATACATCGAGCGCAAGGTGTCGAGCAAAGTTCGCGGTGGGAACGTGATTTTGCTGCACGATGGAGGACATCTGGCCTTCGGCGCGGACCGCTCGTCTACAGTCACCGCAACTGACCGCCTGATCTCGCGCTATAAGTCGGAAGGCTATGAGTTCGTCACGATCCCGGAGATGATGAGCGGGTCAGCTGTCAGCCCTCAGCTTTCAGCCGTCAGCAAGAATGCTGCGGGACCTGGCCCTTAACGGTGTGGGACGGCTTTGACCGTGTGGGACCAGGTTCTCTGACCCGGGCAGGCGGTGCAAAGCACCGCAGCATCTGGTGAGCAACAACAACCTGCGGCCCGTTGCGCTGCCCGACCGGGTCAGAGACCCGGTCCCGCACAGTCAGGAACAGTCTTCTGGCTCATACCGTCGCAAACGTCTGCCTGGCCGCTGCGATTGTCTGCTCAACATCTTTTTTCGTGTGGGCTGCACTCAGGAACGCCGCTTCGAACTGCGACGGCGGCAAATAGATCCCTTTGTCCAGCATGGCCCGGAAGAAACGGGCAAACGCTTCGGTATCGCACTTCACGGCCGAAGTCCAGTCGGTCACCGGCCCCTCGGTAAAGAACCAGGTGAACATTGATCCCACCCGGTTACAACACATTGGCACGCCTGCGTCCTTCGCCGCTGCCGTAACTCCATCGGCCAATTCCGACGTCAGCTTGTCCAGCAGCGCATAGATCGTGCCCTTGTGGATACGAAGATAACGCAACGTAGCCAGGCCTGCGGCCATGGCAACAGGATTTCCGGAAAGCGTCCCGGCCTGATACATCGGGCCGAGCGGAGCAACCATATCCATGAGGTCCACGGGTCCGCCGTATGCGCCCACCGGCATCCCGCCGCCAATAATTTTTCCCAGGGTGGTCAAGTCGGGAAGAATTCCATATCGTTCTTGAGCTCCGCCGAACGCGATCCGAAACCCGGTCATGACTTCGTCAAAAATGAGCAGGGTCTGGTTGCGAATGGTAATGTCACGCAATGCGTCCAGATACATCGGAGCGGGTGGAACGCAACCCATGTTGCCCACCACCGGCTCCACGATGACGCACGCGATCTGATTCTTGAATTTCTTGAATGCCAGTTCCAGCGCGTCAATGTCATTGAACGGAAGCGCCAGCGTCAGCTGGGTAAACTCCTCCGGCACACCTGCCGAGCCCGGGATGCCCAGCGTGGCCACACCGGAGCCCGCTTTCACCAGCAACGCGTCCGCGTGACCGTGATAGCAACCCTCGAACTTCACGATGTACTTTCGTTGGGTATAAGCGCGGGCCAACCGAATGGCGGACATGGTGGCTTCGGTTCCAGAGCTGACGAATCGGATTTTCTCCACGTGGGGAAACGCAGAGATTACAATCTCCGCCAGATCGGCCTCCGCCGGCGTCGAAGCGCCGAAACTGGTCCCATTTCGTGCCGCCGCGCTGATCGCCTCGGGCACGCCCGGCGAGGCATGTCCCAGGATCAATGGTCCCCACGAACCCACGTAATCGATATACCGGTTTTCATCGGCGTCCCAGACGTGCGCTCCCTGCCCGCGAATGAGGAATGGCGGGTCCCCTCCCACGGAGCGAAAAGCCCGCACCGGCGAGTTGACTCCGCCGGGAATCATCTGCTCGGCGCGCTTTTGCAACCTGCGTGAGATATCGACTTTGCGGGCCATGAGTGCGGCCATAAATATAGCAGCAACCTAGAGTGGCGCGGACCTGTCCTGAGCGAAGTCGAGGGAGCCCTCGCCCGCCGATGTAGACCACTGAGGCCGGCTCAATACAAGCTGCGCCAGGTCTGGAATTTACAGGAAATTCATACGCCTGCAACACTCCCGCAACATGGGTGCACTACCCTCGCGACAGTGACATGCTCTTCTAACCGGAAGGGCTCAAGGACAGTCTCGGGGGGCTCCGGGCTGTCCGTTTTTATTGCTTGGAGTATGGGACCTTGTGTGGGAGCGGGTCTCAGACTCGGTCAGGCCGAGCAAGGCTCGGCAGCATCGTGTTTACGCTGGCCCCTCACACTGGTTCGAGTCCGCAAGCATTGCGCCTTCCCAGATTGCTTTTGCCACAACACCCGTTTAGATTGCAGGACGGGAAGGCGGTCGCAATCTTGAACACCTCGCAAGAATTAATCCCGCAACCACTCGCAGGCCCGACATTCAACGGACATTCCATGGTGGGGACCCTTCAGCGCGTGCTGGTGTGCTCGCCCCGCGCCGCAGGATGGGACAAGCCAGCCCAGTCGGATCGCTGGCGTGAGCTGGGATTCCTTCACCCACCCGTTTTCACCACCGCACAGTCACAGCATGACGAACTTTGCCGCCAGTTGGAGTCTGCCGCGGCGGAAGTCTTCCATTTGCCGCCCGCTTCCGATCTCACGCTCGACGCGGTCTATACTCACGACCCTTCCCTGGCTACGGATCACGGCCTGATCGGCCTGAATCCCGGCAAGGCGAATCGGATTCCGGAAGCGCGGCGGCACATTGAATTCTGCGGCGGCCTCAGCGTTCCGCTGGCGGGTCAAGTGCGTCTTCCGGGAAAAACCGAAGCTGGCGACATGGTCTGGCTCGATTCCGCAACGCTGCTGATCGGCCTGGGCTACCGCACCAACGCCGAAGGAATTGCCCAGATGCGCGCTTTGCTTCAGCCTCACGGCGTGCAGGTTATCTCCGCTCCGTTGCCTTACGGTTCAGGACCTTCAGCATGTTTGCATCTGATGTCGCTGATGAGTCTGCTCGACGAGCGCACCGCGCTGGTGGATTTGCCCTGGCTGGCGGTGGAAACAGTCGAGCTGCTGAACTCCCGCGGCTACACTCTGATCGAGATCGACCATTCCGAACGCGAGACCCTGGCCTGCAACGTGCTCTCGCTCGGCCAAAAACGCCTGCTTGCTCTGAACGAAAATAAAAACACAAATCAAAAGCTTCGTCAGTCAGGATTCGACGTGCGCACCTTCCCCGGCTCGGAACTCTGCATCAACGGCGGCGGCGGCCCCACCTGCCTCACCCGTCCCTTACTACGCGGCTGAGTCCGCCGGAAACTGTGTAGGGACGGGCGTCCCGCCCGTCCAGGCCGAGTCGAGGACTCGGCAGGTCGCTCGGATTGCCGAACGGGCCGTAAGACTTGCCGAGCTCGCGCTCGGCCGGACAGCCGAGGGCGGCTGTCCCCACGCGGGTCAGTGGGGCAACCCGAATCCCTGCTAAAATTAATCTGCAATGGTCCTCCCCTTCGTCCGCGATCTCTTCGCGGACGTGGAAAGATTGCCCGCTTTTTCGCGTGTGGCCTCCCATCTCAAGGAGCGCGCGGAGCGGATTCGTGTCTCCGGACTCGTTCCCACCGCCAAGGCCCTGCTTCTGGTCCTCTTGCAGAAGGCGGTGGGACGCCCCCTTATTGTCGTGGTCCCAGACAATCGGGCTGCGGAAGACCTGGTACCGGTGCTGCAAGCCTTTTGTGAACTGACCGGGGCCGCCGCATCAGACTCCGTGGTTTGCCTTCCCAACCGCGATGTCCTGCCCTTTCAGAATCTTTCTCCTCACCCCGAGATCCAGGAAGAACGCGCGGTCGCGCTGTGGAAGATTGCCACCGGTGCAGCATCGTTCGTGATTTCACCCGTCGCCGCCAGCGCTCTTCGTCTGCGTTCGGCTGACTATTATGCCGATCTGGCGCGGACGGTGCGCCGCGGCGAGATGCTGGAAGTTGACTCGCTGATTCCTCATCTCAACACCGTCGGCTACCACTCCACCGATGTTGTTGAAATGCCCGGCGAATATGCTCTGCGCGGCGGGATCCTCGACGTGTATTCGCCCGAAGACGAACGCCCGGTGCGTATCGAGTTCTTCGGGGACGAAGTCGAATCCATACGAAAGTTCGATCCCGCCACCCAACGATCTTCGAATCCCGTAGATGAAGCTCTGCTGCTTCCTCTTACCGAAACTCCGGTCAGCGAAGAACTTCTGGGCGCGGTGCACGCCCGCCTTTCCGGAAAGCGCATCACCGGCAACGAGGAAATCATCGAGCAGGCGGTGCGCGCCGGCGGCGTGACTGTGTTTCCGGGATGGGAGTTCTACGCTCCGGTGGCCGGCGCCAATCACACCCTGTTTGATCTGCTGCCGCGCGCGCTGGTGTTGACCGACGAGTCCGATACTCTGCGCCGCGAGTTTGATCACGTCTGGTCACGTATCGAGGAAGCCCACGAAAGCAGCGGCGTGGGCAAACTGGTGCAGCCGGCCGATCTGTATCTCCCGCCGGAAGACTGGTGGAAGAATCTGTCCCGCCTGCCCGGCGCAGACGTTGAACATCTGGAAATCGCGCGGAGCGACGATTCCACATCGGTCATTTCATTCCAGTCCCAGCCGACTCCACGCTTCCACGGCTCAGTTCCAGCCATGCTTGAGGAAGTAAAGAAATTGATCGCGGACAGCAAGCGAGTCCTGATCGCCGTCCCCAACACCGGAGAAGTCGAGCGCCTCGCCGACATCTTCAGCGAGTACGCCGTCTCCTTCCGCCTGGGCAGCCGCACCCGCAGCGGAGAAAGTTACGCTGACGAAACTTCCTACTTTTCCGGCGAACTGCTCACCGCCACGCTGGCGAAGGCCTACGTTCCTGACGGCGTCATGCTGCCGGAAGCCAACCTGGCAATTCTGGGTGCCCGCGATCTGTTCGACGAGTCGGATTCGGTGGTCACTCGTCCGCAGCGCTATAAATCCAAGACCTCCGCGTTCCTATCTGATTTTCGCGACTTACAGGTTGGCGATTACGTCGTGCACGTCGAACACGGCATCGGCCAGTATCAGGGACTGAAAGAGATCAACCAGGGCGACGGCAACGCGGAGTTCATGTTGCTCGAATACGCCGAGGGCGCCCGCCTGTATGTGCCCCTGACTCGTCTCGACCTGGTACAGAAGTACCGGTCATCGGAAGGGACCAAGCCTGTACTGAACCATCTGGGCACGGCAGCCTGGTCCAAGACCAAAGCTCGCGTACGCAAGGCCATGAAGGACATGACCGACGAGCTGCTCAAGCTTTACGCCGAGCGCAAGACGGCCGAAGGTCACGCCTTCTCACCCGACAGCGAGTGGATGCGCGAATTCGAAGACACCTTCGAATTCAACGAAACCGAAGATCAGGAAACCGCCATCGCCGATGTCAAGCGTGACATGGAATCGAGACAGCCCATGGATCGCCTGCTGTGCGGCGACGTGGGCTACGGCAAGACGGAAATCGCCATGCGCGCGGCCTTCAAGGCCATCAGCGACAACAAGCAGGTTGCCATCCTCGCGCCCACCACGGTTCTCGCCTTTCAGCACTACGAAACTTTCAGGCAGCGTTTCGCCGCGTTTCCCGTCACCATCGAGAT
>CAWDFF010000038.1:0-9741 GCA_963801545.1 Terriglobia bacterium | reverse complement strand
TTGTGGCGACTGCATCCAGAACGCTGGCTGGAATCGCTGGTGGCACAGGATGTCAGAGAGGTGGACGAACGGTTGGATCGCGATTGCCTGTATTCGCAGGTGCGGGCGTTTTCCGCTTCCGACCGCGCCATGATCGACGTCCTGACCACCACTCGTGAAGGCAGGCTGGCGGTCGTGGAACTCAAGGCCGATGAAGATATCCACCTGCCGCTGCAAGGCCTGGACTATTGGTCGCGAGTGGCCTGGCATCACGCGCGGGGCGAGTTCCAGCGCTTCGGATATTTTCCCGGGCGCCCGCTGTCGCCCGAATTGCCGCTACTGTTTCTGGTGGCGCCATCGCTGCGTGTGCATCCCGCTACCGATATCCTGCTGCGCTACATATCGCCTGAAGTTCAGTGGACCCTGGTGGGTCTGGATGAGAGATGGAGAAACGGAGTCAGGGTAGTGTTTCGCAAACGGCCCGGCCCGACCGTACCCCACCAAAAGGAAGAAAAAACGGAGCCGCTCGCCAGGACCGGCTAGGGTCCGGCGTCCTTAAATTGGGTTTATTTGTTCGGCCAGGCTCCCAGCAGACGTCGCGCATCCACCAGTTGGGCCAGGTGATATGCGTTGTGGTCAGCCAACAATAAGGCCTCACGCAGGATGGTTTGGCCGTCTCCCCAGGGAAGGCGCGCAAACAAATCCGTCTTTGGATTCGCGACCAGATCCTGCATCGACTTGAGATCTCTGCGGAAGTTTCTGATGCTGGAACTCCAGGCGGCGGCCCCGGGCTGAACACTCGTGCCCGGCCAATATCCTTGTGGCCAGTCCGGGGAGATGTGTTTCGGGTCGCGGCTGAATTCCAGGATGTCCTTTTGCGCGATGCGCATGTGCTCGAGCAGCATCCATGGGGAATGCGGCAACCCTGGGGCTTTTTGTCCGCGCAGCTTCGCCGGAATTCCCTCGGTGACTTCGTCGAACTGCGCGTGAGCGCTACCGCCTTTGAGTAGTTCAATCAGGTGATGGCGCAGAGAGTGGTCGTGATCGGATTTCATAGTCAATTCCCAGAACGTTGGATGAGTCTGATCAGAAAAAGGTAAGTATAAAGTTTCAGACCCACTGAGAACTGGGAACCGAAAACCAGAAACTGGTTCCGAAATTTGCAGAGATTTTACACTCCCCGAATAGACAGGGTTCATCGCCCCGATATAACCTAACTGCTCGAAGGACTTCGCCTATGCGCTTATGGACGGTTTTACTGCTGGCTTTTGTTCTGGCAACCGGCTTACAGTTTGCCCTCGCCGCCATGCCCGCGGTGGGAAGCACTGCGCCTGAGTTTACGCTGCCTTCACAAGATGGCACACAAGTCAGTTTGAAGGACCTGCATGGGAAGTGGGTGGTGTTGTATTTCTATCCCGAGGACGGGACGCCGGGATGCACCATCGAGGCCCACAACTTCCAGCGCGACCAGGCGCAATACGCGCAGCGTAACGCGATGGTAGTCGGCGTCAGCGTGGATAGTACCGATTCCCACAAAGAGTTCTGTTCCAAGGAAGGCCTGAACTTCAAACTGCTGGCCGACACCGACCATAAAGTCGTGAAACTGTACGACTCGACCATGACCTACGCCGGCGTGGAAATCGCCGCTCGCAACACGTTCATCATCGACCCGCAGGGCAAGATCCAGCGTGCCTACACCAGCGTGGATCCGAACAAGCACAGCCCGGAAGTCCTGGCAGCTTTGGATGAGTTGCAGAAGGGTACTTCCGCCTCGAAGTAAATTCGCCAGTTGACCGTGTGGGACCGGGTCTCTGACCCGGTCAGGCGGCCCCAGGGGCCGCAGTTTTGTGTTCGGACTGAAACACAAACCGAAAGAGATCGCACGCCACCGGGGCGCACGACCCCAAACCCCTGCGGCGCTTCGCACCGCTTGACCGGGTCCCTTCGACTTCGCTCAGGGCGGGCTCCGACCCGGTCCCACACATTCTCGCCACGTTACACTGAATGCATGAACATCCGCCCCGACGAACTCCCACATCGCGAGTTCTATCGCATTCTGATCAGCGCTGTTGCTCCGCGTCCCATTGCGTGGGTCTCCACGCTGAGTGATGGACACTTGAACCTCGCCCCGTTCTCTTTCTTCAACGTGGTGTCGGCTAAACCCCCGCTGCTGGGATTTTCTCCTTCGCTGCGGTTGGTTGACGGCCGGCCCGCTCCCAAGGACACGCTACGCAACATCCGCGAAACCGGTGAATTTGTAGTCAATGTCGTGACATTCGCCGTGGCCGAAGCCATGAACCTCACCAGCGGAGACTACGAGAGCTCAGTCAACGAGTTTGAGCTGGCAAAGCTGACCACCCGGCCATCCCAGATTGTGCGTCCTCCCCAGGTGGCGGAATCGCCAGTCAGCTTCGAATGCAAACTGAACCGGATCATCGATTTCGGAACCGAGCCTCCGAGCGGAAGCTTGGTCATCGGCGAGATCGTGTGCGTGCATTTCGAAGAAGAAGTGCTGAACGAGGGCCGCCTCGACCCCGATTCGCTCGATCTGATTGGAAGAATGGGCGGCATGCAGTACTCCCGAACCACCCCGCGCTTCGAGTTCAAGCGGCCGGAAGTGCATCGCCCGGAACTGGAACGACCCAAGTCATAGGGCGGTCCGTTTCTCAAACTACTGTATGGAATCCCGGAGCTCGATGAGGGCATTGTCCGCCGCCGTCAGCCGGATTACGCCGAAGCGGGGATAATCGAGGTCGATCACGGTAAAGATGGTGATCGAAATTACGATCGCATAAAGCAGGCTGTGGAACCAGCTGCGGCTTTTTCGTTTGGCCATGTCGTAGCCGGCGAGCAGTCCACTCAGGAGCGCAACCGAAATCGACAAGCCGAAGATCAGTGGTGGCAGGTGAGTATGCAGGGCGATGGTACGCGACGTGGTCACGTCGATCATGTCATTCAACGCCGGCAGAAGCAGCCGGGCAATGTTCTGGGTGGGATCGTCGCGGCTGGCCACGATGGCGTGTGACCAGATTTCTTGCTGCAATTGCGCCGCGTGCCCGAGTTCCTGCTCGGCAGCCTTCAGATTGGGAAGCTTCTCATACACACCCAGACGGGTATTGAGGTATTCGCGAAACAGGTGGCGCATCTCCGGTTGCTGATTGGCGGGCAGCAAATCCAGACGGAGATACGCGGTGCCGATGGCTTTGGATTCCTGAACGATCAGCACTCGCCGCTGATCCAGGTGCGAAATGCCATTGGCGAAGGTAAACCCCAGCAGCAGTCCCAGTAGCGCGAAAATTGCCGCCTCGATGGTGCCCGTGCCCTCGTGCGCGGCTACAGTCTTCTTCGAAACGTAGGAGCCGATGCGATAGCCCACTTCGAGGCAACCCGCCATCCCGAAAAATAGACAGATCGAAATGACGACGGCCATCTGTGCTGGATTCATAAATTACTTGCCCGATTCCGAAGCGTCGAAGGCTCAATAGTCTACCGGAAGTTTGGGCCGGGCGTGATTCGGAAATCATCTTGGGCGGATGGCCAGCTAGTCGAAGTCAATCGTCTCGAATCCCAGCCCCTGCAGCAGGCTGGTGATCGTCGAAGTCGCGTTCTGTTGCGCCGTCCGCAGGATGCCGTCAGCCAGGGCAGCCCCCAGCAGTTGGCGTTCGGCCTCCTGACGCACCTGGGTTTCGAGATTCGGATCGGTTGGAACCAGCAGCCCGGTCTGCCGGGAATATACCCGTGTCTTGCTGCTGTCGATCCGGGTACTGAACACCTGCGACGCAGGCAGACGCAAGTGCACCCGCTTGCCGTCCACTCTGACATCTCCCGGCTTCAGGCTCGAGAAGTCAATTCCTGCCACGACTTCGCCATGCACCAGCATCAGCAGCCGGTCTCCCGCCAGAAAATCCGGAAATATGGGATTTTCCTTCGCCCCGCTGACTACCTTGTCCATGGTGTAGACCACGGTCTCCAATCGCTGGAGCTGCTGAATACGATTGACCACCGTGGGCTGGCTCACGTCGATGGTTAGGCTTCTCCCCGTGACCGCCGACCACCAGCGGCTCAACAGCGCCGGACCGGAGTTCCGCGACAGCGTCCAAAGACCAGCCGCACCAAGCAGCAACGCCCCCAGAAACAGGCCGGCGATGAGGGCAAGCACAACGGACGCGGGCGACCGGGCAGGGTGCCGATCCGCGTTGGCGGGGTCAGGCATGAGGCAAGATTACCACCGCTCAAGGGGAGGACGAGCAGAGCCGAATCAATACGCACCGACCAGGTAGGCACGCTCCGGAGTATGCCCTATCGCAGTCGAAGGGCCGCCCGCGGTAAGGCGCGACAGTTTTGGCGCTCCGAATCCCAGGGTGAACAGTAATCGGCCAGCCCTCATTGCGGATTCTTCACCCAGACATCGAACGGCGTCCACACCGATTCCTTGTCGATCTTGCAGCCAGCCAGCGTCTTGTTCTTGCAGACATCGATGGCATATACGGGGTGAATCTCCCAAAGAGACCGTCGGCTGGGATCTCCGGAGGGCAGAAAGTCCGGGTGACCGCACGGGGCGTGGCTCGCGTCAAAGAACATCTGGCCCTTGGCTCTTACCGGATGCTTGACCAGTTTGGTCATCGACGTTTGCAAAGTGATCTTGTCCCAGGCAGCCGGCCGGAAGTGCGGGATCATCTCGGCGGTGACGCTGTTGCACTCGGCATCGTTGAATTTGGTCGTCAGGACGATGTGAATGTCGTTGGCGGCTTTGCCGGTTGCTTCGCAATTGACGCTCTCTGCGCCACCCGGCTTAGTCTTGAGCACAAAGCCGACGAAGACCACTTCCGTGCCTTCGCCTACCTTGGTCCCGTCGCTGGTCTGGACCATGTCCTTCAGCACCGAACGGTCATCAGGCAACGGTACCGGGTGGGCTATATGCTGATTTCCAAAGGAAACCTCGTTCTCCTCCGCGGCCTGCTGGAGGTCGTCAAAGATGCCAATCGTGACCGGAACCGCCGGGCCAGCCGCGCACAAATTATTCTTGGCCGAATTCTGGGCGGTGGTCGCCGGGCTCTCACCGGCCATGCCGTCAGGGCCGCATTGCGCATCGATAGCACGTTTCTGATCGATCGCCGCGAGCGGGCAGGCAGGGGTGAATTTGTCGTCCGCACACAGTGTGCCGGTTAGAACCAGCAGGGTTACGATTGGCAAGAGCACGCAGCGGGTCAGAGGGCGAACATGCCGTTCCAGCACCATAGACTTTTCCTCCTGAAGGTTTTCCGCGATTCGAAAAATGGCCTGGCTGCTTGATCCGCATGTAGAGACTTACTTCAGGAGCCGTACACGGTTGGCAAATCCCAATGCCTCAAGCGGATTGGAGCACGCCGGAACGCTTCGATGTTGCTCAGGAGGAAGGCGAAGGCGGTCTTCGGCGTCGCTTTGATTTTGGGCCGCTTTTGCTGAAGAGTATAGCGCGTCTCCAACCCAGGTTTGCGCAGTTTCTTTCACGGCTCACTAGCTCGTCAAAGAGTAGTCGGTTGCAGATTTGGTCCGGATGTCCGTGCTTTTTCCGCAAAAGACGGGTTGCAGGCCGGGCCAGCCGGGCCTTCGCTACGGGACGCGTCCGTTCAGCAGCGCCGTGCGTAGGTTGAAACCCGTCCGCACGTCGCCGGCGCAACCTGACCGAGGGGAGGACACGCGAAATCGGTCGAATCCAGATGCCCACTGCCACGAAAAGGTTGCATTTTTACTCGGCACCGAGGTAAGATGCACACTGGACGCGGCAGTAAGCGTTCAATCTCGTCGCAGTACGCCCTTTCTTCCAAACGGTTCAAAAATGTGGTCAATCGTATGCGTGGGGTGACCCTATCTCGCCTCGCACCAGGTTCGGAGAAACCATATGGCGTGGTACGCTTATTGCATCACTGAACAACAGACCCTTGTCAACGGTACCCGCTCTCGTCGTCCTTCCTTACTGGAAGGGGTTCAAGGCGTGAACGGGGCTACTGTCCTGTCGTATCCCAGCGGCGAATTCAACATAATGGTCAGCGAGTACGAGCGCGATAACGAGCAGTTCGGGGAGAAGAACGTTCTGGAGCACGCGCGAGTCGTCAGCGCCTGTTTCCGCACTGGGACGGTGTTGCCCTTCCGCTTCGGAACGATTTTCGACACCGACGAAGCGCTGCGCCAGGCGGTGCGGTCCAATCGTCGGACCTTTGGCCAAAGCGTAGCTCGACTGCGGGGCAAGGCAGAGATGCATTTGAAGCTGAGGGTGCGGGACGGTTCACTGCGCGCCGCCATGGCCGAAGTGATCCTGCCGGACACCGTCGGCGGCGAATACCTGATCAAGCTGCGGGAAAAGGCCTCCAAGGATCGTGAGCGCCGGACCAAGGCGCGGGCGCTCTCCGTACAAGTCCACAAGTTGTTCAATCCACTGGAAGAAGAGATCAGTTGTAAGAGAGTAGATTCGGACGGAATGCTGATTGACATCGCCCACCTGATCGATTCCAAATCTGTGGAAAAATACCAGAATCGCTATAGCAGCGCCGCCAAGCAGTTGAAAAACTGCGAATTGGCGATCAGCGGTCCCTGGCCGCCCTATCACTTCCTGCCCGGCAAGCTCCGAATGGTAGCCGGCAACTCCTAAATTCGGGCCTCAGGCGTCAGACTTCGGACCTCCGACTTCAACCCTCGGAGGTCTTTTCAATTACCAGGCGTCGGTTTTCCCTAGCCTCAAAATCCGCGACAAGGAGTCCTCCAGCGTCTGAAGTCCGACGGTCGGACCTAAGAAGACGGACTTCAAATCTCAGAACACGTCGCTCAGAGTTGGACGCAGCCTGTCCTGGTTGAGAACCCACCTCTCATTCAACTGTCATCCCGAGCGCGGTCCCGAGCCGCGCCTGCGCGCTGATGGCAAGCGGAGGGATTGGGTTTGTGTCGGCACCTGGAAGTAGCGTCGTGTCGGGCAAGAACCTAAGTCCCCCGACAATCTTGGCTCGCGCGATGCGCGAGCTAAGATTGCTCGGGACGACGGTGCTTTTAACGCGACGGAGGTTCGGATGGTCTGACGCCCGACGCCCGAAGTCCGACGGCAGTGCAGCGAATGTGCAGGATTCTGCATCCCAACTGCCGAGGCGTTCCCCGGTTATTTTTTCCTCCCATCAGCCAGCCTTGTCGTAAGCGTCGAGTTTTCAACTATTTGCAGTCGGTCGGTGGGCCAACCGATAAGCTGGCTGGCTTTGGTTGCGCAAGTGCATGGTTTAAAAGCAACAAAAGAGGCCGCTGACAAGCAATGACCTTCACTCTCTGTATTCGACATCTCTCTTGTTGCCGTTCCGGCTGGCGGAGCGGCGCTCTGCATCGCCATTCCTGAACCAACCCTCCAACTTGCCTCTTTTACTAGTGGCCCCAGCAATGGGGCCATTTTTTTGATAGGAGCGGCAAGGCTGTTCGGCAGACTTCCAGGAGGGAATTCTGGATCCCGATTCATGGAATTGCGTGCTGACGAGAAAAATAATTTGCATTGCAACTACGGATGTAGTAGATTGGCAAACGTCCATAGTAGACAACCAATGACCGAACCTAAATTGACGAAACTCGAACTTCAGATCATGGAGACGCTGTGGATCCGTGGCAAGGCCGCCATCCGCGAAATTCAGGAAGCTTTTCCGGAAAAAGACAGACCCGCCTACACCACGATCCAGACCACCGTCTATCGCCTGGAAGGCAAGAAGGCCGTGCGCCGGATCAGGAAGGTCGGCAACTTTCACATCTTCGAAGCCGCGATCTCCCGCGATGCCGCGCAGCGGAGATTGATCGACGACCTGCTGGCGCTGTTCGGCGGTCGCACGCAGCCCGTGATGGCTCACCTGATTGAATCCGGCAAACTCACGCTGGAGGATGTAAAGGAAGCCGAGAAAACTCTCCGCAAGCTTGAGAGAAAGGACAAATCACAATGATCCCGAAATATTTCTCCGCGATGTGGGAAGCCGTCGCGCCGGCGCTGGGCAATCACATTTGGCAATCGACACTGTTCGCTGTCGCTGCCGGACTATTGACATTGACAATGCGCAAGAACCACGCGCGGGCTCGTTATTGGCTGTGGCTGGCGGCGTCGGTGAAATTCCTGGTTCCGTTTTCGCTGCTGGTCGGCGTTGGCAGCTATCTGACGTGGGCGCGAGGCCCCGCCCCCACGAAGAACGGCTTGTACGTTGCCATCGAGGAGGTTGGCCGGCCCTTCACGCAACCCCCGACGTCTGTGATTGCTGGCGGCTCTTCCTCGAACGCCTCTACGAGCCTGATCCATGCGCTTCCAGCACTTCTGGCAGCAGTCTGGCTCTGCGGATTCGTGGTGGTTCTTCTTATGTGGTACGCGCGCTGGCGCCGGATTTCTGCGGCCCTACAGAAAGCACAGCCCCTGCAGGAAGGACGTGAAGTAGAAGTGTTGCGTCACCTGGAGAGCACTGGAGGCATACGCGATCGGATTGAGATGTTATTGTCGCGGGATTCTCTCGAACCGGGGATCTTCGGCATAACGCGGCCCGTCCTGCTATGGCCGGAAGGGATCTCCGAGCGCCTTGAAGAGGCGCACCTGAAGGCCATCCTTGCTCACGAGCTGTGGCACGTACGTCGTCGCGACAATCTGGCCGCTGCGATTCACATGCTGGTCGAAGCCGTCTTCTGGTTTTACCCCTTGGTTTGGTGGTTGGGAGCGCGGCTGATCGAGGAGCGCGAACTCGCCTGCGACGAAGCCGTGCTGGAATTAGGTGGCGAACGGCAGGTCTACGCCGAGAGCATTCTGAAAGTGTGCGAATTCTGTGTGGGATCCCCGCTGGCTTGCGTGTCTGGAGTTACGGGTGCCGATCTCAAGAAACGAGTTGTCCATATCATGAGCGAACATGTCGCACGCAAACTGGATCTCACCAGGAAGTTGTTGTTGAGCGCGGCTGGACTGGTAGCCCTCGCCCTGCCGGTCTTGTTCGGGCTGCTCAACTCAACCCAAAGCCGGGCCCAGTCGCTGGCAGGGAACACAAACGCCGTTGCGCCGACTTACGAGGTCATTTCGATCAAACCAACCAAGTCGGACGGCAAGGTGATGAGGCTCAAGTTAATGTTCTCGCCCGACGGGTTCGAAGCGGAAGGCGTCACTCTACAGACTCTCATTCGAGAGGCGTACGGGGTCCAAGACAATCAGATCTCGGGGGCACCGAACTGGGTTAACTCCGAAAAATACGATATCGAGCTGAAAACGGCCAAATCCGCACCTGATGAGCCGCAGAAGCTTAGCCCGGATCAAGGCAAACTTGTGATGCAAGGCACCCTTCGGACGCTCTTGGCGGACCGCTTCAAGCTGAAGCTTCACCTCGAAACCAAAGAGCTTCAACAGTATGCGCTGGTCGTGGCGGAGGACGGTCCCAAGCTTCAGCAAGCAAAACCCGGTGACACCTACCCGAACGGAATTAAAGGCCGTGATGGCCTCGGACGCCCGGGACTGATGCACATGGACATGGCAAAAGGCCTCCTGACAGCGCAAGGGCTTGGCATGACGGACCTCGCGGGCTACTTGTCGCGGCAACTGAACGCTACTGTTCTCGATAAGACCGCGCTCACGGGAAACTATGATTTCACGCTGCACTGGGCGCCAGATGAGAGCCAGCTTGCGATGTTCAAGGGGCTGCCGACCGGCCAGCACGAGATTGACAACACATCGGCACCCGAGTCTTCCGGGCCTTCGATCTTCACCGCGCTTCAGGAACAACTCGGGCTGGAACTGAAATCACA
>CAWDFF010000037.1:0-14319 GCA_963801545.1 Terriglobia bacterium | reverse complement strand
GAAAAAACGAACCCGTGATCGAAGCGATCGCCTTCCAGGGTCCCGGAGTCTTCGAGACGCTGAAAGAAATCGCGCGGCAAGTGCTCACCGATTTGAAGCAGGGCGGGTAGAGCGGCGTCGGACCTCGAACCTCAGACCTCGGACCTCGGACCTCGGACCTCAGACCTCAGACCTCCGAACCTCAGACCACGGACCTCAGACCTCAGACCACGAAAACCGGGGAAGGCGGCGCTTCCAGGAAACCCACTACCTTCACACCAGAATATCGGGATGACACCGAAGAACGGAACCTGGTGAACTACTCAGACCTCGGCCGCCAGACCTCAGCCGTCAGACCTCGGACCTTGGACCCGCGACATCCGACCTCAGAACTCAAGCCGCGTCTGAAACGCGATCATTCCTGGACTGCTTTCGCCACCTAAACCGACGCCCAGCAAGCCGGTCGGCGGAGAAGTTGAGTAAGAGCAAAACGAACTGCCCGCAGCATGCATTCCCCCACTCATTTGGCCTGAAAAAGTACGATTCCCCGGTCATGATGAGTTAACCAAGGATGATTCCTGATAGTTAACCATAGTTAATTACAGCAGACAAGGAAAAACGGAGATGCGGGGAAGAGGCAGGAACTCTTAGGGAAACGGGTTGCGGAAAGGCCCCACTTTTCGCAAAGGACGCGAAAAATGGGGCACCCGATTGGAGAATTCTGATCCGAGAGTTACGATCCGATAGCTCCGGGCCAAAGTCTGAAGTCCGACGTCTGAGGTCTGTCGTCCGAGGTCCGACGCCCACCTTACCGCAGCTTGATCGACTTCAGAATCTGCTCAAACGTCGGCCGCAGGGATTCGAACTCTTTGTCGGGCGCGATCGAAACCATGTACAGGAGGGTGCCGTCCCGGCGCTGGAATGCGACCAGCCAGTCCCGCTCCTGTCCCGGACGTCCACTTTGATCCTGCAACGGCGATGTCCCGATCAGGTCCACTGATTTTCCCGCAACGCCGTTCACTCGGATGTTTTCGTCATGTCCGATGGTGCGCAGATCGGGGTTCGACTGGCGCAACGATGTCAGCAGATCATGAGTCGCCTGATCGAGGCTGGTATTGGATCCCTCGGGCTCATAGGTGTTGATCATGACGCCATACGCCACGGCACTCTGCGTAACCCCATTGGGCGGAGCGATCGTGACCGCTGAATTCTGGTCACCGAAGACCTTCCAGTTTTCCGGATAAGAGATGTCGAAGTCACTGTGGCTGAAACTGCGCAGCTGGCTGCTGGGCTGAACGTCTTCGGCTGAGGCGCTGGGGGCTCCGCTGCGCTGCTCGTCAGCGATCTGTTGCGCGGTCAGCGGTTTCATTCCTCCGACGCGTTCCTTGATGTCCTGGAAGTCGGGACTATCGCTGCGATAGCTGGTTCTCCTGGGCAGAGTGGCGACTTCCTTCGCCACCGCCTCGGCGCGATTTCCCGGATCGGGGTGGTCGCTAAAAAACTGGGAGCCGCGAGAGCCGCTCTTCTCTGCCAGCTTGGTGAAAAAATCCGACATGGCCCGGGGGTTGAAGCCGGTGTCATACATAATGTCGGTTCCGAGCAGGTCGGCTTCGGATTCGGCCTTGCGTGAGTTCCTCAGAAAATAGGAGCCGACTACAAAACCCGTCCCCATCTGCGCCATTTGCGCCAGACCGCCCTGGCCCATCGCTCCGCCGAGAACTGCCAGTGGAAACTGCGCCGCCATCTGCTTGCTGGCTGCTCGTGTGCCATGCCGCTGCACTACGTGGGAAATTTCGTGCGCCATCACGCCCGCCAGCTCGGCCTCGTTGTCTGCTGCCTGGATGGTTCCCAGATTCACAAACACCGGCCCGCCGGGAAGAGCGAAAGCGTTGATTTCTTTTTGATTCACAACGTGGAAGGTGTAGGGCCACTTTTCGCCCGGAGCATGCGCCGCCAGTTGACGACCCAGCCGCTGCACGTAGAGGGTGACGGGGTCGGAGTCCGGGAGGATGGGTAGTTGCTTGCTGACCTGGGCGGCTGCCTGCTGTCCAGCCTGAACTTCCTCCTGGGCGGAAAACATGTTGAAGCCGTGCGAGGGCTCGACTCGCGCCTTGAGCATGGATGTCGCCGAGACGATCGTGAGCAACAGAGCCAGGCAGCGTGCGACGTTCGAGTTGAGCCTCATAGTTCCTCCCCGGATATCTTGCCGGCTAGCACCATATTTTCTCATCGATTAGATGCGCCGCCACAGGCCACGTGGGGACAGCCGGGGCGGCTTTCCCCACGTAGTTTTTGATAAACCACACAAACAAAAGGGCGCCGGTTTCCCGGCACCCTTGAAGTAGTTGAGTTTATTCGAGGAGATTATTTGCCGTCGAGCGTTCCCGTGGCGCCAAACTCGCGCCGGGCCACGGTCCGGGCTGGCCGGGCCATGGGAAGCGCTCCGGCGGCCGCGCCATGACGCTCCAGCAACATGGGAACCATGGCGTTTTCGGCTTCCTTGATGAACATCAGCTTGCCTTCCGGATTCAGGTCGATGCGAATGAAATCGCCCAGCTTGACCTGTCCGGTAGCCACCAGGTTGGCCAGCTGAAACACGATGTGCCGCTCGATGGCGCGCTTTAGGTGGCGCGCGCCGTATTTCGGATCGGTACCCTCGTGCAGCAGAAAGCTCTTTACTTTCGGTGTGCAGCTGAAGACGAACTGGTTCGCGGCGGATGCCATCAAAATCCGCTGTTGCACCATACCCAGTTCGATTTCCAGGATCTGCTGCAAGTGCTCCGAGCGCAGGGTCCGAAATACGACCGACTTGTCGATCCGGTTCATGAATTCAGGACTGAATTTGCGCCGAGCGGCGTCGACCGCCGAACGGTTGATCTTGTCGTCGAAAGCGGCGTCCACCTGGGTAGGTTTTTGTGCGAAACCCAGGCCGCCGTCAACCATATTGCTCATCTCACCCGCCCCCAGGTTAGAGGTCATGATGATGATGCACTGCGAAAGATCCACACGGCGGTTATCGCCCAGAGTCAAAGTGGCTTTGTCCAGGATTCCGAGCAGCAATTGCCAGAGGGAATCCGAGGCCTTTTCAATTTCGTCGAACAGGAGAATGGAAAGCTTCAGGGTCTCCGTGTGCCACTGGTTGAGCGCCTCCTGGGTGAGCAGGGGGTGCGTCTCGCGGTGACCCAGGTAGCCTGGAGGCGAGCCGATCAGCTTCGCAATTTCGTGCGAGTGCTGAAATTCCGCGCAATCGATCTTGATGCAGGCGCGCGCGTCGCCGAACAAAGCCTCGGCCATGGCTTCCACGACACGGGTTTTGCCCGAGCCGGTGGGCCCGAGGAACAGAAGGTTTCCGACTGGACGGCCGGGAGGATTCAGTCCCGCCAGGAACATCTGGTAGATTTCGACCACTTTCTCGACGGCCTGGTCCTGACCGACGATTCTGCGGCGAAGGGCGTTTTCGAACTCCCGGGCATCATTGGAGCGGCGCGTTGGGTCAAGCATGGTGTTGACGACGGTTTTCATATGGGGTCTGGCCCTGCTTCTTCCTTTCCTGGGCCCTTTACTTTCTGGGAGAGAGGGTCCGCCGTCTCGCAATGAGAGAGGGACAAATATTGTCACTCTTCCATCTTCGGCAGGCTGACTATTGCAAACCACTCGCCATCCGGCCGGCACCCTCAATCCTAACCTTCTGAAAGAGTTAGATGCGGCGGGTGGAGAAAGCGGACCATTTTCACCCGCAGGGTGGGTTGGGGAAAGGGAAATAGTTTGCCACTTGCCGGAATTTTGCCAGAGCGTCCGCAGGGGGCCTAACCGGCTGCATGGCGGCGCCCCTTTCCTGTTGAAGCCCTGGCAGCTCAATGGGAGAATCGCAAGCATGGTCGACAGTCCCCCGCTTGGAGACGAATCGGCGGCCAACCAGGAATCCTTGGCCCGTTGCGCTTGGCTCTACGGCGCATATTGCCTTCTGGGTCGAGGACACAAAAGACCAGCTAGAACCGACGATGGAACCGGCGTAGCACTGACCCGACGTTATCTGGCCCAGTGATTTGACCGAGGGTAGCATCCGTGAAAACAGCGGTTTCCACGGAGAATCAATTTGCGTCACCTCGGGCCCCGATCACTTTTCAGTATCCTGTTCATTTCCTTTGGTTTGGTTGCCTTCAACAGCGCGGCTGCACCCGTCGCATCGGCCCAAACCGCGCGTCCCAAACTGCTGCTTACGTCCAAGCCTTCGACTCCTACCGTGCCGAAAGGGCCGGAACCGTCGCTGGTCTTGCCGGTAGCGCCTCCGGGGAGCGCCCTGTATGTGGCCAAGCGCGGAGACAGCATTCCGCTGGTTGCCCGCCACTATCTGTCCCAGACGTCCTACCTGACGTCCAGCGAACTGAGCGAAGCGATCCGCAGCGCCAACCCAGATTTCCACAGCACTTTCTTGAAGGCGGGTCAGCCCCTGATTGTCCCGGGACTCTTGCCGGCGCCAATCGTTGAGAAATCAATTCCGGTCGATCGTGATTTTGAAGTGCGGGCGGTTTACCTTACTGGACTCATGGCTGCCAGCGACCACGGGATAAAAATCATCCGCCACTGGCGTGAAGTTGGCGGGAATGCCGTAGTGTTCGACATCAAGGACAGCGATGGCAGCGTGACCATTCCGTTCGATCATCCGCTGCTGGGCAGTCACCATCCCTATTTCCATGACTTGCCCAAGTTCATCCGCTTCCTGCATTCGCAGAATCTGCACGCCATCGCACGGGTTGCCATCTTCCGCGATCAACGATTGGTCGAGACCCATCCCGAGCTGGCGGTGAAGTCGCACAAGACGGGGCAGGCGTGGCGCGAAAACGGCAAGCTGGTCTGGACCGATCCCTCGCAGCCGAAGGTGCAAGAGTACGACATCGCTCTGGCCAGGAAGGCGGCCGAGGCCGGTGCCGACGAAATTCAGTTCGATTACGTGCGCTTTCCGGCTGAAGGCGACCAGAAAGACGCAAGCTTCTATTTTCAGGCGGAGCATCCGGAATGGCATCGCTCTGACGTCATTGCCGACTTCCTGAAGCACGCCTACGCCGAGCTTCACCCCACGGGCGCGCTGTTGTCGCTCGACGTGTTCGGCATCATGGCCTGGCAGCGCCCGGTAGACCTGGCCCATACCGGTCAGGACATCGTGCGCATGGCGAAGTATTGCGATGTGCTCTCGCCCATGATCTACCCGTCGCATTTCTTCGGCATGGACGGAATCGCTCATCCCGGAGACGCGCCCGAGCATTTCATTGGCGAGTCAATGGTGCGATTTGAGACCATCACCAAGGGCAGCGGTGTGGTCATTCGTCCCTGGCTGCAGGCCTTCCGCTGGAGAACCAAGACATATTCGCCGAAATACATTGAAGCCCAGGTGATCACGGCGAAGAACAAAGGCGGAATCGGATTTTTGTTCTGGAACGCCGCTAACGACTACAGCAAGCCGTATGTGGCCATGCCGGAGATGAGCGCGGCCAAGGGACAGTACTTTCGAGGAGATGAGTTGTCTGCCAACGTCCGAGCCGCAGAACTATCCATCGCTCCCAAGCTTCCAGCCGAGGGCGTGAAGCCCTAGGTCTAGATCTCGTTCCGAGTTGTTAGAACTGTCATCCCGAGCAATCTTTGGTCGCGCGACGCGCGAGCCAAAGATTGTCGAGGGACCTGGGTTCTTGCCGGCACAACGCTGCTGCCAGGCGCCGCACAAACCCAGGTCCCTCTCTTGCCCTCACCGCGCAAGCGCGGCTCGGGACTGCGCTTGATTGCATAACGACGTTGGCTCGATCGTAGCGAGTAAATTGGTTAGCTGCGAAACCGACCAAGGCTCGAGAAGGAGCCAACGTCATGCTGATTATAGGCTGTGATTTTCATCCTGGGTTTCAGCAGGTCGCGATCTTTGACAAGCGAACGGGAGAGTATCAGGAAAAACGTTTGCGTCACCGCCAGGAAGCGGAAGAGTTTTACGCGGCTCTGGCGGGGCAGGAAGTACGGGTGGGGATGGAGGCTTGCGGGCACTATCCCTGGTTCGAAGGGCTGCTGGAGAAGTGGGGCATCGAGCTCTGGCTGGGGGACGCGGCCCAGATCCGGGCTGCGGTGGTGCGGCAGCAGAAGACGGACCGGCGGGACGCGGAACACTTGCTGCTGCTGTTGCGAGAAGACCGGTTCCCGCGGATCTGGGTGCCGAGTCTGGAAGAGCGGGACGTGCGGCAGTTGCTGGTGCATCGCCACAAGCAAGTGCAGGCGCGGACGCGGACCAAGAACCAGTTGCACGCGCTGGCCCTGGGCCAGGGAGTGCAACGCAAACGCAAACTGTGGACGGCGGTAGGACGGGCGGAGTTGGAAAAGTTGGAGTTGCTGCCCTACGCTGCGCTTCGGCGCCAGCGGCTGCTGGCCACACTGGATCAGTTGGAGGCCGAGATCGCGGCGTTGCACCGGCAGGTGGAAGAAGAAGTCAAACGCCGGCCGGAGGCGTTACGGTTGATGACCCATCCCGGAGTAGGCCCGGTGACGGCGCTGGCCATGGTGCTGACGCTGGGGCCGGCGGAGCGCTTCGAGTCGGGGCGCAAAGTAGGCAGCTACCTGGGACTGATCCCCAGCGAACATTCCAGCGGCGGACGGCAGCGGCTGGGACACATCAGCAAGCAGGGCAGTTCGTTTCTGCGTTTCTTGCTGGTGGAAGCGGGCCAGTCGGCGGCGCGTTATGACGCCGAGTTAGGCCGCTTCTATCGCCGCCTGGCGGTGCGCAAACATCGCGCTCTGGCCAAAGTCGCGGTGGCCCGCAAGTTGGCCACCCGGTTGTACCTGATGTTGCGCGAGGACTGGGATTACGCGCAACTATGCAGGGCCGTGGTGCAGGCGAGCCCGAGTCATTCTGTGGCCGGAAGACAGAAACCGAGCGCTTGAGTAGGCAGCCTGCCTCCCTCGAAGCAAGTGGGGGAGTTCGAAGCAGCAATGCTGGGAGCACGTACCGAAGAGATGGATGGTGAGACCCTGCGTCCACCGCACACATTGAAAGAACGAGCCCTTGGGTCGGATCGCAAAACCTTTCCGCGAGAGCGAAATGGCGCTTCCTAGAAACTCGACGCGCCCGCGGAGAGGTGTTGCCAAAACCGCCTTGACACGGGCCCACGTCGTTAGAGACGGGATGACAGTAGCAAAGCGGCCGCAGCAAAGCGACAGCAGCAAAGCGACCGCAGTAGAGCGACCGCAGCAAAGCGTTCTCTGCGGGTGCGGTGGTGCTACTCGGTACCGGTCGGCGTCCGCAAGCTGTTGGCCTGCGATTACCTGTGTAACCGCCCTTCCCCACTTAAGCGCCATACGGTCGGCTCTCTGCCTCGGTTATAATTCTGCTAGTCCGTAGGAGTATTCATGGCGATTCAAAAGACCGAGAAAATCTGGCATAACGGCAATCTGATCCCCTGGGAAAAGGCCACGCTGCACGTGATGTCGCACGTGGTCCACTATGGCTCGTCCGTGTTCGAGGGGGTGCGCTGTTACGCTCTGCCCACGGGGCCGGCGATTTTTCGGGCCAAAGAGCATATGCAGCGGCTGCTGGATTCGGCCAAGGTTTATCGCATTGACGTGGATTTTACCGTCGAGGATCTCATCGCCGGGATGGCGGACGTGGTCAAGAACAACGGCGTGTGGCCCTGCTACATCCGTCCGATTGTTCTGCGGGGTTATGGTGAAGCGGGTGTGAACCCGTTCAATTCGCCGACTGAAGTTTATATCTGCAATTATCCCTGGGGGAAGTATCTGACGTCGGATACCCACGAGGGCGCGGACGTGTGCGTTTCCTCATGGACGCGCATCGCTCCCAACACTTTGCCCGCCATGGCCAAGTCGGGCGCGAACTACATGAACTCGCAGCTCATCAAGATGGAAGCCATCATTAATGGCTATGTCGAGGGGATTGCGCTTGACGCCAACGGCTATGTGAGCGAAGGCTCGGGGGAAAACGTCTTCGTGGTGCGCAATGGCGTATTGCAGACGGCGCCGCTGGGCAATTCCGTGCTCCCGGGGATCACGCGGGACTCGGTGCTGCAGATTGCGCGCGACCTGGGTATCCCGCTGGTCGAAAGCGGCATTCCCCGCGAGATGCTGTACATCGCCGAAGAAGCTTTCTTCACCGGCACCGCCGCCGAGGTCACGCCCATTCGCTCGGTGGACAAGATCAGCGTCGGCAAGGGCGTCACCGGTCCGATCACCAAGGCGATTCAGAAGGAGTTTTACGCCATCGTTCGCGGGGAGAAGGCCGACAAGCACAAGTGGCTTACACCGGTGCCGGTAGGCAGCAAGCAACCGGTCAGCGTTTAAGGTCGCGCGACTCGCAGCTGATTCTGGGGCGCTTCGTGCGCCCCTTCACCTTTTAGGCTGCAAGGGAACTAGGTTCCGCACCAGGTGGGACGCCTCCCCCTACGTGGTTCGTGGCGCTTCGAATTCTCACCACAAGCCACGTAGGCCCGGACCGCGTCCGGGCAGGAGCACGGCTCGCCTGGTGATCTTTGCAGGCAATCCAATTTGCGGAGCTTTGCTCCGCTGGGCGGGCGAGGGCGCCCGCTCCTACACAACCATGAGTCCCAAAAGCCCTGTCCCTGCAGCATTTCCCGTCGTTACTTAGGTCATCTTGGGCCCCGTGACTTTTCGGTTCATCATACGGGAGGTTATTTGGGGGAAGTGTCGAATGAATATTGATGACTTGCTGCGCATCGCCATGGAACGCCGCGCCTCCGACTTGCATTTGAAGGTAGGCAACTATCCCCATCTGCGCATCGATGGCGAACTGACTCCGCTGACCGACCAGCCTCGCGTCAGTGCTGAGGACATGCTGACCATGGCGTTCAGCATGATGTCCGCACGGCAAAAGCAGAAATTCAAGGAGACCACGGAAATTGATATGGCCTACGGCGTAGCCGGACTGGGCCGCTTTCGTGTGAACGTCTTCCAGCAGCGCGGCAACGTGGGACTGGTGCTGCGCGTTATTCCCACCAAGATCAGGGCACTCGACGAACTCTACCTGCCCAAGATCGTAGAACAGGTTTGCGAAATGCCGCGCGGCCTGATTCTGGTCACCGGCGTAACCGGTTCCGGTAAATCGACGACGCTGGCCGCCATGGTGGACCGCATCAACTCCACCCGCGCCGAACACATTATTACGATCGAAGATCCTATCGAATTTCTGCATCGCGACAAGAAGGGCTACGTCAACCAGCGCGAAGTCGAAGTGGACACGCCGTCTTTCGGCGCTGCGCTGCGAGCTTCTTTGCGTCAGGATCCGGACGTGATCCTGGTCGGCGAAATGCGCGATCTGGAAACCATTGGCACCGCGCTGCACGCTGCGGAAACCGGCCACATGGTCTTCTCCACCTTGCATACTCTGGACGCGGTGGAAACCATCAACCGTATTATCGCGATCTTCCCGCCGCCGGAGCAGAAGCAGATCCGCTTGCAGCTTGCGGCAGTGCTGCGCGCCGTCATCAGTCAACGGCTGGTGCGACGCTGCGATGGCGACGGCCGGGTACCCGCGGTGGAAGTCATGATCAACACCGCATATATCCGTGAGTGCATTCTGGTTCCGGAAAAGACGCGCGCGGTCCGCGACGCCATCTCTGCCGGAACTTCGCAATACGGCATGCAGACCTTCGACCAGTCGCTATGGGATTTGTTCCAGGCAGGGCTGATCAACTACGAAACCGCTTTGGAGAACGCCTCCAACGCCGACGACTTCAAGTTGCGGATGCAGGGCGTTTCTTCCACCAGCGACATCTCCCGCAATGCCATGCAACAGACGGGCTACAGCGGCGGCGGACGGTAAAGTTTCCCTCTCAACAAATAGTTGGGGCGCGCGAAGTGCGCGCCCCTTTTCCTATGGTTATCTCTTTTTGGCTGTCATGCTGAGGCGCTTGCTTTCAGCGCCCAAGGACCCAGGCGCGCCGCGCTTAAATCGCGCATCTGGCGCGCCTTCTTGCTCACCCTAGTATCCAACCGCATACTTCGAATGCTGGCATTCGGCGCTGCCCAGGATTACCAGTACATCGTGCAGCGACGAAATGTCGAACACGCGGTTCAGACGGGTGCGAGTCAGCATGTCGCGGACCATTCCCGACGGATGCACCAGCTTGAGCTGGATTCCGTGGTTTCGGGTCCAGTGATGCAACGAGACCAGCGCGTTCAGCCCTCCCGCATCCATGAACTCCACTTCCGAAAGATCCAGCACCACGATGCGCGTGTTCTTCTCCGAGACCACCGCATTCCTCAGCGTGCAGACCTCCACCCCGCGCACCAGTCGTCCGTTGCAGTGCACCACCGCTACTTCGCTGTTTTTTTCCACATCGATCGTAAGCATGACTGACTCCATGATCTTATTTTGTAAGAATAGACGACGAGGCTGGGAGAAAGTTACCAGCACGTCTGCCCGCTTACTCGTGAATCTCGACCACGCTGGTGTATACGTAGTTGGCAGCACAGGAGTTCCGTGGGTTCAGCGCGGTGAGTGCCGGCTCGGCTGTTTTTACAAACAATTTACATGTTTGCGGTAAGGTTGCTCGGTATGCCGTTCCCTCGTCCCAGAAAGACTGATTCCGAAGATGTGCTTTATGAATATGCCGTGGGCGCTCTGGCCCGCCGCATGCGTTCTGTTGCCGAACTTAAGCGTCTTTTACGGCCGCGCGTCGAGGCCGAGACCGAATGCGGCAAGACGCTGGTGGAGCTGGTCATCCGCCGCCTCAAGGACCAGGGCTACCTGAACGACGCAAAGTATGCCGCCGCGTATTCGTCATTCCGGCGCGATAACGAAAAGTTCGGACGCCGGCGCGTGATCGCGGATCTGAAGGTCAAGGGGATTCATGGTGACGTAATCGACAAGGCGGTGGATTCGGTCTACGACGAGGTGAATGAGGAAAAGCAGGCGCGCCAATACCTGCGCCGGAAGCGACTGCAAAAACCCAAGAACCAGAAAGAGGCGGCGCGCGTTTTCCGCCAGTTGATGCGTGGGGGATTCGGGGCCAAGACGATCTTCGCCATCCTGAAAAAGTGGGACGTGGACGACGAGACGCTGACTGCCCTGGAGGGCGAACTGGAATGAGTGTTGGCGGGCCGTCCTAGTTCCTCATCTTTGCGAACTTTGCGGAAGTTCTTGGCGGCCTTTGCGGTAAAGAGTTTGATTTCGCCAGGATCAACCCAAAATCTTGGACCGCAAAGTGCGCCAAGAAATGCCGCAAAGAGCGCAAAGCAGGTCGCTGGACTAGCAGAGCCGATCCAGGGCGCCCGTTGCGTTTGCGCCACAAATGCTGGATACTCCCACGGAACCGTTTCTTCAACAGGAGGATGTATGAAGGCAAGATGGATGTTGGCAGTCGCGGCGATGCTGCTCGGCCTGGCGTCGTTCGCCTACTCGCAAGGCGTCGGATCCGAAGTCGACAAAGCGGCTGACAAGACCGCGGACGCGACCAAGGACGCGGCCAAAGACACCGCCCACGAGACCAAGAAGGTAGCCAAGAAGACCGCGCATGCGACGGACAAAGCTGCCGACAAGACCGCGGACGCGACCAAAGATACCGCGCACGACACCAAGAAGGTCTACAAGAAGACTGAGCATGGTACGGAAAAGGCCGCCGACAAAACCGCCGATGTGACCAAGGATGCAGCCAAGGATACAGAGCACGGCACCAAGAAAGTCGCCAAGAAAACCGAGCACGGCGTCGACAAAGCCGCCGACAAGACCGCCGATGCGACCAAGGACGTAGCCAAAGATACAGGCCACGTGGCGAAGAAGACGGGGCACGGCATCAAGAAGGGTGTGACGGACGTAGGCCACGACGTCAAAAAGGGCGCGGAGAAAACCGCAGACGAAGTGAAATAATCTTTCGTCCCGACGGAACGTCTGACCCGGCGCTCTTGCGCCGGGTTAGCTGGCAGAGAGTGTTGGCGTCCCAGAGGGACGCCTGATAGTAGCCCGGCGTTTCAACGCCGGGTTG
This sequence comes from Terriglobia bacterium, assembly GCA_963801545.1. Lineage (GTDB taxonomy): Bacteria > Acidobacteriota > Terriglobia > Terriglobales > Acidobacteriaceae > JAIQFF01. Next base: position 2,353 of record CAWDFF010000037.1, on the reverse strand, counting down.
GCTGGCACGATCATTCGCATCCCGTAGGGATGCCTGAAACCTATCCCCACACGTATTTCGGATCGTAATCGATCGCGTGTTTTTTCAGGAACGCGACGAATTCTTCCTCAAAGCTCCGTTTCTGATGATGTTCGGCTTGGCGTTTGATGTAGTCAATGGTGCGCGGCTTCTGTGAAACTCCGAGCGTAAAGGCACCGTAGCCTTCTTGCCACGAAAAGCCCTTGGCGTGATTCTCGTTCATCCATCGGGACGAGGCGCCCTTCATCAATTGCACAGCTTTGGCCAGGGGAACAGTTGCAGGCAGAGACAGCAGGATGTGGAGGTGGTTTTCAGTTCCGCCGACGATCAGCGCCTTGAAGCCGTTCGTCCGTGCAATCCCACCGATGAACGACCAGAGTTCGGATTGTGTCTCGGCCCGTATCAATTTTCGCCGCTCCTTTGTGGAAAAGACGCAATGGACCAGGTCGGAAACGTAAGTGTGAGGCATGGTTCTCTCCGGGTTTCAGGCGTCCCTCCGGGACGCGATTCATTTTGTGAGCCGACCCGGCGTTGAAACGCCGGGCTACTATCAGCCGTCCCTCCGGGACGATTCGCTCGAACATCCGGAGGCCGTTCTCCCGGAAAACAGTCGGCGAAAAACGACGGTCCCAAGACTGTTCTCCCGGGAAACAGTCTGCGAAACATGGTGGTCCCCCCAGACCGTTCGCTGAAGAAGCGGCGGTCCCAAGACTGTTCTCCCGGAAAACCGTCGACGAAACATGGTGGTCCCGGAGGGACCGTTGATAGTAGCCCGCCAGTTCACTGGCGGGTCGCGAGCGATCAACGACCGCGTCCCAGAGGGACGCCTGAAATGTACGGCACTGCCCAGGCTGCCGTCTGTGACGAATGAACATCAGGGCGATGCGCCGATGCTAGAATCGAGGCAGAAATCATGCTGACCGGCTCTGAAATCCGCCGCAAATTTCTGGACTTTTTCGTTCAGAAGGGACACCGCGAGGTGCATTCGTCGTCGCTCGTCCCGCAGAACGATCCCACGCTGCTGTTCACGAACGCGGGCATGAACCAGTTCAAGGACATCTTCCTTGGCCTGGAAAAACGCGACTACACACGGGCCACGACTTCACAGAAATGCGTGCGTGCGGGCGGCAAGCACAACGATCTCGAAAACGTCGGCTTCACCAACCGCCATCACACGTTTTTTGAGATGCTAGGAAATTTTTCTTTCGGCGACTATTTCAAGAAAGATGCGATCGCCTACGCCTGGGAGCTGATCACCTCGCCGCAATGGTTCGCCATAGACAAGAACAAGCTCTACGTCACCATCTTCAACGGCGAAGGCGGGATGTCGCGCGATGCCGAAGCCTATGACTTGTGGGTAGGGCAGGGCGTTCCCAAGGACCGCATCTTCGAGTTTGGATTGAAAGACAACTTCTGGCAGATGGGCGACACCGGCCCCTGCGGCCCCTGCAGTGAGATTCATTACGACATGGGCGTGGCGGCGTCGGACCAGGGCCACACCGACTGCAAATTCGGCTGCGACTGCGGCCGGTATGTCGAGCTGTGGAATCTCGTGTTCATGCAGTTCGACCGCGATGCCAGCGGCAAGTTGAACCCGCTGCCCAAGCCATCGATTGATACGGGGATGGGTCTGGAGCGGGTTACAGCGGTGCTGCAGGGCGTGATCTCGAATTACGACACGGATTTATTTACGCCACTGATTGCGCGGGCGAAAGAGTTGACCGGGGTCAGCATTGGCCATGTGGAGCCGGGTCTTCGACCCGGCCGGGCGGGTCAGAGACCCGCCCCCGCACAATCAGAGGCAACTCCTGGCGGTGGCGATGTAGGGACGGGCGTCTCGCCGGTCCAGGCCGAGCAAGGCTCGGCAGGTTCGAAGTCCGCCGCCTCGCTTCGAGTGATCGCCGACCACTCGCGCGCTGCAACGTTCCTGATTTCAGATGGAGTGCTGCCCGCAAACGAAGGCCGCGGCTACGTGCTGCGGAAGATTATCCGGCGAGCGATCACTCATGGTCGATTGCTCGGCCACGACAAACCGTTTCTGCACAAGATGGTTTTTGCGGTACGTGACCTGATGCAGGACGCATATCCAGAATTGAACGAATCAGCCGAGCGGGTTGCGAAAACTCTGCTGTCTGAGGAGCAACGATTCGCACATACACTGGATATCGGACTTAGGAAGTTGGAGGAAACGATTCATCTCAGTTCGACCGTTGGGCCTACGGTGACGGGAGAACTCCTCCAGTTCTCTGGCGAGACGGCATTCAAGCTCTACGACACGTTCGGCATGCCGCTCGACTTCATGCAAGATGCAGCACGCGATCAGGGCATCGCTTTC
>CAWDFF010000036.1:0-166617 GCA_963801545.1 Terriglobia bacterium | reverse complement strand
TGGGCATCGCGACCCCGCTGTTTAAGAGAACTCTTTAACACGGCGAGACTTCCAGATGTCACCCAATGCAGAGTCGAAGGACCTCTGCAGTGCAAGGGCTCGTCCCCTGGTGGGAATGTCTGGCGGCAATCGCCCTTGAAGGCCACGAAGGTGCTGCTACTGATTGTGCAGCGTACGAGGGACCCTTCGACTTTGTAGCTCAGGATGACATTGGGAACTTTTACCTGCCTCCGCCAATCTATTATGCTTAGGAGCTATGACTCTTCTGGATGCTCAACAATACGATCCCCGGCCGGCGCGCCGGCGCAGGATCAGGATTGCCGCCGCGATCCTCGTCGTCGCTTTACTCGCGGCGCTGGTCTGGACGAACCGCTACTATCCGGAAAAGCGGGTCGTCGACAAGTTCTTTGCCGCGGTGATGAACAAAGACTATGAGACCGCCTACGGAATTTATTTCGCCGACCCAAAATGGAAGGAGCATCCCGAAAAATATTCCCGGTATCCCCTAAATCAGTTCGTCATGGATTGGGGCACAGGCGGGCAGTGGGGCGCGATCAAAAGCTATAGCGTGTATGGGGCCAGCACCTGCGGCCGTGGCGGAAGCGGCGTCGTGGTGGATGTGGTAGTCAACGACCGCGCCGAACACGCGCAACTGTGGGTGGAGAAGTCGGACAAGACTCTGAGCCCGCCTCCCTGCGAGTTACTGTTTCGTTGAGTTTGATCTGGATGCGGAATGACGATTGGCAGTGGAAAAATGCCAATCGGGATATTCTGGGAAGGGCTCGACTTCAGTCGGGCCGCGAGCCCTGCACCTTGGTGCGGCTTCAGCCGCTGGGGCTGGCTGTTCAATCCCCCAGATGTTCCAGCGTTTTCCGCAGCGATGCCTCGTCGCCCACGCTGAGGCATGTCTTCGAGCGATCGATCTGGCGCATCAAGCCGCAAAGAACCTTGCCCGGGCCGACTTCCACGAACGTCTGTATTCCCTTGGCGATCAGCAGGCGGATGGACTGGTCCCACTTCACCGCGCCCGTCACCTGCCGAACCAAAGCATCCCGGGAAGGATTCGCGTCTTCCAGCGATGCGGCGTCGACGTTGCATACGACTGGAACCCTGGGCGTCTGAAATTGCACGGACAGTAAATCCGCAGCCAGCCGTTCCTGGGCAGGCATCATTAGTGAGCTGTGAAAGGGCGCGCTGACGGGCAGCATGACGGCACGCTTGGCGCCCCACTCGCTGGCCAGTTTGGCGGCGCGCTCGACTGCCGCCGTGTGACCTGAGATTACGATCTGTTCGGGTGAATTGATATTGGCGGGCTGGCAAACCTCGCCTTGTGCAGCGTCCGTGCAGACGGATGCGAGCTTCTCCAGGTCCATCCCCAGAATCGCCGCCATGGCTCCAACGCCCACCGGAACCGCCTCCTGCATGTATTTGCCACGGTTGCGCACTGTGCACACGGCGTCGGAAAAGCTGATCGTTCCCGCCGCCACGTGCGCGGAATATTCTCCGAGGCTGTGCCCCGCGGTGAAGCCGGGGCTCACACCCCTTTTCTTCAACACCCGCCAGGCTGCAACCGATGCCGTCAGGATGGCAGGCTGGGTAATTTCCGTCATCCGCAGCTTTTCTTCCGGACCCTCAAAGCACAATTGGGACAGCTTGTAGCCAAGGGCTTCGTCGGCCTCATCGAAAGTGTGGCGGGCGACGGTATATTTTTCTGCCAGTTCCTTGCCCATTCCGACGGCCTGCGATCCCTGGCCGGGGAAGAGGAATGCGATTTGAGCTGTGGTCATGTTTTGCTTTTTCGATCCGAGAACACGTAGGGGCGGGTGCCCTCACCCGCCCGGCGGAGCGAAGCTCCGCAGTTTTTCCGGCGAACTCTGCTCGCCGGCCCGGACGAGGGCTTCCGGGCCTATGTGGTCTCAGGTGCTTACCGTAACCGGCGGCCGCAGGCCTGCCACTTCTTTTGCAATCTTGTCGTTGATTTTGCGTTCGGCGAATTCGGCCGCCACGCGCAGCGCATTCTTGATGGCATTCATATTCGAAGAGCCATGGGTGATGAAACACACGCCTCTCACGCCGAGCAATGGCGCGCCACCGTATTCGGTGTGGTCCAGGCGCTTCTTGAAATCGGCGAAGGCGCTGCGGGAGAGCAGGTATCCCACTTGGCGGGTGATAGTGGCCTTCAAGGTTTCTTTGAGCGTGGCGCGTACCAGGTTGGCCACGCCCTCCGACGTCTTCAGCGCCACGTTGCCTACGAAACCGTCGGCGACGATTACATCCACCTTGCCGCTATAGATATCTCGGCCTTCCACGTTGCCGATGAAATTCAGAGGTAAATGCTTCAGCAGCTGAAAAGCCTCACGCGTCAGTTCATTTCCCTTGGACTCTTCTTCTCCGATGGAAAGCAAACCTACCCGCGGACGCCGGGTGCCGAACATGCTGCGAAAATAAATCTCTCCCATGACTGCAAACTGTTCCAGGTTATCGGGCTTGCAATCCACGTTCGCACCCACGTCGAGCAGGATCGCGACGGTGCTCACGGCAGTAGGAAAAACTGCGGCCAGAGCCGGACGGTCTACCCCAGGGATTCCTCCCAGCACCATTTTCGCGGTAGCCATTGCCGCCCCGGTATTGCCCGCCGTCACAAAGCCGGCGGCGCGACCTTCCCGTACCAACCTTACGCCGACGTGAATCGAAGAATCGCGCTTGGAGCGCACTGCCTGGACGGCCTTGTCGTCCATGGTAATGACTTCGCTGGCGTGGACGACTTCAATGGGGAGTCCTGCAGCGGAGGGATAGCGGTCGAGCTCGGACCGCAACTCGGGTTCGTTTCCGACCAGAAGGACGCGAACGCCGTGGTGCCGCGCGGCCTGAATCGCACCTTCGATTTCAGGCTTCGGCGCCCGGTCCGAGCCCATCGCGTCCAAGGCTATGACGCTTGGCATGGAGAGTTCAGACTAGCTGGCTTCTTTGACGTCCAGGACTTCACGGCCCTTATAGTAACCGCACTTGGGGCAGGCGCGGTGGGGCATCTTGCGCTCGTGACAGTTGGGGCACTCGGAGAGCGAGTGGCTTTTCAGTGCGTCATGAGCGCGACGAGTGCTGGTGCGCGCTTTGGAGTGTCGCCGTTTCGGATTTGGCATGAAGTTCCTCTGCTTTTCTTTTCGAGCTTAATTTCGTTTCTTCGTATCTCTTACATCGTAGAACAGGTCACGCCGATCGGTCCCTGGTCGTTGGCCTTCAGCCTTCGGTCGTCGGCCCTTGGTCGTCGGCCCTGTAGTCGTTGGCCAACCCCCGCCCGTTGTCATCCTGAGAGCCAGCCTTTTGCTTCGCTGGCCGAAGGATCTCAGTCGGCAAGAACCCGTCCGTTCTTCAGCGACGCCGCACAGCAATCATCAAGACTCAGTGATCCAGCTTGCCGCGAATATCTTTCAGCGCCGACCAGCGCGGATCCTCCACCGGTTCAGCGCACGCGCACTGTTCCGCGTTCAAGTTTTTGCCGCAGTGCGGGCAAAAACCCTTGCAGTCATCGCGACAGATGGCCTTCAGGGGAAGAGCGAGCAAAACCTGTTCTTGCAGGACATCTTCCAGCAACAGCCCCTCGCCCTGATAGTAGCTGACCTCAGCCTCGGCCGCCGTGACGGAAAGTTCTTCCCGACCCGCGTCCGCGCCCAGGGGCCTGTACAACAGATCAAACGGGTGCGCCAGATCCTGGACAACCGGCTCAAGGCAGCGCGCACAAGCCAGCTCAACCCGGGTGGATAGTTTCCCGTTAAGGCGTATGTCCTTTACTATCTGATGCTTGCCGTGCTGCTCTTCCACCAGTTGCGCCCGCCCGGCTGCATGCAGCGTCCCCACTTGACGCAGGTCTTCACCCAGATCGAGCACACCCGGGCGAATTTCCTCTTCGAAATCAATGGGATGCTGCTCCAGTTCTTGCAGTTCGATAAACATCAGGCACCCCCCGCGCCGCCAACCTCGTACCGCGAAGACCCGCGGAAGCACGCTCTGAAGAGCAGGTTCTCCAGGAAAGTAACATCAAGAATAAAGGGCGTGGAAAAGGGTGTCAAGGAAGCGGGGTTGCGTATCATGGTGGCTGCCAACCTGAACCTGAATAGCCATGAGCAGGAACCCCGCGCCCACTAACGGGTTGGTTCATCCCAAAGCCAGTCCTCATCCTGATGTTGCCGTTGGGTCGGTGGTCCTGCTGGCATTTCTAATGCGGCTCTGGAAGGCCTCCGGCACATTTTTGAATATGGACGAGGCCATGCACTCCCTGGCCGCGAACACGAACTCGCTGGCAGAAGCCTACCGGGCGAGCCTGGGCCTGGCGCATCCTCCGTTCCTGATTCTGCTCTTGCATACGTGGCGCAGGTTGGGAACATCCGAACTCGCTTTGCGAATGCCATCCGTGATCGCCGGCACGATTTTCTGCTGGGTGTTCTTCAAGTGGCTGACCCGCCTCCTGGGCCCAACCGCGGGTTGGGCGGGCTTCACTCTGGTATGTTTCCTTCCGCCATTCGTCGAGCTTTCATCCGAGGTTCGTCAGTACGCACTGCTGCTCTGCTTCCTGATCGCCGCGGCGTACTTTCTTGAGCTGGCGCTGGCGGAAAATTCCAAGGGCGAGCTGGCGCTCTTCTTCGTCTTCCTGTATCTCGCCATGCTCACCCACTTCTCGGCGATTTTCTTTGCCGGTGCCGTCGGAGTGTATTCGCTTTGGCGACTGATCGGCACTGGGCTCTGGCGGCGCATCGTTGCCGTCTGGATCGCAGGGCAGGCTGGAGCGCTGGGACTCCTGGCCTTCCTTTACCAGACGCAAATTTCACACCTGAAAGACAGCGCAGCAATGCAGCGGCATGTACAAGTGTTTTTGTCCAACTCCTATTTTCACCGGGGACACGACCACCTGCTCCTGTTCGTATTCGCAAGAACTTTCGGAGTCCTTCAATACACCTTCGGACAGCTTGCGATTGGCGATATCGCGGGCGTGCTGTTCGTCACCGGGGTTGCGCTGCTGGTGAAACCAAGAGATCAGGGCAAAGACGGACGAATTGGAAATGGACGAATCAAAGATGGACGAATTGAAGACGGACAAGTTCAGGGCTCGCACGGCCCGTCATCCCGCCAGTTGGGAGTTTTTTTTCTGCTGCCGTTCCTGATCAACTGCGTGGCCGCGATTCTTGATCTCTATCCGTACGGAGGAACGCGTCATTCGGCCTTCCTTTTGCCTTTCGCAATCGCCAGCGTCAGCTACGCGATTGCGAAGCTGGCTCGCCAAAGATTGGCCTATGCGTTAGGTGCGACCCTTCTCACCATTGCCGTCTGCCAGAGACTGGGAAAACCGCATCGCCCATATATGCTTCGAGAGGATCAGCGCCGCGCCAACATGACGCAAGCGATAGACGCGATCCGGCAACAGGTTCAACCGGGCGACACCATCTTTGTCGATTTCCAGACCAGCTTTCTGCTCAGGTTTTATCTCTGTCCCGAAGTCGACGATGGGGAGTTCTCTGCCTCTGGTTTCAGGGCGTTTTCCTGCGGCGGCAAACGCGTGATCGCGACCAGTTCCGACACCAACGTGCTGACCGCGGACACGTTCGTGCGCCGCTGGAGCGAGATGGTGCGTGCCTATGATTTGAAACCAGGTCAAACCGTCTGGGTATATCAAGCGGGCTGGGACATCGGACTGGCGAGCGGGCTGCAGGAAAAAAATCCAGAGTTTCGCGATCTCAACTACGAGTCATTTGGCCGCAACATTTCGCTGTTCAAGCTGACCACGTCCGGACAGCCGTCCCCAGCTGTTCGGCGGAGCAAAGCTCCGCAGGTCTTTGACCATTAGCGGTGGGGCCAGATTTACTCCGCGCGAGCGAGTCGCCGCGACCACACAACCTACGCCAAAATCGGGAGCGCGCGAATCCGCTTCTTGGTCGCTGCGTAGATTGCGTTGCATAGTGCGGGAGCCAGCGGTGGAACCGGCGGCTCGCCCGCACCCGTAGGCGCTTCCGTGCTTTCCACAAAATACGCCTCGACGACCGGCGCCTCGTTCATCCGGATGGGCGGATAATCGTCAAAATTTCCCTGCACCACTCGTCCCTTCTCGATTGTGATCTGCGCATGCAACGCATTGCCCAGCGCAAAAATTATTCCGCCCTGTATCTGCTGTTCCAGGATGCCCGGATTCACCACCTGGCCGCAATCGATCGCGCCGACGACCCGGTGAATGCGGGGCTGTTCGTTTTCCATGGAGATTTCGACCACCTCGGCCATGTAGCTGTTGAAGCAACCATAGCTGGAGATGCCCTGATAGTGTCCGGGCGCAAGAGCCTTGCCCCATCCCGACTTCTCGGCTGCGAGGTTCAACACTCCCCGGATGCGGGCAGTCTGCCATCCGTTGACGTTTTCATCTTTTGAAAGCAGGTGGAGGCGAAGTTCAAGGGGATCTTTGCCGCCAGCGTGCGCCAACTCATCCAGAAATGACTCGCTGGCAAATCCAGCCTGCAAGGCGTTGACCGAACGCATCCAGCCCAGAGGAACCGGAGTCTCGGTCATCACATAATCGATCACAGCGTTCGGAAAGGCGTAGGTAAACGAGCTTTCATCTTTCACCTCCGCATCAGTTCCATTGTCGGCGGGGAATCCTTTCTGGATGTTGATGGAAGGCATGACCACACGGTGGGTAAACGCAACCGGCCATCCGCCACCATCGAGCATCGCGGTCAGGCGATGATAGCTGGCGGGACGATAGGTAGAATTCCGCATGTCGTCTTCGCGCGTCCACAGCACCTGCACCGGCCCGTTGATCGCCTTGGAGACCTGCGCCGCTTCCACCGCATAGTCGTGCTCGAGCCGGCGCCCGAATCCTCCACCGATGTAAGTGATGTTGACCTTCACATCGTCGGGATCGAGGCCGACAGCTGTGGCCACGGAATCGCGCACATCCTGCGGAACCTGTGTCGGAGACCAGACTTCGCAACTCGATCCACGAAGATGAGCCACGGAATTGCCCGGCTCCATGGGAGCGTGGGCCATAAAAGGCAGCTGGTATTCGGCTTCGACATGCCGCCCGAAGACTTTGGAGACATCGCCCGCGGAATAAAAGGTTACGGCCTTGCCCGAAGCGGATTTCCTGAGCGAGTCGAAGATGGCGGCCGAATTCAAATCCCGGTTCGGGCCTTCGTCCCACGTGATGTTGAGTGTGCGGCGTCCTTCCATCGCACCCCACACGCTGTCCGCAACAATTGCGATTGCCGAATCTCCGATCTTGCCCACATAGGTGACGCCGGAGATTTTTTTCGACTCCTTGTCATCGAAGCTCGCGACTTTGCCGCCGATGACGGGGCAACGCGCCAGCACTGCATACTTCATGTTGGGCAAACGGAAGTCGATTCCGTAACCCGCGGTGCCAGTGACTTTGGTCGCCGTGTCGAGACGTGGAATCCGCTTGCCGACAATCTTGTAATCCTTCTTGTCCTTCTTCAGGGGCGGGTCGGTGGGAATCGGTAAGACTGCGGCTTTCGTGGCGAGCTGCCCGTACGTCATGCGCCGATTGGAAACGGAGTGAACCACCGTGCTGTTTTCAGCCTTGCACGCCGATCGCGGCACGCTCCACTCCATGGCTGCGGCGCTGATCAGCATTTCGCGCGCGCTGGCGCCGGCCTTGCGCAGCGGATCCCAGGTGGTGCGCACGCTGGCGCTGCCACCGGTGGTTTGATCTCCGTAAAGGGTGCTGGCCCCGGCTTGCTCGACTGTGATCTGCTTCCAGTCGGCCTCCAGTTCTTCGGCCAAAATCATCGGCAGTGAAGTGCTCACGCCCTGTCCCATCTCCGAGCGCGTGAGCATCATGGTAATTCTTCCGTCAGGCGCGATCTTGAGATAGGCATGGGGGGCAAAAGTCTCATGAGTGCCCGAAGATTTGTGTGGCAGGTAGAAACCGATCACTAATCCGGCGCCGGCAGCGGCGCCGGCAGCAAGGAATTCGCGGCGGGAGAGCGGGCTCATCGCGCCCCTCCAGATCCCGCAACCCCAGATCCAGTCGCAGGTGCCGCAGCCCGATGAATTGCCCGCCGGATGCGGTCATAGGTGCCGCAGCGGCAGAGGTTGCCGGACATAGCTTCCGTGATCTGATCGTCGGAGGGCTGCGGGGTTTTCGTCAGCAGGGCCGCGGCCTGCATGATCTGGCCCACCTGGCAATACCCGCACTGCGGGACGTCTTCGGCGATCCAGGCTTGCTGCAGCGGATGTAGCCCGTTCGCCGACAGACCTTCGATGGTGGTGATGTCTTTCCCGGCAACTTGCGAAACCGGAGTGGAGCAGGAACGCCGCGCCGTAGCGTCCACATGAACCGTGCAAGCACCACATAGTCCGGCACCGCAACCGAACTTGGTGCCGGTCAATTGAAGCGTGTCGCGCAGGACCCAGAGCAGTGGCGTGTCCGGCGAAACGTTGACTTTTCGCTCGCTACCGTTTACCCGCAGAGTGAATTCTGGCATGAGGGCCCCGATTGGTTTGGACAAGGCAAATCATGGTAGCGGAAACAGGGGAAAAGTGGAATGCACGATCTATAGTTCGTCGCTGGACAACCGCGACGGACAAAAATCTTTAACCACAGAGGACACGAAGGAGCACGAAGGAAAGCCTGGAATTCCATCTTCGTGTGTAGGCGACGCACGAGTCTACCAGATAGTTTTCAGCAACGGGCAGCGGCGGATGCTCTCGTCGCGAGTAATCAGGGCCAGACCTTCGGCGCGCGCGGTTGCGCCAATCAGGCGGTCGACCGGATCATGCGAATAGTCATGGGGGAACTGGGTGGCAAGCGCCGCGATTTCAGGGGTGATAGGTTTAAGAGTTACTCCTTCGATCAATTTCTCTACCGAGTCTTCAACCGTTCCGTAGCTTTGAATACGCCCCCGCGAAATGAGGAAGGAAAGCTCCCAGAGCGTGATAGCGGAAATGGCCACGCCGTCGTGCAAGCGAGACTTACGAATTGCCAGTTCGGCGGGGCGGGAAAGTTTCTTGGAATCTGCAACCGCCCAGACCAGAACATGCGTGTCGAGCAGGATCAACGCAAGGCATCCCAGTCTTCTAAGGGTGTGACCGGGGACTCGATATCTCCCACGATCCTGATTTCACCTTCCAGGCGCCCTATGAAATCGTCGGTAGCCTTCTCCGCTGGCACCACCTTGGCGAGTGGCTGCCCGCGTTTGGTGATCAGGACAGGTTCGCGGGTTGTGCGGACTTGCTCCATCACCTTCAGGCACTGTGCCTTGAATTTACCTGCGGCAATCTTCTTCATGACCACTCCAAGTGTCCATGGTCATATTATCATGACTACTTAATGGCGCCAAGTCAATTTACCAGCGCTGCTACACTGATTCCCGATGCTTCCCGGATATGCCACCGCCAGCGGCACGGCCCGCTATCGTGACCGCTTTCCCAAACTGCGCGATGTCAACCACTTCCGCCGGTCTGAACATGTACCGGGAGTGAGCGAGCTGTGGCTGTCGTCGATCGGACTGGGAACGTATCTTGGCGAGCCCAGTGACGCCGCCGACCAGAGCTACATGGAAGCGATCACAACCGGGCTAAGGTCAGGCATCAATGTTCTCGATACGGCCATCAACTACCGCCATCAGCGCTCCGAAAGAAATATCGGAGCGGTGCTCAAGCAGATAATCGAATCGGGCGAGCTGCATCGTGACGAAGTCCTGGTCTGCACCAAGGCCGGCTATCTCTGCTTTGACGGCGATCCGCCTGCCGACCCGCGCGATTACTTTCATCGCGAGTACGTCGAACCTGGCATCTTGAATCCAAAGGAACTAGCGGGTGGGATGCACTGCATGTCGCCTGCATATCTTGAGAATCAGATCGAGCGCTCACGGCGGAATCTGGGTTTGGAAACCATCGACCTCTTTTATGTGCATAACCCGGAATCGCAGTTGGCCGACGTTTCCCGCGAGGTATTCCGTCAGCGGTTAAAAGATGCCTTCGCCGCTCTCGAAAAGCAGGTGAAGGCCGGAAGACTTGCGTATTACGGAGTCGCGACCTGGAGCGCGTTTCGCGTGGCAGAAAGCTCGCGCGATTATATCAACCTGTTCGAGCTGGCAAAGGTGGCGCAGGAAGTGGCGGGGGATCAGCATCGCTTTCGATTCATCCAGCTTCCCTTCAACCTGGCCATGCCGGAGGCCTACGCCTTGGCCAACCAGAGATCCGGAAAAGAAAAGATGTCAATTCTGACGGCGGCGTCGGGCCTTGGCATCGCGGTGATGGGTAGCGCCACACTCTATCAGGCGAGGCTCACGCAGGATGTGCCCGAGTTCGTCGGCCGCATCCTGGGCACGAAAACCGACGCGGAGAGCGCCATTCAGTTCTCGCGCTCCGCTCCCGGTCTAACGACTGCATTGATCGGTATGGGTCGCAAAGAGCACGTGGCGGCCAATCTGGAACCAGCCTTGACCAGCCCCACGCCACCGCAAGAGTGGAAAAAGCTGGAGTCCGGTTGAAGCCTGAAGTTTGAAGCCTGACGTCCGACGCCTGACGTCCGAAGTCTGCCCTATTTCAATTCCTGCAATTTCTGGGCGGCGAACTGTGCAATCTCGCTGGCGGGATTTTCCTTCTGCATCTGCTCGTAAATGCGTTTGGCTTCAGCTGGCTGCTGGCTGAACTCATAGGTAGTAGCCAATTCCATCTGCGCCGTGGCCTTGCCCACACTTCGAGTCGGCTTCGCGATCAGCTTGTTGTAGATGTCGATCGCTTCTTTGGTGCGGTTAGTGTTTCGATAGACCGCCGCCAACGCCAACTGAGACAGCGCCGCAAGATCCTCATTGTGAGATGATGCTACGGCTTTCAAGTCGCGCTCAGCCGCGGTATTGTCGCCCAGTTGCGAAGCCGTGAGGCCCAGGAAATAGCGGGCAAATTCGCCTGTCCGGGTATGCGGATAGGTGTCCACAATGGTTTGGAACTGCTTGTGGGCCTCGGTCGCGCGATCTTTGGCGGAAGTGAAACTGGGGAAGTCAGGCTCCTGAGGGCTGCCCGGCGCTCGCAGGGGCGTGTCCAGAGTGCGCACGGCCTGGTTCAACTGAACGCTGGCTTTCTGGTCCTGCTGGTTAAGGAAGTACCAGCCACCGACAGAGAGCACGAGCACGACTGCCAGGACGAGGCCACCGATGATCAGTTTAGACTTATGCTCCACGGTCCAATGGACAGTGGCTTCTGCGGCCCCGAACGTGGCGCCTCGGAATCTGTCTTGTTTGAGTTGATGACGAGTTTCTGCGCGCACGAACGTCCCTTCTGTGGAATTAGCGCTGTGGGTTGACCGACTTTGAGTCTAACACGATGGGAAAAACTCGGCCTGCTTGCTAAGCCCTCATAGCAAACTGCGGAGCTTTGCTCCGCCGGACAGCCGGGGGCGGCTGTCCCCACGTGTGACGAACCTGGTTTCGTCTGAGATACAAAAGCCGCCGGCGGGCCGGCGGCCTTCGCAATCCCAAGTAGCAAGATCTAACGCGAGGTTTCTTCCAGAATTCCCTGCTCCAGCTTTTCCTGGCATTCGATGCAGTGCCGGGTCCAGGGCACAGCTTCCAGGCGTTTTGCGTTGATCTCTTTGCCGCAGGCGATGCACTCCCCAAACTCGCCCTCGCGCAACCGTTCCAGAGCTCCTTCCACCATTTGCAGAAGTTGGCGATCGTTGTTGCTCTGGTGAAAAAGAAATTCCTTGGTGTAAGAACTCGCCGCGCGGTCCGCGATGTCCTGCGCTGAGCCCTCATCCACGGTACGGCCATCCTGCTCCGTACGGGTTACCATGCGGCGCAGTTCTACCTGCCGCGATTCCAGCCTCTTCTTGAAGTACTCCAATTTCTTTTTATCCATGGATAATAACTTCGCGGCCCGCAGGCCGCGTCCTTAATGCTCCGTTCGTTATCGGTCAAACGAAAATGATATGCGCTCAAATTGAGATGCGTCAACTGGGCCAGAGGATTCTTGTGAGGAAGTCCGGCGACCGGCCCGTTTGCGAAGCAGGTACCTATCTGGGCAACGGGTCAGGCATCGCCGCGAGCGCATACCCCATCACGGCCATCGCGGTCGCGTTTTCCCGCAGCTCCTGGGGGACAATCTTGTCCAGTGTGTCGGCGGCGGTGTGGTGATAGTTGAAGTAGATGCGGCCATCCTGGAGCACGCCCAGGGCAGGTACGCCCAGCTTGGCCAGAGGTTCGATGTCAGCCTCCGGACTATCGCTGCTTAGCTGAATCAGGTTTGCCCCAAAAACCTGGAGAACGTCGACCACCGGCTGGAGCTGGGCCGCGGCTGCGGGAGTTATCTTGGCCCGGAATCCCAAGGGATGAGAGGCCCCCAGGTCGCTTTCAAGTGCAGCCACATGATTGCCGATCTCGGCCGCCTGGGCGCGGGCGTATTCCGCGTGGCCGCGGCCCAGGTTTTCTTCATCAATCCAGGCAATCACTCTCAGGGTGCGCTTCGGGTGCAGGTGCAGTTGCTGGATGAGCTGCGCGGTTTCCATGGCGACGGCAACGCCGGCGGCGTCGTCGATGGCTCCGGTTCCCAGGTCCCAGGAGTCGAGATGTCCAGAAACAATCACAATCTGTTCAGGATGCTCGGAGCCCTTCAGGTCGCCTACCACGTTGTAAGTGCTGACTTCTTCCGCCGTCTGGGAGGTCAGGATGACGTGCATGCGGACTTTGCCCTGGGCGGCGAGGTGGGCGATCAGGTCCGCGTCTTCGCTGGTGACCGCTCCGGCTGGAATGTCGGCTGCCCGGCTTCCTCCGGTATGCGGCAGACGATAGTCCGCCCCGCCCACTGACCTGACCAGCGACGCCACCGCAGCTAATGCGGCAGCCCGTTTCGCGCCCAACGCGCGGTAGATGACGGCTTCCTCGTAGGCCTCACCCGCATAGCCAGCGGCGGCCTTCTGCTTGTCAAAAGGAAAGTTATACAGGACGATCTTGCCCGCCACGTTCTGCCTGCCCAGGCGATCGAGGTCGGCAAAGTTGTTCGCCACGACCACCTCCGCCGTGATTCCCTGGAGCGGCGTGGGATGGTTGCCGCCCAACGCTGTCAATACAATCTTCTGCGTGGTTCCGGGCGCTTGTCCGGGATACTCCACCAGTTCAGCGGTTTCAACGCCGCGAATCCAGTGGCGCGCCTGCACCGGCTCCAGATGCACGTCCAGCCCGAGCTTTCGCATTTCTCCGGCAACGTATTCGATCGCGGCCTGGGCCTGCGGCGATCCCACCGGCCGTGGGCCGATATTCTCGGTGAGATGCGCTACCTGGTGGAAGGCGTAGTCGTCGGTCAATCCGGCATCGCGAATCGCCGTCAGCTCCTGAATCAACGCGGGCGGAAAAGGAACCGACGCTGATGGCTGCGGTCGTTCGTAGTCGGAATTGACTGGTGTATTTTGTTTCTGGGCATCAAGCACCACCGGGACCAGGGCCAGAAAGAGAAGCAGGCTTAGGTTTCGCATGCGAACCTAAGCTTACCTCAATCTAGAACATGGAGTCTTTGCCGGGAACCGCGCCAGCTTGCCAATTCTCCGACGGCGCCTCGGCATGATCGATGACGAGAATCTGCGCGGGACCCTGCTGTGATTTCAGTTCCAGCCCGAGTTGTTCCTGAAGCGCGGTGAAGATCGAAGGCCCGGAAGACTCGGGTGCCGATGTGTTGTCAATCTCGTGCTGGCCGGTCGGCAGCCCCTTGAACATCGCAAGCTGGCTCTCATCTGGCGCCCAGTGCAGCGTGAAATCATAGTTTCCCGTGAGCGCGGTCTTATCGAGAACAGTAGCGTTCAGTTGCCGCGACAAGTAGCCCGCGAGGTCCGTCATGCCAAGCCCTTGCGCTGTCAGGAGGCCTTTTGCCATGTCCATGTGCATCAGTCCCGGGCGTCCGAGGCCATCACGGCCTTTAATTCCGTTCGGGTAGGTGTCACCGGGTTTTGCTTGCTGAAGCTTGGGACCGTCCTCCGCCACGACCAGCGCATACTGTTGAAGCTCTTTGGTTTCGAGGTGAAGCTTCAGCTTGAAGCGGTCCGCCAAGAGCGTCCGAAGGGTGCCTTGCATCACAAGTTTGCCTTGATCCGGGCTAAGCTTCTGCGGCTCATCAGGTGCGGATTTGGCCGTTTTCAGCTCGATATCGTATTTTTCGGAGTTAACCCAGTTCGGTGCCCCCGAGATCTGATTGTCTTGGACCCCGTACGCCTCTCGAATGAGAGTCTGTAGAGTGACGCCTTCCGCTTCGAACCCGTCGGGCGAGAACATTAACTTGAGCCTCATCACCTTGCCGTCCGACTTGGTTGGTTTGATCGAAATGACCTCGTAAGTCGGCGCACCGGCGTTTGTGTTCCCTGCCAGCGACTGGGCCCGGCTTTGGGTTGAGTTGAGCAGCCCGAACAAGACCGGCAGGGCGAGGGCTACCAGTCCAGCCGCGCTCAACAACAACTTCCTGGTGAGATCCAGTTTGCGTGCGACATGTTCGCTCATGATATGGACAACTCGTTTCTTGAGATCGGCACCCGTAACTCCAGACACGCAAGCCAGCGGGGATCCCACACAGAATTCGCACACTTTCAGAATGCTCTCGGCGTAGACCTGCCGTTCGCCACCTAATTCCAGCACGGCTTCGTCGCAGGCGAGTTCGCGCTCCTCAATCAGCCGCGCTCCCAACCACCAAACCAAGGGGTAAAACCAGAAGACGGCTTCGACCAGCATGTGAATCGCAGCGGCCAGATTGTCGCGACGACGTACGTGCCACAGCTCGTGAGCAAGGATGGCCTTCAGGTGCGCCTCTTCAAGGCGCTCGGAGATCCCTTCCGGCCATAGCAGGACGGGCCGCGTTATGCCGAAGATCCCCGGTTCGAGAGAATCCCGCGACAATAACATCTCGATCCGATCGCGTATGCCTCCAGTGCTCTCCAGGTGACGCAACACTTCTACTTCACGTCCTTCCTGCAGGGGCTCTGCTTTCTGTAGGGCCGCAGAAATCCGGCGCCAGCGCGCGTACCACATAAGAAGAACCACCACGAATCCGCAGAGCCAGACTGCTGCCAGAAGTGCTGGAAGCGCATGGATCAGGCTCGTAGAGGCGTTCGAGGAAGAGCCGCCAGCAATCACAGACGTCGGGGGTTGCGTGAAGGGCCGGCCAACCTCCTCGATGGCAACGTACAAGCCGTTCTTCGTGGGGGCGGGGCCTCGCGCCCACGTCAGATAGCTGCCAACGCCGACCAGCAGCGAAAACGGAACCAGGAATTTCACCGACGCCGCCAGCCACAGCCAATAACGAGCCCGCGCGTGGTTCTTGCGCATTGTCAATGTCAATAGTCCGGCAGCGACAGCGAACAGTGTCGATTGCCAAATGTGATTGCCCAGCGCCGGCGCGACGGCTTCCCACATCGCGGAGAAATATTTCGGGATCATTGTGATTTGTCCTTTCTCTCAAGCTTGCGGAGAGTTTTCTCGGCTTCCTTTACATCCTCCAGCGTGAGTTTGCCGGATTCAATCAGGTGAGCCATCACGGGCTGCGTGCGACCGCCGAACAGCGCCAGCAGGTCGTCGATCAATCTCCGCTGCGCGGCATCGCGGGAGATCGCGGCTTCGAAGATGTGAAAGTTGCCGACCTTCCTGATCCGGCGCACGGCCTTCTTGCCTTCCAGGCGATAGACGGTGGTCTGGATCGTGGTGTAGGCGGGTCTGTCTTTTTCCGGAAAAGCTTCCTGAATTTCGCGGATGGCGGCCTTGCCACGGATCCACAGCGTCTCCATGATCTGAAGTTCGAGTTTCGTCAATTTAGGTTCGGTCATTGGTTGTCTACTATGGACGTTTGCCAATCTACTACAGCCGTAGTTGCAATGCAAATTATTTTTCTCGTCAGCACGCAATTCCATGAATCGGGATCCAGAATTCCCTCCTGGAAGTCTGCCGAACAGCCTTGCCGCTCCTATCAAAAAAATGGCCCCATTGCTGGGGCCACTAGTAAAAGAGGCAAGTTGGAGGGTTGGTTCAGGAATGGCGATGCAGAGCGCCGCTCCGCCAGCCGGAACGGCAACAAGAGAGATGTCGAATACAGAGAGTGAAGGTCATTGCTTGTCAGCGGCCTCTTTTGTTGCTTTTAAACCATGCACTTGCGCAACCAAAGCCAGCCAGCTTATCGGTTGGCCCACCGACCGACTGCAAATAGTTGAAAACTCGACGCTTACGACAAGGCTGGCTGATGGGAGGAAAAAATAACCGGGGAACGCCTCGGCAGTTGGGATGCAGAATCCTGCACATTCGCTGCACTGCCGTCGGACTTCGGGCGTCGGGCGTCAGACCATCCGAACCTCCGTCGCGTTAAAAGCACCGTCGTCCCGAGCAATCTTAGCTCGCGCATCGCGCGAGCCAAGATTGTCGGGGGACTTAGGTTCTTGCCCGACACGACGCTACTTCCAGGTGCCGACACAAACCCAATCCCTCCGCTTGCCATCAGCGCGCAGGCGCGGCTCGGGACCGCGCTCGGGATGACAGTTGAATGAGAGGTGGGTTCTCAACCAGGACAGGCTGCGTCCAACTCTGAGCGACGTGTTCTGAGATTTGAAGTCCGTCTTCTTAGGTCCGACCGTCGGACTTCAGACGCTGGAGGACTCCTTGTCGCGGATTTTGAGGCTAGGGAAAACCGACGCCTGGTAATTGAAAAGACCTCCGAGGGTTGAAGTCGGAGGTCCGAAGTCTGACGCCTGAGGCCCGAATTTAGGAGTTGCCGGCTACCATTCGGAGCTTGCCGGGCAGGAAGTGATAGGGCGGCCAGGGACCGCTGATCGCCAATTCGCAGTTTTTCAACTGCTTGGCGGCGCTGCTATAGCGATTCTGGTATTTTTCCACAGATTTGGAATCGATCAGGTGGGCGATGTCAATCAGCATTCCGTCCGAATCTACTCTCTTACAACTGATCTCTTCTTCCAGTGGATTGAACAACTTGTGGACTTGTACGGAGAGCGCCCGCGCCTTGGTCCGGCGCTCACGATCCTTGGAGGCCTTTTCCCGCAGCTTGATCAGGTATTCGCCGCCGACGGTGTCCGGCAGGATCACTTCGGCCATGGCGGCGCGCAGTGAACCGTCCCGCACCCTCAGCTTCAAATGCATCTCTGCCTTGCCCCGCAGTCGAGCTACGCTTTGGCCAAAGGTCCGACGATTGGACCGCACCGCCTGGCGCAGCGCTTCGTCGGTGTCGAAAATCGTTCCGAAGCGGAAGGGCAACACCGTCCCAGTGCGGAAACAGGCGCTGACGACTCGCGCGTGCTCCAGAACGTTCTTCTCCCCGAACTGCTCGTTATCGCGCTCGTACTCGCTGACCATTATGTTGAATTCGCCGCTGGGATACGACAGGACAGTAGCCCCGTTCACGCCTTGAACCCCTTCCAGTAAGGAAGGACGACGAGAGCGGGTACCGTTGACAAGGGTCTGTTGTTCAGTGATGCAATAAGCGTACCACGCCATATGGTTTCTCCGAACCTGGTGCGAGGCGAGATAGGGTCACCCCACGCATACGATTGACCACATTTTTGAACCGTTTGGAAGAAAGGGCGTACTGCGACGAGATTGAACGCTTACTGCCGCGTCCAGTGTGCATCTTACCTCGGTGCCGAGTAAAAATGCAACCTTTTCGTGGCAGTGGGCATCTGGATTCGACCGATTTCGCGTGTCCTCCCCTCGGTCAGGTTGCGCCGGCGACGTCGCGGACGGGTCTTCACCCGTACGCACGGCGCTGCTGAACGGCGCGTCCCGTCCAGCGACAGGCCCGGCTGGCTTACCCGGCCTGCAACCCGTCTTTTGCCCGGAAAAAGCACGGACATCCGGACCAAATCTGCAACCGACTACTCTTTGACGAGCTAGTGAGCCGTGAAAGAAACTGCGCAAACCTGGGTTGGAGACGCGCTATACTCTTCAGCAAAAGCGGCCCAAAATCAAAGCGACGCCGAAGACCGCCTTCGCCTTCCTCCTGAGCAACATCGAAGCGTTCCGGCGTGCTCCAATCCGCTTGAGGCATTGGGATTTGCCAACCGTGTACGGCTCCTGAAGTAAGTCTCTACATGCGGATCAAGCAGCCAGGCCATTTTTCGAATCGCGGAAAACCTTCAGGATAGGAGGAAAAGTCTATGGTGCTGGAACGGCATGTTCGCCCTCTGACCCGCTGCGTGCTCTTGCCAATCGTAACCCTGCTGGTTCTAACCGGCACACTGTGTGCGGACGACAAATTCACCCCTGCCTGCCCGCTCGCGGCGATCGATCAGAAACGTGCTATCGATGCGCAATGCGGCCCTGACGGCATGGCCGGTGAGAGCCCGGCGACCACCGCCCAGAATTCGGCCAAGAATAATTTGTGCGCGGCTGGCCCGGCGGTTCCGGTCACGATTGGCATCTTTGACGACCTCCAGCAGGCCGCGGAGGAGAACGAGGTTTCCTTTGGAAATCAGCATATAGCCCACCCGGTACCGTTGCCTGATGACCGTTCGGTGCTGAAGGACATGGTCCAGACCAGCGACGGGACCAAGGTAGGCGAAGGCACGGAAGTGGTCTTCGTCGGCTTTGTGCTCAAGACTAAGCCGGGTGGCGCAGAGAGCGTCAATTGCGAAGCAACCGGCAAAGCCGCCAACGACATTCACATCGTCCTGACGACCAAATTCAACGATGCCGAGTGCAACAGCGTCACCGCCGAGATGATCCCGCACTTCCGGCCGGCTGCCTGGGACAAGATCACTTTGCAAACGTCGATGACCAAACTGGTCAAGCATCCGGTAAGAGCCAAGGGCCAGATGTTCTTTGACGCGAGCCACGCCCCGTGCGGTCACCCGGACTTTCTGCCCTCCGGAGATCCCAGCCGACGGTCTCTTTGGGAGATTCACCCCGTATATGCCATCGATGTCTGCAAGAACAAGACGCTGGCTGGCTGCAAGATCGACAAGGAATCGGTGTGGACGCCGTTCGATGTCTGGGTGAAGAGATCCGCAATTGAGGGCTGGCCTGATTACTGTTCACCCTGGGATTCGGAGCGCCAAAACTGTCGCGCCTTACCGCGGGCGGCCCTTCGACTGCGATAGGGCATACCTCCGGAGCGTGCCTACCTGGTCGGTGCGTATTGATTCGGCTCTGCTCGTCCTCCCCTTGAGCGGTGGTAATCTTGCCTCATGCCTGACCCCGCCAACGCGGATCGGCACCCTGCCCGGTCGCCCGCGTCCGTTGTGCTTGCCCTCATCGCCGGCCTGTTTCTGGGGGCGTTGCTGCTTGGTGCGGCTGGTCTTTGGACGCTGTCGCGGAACTCCGGTCCGGCGCTGTTGAGCCGCTGGTGGTCGGCGGTCACGGGGAGAAGCCTAACCATCGACGTGAGCCAGCCCACGGTGGTCAATCGTATTCAGCAGCTCCAGCGATTGGAGACCGTGGTCTACACCATGGACAAGGTAGTCAGCGGGGCGAAGGAAAATCCCATATTTCCGGATTTTCTGGCGGGAGACCGGCTGCTGATGCTGGTGCATGGCGAAGTCGTGGCAGGAATTGACTTCTCGAGCCTGAAGCCGGGAGATGTCAGAGTGGACGGCAAGCGGGTGCACTTGCGTCTGCCTGCGTCGCAGGTGTTCAGTACCCGGATCGACAGCAGCAAGACACGGGTATATTCCCGGCAGACCGGGCTGCTGGTTCCAACCGATCCGAATCTCGAAACCCAGGTGCGTCAGGAGGCCGAACGCCAACTGCTGGGGGCTGCCCTGGCTGACGGCATCCTGCGGACGGCGCAACAGAACGCGACTTCGACGATCACCAGCCTGCTGCAGGGGCTGGGATTCGAGACGATTGACTTCGACTAGCTGGCCATCCGCCCAAGATGATTTCCGAATCACGCCCGGCCCAAACTTCCGGTAGACTATTGAGCCTTCGACGCTTCGGAATCGGGCAAGTAATTTATGAATCCAGCACAGATGGCCGTCGTCATTTCGATCTGTCTATTTTTCGGGATGGCGGGTTGCCTCGAAGTGGGCTATCGCATCGGCTCCTACGTTTCGAAGAAGACTGTAGCCGCGCACGAGGGCACGGGCACCATCGAGGCGGCAATTTTCGCGCTACTGGGACTGCTGCTGGGGTTTACCTTCGCCAATGGCATTTCGCACCTGGATCAGCGGCGAGTGCTGATCGTTCAGGAATCCAAAGCCATCGGCACCGCGTATCTCCGTCTGGATCTGCTGCCCGCCAATCAGCAACAGGAGATGCGCCACCTGTTTCGCGAATACCTCGATACCCGTCTGGGTGTGTATGAGAAGCTTCCCAATCTGAAGGCTGCCGAGCAGGAACTCGGGCACGCTGCGCAATTGCAGCAAGAAATCTGGTCACATGCCATCGTGGCCAGCCACGACGATCCCACGCAGAACATTGCCCGCCTGCTTCTGCCGGCCTTGAATGACATGATCGACGTGACCACGTCGCGTACCATCGCCCTGCATACTCACCTGCCACCACTGATCTTCGGCTTGTCGATTTCGGTTGCGCTGCTGAGTGGACTGCTCGCCGGCTACGACATGGCCAAACGAAAAAGCCGCAGCTGGTTCCACGGACTGCTTTATGCGATCGTAATTTCGATCACCATCTTTACCGTGATCGACCTCGATTATCCCCGCTTCGGCGTAATCCGGCTGACGGCGGCGGACAATGCCCTCATCGAGCTCCGGGATTCCATACAGTAGTTTGAGAAACGGACCGCCCTATGACTTGGGTCGTTCCAGTTCCGGGCGATGCACTTCCGGCCGCTTGAACTCGAAGCGCGGGGTGGTTCGGGAGTACTGCATGCCGCCCATTCTTCCAATCAGATCGAGCGAATCGGGGTCGAGGCGGCCCTCGTTCAGCACTTCTTCTTCGAAATGCACGCACACGATCTCGCCGATGACCAAGCTTCCGCTCGGAGGCTCGGTTCCGAAATCGATGATCCGGTTCAGTTTGCATTCGAAGCTGACTGGCGATTCCGCCACCTGGGGAGGACGCACAATCTGGGATGGCCGGGTGGTCAGCTTTGCCAGCTCAAACTCGTTGACTGAGCTCTCGTAGTCTCCGCTGGTGAGGTTCATGGCTTCGGCCACGGCGAATGTCACGACATTGACTACAAATTCACCGGTTTCGCGGATGTTGCGTAGCGTGTCCTTGGGAGCGGGCCGGCCGTCAACCAACCGCAGCGAAGGAGAAAATCCCAGCAGCGGGGGCTTAGCCGACACCACGTTGAAGAAAGAGAACGGGGCGAGGTTCAAGTGTCCATCACTCAGCGTGGAGACCCACGCAATGGGACGCGGAGCAACAGCGCTGATCAGAATGCGATAGAACTCGCGATGTGGAAGTTCGTCGGGGCGGATGTTCATGCATTCAGTGTAACGGGCGAGAATGTGTGGGACCGGGTCGGAGCCCGCCCTGAGCGAAGTCGAGGGACCCGGTCAAGCGGTGCGAAGCGCCGCAGGGGTTTGGGGTCGTGCGCCCCAGGTAGCGTGCGATCTCTTTCGGTCTGCTGTTTCAGTCCGAACACAAAACTGCGGCCCCTGGGGCCGCCTGACCGGGTCAGAGACCCGGTCCCACACGGTCAACTGGCGAATTTACTTCGAGGCGGAAGTACCCTTCTGCAACTCATCCAAAGCTGCCAGGACTTCCGGGCTGTGCTTGTTCGGATCCACGCTGGTGTAGGCACGCTGGATCTTGCCCTGCGGGTCGATGATGAACGTGTTGCGAGCGGCGATTTCCACGCCGGCGTAGGTCATGGTCGAGTCGTACAGTTTCACGACTTTATGGTCGGTGTCGGCCAGCAGTTTGAAGTTCAGGCCTTCCTTGGAACAGAACTCTTTGTGGGAATCGGTACTATCCACGCTGACGCCGACTACCATCGCGTTACGCTGCGCGTATTGCGCCTGGTCGCGCTGGAAGTTGTGGGCCTCGATGGTGCATCCCGGCGTCCCGTCCTCGGGATAGAAATACAACACCACCCACTTCCCATGCAGGTCCTTCAAACTGACTTGTGTGCCATCTTGTGAAGGCAGCGTAAACTCAGGCGCAGTGCTTCCCACCGCGGGCATGGCGGCGAGGGCAAACTGTAAGCCGGTTGCCAGAACAAAAGCCAGCAGTAAAACCGTCCATAAGCGCATAGGCGAAGTCCTTCGAGCAGTTAGGTTATATCGGGGCGATGAACCCTGTCTATTCGGGGAGTGTAAAATCTCTGCAAATTTCGGAACCAGTTTCTGGTTTTCGGTTCCCAGTTCTCAGTGGGTCTGAAACTTTATACTTACCTTTTTCTGATCAGACTCATCCAACGTTCTGGGAATTGACTATGAAATCCGATCACGACCACTCTCTGCGCCATCACCTGATTGAACTACTCAAAGGCGGCAGCGCTCACGCGCAGTTCGACGAAGTCACCGAGGGAATTCCGGCGAAGCTGCGCGGACAAAAAGCCCCAGGGTTGCCGCATTCCCCATGGATGCTGCTCGAGCACATGCGCATCGCGCAAAAGGACATCCTGGAATTCAGCCGCGACCCGAAACACGTCTCCCCGGACTGGCCACAAGGATATTGGCCGGGCACGAGTGTTCAGCCCGGGGCCGCCGCCTGGAGTTCCAGCATCAGAAACTTCCGCAGAGATCTCAAGTCGATGCAGGATCTGGTCGCGAATCCAAAGACGGATTTGTATGCGCGCCTTCCCTGGGGAGACGGCCAAACCATCCTGCGTGAAGCCTTGCTGATGGCCGACCACAACGCATATCACCTGGCCCAACTGGTGGATGCGCGACGTCTGCTGGGAGCCTGGCCGAACAAATAACCCAATTAAGGACGCCGGACCCTAGCCGGCCTGGCGAAGCTCCGTTTTCTCTTCCTCTTGGCGGGGTACGATCGGGCCGGGCCGTTTGCGAAACACTACCCTGACTCCGTTTCTCCATCTCTCATCCAGACCCACCAGGGTCCACTGAATTTCAGGCGATATGTAGCGCAGCAGGATATCGGTAGCGGGATGCACACGCAGCGATGGCGCCACCAGAAACAGTAGCGGCAATTCGGCCGACAGCGGTCGCCCGGGAAAATATCCGAAGCGCTGGAACTCGCCCCGCGCGTGATGCCAGGCCACTCGCGACCAATAGTCCAGGCCTTGCAGCGGCAGGTGGATATCTTCATCGGCCTTGAGTTCCACGACCGCCAGCCTGCCTTCACGAGTGGTGGTCAGGACGTCGATCATGGCGCGGTCGGAAGCGGAAAACGCCGGCACCTGCGAATACAGGCAATCGCGATCCAACCGTTCGTCCACCTCGCTGACATCCTGTGCCACCAGCGATTCCAGCCAGCGTTCTGGATGCAGTCGCCACAAGACATGATCACGTGGACCCTCGGCGTGGCGAACCTCGCCCACGCTGTGTACCAGCTGGCGGAAGATTGCAGCGTTCTTTTCTTCCAGCACTCTCTCTTCTGCGCCCACGCCAAAAACGATCTCCACTGTGCTGCGGATTGACCCCAACTGGTGGGACAGACGTGCCCGGGCAAACTCCAATCCATGACAGCGAAATGCGATCTCCGCTGGCGAAAGCAGTGCAATTTCGGTTTCCGGCATCACCTCCTGGACGACGCGAATGGCTTCTGCGAATCGCTCCCGGGCCGAGGCTTCATCGGTCCTATGAACCAGTCGAGTCCGCACGTTGCCGCCGTCGGAAACATCGATTTCCTTCAAGTGGTCTTCACGATTTTCCAATTCGTAGAGCTGCCACATGGCTGCATCGGGATGCAAGTGCGCCATGCGCTCGCGCGTCAGATCCGAAGTGCCCGATGGCAAGAACAGCTTCAGGCCGGCAACCACCATCTTGCCCGCCTGAGCCTCGCGGCACACGTCGAGCCACAGGACGCCAAAGGTCAGAGCGGCGTCAATCGAGGACTGGGTCTCCTGCGGGTTGACCCCGAGGACAGCAAAGCCGGACTGCCCCCGGCGCAGCAGGCCGCGGGCATAGATCGGGCCGAAGGATCGCTCCAGATCGATTGAGGTGGTCAGCCGGGACGCAACATAGTCGGGAAAGCGGCGCTGCAGTGTCCGTTGCAAGCTGCGCTGATATGCCAGTCGCGACGGCCCGCTTCGCTGTCGGAGTGCGCCGGTCCCGCTGCCGGCAGATTTCCAGCTTGCTGGGGCGGGTTTGTCCCAGCCGCTGCACCGCCAGCCGCAACACTTCATTCTTGATCTCGACGTCGAGCACCCGCCGGACCACATTCCGTTCCGCCGACCACAGGTGCAGCAGGCACTTGTTGCGTTCACCCGAAATGGAATACCTGGACTGCGCCAGATCGAACAATACCGCGCCATCATCCAGCACCACGGCATCTCGCGCACCGGCAAGGAAGTCTTCCACAGTACGGGTCAGAGCTTCGGGGGTCATGATGAGAATGCTTTCATCTCTGGAGTTTCTTGTCTGTGACGCATGACCATTTACGCTGAGGACTTGGCCGGGTCAGAGTAGCGCCGGCGCTACTCGGAGCAGACACCGGCCTCCGTTAGCCCTTGTGGGATAATGAAAGGCGCCCGGGAGTCTTTCCCGGTCCAAGGACATCTAATTACCGTGGACAAAAACAGATTCTTTTTCCAGCACTACGGTCTCACCGAACATGACTTGCAGCGCTACCTGTCAGCGGCTCTCTCCGCGGGTGGCGAATATGCCGACCTTTATTTCGAATATCTATCGTCTACCTCGCTGATGGTGGACGAGTCCATGGTGAAGTCCGCGTCCCAGGGAATCTCAGCGGGATGTGGAGTGCGCGTGGTGGTTGGCGAGCGCACCGGTTACGCTTACACCGATGATCTCTCGTCGGAGCGCATCCTGCACGCTGCCCGCACTGCAGCCCTGATCGCGAGCGGCCCGGCAAAGACTACGTCTGTAGGCTTCCAGGAGAAGGCCGCGCGCAGCCTGTATCCAGTGACCCTGCCGTCGGTCGATGCCGAAATTACGGCCAAAGTCGAACTCGTGATGCGCGCCGACCAGTCGGCCCGCGGCTATGACCCGCGCATCCAGGAAGTTCGCGCCAGCTACGCCGACGAGTTGCGCAACATTCTGGTGGTCGGTTCTGACGGCACATTTGCCGAGGACTCGCAGCCGCTGGCTCGCATGAACGTTTCCTGCATTGCCAAGACCGAAGGCAATTCCGCTCGCGGCAGTTCCGGTGGTGGTGGGCGCGTTGCCCTGGACTTTTTCTTCGGAGAGAAAACTCCCGAGTATTTCGCGAAAGAAGCCGCCCGTCAGGCCATCCTGCAACTCGACGCTCGCGAGGCTCCCGCCGGCGAAATGGAAGTGGTGTTGGGCCCAGGCTGGCCCGGTGTCCTGCTGCACGAAGCCGTAGGCCACGGCCTGGAAGCCGACTTCAACCGCAAGCAGACCTCGGCGTTTGCCGGGCTCATCGGCAAGCGCGTAGCCAGCGAAAAATGCACGGTGGTGGATAACGGCACCATGCCGTGGCGCCGTGGCTCGCTCAACGTCGACGACGAAGGTCAGCCCACCCAGAACACCGTGCTCATCGAGAACGGCATCCTGAAAGGGTACCTTAGCGACAAGCTTTCCTCCCGCCTGATGGGAATGGCTGACACCGGCAACGGCCGTCGCGAGAGCTACGAACACATTCCCATGCCGCGCATGACCAACACCTACATGCTGGCGGGGCAGGACGATCCGGAAGACATCATCCGCTCGGTCAAGAACGGCGTGTACGCGGTGAATTTTGGCGGTGGACAGGTGGACATCACCAGCGGAAAATTTGTCTTCTCCGCCTCCGAAGCCTATCTGATCGAAGACGGCCACGTCACCGCGCCGATCAAGGGGGCAACGCTGATCGGCAACGGCCCCGACGTGCTAACCCGCGTCTCCATGGTGGGCAACGATCTGAAACTCGATGAAGGCGTCGGGACCTGCGGCAAAGATGGACAGGCCGTCCCCGTAGGAGTCGGCATCCCAACCCTGAAGGTGGACCGCCTGACCGTAGGCGGAACCGCAAAGAAAGATCCCGGCGGATTCATGCAGTGAACACGGCTGGGGAGAGCATTTCAGATTGCAGACCTAGAGTGCAGATTGAAGAACATCGTTATCCCGTCAGATCTGAAATCTGCAATCACAAATCTGAAATCATTTCTTATGCCTCAAACTGAACTGGAAACTGGAAACCAGAAACTCGAAACTGATCTTCGTGATGTGGCCCAGGACATCGTCCGTCGTGCCATGGCCGGCGGCGCCACCGCCGCCGAGTGCGTAGTGCGTGAAGGTGACGAATTTTCCACCCTCGTCCGCCTCGGCCAGGTCGAAACGTTAAAGGAAGCCGGCTCGCGTTCCATTGGCGTGCGCGTGTTCCATGGCCAGCGTTCCGCCAGCACGTATTCCACCGACCTCTCCCGCGACGCGCTCGACCGCATGTTGAAGTCGGCACTGGAACTGGCGAGAATCACTTCCGAGGATCCCTTCAGCGGCATTCCGGAAGCTTCCCAACTCGGCGCTCTCACCCGCGATCTCGACCTCTACTCTGCCGACGTATACTCGCTTCCCGGCGAAGAGCGAATCAACTATGCTCGCCGCGCTGAGAAAGCGGCGCTCGATTACGACCCGCGGATCAAGAATTCCGACGGCGGCTCGTTCGACGCCGCCACCGGCCACAAAGTTCTGGCCAACTCGCACGGCTTCGTCGGCGAGTACCGAAGGTCGTATTGTTCGGTCGCGGCAGTTCCCATCGCGCAAGCGGAAACCGGCGGCATGCAACGCGACTATTGGTTCTCAGTCGCGCGCAATCTGGGACGCCTGGAATCTCCCGAGGAAGTAGGAAAGATCGCCGCGCAGCGCACCTTGAGGCGGTTAGGCGGGCGCAAGGTGAAAACGGCGCGAGTTCCCATCGTCCTCGACCCCATGGTCGCCACTTCCATTCTGGGTCACATTTTCGAAGGCATCAATGGAGATTCGGTCTATCGTGGCGCTTCTTTTCTCGCGGGCAAGCTTGGCCAGAAAATCGCCGGTGATCAGGTGACCGTGATCGACGACGGAACCATGGTGGGAGGCTTTGGCACTGCGCCGTTCGACGGCGAAGGCATCCCCACCCGGCGCACGGTCGTCGATCGAAAACGGCGTGCTGAAATCGTATCTGTTGAATACCTACACCGCGAAGAAGCTCGGCCTCCAAACCACGGCCAACGCCTCGCGCGGACTGGCCGGGACCCCCGGAATCGGCCCCGGAAACTACTTTCTGCAGCCGGGCGCGAAAACTCCCAAGGAAATTATTGCTGCCATCCCCGACGGCCTTTATGTGACCGAGTTTCTCGGCCATGGCGCGAATCTGGTGACCGGCGACTATTCCCGTGGAGCCTCAGGTTTGTGGATCTCCGGCGGCGAATTGGCGTATCCCGTCGAAGAAATCACGGTGGCGGGAAACCTGAAGGAACTTTTCTTCAACATCTCCGAGATCGGAAGCGATCTGGAATTCCGCGGCTCGACGGCCTGCCCGACCATCCGCATCGACGGACTGACGGTCGGCGGAGAGTAAGACAAGCACGACAATTTCAGATTTATGATTTTTGATCGTAGATTTAGGAACTCTTCGACTGTGAGGGTTCGAAAATCTGCAACCTGAAAAATCATGAATTTGAAATCCCTCAGCGTACAATCTTCTCATGGGAAGTCTGCTCCAGCCGTCTCCGGTAACTGAAGAACCTAAGTCGAATCTTCTTCCCATTCTGTTGGGCGTGGTCCTCGTAGTGGTGGTGGTTGGCGTCGCTGCTTTTCTGTTACGCACCGATTCCAAAATCGCCAACCCTCCGCATCCCTACGCCCCCAATCTCAAACTCTCGGACATGAAGATGAGCGCCGCGGAGAACTTTATCGGTTCCACGGTCACTTATCTCGACGGCAAGGTCACCAACGCCGGGGACAAAACTGTCAGCCACGCCGTGGTCCACGTCAGCTTTAAAGACTCACTAGGCCAGGTCGCCCAGGCCGAGGACGTTCCCCTCCATGTTCTTCAGACCACTGGCCCCTATGCTGACGCGGTTGACCTGAGCATCTTGCCGCTTATACCCGGCCAGAGCCGGCAGTTCCGGCTCACCTTCGAGCACGTCACCGCCGACTGGAATCACGAGTATCCTGAGCTGAAAGTTACAGATGTGTCGGTGAAGTGATGGGGAATTGAGTAAGTTGGGAAATTGGGTAATTGAGCAATTGAAGAATCGGAAAATCCTGTCGTCCAAATAACTCGATTACCAAATTTCTCTGGTATGCAATTTCTCAATTTCCCGATTACTCAAGTCCCCAATTACTCAATTCTCCCGATCTTCTACAATGTTCCCATGCCTGACGTCAAAACCATCCGCCTCACTGAAACCGTCAAAGCCGGCGGTTGCGCCTCCAAGCTGAGTCCTGCGGTGCTCGACAAGGTCTTGGGAAAGCTGCCGCGGCAGCACGACCCCAACGTTCTGGTGGGCTTCGATCACGCCGACGATGCCGGCGTCTACAAAATCGCCCCTGGGCTGGCGCTGGTTCAGACGGTCGATTTCTTCACTCCCATCGTGGACGACCCCTACACCTTCGGGCAGATCGCAGCCACCAATGCCTTGAGCGACGTCTACGCCATGGGCGGCCGCCCCGTCACCGCGCTGGCTCACGTTTGCTTTCCGGCTAACGGCGACCTTGAGGTTCTGGAACAGATCTCTGGCCGGCGGCCTCTCAAAAATGATGGAGGCAAGTTGCACGGTGGTAGGCGGCCACAGCATTCGTGACGAAGAAACCAAGTTCGGTTATTCGGTCACCGGCCTCATCGATCCGAGCCGCATCTTCACCAACGGCGGCGCCCAACCGGGCGATCGCCTGCTGTTCACCAAGTCTCTCGGTACCGGCGTGATCTCGACCGCAATCAAGCAGGGCACGGCAAAGCAGCCCTGGATCGACGCCGCCACCCGCTCGATGACCATGCTGAACAAGACCGCGAGCGAGGTCATCGCCGCTTTCACCACTAAACACGTAGGGGCAGGTGTCCCACCTGCCCCGGCCGAGCGAAGCTCGGCAGTTTCTTCACTCCCCATTCACTCCCTGACCGACGTCACCGGCTTCGGCCTGATCGGTCACGCCCGCGAAATGGCTCTCGCATCGCATGTTTCGCTGCGCTTTCGTATCAATCAGATTCCCCTGCTCGAAGGCGCTCTCGACTGCATCCGCGCCGGCAACATTCCCGGTGGCTTGAAAAACAACCGGGACTTTGCAGAATGCGTGGTCGGATATGAAGAGGGAATTCCTGAGGAGTTGAAGACAATTCTTTTTGATCCCCAAACCGCGGGCGGGCTGCTCATTGCCGTGGCGCCGGACAGTTCCGCTGACCTGATCAGGGATCTCAAGGCCACCGGAGTGCCAGCCGTCGAAATCGGCGAAGTGCTGGAGCGGAGCAAGCCGCTGATCGCCGTGACCGCCTGAGGGATTGGCCTGGATGTGCTGAAACCCGTGAGGGACGGGTCTCCGACCCGTCCAGGCCGAGCGCAGCTCGGCAGTTTTTAACGCGGCAGCTCGTTCCGGCGTGAGGGGGACGAACAAACCTGCCGCGCAAGCGCGGCCTGTCCGGGTCAGAGACCCGGACCCACACAAATCCGGAACCCGCACGGTGCAACCTGCGCTGATTCGGGTTGATCCGATTACCAAAAAACAAAGGGCGGCTCTAAGCCGCCCTGCTGAAGTCCGAAGACTGACGCCCGGTTTACGCTGGCGCCGGTCTTTCTCCACCCTTGGCGCGTCCGGGTTGCAGGTCCGGCTTGATCACCTGCTGCACTCCATCGTCGGGCTTGGGTGGCGGGACGATCTTCGGGAGTTCCTGGCCTTCAATGATCATCTTGATCTGCGCTGCGTCGAGCACTTCGCGCTCGATCAGGGCGTGGGCGATCCTTACCAGCACGTCGCGGTTGGCCGCCAGGAGTTCCTTGGCAGTGTCGTAACCTCGCTTGACCAGTTTCTGCACTTCGGCGTCGATCTTGACCGCGGTGGCTTCGCTGTAATCGCGATGCTGCGCAATCTCGCGGCCCAGGAAGATCTGCTCTTCCTTCTTGCCGAAGGTCAGCGGACCCAAGTCGCTCATGCCCCACTCGCAGACCATCTTGCGCGCCATTTCGGTAGCGCGTTCAATGTCGTTTCCTGCGCCGGTGCTCATCGAATCCAGGAACATCTCTTCCGCCAGGCGGCCGCCCATCAGGATCGCAATGGCGGTCTCGAGGTAGTTCTTGTAGTAGTTGTGCCGGTCATCGATGGGCAGTTGCATAGTGACGCCCAGCGCCATTCCGCGAGGAATGATTGTGACCTTGTGCAAAGGATCAGAGTGCGGCAGTTTCGCCGCCACCAGCGCATGGCCGGCTTCGTGATAGGCCGTGTTCCGCTTTTCCTCATCGGAGAGCAGCATGGATTTGCGCTCCACTCCCATGAGGACTTTGTCCTTGGCCAGTTCGAAGTCGTACATCAGGACGGCTTTGCGGTTCTGCCGCGCCGCCGCCAGTGCCGCTTCGTTCACCATGTTTGCCAGGTCGGCGCCGGAAAAACCCGGTGTCCCGCGAGCCAGGACGGAAAGGTCCACATCGTCGGCCAAAGGAATTTTGCGGGTGTGGACGCGCAAAATCTCCTCACGTCCGCGCACATCGGGACGGCTCACCACCACGCGCCGGTCAAATCGTCCGGGCCGCAGCAGCGCGGGGTCCAGCACATCGGGCCGGTTGGTGGCGGCCATCAGAATTACGCCTTCGTTGGACTCGAAACCGTCCATTTCGACCAGCAGTTGGTTCAGTGTCTGCTCACGCTCGTCGTGGCCGCCGCCTAAACCGGCGCCGCGATGGCGTCCGACCGCGTCAATCTCGTCGATAAAGATGATGCAGGGGGCATTTTTCTTGCCCTGCTCGAAGAGGTCGCGGACGCGGCTCGCGCCTACGCCTACGAACATTTCCACGAAATCGGAGCCAGAGATGGAGAAGAACGGAACGTTGGCTTCCCCGGCCACGGCCCGTGCCAGAAGGGTTTTGCCGGTTCCCGGAGGTCCGACCAGCAACACTCCCTTGGGGATGCGTCCGCCCAGTTTCTGGAACTTTTGCGCCTCGCGCAGGAATTCGATGATTTCCTTGAGCTCTTCCTTGGCCTCATCGACGCCAGCCACGTCCTTGAAGGTGACCTTTTTCTGCTGCATGGAGAGCAGCCGGGCCCGGCTCTTGCCAAACGAAAGCGCCTTGTTTCCCCCGGTCTGCATCTGCCGGATCATGAAAAACCACAGGGCCGCGAGCAGGATCAGCGGGGCCCAGGTTCCCAACAACTGCAGAGGCCAACTGCCGCTGGTAATGTCCCGGATATTCATGGTAACGCCCTTATCCCGCAGCATCTTGTAGATATCGGGATAGTTCACCGGGGCGGTGGTAT
Source organism: Terriglobia bacterium (assembly GCA_963801545.1). Taxonomy (GTDB): domain Bacteria; phylum Acidobacteriota; class Terriglobia; order Terriglobales; family Acidobacteriaceae; genus JAIQFF01. The sequence goes on along the minus strand of CAWDFF010000036.1, from coordinate 135,206 downwards.
GAAAGGCAGAATTGTCGTTGCGGTACTTGCCCCGCACTTCCATGCCGGTGATGGTGACCTCTTTCACATTTCCCTGGTCGATGTCCGACAGGAACTGTGAAAAGTTCACTTCTTTCTCTTTTTGCCCCGCGCTTCCGGCTTTCATGACCTGCCATAGCAGGAAAGCCGAAAGCACGATCACCAACCAGAAAATGACGGTCTTAACTGTAGAATTCACCGAAGACTCCTGAAAAAGAAACGGCTTTGCTCCAAGACGCGACGAAAATAACCTGATGCATCTTGTTTAGATGCCAGTCGCGTGTTTTGGATGGGACAAATTGCTAAAGCGCTATTCTAACCGTTCTGGAGAAAAAAAGGACGGAGTTCTGCGGGTGACTTAAGTCACGAAGTCACTTCAGCTTGCAGCGCCAACATAGGGCAGATTGCGGTTGGTCTGCTCAGGAGAGCCTAATCCGTAACCTACCAGAAAGGCGTCATCCACCAAAAAACCGAAATAATCGGGTTGCAACTGCACCCTTCGGGCGGACTGCCGGTCCAGCAGTGTTGCCAGCTTTACCGAAGCCGCTCCCCGGGCCCGCAGATCGCTCATCAGAAACTCAGTGGTGATTCCGGAATGGACCAGGCCCTCCAGGACCAGCACATGGTGGCCCCGAATGTCGGGCTCATGGCTGAAGAAAATCTCCAGCACGCCGCCCCCGGAGCCATCCGCTCCCTGGACCTTGTACCTGGGCTTGATGAACTGGCAGATCACCGGAACTTCCAGGGCCCGCACCAGGTCGGCCATGAAGATAAATCCATTTTCGAGCAGGGCCAGCAAGTGGATGGACTGTCCGCGATAGTCGTCGGAGATCTGCCGTCCCATTTCCCGCACCCGCTTCTGGATCTGTTCTGCGGAGATTACGGTGCGCAGTTGCCCGGGTCTTGCCGTCTCAGTCATGGCTTTGGGTGCTCCCGACCTCGCGAATCACCAGGGCCCGTTTCGAGCCGTCCCCCGGACGCAATTGCAGCGGCGCCAGAAACCCCCGCACCCAGACGATCTGGGCTCCGCTGGCCACCACCGGCCAGAGCTTGCGTTCCGTCCCGGTCACTTTCCGTTCCTGCAGCAACTCTTTGATCTTTTTGGGCGACTTCCGGTGGGCTGGCCAGAAGCGGTCTCCCGGACGCCAGTTCCGGACCGTCAACTCACTTCGCAGCAGAGCTGGATCAAACATGTGGTCGGGATTATACCCCGGCGCTCCGATCCCCGGAACCAGGGCCGTTTCAAACCATGACTTTGCTTCAGCCACGCGGACCCGCCCAGGCACCGCCAAAGCATACTCATAGTTGGAGACTGCGGCGGCTCCTTTGCCGGGGGGATCAAATCGCAACTCGTCTTCAAGTCTCGAGATAATCCAGCCTTTGGGCAACATGGCGGACTTGGCGGGTACAGTTGCCACGGCAAGAATCTCTTCCACGTGGCGGAACTCCAGGCGCAGACCGAGTGACTCCGCCGCCGCTCGAATTACACGCCGCCGCAGGGCCAAGGGGAAGCTGGACAGTTCGGCCAGCCTGAGGATGCGCTGCTCCGCCCCCCAAACTTCCGGCAGCACGCGCGCAACTTCCTTCTGCCAATACTCTTCCTCCGATCGCGCAATCTCGGCTGTCTCGGCCAGAGTTTCTCGCACGGCCGGGTTCAGACCACGCTCCAGGCGGGGCAGGATCCCGTGCCGAACACGGTTCCGGGCATGTCGCAAGTCGCGGTTACTGGAGTCCTCGCGCCAGTCCTGCCCGATTTCCGCCAGATAGTTCTCCAATTGTTTCCGCCGCGTTCTTAACAGCGGCCGAATGACCGAGAACTGGGAACCCTTAACTGACAACTGGGGGTAAATTCCACCCAGCCCGCGTGTGCCGGCGCCACGAACCATTCTCAGCAAGACAGTTTCCGCCTGGTCATCCAGGGTATGGCCGGTGGCAATGCGGTTCAGGCGATCTTCCTCCATCAACCGTCGAAAGAACCGGTAGCGCAGTTGCCGCGCTGCCGCTTCGATGCCCAAGTGCCGGTCTGACGCATGCGCTTTAACGTCGGCGCGGTCGCAATGCAGCGCCAACTTGTGCCGTTGGGACAATTTCACGACGAACTGCTCGTCGGCATCCGATTCGGCCCCACGCAGATTGTGATTGAAGTGGACTATGGAAAGTACAATGCCGAGGTCCGGCCGCAATTCTAGCAACAGTCGCAGAAGCGCGACCGAATCGGCGCCGCCTGAGACCGCGACCCCGACCCGATCGCCGGCCTTGAGAAGACCCTGGTGGCGGATGTAGTCACGGACGCTCTGGGGCAGGGTGCGCACGGGAACATATTACATCTGGGGGTTACTGGTTGATTGGGATGAAGCAGGGCTTCAGCGCTACGTATTGAGATGCCCGTTCCTGTGCGCCTTATCGAATATTTAAGGATGGCTCTATGCTCGGTTAGAGAGTTCTGAGTAATCGCCCGATTACAACAGTAATGTCACGTCGCACTGGTTCCTGCTTACAATTGAAAGGGGAAAGAAACGCGATGGTTTTCATCGGGCTAGCTGGATACCTTTTGCCAATCCCTTCACTGATTTGGGGTTGGGTGCGATGGCTGAATTCAAAACCTCGCTTCGCGTCTCCCGCATGGCGCAGCATCGCAGCATTTTCAGCGCTGATCCTTACTTCGGCTATTGGGGTATCGGTCTTGTTCGTAGCGTTTCATGCCAACAGTCTGCCAGAAGGCGCTGCGAAATACTCCTTTGCAATCGCGTCTTACAGATTTGGATTTGCTGCTTCTGCACTTGCACTTGTTCTCTCGCTCGTAGGAAAAGGGCCTGTGTGTCTTCCGGCGGCATTGGCTTCCTTCGGCCTCGCGTCACTTTGGGTGATAGCAGTGATTACCTACTAAAGTGATTACCTATTAAGCAGGGCCAGCAAGGAACGCTGCAGTTCTTGGCGTAACATCGCCATCTCTAACAATGTCGGCGGTGTCAAGCACGATGTGCGCACACGACTGCATGCACTCGTAAGAGCGCCATTTCGCTCTCGTAGATGGTTTGCGCTTTCCAACCTTGGCTCGCTTCTAATCGTTAGAGTCAGGAACTCAGTCCGACCCATCCATCTCTTCGATCACAACCGCGATCATGATTACTTCTTCGAACTCCCCTCTGCAGGGGAGCGGGATGCCCAATCATTACGGCGGTGACTTACTGCGCACCATGGCGATGTCCGGGCGCTCCCGCGTGCGAACCGAGCTTTTCGAACTGACCGTAGTCCCAACCTTGGCGCCACATCCAGTACAGACGCACCGCCAGCTTTCGGGCCATCGCTACCTTCGCGATCTTTCGTCCCCGGCGCATGGCGAGGTGGAAGAACTTGCTGCGCCACTGCGGGTGGCTGCGCACCGTGACCTGGGCCGCTTCCACCAGCAGATAGCGAACTAGTGAGTTGCCTTGTTTGCTGATATGTCCGAGTCGGCGGCGATCGCCGCTGGATTCTTCCGACGGAACCAGACCCACGTAGCTGGCGATTTGCTTGCCGCAGTGAAAGCGCTCGGGAGTTCCAATCACCAACTCGAAAGCTAAGGCCGTCAGCGGGCCCACGCCGGGATGCGTCATCAGCCGCCGCGTCACGGGGCGCTTTTCCACCTCCTCTTCCAGCGCTCGGGTCAGTTCCTGGATCTTCGGAGTGAGTTGGTCGAATAAGTCGAGCAGGTCCTGGCGTCGTCGACTGGCCCAGGGAGCCAGGATCAACGACTCCAGTTCGTTCCGACCTGCAGGACGCCACAGCGCCTTCTTCCGCCGCAGACCTTCGTTCAGCGCTACCACATGCAACTGATTCATCACGCGAGTGCGCATCTGCACTAGCCGGTGCCGATGCCACAGCAACTGCCGCAGATCCCGATTCTCTGCGTCCGCTACCCAAATCCTCGGGAAACGGTCTTCCACCATGAGCCGCAGCAAGAGCTGCGCATCCTGACGATCGGTCTTCTGCTTGCGTACACGCTTCGTGCGGATCTCCGCTGCGTCCCCGATCCACAACTCAAACTGCAAGCCGTTTAACAATCGCTCAAACCAGCGTGCGTGTCCGCTGGCTTCCATTCCCACACGCACCCTCCGCTCCTTCAGCGTGCCGTAAAACTGCTCGGCTTCTTCGCGGTGAGTTAGCCGCCGTTCCCCGAAGTCACCTGTTTCCGTGTCCATCAATGCAATTTGCTGGAAGCCCGGATGATAGTCACAACCTATAATCAGCATGTTCGGCTCCTTTCCTCCGAGCCTTTGGTTGGTTTGCACCACCAGAGTTTACTCGGGCCTAGGAGCCGACATTGTTATGGAATCATCACACCACAATCAGTGATCTGCATCGGTTTCTCAGCTTGCCTGGGCAGTCATTCCATCATCCGGTTCACATCCGCAAACGCGATCCCGCCTTCAAGTGCCCCGTAGGTCCCCGTGTTCTTGAGTTCTTCCGCTATCCGTTTCACCAGGCCCAGAGTCGCTCGCATTGCGCTGGAGCCGACGCTGACCCTGGCGACGCCGAGTTTTTGCAGCTCTGGCACGGATGGAAATCCCGGCCCGACCAGGATATTTACCGGACACTGCAAGTCCTTTACCAAGCGTGCGATTGTTTCGGCATCGCTGAGGCCGGGAACAAATACGCAGTCGGCGCCGGCGTCGCGATAGGCTGCCAGACGGCGGAGGGCGGCATCGTAGCGCCTCTCGGGCGTTTCCAGTTGCAGCAAGTACACATCGGTCCGGGCATTCAGAACCATCGGCACTTCCGCGTCCAGCACCGCTTTCACTCTTTCGACCTGCAGCGTCAAGTCGAACAAGGGATGCTGTGGATCGCGGGTGGCGTCCTCGAGGTTCATTCCGACCGCTCCGGCTGCGGCGACCTCTCTTGCAGTCCGGGCAGCGTCTTCCGGACGATTGCCATAACCCGCCTCTACGTCCGCCGTCACCGGAACGGGAACGGCTGCCGCAATCCGCCGGACAACTCCCAGCATTTCCTCGCGCGAGATACGCTGCCCGTCGGGATATCCCAAGGTGAACGCAATACCAGCGCTGGTGGTGGCGATGGCTCCAAAGCCGATTTCGGCGAACACGCGGGCGCTGGATGCGTCCCAGGCATTGGGCAGCAGAAGAACACGCGAGTCTCGATGCATGGCGCGAAACGCTTCCGCCTTGGCTTTTTGTTTTTTTGTATCCATGCCAAATATTTAAGGAACTGACGACTGACGACAGATGACTAACGACTGTCATCCTTCAGCTTTTCCAGGAATCTTCCCACGCTGACCACGGCTCGCCCGACTGTGCCTCGCCCGATCTCGCGTTGGTTATCGTGCGCGGTCACTCGGAGGGTGTAGAACCTTCCGTCGAACGACTCCAGCACGCCTTCCGCCCGAACCTGTGCGCCAATCCCGCTGGCGGCGCGATGCTCGATGTTGATTGCCGTCCCCACCGTGATCTCGTCGCCTTCGCAGTAGGGCTGCAAGGCCCGGAACGCCGCGACCTCCATCAACCGGATCATGTCCGGTGTGGAATAGATGGGAGGAAGACTGGGGTTTTGGCCTGCCAGCGTATGCTTCAACTCCACGATCTGTTCCACCTCGCCTCGGGCCCCGATGGGCATTGTTTTTGCCATAGCTTGCGCGGTCCTGTTGAGAAGGGAAGAGCCATTGATCTTAAGATCATCGATTGCAGAATCAACGACAGCAGAATCAACGATTTTAAAATCAGCGGCTCTTTATTAGGGAACTATCAGCGATCTGTTACTGATGCTCGCGCCTTCGAAACTGTTTACGCGGCCTGTGCCGTGCGTCGCGCTTCGATGCCATCCAGTGCGCGCCACAAAGCTCTCGCGGCAGCTTCTCCCGCAGCGAGCGCCTTTTCCGCGGCTTCAGGATTTGCTTTCAAGCGGGACTCCAGTTGCTCCCGCCAGACCTGAGCATGGTATACATCCGCGGTAGAGTGCAGGTCGAAATACGCGCGAGTTTTTTCATCCGCACCGTAGGTTTCCCGGAGCCCTCGGGCTTTCTCCCTCGCCAGTCGCGGAACCTGGGATTCGTATGCATAAAATGCCGCCAGCGCTTCTTCCGGCGATCCCTCAGTGGCCAGATCATCAAAGAAAGAAATCAATCGCCTGACCTCGGGTAGGGGAGCATGTGAACCCAAATTGCGCCTGCTTCCCATTCCTTCAGCAAAATCCAACCATAGTTCCGCGTGTTCCGGCGTGGCAGGGTCGGGGCCGCCTTTCTCGTCGAGCAGGTTGCTCAGCACAGCGCGGCGCAATTCGCCATCTTCAAGACGCATACTGAGTTCCGCCAGGTAGGCGGGAAAAGCCTTCACATGATGGTAGTACTCGCGTGCATATTCCCGGAGATCTTCGCGCGAGAGCTTGCCCGCGCTCCAGGCTTTGTAGAAAGGGTGGCAAAGCAGATCGAACTGCGTGATGCGCGCGTCCAGTTGCCGGAAAAAGTCTTGACTCGTCACGATAGCCTCGCTTTCGGTGAGCCACCAATATACGAGCGCCCAGGCTCGGGTCGCAACCGGAGGAGAATGTGCGGCGATTGTTTATCCGGATCCGGCGAGGTTCAGGATGAACGCGTACGTCTCAACTGGATGAGCGCGTACACCGATGCGGCGAGCAAGAGGGGCGAGGAATAGAAACCGGGCGCCGGGCGCGGGAAGCGTACCGAACTCACCGTTCTTCCGAAGATTGTCGCCGCGGTATGGCCCAACCCGTTGGCGATCATCAGGATGGCAAAAAAGTAGAACAGCGGCCGAATCCACCGCGATCCGTGGAAGACGAACGGAGACAGGGCCAGCAGAACGACGACTGCCACGATAAGCCCGGTCAACCAATCCCGGAACTCGAATGTCGGCATCGGCCAGTACCCAAGCCTGGCCCGCAGCGCCGTAACCGTGGGGTTGTAAACCTCGAGGAAACCAGTGGTGGCTTCGTCAGTGACGTGCGCGGCCAAGGCCAGACAAAGCAGCACCCACGCTATTCCCAGCTTGAAGTTGCCTCGGTCGCCGATGGTCGGTTCGGAAATGCTTATAACGGTCATTCTCGGCCTTGCGTGCCCACAATTATCCTCCGGCCTGTCAATGGTTGAGTTGTTAGAATAGAAACTCGCGCATTGCGAAGCTGAACGCCGCCCACCATGCCGCAATTCACCGAACAATTCGACGTGGTTGTGGTCGGAGCCGGACACGCCGGGTGCGAAGCCGCCATGGCCGCAGCCCGCATGGGCCTGAAAACCGCGCTCTATACTCTGAACGTCGATCTTATCGCCCAGATGTCCTGCAACCCGGCAATCGGGGGGATTGCCAAAGGACACCTGGTTCGCGAAGTGGACGCCCTGGGCGGCATCATGGGCGAAATCACTGATGCGGTCGGCATCCAATTCCGCCTGCTCAACACCTCGCGCGGCCCGGCAGTGTGGTCTCCCCGCGCGCAGTGCGATAAGCAGGCCTATCGGCTGAAGATGCGCGAGGTACTGGAATCGCAGCCCAACCTGAAGATCAAGCAGGCGGAAGTCGCGGATCTGATTGTGGAAGAAAGCACTCAGCACTCAGCCTTCAGTATTCAGCTTAGAGCCGCTGAGAACCGGGAACTAACGCCTGAAAACTGGTCCTCCAAGTCCCAAGCCGTTCGAACCACCAACGACTGCGAGCGCAAACGAGTCCTCGGCGTCCGGTTGCGTGACGGACGCACTGTCGGTGCCGAAGCCGTCATCATCACGACCGGGACCTTTCTCAATGGCCTGATTCATTGCGGGGAACAGCAATATCCTGCGGGACGCTCGGGCGAACCGGCCGCCGTCCTGCTGGGCGAGGCCCTCAAGCGGCTCGGCCTGCGTGGTTGCCGGCTGAAGACTGGGACCCCACCACGTCTCGATGGCCGTACCATCGACTGGTCTCGCTTCCAGGTGCAGCCCGGCGACACGGATCCAACGCCCTTCAGCTTTCGCACCCGGCGGGTCGCCCATCATGATTCGCAGGTACCCTGTTACATCGCGTGGACCACGCCCGAAACGCAGCGCATCATCCGGGAAAACGTCCATCGTTCACCCATGTACAGCGGACAGATTCATTCCATCGGTCCGCGCTACTGCCCTTCCATTGAAGACAAGATCGTCAAGTTTCCCGACAAGATCACGCACCAGCTCTTTCTCGAGCCCGAGGGCCTGAACACTCACGAGATTTACGTCAACGGCATGAGCACCTCGCTACCGGTTGAGGTCCAGTTGGAGATTCTGAAGTCCATTCCCGGTCTTGAGAACGCCGAGATGCTGCGGCCGGGTTATGCCATCGAATACGATTCGATCGATCCCACGGAACTGGAACGCACGCTCGAAACCAAGAAGATTGCCGGGCTATTCCTCGGCGGACAGATCAACGGAACCAGCGGCTACGAAGAAGCCGCTTGCCAGGGGCTGATGGCGGGTATTAACGCAGCGCTGCAAGTAAAGAACGAGCCTCCGCTGATCCTCGATCGCACCGAGGCCTACACCGCAATCCTGATTGATGATCTGATTTCCAAAGGCACTAACGAGCCCTACCGCATGTTCACTTCACGAGCGGAATTCCGCCTGCATCTGCGAATCGACAACGCGGACCGGCGGCTCACTGCGCATGGACGGCGGGTGGGCTTGATTTCCGACACGGCCTGGACGGATTTCCTGGCGAAGCAGGAACGCCATGAATCGATGAAAGAGTTGCTGGAGCTGACCAGGCTGACCAATTCGATGCTGGAGCAAATAAAAGACGACGTGGAGATAGCCACCCCCAGGCGTCCGACCGAGCAAAGCTCGGCAGAGGCCAACGACCAACGACCAACAACCAACGACTTCGCTTCAGCCCCAGGCCAAAGCCTCGCTCAACTCTTGAAGCGCCCAGAGGTCTCGATTGAGCACCTAGTGCCCGTGCTTCGCGAATTAGCTCCCGAGTACTTCGAGCCGGAAGAACTCCGTGGAAATCCGCGTGAATCCGTGGCTGGCCTTTCTTCGTCCCTCCGCAACGAACTCAAGTCGGTCGAGACCGAAATCAAGTACGCGGGCTATCTTCTGCAACAACAGCGGGCCATCGAACGGCTGAAGAAAGCCGAGCAGCACACCATTCCGCAATGGTTCGACTATGGTTCGGTCAGCGGCCTCTCGCGAGAGATGCAGGAAAAACTAATCAAGATCCGTCCCCGCACCCTCGGCCACGCATCTCGCATACCAGGCGTCACCCCCGCCGCGGTTTCGTTGGTACACGTCTACATCGAGATCCAGACGAAACGGCGCGAACAAGCCGCCGCGATCTAGGGTTCCAGCACCTGCTCCGAATGCCGTATCGGAGGTCCCGGAGGGACCATTGATAGTAGCCCGCCACTTCAGTGGCGGGTGAGCCGGTGAGAGGACGCGGGTGCCGTCGGCACGCCTGAAACGAATTCCCAACGTCTCGGGTGCATTTCAGCCGTCCCTCCGGGACGGGAAATATCTTGCCGACCTACCCGGCGTTGAAACGCCGGGCTACTATCAGCCGTCCCTTGCGGGACGGACATGCGGGACGGGCATGCGGACGGGACCGGTGTGACACGACTTGGTATCACACGACCAGGCATCACGCGAACCGGTGCGACAGGCGGTGCTGCCGATACTCAGGCGGGCCGGTGACAATTGGAACAGGCTTTTTCTCCGTGCACGCGTACTCTGTGGTTAAATCTTGGCTTCATGCTCTCGGCTCGCCAGCACTTCCCTGGTCTTCTCGATAAAGTCTTTCTGGATGCGGCCTGCGTCTCGCTCGCATCGCGTCCGGCAGTCGAAGCAATCAGCAAGTTTCTCGATCTGGCGATGGTCTGTCCGCTCGACTCTTCCACCCATCACCACATTTTCATGGACCAGATGCGTTCCGCCACTCGCCCCGCGGTCGCACGCCTCATCAACGCCGAAGAAGATGAAATTGCCCTGGTGGAGAGCACTTCCCATGGCCTTGCGTTGGCGGCGAACGCCATTCCTGTGGTTTCCGGTGATCGCGTTTTGCTCTCCGACCTGGAATTTCTCGAAGTCGCCATCCCCTGGACGCAGAAAAAGAAGGACGGCATCGAAATTGACGTCGTTCCGAATCGCAGCGGCGAAGTGCGTGCCGAGGACTTTGCGGATCGAATCACGCCCCACACCCGCGTGATCATGCTTAGCGCAGTGCAGTGGACCAATGGCTATCGCTGTGATCTCGCGGCTTTCGGCAGGCTTTGCCGGGACCGAAACCTCTGGCTGGTTGTCGATGCCATCCAGCAGATCGGTGCCATCCCGCTTGATGTCGGCAAGACACCCGTCGACATCCTCGCCTGCGGTGGGCACAAATGGCTCAATTCACCGTTCGGCTGCGGCTTCCTGTACATAAGCCGTAACGCCTTGCCTCGCCTCAGCCCGCCCCTGGCAGGTTATCTCTCAGTGCAGGACCCGCCCGGCGGTTGGGGCGAATATTTTCAGACGCCAGGCATAACTCCAGTTTGCGACTACCAGTTCGTGCCTAGCCTGCGACGCTTTGAAAACGGCGGAACCGCCAACTACCCGGGCGCAGTCGGCCTGGCAGCTTCGCTCAAACTGATGGACGGACTGGGCCACGAAAATATCGCGGCCCATATCTACTCCCTCACCGATCAATTGCTCGCGGGGCTGGACAACTTGCCGGTAAGCATCGTCACGCCCCGGGCTCGCGACAACCGTTCTGGAATCATTACTTTCTCGGTGGGCGCGGCGGAAGAAAATATCAAGCTGATGAACCGGTTGCTGGAGAAGAAAATTCTGGTCTCAGTCCGTTACACTTCCAATGTCGGCGGCATCCGGGTCTCCTGCCACTTTTATAATTCGCCGGAGGATATCGGTGCCCTGCTGAGCGAAGTGCGGAACTTTTTCGGATCGCAACCAGATTGCGTCAAATCAGGTTAGGGTGCGTCAAATTATGATGTCTGCAACTCTAGCGGTAAACATTGCGAGCTATACTCAGATCGAGAGCCCCCTGGGACCGCTGCTGTTAGCTGCTGACGTGGCCGGCCTGCGTTTCATCGAGTTTGTAAACGGGCGAAGGACTGCGCGCCCCGATTCCACCTGGCGCGAGAATCCAGCGGCTCTGCAGGAACCCATCCGGCAGCTTACTGCCTACTTCGCCGGAGAACTGGAAACCTTCGATCTGCCGCTCGCGCCCGACGGCACTCCGTTTCAGCGGACGGTATGGCGCCTCCTGTGCGAAATCCCATACGGAGGAACGATTTCTTACGGTGAGCTGGCGCGCCGTCTGGGTAACCCAAACGCCTCACGCGCGGTGGGGCTGGCGAACGGCGCGAATCCAATTCCCATTGTGATCCCGTGTCATCGCGTGATCGGCAGCAACGGGAAGCTTACCGGTTACGGTGGCGGCCTGCCCATCAAGGAAAAGCTGCTGGCCCTGGAACGCCGCCAGCTGCGCCTGCTGTAGCCTGTCTTCGTGCAACTCCGGCTTCTGGCTTTTCGGGTGTGCTTCCTTTTCCCTTCGGTTACCATGTCTGATAGGGAAGAAGACAGGTAAAGCCTGCATCTAAACATATATGAACAACCACTACGCTGCGCTCGTCCTCGGATTCCTGCTCGTCGCTTCGCTGGCTTCGGCACAGACTGTCGAAGCCGCGCTAAGGCCGCCCAAAGGCGCCCAGGTTGCCCTGGTGGTTTTTGAAGACCTCCAGTGCCCCGACTGCCGGCGTGCCGCGCCCCTGGTCGAGGAAGCCGCCAGAACCTACAAAATTCCGGTCGTCCGCCACGACTTCCCGTTGCCTATGCACAACTGGTCTTACGACGCGGCCATCATCGCGCGCTATTTCGATACCCGTTCCAAGCAACTGGGCAACGACTTCCGCGACTATATCTTCGAGCATCAACCTGAGATCACGCCGCCAACCCTGCGCTCGTTCGCGGAAAAATTTGCCGCTGACCACAAGGTGGACTTGCCCTTTGTCGTCGATCCGCAAGGCAAGCTGGCCGAAGGAATCAATCAGGATAAAAATCTCGGGCAGCGCGTCGGCATCAATCACACGCCAACGATCTATGTGGTCAGCAACAAGACCCAGGGCAAGCCCTTCGTCGAAGTCGTGGACAGAACCCAGCTTTTCCAGTTGATCGATGCGATGAAGAACGAGTAATTCAGAGGTACGTCCCGTAAGGGACGACTGACGGTAGCCCGGCGTTTCAACGCCGGGTCAGCTCGCAAGATGATTTCCGTCCCGTCGGGACGACTGAAATGCCAACTGTGACGCCCGGAGTCTTCAGGCGTGCCGACGGCACGCACGTCTTCTCCTCAGCGTACCCGCCACTGAAGTGGCGGGCTACTATCAATGCTCCCTCCGGGACCTAGCCAAGCTGCCAGACCGTATCCAGCACAGTCCCGTCTACCCACTTCACTATCGCCACGGGACGCTCTCCCGGCTTGGGCCGTGCCGGTTTGCCGCCGCAGATGCGCTCCACTTCCGCTTTGATGTCCTGGATCGGACGAATCGGCAGACTCGATCCTTTCACGGCATCGAGCAAATCCTGCCTCTGCGGGTTGATGGCAATCCCGCGCTCCGTCACTACCACGTCGATCAGCTCGCCGGGGCCAGTGAGCGTGGTAACTTCGTCCACAATCACCGGAATCCGATCGCGGAATGACGGCACCGCCAGGATGGTGCATCCTGCCTGCAGACAATTCTGCCAGCCGCCAATGCCGTGCAGCAGCCTGCCATCGGAATGGGTGACTACGTTGCCGTTGAAATTAACGTCCACTTCAGTCGCGCCGAGCACCACCGCATCCACCATCGAAGCGAACGAACCCTTGCCGTGATAGTTGTAAGAAGTGAACGGCGAGGTCGCAACGTGCCGGGGATCGCTGGCGATCGATTTCACCGCATCGAGATCGAACGTCTGCCCGTCCAGGATGTAATCGGTCAATCCTTCCTGAAGCATCTCCACCAGGTAGCGGGTCGAGCCGCCGCGAACGAAGCGTGCTTTGACGCCATTTTCTTTCATCATGCGGCGCAGGTAGTCCACAAATGCCAGCGCGATGCCACCCGCACCTGCCTGGAAGGAAAATCCGTTGCGCATGATTCCCGCATCGCGCAGAAAGCGTGCTACATACTCCGCCACTCGTAACCGGTCCGGCGAACGGGTAATCTGCGTGGTCCCGGAAACAATCTTCGCCGGATCGCCGATGGATTCCACCTCGACCACGCAGTCCACGTTGTTGCCCTGAATCTGCCATGGAATGCAGGGAAAGGGAACCAGGTTGTCGGTGACTACGATGACCTGATCTGCGTACATCGAATCGGCCAGCGCGAATCCCAGTGATCCGCACGCCGACTTTCCATGCGATCCGTCCGCGTTGCCGAAAGCATCTGCCGTGGGCGCGGCGATCACTGCGATGTCAATGTGAACTTCGCCGTCCTGAATGGCCTGCCAGCGCCCGCCATGAGAGCGCAGAACGCCCAGGCCGTTCATCTTTCCCTGGGTGCAGTAGTCGCCGAGCGGGCCATTCATCGAGCCCTCAATATGATGGACCACACCCGACTCCATCAAATCGATAACGCCCTTCTGTGAGGGAAAAGACGCGCTGGGAAACCAGGTCAGATTCTTGACACCCATCCGAGCCGCGGTTTCCAACATCATCAGCGCTACGCGATCGCCGTCACGCAGGTGGTGATGGTTGGAGATCACCATGCCGTCGCGCAACCCGCACTTGCGCAACGCGGTTTCCAGGTCTGCTACCCGCTTGTCGCCGTTGTCGGGATAATCTTTACTCGAGCGCACCGGGGGAGCGGTCTTGCGGCCACGTGGCTGGTACTTGGCCGCGCCCAGGTAAGGAATCTGGGGCTTGCCATTGACCATGGCCGGAACCATGCGTCCCGCAGCGTTCTGCACGAGCTCTACGCGTTCAGCCATTCTGTTCCCCGCGATGCCTGTGTGGGACCGGGTCTCAGATCCGGTCAGGCCGAGCAAAGCTCGGCAGATTGTCTGCGGACGGTTGGCAATTGCTGTGAGTCATACTGTCGAGTTGAAACCTGTCGAGCTTCGCTCGACTCGACCGGGTCTGAGACCCGGTCCCACACAGTCTTTTCTTGCTCACGCCTTCCCCATCTTTTTAGCCCGCTCCACGAGCTTCTGTGCGCGCTCGACCACCGGCGGATCAATCATCTTCGATCCCAGGCTGACCACGCCCACGCCTCGCTGCTGAGCCTCTTCGAACGCGGCCACGATCTTCAACGCCTTCTCGATCTCGGCCTGCGAAGGCGCGAACGCCTCATGGATCACCGGAATCTGCGCAGGATGAATACATCCCATGCCTTCAAATCCCAGCGCGCGGGAATTTTCTGCCCAGTGGCGCAAGCCGTCCATGTCGCCCACGTCGCCATAGACTGAGTCGATTGCCTGAATGCCTGCCGCCTTGGCGACATTCACCAGACGCATCCGGGCATAGAGCGATTCACGGCCCTCCGCCGTCTTGGCCACGCCCAGATCCGCCGTGTAGTCTTCCAGTCCAATCGACAGGGCGACCACATGTTTGCTGGCGGTCGCAATGACGGATGCGTTCTCGATGCCGAGTGCGGTCTCCAGAATCGGCATCAACCAGATGGGACGCGTGATCCCGTAACGGCTCTTCAACTCGCCAATCATGCGGTCGGTCTCTGCGATCTGCTCCGGCCGCTCGGCTTTGGGGAGAAGCACCAGGTCCGGCGCCTCGGGGACAATCTCGGCCAGGTCTTCCAGTCCCATCGGCAACTGGTTGATGCGCACCATGCGCTCGCACTTTCCGAAGTCCACCGAGCGCAATGCGTTGCGTACCAGAATCCGGGCGGCATCCTTCTCGGCGTGATGGACGGAGTCTTCGAGATCGAGAATGATCGCGTCGGGCCCATGCAGCGCGGCATTGATGAAGTATTTGGGCTCCGAACCCGGAAGATACAGGCGCGATCGGCGCATGCGATCTCGCGCGGACGGTTCCGGCAGCGAGACCTGCTCTGGCGAAGCCTTGCGTCCCAGACCCAGCCCGGCGCGCTTGGCTGCAGTCTCGATCCGCGCCGAAATAACGAAAGGAAGCGCGCCCTCATCGTCGATGGCGACGCGGGCCTGCTTAACCCCAAGCGTCTCCAGCACCTGGCGCGCCTGGGTCAGGATGGAGTCGCCATAGTAGGGTGCAACCCGGGACCGCATCGTGATCTCAAGGCCGCCACTGTCCCGCGGCTCAATGGCGACGTGCACGTCCGAGCGAACATCCTTACCAAAATGCCCGGCCTCTCCCATCCCCGCCGATTTTTCGCCCACAGAACCTGTCATAAGCTGCCGCCGCGATCTTAAATGCCTGTCATCCTGAGCGCGCCGCTGTTGCGCGCGAAGGACCCAAGTGAGCCCCCGCGCCGTTCGAGTCGCTCCGCGACCCGAACCATAAGCGAACATCCTTATTGGATCCCTATCGCAACTTCTCCAGAATCGCATCCCCCATCTGCACCGTGCTCGCTGCGCCTTGCGCAATCGATTTCGCGCCCCCGGGAATTCGCATCATGTCATACGTCCGGACTTTACCTTCCTTCACCACCTCAGCGATCGCCGTGCGAATGCGGTCCGCCTTGGCTCCCTCGCCGATATGATCCAGCATCATGGCTGCGGAAAGAATCATGGCAATCGGATTCACGATCGGCGGATTCAGCTCAGCATATTTGGGCGCCGATCCGTGTGTAGGTTCGAATACGGCAACTTCATCCCCGATATTGCCCGAGGCGGCAAAGCCCAGTCCACCCACCAGTCCGGCGAAAGCGTCGGACAAAATGTCGCCAAACAGGTTGGAGGCGACGATCACGTTGTAATCTTCCGGATTCTTGTTCAGCCACATCAACTGCGCGTCAATGTTCGTTGACCACAGCGCAATTCCCGGATAATTCTTCGCCACTTCCTTGGCTGTCTCTTCCATCATGCCGGAGGTCTCACGCACCACGTTGGGCTTCTCGCAGATGGTAACGCCCTTGAAGCCGCGCTTCTTCGCATACTCGAACGCGGCCGTGACAATGCGCCGCGCAGCCGCCCGAGTGATGATGCGCACGCTCACCGCCAGGTCCGGACCGGGCACGCTGTTGAAAGCCTTGAAGCGCGGATGAGTATTCAGCACGGCGCGCACGTTTTCCGGCGGGTTCGTCCACTCCACGCCTACGTACATGCCCTCGGTTCCCTGGCGAAAGACTGTTGTTTCTATCCTGGGTTCATCGAAGCCGCCGGCGACTTTCTTGCGAATGAAATTCAGCGGGTTGCCGGTGAAACCGATACATGGGCGCATGCAGATATCGAGGTTGAAGGTTTGCCGCATGGTCACGATCGGACTGTAGTAAACCAGGCCCTTGCCACGCAGTTCGGGTTTCAACTCCGCCTGGGCCTCTTTGTTCGGCTTCGAAGTAATGGCTCCAAACAGCCCGAGCTTGTGTTTCTTCAGAAGATCGAGGGTGCGATCAGGCAGAGCATTGCCTTCCTTGCACCAGATTTCCCAGCCGATATCGGCGTGGATATATTCCGCGTCAAATCCGACCGCCTGCAAGACTCGCAATGCCTCGGGCAGGACCTGGTTTCCGATTCCATCCCCGGGCATGGTCACAACCGTGCGTTTCGCCATCGTCCGTCCTCTCTGGAACCGTTTCACCACGGAACTTCTTCACCACAGAGGCACTGAGACACAGAGAAATTCTTTTTCAAATTGTGTTTCCTAGTACTTTCTCCGTGTCTCAGTGTCTCCGTGGCTGGTCTATCCCAACCCCAATCGCTTCGCCACCAGATTCTCCACGCCCTGCGCGATCACCAGCGATTGCGGCACGCTGCCCAACGGCGGAAACGCAAACTTCTCGCCCCGCCACGTGATCACGCCCGAAGTGAAGTCGATGTTGATCTCGTCGCCCGGAATGATAGTTTTTTCTTGCGCGCCAATTTCTTTTGCGAACTGAGTTCGCAAGCGCTTCACCAGTTCCGGCACCTCAATGCACAAAAACCCGTTGTTATAAGCGTTGCGAAGATAAGTTTGCGAAAAACTTGCCGCGATCAGCAGCGGAATCCCTTTGGCCTTCAGACAAGTGACTGCCTGCTCCCGGCTCGATCCGGTTCCGAAGTTAAAGCCGCTCACGATCACATCCCCCTGATGGGCCCGCGCGGAAAACTGCGGATCATAATTTTCCATGGCGACCTTGGCCATCGTCTCCAGCGTGACGTCGTCGCGGTAAGTGTAGTCCTTTCCATAAATGGCGTCGGTGTTTACGTTGTCCTGCGGCATAAACACCAGCCGTCCCCGTACCCGCTCGGGAAAGCCGGGAAGGATGTCGACTTTCTCGGCTACAGCGCTCCCGGCAAATTCCTTGTAAGCCCGCACCGGGGTGCGGTCTGCCATCTTGAACGGCCCGCGAATATATCCGGCCAGGGCGGATGCGGCCACAACTTCCGGGCTGGCCAGATAGCATTTCGCATCACGCGATCCCATGCGGCCCTTGAAATTGCGATTGGTGGCGGAAATTCCTACTTCGCCTGGCTCCAGTAGTCCGACGCCCAGGCCGATGCATGGCCCGCATCCCGCCGGCAATGGATGCGCACCGGCGTCGAGCAGGGTCTTCCAGATGCCGCGTCTCTCGGCTTCTTCCTGCACCCATTTGCTGGCCGCGCCCAGGTAAAGTTTTACCCCCGTCGCGACCTGCTTGCCTTGCAGCACACTCGCTGCCGCTGCCAGGTCCTCGATCCGCGAGTTCACGCAGGAAAGCAGGTATGCCTTCTGGATGGCAACCTTGCCTTTTTCCATCTCCGCCAGCGAAGACATTTTTTGTACGGTGTCAGGCCCGGACACATGCGGAGTAACCTGCGACAGGTCGAGCACGATGCGCGCGGCATAGACGGCGTCGGCATCGGGCTGCGGCGGACTTTTGCACCCAGTTCTGGATGTCCTGATCGGTGAAGCGCTCGATACGCTGCGTCGCCAACCGCTGCTTCGTCTGGACGAGATACTTGATGGTGACCTCATCCACGGGGAACCAACCCACTAGCGGCCCCCATTCGGTGGACATGTTGGAAATGGAAAATCGAGCGTCCATGGAAAGGCCGGCCACGCCCGGACCGCTGAATTCGACAGCCGCATTCAGTACTTCGTCGTGGTTGTAAAGGCCGCACAGCGTAATGATGACGTCTTTGCCGGTGGTGCCCGCGGGCAGCGTGCCTTCCAGCACCACCTGGATGGAGCGCGGAATCTGCCACCAAAAATCGCCAGTCGCCCACGCCGCAGCCGCATCGGTGCGCACGATCGGCGTGCCCACGGCGCCCAGCGCGCCATACATATTCGAGTGCGAGTCGGAGGCAACCACAAAAGATCCCGGTACTACATATCCGCGCTCCACCATGATCTGGTGCCCGATGCCCGAGCCCGCCGGATAAAAGTCCACGCCATGATATTTGGCGAAACCTTCGATGGCCTGGTACTTGTGGAGGTTCGATTCGTCCTGGTTCTGGATGTCGTGGTCGAGAGCAAACACTAGCTGCCGGGGATCGTGAATCTTCTTCACGCCGATGGTTTGAAATTTCTTCATCACCGCCGAGGTGTTGTCATGCGTCATGACGCGGTGGGGACGGATGGCCACGAAGTCACCCGTCCGCAGGGGCCGTTTCGGCCCTTCGGCCAGATGTGCCTGTGCGATTTTTTCAACGATAGTCTGACCCATAACACTCTCCGCCCGTCCTGCAGCTTGTGTGGGACCGCCGGTAATCCGACCCGGTTCCTAGCGCCGAGCGAAGACAATCGGCAGCCGTCGGAAAATCAACACCCAGATTCCTCGCTTCGCGAGGAACTGACAACTAACCGGAAACTAGAATGCCTGAGTACCAGAAACCGAGAAACTGTCTCCCAACTATCGCCGTTTCCCAGTTTTCTTCCCCGTAGCTTTGCCCCCTGCTCTTACATCTGCCTTCAGCAGTGCCATCAGCTTGCTTACCGATCCTACTTTTTCCAGGTTCCAGATCGCATTTTTTAGTTTCTTTTGGGCGCCTTCTGACAGCACGCCCTCCGCCAGCGCCGCAAACTTTTCTTCTACCTCGGCATCGGAAAGCGGATTGCGCGGATCGCCTTTGGGATAATCCAACTGCTTGGTGAACGTCCGGCCGTCGGTGGTGGTAAGGTTCACGATCACGCGTTGTAGCGCGGGAAACACTTTCTCGATCTCAGGATCGGCCACCACCTCGACCTTTTTCAATTGCGCCCGGATGATCGGATCCATGATTTTTTTCATCTCGAACTGCACTGGCGTGACCTGCCGTTCAGCGATTGCCGCCGCAATCACATAGGGCAGCGAGTGGTCCGCGGTCTCCTTCGACTGCGGATCATACTTGCTGGGATCGGAAAGAATGTCGGCCGCCCGGGCCAGCGAACGAATCTGCACCTTCTCCACTTCATCGGGCTTCAGGTCATTTGTCTTGACAATATCGAGCACCGCGGAAATCGGCGTGTGAGTAAGCGCCTCCGTGGGAAATGCCTTCATGCCGCACTGAGTGATACGCCAGGATTCACCCAGGCCATCGGTCAGCACATTCAGCTTCCACTCCCGCCCGAAGCAGTGGGCCAGGCCTTCCTTGCCATCGATGACGTGTTCCGGCCCGGTATAGCCCTTCTCCGCCATCAGGGCGGCGAGAACTCCGCTTTGCGTCGCCATGGGATCGACCGTGTTCTTCATCATAGTCAGCTTGCCTGCGCTGACCGCACCCAGGGTGGCATGACGGCTGGCGGAGATACCGACCGCATGCTGGATCTGTTCCCATCCCAGATGTAGAGCGCGCCCGGCAACGATAGGCGAGACAAATGCCGTCAGCGTGGCGTGATGCCATCCGCGTTCACGGATTCCGGGAAATGCCGCCTCGCAGAAGCGCATCTCGAACTCGTGTCCGAGCGCAAGTCCAACGATTAATTCTTTGCCATCGCTTTTCGCGCGCTCGCAACACGCCAGTGCCGCGGGAAAGATGTCGGAGGGATGCGACGGGTCCTGCTTCCAGTAAATATCGTTGTAGTCCATGCAGCGGATCATCAAGGCGTTGGCCAGCGAGGCCGAGACTGCATCGATGCGCTTGCCCGTGCCAATGACGGTGGCTGGTCCGCTCCCGGCGATCTCATCGAGCACCTGCAATGCGATCTTCACATCGTGCTGCTGGTATCCGCCCAGGGCGCAGCCGATGGAATCCAGCAGGAAGCGCTTGGCCTGATACACCGCATCCTGGGACAACTGCGGAAAGGTGAGTCCAGCGGCCCAGCGCGACATCCGGGCAGTGATGGTTTCTTTGACGGGGGCTTCTTTCGTAGCGGACACGAACTCTCCTATTTCATCCTGATATTTTTTGGATTCTTGAAGGGCAAGAATGCCATGAAGTCGGCGTGATGCACGATGTAAGCCTCGGTGGTGCGCTTCACCAGGTCACCCTCGGCAGCGTGCGCCGCGATGATGTGGCAGACGGCATCGGGCACCCCACACTCTAACGCCAGCGCAACCCCGGTAAAAGGATGACGCAGTGCCTCTCCTCGCTCGCTCTGACGGCTCTTGCCATCAGGGCCAAGCTCGTATTCCAAAAGCTTGCCCACGTCTGCCAGAATCGCGCCCGCGATCACGGTGTCGATATCGATGGGCAGGGCGCGTCCCATGAATTGTTGCATGGCCTGGGCGCTCTGGCGCGCAATGTGCACCACGCAGCGTTTGTGCTCCATGAAGGTGATGGGGCAGTTGGGCACCAGCAGGGTGAAAGGGATGCGATTCAGGTCGTCGGGCTTCAGCGGGCTGCGCTGCAATGCCTTGACCCAGGTTTGTGTGACCTGGTCGCGCAGCTTCCTGTCTTCGATCCATTGGATCTCCGGCCAGAGCTCAACGACTGCCTCGTGCATGTTCGCCCTCCCGTTCCAAAACTATTCAGCTTACCGTGGGGATGCTGTGGGAGTCGAGTGGGGGCCGCGGGTACCCACGTGAGGGCAGGTGTCTCGCCTGCCCGGCGGAGCAAAGCTCCGCAGTTCTGATTGGGCGACGTGATCCCCGGTACAACAACTGTGGCGAGCTGCGCTCGCCGGCCCAGACGAGGACGTGTGGCCTACGTGTCATCGTGACGCGCCCGCCCGTGGCGATACAGGCTTTGTGGTTTGCGGCTCTTTGTGCGACAATCTGTCGCCGAATCGGAGGAAGATCAATGTACAAGCGCGTTTTGACTGTTCTGCTATGTGTGCTCGCACTCAGCTTTTCCAGTTTTGCGGCGTCGAAATCAAAGAAGAAGGCCGCCGCATCCGGTGCGCCGGACAAAGCGTACCTGGAGAAACTGATGGCGGGATGGAGCGCGGGCAATCCTGCCAACATGGCGCAATACTACGATCAGGGCGACTATGTTTTCTTCGACATCGCACCCCTGAAATACGCCAACTGGGCGGAATACCAGAAAGGCGTAACCGATCTGCTGAAGAACTACAAGAGTGTGAAGCTGACGGTGAACGATGACGCTCAGATCCACACGGACGGCAACCTGACCTGGGCCGCCGCGACCGTCAAGGAAGACGCGGTCACCACCTCTGGCAAGCATGAATTGGCCACCTGGCGCTGGACTGTGATCTTCGAAAAGCAGGCCGGCAAATGGATGATCGTGCACGAGCACACCTCCGCGCCGTTGCCGTAGCGCGCAATTGCGGACGGGGCCAGGCCCCGTCCGTGCTGCCGACGATCCCCCGCGCGACTCTCTGCTAAGATGTGGCTCCCATGCCCGATGCTCCCTCAATTCTTGGGCAAACAGTCTCCCATTATCGAATTGTCGACAAGTTGGGCGGCGGCGGGATGGGTGTGGTCTACCGCGCAGAGGACTCGTCACTGGGCCGTTTTGTTGCCCTGAAGTTTCTGCCCGACGACATCGCCCCCGACCCGCAATCCCTGGAGCGTTTTCGCCGTGAAGCTCGCGCCGCCTCGGCTCTGAACCTCTACTTCGACAGCACCTATTCGAACGACCAGTCCTACCGCCGGATCAAAGTCGGAGAGACCAAGTCCGAATCCGCCGTCAGCCTGAAAAACCTCCGCCGCTACTTTGGTACTGTCGGATCCTGGAGCGGTCTGGCCCCGGATGGCACTCCACTTTTCGTTCGCGATATCAGCACCCAGGAAATCTATGCTCTCGACGTGCAGTTCCCCTAGCCCGGTTGTCATCCTGAGGAGCGTAGCCTTCGCAAAGCGAAGGCTCTTGACGAAGGACCTATGTATTGCGCTCGTCAGTCGGAATTCGCACCGAACGCCTCATTCCACGAAATAGCAGCACCAGCAATGCATGGGTTCTTCGCTCCCGCCCAGGATGACAGCTCGGTCAGTAAGCCTTGACGAAGAAGTACGCCGTCATTCCAGCTCCCACGAGGATTACGAACCCGCGCACCCAAGCCTGGGGCAGTTTCTGGGCATAGTGAGCTCCAAAATATCCGCCCACCAGAGCGCCCGCGATCATAACTACGCCCTGCGGCCAGTAAATCGCGCCTTTGGCGATGAAGACCAGCACCGCCACACCATTAATGGCCATCCCTAGAACGCTCTTCAGGGCGTTCATGGCATGAATATCCGTCATGCCGACGGCGGCCAGCATGGCCAGGTTGACGATGCCCACGCCGCCGCCGAAATAGCCGCCATACACGGCAACAGCAAGCTCGAAAATTGAGGCTCCGACGATAGCCGCCGTGGTGGCGTCGTGTCCTACGCTTGAAGCGCGGTTTCCCGCCAGCCTTTTGCCAGATATGAACAGCAGAGTCGCGCCTAGCATCAGCCAGGGCAGGACGCGCATAAACGTGTGGGCTGGAGTCCTGAGCAGCAGAAAGGCGCCAATGATGCCGCCAACAAAGCTGGTGATCAGCAGGGGAAGCATGACGCGCCGGGGGACGTCCAGCCGGTTGCGATAGGCGCCTCCGCTCGCGGTCACTCCTGTCCACAGGGCGAGTGTGTTGGTGGCGTTGGCGGGAATGGGCGGCACGCCGGTGAATAGTAATGCGGGAAACGCCACAAAGCTGCCGCCGCCGGCAACTGCATTCAAGGCTCCGCCCAGTATGCCGGCGACGAACAGGAAGATGGCGTGTCCGGGAATCAAGGGTAAAGGTTTATCACAGGAGTCGAAACCGTCGCCACGAACTGCGTAGGGACAGCCGCGGGCGGCTGTCCCTACATAGTTGGTGGTGTGGCTCGGTGTTTCGTCTTGCTACCGTTTTCGGTCGACCGCCGTCTGATGGCAAGAACATCCGCGGAGGAACACGAATGCAGATCCGGAAAAGTTTCCGGCTGGCCCTTGCCATCCTGGCCGTTACTTGCGTGAGTGGAGCCCAGCAGAACAGTCCCGCGGCCCAACCAAAGCCCTGTTCAGAACCCGAACAGAAGCAACTCGAATTCTGGGTGGGCGAATGGGACCTCACCTGGCCGGGCAACAACGCCGGAGAGATCGCGCACGGCACCAACAGCATCCGGCGCATTCTGGACGGCTGCATTGTCGAGGAAAATTTTTCCGGCGGCGACGCGATGCACCTGCGCGGCCGGAGCGTTTCCATCTTCGACACGACCGCGGGCAAATGGAAACAGACCTGGGTAGACAACGAAGGCGGCTATCTCGATTTCGTCGGCGAATTCAAAGATGGACAGATGATCCTGGGGCGCGATGCCACGCGCCCCGATGGCACCAGGCGACTGCAGCGCATGGTGTTCAAGAACATCACCCGCGACGAGTTCGACTGGAGTTGGGAAGGATCAAAGGACGGCGGCAAGACCTGGGCCGTGGTCTGGCCCATTCATTACAAGAGGAAGTTGTAACGCGGACCTCGGGCGCCGGACATCAGACCACGGGCCTCCAACCTCGAATGTTCTGTCGTTTTGACCTTAAGAGTCCGTGGAACCCAGAGATCTGGAGCCTGAGGTCCGGCGCCTGACGACCGACGCCGTCCTTACACCCCGTACGTGCCGGTCGCACCCTCACGCGCGGAAACCCGCTCGCGGATATTGCGAGCTTTTTCGATGATGTTGTTGCGAGTTTCTTCTCCGCTGGCGGGAGCGAGCAGCAGCCCGATGCCCACGCCAATCCCCAGCCCCAGCAGCGCGATCCCAGCGGTGCCAAGAAAATTGCCGTCTTCCCCGCGGATGACGTCGGTGGCGCGGCTGACGCGATCGGAAGCGGTTTCGTAGGTGTCCTGCGCCCTGGACTTCAGGTCGTCGACTGTGCCCGACATGCGGTTGCGCATCGTATCAAGCAGATAGATTCCGGTACCGAGCAACAGGTTATAAAGAACTTTTTCTTTGCGTGACTTCATTTGTGACCTCTCTCCAGACGGGGTCGACCCGCCACTACCAAGATGCAAGATTCAGGCTATCAGTTGGCGCGATTTTTTCACAGGGATTGTGTGCTGGAATAAGACTGCTGGAATAGTGTGCTGGAACCAATGTGGCGGTTGAAATCGGTCCCACATCGGCACACGTGCGTAGGCCCAGATGTCCTCATCTGTGCGGGTGAGCAAGGCTCGCCAGTAGATTTTGGGAATGAGGCCGCCGTGCTGCCGAGCTTCGCTCCGCTGGCGGGCGAGGGCGCCCGCCCCTACGTGGGCGGTGGCGTCTCCCGCCTGGGAGTGGGCATCTTTTTTGCGATAGGAGGCAGGACCTGTTGTATAGTTCCGATTACTTACTTTTACTTTCGTTTTAATATCCCCGCGGGAGGTCAGCATGGGTTTGAAGGCGAAATGTGTCCTGTTGTTTCTGGCTTGCATCCTGACGGCTTGGGCCCAAACCGCGAATCCACCTGCGCCCCAGATCGGATACAAGTCAGCCGCGGACGCCGAGCAGAGGAAAAATCTGCTGCTAAGAGATTTTCATCCTGTGTCTATGCTTCACGTTCCCGTGCACGACGTTCCGCGGGCGAAGTTCTATGTTATCGACGTGCATAACCACATCAACGATGCGGCTCGCATCGAAGAGCATATGGCTCCCGAACGGGTCGTCGAGATCATGAACAACACCAACGTGAAAACTGTGGTCATTCTGACCGGCATGTGGGGAGACAAGTTGCAGCACGTCATCGACGAAATGGTAAAGCCCTATCCCGGGCGGTTCATCGTGTTCACCCAAATCGACTGGAGCAAGATTGACGATCCGGATTTCAGTGAGAAGATGGTACGTCAACTGGACGACGCCGTCGGCAGAGGGGCTCGCGGACTTAAGCTACTGAAGGATCTGGGTCTGGGTGTTCGCGACAAGACCGGTAAACTGATCACGATCGACGACCCGCGGCTGGATCCGGTGTGGCACGAATGCGGGCGACTAGGCATTCCGGTTTCCATTCACACTGGCGATCCGGAAGCCTTTTTCCATCCCACGGACGCCCGCAACGAGCGCTACGAGGAATTGACCGAGCATCCGGACTGGAGTTTCTACGGCCCGCAGTTCCCCAAGCTGGAAGAATTGCTGGAAGCGCGCAACCGTGTCTTTGCCCGGCATCCGGAAACGCGTTTCGTCTCGCTGCACATGGGGTGGCCGGAGAATCTCGACTGGGTGTCACACATGCTCGACCAGTATCCCAACGTAATGGTTGAATTCGGAGCGCGTGAAGCTGAGCTGGGAAGGCAACCCCGCCGTACGCGTGACTTCTTTCTGAAATATCAGGACCGGGTTATGTTTGGCACCGACAACGGTATGGACGAAGCCATGTATCGCAATCAATTCCGCTGGCTGGAAACCGCCGATGAATCCTTCGACTACTGGGGATATCCGGCGCAAGGACGTTGGGAAATCTACGGACTGGAATTGCCCGATCCGGTGCTGGAAAAGATCTACCATCTGAACGCTGAGCGGATGTTTCAGCAGTTCAAAGGTGCGGACAAGGGAGGAACGCAATGAACACGGGGCGATTGAAATCGGTTTCCATTTGCCCGGCGGATAAACCGCGAACATTGCTGCTGCTGGCACTGGCGTTCTGCTTCGGCATCAGCTGCACAACTCCGCCGGTCAAGACCGAATCCGCGCCAACGCCGGCGCAACGCTCCAATATCAAGGTAGATGTGCGACTCGGAGGCCCGGTCATCGTGACCACAACTGCCGCCGAGTTTCAGATACTGCCTTCCGGACACGTGCAGGCCTCCCTGCTCAAGGGCGATCAGAGGCTCACGCTGGACGAGTCGAGCGGGAGCAGCAGTGATTTTCTGGTCCACGATGGCAAGGAAATCCCGTTCGCCCTGGACCTAGGTCAGGTAAGAATCCGGGACAGCGTGGGCAAACTGGGCCGGGGCAAGCACCTGGAAATTCCTTCCCACCCGCTGGACGCTTCCGTAACCAACATTCAACGTACGGTGCTGGTCGAGGTCTACGACGATTTTCCCAACATGCTGCTGTCGAGTGCGGAATACAGGAATACCGGCAAGGAAGATTTGCATATTGATCGCGTAGTCGAGCAGCAGCGCAGATTGAAC
This sequence comes from Terriglobia bacterium, assembly GCA_963801545.1. GTDB lineage: Bacteria > Acidobacteriota > Terriglobia > Terriglobales > Acidobacteriaceae > JAIQFF01. The sequence goes on along the minus strand of CAWDFF010000036.1, from coordinate 108,732 downwards.
GCCAGCCTGGCGGACGCAAACGCCCAACCCTATGACATGTGGAGTTTCCATGGCTCCAGCTATGACTGGGGTAAGGACGATGTCATCAAGTTGAGCCGCACCTTCTCTCAGCCGAATCTCATGGGCGCGGAGGTGAAGGGCGGCTACGGCGGCGGCATTCCGGTGGTCGCATTCTGGACGGGTTCCGTAGGCGAGGCCATTGGGCACGTCGAAACTCTGCCCTTGACGCTCTCGCTGCCGGTCAAGGTCGATGCTGACGGCAAGGTCAACGCTGCAGTGGACATTGCCGCGGACGCCGTGCTCAAACCGGGAGAAGCTTATTCCACTCCCCGCAGTTTTGTTGAGGTGTATGCCGGCGATTTTTACGAGCCGCTGCATGACTGGTCGAGGGCGTTGCAGAAGGAAGGCTGGGAAATCCCCAAGCCTTCCGGCGAAGCCTACAACGTGAGCTGGTGCGGCTGGGGCTATGAGTTCAACGTCACCCCGGCGCAGATGCTGGGCACGGTTCCGAAGCTGAAAGAACTCAACATCAAGTGGGCAACACTCGACGATCGCTGGTTCGACACTTACGGTGACTGGAATCCGCGCAAGGATACCTTCCCCGGAGATTCCATCAAGAGAATGGTGGATGACTTCCACAAGCAGGGAATCCTGGTGCAACTCTGGTGGTTGCCGCTGGGCGTAGAAGATGGACAGGGTAAATGGGAGTCGCACAAGTACATTGTGTCGAAGATCGCGCAGGAGCATCCGGAGTGGCTCCTGCTCGACAAGGACGGAAAGCACGCGCGTATGACCCGCGACCTGGCAGCGCTTTGTCCGGCGGTGCCTGAGGTGCAGGCGTACTACAAAAAACTCACCGAGAAGTTCATCGGCGACTGGGGCTTCGATGGCTCCAAGCTGGACAACATTTACAGCGTTCCCATGTGCTACAACCCGGCGCACCACCACAAGTCTCCGCAGGATTCGGTCAACGCAATGGCCGACGTGTACAAGACGATCTTCCAGACCAGCCGAGCCATCAAGCCGGAGAGCGTGACCCAGAGTTGTCCCTGCGGCACGCCGCCGTCGCTTGCCTGGCTGCCATTTATCGACCAGGCGGTCACGGCTGATCCGGTGGGCGCGGTCCAGGTTCGCCGCCGCATCAAGATGTATAAGGCGCTTCTGGGTCCGGAGTCGGCGGTGTATGGCGACCACGTCGAACTCTCGGCTATGGATCGAATTGGCAAAAACTGGCGGGAACACGGAGACGATTTTGCTTCAACGATCGGGCCTGGGGGCGTCGTAGGAACAAAATTCGTCTGGCCCGATCCCGGTCCGAAATTCAAACCCGTGACGCTTACCCGGAGCAAAGAAGAACACTGGAAGAAATGGATCGACATCTACAACCAGAAAATGCTGTCCAAAGGCACATTCAGAAACTTGTATGTCTATGGCTACGACGTGCCTGAGGGTTACGCCATCGAAAAAGATGGCAAGATGTACTATGCCTTCTTCGCGCCATCGTCAAAACCGTGGAAGGGTGAAGTTGAGTTGCGCGGACTGCAGGCGGGCAGCTATCACGTTCTGAATTATCCCGAAGGCAAAGATCTGGGAACAGTCGAGTCAGCGGCAGGAGCCGTTCCCAAGCTCAAGGCAGAATTCCGGGACCATCTGCTGCTGGAAGTGAGCAGATAGGATTTTGGTAGCGCCGGCATCTTGCCGGCTGTCCGGTGGGCGGGCGGGGACGCCCGCCGCTACATTGCCCTGTGCTCGCACAGGAAGCGCTCGCGATACTCCTTGTCGCGGAAGGCTTCGGTTCCCCCCGGCCGCGTGACTGAGAGCGCCCCCGCGCGGTTGCCACTGGCCAGACAGGTTGTGAGATCGGAGCCGCGCAGATACTCGTGCAGAAAGCCGGCGTCGAAGCTGTCGCCCGCGCCCACCGCATCGACGGCTGTGACCTTCAGGGAAGGACTGGTGAATCGCTCCGTCCCTCGTTGAGCCAGCGCTCCTTCGTGCCCCAGCTTCACCACCACCAGCGGAACCATCTCCGCCAGTTGTTTGATCGCAATCTCGGGATCGTCCGTTCCGGTAATCCGCGTGGCTTCGCGCGAATTGGGGAGCAGCACATCAACATATTTCAGGATGCCCTTCAAACCGCCACCCCAGCGGTCTTCCGGATCATCGTTCGTATCCAGTGAAATGCTAAGGCCGGCGGACTTTAGCCGGCGAAACAGTTCGCCGAGGTCAGGTTGCAGGGCGCGCTGCAGATAGAGAGAGGACAGATGAAAATGGCGCGAATCGGCAAGGTAGTCGAAGTCGAGATTTTTCAGTGAAAGCTCAGCGATGGTTCCGGCATAGGTCAACATGTTGCGCCAGCCAGCGCGCTGCAGGATGACCGTCAGTCCAGTCTTGGTCGGGCCGTGAACCCGTTTTACCTGAGAGACGTCGACGCCGCTCTCGGCCAGACGATCCAGAGCAATCTGTCCCAGCGAGTCGTCGCCAAGCAGCGACTGGAATCCTACCCGGCTGCCCAGCGCCGCAAGATTGTGGGCGACGATGGCGGAAGAACTACCCAGGGTAAGCATCATCCGATCGGCCAGCAGTTCCCGCTCCGGTGGAAGTTCGTCAGGAAGACCGTAAAGGATGAGGTCGAGATTCAATTCTCCGGCGGAGGTAACGTCAAAGCGTGGCATGTTCGGAACGGGCCCTGTGGAAATGGGCGCTCAGACTAGCAGCGGCCCAAAGCGGTGTCAATCGGCGGCGCAGGCGGGAGCGCTGGAAACGCACAATCCAGAAGCAGAGAAATCACCGCACGCCGCAGGCCGCGTTCAAATTCGGATGGCGGACCCGGAGAGACTTGAACTCCCAACCCCTGCGTTCGAAGCGCAGTGCTCTATCCAGTTGAGCTACGGGTCCGATTTCTGCAGACCGGCTGAATCGACTACATTGTAATCCCGTAGCCGTTGGTTCGCCCACAGAGCGGCGGAGGTGAGCAATGTCTCAGAGTGAAGCGCCTGAGCCGTGGTTGCGAGGTACGTTGACGGAGGTTCCAGCGGTACAGCGGGCCGTCTTGCATGCGTTGGAGTTGGCTAGAGAGGATTTGACGCTCTGGTGCGGTACTCTGACCGATGAACAGTTGAACGCGCGCCCAGCCGGGCTGCCGCCTGTGGCCTTTCATCTGCGCCACATCGCCAGAAGCCTCGACCGGTTGTTGACCTACGCCGAAGGCCGCGCTCTCGGCGACCAGCAGTTGGCGGCCATGAAAGCCGAGATGGTCCCGGGAGCGACCCGAAACGAAATGTTTCCGGAGCTGAACCTGGCCTTTGACGAGAGTGCCAGGAGGGTCCGGGCATTCGATGTGGGTGCGCTGGAACAGGCCAGGAATGTTGGCAAGAAGCAATTGCCCACAACCGTGGCGGGTTTACTGGTTCATGTCGCGGATCATACTCAGCGACACGTAGGGCAGGCCATAACGACTGCCAAAATTCTCATGACGTAGCGACGCCGCCGACTGCCAAATCGATGGCACGCGGAAAACCGCTGCGCCCGCCTGACTAACCGTTAGTGACTCAGGCCGGGCGCATGCGTTAAACAATCTCCCTAGCGAAGCGACTGCAGGTTCAGTATGAGTGACAGAACGTTGCCCAGAACCCCGTACGAGCCGTTCGAATAGTACCCGTATTGGTAGCGGTCGCTGTAGCCATCCTCATAGCCGCGGCGGAACCCTTCGCGAAAATAGTATCTGTAATCTTCAGGGTCGACGTAGTAGCCGTTGTAGCCATAGGTCGCATCCTGGTAGGCATAACTGTCCCGGTAGTCGGCACGCCACCGATCTTCACGGTCGGCCGCTCCGGCGCGGAAACCTTCCTGATAGCCCTCGTTCACCGCCTGCCGCAGTAAGTCTGCGCCGTACTGGTTGGTCTCAAAGTAGGCGCCACCGCGATTGTAGCGATAAATCGGAGCGGTATAGAAATAGGGATCGTGGTCGAAGTCGTGACGCTCTTCCCGAAGTCGGCGGTCCTGGTCTCGCAGACGCTCCAGATACTCCTGCTGAAAACGGTATTGCGCCATGCGTCTTTGTTGCTGCAAGACCGCCGTTTGCTGTTGCATGCGGCGCTGCTGCTCATCCAGGCGGCCGCGATACTGAGTCAGGCGCTGTTGCTGCTGCTGAATGAGTTGCTGCTGGCGCTGCTGTGAAAGCCGCTCCTGCTGATCATGCTGTCGCTGCTGTGCCTGCCATTGCTGCTGCGCCCGCTCCTGTTGTTCTCGATGCCATTGTTGCTGACGGTCCTGCTGTACTCGCCCTTGCTGCTGCTGATTGAGCTGTTGCTGGCTCAGCTGCTGACGTTGGTGTTGTTCGCGTTCCTGCTGTTGCCGGCTCAGTTGTTGTTGTTGAATGTGCTCCTGCTGCTGGCTTAACTGCTGCTGCCGCAGGCGCTCCTGCTGTTGTTGGTTCACCTGTTGCTGCTGATGAATGTGTTCCTGCTGCTGGCTTAACTGCTGCTGCCGCAGGCGCTCCTGCTGTTGTTGATTCACCTGTTGCTGCTGATGAATGTGTTCCTGCTGCTGCTGGTTCAGTTGTCTCTGGCGTTCTTCCTGCATGCGATCCCGTTGCTGTTCTTGCACGTGCTCTTGCGGCTGATTCTGCTGCAGCCGTTGTTGCTGCGCTCGGTCTTGCGGTTGTGATTCGGGCTTGGCTTGCTTTTCCGGCTTCGCTTGTTTCGGGTCCGGCTGCCCTTGTTGTGCGTAGGCCAAAACACTGCCTGCCACGACTAACGACAGGATCGCCACAATGACTAGTCTGATTCGTTTCATGCCCGCCTCCAGTCCCCAATGATTCCTTAGATGCGAAATTACAGTGTGGCTGTGTTTGCGGCGCAAATCGGCCGGGTCAAAAAATCACTGAGAGCGCCGCATCGGAACACGTAAGGCCACCCGAGCATACAGGATTTACTTTAGGAATATAAGAACGCTGGGACTTGCGCGGCCAGCATGTACTCGTGCGGTTTATTCAGTCCGGAAAGCCGTACTTCATGATGATGCTTTGCTCCCGGTTTCCAGTCACCGCCATCGCTGCGTGCTGACTGGCAAGCTGCAGAGTCACCTGCACGCCGGTAAGCTTGTCGCGAAGGTCCACTTTCGTATTGTCCGAGAGCTCCCGGTTATCAACAGCCAAATCCGCGTCTTCCGTGAAGGTAATCGATTACCCGTAATCCACCGCTGCTTTTGCCGTCTGCGATGGTATGATGCTGGCGAATCAGCACGATTCTGGGCGAGAATTTTCCGCGATCAGCAAGCGAGAGCTAATACCGATGGCAATTGCAAACGTGCAAACTTCTACCGGTGCGGTTGGCTCGCCGGCATCCAGCAACAAAGTCGCGTTGGCGGTGGTAACCACGCTGTTTTTCATGTGGGGGTCGCTGACGTCTCTAAACGACGTGCTGATTCCCTACGCACAGAATGTCTTCAAGCTGCGTCTCGCAGCCAGCATGCTAATCCAGACCGCATTCTTCTCCGCCTATTTCATTTTCTCCATCCCTTCCGCCAGGGTTATTGACTGGATTGGATACAAGAAAGACCATCATCGTTGGCCTATTCACGATGGTTGTTTCGTGCGCTTGCGTTTTACCCGGCCGCAAAGATCCCATCGTTTCCATTCTTCCTAACGGCCCTGATCATTCTGGCGACGGGAATCACAATTCTCCAGGTCGCAGCGAATCCCTACGTCGCTGTGCTCGGGCCGCCAGGACTGCTTCAAGTCGCTTGAACCTTACGCAGGCGTTCAATTCCCTGGGCTACAGCGGTTTTCCCATGGATCGGAGCCCATCTAATTCTCGGAACATGGATACACAGCGACCGCGATGGCTCAGAGCACCGTCCAAGAAGCAGATGCTGTCATCAAACTTTACGTTCTATTTCTTTGCAACAGCGCTGGTTCTGCTAGCCATTGGAATCAGCATGTTCAAACTGCCAAAGATTGAGTCCGCCGAACACCATCTTGGCCAGAAGATCGGTGACTCGGTGTGGAAGCACCCGAATCTTGCTTTTGGTGCGATAGGTATATTTGTCTATGTTGGCGGCGAAGTCGCGATCGGCAGTTCCATTGCAAATTATCTGGCATTGGACAACATCGGTCACTTCGTCTCGGCGTCGACCGTCCCGGATGCGGTTGCTCGTTATCACGCAGCCTTGGGAGCCGCAGCCCGCTACATTTCGGTGTACTGGCTGGGCGCCATGGTTGGCCGATTCATCGGATCAGCCCTGCTTCAGAAAATTAAGCCCGGAAAACTGTTGGCCCTTTCCGCTGTCGCTGCCACGTTGCTAGTAGTCACTTCCGTACTTACAACCGGGCATCTAGCCATGTGGTCCATCCTGTCCGTCGGGCTGTTCAACTCAATCATGTTCCCATGCATTTTCACCATGGGGATCGCGGAGTTGGGCCCACTAACCGGGGATGGATCGGGGATTTTGAACATGGCCATCGTGGGTGGTGCGGTCATTCCTTGGATTGTCGGTAAAGTCGGCGATCTCATTAATCGCTCATACTATCCGGCTATGACGCAGGGACAGACCAGCTGGGGGCAGGGAATCCATTACGCCCTGATCATAGCCGCGGTCTGCTACCTATACATCCTGTTCTTCGCCGTCAGTGGGTCGAAACCGAACAGTGAGCGAACTCAGTAGTAAAGGGCGATCTTTCCCTCCGGTGCTATCTCTACATCGCCTATTTCGCCTTCAAGGGGTCGCGGCCGGTGGTGCCGGCATAACAGCCCGCATCAGTCGAACCGCGCTTGCCGCGCCCGAAGCCGGGTTCTGGCACTAACCTTCTTACGGCAGTCATCCTTACGGCAGTCATCGGTAAGTGATATGCTTCACGACCATGGCAGTCACCATGCTGGACATTGCCCGGGGCCTGAACGTTTCCGTGGTGACCGTATCCAAGGTTCTCCGCAACAAGGGCAAGATCAGCCTCGCGACCCGGAACCGGGTATTGCGGAGGGCGAAGAAACTCAACTACCAGACTAACTGGATCGCGCGCAGTCTGGTCACCCGGCGTACTTTCACCATCGGATTGCTGCTCCCGGACTTTACCCACCCATTCTTTGCCGAAATCGCCAAAGCCGTCGCGGAGACGGTGCGGCCGCACGGTTATCACGTCGTCATTTCGTACTTCGAAGAAAATCCACAGTTGGAACGAAGCGAAGCCGAATCATTATTGGCTCGACAGGTGGACGGTTTGATCCTGGCGTCGGCGCAGTCGGGAGCCAGCGCCTTCGAACAAATCCTGAAGCGGAAGGTTCCGCTGGTTTTGATTGACCGCCCCATCGCAGGGGTGCAGGCCAGCTTCGTCGGAGTCGACAATGAAGCTATCGGCCAGTTGGCTACGACTCATCTCATCGAGCGTGGCTGCCAGCGAATTGCCCATCTGCGCGGTCCGCGAATCGGCATCGCCACCGGACGCATGGAAGGGTACCGGCGGGCGCTGGTAAAACGCGGGCTGACGGTGTCTGCACGTCACATCGTGGAAGCTGGTTACCAGGATCAGACGGGCCATGAAGCTATGCGCCGGTTGCTGCAAACCCAGCCGTTGCCGGATGGTGTTTTCTGCTATAACGACCCGGTTGCGATTGGCGCCATGCGAGCCATTGCCGAAGCCGGGCTTCGAGTTCCCGAAGATATCGCCGTGGTCGGGGCTGGCAATGTCCATTATTCCGATTGTCTGGCAGTTCCGCTCACCACTGTCGATCAGGGAACCCTCGAGATCGGCAAGCGCGCTGCCGACCTGTTGCTGGAGCGAATCGGTTCAAAGCGCGTGCTGCGACCTAAAAAAGTTCTGATCGAACCCAGGCTGATCACCCGACAATCGACGGCACGTTCGAGCCCGGAGCCCGTCCTGGCTTCTTCCGCGGGGAAGTCCAACCACAACAACTCACGGCGAAAAAATGCAAAACCATCCGGTCCGAACGGGCAAGCGGAGAGAGCATAGACCATGTTGCGAAGAATCCGAGTCATGAACGCAATCGTTGGCCTTTCGATATTGGGTTTGCTGATATTGCCCTCGCTGCTCGCCGCCCAGGACCAGGGATTGGCCCCGACTCCGCCGATGGGATGGAATAGCTGGAACAAGTTCGGATGCAATGTAAGCGAAGACCTGATCCGGCAAATGGCCGATGCCATGGTCAAGTCAGGCATGAAGGATGCCGGCTATCAATACATCGTGATCGACGATTGCTGGCAGGTGGAGCGCGATCAGGCCGGCAATATCGTGCCCGATCCCAAGCATTTTGCTCCCGGGATCAAGGCGCTGGCCGACTACGTTCATTCCCGCGGCCTCAAATTCGGGATCTATTCCGACGCCGGCAGCATGACTTGTGCGAAGCGTCCCGGCAGCCTGGGGCATGAATATCAGGATGCACTGCAATATGCCGCTTGGGGTGTGGATTATCTCAAATACGACTGGTGCAACACCACGACGCAGGATGCCAAGGCCGCCTACGCGCTGATTCGCAACGCGCTCAATGCCACGGGCCGCCCCATCGTACTCAGCATGTGTGAGTGGGGTACCGCCAAACCGTGGCTCTGGGGCAAGTCGGTTGGAGGAAACCTTTGGCGCACCACCGGCGACATCAGCGACATGTGGCAGAGCAAAGACAAGAATCACCTCGGCATGCTGGACATCCTCGATCTGCAAGATGGACTGGAGAGCTACGCGGGTCCGGGTCACTGGAACGATCCCGACATGCTCGAGGTCGGCAACGGCGGCATGACCACGGATGAGTATCGCGCCCATTTCAGTATGTGGTCCCTGCTTGCCGCTCCTCTGATCGCAGGCAATGATCTGCGCGACATGAAACCGGAGATCCACGACATCCTCACCAACAAGGAAGTGATCTCCGTGAACCAGGACCCGCTGGGAAGTGAGGGCCGCCGGGTGCGCAAGGACGGAGGCCTGGAAGTCTGGGCCAAGCAGATGCAGGACGGAAGCCGGAGCGTTGTCCTCCTCAACCGCGATACCAGCCAAAAGGAAATTACGGTTTCCTGGCAGGACATCGGCTATCCCGCTCACCTCAGCGCCGGTGTTCGCGATCTCTGGCAAGCCAAAGATCTGGGCCAATTCAAAGATAAATTCTCCGCTTCAGTTTCGCTCCATTCCGTGGTGATGGTCAAAGTCTCACCGTAGTGCGTGGCGCGGGCGCCCTCGCCCGCCAGCCAGGTCGCGATTCCTACAGTACCTTTCCGATCCGATTACACGCTCTTGCCGATACATGTCCCGCCTTCCATGAGCTAAGTTGGTAGCTGTTTTCAATCAAACATCGCTGGGAGGAATTCATCATGGATAAGGACAGAGTGGAAGGCAAGGCCAAGGACATCGCGGGCCGCGTGCAACGCCAGGTGGGAGAATGGACCGGCAGCACTAAAGATGAGGCCGAAGGAGCTGCCAAGCAGGTGGAAGGCAAAGTGCAGAACGCGTGGGGCAAAGCGAAAGATGCAGTGAAGAAGCCCAGCGCCGACGAAACGGACGCGGAGCGAGAAGAAGCGCAACGGGATCGTGCGGCTAACGAGTAAGTTAAAACTTGGGCCACGGATTTCACGGATTAAGATTTCACGGATTTTCGCCGGTCAAGATCTTATTGTCGGTTATCTGTGTTGATCCGTGTGCGTCCGTGGCTTCGGTTTTCTTCGTAGTGCCAACAGTTTTCGCCAGCGCGGCACTCAACTCATCCGGAAGAAATCCAAACGGCCCTGGCTTGCTCTTGTAGACCACACGGCCTTGCGCATCGAGCAGGTAAATGCGGTCGGGCCAGCCGGTGTATGCCCGTTCGGTAGAGTTGCCAAACTCGTCGAGCACGCTGGGAAACTTTATGCCCAGCTTGCGGACGCAAGCCCCCGCGACAAAAGCGCGCTCCTCTTCGTTTTTCGGACTGGCAAATACGACGTTGTCTTTGATATTGCTTTGCATCTGCCACACGTCGCTGGGATGTGCTTCAGTAATGTAGACCACAAGAAAGGCGACGCGGTTCCCATACTGATCGTAGAGTTTGTTGAGGGCGGGAACCTCCCGCCGGAACGGCGGTCAGGTGTAGCTGCCGAAAACCAGCACCACGGGTTGCTCTTTGTTCAAGACCGAAAGCTGCACACGATCGGTCTTATCCAGCTTCAGCAGTGAGAAGTCCGGCGCCGCGCTGCCTACCTGCAGACTTCCGGCGCGCGCTTTCATCCAAAACGTCTCAAAGGGAAAGAGGAGAAAGGGGACCGGTCCCGGCATTTTGGCCATGACCCGGCCAAACGTCTCCGGGGGCTGATTCATAGCCCACCAGACCAGACTTCCGAAAGCCAGATAAGCCACCACCAGTACTACGGCAACCACGCTCAGCCACTTGCGCGCGGTCGGGCTTAGCTTGATCCGGAGTTTGGACTTGTCCCACTTCATTAGGAGCGAACACTCTAAGCGCGAGTAACGATCTGGGCAATAGTAAGTAAATACTACAGGCGCCCACGCCAGACCTGTCAGTAGATCAGCTTCAACGAAAACTGAATCTGCCGTGAAGACCCGGCCGTCTTGCTGATGATTCCGAATCCGCTTCCACGCAGGATGTTGGACGGCAACCCGAAATTCACGATGTTGAACACGTTAAAGAACTCCGCCCTAAATTCCACTGTACCCAGTTCTCCATTTCCCCGCCGGCCAAAGGGAGTGTCTTTGATCATGGCCACGTCAAAGTCCTTGTAGGCCGGTCCGCGGAAGGTGTTTCGGCCGAGCGTGCCAAAGCGGCCGTGATTGGGCCCGGTCCCGCCGGGAACATCAAGTGGAATGGAAAAGAAAGAGGCGTTGTTCGTGCCCAGCCCGAAGTAATCTTCGCGCACCGGCCCGCTGGTAGAGAAATGCGGTTGTTTCACCAGGTCGGGACGGTCCGCTCCGGCCGAACCTACGCCGGTCTGCTGGACTCCGGAGTACACGGTAAAAGGCGACCCGCTGGTCAATGTGGTGATATTCAAGAATTGCCAGCCCCGGGTAAGTGTTTTTCCCAGCGGCCGAAGAAATCTTGCGCGGTCGAGTGGCAGCACCTGGATCAGACTGACGGTGAACGAGTGGGTCGCATCGAAAGTCGAAGGCCCCTTCTCCGCGCCCGGATTCCAGGGATTCTGGGGCAGAGTTTGCAGCACAACACCGGCACTGCCGATGAGTCCACCCAGGACCGAACTGGTGTCATCGAGGGATTTGGAATAGGTATAACTGGCCTGCAACCCCAGGCCGGCGCGCGCGGAATTCTTGCTGACACTGGACTGCAGGGAATGATACGTCGAGTGCGATTCGGTGCTCATGATGCTCTCCGGACCAAAGCCTCCGATGGCTCGTCCGGCGGAGTCGAATTGCGTGAAGGGCGCGAAGGCGGGATCCGCGCCGCCATAGCTATTCGGCGAATAAACGCTGGCGAGGTGGACACCCGCCGTCGCCACGTACGCGGCACTGAACTTAACATCTCCGAAATCATGGTCGAAGCCCGCGGTATAACTTCCGATATAACCGTTGCGGAAGTTTTTGGCCAGACCGGCCATGGAAAGCAGTTGCACCTGGTTCCCCGGCGTGAGTGCGGTCAAATCTTTCTGATATCGCTGCAAGTCCACTTCTGTATTCGGAGCCACGCGGCTGGCGTCGCCGCCGGGAAAGAGAAGTTCTCCGCCGATGGTATACGGAGGCGGAAGATTCACCGGCACCGCCACATTCTGGAATGGCAAGGGGACGTTGGGCAGCGCGTTGACATAAAGGCTGGTCGCCAGGGGGAGCGCGCCAGTCAGAAAATTGTCCTGCCACAAATTCGGCAGAATCGTTGTAATCGAACCTCCCGCATGCAGCACGGTGTGGCTGGTCAGCGCGTAATCCACCGAGAGTCGCGGGCCCCATCCCTTCCAGTCCTGATCATAGGGAGGCTGCGGGTTGTATAGAAAAATCTGCTTCGCACTGTGGTCCCAGTAGGGTACGTCCTTTCCATCGGCTCCGATAAATCTAGGCAACGAGGTGCGGTTCTCCGCCTCATGAATGCGGCTGTTCACTTCATAGCGCAATCCGTAATTGAGGGTCAGACGGGAAGTGGCTTTCCATGTGTCCTGGAAGTAGAAGTTGTAGGCTTCGCGGCGGACTGCGGCTTCATCGAACCGGTCTCCGGTTGGGGTCACGTCAGCGGCCGCGATCACGCTGTAGGAATATGGCGTCGCAGTGAGCAGCCCGGTCAGAGAATCGGGCAGCGGGCCTCCTGCCGGAATGTCATGAGTGCCGCTGGCCGACGTGATCAGCACTGGAGAGTAAGCGGTTCCACCGCCGAAGCTATAAAGCCCGTTTGGATTGGTCCCGAAAATCGTGGCGTCCCGGTTGAGCCGTACTTCCATGCCCCACTTGAAGGTGTGTGCGGAATGCACATAACTCATGTCCTGTTTGATCTGGAAGAGATTGCCGAACGACCCGAATATCGAACCTCCCGCCGTGTTGAAGCCTTGAAAAAGTCCGTCACCGAACTCAATGGCCGGTTGGGTGTGATTGACGGCGGGAAAAAACGGCGTGCTGCGAATGTAGCCAAACGAAGTGTCGGAAGTGAAGTGCGGAGAAATCGCCCGGGTATATCTCACGCCCGCGTTGCGCTGGTGATCGAAGAATCGAACCTCAAAACTTGGATCGATCGCGGTCTGATCAGGATTGGTCAGCGGCCCGGTGACCTGGTTAAGGCTGAAGCGCGTCAACAGCGATGCTTTATCGGAAATACGGTGGTCGACACGCACCGAAAACTGATCCGTCCGGGTGTAAATCTTGGAAGAAGCCGCGTAGGTTCGATTGCCGAACGCGCCTTGGGGATCGTTCGGCAAAGGATAGCGCGCCAGGATCGGGGCTACCGCCGGGTTCACCGGAACCGTCAGCGTATCGCCGGGAAAAGTCAGGGTGTCGATGCCGAGGCGTTCGTCCGCCGTAGGCACGGGGAAAACCTGCGTGGTTCCCAGCACCTGGCGAAAGCCCTGGTATTGGCCGAAATAAAAGGTCCGGTTGCGGCCGTCATAAATTTTCGGAAGCACCACCGGACCGCCGTTGGCAAATCCGAACTCGTTGCGCACAAACGGAGGAATGCGCCGTTCGTCGGCCACGCTCTTGTGATCAAAATAATTCCGCGCATCGAACGCGGCGTTGCGGACAAATTCGAAGACGCTGCCGTGTACCTGGTTTACCCCGGACTTGGTTACGACGTTGGTGAAACTGGCCGCTCCGTGCCCGATCTCCGCCGGCATCACTCCGGAGTTGCCCTGCACTTCCTGGATCGCATCCACGTTGAAGTTGGAAAAAGTAGCACCGCCCAATTCCGGATCGGTGGTGTCGAAGCCGTCCAGGGCAAACACTGTAGCAGCGCCGCGTTGCCCGTTCACCGCGAATTGCTGGGTGAAATTGGCTGCGCCATTCGAGTCGGTCATGGTGCCTGCGGCCAGCAACAGCAGCTTGCTGAAATCGCGGGCGTTCAAAGGCAGGCTGGAAACTTCTCCGCTGGAAAGGTGTTCGCCACCGCTCGCCTGCGTCGAGGACTCCTTGCCCGATGGCACAACCCGTAGTTGCTCCGCCTGGGAAGTGAGTTGCAACGTCGAGGTGAGCGCGACCCCGTCTTTCATAGTGACGGGATTGCCCGCGTTCCAGGTTTTTCCGTCGCTCTCAACCGAGAGCCTGTACTCCCCGGCAACCACCCCGGTGAGTGCAAATCCGCCATTCGCCGACGTTCGGGCGGTATAGTTCTGGTCTCCCGATATCGCGCGCAGCCTGACGGTGGCTTCGGCTACCGGTTTTCCAGCATCGTCGCGCAGCACGCCGCTCCAGGAAGCCGCCGCAAAAGCGACCGCCAGCGAGGCTGCCGCCAGAGTCGCAATGAGACACAGCCCGCGAACCAGATCGCTGAGACGGAGAAGCATCGCAGGGAATTATAATTGCAATCCATAGGACGAAGAGACGCCGAAAGATCGCGAAGACCAAATCGCCACCTTCGGTTCTCGCGTTTGGAGCGCTATATCACCTCGAACACGTGGAGACAGCCGCCCTCGGCTGTCCAGTCGAGCGCAGCTCGGCAGGGTTTCTCGTCGACGCAAGAAATTGCGGAGCCTTGCTCCGCGGGACAGCCGGGGGCGGCTGTCCCCACGTGGTTCTTAATGACTCATTGCCCGCGCCCGCTTTCGATTGGAAGACGCTCCACTGGATCGATCCGAATCTTCGGCTTATGATTATCGGGTCTTCACAAAACAAATCATGCTGCAAGGCCACACCGAAGTTTTAGCAGCGGCCCGCGAGACCATGCCAGTCTCTCCCTACCGTTACTTTGTCTACGGCATGAGCCTGCATAGCGAGATCCCGCTCGCTCTGCCCGAGCATGGATATGGTGAGCTGGGACAGATCGAACTTCGCGCCGCGCCCGCTTCGTGTTTTTCTGAAGCGGTGCGCACTCTGCGAGCGCAGCCGCCTTCCGAATCGTTCTACCAGTTCGCGGCCACACGGGATGGCTCGAGCTACGTGCGTTGGGAGGGCGTGGGAGAGTTTCTGATCTCCGCCGACGGCGGTCGCATCGACAGCCGTCAGTTCGACGAAGCGGATGCTGAGTCGTTCCAGGTTTACTTGCTGGGTCAGGCGCTCTCCTTCGCGCTGGTCAAGAAAGGGTTCGAACCTCTGCATGCCACGACGGTGGTGGTGAACGGAGAGGCGGTCGTCTTACTGGGCAACAGCGGCTTCGGCAAGTCCAGCCTGGCCGCGTGTTTCCTGGCTGCGGGCCACAGCGTCCTGACTGACGACCTGCTGGTTTTGCAATCGTCGGGCAATGGATTCCTGGCCCACCCCGGTCCGCCCCGGATCAAACTTTTCCCCAAGCTGGCCCGCCGGTTCCTTAGCCATACCGCAAACGGAGTCGCCATGAACTCCGGGACAAGGAAGCTTATCCTGCCACTCGAGCCTGCACACAGTTGTGCAGTCCCGGTTCCGCTTCGGGCGATCTACGCATTGATTTCGCCCCGCGAGGTGTCCCGCAAGCAACCGATTGGTATAGCGGCCTTGCCCCCGCGGGAAGGTTTCATGGCCTTGGTGCAGAATACGTTCAACTCGCGCATCGTTCACTCGGCGCGCCTCGAGCGTCAGTTCCCCGGAACTTTACCAGGAACGGCTAGGGCCATGGGGGCGCAGGCCCTACGATTTCGATATGTCAGCCGCACACTCCAGGACAATTAATTCGATCGACCAATGTTGGCTGGCTGCCGATCAACTTTTCCTCGAACCGCGCTCCCTGGCCACGCTGGACTACATGACCCTCAAACAAACTGACCTCGATGCTACGGTTTCGTGGACGGTGGATCACGCCTGCCAAGGTCACGGGATCGTTCTGTGGTTTGACTCGGTTCTCGCGGAGGGAGTTACGTTTACCAACCGGCCGGGTGCGCCGCGTCTTATTTACCGGCAGGAATTTTTTCCCTGGCCCAGCCCGCTCGAAGTTTGCCCGGGCGACACCGTGACCGTCACAGTTTCTGCACGTCTCGTCGGCAACGACTATGTCTGGCGCTGGGATACACAGCTTGCCAGCAAGAATGCGGCCGACGGCGGCAAGCTGCCCTTTCGCCAGTCAACGTTTTTTGGTTCTGATTTCTCTCTCGCGGACCTGCGGACGTCGGCCTCCAGGTTTCAACCGAAGCTCAACGAAGATGGCCGCATTCAACGCCGCATCCTGTCGCTGATGGAAGGAACCTCCTCGCTCGAAGCCATCTCCCAGGAGCTGGTAAAAGACTCCCCCGGCCGGTTCAAGCGCTGGCAGGATGCGTTCAATCTGGTGTCATCCGTCTCCCGCAACTTCGGCAGCTGAGGGAGGCAGTCGTCAGTCGTCGGTCTTCAGTCGTCCGCGCAGATTGCGCCGCTGCGAATTCTGACAAACCATAACCGGAAGCTGGAAACTGGAAACCGGAAACTAACCTCTACCTATGAGCCATGCGAATCCCGTCCGCAGAAATCGCCAACTCCATTTGCAGATCAGGCGCAGCGGACGCAGCACGTAATACAGAAAATTGAGCGACGCGGGCAGACTTACAAACCGGTGGTCGGCCATCCTGGCGACAAACAACGTTTGCGCCCACCAGCGCAGCCTCTCCGACCGCCGTTTCAAAAGACGGGGATAAAACAGCGGCACTTTCCACGATTCCGAAGCGGCCAGCGAGTCGGGAAAAAGCCGGATATCCGCCGGAAAGGGCGGGCAAGGAATCTGTGCCGGAACCGGCGTGCCGAAAAGCAACGAACACGCGGCCAGTGTCGGTTCACCGACAGTGTCGAGTTCGAAACGCACGGCTTTTTCTCTTACTTCGTCCCAATCGACTGTGGCCGAAACGCAGAGTTCATGAATATCCGCCACCCACTTAAGAACACTCCACTTGTGATAAGCGGCGTGGAAGGACAGGTAGAGAAATTGCCACTCCGGCGTCAGGTCATAGGCCCGGTGGCCGAAGAAATCCTGGGGACGAGCCTGGGACCACAGTTCTTCCATAGCCTCCCGATCTTTGGATGAATCCTGCAACAGCGTCCAGTGCACTTCTACCAGGTATGGAAACAAGTTTGTCTAGCGGACCAGCGAACAGTCCCTGGAAGTGTGAAGCTGATGCCTGACGAAAAATTCTTCGGTGAATTGGCTCGAATATCCATTCGCGAGAATGACGCGGCGCGCCCGGACCGCGTCAGCGGGCGGCACCAGAATGTCGATGTCGGAGCAAACCCGGGCAGCGGGATCGCCATAGAGCGACTGTGCCAGGGTGACGCCCTTCAGCGGGATTACAGGTATCCCGCCCTCACCCAGCAATTTGAGCAGCCGCGCTAATTCTTCCGCGAACAATTGGTTGCGCAGGGCATTTGCCAGGTACGCGCTCTTCAGCTCAGCTTGAACCGCTGGCGGGACGCCGGGGAAGCCAAGCTCCCGCAGATTGCGATACAGCAGCGGATAAACCTGGTGAGCGTAGGCTCGCTCCAGAACCAGCCGCCACTGCAGAGGCGATGCGAGATATTCCAGAACCCGCTTTTGCGACTCGGCGGTGAGTTGTCCGCGTGCCAGCAGCAGGCACAACTTGTCTTCAGGAGTCATGGCGGGAGTCATAGCAAGACTCGTTTCCTCGCCCGCTATTTCCCGGGAAGCGCTAAGCGTCGCTGAAGCCTCGGCCATCGTACACTCAGGGTATACGATAAGATATGGCAGCAGACGCCCTGGTCGTTGAAGAAATACAAAAGTATTTCCCGGTACCACAAACCGGAGTGCGGGCGTTTCTCAATCCTTTTTCGCCGCTTACCCATCCCGCGCTGCTCGGAGTTTCTTTTCAGGCGCGGCCCGGCGAAGTGGTCGCCCTGATCGGCGCCAACGGCTCGGGCAAGTCAACCCTGTTACGCATCCTGGCCACGCTGCTGGTGCCCTCGCACGGCCGCGCCAGCGTTGCCGGTTACGATGTGGAGCGGCAGGCGTCACAGGTTCGCGCGCAGCTCGGATTTCACTCCGCAACCGACGGCGGCTTCTACAGCCGGCTTACCGCGCGCGAGAACCTGGAATTCTTCGCCGCCATGAACAATCTGTTCGACACGAAGGCGGCCCGGCGTATCGAAGAACTGACCGAACTGATGGGCATGGGCTCGTTTCTGGAAAACCAGGTGCGCACGCTTTCTACCGGCCAGGTCCACCGCCTTGGGTTGGCGCGCGCCATGATCCACCGACCCAGCGTGCTGCTGCTGGATGAGCCCACGCGAAGCCTTGATCCCATGGCGGCCTCGGAGTTCCGCCGGTTTTTGAAAACCGAACTGGTCGAACGCCACGGGACAACAGTTCTATTCGCTTGCACACCCTGGCGGAGGTCGAACAACTGGCCGATCGCGTCGCTCTGCTGGACAAGGGAAAACTTGTGGCTTGCGATTCTCCGCGCGGCCTGCGCTCTGCCACCGGGGCGGCCACCCTCGAGGACGCCCTCGAACGGCTGACTCCGCGCGCGTTACTGGCCGAGGTGTCCTCGTGAACGCACATGGCACGCTGCGCAAGGCCCTGGCGTTTTTCAAACGCGATCTGGCTATTGCCCGCAGTTACCGCATGACGTTCGTGCTCAAGATCCTGGAAGCTTTTTTGGCGTTGCCACCTTTTATTACCTCTCACGATTTGTTTCCAACGATCAGCTTGCCCACACCCTTCCGGCGGGGCGCGATTACTTCGCCTTCGCGCTGGTGGGCTTTGCGTTCTTCGACTATCTCACCGTCTCCTTGAGCGCTTTCGACAGCAGCATCGTGGAAGCCCAGCAGAACGGCACGCTCGAGGCTATGCTGGTCACGGAAACCCCGCTCGACGATGATCCTGGTCGCCTCGGCCGCGTATCCATTTGTGCTGCTGGCGGTGCGGACGGTCATCTACCTTGCCTGGGGCGCGCTGCTCTTCCGCTTCCCCATTCGTGAAGCCAACTGGCTGGGCGCGATAATTATTCTGGCGGTATCAATTCTGGCGTTTGCGGGGCTGGGAGTGATTTCTACCAGCTATCTTTTGCTGTTCAAGCGCGGCAATCCCGCGCGCTGGCTGATCGTGGGCGATCGCAGCCTGCTGGGCGGCATGATGTATCCCGTGTCTGTGCTTCCGGTGCCGTTGCAGTGGCTGGCGCGCCTCCTCCCGGTGACCTATTCGCTCGAGGGGATGCGGAGCGCGCTGCTCGAGGGAGCAGGCTTTGCCCAACTCTGGCCTTCAGTCCGCGCGCTGCTGCTGTTTTCGTAATCCTGCTGCCACTCGCGAGCGCTGTCTTCGCCTGGGCCCTGCGCCAGACCAAAATCACAGGCACCCTCACACATATTGATAGAATTGGGTCGACAGGTGGCCGCGGGCGACTCGCCCGCGCGAACCAGCGGTCTATCATTTCGAATGCGCCGGCACCGGAAGCCCCGCCCAGGCATTCGCCAGACCCAGCAATTCGCGTACAACCCCAAAGGATATCTCGTGTATTCCGCCACCAGTGGTCAACGCTAAATGGATCTTCATGGGCCGCGCGCACTGTCGCCTTCGGATTATCCCCCGTAAGCTTCCCGCCACAAAACCTCCACCCGCCGGGTGTGTTGCGGCGACGTGACCAGGATTACCGTGTGCTTTCCAGCCCGCCGCATTTCCCGTCCCGCTTCTTCCACTTCCTCCTCGGTGTTCACAACCGTGTCCGGAAGAACGTGAATGGCGGCATCTGGCACGCCTTTGCGGATAAGGATGTCGCGGTTGTACTCCTCTCCCCCCGCAAAGTGAATCCCAAGCTTCTGCAGTTTGCTGGCAGGACTGTCTGGCTGGCTCAGCCAGACCTCGGGAGCGTAGCCCAGGGCAAAAACTTTGGCAGCTTCCTCGGCGCGGTAGGGGCATGCTGCCGCTCAAGACGAAAATCGCGTCTGCCTGGGTGAGAGGATCCTCGCGCGTAAGCCACCGGCCCGCGCCTCGAAATGCAACCACCGCGGCAATCACGATCAGCAAGGCCAGCAGGCCAAGCCTAAGCCTATTCATGCTGGCATCTTAACCCGCCACGAGCCACGTGGGGGCGGTATGTCCTCACCCGCCCGGCCGGGCAACGCCCGGCTGCTCGAACTCGGCAACCACGCTCGGCAAATCTGGCGAGCCTTGCTCGCCTGCCCAGACGAGACGTCTGGGCCTACGTGTGTTGCTTAGAAGTGAAACCCGATTTCGGCAGTCAACGCGCGCGGCGTGACGTAATGTGTTCCGCTGAACGTTGACAGGAAATTGTAGAGTGCAACCTTGTTGGTCAGATTAACGGCCGTCAGGGTCAGGCTCCACCTGTAGCGTTCTCCATGGAACAGGTTGTCATCTCCCACTGCCAGGTCAAAGAGATTGCGTGGCGCAATCCGCGGCGGATCGGTGTCGTCGTTCTCTTTGCCAGGCGCGGGCAGGCTGATCAGGGTTGACCCGTAGCCGGAGGTGCAGATTCCCAGAGGCGTGGTCAAGGTCGGACGCGTACTTCCGCAGAAAAGCCCGGCCTGAAGCTGCTGGTCGCCAGTCAGGCCCGACAGATCAACCGTGCCCGATGCGTCTGCTACCGGCACCGCACCTGCGACCAGACCGCTGTCATAGCGCCAATTGAAGCCAAGCCAAGGGCCCTGCTTCCAAGGTTGGTATTGCAGGTGGGTGGTCTGATTGAATCTTTCGTCATGATCGATACGGAACGCGGTGAACGCCTCCCAGCGTTCCCGACGGAATGGCTCCGGCGCCGCCGATCTGCGGTGTGAAGAAGCGCGCCGCCACGCTGGAGAAGACCATGAGCGCGGAGAACCCGTGAAAGTTCGGCACGCTCACGCGACCGGCAAATCCCGGAATCTTCGAATTATCCCACTCAATCGGAAACGTGATCGGTGTGCGCCCAGAACGCTGAAGTCATAGGCGTTGTGGGTGTATTTCCAGATGTATTCGCCGGAAAAACGACATACTTTCCGAAGGCCTGTTGCAATCCCGGCATGGAATTCATTGCGCCAGCCCGGGCTGAACGGAGTCACCCGCGGATGCGGCACAGCGCCAGAAGCGGGATCAAGACGGCGTCACTGCATCCGATGCTGGAGAGCACCAGGTTCTCGTTAAAAGGAGTTTCCAGGACGCGAGCGTAGGAGATCCGAAGGACGGTATTCGTTTGCTTGACGTTGTACGCGATCCCAAGACGCGGTTCGGCTTCTTTGATGGGAAGTAAGTCCGTTGTAGAAATCGCCACGCAGCCCGAGCCTGAAATTACCAGTTCCCTTTGGTAATGGAATCGTCCACGTAGAGCGGCGAGTTCCTTGACGTCCGTATGGCCGTTGAATGGATAGAGAGTGCCCCGCCGCGGGCACTCCGCCGCGTCAGGTCATAGCTCTGGAGCACAGGGTAGGTCGCAAGTCGTGCCGGGGGAGCAACGGGGCGCCATTTGGATCCAGGCAATTCAATGGATCGTGAACCACGGCCATCGGCGCACCGCGGAAGCCAGAAAAGTCGCGTCGAAGGTCGACGATGCCCAGGCGGTCATGTTCGTCCAGGAATGTCTGTTGGTAAGTAACTCCCACCTTCAAGTTGTGGATGCCTTTCACGTAGGAGATATCGGAGTGGATTCCCGCATTTAGGAGAGTGCGGTCCTGCCCCACCGTTTGGGACTGAAGATCGGGCGCGAGGTCCGCGAAAGGATTAGAGCTCGGATAGTAGTTGTAGGCGTCCCGGCGCGTGAAGCCGCCGAGAGTAAACACTGCGGTGGAACCGATCAGGTGCTGCCAGGATGGCGCAATATTGAACGTCTTGATTTGCGAGCGCTGATCCGCAGAACCAACCGGTACTCCGTTAGGGTCGAGGTCCATTCCAGGCGGTCGCGTTCTGCGAGTCAAATGAATTAGGTGTCTGGAACCACGAGCGCGTATAGCCAAGATTCAGATGAACAGAATCGGAATTGGTCAACTGGTAATCCACCCGGTCAAAGGCATTTTCTTCGTTTCCCTTGTCGTGCATGACGGTAAATTCAGGCGGATCGAGAAAGCGGCTGGTGTTAAGCCCATTGGCAGCGACAAAATTCCCCCATTTCTTGCCTCCGAACCCCAAGTTGAAGTCAACATTCGAGGTGCCAAACGAACCATAAGAGGCCGTGACCTCGCCATGCGGCGTAGTCATGCCCTGGCCAGAACGGGTCGTAACGTCGATCACTACGCTAGTCTTGTCACCGTATTCGGCGGGTGGCGCCCCGGAAATGACTTCCATGGACTCGATGGAATCGAGGGGAATCTGGTTGGAGAAGACCTTACTTTGCTGGTCGGTTATGGGCTGGCCATCCACCGAAAATGAGTTTTCCGCATGGTCGCCCAGGCCGTGGAAGAGCCCGTTTGAATCTGCCGCGATTCCCGGTGTTGATAACGTTACGAGAGAACTTACCGAGGACGATGCACTTTCCAGGGGAAGCTTGTCGAAGAGGCTCTTATCGACGTCGGTATGAAAGGTTGGATCGTTTTCCAACAGATCTTGGGCTTCGCCTTCGACAGTGACCACTTCCGAAGAGCCGCTCACTTTCAGCCGGATCTTAAGCTCACCGGAACGACCGAGCGAACCTCAATGTCCTGCGCGTACCGCGAAAGCCCTTCCCGGTGACGGTAAGATGATAGGGGTTGAAAGGAACATTGGGGATGCTGAAGCTTCCAGTCGCATCGGTAATCGTGGTTCGAGCGAAACCGCTGACCGGGTTGTGAATCTCTACGGTTGCGCCCGAGACTACTGCGCCGGTCGGATCTGCCACCACACCTTCTACCGAGGTTGAACTTCCGGATTGTGCATGAGCATAAAGACCTAAGGCCAGGTAGAAAGTTGCCACAAGTGCCGCAAAATGGCAGCCTCGGCCAGCCATGATCCGTTTCAAAAGAAAGCGTACAAATGGCGAACGCAGCCCGCGCAAGGTGCACGGCGCTAATTCAATCTTCTGATTCCATTTCTAGACAGCTGGAGGGGGGCGAACGCTGAGGGCGAATGCTACGAGGCGTTGCTGGGCGGAAACTGGCTGCAGCCGAATCGCGGAAATCCGAACGAACGTCCGGGTCGGCAGCGTGGAAACAGCTTTAGAGAAGCCGAATGAGCCGTCACGCAAACCGTGCACTTCAATGCGTCGGTGGCGGTCGAGTGGTGATGCGCAACCAGCGTTGCAGCTGAAAAGAAAGCCAGCAGCAAGCAAAGCAACGCTATCTTTTTCGAGGTCGACTGCATCACGGCTGTCTCAAAAAAAAGTTCTTAAAAATCTACCGGAAAGTGCGAAACCCAACTATAGCAAAAAAAGTGACGCGGCGGCTGGTCACCGAAAGTTCGCTCGCTCGGTAACCGCTGGCGCATCGGAGGCCGTTCTTTGCGTTCTTTGCGCTGTCTCGGCACCCTTTGCGGTTAAAAGCTCTTGATCGGTCCCCGGCGGTTACGGTCGTTTGAGATGAATCTTGCCGCTAAACGAGCGTAATTCAAAGCGTGACCCACGCACCATCCCGGGCTTCAGCAGCAGATTGCCCGGGCCTGTCGAGGAAGCAGCGCCCGCCTCTGGAAATCCGGGATGAGCCTGGCCCTTGATGGAGCGTGCCTTGATGTCGACCAGGGCGCTGGCTGGGATGGACACGTCGAGGTCCCCTGAATGACTGGTCAGCAGATATTCTCCGACCGGGCCGGGGTCTCCGACATACGTGATTCGACCGCCCCGGAATTCACCTCGATCGAGGGTCCGGTCACGTTACGTAGGTTGACGTCGCCGCTCACCGAGTGGATGTCCAGATGGCTATTGCGAATGTCAGTCAAGGTAATCGGCCCGCTGAGCGTCCTCACATGTAAGTGGGCATCGCCGATATCGGTTACCTCTACCGACGCGGTTGCAGCCTCCAGAATGACATCCCCCCGCAGCCCCTGCGCGCGAAGGGTTCCGTCAGATGATCGCAGGCTCACGAACGCGGCCGCAGGCACCAGCACTGTGTAATCCACGAGGTTAGTGCCAGGACTGCTGGAGATGGCCCGCAACTCGATGCGATCGCCATGCTGTTCGTTCATCAGGCTGACCGTGTCGGAATGGGATACCGTCTCAACCAGCACTTGCGTGCTTCCAGATGGCCTGACCGTGATTGGACCGTAGTTGTTGGTAATGGAAATAACCGCTCCGGGACCGACTGTGTAGCTTAAGTCCTGCTTTTCCTGGGCTTTCGCCATCACCGGGAGAAGAGAGATGGCCACCAGTAGGCCCGCGGGAACTCCGACCATGTTTTTGCGCATATGCATACCTAAGCCCCAGCCGGAAGGACACCTTAATTGAATGTTAAATAACTAGATGCATAGCTATACCCAAGAAGAGGTCTGACTTACCAGCAAATTCTGCAATCCATTACACGGCAGGAGGATGCGACAAGTGACCCCGGGCAACCAACTTAATTCGTCTGGCAACTAAATAATTAGTTGACCTCCCGGTGCCCGGCTGCGTCTAATAATCACCAAGGAGAAATGGTTCGTGCCGCCGAGAAAGTCTGAGACCCTTACGGAAGCTGAACTTCGCCTCATGGAAGTGCTGTGGCGGAAGGGTTCGGCCACAGTCCAGCAGGTCCTTGACGCGCTCCCGGAAAAGCCGGCGCTGGCCTATAACTCCGTTCTGACCACCATTCGGGTCCTGGAAAACAAGGGCTACGTTGAGCACACCAAGGACGGCCGGGCCCACGTTTACGTGCCCACCATGGAACGTCAGGAAGCTTCGCGATCCGAAATCCGGCACCTGCTGACCCGATTCTTTAAGGATTCCCACGAGTTGCTGGTTTTGAATATTCTCGAGGACCGGGGCATCGACGCCAAGGAACTCAAGCGCTTGCGGCAGCTGCTGCAACAGACCGAGCCTTCAGAAGAAGTTACCGGGGACGAGAAATGACAGCGGCCGCCTTCAACCTGCAATCCCTGGCCCAGTTTTCCTCCGAGCGCATACTCAACTGCGCCATCGAGGGCCTCGGAATCGCCGTGCTGGCCTGGATCCTGCTTCGTGTGATCGGGCGGCAGAACTCGGGTACGCGCTTTGCCGTCTGGTTCTCGGCTTTGTTAGGAATTGCAGCGCTTCCCTGTTCGGCAAACTGGCTTCGAGCGGCGCCGAGTTGACCCGGCAGTCTGAGATCGCCAGTGCCCGCTTCGTGGGCCCTTTACATTTTCGCCGGCTGGGCGCTGGTCGCGGCCGCTGGATTGGTCAGGGTAGCCGCCGGCTTCTGGCACCTGCACCGGCTGCGGAAAACCTGCGTTCCCCTCGAGGTAGCAACTCTTGATCCACTTCTCCAGAAGACTCTGAAGGAGTTCAGCTCGCCGAGGGTCGGGGGCGGTCTGCATATCCGATCAATTGAGAGTGCCAACCGCAATCAGGATTGCGAGGCCGCTGGTTGTCCTGCCGTCCTGGACGATGCAAGATTTATCCACAACCGAATTGAATGCGATTCTGCTGCATGAGCTGGCTCATCTGCGCCGGTGGGATGACTGGACAAACCTGATTCAGAAAGTGTTGGGCGCGCTGTTTTTCTTCCATCCGGCGGTGTGGTGGATCGAGAAGAATCTGGCCCTCGAACGCGAGATGGCTTGCGATGACCTGGTGCTGGCCAAGACCGCGAGCCCGCGTGTGTACGCCGAATGCCTGGTCTCTTTGGCGGAGAAGAGTCTTCTGCGACGTGGACTGACCCTGGCGCAGGCCGCCGTGAACCGCATGCGGCAAGTGTCGCTACGGGTATCGCAGATTCTGGATGTGAATCGCCCGAGCGCCACCCGGGTCTGGAGGCCGGCGCCAGTTCTGTTGGCTGGAGTGTCGGTCGTCTGCCTGATGGCATTTTCCAATACGCCCCGGCTGGTTTCTTTTCAGGATGGATATGCGAGAGGTGGATTCGCGAGGGACAGATATGCTACGTCCCTGAGGGCGTCAACCGAGGCGCCGGTTGCATCCGGCAACATCGAGGCAAGCGAGGCTCTGCCGATGTCTCCTAGGGTCATCCCAGCTCGGCTTGAACTGAAGCCCGGCGCGGCTTACCTTCCTGCGATGGTGGCGAAAACAAATACAAGAATAGAAACAGAAACGAACCGGCCGGTTCTCGCTCCAGCTAGGGCGCAGCCACGGACGGGGGCGCCCACATTCGTCCGCGCCAGCGCCGACGAACATGCCGTCGCCGTTCGGACTTTGGTCTTCATAGTTGAAACCCCAGCCCTGCAGTCGACGTCGGACGACGCATCCGGTGCAGTGGTCTGGCATCTTTCTGTGTGGGAGGTCACCGTGGTCAGGCCGGCAAAGCGACAGCCGGAGCCGGGAGTTATCGCGAAGTCGACTTAAGTTGTTTGGGCGATCTTTTTTTTTGCCTATCAATAACTAAATAATTAGTTGCAAAACTACAGATTGAACAGGAGAGAAAGACAAATGAAGAACTGGAAAGCAATATTTGGCCGCCATCTGATCGTGCCCTTTCTGGCGATCGCGATGGTGGGTTCGTTCGTAACCTATGATTTCGTGAAGGCCATGCCGGCCAAGGCGGCGATGACTGCACCTACGCAGACGCCGCTCGATAACGACAGTGTGGGTGCGTTGCTCTCGCTCGATCAGGCCATGGAGACCCTGGCCGCGCGTGTCACCCCCGCAATTGTCAACGTGACCGTGACCTCACGCGCCAAGGTGAATGTCTCCGATGGTGACGCCGACGACATGCAGCAATTCTTTGACCGGCAATTTGGCCAGCAGTTCGGTCAGCAGTTCGGACCTCCAGGCCGCTCCTTTGGACAGCGGCAGCAACCCCGCGTCGAGCACGGCCTGGGCAGTGGCGTAATCATCTCGCCGGACGGCTACATCGTCACCAACAACCACGTGGTGGATGGCGCCAGCGACGTTCGCGTCACCATGAGCGATCGCCGCATTCTGCCTGCAAAGGTAGTGGGCACCGACCCCCTGACCGACCTCGCGGTCATCAAGGTCGACGGTCATAACCTGCCCAACGCGCCCTGGGGCGACTCCACGAAACTGCATCCGGGACAAACCGTTCTGGCGTTCGGCAACCCGTTCGGATTCCGCTTTACAGTGACTCGCGGAATCGTGAGCGCGCTGAACCGTCCTAATCCGTACTTCGGACGACGCCCGCAAACCGGGCCAGTTCATCCAGACGGACGCCGCCATCAATCCAGGCAACTCCGGCGGCCCGCTGGTGAACGCGCACGGTGAAGTAATCGGCATCAACACCTTCCTGATCTCGCCGTCAGGATCGTTCTCCGGCATGGGATTCGCTATTCCCACGCAAATCGTGCGCCCCACCGTGGAAAAGCTGATTCAGTTCGGCAAGGTGACGCACGGCTACATGGGAATCGGAATCTCCGACGTAACCCCCGACAACTCGAAGTTCTTCCACATGACCAACGCGGTCGGCGCGGTCGTGACCCAGGTTGAGCCCGATTCTCCGGGAGCTAAGGCCGGCTTGAAGGTCGGCGATGTGATCACCCGGATCGAAGGCAACGAAGTCAGCGACGCGGGTGAATTGCAGGTCGAAGTGGGACAGAAGAACCCAGGCACGACTATCCACCTGCAGGTTATGCGCGATGGCAAGAACGTTGAAGTCCCGGTCACCCTGGAAGCCATGGGCAGCCGCGACAAATCAGCCAAGGAAACCTCCGACGCGGGACACGGCAAACCGCGCTGGGGAGTCGGGCTGTCTGACATCACTCCGGAAGTGCGCGAACAATTGCAGGCGCCCAGCGACTTGCACGGAGCGGTGATTCAGCAAGTGCAGCCCGGCAGTCCCGCCGACAACGCGGGATTGCAGTCCGGTGACGTGATCGTCGAAGTCGATCGCAAGCCGGTGCAGAACGCTGCCGACGTCCAGAAGGCACTGAGCAGTGTGCCCAAAGGACAGGACGCCCTGGTGCTGGTGTGGTCTAACGGCGGCAATTCCTTCCGCGTGTTGCACTCCGCTCAGGCGGACGACAACAGCGGCATGTGACCCCAAAAGCATAAGGAGAAAGCAAGGCGGTCTGTTCGGATGTGAGATTACTTGAGCCCCGAGAGTAAAATTCCTATGTTCCTGTCGCGATAGGAAGAAGCGAGGGGTTTATGTGTGGAAATGCGAGAAAGACTCGGGCCGTTTCATGGAATATGCGAGGCACCAAGAAACGGCCTTGGGAATCCGCCATCAACATCATGCGACAAGCACGAGCCCATGTTTTGATAGTCCAGGAGCCCGGCAGCGGAATGGTGGCCCAAGCCAGAAGGGTTCAGCGTACCAGTCCTGCGAATAATGCAGGTTGGGTCGGAGAGTCCCGGAATCGGCGGATAAACGCGGCAGACGAGAGCCGGCGAGCGGAAAGAGAGGTCTTGATGACCCGCAGACGGCAGGCGGCACGCGACCAGCCCGACGCGAGTCAGAGTTCGAGCAGCGCATCGCCCGCATCCCAAGAGGGTCCCCGAACCCGGGGGAGCAGCACGGCCGCGGAGTTTCCAGTACAGGCCCACGTGATCGAGAACGCTTCGAACTCTGGTGGGCCGGTGGTGGTTCTGCACCGGCCGAATGACGCCACTTTTCAGGCGACGGTGGCTCCGTTGCCGGTTCAAGACCGAAGTTTAGCTTTGGTTACGGTGAACAATCAGGGAAACCAGGCTGTAATTGCCAGCGGGCACGCACCCTATCAGGGAGCGACAGCGCACGCTTTTATGAACGATGCGGCGAGAGCCGCTCAGGGAAGAGCCAACGTCTTGATGCTCGACACCAATTTGTATGATGCACCCCGACAACATCGGGAGGATGAGCGACCGAGAAGTGGGATCGGAGCCTGGCACGAGACCCCGGTCGGAGGAACCACCCGAGGCACAAATCCACAGCCACTCGACCGCGTTTATGAAAGCCCGAGTTCTGTCGGGATCGTTGAGCAAGCCTGCCGCGTATTGTCCAACAGCGGCAGTTCGACGCGTCGAAGAAGTGAGGCTCGGCCCAATGACATAACCCTCACCCTGGACCCACAGACGCAAGCAACTTTTGCGGACCCAGATCACACGCCGATTTATGCGGATCTGGGTAGCCAGTAGCATCGCCTCGATTTTTATCGCTCCACTCACTCAATCTTCAACCAATGCCTTCAGCCGGGACAATGCTTGATCCCACTGCCGGGAGACGAAATCGAGGTAATCTTTCATTTCTTCAAT
The DNA here is from genome assembly GCA_963801545.1 of Terriglobia bacterium. Taxonomy (GTDB): domain Bacteria; phylum Acidobacteriota; class Terriglobia; order Terriglobales; family Acidobacteriaceae; genus JAIQFF01. Next base: position 80,070 of record CAWDFF010000036.1, on the reverse strand, counting down.
CGATTTCTGCTCGAATTCGAACCGGCTCTCGCGACCTGCGTGGACGCAGCGCACGATTCCCGCACGCTCCAACACCCGCAGATGCTTCGTAACCCCCTGCCTGGTCAGCTTCGAACCCCTGGTTAGCTGGGAGATCGACTGAGGCTGTCCACCACAGAGCCTTGCGACCAGCAACAGTCGCGTTTCGTCACCCAGGGCGGCAAACAGAGTTGCATGAGCCTTTTGCTTGGCAACCCGGCGGCTACGAAGTTTGTGCGACATGGGCCTCGATCTTCTTTAGTTGCTCCGTCCAACCGCCATCGTTCCTGCGGAAGGCTTCGAGGCGGCGGTCGCTGGGAATCTTGTCAAAGCCGGACTCGGTGAGCAGAAGCAGAGTTCCGCTCGGGATGGTCTCCAGCCTGAATTCGACGAGCGTGGGCGTCTCCTTCGAATAATCCACTTTGGGGTCGACGGCATAGGGATGCCAGGTAAAGGAAAAGAGCCTTTCGGGCTCCATCTTCTGCACCACAGCCTCCCATTTGAGGTGCTCATACCCAGGATAGGTAATCTGGCCGGTCGACACCTGACCCGGCACGAACGGGCCATCCAGCTTCACGCGAAACCACTGGCCAAACTCACGGTAGTCCGTCAGGGCCCGCCAGACCCGCGAAACCGGGGCCTTGAGTTCAATACGCTTCTCGATACGGTCGTTCATATTATGCAACCTCACGGTTGCATATTAGGACAACTCAGACGTAACAGCAACCTTTTGGTTGCCTTTTCCAGTGCTCCTGCTCGCCCTCCGCCCCGCTAGGGATGAATCCTCGCAGCCCAGCCGCCTCCCGGCGCCAGAGTAATCTTCAGCTTCTGTCCGTTGCTTACCTGGGTTTTGGTCTTCTTGTAATCGCTGGCATAGCGGTCGGCGTTCACGCCGTCCTGGTACGCATCCATCGAGAACGTTCCAGCGGCCAGAAAGGAGAGATCGACTTCCAGATCGCGGCCGGTCCAGTTGGTCATGGCGCCGATGTACCAGTCGCGGCCGCTTCTTCGCGCCACCAGAACATACTCGCCGATCTTGGCGTCCAGCACCTTGGTTTCATCCCACACCGAAGGCACCGGGGACAGGAATTCCATCGCCTCCGGCTCACGTATGTAGTTCGTGGGACTATCGGACAGCATTTGCAGCGGGCTTTCGAAAACGACATACATCGCCAGCTGGTGACAGCGCGTACCCAGCGCCATGGGGTGTTCGAAGATCGGCGCAAAGGTCTTCCTGGTGGCATTCAGCATCGCCCCCGGCGTGTAGTCCATCGGTCCGAGAAACATGCGGGTGAAGGGCAGGGTAACGTTGTGCTGCGGCTCGGAGTCGGCGCTCCACTTGCTCCATTCCATGCCGCGGACACCTTCGCCGCTGATCATATTGGGCCAGGTCCGGGTCATTGTGATCTGGCTTTGTCCCCCGTGAAAATCGACCAGCATGTGCCGCTTGGCGGTTTCGCGGCAGGTCTTGTAGTAGAAGTCGATCAGCTTCTGATCGTCGCGCTGCATGAAATCGATCTTGATGCCCTTGATCCCCCATTTCTGGAACTGATCGAGGGCTGCGTCAAATTTATCGTCGAGCGACTTCCACACCACCCATAAAATGACGCCGACGTTCTTCTGTTTGGCATACGCGGTCAGCTCTTCCATGTTGATTTCGGGAACAACTTCCATCACGTTGCCAAGCTTGTACCAGCCTTCATCCAGGATGATGTACTGCAAGCCATTCTTCGCGGCAAAATCGATGTAGTACTTGTAGGTCTGGGTGTTGACACCGGTTTTGAAATCCACATTGCTCAGGTTGAGCGCGTTCCACCAGTCCCAGGCCACTTTGCCGGGCTTGATCCAGGAAGTGTCCTCCACCTGCGAGGGCTTGGCCAGCAACCAGACCAGCTGATTGGTGATGAGGTCGCCATCTTTCCCGGCAATGCCCAACAGTCGCCAGGGATAGGTGCGTGTGCCTCGGGTTACGGCAATGTAGTCCGCGGTCTCCGTGACCCTGAAGTTGCGGTCGCCTTCCAGAACCTCCTTGAGCGGATAGGGAGGAAAAGTTGCCGCCAAGCCGTTGCTGCTAGTGCCCTTCAGCCAGAGTCCGGGATAGTTCTCAATATCCGCTTCAGCCACCGCCACTTTCACTCCGTTCACGGTGTCCACCACGGCGGGCAGGCTGGCGATGGAGGACGGCGGGATCTCCTTCAACTTGAAAGGAAGATATTTTCTTTCATTGTGCGAGAAGAAGCTTTCTTCCATCGGATAGTAAGCCGTGTAATCGCCGGCGAAATGAAGGCTCATCTCTTCGCCGTAGACTTTCACTTCAGTCTGGGGCAGGGAGGTCTCGAAGCGGTAAGCCGTGCCTTCGTTGTAGGCCCTGAAGACCACGGCGTAGTTCCCCTCCATCTCCAGTCGCAGCTCATTGTAGTTCTCGCGCACCTTGGCAAATTTCTGCCGGACGGGAGGTTCGAGCGTGCCGTCGTAGCTCCGCTGCTTCGTTTCCCTGACCCTGGGTTGCACGCCCAAAGTATTGTGGTCAATGTCGATGGAGAAGGTGGAATTCTGCAGCAGGGCTGTTCCTTTGAAGAGGACATCGTATTGAATGCGGTCGCCGGTCCGGATCCTTACTTCGATCTGCTTGTTGGGCGAGACCAGCGTGTAACTGCCCTGTGCGGTGGCACGTCCGGCCAGGATCATCAGCGGGACCAGTATCAAAGCTGCCTTCTTCCAGAAAGTCTTCATGCGACAAGCCCCCTCGTGAGAACATTTCGGCCAGAATCGCCGCGTCCTGCTTGCTACTGGTGCTGACTGACAGAGAGTACGTTTCCGTCTGCATCCTTGAACCACGCAACCTTGTCGCCACCTGGTGTGGTCCAGATTCCAAGTTCGCGATCCTGCACGAACGGATATTTTTCGAAGACTACTCCCCGCTGCGTGAGCCAGCGGACAATGGCCTCAATGTCGCGCACTTCCCACCCCATCACTGTGTACGGAGCGGGGGCGAAATCCTGCGCCTTTGCGATCCGGATCATGGTTTCGCCCGCTCTCATCACCAGGGCGAACTGGTCGTCGCTGACAAACTGGAATCCCAGCATGCCCTCATAAAAAGCTCGTGCCTTCCGGGAATCTTTGGTAGGAACAAAGCCCACAATCTTGCTTGAAGACAACATTCCGCCTCCAGGGGGTGGTGCTGGCGCACACAAAAATACCACTTGCGGAGGCAATCCTACGGTTTTTGTAGCGCCAGCGCCGGCGTCCCTTCGGCTGCGCTCAGGGCAGGCCCGCCGGCAGTCCCGAGAGCGTCCCGCCCTCGAAGGCGGGAACCCGGAGGCGCTGACAGCCAAGCTATTGCAGATGAATGTGAAGGATGTTGAAGATGCTGAACAAGCAGATCGCACTGCCCAACGAAAGCATGGCCAGAGTTACGGCGGCCAGGGGTGTGCTGAAGAATCGTTTGCGAGGGGCTTCGCGGTGATTAAGCGTGGCCCGGTACTTGTTGATCCACTCCTGCTCTTTGTGGACCTGACCGAACGACGACTGAATTGATTCCCGGAGCCGGCGCTGATCATCCTGTTCGAGGGCAACGAACCGGAAAGGTTGTTGGCTCCAGGAAACAGGTTGCAACATTTCCGCGGTTCCGAGCACGGGCCCGGTCGGCGTCAGGAACATCAGCTTCACGCGCGAATCCCGGACCAGCGGTTTTGACAAAGAAAGCATTCCGCCGGTCAGCGAGATGACTTCCAGTTGTCCCTGGGTGCGGCGGCCGTCTTCGAATCGCAACACCGCGTGCGTGGTGGCGCTTAAACTCAGGCGTGGGGCCCGGCAATCAGGTTTTGGATGGGGGAGGGCGTTCACAGGCTGAGTATCCCCTTACCCCCCACTAAAGTGGAGATTACGGAAGGACCTGCCATGGTCCCGTTACCCTCCGATCGGCTACCCCCACGTGGGGACAGTCCCCTTCGACTTCGGTCAGGGCGGGTCCCCGGCTGTCCGGCGGAGCAAGGCCCTGCGGTTTTCGGCCCGAGCAATACAACAGCGGCTCCTCAGAACTCTGTCCCTGGCTCGGCGATCAACTCGTGTCCCGCATCCCGCAATATGTCCATCGCTTTCGCGGCCAACTCTTCTCTCACTAAAACGTAGTCGGTGTCAAAGGTCGCGACCGCGAAAATAGGCACGCCCCCCTCAGCCAGGGGGCCGAGGAACGAAGACAGCACTCCGGTCAGCGAGAAGGGAAAGGGGCCTTGCAGCTTGAAGCAGGTCCAGGGACCTTCGCATATCGCCGATGAGGGAGCGAGGTCCGCGGGGCAGACTATGGAGAGTTCGTCTTCAGTTCGAGTTATCGACGTGAAAGATGAGGTTGTAGTCAATGGTGGGAGCGGAGCGTTCGGAGGCAGGTGGCAGATTGCAAAGCTCCCGGGGAGTTGTCGGAATTTCAGGTGCATGGTTGCCAATGTCTTTCTAACCCTGCCGGTCTTCGCTCGGCTTGGACGGGCGGGACGCCCGTCTCTCCGTCGTTCCTAGTTCCGGCCTACCGCCTTTCTCACTGCCGCTTTTGCTAGCAGGCGAGTTGAATCCAGGGTTGGCAGTGAAGAGGCCTCGGGCGGGACCAGCAGCGGAATCTCGGTGCACCCCAGCACGACCGCGTCACAGCCCTGGTCCGCCAGCGTTCGGATTACTTCCTGGAAGTATGTGAGCGAACGCGAAGTGAACTGTGCATTCACCAATTCGTCAAAAATGATCTGGTTGATACGCTCACGCTCTTGCGAGCCGGGAATGCGGTGTTCAAGACCGGCGGCCTTCAGCTTCTCCGGATACACCGGGCCTTCCATCAGATAACGCGTCCCCAGCACGCCCAGCCGCTTGTAGTCATGTCGGCCAGCCTCATTTGCCACCTCGTTCGCAATGTGCAGCCAGGGACGCGGAGAGCGGTGCTCGACAAGGTCGAATGCCTGGTGAATGGTGTTGTCCGGGCAAATCAGGAAGTCCGCTCCCGTTTTTGCGAGTTTCTCCGCTGACGACAGCATCAGCTCCGCGACACCGGGCCAATCGTTGGCGTAAATGCACTTCATGTAACGGGCCAGAGGATGAGTGTGCATCGAGACTTCGGGATGATCGTGCGGTCCCAGCAACTGGCCGCCTTCAATGGCGATGGTTCGGTAGCAGAGCGCGGCGCCCTCCGCGCTGCAAGCCACGATGCCGATATGCTGTGTCATGCCCTTTGTCGTTTGGAATGATCGCTCGGGTTCATTGTTGCCCGGCCAGCGTCTCTACCTGCTGGAGCATCTTGTCCAGCGAGTGGCGAGAATAGTACTTGCCGCCCACCACCACCGCGAAAATCTTGCGGGTGTTGCCGATGTCCTGCAGCGGGTTTGCGTCCAGCAATACCAGATCGGCCGTGTGCCCTGCTTCAGCGATGCCGTACTTGTCTTGCATGGCGAGAAACCGGCCCGGGTCCGAGGTGGCCGCCTGCAGCGCTTGCAGCGGCGTGAACCCACTCTTTACCAGCCACTCCAGCTCGTCATGCAGACTGAAGCCCGGAAACACAAACGGATCCGGCCCGTCAGTGCCTGCCATAAACAGAGCCCCGGCACCGTGCATGGCTCTTACCAGTTCCACATCACGGGCCGCTTCAGCTTTCAGCCCTGCCAGTTCCTCCGGCGACGTCTGTTCCCGTAGCTTCGCCGGGTTCCACTGTCCCCTCACTGACGCGGGAACATACTTGAGCCTCGAATCAGTCTCCAGATTCGGGTCATCGATCCGGCTTCCGGTCTGCGTCCACACCAGGGTCGGGACTTGCCAGGTATTGTTGTGTGCAATCTGAAAGAATAGAGCCTGTGCCTTCGTCGGATCATATGTGGCCATCACCTGGGTGCCAAGCTTTCCATAGGCCGCATAGTCGTGACTTGCCAGGGTAGTGAGTTCCTGGGCACGAAGCTCCTCTTCCCGCGACGAGCAAGCGAGCAGGATTCCCGTCAGGTGTTCGATGCTTCGCTGTCCTGCCGCGACGGCCTCGCGAGCACTGACGGAGTAGGGAACATGGCCTACGAATGGAATCTTCTGTTTGCCCGATTCTTCGGCGATGGCAAAGTAGGACTCGCGCGGAATATTGGAGAGTATTTTGACGAAATCCAGGCCCCGGTTTTTCACCGTATCCACCGCGCGCCGCGCTTCTTCTGGCGTATTCACGGCGATGGTCTGCTGATCACTCTTTCCTCCCGCCAGAAACGGGCCTCCCAAAACCATGTGCGGACCCAGCAATTCCCCACTTTCGATCCGCTTTCGGCGGTGTTCAAGCACGTCCGGATCCCCGCCCATATCCCGTACACCGGTCACACCATTAGCGATGTACAGCGGATAGATCACTTTTTCATCCCACGCCGGGGATACAAACGCGCTGTGCACATGCATGTCCCAAAGTCCAGGAATCAAATATTTGCCATTAGCATTGATGATCTGAATGTTCCGCCCCTCGGGCACAAAGCCGACTTTCCCAACTCCGACGATCTGGTCCTTGTTGATCACGACGGTGACGCCCGCCTCGATTCCGCCGTCGCGTGTGTTCACCACGTTCACGTTGGTAAAGACAAGCGTCGGAGGCACAGGCTTCGGCGGCGACTTGGCAACCGCGAATGCAGCCAGACAAAGGCAAACGAGCAGAGATGCGGGAAGAGAGGCTCCCGCTCTGCGTTTTCCCGCAGTGAGCGCGTGAAAGTAGCGCCGCCGTTCCGGCGGCTGTCCGGCAGGCACTGCAGAGATGTCAGAAGCGCGAAACGGCTTCATGCCCCAAGCTCCAGGAGAGTCCAGTCAGGAAAGGCTAAGTGTGGGCTGCCGCCGCGTCAAACAAATTCAGGAACGATAGTTTCTTTTCCGCGGGAAGGAAAGACGCTTCGAAGGAATTGCGCGCCAGCTCCCGCAGATGCTCGTCGGTGAAACCGAACAGCTGCTGGGCCAACTGGTACTCCCGTGCCAGGGATGTACGAAACATCGCAGGATCGTCAGTGTTAAGCGTAATCATGACGCCCTGGTCGAAATACTGGCGTACGGGATGCGTATTGAGCGCCGGGCACGCGCCAGTGCGCAGATTGCTGGTGAGACAGATTTCCAGCGGAACCTGCCGGGTGGCCAGTTCCTCGACCAACTCCGGATCTTGCGCCGCCGCGAGTCCATGCCCTATCCGTTCCGCCCGCAGATTGAGCGCGCCCCAGATCGATTCTGATCCGGCATTTTCTCCGGCGTGCGCAGTAAGATGCAACCCGCTGTCCGCGGCGAAGGCGTAGGCCTCGCGGAATAACTCGGGCGGCCCCTTCTGCTCGTCGCCGCCGAGGCCGACAGCCACGACGTCGCGGTCCCGAAAGCGCACGGCGGTCCCGAAGACATCGCGTGCGGCGCCGGGCCCAAACTGGCGCACTGCATCAAAGATCCACAACAGGGAGACGCCGAAATCACGCTCTCCCTTCCGGCGCCCGCGATCCAGGCCTTCGAAGATGGCGTCAAAATCCTGCTTGCGCCACAGACAAACTCCCACCGACACGTAAACTTCGGCGTGCAGCACATTTCCCGCCTTCAGCTTTTCCATCAGGCGGTAAGTGATGAGCTCGTAATCATCCGCGGTCTGAAGGTCCTCGGTTACCACCTTGAAGGCCATCAGAAACCCGTTGAAGTCTTCGTAGCGATAGAGTTGTTCGATCTCCGCCAGCGTACTGGTCTTGCCGTGACGCCTCCTGAGCTCGATCAGAGTACTGGGATCAATCGAACCCTCAAGATGAAGATGCAGCTCCGCCTTGGGCAGGGTAACCAGAAATGAGCTGGGCTGCGAGGCCATGGTTCAGATTGTAGATGGAAGACTACAGATTTGCAGGCCAAATCAGATTTTAGATTGAAGATTCAAGATTGCAGATCGAAAGGTAGAATGGACGCAGTCAGCTTGCACTTCAATCTGCGATCTTAAATCTCAAATCTGCAATCTCACTGCCCCCTGGCTCTCGCAAACTCGCTGTGGTGCCGGCTATAGAAGATGTAGATGCAAAGACCCAGCGCGAGCCAGATGACAAAACGAAGCCAGGTGATTACCGTCAGTCCGGTCATCAGTCCCCCACACAACACCACCGAGATCAGCGGAAACCAGGGAACGAAGGGCACGCGGAAGGCGCGTGGGCGGTCGGGCTGTCGGCGCCGCAAAAAGATGACTCCAAGCGATACCAGGACAAAGGCGAACAGCGTACCGATGTTGGAAAGATCAGCCGCGTCGCCAATATCCACCAGCCCTGCCGGAATTCCTACCGCAAAGCAGGCAATCCAGGTGGACCAGTGCGGCGTCTTGTACTTGGGATGGACCGCCGAAAAAAGCTTGGGCAAGAGGCCGTCACGCGACATGGCATACCAGATGCGTGCCTGGCCGTATTGAAACACCAGCAGGGACGAAATCATGCCCGTCAGCGCCCCCACCACAATTACCGACCGGAAGAATGGATGCGCTCCCAGTTGCTTCAAAGCGTAAGCGACGGGCGCCTCTGCAGCCTCGCCGGAAACGAAAGTCGTGTACTTCATCATGCCCAGCAGGACGATGGCAACGCCAACATAGAGGATGGTGCAAATAATCAGCGACGCAATAATTCCGAATGGCAGATCGCGTTGCGGGGTCTTGCATTCCTCGGCTGCGGTGGACACGGAATCGAAACCGATGTAGGTGAAGAAGACGATGGCACCGCCGGTCACAATTCCGGCGAACCCGGACGGCGCGAATGGCGTCCAGTTGGCGGGATTGATGAGCATGCCACCAACAACCAGGAACGTAAGAATCGCCCCGATTTTTACCAGCACCATCACGTTGTTGGCGCCGGCTGATTCCTTGACCCCACGGACCAGCAGCAACGTCAGGATGAAGACGATGAGAAAACCGGGAACATTGAAATACGAGCCCGTCCATTTCCCTGACGCCCAAACCGGACTAGCCCAGTGATCGGGCAGATTGACGCCGAACGCGGCAAGCTGAGCCTTGGCGTATCCACTGAAGCCGACCGCCACCGCAACATTGCTGACGACGTATTCCAGGATCAGATCCCAGCCGATGATCCAGGCGAAAATTTCTCCCAGAGTGGCGTAAGAATAGGTGTAGGCGCTGCCTGCGATCGGGATCATCGAAGCCAGTTCGGCATAACACAAACCGGCAAAGCTGCACGCCACCGCCACCAGAAGAAATGATATGGCGATGGACGGACCTGCCGGTGGACGCCCGTGCATCAGCGCGCCCGCCGTGCTTCCGGTGCGCAGAAAGTTTCCGATCAGGTCCAGAACCTGCGCGTGCAAGATGGACGGAGCTTCGAAGTGCTCTCCCGCCGCCGCGGTTCCGGTGAGTACAAATATCCCGGAGCCAATGATGGCGCCGATGCCCAGCGCGGTGAGCGACCACGGACCCAGAGTTTTTTTCAGGCGATGTCCGGGCTCGTCGGCTTCCGCAATCAGCTTGTCGATGGACTTGCAGCAGAGGAGTTGCTGGTCGGAAGTGCGTACGGTTGGTTGTGCCAAAGGGTTTCGGTCTCCTCAATAGGCGACCGTGTGGGGGCGGGTCGTCGTTAACCCGCCCTGCCCGGGTCACAGACCCCGGCCCACACAGTGATTGACTAGCGCTTCGCCGTGCCGCGGGCCATCTTCTTCACTTTGCGCTTCGCCGAACCGCGCGCGTATTCGCGCGGCTTCAGCGGATGCTCCGTCTTGCGCTTTTTGCGTACTGCGCGCTTGGCTTTCTTGCGTTCTTCCTTGCTTAGTGTGCTTGTATTTGCCATGAGTGCTGTTGATTCTCCTTAAGAATTCGCTGCCAGCTTCTCGCTACTAGCTTCTAGCCAAACAGATCGACCGGGCTAGGAGCCAGAAGCCAGGAGCTAGTAGCCAGCAGCTAAGAGCTGCCCTTCTCCAGCTGCGCATACTTCTCGACCAGCTTCTTCAAACCGAAGCGAGGGAATTGTACCGTAATCTTGGCATCTTCACCCTCTCCTTCGCGCTGGTAGACGGTGCCTTCGCCATATTTCGGGTGGCGCACTTTCTGCCCGGGGCGGAAACCTTTCCTCCCCGTTGGGGTCGCCGGGGGCGGTTTCGGCAGGCTGAATTTTTTTCCTCGCGAGGCGAAAAACTCAGCAATGTTGTCGATGGAGTTGTAGGACTTGCCCGAATAGGACGCGGCTGGAGTACGTCGCTTCCCAGGACCAGCCCAGCTGACGCTCTGATCTTCATCTTCGTAGGCATAGTGCGTAGAGCCGTGTTCCGGCTCGTGTGGCGCGGGCGCAGCCGCCCGCGAAGCCGATGCTCTCCTTCGGGACCCGCCGAGCTCCTCCACCAACCCGGCCGGAACTTCATCCAGAAACCGCGATGGAATACTGGCCTCCGGGAGATCAGTGCCATAGCGGCGACGGTAGACCGCCCGGGTCAAAATCAGCGTGTCCATAGCCCGGGTCATGCCCACGTAGCAGAGCCTGCGCTCCTCTTCGATGTCGTCGGGTTGCAGAAATGTTCGCGAGTGCGGAAACAGGCCCTCTTCGAGGCCGCCCAGGAACACCAAAGGAAACTCCAGCCCCTTGGCGGCGTGCAGCGTCATCAGGGTGATCTGGGCCGCTTCGTCGTAAGCGTCAGCGTCGCTGACCAGCGCGGCGTGGTCGAGGAACTGGTCGAGCGTTTCGCCCCGGTCGCGGGAATCCATCGCCGCATTGACCAGTTCGCGCAGGTTTTCTATGCGCGAGAAAGCCTCAGGGGTATCTTCCTGCTCGAGCAATTTGATGTAGCCGGTACGGTCGATAAGAAATTTCAGGATGTCGGCAGTATTGGCAGCCGTAGCTTCGGCATCTGTAGCCTCGGCATTTGGAGCGCCGGCATCTTGCCGGCTGTCGTGGAGGCGTCCCGCCTCCACATCGTCAGCGTGAGGCACTGGAATCTCCTCCGCGGAGAAGGTGTCTGGAACGTCTTCTTCAGAAGAACCGAAATCGAATGAAAAGTTATCCGGACTGAACTCAGTATCGTCCTCGACCGGTGAACTTTCCGTAGCGTCATCCTCCTTCGCTCCCGCATCCCGAGCCGTCGCTTCCAGCCGCTCGGCGTAAGTTCCACCCAGCATGGCGCGCCCATCCTCAATCAGATCTGTGAATCCCTTAAGCGCCGCCAAAGCTCTCTGTGGCAGAAGCTGGCGTTTGATCACCTCCGCGATCGCGCCCCACAACGACAGCCCGGTCTCGAGCGCAACCCGCTCCACGGTCTCGATACTGGTCTTGCCAATCCCGCGTACCGGCGTGTTGATCACCCGCAGCAGCGAAATCGAGTCGTCCGGGTTGTGGATGACTTTGAGGTACGAAATCATGTCCTTGATCTCAGCCCGCTCGTAGAACGAAAATCCTCCCACCACGTGATACTTCAACTGGTAGCGGCGCATCGCCTCTTCAAATAGGCGAGACTGTGAGTTGGTGCGGTAGAGCACGGCGGCGCGGGCGTTCTCGCCTTGATCCACTGCTTCGCGGAGGTATTTCGCGATGTAGTCGGCGGCGAAAAGGGCCTCGTTTTCGCCGTCCGGAGCCTCGTAGTAGCCGATCTTCGTGCCTCCCTGTCGCGACGTCCAAAGATTCTTGCCCTTGCGCTTGAGATTGTTCGCAACTACGGCTGAAGCGGCCTGCAGAATATTCTGAGTGGATCGGTAGTTCTGCTCCAGGCGGATGATCCTAGCTTCGGGAAAATCTTTCTCAAACTCCAGAATGTTGCGAATGTCCGCTCCCCGCCAGGAATAGATGGACTGGTCTTCATCGCCCACGGCGCAGATGTTGTGATGACCTCCGGCCAGCAGAAGCATCAGTTCGTACTGCGGACGGTTCGTGTCCTGATATTCATCAATCATCACGTACTGGAAGCGCCGGTTGTAATATTCGCGAACCGCGGGCACGGCTTTGAGCAGGCGCACCGTCTCGAGCAGCAGATCGTCGAAGTCGAGAGCGTTGGCCTTGCGCAACTCTTTGCGATACTCCTCGTAGATATGGGCAACTTTTTCCGTCTTGGGATCGCCCGACTGCAGGTAAACCTCCTGCGGGTCGAGCATGTGGTTCTTCGCCCATGAAATATGTGAGAGCACCGAGCGTGGCGTAGTCTGCTTGTCGTCGATACCGAGACGGCGCATGACCGATTTGACCAACTGCTGCTGGTCGGCCTCGTCATAGATGACAAAACTCTTGGTCAGGCCGATCGGAGGGACGCCGGGCACGGACGAAGGAATGCGCAGCTGTTCGATATCCCGCCGCAACACCCGCACGCAGAAGGAGTGAAAAGTCGAGATCACCGGCTTGGCGACGGAAAGGCCACCCACTAACTTGTCCACCCGCTCCACCATCTCCTGCGCAGCTTTGTTGGTGAAAGTCATCGCCAGGATTGAATCGGCCATGACGCCGCGATTCTCAATCAGATAGGCAATGCGGTAGGTAATGACCCGCGTCTTTCCGCTGCCCGCACCCGCGAGGATGAGAACCGGCCCCTCCGCGGTTTCGACGGCTTCGCGCTGCTGCGGATTGAGTTGATCCAGAAAAGACACGTGGATTTTCGGTAATTCGATTCTACAAGAGATCAACCGGACAAAAGGCCAGTGTGAAGATTGTCTTGACTGCCCACCACTGATCGCATAGTCTTCGTCCGTTTCCGGTTTTCCTTCCCTCGCAACACCACCGTCTGGAGGTCCCCCATGTGTCACCTATTTGCCCACGTGTCCTGGGCGGATGCGAAGGCGCTCGTCCCTTTCCTGATGCTGGGGCGCGTTCCCCTTTTGTGCGCCGCTTTGCTCTTTCTGTTTCCGCTGATCTCGTTCAAGAGCTCGCTCTTTGCCAATCTCTTTGATGTCACCCCTCAAGGCATGATTGTCGTCACTCTTGCCAGTCTGGCCACTGCCTGGACAACCCTGGTCACGGGTTGGGTGATCCTGTCTTATGGCTATCTTCGCTTTCCCGGCATTACGTTCCAGCCCAGCTCCGAGCTTCCGCAGTTGGTTCATTTTGCCTGGTCGGCATGGCTGACGCTTCCGGTCGTCGCTGGGTCCCTCTGGTACAGCCTGCGCCAGTTGCCCACCAGGTCGAATCGGATGCTCTTCGCCATCAAGATGCTCGTGGGAACTCTGATTGGGGGACTGATCGGCTGCCTCCTGCTTTGGGCAAGCCAGGTGCTCTTTCAGCGTGCCCTCTTGCAGCCAGGGTTAGTACTGAAGGCTGCGACCTGGATCGTGAGGGAGTTAGCGTGCTTCGTCGGACCTGCCGGCTATTTTGGCGGGAATGGTTGGTTGCTGAAAGGCCACACTCTCTCGGTGATTCTGTTTTCTCTGACCTTCGCCCTGTACGCAATTATCTATGTTTTGCACTACGCTCCACATTGGCTGCGAGTGCCCACCGTGACCTACGTTCTGTTGCTGATCATGCTGGCCTGCTGGGCTTTCTCAGGCATTACATTTGCCGCTGATCGCTGGCGGATTCCGGTCATTCTGCTAGTGGGAATCTGGCTGGCGTTCACCGCACAGCTCCCGAACACGGATCACTTTTATCGCACCCGAACTTGTGGCGATCCAAAGAACGATCAGTGTTTCCCTCCTACGCCGGACCCCGCTGAGGTTCTGCTGGCGTCGAAGGATCCAACAAAGATCATACTGGTCGCGGCCTCCGGCGGCGGGATTCAGGCGGCGGCCTGGACAGCGCGCGTCTTGACCGGCCTGGAACTGCAATGGCGTGCAAGCCAACCGAAAGATGTCGCTGCCTTCTCGAAGTCCATTCGTCTTGTCAGTTCTGTCTCCGGAGGCGGTGTCGGTGCGATGTACTTTGTGAACCAATTCACCCCTACCGGCGCGCTTCCCGCGGAAAAAGAATTAACGCAAGTTGTTGCCGACGCCCAGACTTCGAGTCTTGAAGACGTTTCCTGGGGCCTGGCTTATCACGATCTCTGCCACGTGATATTGCCCATTTTTCCTCGCAGTCTTGCCGGTCGAGGGCGCGCCCTGGAACGCGCCTGGACCACGACTTCCCCCGCTGCCGCCAGTCTCGAAACTGACCTGACAAAGTGGGCGGACGGCGTCCGTCAAGGCCTTCGCCCGGCCAACATTTTCAACGCCACCCTGGTCGAAGCGGGCGAGCGTCTTCTGCTTTCGACAACCTATCTTCCACATCCGGCCGGCACCGTAGGCCGCTGGGATTTCCACTCCATCTATCAGAAGATGCGGGATGTCGCGGTGGTGACGGCAGCCCGTCTGTCTGCGACTTTTCCTTACGTCGGACCAGCGTCCCGAGCGGACGTCGACCCTTCCGGAGGCAAAGCTTCGCACGTTGTAGACGGCGGGTACTACGACAATTACGGCATGTCGACTCTGGTCGAATGGCTGGACATCGCATTGGACTCACTTGACCGCGCGGGCAAGCCTCTGAACGACCTGCAAATCCTGGTGATAGAAATCCGCCAGGAACCCAGCCCGTTGCCGGCGCCCGTTCCGAACGGTTCACACCGCGGCTGGTTTTTCCAGGCCTATGCCCCACTCGCCGCGCTATTCGCTGTCCGCACCGCCGGCCAGCGCTCTCATAACCAGGTCGAGCTGAAACTGCTTCAGGAAAAATGGGCCCAGAAAGTGAATATTCAGCCGTCAGCGATCTTTGAATTCGGATCGCGGCAGGACGGCAGCCCGGCTCCTGACCTCCCTGCACCACCGCTTTCCTGGCACTTGACTGCCCGTCAGCAGGAGGCCATTGAGAGCGAATGGATCGCCCAGCGAGACGGGTCTGAATGGAAGAAGGTCAAAACGTTCTTGACCTGACTGCCTGGAGGTCGAGTTCTCTAGCCGTTCACATTTGCAGCCTTGCACTCCTCGCATGGGCACACGTCCCGCAGAAACTGCCAGGAATAAATGCCCAGCTCGTGACCGTCATTCCAGTGAAATTTGATGGCGTATTTGCCCACGCCCCCGGCCGATGTCGGTTTGGCTGCCTGTTTGAACATGGGAAGTGCCCCGGCCGCGAGCTTTGGCGGTTCACCCGGCTTGCGGCCTGATTTGCCACGCTCGTCGTCGCAGAGGGCGCAGGGGCAGGCATCGCGCAGGAATGTGAACGGATAGTGCGAGCGGTGGCCGTCCTTCCACTCGATGTCCATTCCCGTCCCGGTTGTGAGGTTCACTTTGACCGATTTCGGATCGGGGACTGTCACTTTTTCAGTATCGCACAGTCTCACTCATGGCTATGTCCATACAGGACTATGAGATACAGGAGACAAAAATTTCCCTTGACATCAGGAACGAAGGAATTTAATTTAACTATGTTAAGTTAACAGCGTTAAGTAACGGAACGTCGTAATCGGAGAAGCGAATGGGAGTCAAAGAGCGGCGCGAACGCGAGAAATCGGAAACCCGGGACAAGATCCTGGACGCTGCCCGCGAACTGTTTATCAGGGAGGGCTACGAGGGTGTTTCCATGCGCCAGGTGGCCGAGAAAATCGAGTACTCGCCCACCGCAATCTACCTCCACTTCGCCGACAAAGAAGAGCTTTTCCACGAACTGGTCCACGAAGACTTCGCGCGGCTGGCCACGGTGTTCACCAGCGCAGCGATGCCCGCCGATCCGGTAGCCCGGATTCGAGAGATCGGTCGCACCTATGTGGAATTCGGAATCCACTACCCGAACCACTACAAGCTCATGTTCATGACCCCGCATCCACCGGCCGAGCTCGACGATCGCGATCACGAAATCAAGGGCAATCCCGAAAGCGATGCCTACGCCTTCCTGAAGCTGTCGGTGCAGCAGGCCATTGACGCCGGATATTTCTGCGACGACCTGCGAGATGCCGACCTGATTTCACAAACCATGTGGGCCGCCGTTCACGGCGTAATTTCTCTGCAGATTGCCAAGTGCAACGATGCCTGGGTGGATTGGTGCCCGATGGAACAGCGTGCCACGCTCATGCTGGACGCAGTCCTTCGCGGCATGCTGAAGGAGGCTCGCTGATATGCCTCCTCTGGCGCGACGCAATCTGTTCCACGACAAAGTGCGGCTGACCGTGACCCTCACCGGAATCGTATTCGCGGTGGTGCTGATCGTGGTCGAGCTGGGCCTGTTCGTCGGTTTCACCAGCACCACCTCCGGACTGGTGGATCACTCCGGCACCGATCTTTGGGTCGCTTCGAAAAACGTGCCTTACATCGAACAGGGCGTGGCATTCAGCGAGCGCAGGCTGAATCAGGTACGAGCCATCCCGGGAGTGGGGGAGGCGCAAAAATACATCGCGCACTGGACTCAGTGGAAACGTGGGGACGGCAGTGAGGAATCAGTTCAGATCGTCGGCTTCAACGTGGACTCCACCATGGGCAGGCCCTGGAACCTGGTGCAAGGGCGTGTCGAGGATCTGAAGAAGCCCGGATGCGATCATCCTCGACGAACTCTACAAGGAAAAACTGGGCGTCACCCGCGTGGGTGAAGTGTTTGAGATCCACGGCCGCCGCGCTCGCGTGGTCGGCTTCACTCGCGGCATTCGCTCCTTCACGACTTCCCCTTACGTGTTCACCAGCTTCAAGAATGCGCAGGACTTCGTCGGCCTGCGTGAGGACCAGACGTATTTTCTGCTGGTCAAACTTGCCCCGGGGGCCGATTTGGAGACAGTGCGCAACGCGATTCAGAGCCAGGTGAAAGATGTCGAAGTTCTCACCAGCCACGAATTCAGCCGCATGACGCAGATTTACTGGATGTTTACCACCGGCGCAGGCGTAGCCGTGCTGCTGGCTGCGGCTCTTGGGCTGATCGTCGGATTCGTAGTGGTGGCCCAGACCATCTATGCCACCACCATGGACCACCTGCGCGAGTTCGGCACGCTCAAGGCTATGGGCGCGGCCAACAGCTATGTCTACAAGGTGATCATTCAGCAGGCCACGATGAGCGCGGTAATCGGTTATGTGCTGGGGATGGCGGTCAGCGTGTTCGTGGTTCGCGCCAGCCAGCACGGAGGGGCGGCGATTCTGATGCCCTGGCAGATGGCGGTGGGAATGTTCTTTCTCACCCTGACCATGTGCATTGGAGCGGCGCTGGTTTCCATCAACAAAGTTACGCGGCTCGATCCTGCAATCGTGTTCAAGGGGTAAGAGATGGTCAGTGGTTGTCATCCTGAGCGGAACAAACCGATTCGCTCGCGAATCGGTTGGTGGAGTCGAAGGACCCCTACCACCTCCACGGCTGCTTGGTGGGATAGAAGCGCATCGAGCGTTTTCTGGTCGGATTTCGACAGCGCAGTCGTGATGCGGGAGGGGCCCTTCGACTACATGACTGCTTCGCGAAGCGAAGCAGTCACTCCGCTCAGGGTGACAAAGGGGTGAGGAGAAGACATGCAACCAGCCATCGCAGTGCGTGCCGTAGAGAAAACCTATGCCGAAGGGGCCGCCGGAGTTCCCGCCCTTCGCGGCGTCGATCTGGACGTGCATCCTGGAGAGCTGGTGATGTTGATGGGACCATCCGGCAGCGGTAAGACTACGCTGCTCTCCATCATGGGCTGCATCCTTTCGCCGACGTCGGGCAGCGTGCGCATTGCGGGAAAGGAAGTCGGGAGCTTGAGCGAAAAGCAACTGCCGGCGATCCGGCTGGAGCACATCGGCTTCGTATTCCAGGGCTTCAATCTTTTTCCCACCCTCACCGCCGGAGAGAACGTCGAGTTGATGCTCGACCTGAAAGGCGTTCGCGGCGAAAGGGCAAAGAACCGCTCGCTGGAATTGCTGGAGCAGGTAGGTCTGGCCGAAAAGTACGCCACCTTCCCCTCAGACTTGAGTGGAGGACAGAAGCAGCGTGTCGCGATCGCGCGAGCGCTGGCCGGCGATCCCCAAATCGTGCTGGCGGACGAGCCGACGGCGGCCCTGGATTCGCAAACCGGCCGCACTGTCATGGAAATGATGGTGCGCCTGGCGCATGAGCGCGATCGCGCAGTCGTTATCGTGACTCACGACTCGCGGGTGCTCAGCTTCGCCGACCGCACCATCCGGATCGAAGACGGCCTGATTGCAGACAACTTGACGGCAAAGAACGTCCCGAGTCGGAAGTTTCCACCGAACTGCTGGCACCGTCTGCCATGCAGGCAAGTGCAATTCACATCGCGCAATAGTGGGCAAATGAAATTCGCCGGAGCATTCTTATGAAAAGAACACTAAGCAAGAAATCGGTACTCCTGATCGCAAGTGCGGCCGTCATTCTGACTGTTTCGCTGGTTTCGGTTCGCTCGCGCGCAGCCAGCAATACCAAAGCAGTCGCGGCGCAGCCGTCCACCGAGCCCTTCCTGGTTGCCGGCCCCGGGCGGGTCGAGCCTCTTTCTGAAAACATCCAGATCGGCTCCGAGCTGAGCGGGAAGATCAAGTCGGTCAATGTGGAAGAAGGCGACACGGTGCGCAAAGGGCAGGTGCTGGCGGTTCTGCAGAACGAGGACTATCGCGCAGAAGTGCTCTCCGCCCAAGCGCAAGTGCTGGCGAAAGAAGCGACGCTGCGAAAAGTGGTCAACGGCGCCCGCAGCCAGGAGCGCTCGGAAGCGCTGTCCACGGTGCGCGCCGCCGAGGCGGTCATGAACAATGCCCGTTCGGAAATGGACCGCCGCCAGAAGCTCTTCGACGCCGGCGTGATCTCACGCGACGAGTTCGAGCGCTACGCGCGTGAATACGACGTCGCAAAAGCGAACTATCAGGAAAATGTCGAGCATCACTCGCTGGTTGACGACCACGCCCGCGAGGAAGATCGCAGCTTTGCGGAAGCCGACCTGCAACTGGCCCGCGCTCAACTGGAACAGGCCCGTGCCAGATATGAAAAGACGTTGATCAAGTCTCCCATCAACGGCACGGTACTGCGCAAACACCATCGCAACGGCGAAAGCGTTTCCAATTCCTCGACGGTACCTGACCCGATTCTTACTGTGGGGGACAAGGACGTGCTGCGCGTGCGCATGGATGTCGATGAAAACGACGTGAACAAAGTTCGCGTCGGGCAGAAGGCTTACGTCACCGCCGACGCGTACGGCAAACAGAAGTTTTGGGGACAGGTAGTTCGCGTGGGCGAGTTGCTGGGCCCGAAAAACGTCCGCACCGACGAGCCCACCGAGCACGTGGACAAGAAAATTCTGGAGACCCTGGTCGAACTCGACAAAGGCGTGCAGCTGCCGGTAGGGCTGCGAGTGGATTCCTACATTGTAGGTGACGGCGAAGTAGCGACCGCCCAGGGGCCGAAGCAGTAGGTCTGTAGATGTGGGGCGGGCGCCCTCGCCCGCCGCCTTTTGCTGTTGATCTCGGGTGTGAGGAGACGGGCGAGGGCGCCCGCCCGGGTATCGTCTCAGTTTGAATTTGCGGTATGGTGCCGAATCGCTGCTGGAATCGCTGACAACGTTTGGAGCCACGAAGAAATCGGACTTCTGGCAAACTAGCCACATATGTCACCCTGCACGATGTGCGATGGGTTCTCAGAGCGGTTCAACATCCCTACTCTGACCGAGTATCAAGCTCTCGTTCGGCAATTAATCGAAATCGTCAATCAAGGAACCTTTTTGCTTGTGCGCGCCGATTGTCCCTTACAGCATATGGTCGACAGTCCTTTGCCAGGAGACAGCATTTCTCACGATTTCCAATGCTTCGCATGCGGGCGGAAGTTCCACCTCCATGCTGATACCTATCACGGACACGCAAGTTGGAAGGTCGGAGATTTAGCAAGGCCAACTGAGGGCTTGTCGAAACCGAACTGAGACACTACTCCCGACCCGTGGTGGCTTAATTTGTTCATCCACTCCCCCCGCTCCACACGGCTAGTCAAAGCGGCGAAATTCAATTAAAATAACTGCTTGCGCATCGAGTTCTGAACTTATCTGGAGCAGTCCATGGCACATGTTTGTGATATCTGCGGCAAGGGGCCGCAATTTGGAAACAATATCAGCCACGCCCACAACGTGACCAAGCGGCGCTGGAACGTCAACCTGCGCCCGGTCCACGCCAAAGTGGGCGCCGCAACCAGGCGCATTCGCGTCTGCACATCCTGCCTGCGTAGCGGCAAGGTCGTCAAAGCGTAAGCGCCTCGAATTCCGCAGATGGCGTCATCCTGAACGGCCTTCAGGCCGTGAAGGATCTGGCGCGGGTCGGCAGGAGTTCGATCTACCGGCTTATAAACGTCTTGCCATTCCGCAGCCAAGTCTCGCCAGTGCGGGTTCATGCTTTCGATCAAGGCGATCTTCTTGCCACGCCGCCAGCCTTTGATTTCCTTCTCGCGGGCGATCGCCTCCCCCGGGTAAACAAACATTTCGTGATAGGCCAAGCGAGTCAGGTTGTAGCGGCTGGTAAACCGGCGCAGAGTTTGCTCTTGTGCTCAAGTACGCGACGCGGAAGATTGCCGGTGACTCCCGTATACAGCACATGGGATCTCGGTCCGTTGGTCATGATGTACGTAGAAGTGTTTTGGCTTTCTCAGGGGGACCTCGTTTCGAAGTATGAATTGCGCCCGTGGAAAAGTCTGTGACGACCGTCACAGCCGGGACCACAAAAGCTGGGGAGATGCACGCCGGATCCTTCACCCGGCTAAAGCCGGGTTCAGGATGACGGCATATGAGGGTGGAAGGTGCTGCGCGAAGGGAGATCCTCGGGGCCCTACTGCCTTTTCTGTGCCGCCGCAATCAGCGGTCGCAGAGCCTGCACTGATACCCCGAGAGTCCCGCCGGAGAAGCCGTCGATGTAGGCTTCGTTGATGCCAATCACCTGGCCTTGCGAGTTGAATACGGGGCCGCCACTGCCTCCGTGGGCGGTGGGTGCGTCGTAGATCAGTTTGTCGCCAACCACATCTCCCAGATGTCCGCAGGTTGCCGACGGCCGGATCAGCGAGAGCGCTGCCAATTCGTTGGCGGCGCCGATATCGTCGCGCCGGTAAGCCAGTCGTTCGTACACCGCTGGCGGCGATTTCGCCACCATTCCGAGCACGCCCATGGGATAGCCCACCACGGCAACTAATTCTCCCGGGTTCGAGACCTTCTCGGCCAGCGGCAGAGGCCGTAGCCGGCTGATGGCCTGCGAATTCTCTACCCGCGCCACCGCCAGGTCGCCGTGCGCCGACAAGACCAGCGGCGTAATGTCTACCGGCAACGGGAATCCCGGAAAGAAGGCGACCAATTTTTCCAGTTCCGCCTTGGCGCCCTTTCGAATCAGGGCATCCGCTTCGGCGTCTCCGTACCAGGGCTCAGCAACGTGACGGTTGGTGGCCAGCAGCCCTTCCGCCACCACGAATCCGGTCCCGGAAATGCGAGCGCGGAGCGCAGCCGGTTTTCCCGGCATCGCCACCCGGTACACCCCGAAGATATAGCAAATGGAATTACGGTAGCGGTTCAGGACCAGGGCAGGCATTGCCTGTTCCTGCTTGAGTTCATCTACATCGCGGGTAAGCTGCCGCAGTTCATCCTGATGATCATTGTGCGGTATGGCGTTGTTGGGTGGGGGAACGGGGAGGGGAGCCGAGGGGGCGTAGTAGTGCGCCATGAAGCCGGTTCCGACGAGCAAAAACAGCCCCAGCACAACCTCGACCATTCGTGCCCAGGTCGTGCAGACCGGTTCTTCGTGCGCTGAATTCTGGTGCGCTGAATTCTGGTTCTCGGTCATGACCAAACTGGCTGCCGGGGATCTTTGGGGGAGGGAAATGCGCGTCCGCCGGGCAGGCCTCTGACCTACTATCTTGCGGCCTGCGGGCAGGGTCTCCTAGGGTACCGAAGGTGATGTACGGATGGTCCTATGTTTCTTTGATGCCCAGGCGTTCGGACATCTCGTCGTACAGGAAGCCTTCCCCGTTCCGGTAAGGCTGTACCCATTCCCCGTCAATGACAAATTGAGGGATAGCGCGTTTGCCGGTGCGGGCGACAACCTCCTCGGCGGCACCGGGCGTGGTTTCGATATCCACATCCTTGTAGGGGATTTTGTGCTCCTGCAGGAATCGTTTGGCCGTCCGGCAGTCCGGGCACCAAAAGGCGGAATAGACGAGTATTTCCATATGCGTAAGATGTTCTTTGCGTCCTTTGCGGTTAAGAGCTTTAAGAGCCTTTAACCGCAGAGGACGCCAAGAAACCCACGAGAGAGAACTCAGAGAAAACAAAGCCGCCAGTATTTCGCTGACGGCTGATAGCTGAGATCTGAAAGCTAATTTTCGTAGAGCAACACGCCCTCGGCCTTCTCCGAATCCACCGGACGGTAGTACAGCTTTTCACCGTCGAGGAAAACTTCGATGAACGCCGGTCGGGTGGTGATGGTGCCCTGGATCAGCGCTTCCGAGAGCGGGTCTTCGATGTATTTCTGCAGAGCCCGCCGCAGAGGACGCGCGCCATAGCTGCGATCGCCCAGCGTCTGGTTCAGAATCCACTTCTTGGCTTCGTCGGTCACCGTAACCGTGATCGATTTCTGCGAGAGATTCTGGTTCAGCAAGTTCACCATCAGTTCGAGAATCTGGATCAGGTCTTGTTCGCTCAACGCGGTGAACAGAATGATTTCATCCAGGCGGTTGAGAAACTCCGGATTGAAGGTGCGTTTGACCTCGCTCTTGACCAGGTCTTCTACCTTGCCCGAAATCATGTCCTCGTTGGTCGACTGGAAGCCCAGGCCCTCGCGCTTCTGCAGGTGCCGGGCGCCGATGTTCGAGGTCATGATGATGATCGTGTTCTTGAAATCGACCGTGTTGCCCAGACCGTCGGTGAGCTGGCCGTCTTCGAACACCTGCAACAGGATGTTGAATACGTCCGGATGGGCCTTCTCAACTTCGTCCAGCAGAACGACTGAGTAAGGAGCCCGCTTCACGCGCTCGGTGAGCTGGCCGCCTTCTTCGTAGCCCACATATCCCGGAGGCGAGCCGATCAGCTTGGAGACCGAGTGCTTTTCCATGAACTCGGACATATCAAAGCGGACCAGTGATTTTTCGCTGCCGAACATGAACTGGGCCAGGGTACGCGCGACTTCAGTTTTACCGACGCCCGTGGGACCAAGGAACAGGAACGACCCGATGGGCCGGTTCGGGCTCTTCAAGCCGGCACGGCTGCGGCGGATGGCGCGGGCCAAGGCCAGAATGGCTTTGTCCTGCGAAATAATCCGCTTGTGCAGCTCTTCTTCGATGCGCAGCAGCTTCTGTGACTCTTCTTCTTTGATGGAAGTGATGGGTACGCCGGTCCAGCGCGATACCACGTCCTCGATGTCCTCCCGACCGACAACGCCGGTGGAGGATTCATCGAGGTGGTATTTTTCGCGAAGGGCGCGCAGGTTCTCGCGCTCCTTGCGTTCCTCGTCCGAGTAGAAGCGCGCCTTCTCGAACTCGTGGTTCGCGATGGCGTTCTCCATACGGTGGACGATGAACTTGATGCGCTTCTGGACTTCAGTGATCTCCTCGGGCAGCGAAGTCTGGCGCAGCTTTACCCGCGCTCCGGCTTCGTCAATCAGGTCGATCGCCTTGTCCGGCAGGAAGCGGTCCGGGATGTAACGGTTCGAGTGCGACACGGCGAAGTTGATGGACTCGTCGGTGTAGGTGACGGCATGGAACTTCTCGTACCGGTCTTTGATCCCGAACAAAATCTTGGTGGCGTTGACTTCATCCGGCGGCGGAACTTTTACCGCCTGGAATCGCCGTTCCAGCGAACGATCTTTTTCGATGGACTTGCGATA
Organism: Terriglobia bacterium; assembly: GCA_963801545.1. Lineage (GTDB taxonomy): Bacteria > Acidobacteriota > Terriglobia > Terriglobales > Acidobacteriaceae > JAIQFF01. Next base: position 56,405 of record CAWDFF010000036.1, on the reverse strand, counting down.
CTCGCCCGGAGTGGTGGCGCCGATGCACTGGATCTCTCCCCGAGACAACGCCGGCTTAAGAATGTTGGCTGCGTCGAGTGAGCCTTCCGCCGAGCCCGCGCCCACCAGCGTGTGCAGTTCGTCGATGAAGATGATGGAGTTCTGCGATTCCATCAACTCCTTCATGATGGTCTTCAGGCGCTCTTCAAACTGGCCACGATATTTGGTTCCGGCCACGATCAGCGAAAGATCAAGTGCGAGAATGCGCTTGTCGGCCAAGAACGACGGAACTTCGCCGTCCGCGATGCGCTGGGCCAAGCCCTCTACGATGGCGGTCTTGCCCACACCCGGTTCGCCGATCAGCACAGGATTGTTCTTGGTGCGCCGGCACAGAATCTGTACTACCCGTTCCAGTTCGCCCTCGCGCCCCACCAGAGGATCGAGCTGGTTGTCCATCGCGGCTTGGGTCAGGTCACGGGAAAATTCGCTCAACAGGGAAGACTCGCGCTGTCGCTGAGGCTGCGATTTCTCCTGGCTGCTGCGCGCCAGTTCCTCGCGGATGGTAGAAAGCCGCAAACCGCGCTCGTGCAGAATCTCGGCGGCAAAGCACTTTTCTTCCCTCAGTAAACCCAACAGCAAATGCTCGGTGCCGATGTGCTTGTGTGAAAGCCGCTCCGCTTCTTCCGCGGCATAGGCCAGAACCCGCTTGCACTCATTGCTCAACGGAAGATCAACCGAAGTCGAAACCTTCTCCCGGATGGTGGTGTGTCCCTCGATCTGCTTGCGGATGGATTCCACCGAAGCATGCGAGCGCAGAAACCGGTTAGTCAGGGCTTTGTCTTCGCGCAGAAGTCCGAGCAGCAGATGTTCCGTCTCGATATAAGGAGACCCGAACTGGCTGGCTTCATAGCGCGCGAAAAAGATGACGCGCCGTGCTTTTTCGGTATAACGTTCAAACATAAAGCCCTACCCCCTTGGCTCTCCTGGGGACTAAGGTTCTCTGCGGTGCCGTTCCAACCCCTGGGGAACCATTCGCCCCACTTCATTATTGCAATCAACCTGCCACCAAGTCTATGGCCCATAAGCGCTGGTCATGCACCCCGGTTGCGTTACCAGAACCTATTACCAACGCCACCCTGAGTTCAATCCCTCTGAAACTTTGCAACAGGTTACAAATTCTGTGCCAACGCTTCCATTTTCTGTACTTCTCACGGAAGGTTGTCAAATCCCGTCACCGTGACTAGCCCGAAAGCGACTCCGGCGCAACCTCCTCCATTCGCCCGCGTTGCAAGCGAAACACCCGATGACAGCGGCGCGCGAAGGCAAAGTTGTGGGTGGCAATCAGGGAGGTGAGCTGGTAGTCGCGATGTAGCCTGGCGATCAATTCAAAAACCGAGTCCGCCGTTCGGCTGTCAAGATCCCCGGTAGGCTCGTCCGCCAGCAGGACCTTGGGCTGGGTGATGAGCGCCCGGGCCAGAGCCACACGCTGTTGCTCACCGCCGGAAAGCTCGCCGGCTCGATGATGCGAACGCTGCTCCAGACCGACCTCGTGCAGCCACCGCGAAGCCTCTCCCTCCGCTGTCTGCCGCGATACCTCCCGCAGCAGAAGCGGCATGGCCACGTTTTCCAGTGCCGTAAATTCCGGCAGCAGGTAGTGGAACTGCCAGACGAAACCGAGTTCATGGTTTCGGAACCCGGCCGCGTCATCTTCTGAAAGCGAACTCAATCGCAAGTGGGCGCAGTATACGTCACCTGCGGAAGGCCGATCAAGAGCGCCCAGGATGTGCAACAAGGTACTCTTGCCCGATCCCGACTCGCCCACGATCGCCAGCAACTCGCCCTTGGCCACCTCGAATGACAAATTTTCAAAGAGCACCAGGTCTGACTCGCCTGAACGGAAGACCTTCTTGAGGCCTTCCACGCGCAGGATCATTTCCCGCTCTATTAGATGCAAAACTCCAGCTCCTCGGCTCAGGGGGCAGCGGCTTCCAGCTGCCAGCTTCTGGCTTACAGCTTTCAGCTATCAGCCTTCAGCTTCACCCTCATTAAAACATGAACTCCGCGCCGGAAACCTTTTGCCGCTTTTTCAGCAGCATCTATGAAGGAACTCTATGCCCAATTAAAGGCAAATACGATATGACCATGGTCACAAGGGGATTCCAATGTAGCCATGCCTCCATGCAAGATTCGATGGAGCGACGTGCGTCCCGCCCGTCCTTTTTGACTCTAGCTCTAGAAGAGAATCGGGAAGATGCCCGGAGTCATTCGTAGCGCAAGGCTTCGGCGGGAAGAATGCGCGAGGCCGACCATGACGGATACAACGTCGCCACCAGCGAGATCCCGATGGCAACCAGCGCGACCAGTCCGCCATCGATCGCGCGCGGCGCGAACGGCACGTAGTCGATCGAGTAAACCTCGGGCGCCAGCGACAGCAGGTGATAGTGCCCACCGGCCCAGGACAAGGCATAGCCCAGTACCAGCCCAAGGGCGGTGCCAAGGACACCGATGAGCAACCCTTGCGCGATGAACACGCGGCGTACCTGCGATTTGCGCGTCCCCATGGACATGAGCACGGCGATGTCCCTCGTCTTCTCCATCACCATCATGGTGAGCGAGATCAGGATATTCAATGCAGCCACGAAGACGATCAGGCCGATTGTAATAAACGTGACCAGCCTCTCGAGCCGCAGCGCGCGAAACAGAGCCTTGTTCTGCTCCATCCAGTTGGTGGCCATGAACCCTTTGCCCGCCGCTTGCTCCAGCTCCTTCGAGATTTCCCCGGCCTGGTAAATGTCATCCACCTTGAACTCCAGCACCGTAATCTGATCGCCCAGCGCTTCCAGTTGCTGCGTGTCACTCAGGCGGGTAAACGCCCAGGAACTGTCGTAGTCAAAGAATCCAGAATTGAAAATCCCCACCACCCGGAAGCGAATGTATTTCGGAACCAACCCAAACGGCGTCAGTTCCCCCTGCGGACTGGTCACCAGCACCACCGAGTTGATGGTTGCTCCCAGTTCCTCGGCAATATCTTTCCCCAGCACAATCGGCGGCATCGACGCGACGCGCTCCTGCACCGAGTTCAGATCGTCAGGCGATTCTGCGGCCATGTGGGGGCGGGTCTCAGACCCGCCCTGGCCGGGTCGCAGACCCGGCAGTTCACCACCTGTTCTCCCAGCCTCGTCCTCCAAAGCATCCATCGACCCAATCTTCACCGTCCCCAATAGATCGCTGACTCTCCGCTCATACTTGGGAATGATCCCCTTCACCACCGCCCCGCGCGCCCTCGGTCCCCGTGAAATCAAGACCTGCTCATAGATCGCAGGCGCGGCGGCAAGCACATGCGGCTGTTTCGCCAGCCGCTCCATTAGCGGGCGCCACTCCTTGATCCCGTCGCTTTCGATCCGCAAAATATTGATGTGGGAAGTCGAGCCCAGAAGCCGGTTCTGCAGATCCTGGCGGAATCCGTTGTTAATCGCGAGCGCAACGATGAGCGAAGCCACTCCCGCGGCCACGCCCGCTATCGAAATCCCGGTAATCACGCCAATCACGGCCTGCCGCCGTTTAGCGCGGAGATAGCGAGTGGCGATGAAAAGTTCGAATTTCATTGGGGAAGCCGTCAGCTCTCAGCTGGATTCGATTATAGCGATGTGAAAGCTCAATAAGAGCGGGGCGCACTCAGACTCTCCTGGGTTCTTGCCGGCGCAACCTCGCTTCCGAGTGGCCGCACAAACCCAGATCCCTCCGCTTGCCCTCACCGCGCAAGCGCGGCTCGGGACGGCGCTCGGGATGACAATTAAATGGAGTGGGCGCACTCAGACTCAGGGCCGTGTTCTGGGTCTGAGGTCCGAGGTCTGAGGTCTGACGCCCGACGCCGGTTTATGGCACATTAGATCAGGATGGCAGAATCCGCCGAACCCAGACTCCCCGGCCACATCGCCTTCAGCTATCCCGGCTTCACTCTGTACCAGGCAGCGCGATTTTTTATCGTGGCCGCGCTGGAGATGCAGTCGGTGGCAGTGGGATGGCAGGTGTACGAGATCACCAGACGCCCTCTGGATCTGGGTCTGATCGGGCTTGCCCAGTTTCTGCCCGGCGTCCTTCTATTTCTGGTTTCGGGACATGTCGCGGACCGCCTTGACCGGCGCAAGCTGGTCACGACGTGTTACTGCGGGTTCGCCCTGAGCTCGGCCCTGCTTTGGATCATTGCGTGGCGAGCAAGTCATTCCGTTCATCTGATTTACGCCGTGGTTGTGCTGGTCGGCGTAGTGCGCGCCTTCAACGCGCCGGTGAGCCGCGCGCTTCTGCCCCAGTTGGTGCCAGGAGAGCATTTCCCCAACGCGGTAGCATGGAATGCCAGCATCTTCCAGGCCGCAACCATCCTGGGCCCGTCTGTCGGCGGTTTTCTGTACGCATTTTCACGCGGTCCGTCGGTCGTATACGCGACCGCCACGCTCACCGCCATCGCCGCGGTGTTCTCCACGCTCCGAATCACGCTGCAAACCCAGGCGCGGGCGCGGGAGCCCGTCAACTGGAACACAGTTCTGGCCGGCTTCCACTACATCTGGAACCACAAGCTGGTCCTGGGTTCGATCTCGCTCGACATGTTTGCCGTTCTGCTGGGAGGCGCCGTCGCCCTGCTTCCGGTGTATGCCAGCGAAATCTTGAAGACCGGTCCCTGGGGTCTGGGGCTGCTGCGCAGCGCCCCGGGCGTGGGAGCGGCGGCTATGGCGATTCTCGTGGCCCATCGTCCGCTGCGCCGTCGCGCCGGCCTGACCATGTTGTGGTGCGTGGCCGGATTTGGTATATGCACGATCATTTTCGGACTCTCGCGCAGCCTGGTCCTCTCCCTGGTTTCGCTGTTGTTTCTGGGCGCCACCGACATGGTCAGCGTGATCGTCCGGGCTATCCTGGTCCAACTGGCGACGCCGGACGAAATGCGCGGCCGCGTAAATGCGGTGGACATGATCTTTATCGGAGTTTCGAATGAATTGGGACAGTTCGAGTCCGGCCTGACTGCCCACTGGTTTGGGACGGTCCCGGCCGTTGTGCTGGGAGGAGTCGGAACATTACTGGTGATCGGCTTATGGGCCTGGATCTTCCCGGAACTGCGCCAGGCCGACCAGTTGACCGATTAAACCACCACGAACCACGTAGGGACAGATGTCCTCAGCTGTCCGGCGGAGCAAAGCTCCGCAGTTCTAATTTTTAGGGAAAAACCTGTCGAGCTTCGCTCGACTGGACAGATGAGGACATCTGTCCCTACGTGAACCTTATTTGCGGATCACTGTCTTCGACGAACTCATGTTGTCAAACCGGTCGTAGACTCGCACCACTACCACGTGCTCCGCGGACCCGGTCTTTGTTGTTGCTGTATCGCGCGGCTGGCGCGCAGGATTTCCTGCCGCAGACTGATCAGGCCCCACAGGCACCGCAACCTGGAAATCGTAGCTCGCGGTTCTTGAATCTGCGAGTTGCCCGACCGGCTCCACGTATTGCCAATCACCGGCATCCACCGAATATTCGGCGCGCTTTATGTTGGAAAATCCGTCCGTGGCGCGAAAGGTCACATGAATCTGAGCCCCTTCGAGCGATGCCTTCAGCTCGTCGATTCGCGGCGGCGTAGTGTCTACCTCGAATCTTGCGCTGTCCCTCCAAGAAGTCAGCGCCTGACCGGGAGAATGCGACGGCGCATCTGAGGCGACGACTTCGACGGTGTAGCCGCCGTCCGGCAGCAACGATGCGTCGAAAGAATAAAACTTGTCAGTCACCTGGTCCTTCAGCAACAGCCAGCGGGTATCGCCGTCGCCGCGATAATAGACCGCGTAGACCATCTGGTCGTCATTGTCGTCGCGCACCGTCCACTTCACACCAATGGAATCGCGGTCGCGTGTGGTCGGAGGCGGCGTGTCGAAACGCGGGATCCCGGACGAGGTTCCACTGGTGTCGGGGACGCCTGCCGGTTTGGGCAGCGGCTGGTAACGCACACCTACCTGCACGGTCACGTCGTCGAAATCCGGAGCGACATTCTTTGGCAAATAGTTCAGCAACACGCTGTCCACACGAGGCGCGACGCTGCCCGCATGCAGCACGGCCTTCCATTGAATGAAGCGGGCCTGCGGAACGTTCAGTGCGCCATCTTTCTGGTCAACCGGTTTCCAGGGACTCCAGTTGCGGTCGGGATTGTCCACGTTACCGCTGCGCGCAAAGAGGTCGACATTGCCGGCGCCGCGGAATTCGGCCCGGCCCCAGCGTGAGAACACTTTGGCGTCAAACACGTCGCTCTCGTAACTGCCCTCAGACTCAGCCGACCCTCCGAGCGTAAATACTTTGCCGAGATTGCTGGTAGATACATAGAGGCCGCCACCCGGACCCTCGGCGAAAGCCGTGACCTGGGTCGCACTGGCCTTGAGCAGATCCACAAACTGGTCCTCCCCGGTGACCGCGAAAATATGACCGCGGTTTCCTGTACCCGCCAGCAAACGCCCGGCTGGATCAAACGCCAGGGCGTAAACCAGGTCCTCTCGCGAAGTCCAGATGCGGCTGGGAGAGCCGTCCGGCGCGATGCGATAAATTTCCGAGCCTCCGGTTGCCCCAGCGCCCGGAAACTGCATGCCGCCAGCCAAAGCAGAAAGGCTGGGAGCTACGTTCAAAACGGGAGTGCCTGGTTGTGCTGGACCGGCTGTGGGCGTCGGCGTTGGGGTGGGAACCGGAGACGGGAAGTTCGACGGTGCGCCCCCCGGCCGTTTTTCTCCCCCCGCAGCGGCGTAGATGTTTCCCGCCTTGTCAATCGCCAACGCGGTGATTTCTTTTTTGGGCGCGCTGTAAAGCACGAATCCTTGGCCGTCAGGCTTGATCTGATACACCAGTCCGCTGCCGTCCGAGCCGGCAATCAGATTGCCCTTGCTGTCCACCGCCAGCACCCGAATGTGGGCTTCGTCGCTCTTGAAGAAGACGGAGTGCTCTCCTCTCGGCGTCACCCGAAAGATTTCTCCATGATCACCCGTGGCCACAAAGAGATTTCCGGAATTGTCGAACGCCAGGTCCCAGATATATTTCGTCCCCGGGTCGAAAAAGACGGAGGCGGAAAACTCGCTGGCGGATTTGGCTTTGTCCGTTTCACTCTTCGCCTTGCTCACCGCGGTACCGGCGATGCGCTCGATGCGGTACACCTTGCCATCCGGATTGGTGGCTGCGTAGAGGACGCCGTTCTTGTCCACGACCAGAGCCTGCACCTGCAGTTCCTGAGGCTCGAAAATGGTGGTCGACTGGCCCTGCGGCGTGATGCGATACACCCGCGCCGGTGCACCCGTGGCAGCGTAAAGGTTTCCATTCTGATCCGCCGCGATCGACCAGATGTAAGTCGACGGCGTCGTGGAGATTGCCTTGAAAGCGGGAGCGAGTTCGAGACCACCCACGCTGCGAATGGCCACGCCGGTCGCCGTCCCCTTGCTCAGTTCGTCAAACTTGGATTGCTCCCAGGTGCGAGTGCCTTCACCGAAACCAAAGGGAACGACAAGTAAGAAATAGATAGAAACAACTAAGAAAAATCGTTTACGCGAACGGATTGCCAATGTCATACCTCACAGCTGATCTTGAGCGGGAGATTCAGATTATCACGGGGGAAAATGTAGGGACGGGTCTTTCACCCGTCCAGGCCGAGCGAAGCTCGGCAGTCTTTGAGCTGCGAGAAAAATGCGAACGACGTGCCCTTACTTGATCGTGATGGTCAACACCTGCGCGCCCGCCACAACATAGTCCAGCGGGCCCGTGGCGGCCTCATTCACAGAAGACTCGTTCTGCACCACCATTTCCTGAGTGCCACGCATGCCGTCCATCACGTTCATGATGGAGAGCGGCAGCGTCGGCATGACCTTGTCGGCCACGGTGGCTTCAGGATCGGCTTCGAGCAGGGAGACGTAAACGCGATTGTTGACGTGCTGTTTGTTCAACAGCGCGATAGTAGAAGCCAGATCCATTTTGCGGCCCAGCAGCGGATTTGCCCGGCGGATGCGGTCCAGCGTTTCCCCGTCGCTGACCAGGACCCGCAGCGCCCCTTTGGAGGTGGAGGTGGGAATGTGAATCGGAATCTGGTGCAGAATCACTTCGCCCCGGTAGGGACGCAGGAGTGTCTCGATGGTGATCTCATCTCCGGGACGGGCCTCGGTCACATCGGTGCGGGCGCCTTCCAGTCGGGCCCACCGGCGTTCACGGATCAAATCGAAATCCAGCTTCACCCCGCGGATGCCCGGCACGTTGTAGGGATTGTCGTAAATGCGGCTGAAGCGTTCCCCCAGTGAGAGCGCTGCCATCACCGCGGCCGGCTGTCCGCCGTCCGACGGGGCAAACATATTCTGTACCGCGACGTCCGGGTAGCCGTCCACGCTGATGCGGCCATTCATGCGGTAGGTCGTATCTTCCCCGTACTCGTTCACCCCGTGCAGCGCGTTGAAAACCGTGGCCATCATGGCCAGGGGGCTCAGATTGGCGTTGTTCAGCACTTCGTAATGAAATTCCTTGTTCGCCGCTCCACTATGGATGTTTAACGTCACCGGAATCATCTCCGGCTGCTTGCCGAATTCGCCCAGAATTCCGGTGTGACGGTCCTGCACGAACGCGCCCACAGCCTCGGTGGCGTTTACGATCTTGAAAGCATTCAGCGGCGAAGGCAGCGTGGCCAGTACTTGAGCCTTGGTCATGGGCAAATCCACCATGCCAAACTGAAGCAAGGGATGTCCGCAAGCCAGCAGGTGCTGTGCATCCATGTAAGTCACGGTGCAGGTTGCGGCAATATCCATGTCGCCGCGCACCAGAATGGCGCTGATCGCAGATCCCGGCTCCAGAGGTTCAGGCTGTTTGACGTCGCTGACCGAGCCTATCCCCAGCACGGGCACAATCCCGGCCTGGGCGAACTGCGGCGCGAAGTGCTGCATGGCCTCTTGCGAGAAACCGCTGAACACCAGTGGCGTTTCAATCGGCTTCAGGTAGTTGGCAAAGTCGCGGGAAGGTGCGCCATCCGACGGGGCCTCGCCCAACCCTGGCCCTGAGGTCTTGCTGGGAGCGACAACCCCAGTCTTAGCGTTCATGGTGCTGCTTCCCGGAGTCCGGTCCATGGCGTTGATCTCAAGCATTTCCGCAATGGGTGTAACCCCGGCGATCGGCTCCTTGGAAAACTCGCCAATGCGGAAGGCCAATGCTCCCGCTAGTTTCCCCTCCAGATACACCGGGCTGCCGCTCATGCCCGCCACCACTCCTGTATATTCGGCTTTTTCGCCCGACAGCCGCACCAGAATGATGTCTCCCTTGGGGCCGTTGGCGTTTTTCAGAATCCCAAGAACCTCCACCCCCATGGACTCAGGCTTGGTGCCTTGGAATACCGTATAGGAGACACCGCGCATGCCGGCGTGGATCTCGCTGACGGAAATAGTCTCAATCGGCTTGGAAACCTGGGCTTGAACCGATGGCTGGATTATTGAGGGCTGGGTTGCTGCACAAACAACGAGGAAAGCTATAACACCGTAGAAAAGCACACGTCGCATGAAATTGACCCTAGAAGCGACAGCTCCGCAAACCAAAACTTCGCGTCTTACGTCCGATTTGCCGGGTGGGAGAGGAACAAAAGCTAATGCCAAGGCCGTGCAAAACATCCCAATCGCGAAGCCCTGCGTCTATACTAGCATAAGGGTTTGCCCGAGGGGTTCCATGTTTTCCATGTACCAGATTAGAATTTTGCCATCCTTGCGCCGACAAATTCTGATTATCCCACTGATGGCATTGGTTTTGGCATTCCTCACCATGGGCAGCTCCTGGTTGATCGCACAAGACCAGTCGCAGCCTGCATCCAATGGCCAAAAACAGGAACCGCCGCCGGAAGCTGGCGGGCCTCAGAACGACGTAGGGCCATACGCTATTCCCAAGAAGAAAGAAGAGCCGCCACCCCCTCCGCCCCCCGCAAAACCAAAGAAGGTCGAGGGAATGCCGGACTATTCCATCAAGGTGGACGTGCCCATCGTAAACGTGGACGTCCTGGTGACCACAAAGGATGGCCAGTTCATCCCCGGCCTGAAGAAAGACAACTTCCGCGTGATCGAAGATGGCGTCCAGCAATCGGTCACCAACTTCGATATTTCGCAAGCTCCCATCACGGCCGTGTTGCTGGTGGAATTTGCCTCCACCAACTACTACTTCATGGTGGACGCGCTGAATGCCAGCTATGCTTTCGCCAACCAGCTCAAGAAGAATGACTGGGTGGCGGTGATTTCGTACGACATGAAACCGCACATCCTGGCCGACTTCACCCAGGACAAGCAGGCAGTTTACGGCGCCCTGAACCAATTGCGCATGCCGGGTTTTGCCGAAACCAATTTGTTCGACGCCCTGTACGACACGCTCGACCGCGTGGACCAGATCGAAGGACGCAAGTACATCATCCTTGTCACGACCGGCATCGACACCTTCAGCAAACTCAACCTGGACCAGATTACGAAGAAGATCAAGGCCACCCATGACGTCGCCATCTTCCCCATCAGCGTCGGGTTTGCGGTGCGCAACTACTGTGAGAGTCATAGCTGCGGTTACACCCACGGCATGGGCATTCCAGTCGGCGAAATGGACTACCTGCAAGGCGACAATGAAATGAACACCTTCGCTCGTCTGACTGGAGGACGTGCCTACTTCCCGCGATTTCAGGCGGAAATGCCGGGGATTTTTCACGACATCGTCGGCGACATCCGAAACCAGTACAACCTCGCCTACCACCCCACCAACCCCAAACTGGATGGCACCTATCGCAAGCTAAAGGTCGAAGTGGTCGGCCCGGATGGGAGCCCGCTAAAAGTGAAAGATCAAAAGGGCAAGGATGTGAAGTACACAGTTATGGCGCGGGAAGGCTACACGGCGAAACATACCGTGGAATAGCTAGTACCCAGTCGCTGGTACCCAGTAGCCAGTATTTTGGCCCGGCCCCGGTGTGTGAGCGAGGTTTGCGATGGCTCAACATTTCAAGGATCTGGTGGTGTGGCAAAAGGCAATGGACTTGGTGGTAGCGGTCTACAAAATTAGCGACGGTTTCCCGCAGCGAGAAATCTACAGCCTCACTAACCAGATTCGTCGCGCCGCCGTTTCGGTGCCCAGCAATATTGCCGAGGGACAGGCGCAACTGGGTACTAGCTAGTGGACGTGGGCAAGCCGGTCTAGCAGAAAAAGCAATCCCACTCCCAGAAACACCACCAGCGCCATCTTTCCGCCCGGTTCGCGGTTGACCTCCGGCATCAAGTCTGAGGCCGCAACGTAGATCGTCACTCCCGCCGACAGCGGCAACCCAAAACTCACTTGATGGCGAAAAAGGCCCATGGTGAGCACCCCGGCCAGCGTCGATGCCCCCAGAAGGATGGAGGCACCCCAGGCGATACTCCGGCTTTGACCGCTAGCCAGCATGACTGAAGCGATGGTGAATCCTTCGGGAATCTTATGGAGAAAAATAGCCAGAAAGATGACCCACCCCAGCCAGTTGGAGACAATAAAGCCCGAAGCGATGGCGATGCCGTCAAAAAAAGTATGGATGATGAGCCCCATCAGCACCGAATATCCCCGGTGACCATGGACAAACGCATCCTTGTGGGTTTCCTCGCCAAAATGAAAATGGGGCGTAACCGTGTGTTCGAACAGATGGACAATGAGATATCCCGCGAGAACAAGAATCGGGGCGCTTTTGCCGCGCAGCTCCAGGCTGGCCGGGAAAATCTCAACAATCGCCGTAGCCAGCATGAATCCCGCGCCCAACGCTATGAAGTACTTGAGATACGAGCGGTCCCAGTGTTTCTGGACAATGATGGCGCCGCCGAAAACATTGGCCGCCGCCGCGGTGAGACCAAGCAGAATGCTGAGGAGAATGGGATGCATGTCGCGGGAGGATGATACCAGTTCCCCGCTTGTCTGCCCTGACCCCAGTTTCCAGTTTGCAGTTCTCGGTTCCCAGTTCTCGTTTTAGGCAGCTGGCCTGATGGCGCCAATCAATCCGTTCATAATCTTCCCCAGCTCCGCCGCTTTCTCCAGGAGCTGCTTACCGTGTTCGGGAGTGAAGTAGGCCAGGTTCTGCGCGATCATCAGCTGGGCTTCAACCTCGACCAGCGATCCACGGGCTCGTCCCAGGAAAAAATGAAACTCGTTTGGCGAGAAACGTGCCTGTCCTTCCGCAATGTTGGTCGGAACCGCAACCGCCGCCCTTCGCAACTGACTGGCCAGCGCATAGGTTTCATCATGCGGAAAGGTCTTGGTGGTCCGGTAGACATCCATCACGAAATCCATCGCCTTCTGCCACGCGATCAGCTGCCGGTATGACTGCCCCATAAGTAAATTCTCCAGGGACAATCATGGCAATACCAACTCAAAAAAGATGTGACGGATGAACACTGAGAACTTAAAAACTGAGAACCGAGAACTGGCTCCTTATCAGTTCCCAGTTATCAGTTCTTAGTTCCCAGGTTGGGAATTTACCCGCTATGCCGGATGTGCATTACATCGCCATCCTGCACGATGTAATCTTTGCCTTCCAGACGGAGCGTGCCTTTGGCGCGAGCATTTGCTTCGGAGCCGGCTTCTAGCAACTGGTCCCAGCGGATGGTTTCGGCGCGGATAAAGTGTTTCTCCAGATCGGAGTGGATCGCTCCGGCAGCTTCAACCGCGCGGGTGCGGACGGGAATGGTCCAGGCGCGGCATTCGTCTTCACCGGCGGTAAAAAAAGAAATCAGGCCAAGCAGAGTATAGGTAGTGCGAATCAGGCGAACCAGCCCGCTTTCCCTCAGACCGTAGCTGGACAGGAACTCGGCTGCATCCGCGTCACTCATCTCGGCCAGCTCGGCCTCGACCTTCCCGCAGATGGCGGCGGCCCCCGCGTTGGGACGCGAGGAGACCTCAGTCAGATTGTACTTATTGACCGCATTCTCCAGATCATTGCCTAACTCTGTGCTTTCACCGACGTTAAGCACATACAGAATCGGCTTCTCGCTGAGGAACATAAAGCCGCGCAGACGCTTCTTGTCCTCGGGCGTCATTTCCATTTCGCGCAACGGCCGTTCGGTTCCCAGGTGCGCGTTGGCCCGCTTGATCAGTTCGAACTCCTTCTCCAGTTCGGGGCTGCGCATCTTCTTCAGGTCTTTTTCCAGGCGCTCCAGCCGTTTTTCGATCTGTCCCAGATCGCTGACCATCAGATCGAAATCAACATTCTTGATGTCGCGAAGGGGATCCACCGGCCCCACATGGGGGATGGAGGGATCTTCAAACGCACGCACCACGTGTGCCAGCGCATCCACGTTGCGCAGGTGCCCAATGTACGCGCTCTCTTTGAGTGCTTCCTGCCCGATCGCGCCGACGTCCACATATTCCACGGAGGCATGGGTGAGTTTCTTCGGGTTATATAGAGCGGCCAGCCGGTCAAGGCGCTCATCCGGTACTTTGGCCACGCCAACGTGAGCCTCGCGCGGGTTGGCATACGCCTGATCGGACAAATGCGCTTTGGTGAGAATTCGGAAAAGGGAGGTCTTGCCTACCTGGGGCAGGCCAATAATGCCAGTTTTCATAAGGACAGGAATGATGATAACAGCCGGGTCATGCCAGTGATGTCAGGAGAACGACCGCGAAGTCAGATAAGCCACCACCAGGCCGAGCAGCAGGACTCCGCTTTCCACTCGTGTAGACCAATGGTGCAAGGCATCGAACTGCACCCGGGCAGGATTGTCGCTGGGCACAGCATCGATCTGTCCGATCGAAGCCCTGAGTAAGTCCATGCGCGGAATGATGGCAAATTGCGAGATGAGCGTTAGTGCCAGCATCAGACAGATGAGAACATTGCGGGGAGAAAATGTGTGCGCCTCGCCCGTGCTGATCCGGCTGTAAACAAGCGAGCTGCCGAGGAACACGAAACCAGAAACGATTCCCATCCAGTGCAGAGTTGCGAGCGAGCGTCGCACTACCGATCCCGCCAGCGCTGGTGTAGGCAGCACCGAGAAGGCCGTCTGCGCCACGACAGGGAAAAATATCAGCCCGCCCAACCAGACGATCAAAGAGAGCAGCATGAGAAAACGAACAAATGACATGGCCCAACATTATGCAGGGCGTAAGGACTGAAAGCCAGTGGCAGGAATCAAAAACAGAGAACTGAGAACTTGAAACTGATAACTGGGTTTATAAAAACTGGATTTATTAACGACTGGATTACACGGGCACCCGAACCCGGTCCACGATCTCCTGAATCAGCAGTTCCGCTTGTTCGGATTTCTTCAGCGTAGAAGAGTAGCGGCCATTCACCGCGACGCGGTGGGCAAAAACCGCCACCACCAGCGGCTTGAAGTCTTCCGGAACGCAAAACGTCCGGCCGTCCAGAAACGCCATCGCCTGCCCGGCTCGGTAGAGCATCTGTGAACCGCGGGGTGACACGCCCAGCGAAAACTGGTCAGACTCACGCGTCTCGCGCACAATGGCGAGCACATAGCTGACCAACGAGTCGTCCACCCGCACCTGCGCGACTGCCTGCTGCATTTCCAGGACATCGGCGCCCGTAAGCACCGGCGCGAGAAGCTCCAGCTGGGCCGCGCCCGCTTCCGAACGCAGGATTTCGCGCTCCGAATCGCCATCGGGATATCCCATCCGCACACGCATCAGAAAGCGATCCAGTTGCGACTCAGGCAGCGGGTAGGTGCCGTGGTGCTCCACAGGATTTTGCGTGGCGATGACTAGGAAAGGCTGGGGCAACGAGTAGGAGTGCGAGTCGACGGTAACCTGGCCTTCATTCATGGCTTCGAGCAAGGCCGATTGTGTCTTGGGTGTGGTGCGGTTGATTTCATCGGCCAGCAGAACGTTGGTGAAAACCGGGCCGCGTTTGAATTCAAACTGTTGTTCGATGGCGGAATAAATCGATATGCCAAGAACGTCCGACGGCAGCATGTCGCTGGTGAATTGTATGCGCTGAAAACCGCAGTCGATGGCCCGGGCCAACGCCTGGCCAAGAGTAGTTTTGCCGACTCCGGGGACACCTTCGATCAGCAAATGTCCGCGCGCCAGCACAGAAACCAATGCCAGACGGATAACATCATCCTTGCCGCGAATCACCTTGCGAAGGACGTTCTCCAGTTGAGTCGCACGATGGGACGCGGCAATGGCGGTTTCGGGCGACATCACTGAAATTCTACTATGCACCTGCATATCCTGAAGGGGGCGGAGGGGGTTACGAACGTCACAGATGAGCTAACAGCCTTCAACTATCAGCCGTCAGCCAAAACCAATAACTACAGGCCTTTTGCCTTAGCTGATGGCCGAGAGCTGAGAGCTGACAGCTTCACTGCATAAACTCTGCCGGACGCCCGGTCAACCGCTCGATGCGCTTCGCGATCGGCGGATGGGTGGAGAATAGACTGCCAAAGCTCATGCCCAGCAGCGGCTGAACGATGAACAGATGCGCCGTCGAAGGCGTGCCCATCATGGGCACGCGTCGCGAATAGGCGTCGAGTTTGGCCAGAGCGCTGGCCAGCGCATAAGGGTTACCGGTAAAGTGGGCGCCGGTTTCATCCGCCTGGTATTCGCGCGAGCGAGAAACCGCCATCTGGATTAAAGCTGCGGCAATCGGCGAAAGAATCAGCATTGCCAGATCGGCCAACCCTCCGCCGCGACGATCATCCCGTCCGCCCATACCTCCGAAATATGCGCCGTAGCGCAGCCATGTGATCGCACCCGCGATGGTGGCCGCCACCGAACTGATCAGAATGTCGCGGTTGTTCACGTGCCCGAGTTCATGCGCAAGCACGCCTTCCAGTTCTTCGTCATTCAGCAGGTTCAGGATGCCCTCCGTTACCGCCACTGACGCGTGTTTCGGATTTCGTCCGGTAGCGAAGGCGTTCGGAGAATCGGTTGGAATCACGTAGATCTTCGGCATGGGCAGGCCGATCTTCTGGGTCATCCGCTCGACCACGTTGTACACGCGGGGCAGTTGCTCACGTGTGACCGGTTGGGCGCGGTAGGTGCGCAGCGCAATCTTGTCCGAAAAAAAGTAAGCAACAAAGTTGGTCACCACGGCAATGCCCAAAGCCAGCAGCATGCCGTTAGGGCCACCAAAGGCGCGCCCGACCGCCATCAGCAACAGCGTCAAGGCGGTGAGAAGAAACGCAGTCTTGAAAGTGTTTCCCATAGAGTTTCCCCTCTATTAGATGGTCCGCCGGTCCAATGGATGCATGGGGAGATTTGAGTAGCGCCGGCGCTACGGTTGAGGTTGTTTCACGGCGGCGCGCTTGAGGGCTCGTTCCAGCGTCTGGTCTAGCGCCGCTCTTGCCCGCTCATATTCCTGGTGCGAAATGCTTCCCTGCTTTTTTTCGACCTCAAGCTGAAACATTTCATCCCGGAGGGCCTCGAGGAGCAGGGCGGAACGGGTTGAAGCCGTCTGCCGGACAGGCTGGCGCTCAGGCAATTCCACATCGGAGGGGGCGAAATCCGGGACTGCCCCGGCGCGCGAACGGCTCGTAATGTAGATAGCGCCGGCGGCCAGCACGATCCCAAATCCTCCCAGGATGTACCAGCGATATTTTTCCAAAGGATCGGGGGCATCGATCGGTGGGCCCAGTCCTCCGCCCGGACGGGAATCGCGTCCACTGCTGGCGGCCCCACTATCGGCTGCGGGAGCGCTCCCCTGGCTGTCTTCCCCGGACTCACTCAGCGTACCCGTGCCCGAAATTTTGAAGGCAAGAGGTTGGCCAAGTTCGGTGTTCGATGCCACCTGGACCGTGGCCCCCGGCTCTCGCGGATTTGGCCTGGACTCAAACCCGCCGCCTGCTCCCGCCGAAAACTGCATGGTCCGGGGCAGCATCACCACGAAATGCTGGGCGGGGTAGAGAGCTTTGGGATCGATGCTGGCTTCGCCACTGTAAGGCAGCTCGAAGCCCACCTGAAACAGTGTCTGACCGGGGCGCAAGGGGAAAATGAAGGCGTATCGGTTCCTCTCCTTCTGCGGAACCGGGGCAGAGTTGATGGGCTGTCCCCCGGCGGTCTCTGCCGACGCATCCACAACCTGCGCACCTTCAGGCAGATAGAACTCGAAGTTCTGGTCGTTCATCTGGGTACGCGGCGGGGCGGAAGTGTTGTTCACGGCGAACAGGCGCGTGCCTTGCAGCTTGTTTCCCTGGGCCTGAAAGCGCATGACATCGGCGGTAACGCTGATGCCTTCGACTTTCTTCGCCACATCGAAAACCTGCAGTTCTACGGACTCCGTCCCCGGAGGAGCCATGTGGTGATAGGTGACACCCTGGTGAATAGCGCGAATCAGATGTGGGCCCTGGTCAGGAAGTTTGAAACTGAAGTGGCCGCCCGCATCCGCCTTAGTGCGAGCCGCTTCCTCCATCCCCTCGCCCAGCTTGATCAGTACGATGTCATCTCCGCCTGCAGGCTTGTTGGTGGTTCCGTTCTTAAGCGTGCCGCTGAGGGTCTGTGCGGAGCTGGAGGACAGCAGAAACAGGGCGCAAGCAATAAGGATGCTCGCCTCGCGCTTGACTGCGATCCCGCCCGAGCGGGATCGCGCGCGGAGGCTCGCCCAAATCCTCTGTGAGGCAAAGAACGCCTCACTCAGGATGACAGTTACTCTTCTGGAGAGTCTCAAACTTGGGTTCCTTTTCTCAGACCGGGGGATACAGCTGCTTCTTCCAGTCTCGCCATTTCAGCCAGGATGCCGGCAGCTTCTTCTTCCAGCGAAATCTTCATCGCCTGGTAGTCGGAGTCGGGAAACTTTCCCGCCTTGTATTCAAAACTGAGATCGCGCAGGTTCTCGTACACCACGTCCTTGCGCTCACGCAAGTAGGTGAGCCGCGTCTTGGGCGGGCCAAGTTGCAACTTTCCCGGTAAATAGAAAACGTAGAACAGTACGCACAGAGTAACCATGGTGCAAATCAGGATGGTCATAGTTCAGTCTCTCTGCGCGCCTGGTCGCGGAAGCGCTCGAACTCTGGCCCGCCTCCTGCATTGCCGCCGCTTCCTCCTGCGCCAGTACCGCCGCTCCCCCCGGGACCGTTGCCTCTCCAGGTATGAACAATCAACGCCACCGTAGTCAAACCCAGAGCCAGAGCAAGATATGGAATCACCCAGGCGACGCGGTTAAACCCCGTAGCGGTTGGCGCGAGCAACACGGTAGGGCCGTACTTCTGAACAAAAGATTGCAGCACCAGGTCGTCACTGTCAGCGCGATCGAGGGCGGCGGCGAGCTCGCCGCGCATGCGGTCCGAGTAGCTGCAGCCCACGTGATTGCATTCGAGCAATACCTGGTTGCAACTGCACACACACATTAATTTGTGGCCCAACGCACTGAAGCGCGCGTTTTCGTCGCCAGCGCCGAGGCAGACAAACACGGCGAAAAGCAGTACGACGATTTGGATTGGACAGGAGGGCACGCCTTTCAGCCGTGCCGTTCCAACGAACAGAGCCGTTACGGCACGGCTGAAAGCCGTGCCCTGCTGGACGGTGCCCGCTCGCGCCGTACCCGAAACGCTGGCGTCGTAGGTCTTCATCAGTCTCCCGTCGCTACTGATTCAGCGGGGATTCGCGCCGGAGCTGTTACCCGCACCGCGGCGGCATTCGGGATCAGTGCGATGACCGTGCCCGCAATCATGATCCACACTCCGACCCAGATCCACATCACCAGCGGGTTCAGGTGCGCCTTGATAATGGGACGCCCCGTGTCCAGGTTCCGGCCTTCATACACCAGGTAAAGATCTTCTCTCATGGTCGAGCGATTGGCGACCATGGTGGACGTCTGCTGGCTAGCCTTATAGAACCGCTGCTCAGGATAGAGCGTATCGATCTGCTTGCCTCCCTTGAATACATCGATGATGGCCCACTCGCTGCCGTAATTCGGCTTGTCTTCCTGGGTATAGGACTGGCACACCAGGGTATAGGCGCCGATGCTCATCTTGTCGCCGAAGCCCATCTCCTGCTCCGCATCTTTGTTGAACGCCGAACCGGCAAAGCCAATCATGACCACGATCACGCCGAAGTGGACGATGTATCCGCCGTAACGGCGGGTATTGCGGTGTGCCAGATGCACCATCGAGGCGAAAATATTCTGCCCGGTATGCCGCGCGATCACCCGGCCGCCACGGACGAACTCGGAGACTACGGTCAGCGCCACCATCACCGACAGCATGATGGTCATGAGCGAGTAGAAATACGACATGTCGTTCCACGGCCGCATGCCGAATGCGATCAGCACTACTCCTGTCGCGAGCGCGCCCAGCACCGGCCAGCGGAAATTCCGCTTCAGGCTTTCCAGGGACGTGCGGCGCCAGGCCAGAAGGGGTCCCACCGCGGTCAGCAGCAAGAGCAGCAGGGCCACCGGAATCATCACCCGGTTGAAAAACGGCGGGCCGACTGTGATCTTGTGGCCCTGGACCCACTCCGACAGCACCGGGAATAAGGTCCCCCACAACACGGTGAAGCACGCCACTACAAACAGCAGATTGTTAAACAGGAAACTGGATTCCCGCGAGACCAGCGACTCCAGCTTGTGCTCGCTGCGCAGGTGCGAACGGTTCTTTACATAGAAGAAGACGCAGACCGCCAGAATGATGGCAAGAAAAGCGACGAACCAGTCGCCGATCGAAGACTGGGCAAAGGCGTGCACTGAACTGACCACTCCGCTGCGGGTAAGGAAGGTGCCAAAGATGGAAAGCCCGAAGGTGGAGAAAATCAGCCACACGTTCCAGGTTTTCAGCATCCCGCGTTTTTCCTGCATCATCACCGAATGCAGAAACGCCGTCCCGGTGAGCCACGGCATGAACGACGCGTTCTCCACCGGGTCCCATCCCCAGTAGCCGCCCCAGCCCAAAACCGAATACGCCCAGTGCGCGCCCAGAAAAACGCCACAGGTCAGGAAGCCCCAGGTCACCATGGTCCAGCGGCGCGTGATGTGGATCCACTTCTCCCCCGGGTAGCGCATGATCAGCGCGCCCAGCGCAAAAGCGAAGGGCACAGTGAAGCCAACGTATCCGAGATAAAGCATGGGTGGGTGGATCACCATCTCGGGATATTGCAGCAGCGGGTTCAGCCCGTTGCCGTCGGGAGGCAGTTCTCCTTGCATGATGGCAAAAGGATGGGCGGCGAAGTTCAGCAGCAACAGGAAGAAAATCTGCACCGCGGCAATGATCACGGAAGCGTGCGCGAAAAGCCTGCTGTCGGTCTTGTGACGCAACCGCAGAACCAGTCCGTACGCCGACAGCAGCAGGGACCAGAACAGCAGCGAGCCCTCCTGCCCCGACCACAGGGTCGCGAACTTGTAGGGCGCCGGGAGATCACGATTGCTGTGATGAAAAATGTAGGCGATGGAGAAATCATCCTGGAAGGCGGAGATCACCAGAATGAGGGCCGCGAGAAATACCACGGCAAAGGTAGCAATGCCTGCGCGCCGGGCGGTTTCGCCAAGTCGCTCCGAACCCGGGCCCGGACGAGACAGGGCCAGCACGCCTGCGAGGAAAGAGTACGCGCTCAGCGCCAACGCCAGCAGAAGTGCAAAACTGCCAATTTGCGACATGGGGGAACCCGAATAGGTATCTTTTCAGAAAGAACAGGCTGAGGCAACAGCAGAAGCGGAGAACGCTACGCCGGTAGGGCAGTAACTAGTTCAGATTACTCGGATTGAGAACACATGGGAACAGCCGCCCCAGGCTGTCCGGTCGAGCGAATCTCGCCAAGCCTTCGAGGCAACACACACCAGAGCTGCGCTCCGCTGGACAGCCGGGGGCGGCGGTCCCCACGTGTTCTTCGTGAGGCTAGGCGCTCTGCTGGTGGTCGCCGGTACGGGACAGCACTTCGCGCTCCGCCACGAGCCAATCCTCGTCCTCGTGACCCGGAGTGTATCCGCGGCGCTCGTACAGTTCATACGCGCGACGTCGGATTTCCGCTTCCAGGTCTGCGGTGGAAGGGTTCTGCTTGTGTTCGAAAGAGACGGCAGTGGTGGTTGCTGTTACCTGTTTCCTGCGAGTGTTGCCATTACCAGGGGCCTTTGCGCGAGCCATAAACGAATACTCCTTGAATGCCAAAGTTCAGCAAATGAATTATTGAATGGATCAGCCACATACACTTTGGGCTCCACGCGCGATGGAGATCAAACATGAATTGTGGCGAATGATCACTTTAATCATAAACCGGATAGCTGTGGATGTGGGAGAGGGAAAAGAAAAAATATTCGTTTCGACAGAATAACTTTGGTAATCGTTTACATCGCAACGCTAGTAGAAATCATGCGAACTGGTTTCGGCCCGAGTAATCGATAACCGCATTACCCGCCGCGCTTTCACCGAAATAACGTTGTCCTGATTCTGCAAAATTCCTTCCACCATCAGGAATTGCTCGGATGTCACCAGCAGACGGTTCTTCTGAAACAGGTCGGGCATGATGATGGCATTGGCCACGCCCGTCTCATCCTCCAGACTCAAAAAGACGAAACCTTTGGCGGTTCCAGGACGCTGGCGTGCGATGACGCATCCCCCGATGCGCAGGTAGTGACCATTGGGAATCCCAGCCAGATCGCTGGCCTTGCGGACTCCGATCGCATCCATCCGTGCGCGATGATAAGCCATGGGATGTGGGCCGACGGTCATTCCCGTTCCTCGGAAATCAGCTACCAGGCGCTCCTCGGGATCCATAGGGCATAGCGGAGACCTGGAATCACGCTCGGAAAGATCGTCCAGCAGCGGCCCGGAGTGACGCACCGAGCGCTCGACTTGCCACAAAGCATCACGACGATGAAGTTTCCCAGTTTCAGCGTGGTTGGAACTGGGAACTGGTAACTGAAAACTGGAAACTGAATTCAAAGCCCCAATTTCCGCCAGCGTATTCAGCTCATCCTTACGCAGTTCAGGAACGCGATGAACCAGATCGTGAATGGAAGTGAACGGAGCAATGTCGCGCTGACGAACCAACGCCTGGGCAGCTTGCTCGCGTAACCCGCGAGTGTACCGTAGCCCCAATCGTAGCGCCGGCATCCCAAGTTGTTCCACGCCGGAACCACCGTTATTTGTCTGGCCAACGACCAACGACGAACGACCAACGACTGTTCTGACGACCGACGACTGACGACCGACAACTGTACAATCCCACTCCGACTTCATCACATCAACCGGAAATATCTTCAGCCCGTGCCGTTGCGCGTCTTTCACGATCGTCGCCGGACGATAAAACCCCATGGGCTGGTTATTCAGTAAAGCGGCGGTGAAAGCTGCCAGGTAATGGCACTTCAGATAAGCGCTGGCATATGCGATCAAGGCAAAGCTAGCGGCGTGGGATTCGGGAAATCCGTATAGCGCGAAAGAAGTAATCGAGAGCACGATCTGTTCCTGCGCCTCACGCGAAATGCCGTTGCGTTCCATGCCCGCGCGAAGTTTGGCCTCGATTTCCTTCATGCGCTTTTCCGAGCGTTTGAAACCCATGGCCCGGCGCAGATCTTCCGCCTCGCCGCCGCTGAATCCGGCAACCACCATGGCCATACGCAGCAACTGCTCCTGAAAAAGCGGCACGCCCAAAGTCCGCGCCAGCACAGGCTCAAGCGAAGGATGCGGATAGGTCACCTGTTCGCGTCCCTGGCGGCGCTGCAAAAACGGATTCACCATCTGCCCGACAATCGGCCCCGGTCGAATGATGGCCACCTGCACCACGATGTCGTAAAAACGCTTTGGCCGCAGGCGCGGCAGGCACGACATCTGGGCGCGGCTTTCCACCTGGAACATGCCAATGGTGTCGGCTTTTTGAAGGGTGGAGTAGACCGTGGGATCGTCCGCCGGCAGGTGGGCGAGGTCCACTTCTTCGCCGTAGTGATCGCGAATCATTTTGAGAGAATCTTCCAGCGCAGCCATCATGCCCAGGCCAAGCAGATCCACTTTGATGATGCCGAGATCGGCGCAGTCTTCCTTATCCCACTGCACCACCACGCGGCCCGGCATGGACGCAGGCTCGAGCGGCACCACGGAATCAAGCTGGCCCTGGCAGATGACCATGCCGCCGGAGTGCTGCCCCAGATGGCGCGGCAAATCCTGCACCGCTTCGCACAACTCAAAATATTTGCGCAGCCGAGGATGACGTAAATCCAATCCGGCATCGTGGAAGCGATGGTCGAGCGAATCGTGTGAGTCGCGATATTCCCAGGTAGAGACTGCCGTCGAAACTTTGTCCAGCGTCTCGGGATCGAATCCCAGCGCCTTGCCCATTTCCCGTCCCGCCATGCGGTTGCGGTAAGTAATGACGTTGGCGGTCATGGCTGCGCCGCGTTCGCCGTAGCGTTTGTACAGATATTGAATGACGCGTTCGCGCTGGTCGCCGCTGGGCAGGTCGAGATCGATATCAGGCCATTCGCCGCGCTCCTCCGAAAGAAAACGCTCGAAAAGCAGTTCCATGCCGATGGGGTCGATCGCAGTGATGCCCAGCGAATAGCAGACGGCGCTGTTGGCCGCGGAGCCTCGTCCCTGCACCAGAATGTTCTGCTCGCAGCAGAAGCGGACCAGGTCCCACACAATCAGAAAATATCCAGCCAGCTTGAGCTTTTCGATCAACGCCAGTTCCCGTTCAATCTGGCGCTGGGCGCGGCCCTTGAGACCAGGGTCTGCTCGGCCATAACGTTGCTGGAAGCCTTCCCGGGTGCGCTCCCGCAGGAAGGACATCATGTTCTCGCCTTCCGGCACGGGATATTTGGGGAACTCATATCCCAGATCCTCAAGCGTGAATTCCAGCCGTGACGACAGTTCCACGGTATTAACCAGAGCCTCAGGCAGGTCGGCGAAAAGCTGCTGCATCTGTTGCGGTGATTTCAGATGACGCTCGGAGTTGCGCGCCAGCAGACGCCCGGCGGTGGCCAGCGTGCAATGGTTGCGAATGGCGGTGAAGACGTCGCAAAGTTCACGCTCCCGCGGCATTGCATAGCAGACGCCGTTGCTCGCCAGCAGCGGCAGTTGCAACGAGCGCGCAATTTCGACCGCAGCGCGATTGCGAGCCTCCTGTTCGCGATGAAAATGACGCTGCAGTTCCACATAAACGTTGCCGCGGCCAAAAATCCCGGTCAGGGATTCGACCGCATGCCGCGCTTCTTCCATACCGCCCTGGGCCAGCGCAGCGGCGAGTGGTCCGTCATGACCGCCGGTAAGGCAGATCAGTCCGCTAGCGTGCTCCTGTAATTCGTCTTGGCAGACGGCGCCTTCACCTTTCTTCGAGCGCAGCTTCATCTTCGTGATCAAACGGCAGAGATTCTGGTAGCCGGAGCGGGAGCTGACCAGAAGCGGAAGTCTGAATTCACCACGGAGACACAGAGGTACAGAGGAATTCGAAACAGAAGGCTTAATTTTCTTCTCTGTGTCTCTGTGACTCTGTGGTGAAAACTCGCACGTGACTTCCGCGCCCAGATGCGCCTTGATCTTTGCCTTCTTAGCCGCCATGTAGAAACGAGGCGCGCCGTAGACGCCGTCGCGGTCGAGCAGGGCCATGGCCGGCATATTCAGGTGGGAGCAGGTGGCAATCAGGTCCTCGGGCAGGGTGGTGCCTTCGAGAAAACTGAAGGCCGAGCGGGAATGAAGTTCGATGAACATCGCCCCTGGCTGGAGGGAGGATAGTTTCGCTATTTATTCGCCTAAAGATTGTGGCGGGCCAGAGGCGGATTGTCAAGGGAGGTCAACTAAGAACTGACAACCAGAAACTGACTACTGGTTTTAATTTTCACGAATTACGACGACAACGTATTGATAGTGCAGGACCACCGTACAGACCGAGGAAGCCGCCGTCGGGACAGCCGCCGGGCCTGCCCTGAGCGCCAGTCGAAGGGACGGCGGCGCTACGAGAATCGACTACGCGGGTATTTTTGTCCGTTTGCTGGTTTGTTTCACGGTGACCGGATCGAGGAAGGTCATCATGCCGCGCAACTCCTCGCCGACCTTCTCCAATTTCTGCTGCTGTTCTTTCTCGCGGGTGGCATCAAACCATTCGCGGCCAGTCTCGTTCTCGGCAATCCACTTTTTGGCGAAGCTTCCATCCTGAATCTCGCGCAGCATCTGGCGCATGGTTTCCCGGGTCTGTTCGGTGATGATGCGCGGGCCTCCGGTGTAGTCGCCGTACTCGGCGGTATCGCTGACCGAGTAGCGCATGTAGTTGAGCCCGCCCCGATAGATCAGGTCCACGATAAGTTTCAGCTCGTGCAGGCATTCGAAATAAGCGATCTCGGGCTGGTAACCGGCTTCGACCAGGGTCTCGAATCCCGCCTTCACCAACGCGCTTACGCCGCCGCACAGCACGGTCTGCTCACCGAAGAGATCGGTTTCGGTTTCCTCCGAGAATGTGGTCTCGATGACGCCCGCTCGGGTTGCGCCGATGGCCTTGCCGTAGGAGAGCGCCAACTGCTTGGCGTTTCCCGTAGCGTCTTGATGAATGGCCAAAAGAGCAGGGGTTCCGCCGCCTTCGACAAACACTTCGCGTACTCGATGTCCGGGCGCCTTGGGCGCAATCATCGTCACGTCGACGTTGGCGGGAGGCTTGATCGTGCCAAAGCGGATGTTGAAACCGTGTGCGAACATCAGCGTCTTGCCGGCGGTCAAGTGCGGCGCCACTTCCTTCTTGTAGACCTCCGGCTGCACCGTGTCTGGCACCAGAATCATGATGACATCCGCCCAGGCCGCGACTTCAGCAACCGTGCCAACGGTTAGCCCGCTGGCTTTGGCCTTGGCGCGCGATTCGCTGGTGGCGGGCAAACCTACGCGCACGTCCACGCCGCTGTCTTTTAGGTTGAGGGCGTGGGCGTGGCCCTGGGAGCCGTAGCCAACGATGCCCACTTTCTTCCCACGAATTAAGGCCACGTCGGCAGAATTCTCGTGATACATCTTCGGCATGATGTTTCCCTTTCGAAAAATGCGGTTTGATTCTTGCTAAAAACAGAGCTGGGTCGAACAAACTTGGTCAAACAGGTCTTGGGCTAAACCGAGCCCGGCTAAACCGAGCCCGGCTAAACCGAATACGAAACGCCTTCATCGGAAGCGGCAATTTCTGGGTCTGCCGTCTTTGCCGGATTCACCGTGGATGACGCTGTGCCGCGCCGCATGGCGACGATGCCGGTTCGGACCATCTCTACCACGCCGTAAGGACGAAGCACTTCCAGCAGTCCATCGATTTTGTCTTCGCCGCCGGTAATTTCAATGGTCAGCGATTCCGGCGCGACATCCACCACGCGGGCGCGGAACACGCTGGCCAGTTCGAGCACATGCGAACGGGCTTCGTGCGTGGCCGCCACTTTGATCATGGCCAGGTCGCGCGCGATCGCCGGCTCGTGGGTGATGTTTTCGACCAGCAGCACGTTCACCAGATTATAGAGATTGGCTTCGATGCGCTTGGCCTGGTCCGGATTAGTGTCGACGGTGATGGTCATGCGCGAAACTTCGGGCTTTTCCGTGCGCCCGACCGTCAATGAATCGATGTTGAAGGCGCGGCGGCGGAACAGCGAGGCCACACGGGTCAGCACGCCCGGTTTATTTTCGACATAGACAACAAAGATGTTCAGCATTTTTACCTTTATTCGTCCGCCGCAGTTTCGACAATGGGGCTGGGCCGCCGGATCATGTCGTTCAAAGACGCACCGGCCGCAACCATCGGGTAGACGGTATCTTCCTGTTCAACCTTGAAGTCGATCAGCACAGCGCCGTCGTGATCGCGTGCTGCTCGCACCGTCGGCAACACCTGCGAGCGCTCGGTCACCGCCATGCTGCGGATCCCGTACGCCTCCGCCAGTTTCACGAAATTCGGATTCAGCAACGGCGTGGCTTCATAGTTGCGCTCGTAGAAGAATTCCTGCCACTGGCGCACCATGCCCAGAAATCCGTTGTTGATGATCGCAATGTTGACCTTCAGCTTCTCCTGCTGAATGGTCGCAAGTTCGGACATGGTCATCTGGAAGCCGCCGTCGCCGACGATCACCCAGACTTCCGCGTCCGGCCGCGCCACTTTGGCTCCGATGGCCGCCGGCAGGGCGAAGCCCATAGTTCCCAAACCTCCCGACGTAATTAACGAGCGCGGCTTTTCGTGCTTGAAGTATTGCGCCTCCCACATCTGGTGCTGGCCGACGTCGGTCACGACCACGGTGTTGCTGTTGCGAGTCTCGCGCCACAGGTCGTTGATGACGTGCGCGGCGTAGAGATGTCCGTTGTCGGGAAGCTTCTGAACGTCTCGCACCGCGGAGTCGCCTTTCAGCTTATCAATAGAATCCAACCATTCGGTGTGGTCAACCGACTCCACGCGAGGCAGCAACTCCTTGAGGACTTCGCGCAGGTCTCCAACCAGGGCCACGTCCACCTTAACGTTTTTGTTGATTTCAGCGGGATCGATTTCGATGTGGATTTTCTTGGCATCCTGTGCGTAGGTCTTGAGATTGCCTGTGACCCGGTCGTCGAAGCGCATGCCGAGCGCCAGCAATAAGTCGGCTTCCTGAATCGCATGGTTTACCCAGGCCTCGCCGTGCATTCCCATCATGCCCAGGTTCAAAGGATGCGAAGCCGGAAACGCTCCCAGCCCGAGTAAAGTCAGGGCCACGGGAATGCCGGCCTTCTCCGCCAGGGTCAGAACTTCCGCCATGGCTCCCGAGACGATAATTCCGTGCCCCGCGAGTATGAGAGGCCGCTTGGATTTGTGGATCAACTCCAGAGCCTGGGCATACTCGGACTCCTCGGGAGAAAGATCAGGACGATACCCCGGCAGTTGCGGACGGGCGGCTTCCCAATCGAATTCGCAGGAAGATTGTTGCGCGTCCTTAGTTATATCGACGAGCACCGGACCCGGGCGGCCGGAGCGGGCCACGTAAAAAGCCTCGCGCAATACGCGCGCCAATTGGTCAGCGTGTGTGACCAGGTAATTGTGCTTGGTGATGGGAAGCGTGATGCCGGTAATGTCGGTTTCCTGAAAGGCGTCCGAGCCGATCAGCTTGCTGCCCACTTGGCCGGTGATGCAGACAATCGGAGAGGAATCGAGCATCGCGGTAGCGATGCCGGTGACCATGTTGGTCGCTCCCGGGCCTGAGGTCGCGACCGCGACGCCAACCTCGCCGCTGGCGCGGGCATAGCCATCCGCCATGTGAGTGGCGCCCTGCTCATGGCGCACCAGAATGTGGTGGATGTCGCTGTGCTTCAAGGCATCGTAAGCCGGCAAAATTGCGCCTCCTGGATAGCCGAAAACGTGCTTCACGCCCTCGCGCTCCAGGCACTCCCAGAGAATTTGTGCTCCCGTTTTTGTCATGGATCCCAGTCCTTAATCTTGAATCTTTACAGACTGCGTGGGGACAGCCGCCCTCGGCTGTCAGGCGGAGCGAAGCTCCGCTTTGTGCTGCCGGCAAAGACCTGTCGAGCTTCGCTCGACTGGACAGCCGAGGGCGGCTGTCCCCACGCGGTACTTGCCGCTTCAATCATACGCCCCACAAATAATCTTCCTGCTCGCTCTCGCGCTCGTGAGCTGCGTGTGCGGCGTGGGCCTTTTCTTTGGCGCCATTCAGGTCAGGATGCAGTGATTGCGCGTCCTCTTTGCTCAACGGGGCCATCCAGGTAGCCGTGGTCTTCGCCGCGGTATCCGGAATGTAGGCCGTCCGGCTGGGCACATCGCGAATCAGTTCCAGCAGGTGTCCATCCTCAATCGTCTTGATCTTGTCCGCCAGCGCCACAAAGCGGCGGTAGACGTCGTCGAGTTGGGCCCGGTCGAAGGTGAGACCCAGTTTTTCGTACCGCACTCGCAGGGCGTTGCGGCCCGAATGCTTGCCCAGGACCAACGCGTTGTGGGGAACGCCCACCGACTGGGGCGCTATGATCTCATAGGTCGACGGATCCTTGATCATTCCATCCTGGTGAATCCCGGCTTCGTGCGCGAATGCATTTCTGCCCACAATCGCCTTGTGCGGCTGCACGTACACTCCGGTGATCTCGGACAAGAGCTGGCTGGACGGAAATAGCTGCTCAGCAACTACTGCAGTTTCATAAGGATAGTGCTCCTCTCGGACCCGCATCACCATCACCAGCTCTTCCAGCGAAGTATTCCCCGCCCGCTCGCCAATGCCGTTGACGGTGCACTCCACCTGGCGCGCCCCAGCCCCGATCGCTGCCAGTGAGTTTGCCACAGATAATCCCAGATCGTCGTGGCAGTGAACCGAGATGGTGACGCCACCGATGCCCCGGACGCGCCTTCCTAGCGTTTCTATTAATTGCGCGAATTCGTGGGGCACGCTGAAGCCGACCGTGTCCGGGATGTTGAGCGTGGTAGCGCCCGCCTCGATCACCGCCTCCATCACTTCACACAGAAAATTGATGTCGGTCCGGCTGGCGTCCTCTGCGGAGAACTGGACATCTTTACAAAAGGAGCGGGCAAGCTTGACCCCGTCGCGGGCCTGCTCCAGGCATTGCCGCCGTGAAAGCTTGAGCTTGTGCTGCAAGTGGATATCGGAAGTGGCCAGAAAAGTATGAATCCGCGGTCGAGCGGCCCCTTCGAGCGCCCGCCAGGCCCGTTCAACGTCGCCCGGACAACTTCGGGCCAGGGCGGCGATGATGGGACGGCGAAGTTCCCGCGCCAGCGCTTTCACCGCTTGAAAGTCGCCCTCGGAGGCGATAGGGAAACCGCCCTCGATTATGTCCACGCCCAGGCGGTCGAGCTGGCGCGCCATGCGCAACTTCTCGTCGACATTCATGCTGCAGCCCGGCGACTGTTCCCCGTCCCGCAGGGTAGTGTCGAATATGGTTACATGCGGGCGCTTTTTCTGGTCTGGTTTTGCCTGCTCTGGTCCTACGTGTTCTGGTTCCACCAAGTCGTCCTCCCCCGGCCTCCGTCGAGGCCCATGCGTCAAGTGGTGCAGAAAGTAAAAAGGCCATCATCCGATGCGGTGGATGATGGCCTTTTGCCAAATCTATGTTATCGCTAGATCATCCGCCGCTTTCTTGAGGTGCAAGCACCAGGCCAGGAATGGCCACGCTAAGGGCGAGAAGACGCACTCGCACCCCCAGGGCAATTCGGCTCACGATGAATGCAACCCTATCCATTTCGAGCGGACTCCAGCCTTATCCGTGTCCAGATAGACTATCGACCTCCCCGGCCAGGTGTCAATCCAAATAGCCGTCTTGACCCATCAGTTTTTTCGATATTAGGCATCTGCTTTTCGCTTTACGTCCCATCGGCTGCGCTCAGGGTAAGCCACCGGCTGTCTGGAGAGCATCTCGCCCTCGGTTTGTATGGTAGCTCTGCACTCTCAACATGTTGTCGTCGTAATTCGTGAAAGATAAAACCAGTAGTCAGTTTCTGGTTGTCAGTTCTTAGTTAGCTTCCCTTGATAATCCGGCCTGACCGCCCCGCGCCCTCCATTCTCCGTTCGCTCCAGGAATCGCCCCGAACACTGTCCAAACCATGCGCTTCGGGCGGGGCTATGCTCTAATAAAAGTCGTATCGCCATGCCTGCAGCTGGAACCCTCGCGCGTCGCCGTCTGAAAGCTCTCCACCGAAACATGCGTGGAGCAAGCATGATCGCGCGCGCCTTCGCATCCACGGACCATCCGCTGCTGGCGCACATTATCCCCATCCGGCGCTGCAATCTGGCCTGCGAGTACTGCAACGAATACGACGATTTTTCGAAACCGGTTCCCACCGAAACCATGTTTGGGCGCGTCGACAAGCTGGCCGCGCTGGGAACTTCGGTCATCACCATCAGCGGCGGCGAGCCGCTCCTCCATCCCGAACTCGACCAGATCATTGCCCGCATACGTAAACGCGGCATGATTGCCGGGCTGATTACCAATGGCTATCTCTTGGTTGCGGAACGCATCGAGCGCCTGAACCAGGCCGGACTCGAATGGCTGCAGATTTCCATCGACAATGTAACCCCTGACGAAGTCTCGAAGAAAAGTCTGAAAGTGCTGGACAGGAAGCTGGAGCTGCTCGCCGAGTATGCCGACTTCCACGTGAATATCAACTCGGTCGTGGGCGGCGGCGTCCGCAATCCGCAGGATGCCCTCACCATCGGCAAGCGCGCCCTGGGACTCGGCTTCAGCTCCACCATCGGCATCATCCACGATGGCTCTGGGCAGTTGCAGCCGCTGAACGACGAAGAGCGCCGCATTTATCACGAGATGAAGTCGATGGAGAAGAGCAGCTTCACTCGCATCAACGGATTCCAGGACAACATCGCAGACGGCCGCCCCAACCAGTGGCGCTGCCGCGCCGGCGCGCGCTATCTATACATCTGCGAGGACGGGCTGGTGCACTATTGCTCGCAGCAGCGCGGCTACCCCGCCATTCCCCTGGTGGAGTACACCACGGAAGATATCCGCCGCGAGTATCTTGCGGAAAAAACCTGCGCTCCCAATTGCACCGTTTCGTGCGTCCACCAGGTGTCCGTCTTCGACTCCTGGCGCGCGCCGCAGTTTCCCGCGCCGGCCGCGGTCGCGTCAGGCCTGGTGCAAATAGAGCGGTAGCCCGTCGATTCAGCTATGGACACGTAGGCCCGGACGCCCCCGTCCGGGCGAGCGAGCGCAGCTCGCCTATTTCATTGTTCGATTGAAACTTGCCGGGCTTTGCCCGGCCGGACGGGCGGGGGTGCCCGCCCCTACGTGATTCTTTGGGCTAAGG
Source organism: Terriglobia bacterium (assembly GCA_963801545.1). Taxonomy (GTDB): domain Bacteria; phylum Acidobacteriota; class Terriglobia; order Terriglobales; family Acidobacteriaceae; genus JAIQFF01. The sequence continues at coordinate 24,797 of CAWDFF010000036.1, read as the reverse complement.
AAATCCTCAGATTCGTGATACGTGATAAAAGATAGGCAACCGGTGAAAGGAGACCGTGCCGTATGAACCGATCGGACGAATCCAAAGAGCTTGACCTGGACAAAATTCGCGGCGTCGGTGCGCGTCAGGACTCGCCCAGACGGCGCTTTTTGCAGTCGACCATAGCGGGAACAGTGCTGGGCATCGTCGCAAACCTCGGCGTTAACCTGTTCTCTCCCGAAGACGCTTTGGCGCAGAGTACTCTCAGTCCCGATGCTGCCTTGCAGGAGCTCATGGCAGGCAACCAGCGTTTCACCAGCGGACGCATGACCTCAAACGAACACGATCTCGCCATCCTGAAAGAAAAAACTATCGACAAGCAGGAGCCGTTTGCGGGGGTTCTTTCCTGCGCCGATTCGCGTGTGCCGGTGGAGTTACTCTTCGATCAAACCATCGGCCACATCTTTGTAACCCGGGTCGCAGGCAACGTCGTCACCCCGGAAATTATCGCCAGCCTGGAATACGGAGCGGCAGTCTTGGGCACGAAAGTGATTCTGGTCATGGGACACGCAAACTGCGGCGCAGTCAAGGCGACCATCCAGGGCAAGGAAGTCCCCGGACAGATCAGCGCCCTCTATCCTCATATCCAGCCTGCAGTCGACCAGGCCGGTCACGACCTCGATGCGGCGATCAAGGCGAATGCCAGGATCCAGGCAGCGCTTCTCCGCGAGTCTTCCACCGTGATCTCGGGTTTGCTGAAAGAAGGCAGGGTGAAGGTAATCGCGGCATACTATGACATCGCCAATGGCAACGTGACCCTGCTGGACTAGCTTGCGATCGGTAGCCTTTGTAGTTGCAACGAAGGGGTGCGCAGTGGGGTGCCCTCAGATGCCTACGTACCGGTTCGACCTAGCTCCCGTACTTGCTGATCAGGTACTTCCTGACCTCACCCTGCAGTTGTCCGTAGTCGTCATGGATTGTGGCTCGTAAAGCGGCTTCGGTGGAGTTGCCCTCGCCCAACCGTTCCAGCAGGCGCTGGATATCGCTCATGCCGTAGGTGTCGATGACGAATTGCACCGCCGCCAGAGACTCGTCGTAGGCCAGGATGGCCTCCAGTCCTGAGAAGCGCATGAAACTGCCCTCCAGCGCGTTGAAGGGAATCTCCTGCTGTGCCTTGAACAGGTCCGCCAGGCGGCGCCCCCGCGATGAAAGCGATTTCGGTTCCACCGCCTGTGCGATGCCCTCATTCAGCCATTGCGGGCAGCGTCCTCCGGAAAGCTGATTGATGAAGGAGTGCGCCAGTTCGTGCTTGAGCACCCGCGACAGCTCGGGCGTCACCGAACTCATCCCGTTCACTGGAATGCGCAGCTTGCCGTCATTCACCGCGCCCGCCCATGAAGGCGACTGGGTGACGTCGAAGAAAGCCTGGTCGGTATAAAGAATGACCGCGATACTGCCGCGTGGCGCCACTCCGAGATCGCGTACCAGGTCGTCATAATGCGATTCCAGCGTGGCAACCAGATCGCGCCGCAACGATTCCGGTGTCTGCCGGCCTTCATATTTCAAGGTAAAGTGGCTGCTCTCGTTTTGCGTGTAGTCCGATTCGGCCTTGGCATCCCGCTCCGCCTTCTCCAGATACCTCTGCACCTGCGCGTCGGGACGAAGCGCCAGAGACTGTTTCCAGCTGCGGATGGCATCCTTATTCCGGTCGCTGGCAAACTGCGCGTAGCCCAGGATGGCCAGTGTGTCGGGCGAGTCCGGTGCCGCCCGCACCGCGCGCTCCGCGTAAGGCAACGCTTCCAGCGCGTTCCCGGTTCGCAGCAGCAGCGCCACGAAATAGTTCAGAATCGTGGGATTTTGGCCCTCGAAACGGAGCGCAGTCTCGAAGAATGCCCGAGCCTTGCTGAAATTTTCATGCTCCATCTCGTGTTTGCCGGCGATGAAGTACCCCGCAGCGGTCATCCGGGCATTGCCCTGTTGCTCCAGGGCGGCGAGCGCGTCGGTATCCACCTGACCATCGTGGATGATCTTGTCGCTGACCTCGGGTTCGCCCTTCAGGTTGTCGGCGGGAGTGAAGGACGGTACGTCGTGGGATTCCTTGCCCCCGGTCGCTGCCCGCTCAGGACGAATTCCCCCGGCTTCCACCCGCTCAACCGACGATTTCGGGATCGCGTACTCGTCCTCACCCACCTCATACTCCAGATGGGAACCATTTTCATGAACCTGGTCGGCATAGATCGTGCGACCATTCTTCAAATGGATGACTTCGGCCGGGGAGCAGACTGCGCCCAGCAACAAGCCCGATAATAAGATGACAGGTGACCGCACTAGGGCGCATTCTAGCAACAGGAGCGAAGGCCAGCCTACGTGACTGACGTAACCAGAACCATTCCCGAAAAGTTGCTGACGATAATTTTGCTAGCGGTGGTGTTGCTTGCCGCGCCATTCACCGGCGCGCAAAACCCGGCTCCGCCTGCCACCACCGCCCCTGGGACTTCAGCGCCACTGGATCACTCGGCTGAAGCCTTGTATTCGCAGTTGCGGACCGTCGGACTCGACAAGTCACGCGTGTACAACATTCGCGAGGTATCGCTCGATCGCGCCGCTTTACACATCACCTTCGACGACGGGACCATCGCCTTCACCGAGGACGTTGCCGGGCGGGTTACCGGCGCCTTTTTCGAAGGCGAGGGCGAAGTTCTTCTGGCTCCGCCGAACCAGTCCGAACGAGCGTCCATGATGCTTTTTACCGGAGCGGCCATTCTGGAACAGCGCTTTGTCACCGCGTATTTCCGCTTCAATGACGACACCTTCGCCGAGTTGCAGCCTGCGCTCCGGCCGGCGGCAAATCCCCAGGAATTTCTCACCCAGTGGAACTCCGCCGCTCGCAACCTGGCGGAACCCGATGCCCTGCGACTACTTCTGAGCTTCAGTAAATATCTGCCCTCATCCGGCGCCCCAGCCGAGACCCCGAAATCCGATGCACGGGATAAAGATCGCATGCTGCATGCCCGGGTTCAGGGGCCCGACCTGGGTACTTTCGATCTCTATTTCGACTCGCTCGCCGCGGAGCAAATCCTTGCCGGTCAACTGAAGACGGTCGCAGGTCTGAGTTATTACGATGTGTGGACTTCATTTTCTCTGGGCCAGCCAGCCGGGCCGACGGCCGAAGCAACCGCCGTTCTGGGAGAAGAAGCCGGGCCCGAGGCAGTCAACGTGACCCAATACAAGATTCGCGCGCGCGTCGAGCCTCCCACCAAACTCGATGCCGAAGCCTCCCTGCAACTCGATGTTCGCCAGGGCGGACAGCGAGCCATGCTCTTCGAATTGTCCCGCTTCCTCCAGATTCAGAAAGTGGAGGCCAATGGACAGCCAGTCGAATTCATCCACAATCAGGCGCTGGAAGGGACCGAGCTGGCGCGGCGGGGTAACGACCTCGTCGCAGTCGTATTTCCCCAGCCTCTGCGCGCCGGTGAAAAAATCGACCTGCATTTCGTCTATCGAGGCGAGGTGCTCTCCGAAGCCGGAGCCGGACTTCTATACGTCGGAGCTCGCGGTACCTGGTACCCGAACCCCGGCCTGGAGATGTCCCAGTTCGATTTGCAGTTTCGCTATCCCGCTGACTGGGCTCTGGTCGCCACCGGAAAACGTATCGAGGGCGCGTCTGCTAATTTGCCCGCGGGTGAGCAGGAAGGCCATTGGGTTTCGGACCGCCCGATTCCCGTGGCCGGGTTCAATCTCGGCAAATACGCGCGGGTGGTGGCACATGCCGGCGACGTCCAGGTCGAAGCCTACGCTACCTCCGGGGTGGAACGCTCCTTTCCGAAAGGTACAGTTGACACCGCGCAGCCGCTTGCGCCGTTTCGGCACCACCCAACACCGGAATCCATCACCGTCGTTCTGCCTCCGCCTTCTCCCGCGCGAAATGCCCAGGCGGTCGCAAATTTGTCCGCCCACGCCGTGGAGTTTTTCGCCCAGCGCTTTGGCCCCTATCCCTATGCCAGCCTGGCGCTGACCCAAATGCCCGGAGATGTCAGCCAGGGTTGGCCCTCGCTCATCTTCCTCTCCAGTTTTTCCTTTCTTACTCCCACGGAAAAATCTGAGCTGCACATGAGTCCCTTGGCCAAGAGTTTGAGCGATAACGTAATCCCTCACGAGACCGCTCATCAATGGTGGGGCGATCTGGTGTCCTGGAAGAGTTACCGTGATCAGTGGCTCGCCGAAGCTCTGGCAACCTACAGTGCCCTGATGCTGCTCGAGTCCAACTCTCCGAATGAGTTTCGCGCCATCATGGAGAAATACCGCCAGGATCTCCTTGCCAAAAACAAGGACGGCTCGCCGCTCGCGGACGCCGGCCCGGTCACATTCGGCACCCGACTGAATTCTTCTCATTTTCCTGAAGGATATGAAGCCGTCAGCTATGGCCGCGGGACATGGCTTTTTCACATGCTGCGATACATGATGCGAGATGCGGAAGTGAAGGGCTCCAGCCGTTCCGCCAACCCTTCTCCTGCGGATGAGCCCTTCGTGCGGGCACTTCGCAGAGTACGAGAACATTTTCAGGATAAATCAATCGATACCCGCGAGCTCCTCCGCGTTTTCGAAGAAGAATTGCCTCCTTCCCTTTGGTACGAGGGAAAAAAATCGCTGGACTGGTTCTACGAGGGATGGATCAACGGCACCGCCATCCCACGTTTCGAATTGCAATCAGTCAAATACAACCCGAAGCCCGGCGGAACGGTCGTGACCGGAACAATTTTGCAGAGTGACGCGCCCACGGATCTGGTAACCGCCGTCCCGGTCTACGCAGTGCTTGGCGGAAAAGATGTTTTGCTGGGACGTGTATTCGCCGACGGCCCCGAAACCAGCTTTCGTTTGTCTGCCCCCGCCGGCACCCGAAAGGTCGTACTCGATCCCAATCAGACCCTGCTCACCCGGCCCAAATAGTCTTGCCCAGCTCAGAGTCCAGCGTTCCCAAAAACGCGCAGGTTTTCCCGGAACGAACTCGTTCCTCCTCCGGCGCCCTATAGGCAGCCACTCGGCGCTCTCGTAAACTCTCCGCCAATCACTCGGCCTCTTCTCATGCGCGATAAACCGAAGATGGAAATAGAAGTGCACAATACCCTGCGGATATTGGAGGTCCAACGTTGGGTCAAGCTAATCTGGGTCAAGCTGGGCTGAGGCAAGCCGGACAAGAAAGCGAACTCGCGGGACCCGGCCCGGTACTGCTCGCTCCACTCACCATCCCGCGTCTGCCCGCGACCATCCTCCTCGTGGAGGATGAAACTTTCGTTCGTGAGGTGGCCAGCCAGATCCTGCGCCTGTCTGGATATCGCGTACTAGAAGCGCGAAATGCCGCCGAAGCGCTCCTCGCCTTCCGCTGCCACGCGAACCATCTGCAACTGTTGCTTACCGATGTCGTATTGCCCGATCGCAATGGCGCTGATCTGGCGCATGAACTCACAACTCAATCTCCCAACATCAAAGCCATCCTTATTTCCGGTTACCCCGAAAACTCAGTTACCCGAAAGCGACTTCGGCCCGGATGGTCTTATTTGCCCAAACCATTCTCAGGCGATTCCCTGTTGCACAAAATCAGAGAGACGCTGGAAGTGGAAGCACGGGACTCGCGTTAGTCGTGGCGCGCCTGGGCGATCAGGTCTCAGAATCAGTTTTACGATCGAGGTGTGCTGGTCACAGAGGGGGTGCGAATTTTCCCAGAATTACCAGATCTACACGACGGTTCTGCGCCCGCCCTTCCGCCGTGCGGTTGCCGGTGACCGGATGATATGCTGCGTAACCGGCGGCTGAAAGGCGTTCCGGCGCAAGTTCGTATCTCGTCATCAGCAGGCGAACCAGTTGTGTAGCACGAGCCGTCGAAAGCTCCCAATTGGAGTCAAATCGAGAATTGTGAATCGGAACGTCGTCCGTATGGCCTTCGATACGGATCCGAAAGTTGCGCTGCGCCAGCAAGGCCACAATCCGGCCGAAAGCCGGTTGTGAACTGGACTTGATGTCCGCCGAGCCGCTTTCGAAGAACCCAATCTCTCGCAGGCTGACCACCAGGCCGTCCGGTACTGTGCGCAGCGCTACCTCGCGGCGTGAAATCTCCGGCGCCAGCGCCCGCTGTAACTCCTTCCGCAGAGAAGTGAGATCCCCATTTTCAATCGCGCCCGAAAGCACGCCGCTGGGTGAACTGACAATCCGTCCCATCGTCGCGACGCGCTCGGTATTTTCGATGGCTTGCACGGTGCTGAACGGCATGGGATCTTTCGCGTCGATCGGAATCTGCGTGTTGGAAGCGGAAAACACTCCCAGTTCCTGGAACGCAACCTGGATGGCGAGTGCCAGATGTCCCACTTTTCTCTTGTCCACTTGTGCGGTCGAGTAGTTCACGTAGACGTCCACCACATTGGTGCAGGTATCGAAAGAGAGATTCCACACGTGCTCGATGATCATTGCCCGGGTGATGCGCCGCCCGGCGTTGCGCATCAGGTATTCCAGCAGACAGAACTCCTTCGAGGTCAGCTCGATCCGCCGCCCCGCCCGCTCCACTCGCCGCTCCACCCGGTCCAGCTTCAGATCATCCACCGCCAGCACCGACTCCGCCGGCAAGTGACTGCGCCGCATCAGGGCCCGGATGCGCGCCGAAAGTTCGGTGAACGAAAATGGTTTGCCCAGGTAGTCATCCGCGCCCAGGTCCAGGCACTGCACCCGGTCTTCCACGCGGGTGCGCCCGGTCAGAACCAGGATGGGCATGCTCGGTTTCCTCGTTCGCAGATAGCGCAGAATTGCCACTCCGTCCAGCCGTGGCAGGTTCAGATCGAGAACCACCAGATCAAAGTCCAGTTCTCCCGCCATCGCCCTCGCCTGTTCCCCGTCCGCTGAAACGTCCACCGCATAGTGTTCAGATTCCAGGCCTTTTTTTACGAAACTGGCCAGGGCCGTATCGTCTTCCGCGACAAGAATTCTCATAAGTTGGCTCTAATTCTGATTCTTAGTCAGGAAGAGGCAGGGAACAAGAGAATCAGCTCGGATCAAAGGTGTAGCGTTCCCAAAACGGATCCGAGTGCAAGAAGAGGAGCAAGATAAACAGGTAGAAACGGCCATCGGTGTGAACATGTAGAGACGGCCGCCCCCGGCCCTCCAGTCGAGCGCAGCTCGACAGTTCCAAGGCACAACCTGATGAACCTGTGCCGTCACCGGCTTGCCCTTCCTGCCTTCGGGGACAATCGCGGATAATGACCACATCGATGAAAGGCAGGCGTGGAGCTCTGGAACCAAAAAACGCTCAAGTCCCTGGTGGTACCCGGAGGCATACTCCTGCTGGCCGCCAGTGTGGTGTTCCGGGGAACATTCGGGCTCGTTCCTGCCCCAGCCATCAGCTTCTATTACTATGCCGTCTTCGTCGCCGGGATCTTGCTGGCCTGGCGTTTCCATTCCAGCCGCGTCCTGTTTGCTCTGCTCACGCTGCTTCTCGCCCATCGCGCCGTGGAATTTTTTTCCGCCGGGCGAATGTCTTCTGCCGGACCGGGCCGCATAGCTCTTGAAGCCGTGGCCTTCCTCCTGCCTTTGAATTTCATTGCGCTTTCGGTGTCTGGTGAGCGCGGCTCGGTTTTTCCCGCCATCGTCCCCAAGCTCGCAGTCTTATTCTTCGAGTCGGTCTTTGTCGCGATTATCTGTCGCCCCGGAACCACTATCGGCCCGGGGTTTCTGCACCCGGATTTTCTCGGAAAGCTTCTCTCCACCCGGATACCGACGGTGGCGGTGCTGGCCTTCGTGGCTGCTGTGGTGGTTCTGCTGCTGCGTTTCCTGCTCTACGGCAAGCCCACCGAGAGTGGTCTGCTGTGGGCGCTGCTGGCCACTTTTTTTTCCTTTCAAGCTGGAGGTGTCGGCCCCGCCGCCACCGCATACTGGGCTACCGCTGGCCTGATCCTGGTTAGTTCCATCATCGAAAACTCTTATCTTCTCGCCTACCATGACGAGCTGACCACTTTGCCTGCGCGCCGCGCTTTCAATGACGCTCTGCTTCATCTCGAGGCACCCTATGCGATCGCGGTGGTGGACATCGATCACTTCAAGAAGTTCAACGATACCTACGGCCACGAGACTGGTGATCAGGTTCTGCGCCTGGTGGCCGCCAAACTGGCGAACGTGACCGGCGGGGGCCGGGCCTATCGCGTAGGAGGGGAAGAATTTTCCATTCTGTTTCGCGGCAAGTCAGTCAAAGATGCGCTGCCTCATCTGGAGCAACTACGTGCCGCAATCGGAGCGTCCAGGTTCCGCGTGCGCGCCGGGGAAGAGCGCCGCAGCACTTCACGAAGCCCAGACTCTGGTGGCCGGGACTCTCGCGCGGAAGATTCAAGAGGCCAAGACTCTCGGCGCCAAGATTTTCGAGGCAATGATCTTCGAGACCAAGCCCTTCGAGACCGTGATCTTCGAGACGAAGACCTTGGGGGCCAAGATTCGCCAAGCCAGATTGCAAAGCAGAATGACCGGAGACGCTCAAATCGCAGGTCCGAAACTCGCCGCACCTCGGGGTCGCGACGCCGAACCCGACCCACCGGCGTCATTTCCGAGTCGGCGAATCGAGACCTCTCTGTGACCGTCAGCATCGGCGTCGCCGAACCCGGACCCGGGACCCGCGCGGTCGAGCAGGTCATCGAGTCCGCCGACCAAGCCTTGTACCGTGCCAAACACTCCGGCCGCAACCGCGTCGAGCCGGCTCACCCCAAACCCAAACGCAATATCGCGTGATAACTGAAGTTCCGCCGGAGAGGTGGCAGAGTGGCCGAATGCGGCGGTTTGCGAATCGTGCTTCTCTGTTACCGCTTCAACTTTTTTAATAACTTGCAGACGGGAGGGGAATCTCCTAGGCGGCGCAAGTTCATCTAGTTCGGGCGGATTTGCTCTCCACGTTGCTCCCAAGGACGATCAAGATTGGACACCAGCACAACAGTACATCGCCTCCCGAATAGACAAGGAGGCGATTGTTTCGAGCGTGTATGAATAAGGGGTTATGCTGCTGCCTGGTGCGGAACATTGCTCAATAGACCCGTCCCCTGTAGTGCGGATTTCAGACAAAATGATCAAGTGGGGCGCTTTTGTCGAACCCGGTGACCGTGAGGCCTTTATCGAATACTTGAGTGCATCGTACCCACAAACCGCCGGACCAAGTCATTCCTGCTGTTAGAACTCGGACAAAATGAGCAGAACAGGGGCCCGTCGGTGACTACCACCTTGCACTGGTTGTGGGCTTCCTTGATTAAAAAGAGCACGCCTACCAAATCAGTTTCAATCCGAATTGCACCTGCCGTGATGTGGTCGAGGTGCTGGTGATCGCTCCTGCGGTGCCCGAAACTCCAGAGGGAGTGAACACGATCAGATTCGGAGTATTGAAATTGGCCCGATTCAGAAGATTGAAAATCTCGGCGCGAAATTGCAGGCTCAGACGTTCGTGAATGGATGTCTCTTTCAATGTGGAGAAGTCCCAGGTCGCGAGCCCCGGACCGATCAGCGTGTCTCGTCCGAGGTTGCCGTAGAATCCGCTGTTGGGCGGCGGCGCAGAAACGCATTGGGATTGAACCACTGGTTGGGGTTTCCCAGGATCGCTGAACCGGTGAAGTCCGGATTCACAAACGGCCGCACCGGGATTGCGCGTGTCGCCGTTGTTCGACGGGTTGTAGCTGAGCTGCGGCGTGAATGGAAATCCGGCTTGCAGCGGTGACGATGCTGTTCACCGACCAGCCGCTGACCAGCGCGTTGCCCAAGCCTCCCAGGCCGTTCGCGAGCGCTTTGCCGCGTCCGAACGGCAACGCGTAGACGGCGCTGATCACGCCATGTGCCTGACGTCGTATGTTGCCGAGGCCCTAGTCGGCGTGCAGGTTGAACGGATTCGAGACCAGCCCCGGCGCGTTTCCCGCCGTCGTCGCGTTCAGCGAGTCGCCATCGTCCAGCGCCTTTGACCAGGTGTAGACGCCGCGCAGACGACAGGCCGTGGCTGAAGCGATGGTTCAAGTCCACCTGCAGCGCGTTGTAGGTGCTGTTGCCGAGCGAAAACCACGTCCAGGTGTTCGCGATCGTCGGATTCGCCTTGGGGGTTCCGGCGGGAATGTAGTAAGTCCCCGGCGGGAACTGGGGCATTCGCCAGCGCGCCAGGGAAGTGTGCTCGGGATAGGTGGCGGGGCATGGCGATGCCGGGCAGATCGTCGGAAACGGCTCGTTGGCGTCGACGCCGATGATTTCGTGATAGCCGTGCGATCCGACGTAGCCGACGGTCAGCGACGTGTTCGGCGAGAGCTCCTGTTGGACTCGGAGCGACCACGAGATCAGCGTCGGCGTTTTCATGTCCGGCTGCACGCCACCCGGCACCAGCAGCGCCTTGGCGGGCACCGGAGCAGCCGGGTCGATCGGAAGCTGCGAAACCGGCAGAGCGGCGATGCTGTAGGTCGGATTGAACGGCGCGTTCTGGTCCGTGCGGTATCCCAGCGCGTCCTGCAGATCGTTGTACATTCCAAAGCCGGCGCGAAGTACGGCTTCCTGGACTGAACGGACTCCACGCAAGCCCGATTCGCGGTTGGGGCAGAAACTTTGCGTTGTTGACGGTGAAAAGCGAATCTGCCGATGCGCGGCTGCGTTCGAGATCACTCCATTGGTAAAGGTGTAGTTGGCGGCGCGGCCGTGAGCTTCGTTCCAGCCGGTCGAGAATTCATCGCGGAAGCCCAGCGACAGAGTCAGCTTCGGGGTGAGGCGAATGACGTCCTCCGCGTACCACGCGCCGAACAGCGACCGCCAGTTCATCGCCGTCGGCGCGGGATCGTACAGGAAGCTCGATGCCGTGCCCTGCAGGAAGGTCTGCAGGCTGGTGAACGTCGCCTGCCCGTACTGGCTGAGTGCGATGGTCTCGTTCGACTGGAAGGGCTGGAACCATGCGCCGAAACTGAACTGATGCCGGCCGTGAGTCAGCGTCACGCGGTCTTCGTAGGTGAACAGGTTCCGCGCGATCGCAGATTGCTGCCGTTGTTGCTTCCGGCCAGTCCGATCTGCGCCTGCGGATTCGACGCCGCGCTTCCGCCGACCACCACCGCGCCGACCGGATGTCCGAGCAGAAAGCCGGGAACGTCGGCCGCCGGAGTGCCGGGCGTCGGCTCGCCGGTGAAGAAGTAACCTGCGCGCGAATAGCCGAACCGCGCGATGTTCAACAGTCGTGGCTGAGAAGACGTGCGTTTCTTCCAGGCTGAGCACCTGCTCCCGCAGGTTGACGATGTCGGTGCTGTATGGATCGACGGATCGTCGCCGTGAAGTCGTCGCCGTCGTCGATCGTGTAAATCGCCGGCGAGCGTGTCTCGCGAGGAAATAATGTGGTCGAGTCGGGCGGTTCCGAAATCTTCGCGAATGGTCTGCAGCGGACTGCTGAAGACTTGAGCGATGCCGTTGAAGTCAGGAGCGCCTGCGGGGGCGATCGGCCACAGATTCAAGCAGGGGCTGGACGCTGGGCACGGCGGCCGCGCGCGACGCAGAGTCGGGAACAAACGCCGCCGACGTCTGGTGCAGATGCTGGCGGAATCCTTCGTAGTTGCCGAAGAGGAAGGTCTTGCCGGTTCGGAGCGGGCCGCCGAGAGAGGCGCCAAACTGGTTGCGCTGGAAAGGCGGCGCGGAGCCCTGATCGAAGAAGTTGGGCGCATCGAGGGCGTTGTTGCGCAGGAACTCGTACGCGGAGCCGTGCCACTGGTTGGTTCCCGACTGGGTCACGATGCTGACCTGACCGCCGGGCCGTTTGCCGTACTCGGCGCCGTAGGAGTCGCGCAGCACGTTGAATTCGCGCACGGCGTCGACGCCCAGCAGCTGCTGGCTGGTTCCTCCCGGCTGCATGTTGTTTTCCGCCGCGCCGGTGAACTCGACGCCGTTCAAGCAGAAAAAGGTTTTGCTGCGGCCGATTGCCGGACACCGCGAAGTTGTTTCCCGTGGTCGAGTTCGATACTCCGATGCCGCCGGTCTTCTGCGAGGTGAAGTTGACGATGCCCGGATTCAGCGTCAGCAGCAGATCGTAGCTTCGCCCGTTCAGAGGCAGGTCTTTCACCTGCTGCTCCCCGACCAGTCCCGAGATGTCCTGGGTGGTGACGTTCACGATGGCGCATCCCCCGTTACCTTCACCTCTTCGCTCACCGGGCCGAGACGCAGAGACAGATCAACTTTCGCATCCTGGCCAACTACCAGGCGAATTCCGGTCCGGATTCCTTCGGCAAAGCCGTCCTTCTTGACCCAGACTTCGTACTGCCCGAGCGGAAGGGCAAACAATTGATATCTTCCTGCCTGATCCGTAACCGTGCCCCGCGAAAGCTCCGTATCCAGATTCCGGGCTGTCACGCTTGCGGCGGACACGGCTGCGCCAGACTGATCGGTTACGATTCCAGACAAAGTCGCCGACACCTGGGCAGAGGCGATTGGAGCACATAGGCAAAGCAACAACAAACCTGCCACGAAACCCCCGTGGGGCTCGCCAGAAGGGAAGACTGAAGGAATGAGATCGATACGCTGAAAAAGAGAGCAGGCCGGGCCGGCCCGAACTGTCCCTAAACATTTGCTCCTCCCGAGAGGCAGACTGCTCGCCAAGAATCATAAAGTGTATAGGCGCTCCACTTGTGATGTCGAATATAATATCGTTATATGCTGTTCGTGTAATGAGTCAGGTATTCCGGCTTAACTTTCGTTGACGGAGTCGAGGGTTGGCGATAGGATTCCGTCCCAATGGCCCCGACGCCCAAACGACGCCGTTCGAGAAAGAACGAGGAATTTCTGAAGCTGCGCGAAGCTGCCCTGGAGCTCCAGGTGAGCTTCCCCACAATCAAGCAGTGGATTTACAAGCGGAAGATTCGGAGCGTCAAGACCGCGGGAGGGCACCACCGTATTCCGCAGAGTGAAGTCGATCGCCTGCTGTTTCGGACCAGGGGAAAGACCGGTCCGGAACGGACGTTGGTGGTGCGACAGGTGAGTGGAAGGAATCAACTGGTAGGACGCATCGACGGGGTACGCATCAGTGGGCTTATGGCAGAGGTCAAAATTTCCATCGGTGGCCAGCAAATCACTGCGATCATTACCGCAAGTTCTGCCCGCGAAATGAACCTGAAGCCGGGCCAGACCGCAGCCGCTCTCATCAAGTCAACTGAGGTCATGATTCTGCGCGTGTGACATGATGAGACGTGTTTCAATCGCAGGTCTGCTCTTCGCGCTGGTGCTGCATGTTCACGCCGTCCACGGCCAACAATTGACCGTTCAGGCTGATGCAGGGAAACAGGTAGTGGTGAGCCGCAGTGACATTGAATCCCTCGCGCATATCCAGGTAACCGCAGGAACCCCCGCTGATCCCGCAGTGTTCGAAGGAGTCACGCTCAGGAGCCTATTGGAAAAAGCTGGGGTTGGCTTTGGGGAATCTCTCAAAGGCAAGCGGCTTGCTCTTGTCTGATGATCCAGGCTGCCGATGGTTATCGCGTTGTGATCGCATTGCCTGAATTGGACCCGGCCTTCACCGACAAGAAGGTTCTACTGGTCTTCTTGCGCAACGACAAACCGCTAGATGAAAAAGAAGGGCCGTACCGCGTAGTGATTCCGGACGAAAAAAGAATGGCCCGCTGGGTGCGACAGGTCACGAAGCTAACAATCGTGGAAGTGCCCTGAGCCCGTCAATCCTTTTGAATCATGACTTCGGTTGCCTTGACGACAGCGGTGACGGTATCACCCTTCTTGAGCTTGAGTTCGTCGGCGCTACGGCGCGTGATCGCACTCTCGATCAGATTGTCTCCGACGCGCACGACCACATGAGCCATGATGTCGCCTAATTGAAGTTCTTCAATCTTCCCACGCAGTTTGTTTCTGGCTGAAATTGGCATGAACTTATTGTAAGCGCTAACGACGAGCATAATCCTCCCGCGTTCTGGTCCCGCGCTCATCGTTTCTGCTCAGAGATTGACACTACCGAGTGGCTACCGTATGGTTTGTGAAATAAATAATAGATATGCAGAAAAGGGATTCATGAGCAACGACGCGAACAACGGCACCTATTCGCGGCGTGGATTCCTGGGAATGGGCTCGGCGGCGCTGGCCGCTGCGGGGTTGGTATCGGCCGACGATACCGCAGCCCAGGAGCAGGGGCCCTATCCAGGCAAGACTGACCGAAGCACAAGCGCGCCGGGTCCAACCAATCGTTCGCTCGACGCCCAAAATCCCGACTCCAACTTGCCACCAGCCAGCGATGCGGGCGGCGTGCAGACGTTCAAGTATCCATTCGCGCTCTCTCACAAGCGGATGCAAGAAGGCGGGTGGTCCCGCGAGGTCACGGTTCGGGAGCTTGCGGTTTCCAAATCCATCGCCGGCGTGGACATGAGACTGACCGCCGGAGGCATTCGCGAACTGCACTGGCACACGGCTGCAGAGTGGTCGTTCATGCTCTACGGAAACGCACGCATCACGGCGATTGACCTGGATGGCAAGGGCTTTGTCGCCGACGTGACCGAAGGCGACCTCTGGTATTTCCCCACCGGAATTCCGCATTCGATTCAAGGCCTGAATCCCGACGGCGCTGAATTTATTCTGGTATTTGACGACGGAAACTTCTCTGAATACGAGACAGTGCTGCTCACCGACTGGATGGCGCACACTCCCCGGGACGTGCTGGCAAGCAACTTCGGCGTAAGCGAGCAGGCCATGGAAAAAATGCCGAAGAGAGAGAAATTTATTTTCCAGGCTGCAGTTCCCGGCCCGCTGTCCGCGGACCAAAAAGCAGCCGCCGGGTCTCTGGGCGTATCGCCGCGGGAATTTGCTTTTCGTGCGGCGCAGCCGGCGGTTTCGAGGCGCACCAAGGGAGGAGAGGTGCGGATCATCGATTCGAGTTCATTCAAAGCGTCTACCACAATTGCGGCAGCGCTGGTCACTGTTCACCCCGGCGGGATACGCGAACTGCACTGGCATCCCAATGCCGACGAATGGCAGTACTACATCAGCGGCGCAGGAAAAATGACCGTGTTCGCTACCGGAGGCCGCGCGCGCACTATGGATTTCCAGGCCGGGGACGTCGGCTACATCCAGAAGACGTTGCCGCACTACGTCCAGAATACTGGCAGCACCGACCTGAAGTTTCTGGAAATGTTCAAGAGCAGCGTCTACCAGGATCTGGCGCTCTCGGAATGGCTCACTCACACCCCGCCCGATCTGGTGATCGCCCATCTCGGAATTGATAAAGCGACGCTCGACGCAATCCCAAAGAAAGAGATCGTCGTGATGCCCGAATAGCATCTGTATCTACAATTCTGCCCCATCTAGAGCCCGGTTGTCTGGTAACGCAAGACGGCCAAAGCGAGCCGGTAGTCGTATCCCGCCTCAGTGCTGCTGATTTGGGCCTGGGTTTGCTGGAGTTGCGCCTGGCTCAACTCAACGATCGAACTGAGTCCCAATTTGTAGCGGGTCTGGGCAAGGTCGAGCGCAAGGCTTGCCTGATCCAAAAGCTGCTGGGTTACGCTAACCCGCTGGTACGCAGTATTGGCATTCAGCCAACTGGTACGCACGTCACGTGAAATCCGGTTTCGAAGATCAAGCATGCGATCTTGAGTTGCCTGCGTTTTCAGGCGCGCTTCGCGGGACCTCGCGCTATAGAGAAATCCATTGAACAGGGGAATCGCCACGTTGACGCCTACTGCACCGTACCAATTGGAAAGGACCGGATTGCGCACCGGCGTATCACCCACAACCCCGACCGCGGCGATGGTGGGGTAAAACAGATCGTGTTCTGCGGATTGAAACTTCTCAGCGGACCGGTACTGGAAATCGAGTGCCAATATTTCCGGGCGCATGGCGAAGGCGGAAGCGATAAGGTCGTCCACACTACCGGGAGGTGAAACAACTGGTGTTGTGTCCTCGATCAGCCGGAAATTGTGCACGCCCGGATATCCGAGAACCGCAGAAAGGGCAGCCAGGGCTGCGTCCTGATTATTTTCCGCGTCCAGTAGGAGGAGCTTTGCCTGAGCCAGGTTGACGCTGGCAAAGCTGAAGTCCAGTTGAGACCTTAACTTGCTTGTGAACAAAGCCTCTACCTGATCAGAAACCGTCTGCCGCGCGCTCACCGTCTGCTGCGCCACGGCCAGCACTGCGTGCGCCTGCAATGCACTATAAAAGGCTTGGTCCACGGCCAGCAGGACTTGCTCCTTGGTGGCTACGGCATTCTGATTCTCAGCCTTGGCTGCGTAATTGGCGCTCGCGGCAAGATTTGTCGTGCGTCCGAAGTCGGTGATCAGTTGATTGACCATTATGCCTGCAGCGGCGCGCTCATAGACGATGGGATTGTTGAGTCCTCCAGCCGTGATGCGGCTGTTTTCCTGGGAATCGACGCCCGTCAGGTTCGCAGTAGCGGTGGGCCACAAGCTGGAACGCGCTTCCCGCGTGACTTGCTGGGATGCCAGAGCCATCAGCCGAGCCACCGAGATTTGTGGGTTGTTCTTCAACGCCAGTGCTTCAGCTTCGTTGAGGGAAAGAGACGTTGGTATCCCTGGCGGGGCCGCGGGTTGCCGATCATTCGGAGGCATGCCCGGCACCGTCTGCGCGGGGGCTGGCTGCGGCATCGGCGCCGCCGGCAGACTTCTGCGCGGTTTCTACATTCATCGCGGTCTGGGCAAAACTGCACACCGGCAACAAAACTAAAACAGCAATCAACACATTTCTCATCTGGTCTGGGATCTCCTGCAATTTGTCTGCGATCTCAGCTTTGCGCGGCTGGCGCAGGTTGCTCTTCCCGCCGGTGAATCAACAGATACGCAGCCGGAACAATGAATACGGTCACAACGACCGACATCGTTAGCCCGCCGATGATGGCGCGTGCCAGCGGAGCGTACTGTTCGCTGCCAGCTTCCAGCGCAAGGGCCATTGGAATCATGCCGAGAATCGTAGCCAAGGAAGTCATCAAGACTGGGCGCAGCCGCACGCGGCACGCAGTCGCCACCGCTTCCGCGATTGGCATCCCCGCTCCTCTCAGCGATCGTGTGAACTCGACGATGAGAATGCTGTTTGAAACTACGATCCCGGTCATCATGATGACTCCCATCAACGACATCACATTCACAGTCGTACCCGTTGCCAGCAGAAATAAGATCACGCCCGTTATGCCCGGCGGAATTGCCAGCAGGATGATCAGCGGATCGATGAACGATGAGAACTGCGCCATCAGGATCAGGTAAACAAGAGCGACGGAGAGGATCAAACCGACGCCGAAGCTCTTGAACGACTGACGCATCCCCTCCACCGAACCGCGCATAGTGACGCGAACGTTCTCGGGCAACCTGGTGTTGCCGATTACTTTATCGACCTTGCTGGCGAGGCCGCCCAGATCCTCGCTGGCCGGCGAAACGTAGACGTCGATGACGCGGCGGAGCTGGTAGTGGTCGACCTCGGTCGGAGTGTTGATCATTTTCACGTCCGACACCGCATCCAGGTTTGTGGGATTGACATTGCTCGCAGCGTGCAAGGGGATCTGCTTGAGATCCGTGATGGAGTTGACCTGGGTCTCCGGATACTGGACGGTGAGCATGTAGTTGTTCCCATTCTTCGGATCGACCCAGTAGCTGGGAGCGATCATGCTATCCGAGGTCAGCGCGGTGATGACGTTGTCCACGGCTTCCTTGGATGACACCCCCATGCGCCCAGCCATTTCGCGATCGATATTGAGCTGAATCCCGGGATAGTCGAGGTCCTGCGGAATCAGTACGTCGCTCACACCACGGAGCCGGCGCACCTTCGCGGCGATCTCGGTCGCGGTCTGATAAGCCTGTTTCTGATCATTTCCGCTGACCTGGATGTCGATGGGAGCAGGCAGTCCGAGATTGACCACCGCATCCACCAGGCCTCCGGATTGAAAATAAGTGGAAAGTTCCGGCAGATCATCGGCCAGTTTTGCGCGCACGCGGCGCATGTACTCGTAGCTGCCCACAGAGTGCTCTTTCTTGAGGCTGACTTGCACGAATGCCGTGTGCTGTCCGGAGTTGCTGGTGTACATCGCGGAAAAATCCGGCGTCATGCCGATATTCGAAACAATCATGTCCAGATCTTCCGGTTTGACCACCTGACGAATGTCGGCTTCCACGTGTTTGATGTACTGGTTGGTCAACTCGAGACGTGTGCCCGTGGGAGCTTTGATATTGATCACGAACTGGCCCGGGTCGGTTCGCGGAAAGAAGCCAAGACCCATCACGGGGAACAAAGCGAAACTGAATACACAAACTCCGAGGATCGAGACTACCGTGGCCAACGGACGGAGCAGGCTGCGCCTGACGGCAATGTCGTACCGCATGAGCATCCGGTCATAGCGGCGATTGAATCCACGCACAAACCGCTCGAAAAGATTCGTGCCGGGGTGGTGCGCCGCCTCGCCATGCGCTGACTTGATGAAACGAGCACAAAACAGCGGCACTACCGTCATTGCAACCGCGTATGACGCGAACAAGGAGAAGACGACCGCTGCAGCCAGTGCGGTGAACAGAAACCGGCTGACTCCGTAGAGAAAGACGACCGGGAAAAAGACGATCGCCGTGGTGAAGGTGGCCGCGAGCACGGGCATGGCCACCTCCTGCCCTCCCTTCTCGGCTGCGACCTCTGGCTTTTCTCCCATCTCGAGATGGCGGAAAATGTTTTCCAGCACCACGACCGAGTTGTCGATCAGACGGGAAAATGCGAGCGCGAGCCCACCCAGGACCATGGTGTTGATCGACCCCCCACTGGCGTTAATCGCGAGGAACGCTGCGACGGCGGAAAGCGGGATCGAAAGCATCACAGCCAGGGTCGCGCGAAAATTGCCCAGGAAGATCAGGATCATCAATGCCGTCAGCACCAGCCCGATGCCTCCCTCAGCTGCCCAGGTTGGCGATTGCCGTCTTCACGAAAATGGACTGATCGAATACCACGTTTGTCGCCAGCGACTTTGGAACGTCGACCAGATCGCCGATCGACTTCTTGATGCCGTTTACGATCGCGATGGTGTTGCTGTTTCCGCCCTGTTTGAGGATGGGTAGGTAGACCGACCGTTGGCCATCCACGCGAACGATGTTGGTCTGGATTGCAGCCGCGTCCTGGGCGTAGCCGACATCGGCCACCATCAGTTCGGCATTGCCCTCGGACTTCAGCGGCAGACGGTTAATCTCTGCAGTGGTGGGAAGCTGGCTGTTGGTGTAAATGTTGTAGTCTTTCGGACCGATTCGCACGTCGCCCGAGGGCAAGATGGTGTTGGCATCGTTCACCGTGCGAACCACGTCCATCAGGCTAAGCTGGTGCGCCTGCAACTTCACCGGATCAACATAGACCTGAATCTGCCGGTACTTTCCTCCAAACGGTTGCGGTACAGATGCTCCGGGCACGTTTGCGATCTGGTTGCGCACGGTAAACTGTCCGAGGTCGTGCAACTCCGTCTCATTCAGCCCCTCGCCTTTCAAGGTAATCAGGCAGACCGGCAAACTGGAAGCGTCGAATTTCAGTACCACGGGAGGCAGCGTGCCCGGCGGCAATCGCCGCAATTGCGCCATCGCGAGATTCGAAATGCCGCTGACGGCTGCGTCAGGATTGGTTCCCGGCTGAAAGTAAATCTTGATAAGACTGACCCCGGTCAGCGACCGCGACTCGATGTGGTCGATGCCGCTGCCAAGGGTGAAAAACCTCTCGAAGGGATTCGTGATGTTGGCTTCGATCTGCTCCGGGGCATGCCCGAATAAAACGTTGCCACCACCACCACCGGAATGTTGATATCGGGAAAGAGATCCACCGGCATGCGGCCATGGTGGTTACGCCGACCACCATGATGATCAGGCACAACATGATGATGAAAAAAGGGTAGCGAATAGCAAAACCTGACATGTCTAGTGCGCTCCCTGTTCCGCGGCGTACTTTTCGTCTGCCATGGTGCTCATCTGCGGATCAACGTGCTGGCCGGGCCGATACTCACCCAGGTTTCCCACGATCACTCGATCTCCCTCACTCAGGCCCGCCAGTATCTGAATCCGGTCGGAGCCTTCGATCCCGGTTTGAATCTCGCGCTCTTCCACATGGTTTTGGGCATTGACCAGCAGCACGGTAGTCTTGTCGGCGCTGCGGTTGATCGCCTGCAAGGGAAGCGTCAGAGCGTTGGGGTCGTTTTGTATGCGTAAGGACACATCGGCATACATTCCAGGCGTCAACTTGTAGTCCCGGTTAGGTACGTCGACTTCCACCTGCATGGTACGAGTCGAGCGGTCGAGCGAGTCGGTGGAACGAATCACTCTCCCTGAAAGATGCTCGTCCGTCGCTTTCACGCGGATCTCGGCCGGTTCTCCGTCACGCACGCTGGAGGCCAGAGACTCGGGCACGGGTATCCGCAACCGCAATACATTTATTTGCGAGAGTTTTACTACCGGCAGGGAACTGATGTTGGAAGTGCCGGCCTGGATAAGTGATCCCGTGTCCGCGTACCGCCAAGTCACCACTCCGTCGAACGGGGCGGTGATTTGCGAATATTCGGAGAGCGCCGCGTAATGCTGCTGATCAGCCTGGGAAACCTCCAATTGCTGACGGGAGGCTGACAGCGCCGATTTGGCGGCTTCCACCTGCGCCTCCGCCGAGCGGTCCTTGGCCGTAGCGTCATCGAGTTCTTGCTCTGCGATCAGGCCGGGGCGTGCCTCTGACGCCTGTTTCAATCTGGTGGCGGCGGCATGCAGCGCTGCATGATCTGCCTCCGCCCGACTTACTTCATTCTGAGCTCGAGTGATCTCCTCACGACTATGGCGAACTCCCGCATTCGCACCTTCCAACTCCGCTGATAATTCGAGTATCTCCAGAACGGCGAGCACCTGCCCACTGCGAACGTGGTCACCGATATCAACATTGATGTTTCGGATGTAGCCGGCAACCTTGGCGTGGAGTTCCACCTCCTGGTACGGCAGGAACTAGCCTGCAATCGAGAGTGTGTTGGAAAGTGGCGCGCCGAACTTTGACGACCGCTGCGCGCGGGGCTGCGTCGGCGGACACGGTTGCAGAGGAACCGCCGGAATGTCCGCACCCGGCCAAAGCAAGCAATGCGGCCACCACAACAGGAACTGCTATTCCAGCGAGAATTGAAGGATATCGCTTACGCATGTTTTGAATCATCGTTCAGACCCTAATTTACGTATGCTAAAAGGCACTCTTACAAGCTTTCCGGCCATACCCAGGAGGTTAGTTGTTGGCAGCGCACAATGTGTTCTTGACACGGGTGCGTTTGCCGATACTCAACCTCACCTCACGGGCGCCAGGAAGATTCACATTCATGGCGTGCTTTTCCAAACTTACTTGCACCGTCTGGTTTGGAGAGAAGACGGACGGCACGTAGTCCAGGCCGGTTTCGTATCGCACCATGTACACGGTGCAGTTGAGCTCGATGCCGATGTCATACGAATAGACTTCCGATTGCAGCGGTGCGTCCGCCGGGTTGCCGACATAGAGGGATGGAGTGTCGTGGTTCGCAACACTGACTACGGTGCCTGCCTGGTACGGCTGCTTCGCGCTTGCAAACGCACCCGTCACCAACACTCCACACATCAACACCAACAGGGTCAAATTTCTTTTCATGGTCTCCTCCAGGAGATCAGTCAACTCACGGCGCCCGAATTCTCGCGACCGGATGGGGCTCAGGCGATGTTCGGCAATCCCGAAGATTGCGTCAGATTCCAACTCGACTCGAATGGCGGACAAAACTGCACTCAATCGGAGTGGTCCCCGTCACGACCGGGTTGAGTCCAAAAGCTAGTAATTAACTGGTAATGGAAAACCGTTAGGAACGGGGAGGAGGTCGGTTGTAAAGCCGGCTTTCAAACGAAAGATTCGTGGAGGGAAAAACTGCTGAAACTGCAGGAACAAAGGATCGCGGAGGCTCAAAGAGTGTAAGACTGACGGCTGGAGCCGTCCACTTAAGACCATCGCTCAGCAGATTTTGACGCTGGGCATCAGGAGAATGAGCCTGTACAGCTCTTACAGCAGAGGGTTCTGAACTGGCTGCAGCAAAGCGGGTGGCAAGACTTACTGTGAGACAACAAATGGTCAGAAAGACGAGGGCAAGTCGGCCTGAAGAACTCAGACGCTTGCGAAAGCGAAGATCTATCTCCATCGCCGCTCCCAAATCCTTCCTACAAATTACAAACCTCCACAATTATACATGATGACCACGGCACGCACGCCCATGGTTCAACTTGCGAAGCGGCTGATGTCGAATGCCCGCAATGAGAAACCCCGCAACTTCTATTCGTAGGTGAGTTTTTTCGCCCAAAGGGGCGTGCCGTCTCTTTATCTTCAGTGTTGATAGTTGATGAACTTCATTGTGGCCCGTTACGCAAATGCCGGTCGGATCACATGGTCTGACACAGCAAACTTCTCAACCGGTGGAGGGCTAATATCTAAGCCCGGCAACCCAGAACCTTCCAACTCCTAGAAGCGACTTTGCTATATAGTCTTTTTTTCACGAGTGCCGTCCTGACCATGTCATGTCAGTTTCTCTCCGCACAGCCGTACTACTCCCTCTGTTGTTGGCCTCCGTCCGTACGCTCGCGCAGGATTCGATTCCAATCAAAATCGCTGGCGGCGCCGTCCTCGTGCCGGTCAAGATCGGCGAGCGAACTCTCACCTTTCTGCTCGACACAGGGAGCTCCCGTTCAGCAATTGACCCGGTCGCTGCCGCAGACCTGGGATTGGTATCCGGCGGAACCCAACGGATTCAGAAAAATTTCCGTGATCTGGTTGTCGACATCACCGAGGTCGACACAATTGCGATCGGGAACCAAAAGTTCAATCGTGAGCCACTCGATGAACTGACTCTTGCTCCTGTTTCGAAAGCATTGGGAACCGCCGTAGATGGTGTCCTGGGCAGCGATATTCTTCAACAGCTCACGTTTAAGTTGTGTTATTCCAAGAAAACGCTGCTAGTCGGACCGCTGTTGAAGGTTGGCACTTTGGGTAAACCTACACCCCTTCGTCACTCCGATAACCAATTCTTCGTCTCAGTAACCCTTATTTCGGTGCCGACGCAACTCGTGCTCGACACCGGCACGAATTCAACAAATCTGTCCTGGAAGACATGGGAGAAGCTCGCTCGCGTTTGGACGCCGAAACAGATCGTCGAAGGAATCGCGCGTGCCGGAAATCCCACCTCAAAGGCAATTCTGGTTTGTCTCCCCAGCCTTCAACTCGGGAACGACGTGCTTTCAGATCAAGCAGTTCGCGTCCAGCAACAATCCGACGCTGGCGTATTCTCTTCTGACGACTTGGGGGGGGATTCTTGGGTCCGATATCCTCCAGCAATTTGAAATCACCTTCGACCTGAAGAACAACAGGATTTTTCTCAGGCCCGATGCGCCCTATCAGCGCGACCCTTATCGCTACGTTACCATCGGCATTCAGATAGCCAAGAACGGTCAGGGCGGGTTCGAGATCATGTCCGTCTGGAAAGACTCACCCGCGGCACGTGCCGGCTTGCAGCTAGGCGACGTTCTCAAAGCGGTCGATGGGAAGCCCGTCGACACCTTTACCGCCCAGCAGGTATCAAGTATGCTGCATGCGAAAGAGGGCACCGAGATAAAACTGACCGTCGAGCGCGACGCAGTTTTGTCGACCATCGCGGTCAAGACCCATACCCTGCTCTGTATTCATGATCAGTCGGACTCCAAGAGCATGCGCGCAAAGAATTAGCTTGTTCTGCTCTTCATTAGGGATTCCGGGCCTTTCGGCCGGCAGTCCGTTCGGGGTCTCTCTCACCGACCCGCCAACATTCCGGGGGCCTAGCCTTCCTTAATTTTGAAGTTGCGAGATGTGGTTATCGTGCTGAGGATCCATACCGAGTTAGCGGGATGGACCTAGATTGCTCTTGGGAGAGTGTCGACTCAACGCCACTCTCGAATCGCGTGGTAAACTGTAGCTCCGCGCGCGCCGGAGAGGTGGCAGAGTGGCCGAATGCGGCGGTTTGCTAATCTCCCGAAAACCCTTGCTGGTAGCCTGTTTTCAACGTTTTAGTAGTTGGCAACAGAGTTGCGTTGACCGCATTTGACCCCGTCTGTAGCTAATCGTGCAGTAAATCATGCAGTAGTCTCGGGAGCGAAAATGGTCTTCATTCCACCTGCGGTCAGCATGCACACCTTAACCCCTCCCGCCGAAGTCTCGACCAGCCATTACACAGCACCACACCCATATGCAGACGCCCAGTGCTCGGAAATTCCACATCCCGACCACGATATTGCTGGAGTGTCGGTGAAATCAGTGACGGGTGACCAAAACGAGTTGTCGCCCTTGCCACAAGTGAATTTCGCTGTGCCAGCGTTGACCCCATCTCAGAAGCCGGAATTTCCATGTGATTTCACGCCGAGAGTCAAGGTTCAACTGCGGGCCTTGGGCCAGCCACATCGCAATCCGTCGAAGTTGGGGGAGGAGATAGAATGCTGTCAATGCCAACCTACGCACGCGGTGACTACGTTAAGGTCGAATTCCAAGACGAAACCACCGTAATCGGTGAGTGGATGTGGATGCGTGTAGATCACTGTGACGACGAGAAGCAGCTTGTATTCGGAACCTTGGACAACGAGCCAGTCAACGACTACGAAGGCAATATCGAGCTAGGGTCGGAACTCGCCGTCACCTACTCCCAGATTCGAGAACACAAAAAGCCAACGGAGTTCACAGAAACAATAAGCCATGCTGAAATTCACCAATGTCGTAGTGAGGGATGTGCGTGACCGTGACGGCTACAAACTCGGCAGAGTACTTGAACCCCACGATGGCACTGCGGATGGAGTGATTGC